>JADKIQ010000001.1 GCA_016721245.1 Sphingobacteriales bacterium
TATACCGGAGGTAAATCGGTGTAAATTCACCTGTCCATGTTCTGAATTCACCGTTAATTAAATATTGCGCCTGCTTAATTGGTAAGTCTAACTTCGCATTTTCCGGAATTGCATCCGCGGTTGGAAATATGTTTGCAAAAATTGATGCTGTTTGTTCTGTTGTCATTTTATTGTTTAATAAATTTTGCTATTCGGATAGTGTCATCCTGAATAATTTGAATTAAATATGTTCCTGAAATTAAATTTTTGTTGAGATAGTATTTTGTGTAGATAAATTATTTTGTTGCAAAACAACATTACCTGTTATATCGTAAATGGAGATTAATAAATTATTATTATTCACAAGCGGAAAGTCGAAAGTAACTAAAATCGGTTGCCGTTGAGGAAATAACTGAAATGATAATTCGCCCGGAATTGAAGTAACAGAAACAGGGTGCTGATATCAATTAATTCATCCTGCAAATCGCCTTCAACAAAAACGGCGAAACTGCGCGGTGGAATTTCCAGATAAATCTGGTTGTCGTCCTGAACAGTTATAAATGGATAAATGGTTTGTGCAAAAATATCGGTAAGTGTATCTCCTGCAGCGATATTTGCAGTATTTATTGTTTGATCAACTTTTAATGTGTTACCTGAAAAATTTATTGCAACAACAACTTCTCTTCCACTTTCAGCATAACTGGTTTGATATATTAAAAAGTATTTGCACCGCCTGAAATATAATTTGCAAAATATGGTGAACTATATCGACTAAGATAATCAACCTGTGTAGCACCATAAATATAACGACGATGTGCTTCCATTAACCCGTTAATTTGACAACGTAAATTAAGCGGACTATAATAATCTGAAAAATATACACAAGGAATACCAATTTTATTATTTGTTAAGATATAAGCATAAGCTAAAATCGGGTCATTATCTACCGGCTGACCTGGGTCGCGAAAATCATGATTATTTATAAATGTAACGACATTAAATCCGCTTCCACCTGCGCCATCTACGATGCCTGAATTAAATACATTGCGCACATCGTATCCAAATGCATCACAAGCTTGCTCTAAATTATTTCTCAAAGCAAAATCAAACACACGAACGTTAATTGCGGCTTTGGTATCATCATCCATGTTGAACATAACATCATCTAACCAGCCTTTTTAATACGGAAGGTGTAAAATCATAATTTTCACCCACAATCATCCCAGGTTCATGCCACTATCATGCAATTCATCCATTAAATCACCAATAAACCATCCCGGAAAATGTTTAACCGCATCGAAACGAAAACCTCTTATATCTTCATCACTCCATAAATATTTTGTATAGTCATCCAAACTGTTTTAGTGGAAGGAACATATTGGTCGATATCATAATAAAAATAAAATGCATCCTGATCGCCTGCCAATTGTGTTGGATTGCCATTCGGTTTAAAAATTGAGATAACTCATGGAGCCTTGTCCGCTTGGCAAATTTGTAAAATCGGTAGCAGTCTGAAATTTCATCTGAGATTGAACATCTGCCCCCAAAGCGCCGTTCCACAAGCCATATACATAGTGGTCAGTCATATCGCCGAGGCCACCACCACCGGTGTTCACCATTTTAAACCAGATGGTATCGCCGGCTGCATTAAAATCGGCAGCCGAAATTGTCAGTGCGAATTCATCAGTTTTACAACCTGTATTATCAATTGTGGCATTTTTGCGTTTTCCTAACAGAATAACGTTGTTCGATTCGCCACAATCTCCACCACCATTGGGTTCTGCCTCTGTTGTGGGAGCGGTAACGTAATCGGCAGCAACGGTATTGGTCCAAAAAACCACCTGATAAGGCTTGTCAAAATAGTTGGGATGTTCGCTTGCAGACCGTATTTTAAAATAATAGGTTCCGGCTCCGTTTCCGGTTGCACCGCCAATTGGTAGATAACACTGATAGCGGTCGCTTGGAAACGGTTGGTCGCCGGCAACTTTGGTGTAGTTCATGTTTTCAATCCAACCTTCAACAGCGCCGTTATCTTCCCAGGCACCTCCGTCGCGGTGATTAAAAAATCATATCTGCTACCATGTTGATTCCCAACGAGTTATAAACGGTTTTGATGTTTTCAAAACCTTCTCTGTCGCCCCATCTTGCCGGTCCGAAATCACCGATATCATAATAATCACGCACATTATAACCCATGCTGGTTGAGCCAGAAATTGACTTTGCCAGCGGTGGTAACCACACATAAGTGAAACCAGCGTTTTTCAAATTTTCGCCTTCAGCAGCTAAATAATCGATTTGATTGCCAATTCCGGCATAAAAAAACGGATAATCCCAGTTCCAGCCTTGAAGCATAAAATCGGGCGTTTGACTTTTTACAGTATTAGTTGAAAAAGCAAAAAAACCCAGGAGGGTTAGTGTAATTAACGACAGCTTCTTCATATAACCTGACTATATTTGTTAAGTAGACAAAAATACGTGAATATGGTATACGCTAAAGGAAATATGGTAAGGAAAACAAGGATGATGCGTGTTTTTTGGATGTTTTTGATGATATTTTTTCAATTGAACAACAAACTTATTGCACAAACTACAATAAGGGTAGTTTCTGTGCCACAATATTTTATGCCGGTATTGGATTCTGTATTTATTGCAGGCACTTTTAATGCGTGGAATCCTGGTGAAGCGGCATTCCAATTACAAAAAGATTTTGATGGCAGTTATTTTATTGCGTTAGATGGTACTGACGGAGAAGGTTTTGAATTTAAATTTACCAGAGGCGATTGGGCAAGAGGCGAAACAATGGCAGATGGCAGTTTTTTACCAAACAGAACCGGTGTTTTTGCTGGTGGTAGTGAATTAACTTTTACCGTTGCCAATTGGGAAGATCAAACCGGAACACATACCATAAATGGTAATGTAATTCAACTCGATTATAATTTTGAAATACCGGAATTAAATCGAAGTAGAAGAATATGGATTTATTTACCGCCCGATTATTTTACATCAACAAATTATTATCCTGTTGTTTATATGCAAGATGGTCAGAATGTGTTTGATTATGCTAGCAGTTTTGCAGGAGAGTGGATGTAGATGGCAGTATGCAAAATATTATTTCGAACGGACATACATCAGCAATAGTTGTTGCTATTGCAAATGGTGAAATAGATAGAATTGATGAATACAGTGCGTGGAATAATCCAACTTATGGAGGAGGCGATGGTGACAAGTATGCACAATTTCTTGTAAATACATTAAAGCCGTATATCGATGCAAATTACCGAACACTAAGCGATAGAATGTTTACTGCAATTGGTGGTAGTAGTTTGGGCGGATTAATTGCCTATTACACCGCATTGGAATTTGATACCGTATTTTCAAAAGCATTAATTTTTTTCGCCTAGTTTTTGGTTTGATGATTCAGTAAATATTTTCACTGAAAATTATGAAAAACACTCCCATTAAAATTATATTTTACTGCTGGTGCAACAGAAGATGTAGATATGGTTCCGGATATAAATACTGTTACCGCAACATTACTTGATGCCGGATTTACATCTGATGAAATACTCACCGTAATAAGAGCTGATGGCGCACACAGTGAATGGTTTTGGAAGCGTGAATATGACGATGGTTTTTTATGGTTGTTTGAAGATGTAGTTCCGTTAACAGTATCAGCAACAACCAATACTTTGCAATATTTATATAATATGCAGAATCAAATAATTTATTTACAAAACATAATAAATGCTGAATATCAAATTACTGATTTGCAGGGAAACGGTTTTGGAGGGTAACACTTCACAAACAATTGATTGTTCAGGGCTTGATCGAGGTGTCTATATTTGTGCTGTGCATACTAACAATATATTTACTGCGTTTAAGTTTGTTGTAATATGAAATGTATTTTAAAAATCTTATTGCTGTTTGCTTTTTGTTTTTTGTTAGTCGACAAAACAAGATCTCAAATTACTATTGTAGCTGCAAATGCATCTACATTTCCCGATTCGATAACAGATAAAATGTTTGTCGCAGGAAATTTTAACAACTGGAATCCTGGTAATGCAGACTATCGTTTAAAGTGGAAAGAAAATAAATTAACCGTTACCATTCCAATTGATGCAAATACAAGCTCTGTTGAATTTAAATTTACCTGTGGCACCTGGGAAAAAGAGGAAGTAAATGCAGATGGTTCGAAAAAAGAAAACAGGACCTATTTTTATAAACCGGGTATGGTATTAAATGAAACGGTAGCGGGATTTGCGCATGTAATTCCGCCCAAAATTATTCCGCCAAATAAAACTGTTATCAAATTTAATGTGTATTCACCCGAGCTAAAACGCGATAAACAAATTCGAATTTTATTACCATGTGATTATGATAATACCAATAACAGTTATCCGGTATTGTATATGCTTGACGGGCAAAATTTATTTGATGCCAGTGAATCAAATAATGGCGAATGGGGTGTAGATGAAACGATGGATTCATTGTGTAATCTGGGTTTAAAAAATGCCATTATAGTTGGTATTGATAATGCGGGTGATTTGCGTTTAGAAGAATATTCTCCATTTCCAATTAAAGACTATATCAATAATGGCAAAGGGGATGATTTTGCTGCATTTGTTGTAAATACACTGAAGCCGGAAATAGACAAAAAATATCGAACACTCCCTGGCAGGGAATTTACCGGTATTGCGGGCAGCAGCATGGGCTCCGTTGAAGGGTTATATATGATTTTAAAATACGATTCAGTTTTTTCAATGGCAGGATTATTTTCACCTGCATTCTGGACAAATAAAGAGAATTATTTATATGCAGAAAAATCTGTTGTTGACTATCCGATTAAATTATATTTTTTAGCCGGCGCAATGGAAGGTGGCGATTTCGGAATGGTAACTGATGTTCAAAAAATGATGCAACTATTATTAAATCAAAAAAATCCAAACATAAAAATGCGCTCAACCATCCAAAGCAACGGCACCCACTCCGAATCCTTTTGGCGCAACGAATTTTTTGATATGTTTAACTGGTTGTATTTGGAGGAGTAGAATTCATTAATAAAGTTGTATCATCCCATTTTTCTTTAATATCAAATTCGGATTATAAATATCATTTATTTAATTTACCACGAAGGCACAAAGGCCTCAAAGTTGCACAAAGATTGTATTGTGTAATTTTATATTTTAATAAATTTGAACTCATACAAAAACACCTTTAAAATTCTTCGTGAATCTTTGAGGCCTTTGCGTCTTAGCGTTTCAGCTCATAAATTAAATAATTATTCCTGCTGTGTTGAAAAAGAAATATTTCAACATTTAATCATCACCCAACTTATTTATTTTTCAATGGATAAGCGGCTTTTACATAATTAAATTGAATAGCTAAGCGGTTAACACCTCAAATACTACAAAGACCAATTACAATTTTCGGTTATTATAAAGATTTTTTATTGTAAACTCTAATATTGAGTTTAATATTTTCTTTATACTTTTGCTCCATCCGGCATCTGTGCAATTAAATATTTTTTTAACGTTTAAATTTAATTGTATGGAAAAATTTAAATTATCACCACGGGAAGAATATCTCGGGAAGAGAATTGTTAATGCAGCTTACACAGTCCACAAAGAATTAGGACCAGGTTTGTTGGAAAAAGTGTATGAAAGTTGCATGTATCATTTGCTAAGAGAAGAAAACATCATTGTTGTTCGTCAATCTATTGTCCCGGTTCATTTCAGGGGCCTTGTATTTGATGATGGTATAAGGCTGGACCTATGTGTTGAAGACATGGTATTAGTGGAATTAAAGGCTGTTGAAGCAATAATACCTATTCACCAGGCACAAATACTTACTCAACTCAAATTAACAGGTAAAAATTTAGGATACCTTATTAACTTTAATGTTCCATTGATAAAAGATGGAATACACAGGTATATATATAATCATAAACAATGACTAATAATAAGATATTCAATAATCACACTTCCGGAATTGTTTTAGGTAAGTTGAAAAGACGAACTAACATTTTCCTTTTACTATTTTGTTTTATAACTTTTAACATTCGTTCTGTCAATGCTCAAAATGAAATTTTTGGATTGGCAGAACCGGTACAACTCGAATTAGATACCACCACAATTCAATTACAGGATTATTTTGTTCAGGTAAATGCAATTAAAACAATTGTAGCTGACCCGGCATTTAAATTTAATTTGAGTGCAGATAAAAAAACTTTGCAACTCATTCCAGTGAATAAAATTCCGGTATTAAGTCTGCTCACCATCGAAACCGATTCCGGAAGATATGATATACTATTACGCAAATCAAAAAAAGAAAAAGTAACCTTCGCATTTGACCCCAAAGGCAAAACATATCAAAAAGTTTCCATTGTCGGCGACCTCACAGGATGGAACCCGGATGTTATTTATATGGAGCTTAAAAAGGGTATCTGGACAACAGATCTTATTTTATCTCCGGGAAGATATCAATATCAGATAGTAGCTGATGGAGCCTGGTTTCTGGACCCGAATAATCCTCAAAAAATAGATAATGGCATTGGCGGATTTAATTCACTGTTAGTTGCCGGTGAGCCGGGAGGAAAATCTGCCCCATTATATACAAAAAGTAGTTACAACACGAAAGTAGAATTTGGTATTGGAGCAGATAATTTATTTGATGAATTATTTGTATTTTGGAATAACAAAATAATATTTGTCACAGCCGGATATAATGAAGAATTAAAAAAAGAAGAATTGTATACGATTGTCCCTGATGAAGGTATTGAAATCAAACGCTCTTATATACGTGCCTATGCCGTAGTAAACGGAAAAGAAACCAACGATTTATTAATTCCATTAGAATATGGTAATGTAGTTACCGATCCGAAGTTGCTAGAAAAAGATGACTTCCAACGCACAATCATGTATTTTATGATGGTAGACCGATTTAAAAACGGTGATACCAAAAACGATGCGCCTGTGCAGGATGAAAGATTGCTGCCACAGGCAAATTATTATGGAGGCGATTTAGCTGGCATACAACAGAAAATTGATGACGGCTATTTTAAAAATTTGGGCATTAATTCACTTTGGATTTCACCCGTTTTTCAAAACCCGTACGGCGCCTATCAGGAATTTCCGGAACCGCATCGATGGTTTAGCGGATATCATGGTTATTGGCCAATTTCATTAAGTCAGGTAGACACTAGATTTGGTTCAAATCAGCAGTTTAAAGGGTTGGTAACTGACGCACATCAAAGTGATATGAGCGTGTATTTAGACTATGTTGCAAATCATATTCATGCCGAACATCCTGTCTGGAAATCGCATCCGGAATGGTTTTCACAACTTGACTTACCCGACGGAAGAAAAAACCTGCGTTTATGGGATGAATATCGTTTAACAACATGGTTCGAACCGTATATGCCAAGTTTTGATCACAGCAAACCCGAAGTTGCGGAAGCTTGTGCAGACAGTGCAATGTTTTGGTTTAATGAATTTAATTTAGATGGTTTCCGACATGATGCAACAAAACATATTGAAACAGAATTTTGGCGTTTGCTAACTTATAAAATAAAAACCGAAATTGAAATTCCTCAAAACAGAAATATTTATCAGATTGGAGAAACATTTGGTTCACGCGAATTAATTGGTTCGTATGTAGGAACAGGTTTATTAAATGCACAATTTGATTTTGCTTTATATTTTGACGCAAGAAGTGTTTTTGCAAACAATGAGGTTGGCTTTGATCGGTTAAATGCCAGTTTAAATGAAACATTTAATGCATTTGGTTATCATCACGTAATGGGTAACATAACAGGCAATCACGACATGGCGCGATTTATTTCTTATGCCAGCGGCGATTTAAAATGGGATGAAAACGACAAAGAAGCCGGATGGAACCGCAAGATAGAAGTTACCGATACAATAGGTTATGCCAAATTAAAATGTTACACGCGTTTAACATGACAATTCCCGGAATTCCGATAATATATTATGGTGATGAAATTGGAATGCCCGGAGCAAACGACCCCGATAATCGCAGAATGATGGAATTTGATAACCTGAACAAGTATCAACTCGATGTAAAAAACACCGTAACTACACTTACCCATTTGCGCAGCAGCCATATGGCATTGTTATACGGCGATTTTCAAGTATTGCAGGTGAGCCCTACGTTATACATTTACAAACGCACATATTTTGATGATGTGGTTTATGTATTATTCAACAAAAGTGCAGGCGCCGTTGTTATGCCCTTAACGAATATTGAAACCGACAAACCTTATCACACAAATTTTGGCAGCGCTACAAAAATGAATACCACAACGTTGCAGGTTACAGTACAACCATATTCATTTGAAATAATTACTTTTGGAAATTAAATCAGCTCATTTTTATGAAAAAAATTATCGTCCTAACATTATCAATCATACAACTTCAGTTCATTTTTGCGCAGGCACCTGAATGGAGTAAAGACAAAACCATTTACGAAGTAAATATCCGCCAATACACGCCGGAAGGCACATTTGATGCATTTGCAACACATTTGCCTAGACTGGAAAAAATGGGCGTTGGTATTTTATGGATGATGCCGATACAACCAATTGGCGAATTAAACCGAAAAGGTAGTTTAGGCAGTTATTATTCTATTGCTGATTACACGGCAACCAATCCTGAATTTGGTTCGCTGAAAGATTTTAAAAAATTAGTTGACGAAGCACATAAACGCGATATGCATGTTATTCTCGACTGGGTTGCCAATCACACGAGCTGGGATCATGTGTGGATGAAAAAACATCCTGATTTTTATACGACAGATAAATCCGGTAAAGTAATTCCTCCTGTGGCCGACTGGAGTGATGTTGCAGATTTAAATTATGATAACAAAGCCATGCGCGCGGCCATGATTGAAGACATGAAATATTGGATAACCGAAGCTGATGTTGATGGTTTCAGATGTGATGTTGCAATGATGGTTCCTGATGATTTCTGGAACGAAGCATTAACCGAATTAAGGAAAATAAAACCGGACATTTTCCTGTTAGCCGAAGCAGAAGGCCCGCAATTACATACTGATGGATTTAATATGACCTATGCCTGGAATAAGCATCATATCATGAATGAAATTGCAAAAGGCACAATGACAGCCGATACCATGGATGTGGCAATTCAGAAAGATTTGAAAAACTATACAGCAGATAGTTACTTCATGAACTTTACCAGCAATCATGATGAAAACAGCTGGAACGGAACTGAATTCGAAAGAATGGGAAATGGGGCTCAAACCTTTGCTGTTATGGCTGCTACAATGCCGGGCATGTTATTAATGTATTCAGGTCAGGAAGTTGCATTGGATCGCCGATTAAAATTTTTCGATAAAGATTCAATTACCTGGGTCGACAATAAAAATTACACGCAATTTTATACAACACTTATTCAATTAAAAGAAGATAACCCTTCTTTATGGAATGGCTCCTATGGTGGTGCATATACAAGAGTTGCTACACAACACGATAAAATTTATTGTTACACCGTACGTTGGGAGATAATAAAGTAATGGTTATACTAAATTTATCCTCCGACGCACACGATGCCGTATTTTCAACCGATGGCGGAAAATATAAAAACTACTTCACCGGAAAAAAACAAAAAATAAAAACAGGTAAAAAAGTTACTATTCCGGCCTGGGGTATTTGGTGTTGGTGCAATAAAATTAATTTAAATATCGTGAATGATTTATCATAAATGACGGCACATGTAACCGGATTAATAATTTTTATAACAACATTGGCGATGTATGGAATCGCAATGTATTGTTTTACAAAATCTAAAATAAAACCTGCTTTATTACTCGTAATAATAGCAGGTTTTATTTTAAGGGTATATGTGTCTTCAGATAATTATTTACACCCCTGGGACGAGCGTTATCATGCACTTGTGGCAAAAAACATGATTTCCCATCCGTTGACACCAACACTATACGAAGATCCTGTATTGCCTTACGATTACAAAGAATGGTACAGCAACCATTATTGGGTTCATAAACAACCAATGCCACTATGGTTTATAAGTGCAAGTTTGCAAGTGGTTGGAATAAATGAATTTGCAGTCCGAATACCCGGCATTTTATTAACAACACTTGGTATTTTATTAGTTTATTATATCGGTAATTTCTTTTAACAAACGTGTGGCATTCATTAGCGCATTGCTGTATTCAATGAATGGTTTAATAATTGAATTAACAGGGGGCAGAGTTGCAACCGATAATTATGACATATTCTTTTTGTTTTTTATACAGCTGGCGGTTTTTTTTTGTATTAAATTTATTAACACAGAAAAAAAAGGCTTATAACATTTTAGTCGGAGTTGCAATTGGGTTTGCTATTTTAACCAAGTGGTTACCGGCATTAATAGTAATACCAATCTGGTATATTCTGGTTTATGACAGTGGCAAATTTTCAAAAAACAAATTTTTTATACAATTGGCATTGCTGGTATTCGTCTTAGTTGTTGTAGCACTACCCTGGCAAATTTATAGCGCCAAGGCCTTTCCACTTGAAACAGCATGGGAGCAATATTATAATAATTTGCATTTAACTGAAGCACTGAAGGTCGATCGGAGGCCAGATGGTTTTTTTTAGAAAGGCTAAGAATAAGTTATGGCGATTTAATTTATTTACCGCTAATATGGTTTACCATACAAACCCTAAAAGGTAAGTTTTTGAATAAGCAATATGCATTATTAATTTGGGTATTTATACCTATAATCTTTTTTACAATTGCCGAAACCAAAATGCAGGGTTACATTTTATTTACTGCTCCGGCTCTATTTATTATTACAGGATTGTTTTATGATAAAATAAATGAATTAAAATTTAGTGGAATTAAAAGAGTTTTTGCAATCATTATTTTGGCCTTGCTAATTTTACTTCCCTTTAGATATTGTGTAGAACGAACCAAAATGTTAAACCCAAACACAACTTCTACCGAATGGGTAGAAGATTTAAAAAAACTGGGTGAAACCAATCATGGTAAAGCAATTCTGTTTAACTATCCCCGTCCAATTGAGGCCATGTTTTATACCGATTTTATTGTTTATAATACAATACCGGATATTGAATCATTAAAGGGAATTCAAAAACTAGGATATAAAATTTACTTTGCTGGAAGCAATAACCTACCTGAAACCATACGTGAAAACCCTGATTATCAGATAATTGAGATGAATGATATCCCTGAATTAAAATAATAATACTTTACGTTTAAAATCTCCATCTGTTGGAAAGGTTTTTGTCAAATTATATCTTTTCATTATAATTTTATATTTTTATTATTAATAGGCATCATTAAATAAATGGCGCGCTTATGAAAACAACAATTTTTTTATTTTTACTGGCATTAAGCACATGTTTAAAGTCCCAACACCTTTGTGATGTTTGGTATTCAAGTTATAAGCAAGTCGGTTATAATTCTCCGCCATCACCAATTTATAAACCGGGATGGCAATTAATCTTTAACGATGAATTTAATGACAATGAAGTTAATCCTGAATATTGGAATAAAAGCACCAATACTGATGATGCATATCACAATTGCCTTCATGGCATAGTTTTTAATCCTAATAACGTAACTGAAGCAGACGGTTCTTTAAAATTGACATTAAGTAGTGATGATTATGCAGGTTGCGCACATTCTGGTGCTGAAATCAAAACATTTTCAACAGACGACGATAGCTTTAAGGAGTTTAAATTTTACCCTGATTCTTATATTGAAATTAGAGTCAAAACTTACCTTTTTCCAAAGGCGCAGGCTCTGCTTTTTGGTTATTTGTTGCAGGTGGTGGAGATGCCGAATATAGAGAAATTGATATTTGGGAAACCTATAGCGGCCACAAAAATGTTTTAAAATCCAATTATCACTGGGACTATGGAACGCCTGAAATTGCAGCTGGAGAATCTCAAAAGATTCACCTATATAAACAAATGTTTATTGAACCTTACAATTTGGACTATCAATGGGTGAATATTGGTTGCGAATGGCATCAAAATATTATTAAGTTTTATTTAAATAACAGTTTAATTAG
Source organism: Sphingobacteriales bacterium (assembly GCA_016721245.1). Taxonomy (GTDB): domain Bacteria; phylum Bacteroidota; class Bacteroidia; order Chitinophagales; family JADIYW01; genus JADJSS01. Next base: position 12,058 of record JADKIQ010000001.1, read on the forward strand.
AACAATTGAGGTTTCAGGCTTAAATAGTGAAGATATGCCATTTGATCCGGTTGACAAACCTATGCATATTCGATTAAGTATGCAATCGCCATTAACATGCGATATTAATGAGGATTATGTAGATGATTCGGCATTACCCAAAAATATGTATGTTGATTATATTCGGGTATATAAACAATCGGGTACTGAAGCTGTTCCATTTATTCAAACACCTTCTGAGTTTTGTATTAATTCAACAGGTGAAAATATTTCATGCGCATATTATCCGGATGTAAATTATACCTGGACATCAACAGCTTTTAATTTTGGGCCTAATGATGATAACCTGCCTTCTGCAAGGTGGATTACATTAAAACCATTTGTTAGCCCCAATAATTATTATGATATAACGGTTACTGCTAATTTTGAAAATGGATACGCTGAGACACATACTTACTCAATTTACATCGCAGGTAATCCAATATTACCAACAGGTGTTATATCAACTGTTCAAAGTGCGCCTTCCTCATGTTATTTTTTTTGTCAGAATTCCACAAAAAACAAGATCGTAATATATTTATTGGAGTGAAAACGCTGGATTAACGTGGACAACAGGTGATACATATTTGTCAGATAGTATTTATTATAGCAAGTATGGAGATTTTTTAAAAATCACACCTTCGGCGTAAAGTTGAAAACTATAAATGCTTGCGGAAGTTCAATAATATCATCAACAAAATATTTTTACGACACCCAATGTTATTACGTGCTGGCTTAAAACAGATAGCACTAGTGAAAATTTAAATTTGCACGATCCGTATTTATCAAATAATATTTTAATTTATAATAACGAAGTTGAACTATATTACGGCAAAATATTTATTGATGATTTGATTTAACCGGTAGAGATCTGTCGCATGAATTATTAAGCAACAACTATTCTATAAATTTGAATCACCTTGCTGCTGGTTTATACATATCAATAGCAACGAACGAATATGGTCAAATTTTAAATACTTATAAATTTTATAAAAATTAATAAGCGTAGGACAAAATAATTATTTCAATCCTACCTACTATAATTCGGCGCCTCCTTCGTAATCACAACATCATGTGGATGCGATTCGCGAATACCACTTGCTGTTATTTTTACAAATTGAGCGTTATGTAATGATGCAACATCTTTTGCACCCGCATATCCCATTCCGGCTCTTAAACCACCGATGTATTGAACCATCACTTCCTCTAATGTGCCTTTTAAACGGAACGCGACCAACAATGCCTTCAGGAACCAATTTTTTAATATCATCTTCCACATCCTGAAAATACCTGTCTTTTGAACCCATTTCCATGGCTTCCACACTGCCCATTCCGCGGTATGATTTAAATTTTCGGCCTTCGTAAATAATTGTTTCGCCCGGACTTTCTTCCGTTCCCGCTAATAAACTACCGGCCATAATGGTATCGGCACCCGCAACAATTGCTTTCACTATATCACCTGTATATCGAATTCCACCATCACCAATTACAGGAACTCCTGTGCCTTTTAATGCATTAGCGGCGTCATTAATAGCGCTTATTTGGGCAACCCCAACACCCGCAACAACACGCGTGGTGCAAATACTTCCGGGACCAACTCCAACCTTAACACCGTCAACACCGGCATCAGCAAGCGCTTTTGCACCGGCTCCTGTAGCAACGTTGCCCGCAACCACCTCCAAATCCGGAAATTTCGATTTTACGGTTTTCACCATATCAATCACCCCTTTCGAGTGACCGTGAGCAGTATCAATAATAACCAGGTCGGTTCCACAGCTCTTAATGCCTCAATGCGCTGAATGGTATCATGTGTAACACCAACTGCAGCGCCAACCAGCAAGCGACCATATTTATCCTTACATGCGCGCGGGTGACTCGCCAGTTTGAGGATGTCTTTATAAGTAATCAATCCTTCAAAATGCCATCTCCATCAACAACCGGCAGTTTTCGATACGATAGTTTTTGAGGATATTTTCAGCCTGCTGCAGCGTAGTGCCTTCAGGCGCTGTAATCAAATTTGTGGTCGTCATCACCTCAGCAATCGGGCGTTGCATATTCGTTTCAAAACGCAAATCGCGATTGGTTAAAATCCCAACCAGCTTCTTGTTTTCATCAATCACCGGAATGCCTCCAATTTTGAACTCTTTCATCATAGCAAGCGCATCACGAATTATTGCGTTTTGTGACAGGGTAACAGGGTCAATTATTAGTCCACTATCACTCCTTTTTACCCGTCTTACCTGGTCTGCCTGCTTCTCAATACTCATGTTTTTGTGAATGATTCCAATACCACCCTCTCTGGCCATGGCAACAGCCATCTTATACTCAGTCACAGTATCCATTGCAGCGGAAATAATAGGCACATTAATACGCAAATTGCGTGTGAGCCGCGTCGATATGTCAACTTCGCGTGGTAATACTTCAGAATAAGCTGGAACTACAAGGAGATCATCGAAGGTGAGACTTTCACCTAAAAACTTGGTTGAGAGATTTTCCATGTGCAAAGATAGAACGGGAAATGGAATTTGCAAAAGCGCTTTTGGGCGTTGGCCGGGCTATCCGTTCCAAGTCCTCGTCATTCGTGCCTCATTCCTGCGGGCTTTCCACTGCTATCCCTAACGCGATTCTGAGCATGAAATGTGATTTATCTTCTAATTGAAAATATGAAAAATAAATATGAATCTTGGCTCGTCCGCCGCAGTGCAGTCCGAATTCGAAAATGTTGAATGTGTAGGGGCGGATGCAATTCGCCCCTACACATTCAACATTTTCTTACTTTATAGGTAATGATTAAAAATTCCATCTGAGTGCGCTAAACGAAAGAATTAATATATAGTGGCAAATTGCAACTGCCCATCCATAAATAACCGGAATATCATTAAAATCGTTAGCACCTTGCTCAACAAATTAAAAAGCAACTCAACGCAACCAAAAAAAGGCTTAGCGCAACTTGCAATTGAAGTATATCCAAAAATGCGCAAGTTTTGATATTGATAATCAGTACGATAGAGATTTTTAGTTTATTGATGGAATTGGTTATATTCGTAAATATATTGTTATAGCAACAGTAAAAAAGACCGTGCAACCCTGACAGTAACGGACAGACAAACAAGAGAAGCGTAAACCATTTTGACAGATAAACAAAGACATACAGACCATATTACAAACGGACAAGAACTAAGCCGACACACCTTGCCGACCCTTCTGTATTTTTTCTTTTCCCACCGCACATTTTTTATTCAATTTTTGCCACCGCACAATGGCACATTGGCTTTTGCCCCGACACACAAAAGCCCACGCTTCGGCAAAATCCAAAGAGCCATTTTTCCCAACGCTTTTTTAACTTTGCATTTATAAACATCTATATAGAGAACACTATGCTATCAACAGAGAAAACATTATCAGAAGTAATAGAAATACTAAGACAACGTGGTTATACAGAAGACTTTAACTTGTTGGAAGAAAACATATCTTACAAAAAAGGAGGCGAAAAAGTTGATTTGAACGACATCGTTATTGACAAAATATATCGTTTTACAGGACAAAACGACTTGGAAGACGAAGCTATTTTATACGCAATGACAAATCAGAAAGACGGAGCTAAAGGCGTATTTGTCAATGGGTATGGAACTTACACAGACTCAGGAGCAAACGCTGTTATCAGTAAGATAACTGTTAATGAAAATGAAAATGATAATGACGATTGGACAATCAAATAATGAATTATACTAACTTTGCAGCGTGAAATATTTCTCCTTCATATTAGCCCTTTATGTTTTGTTGCTGACAGCAGTACCAAATTTGGTGGAGGACAAATGTTTTCAGGAGCAAACAACCGAACAATCACAAGACAATCAAAATGACAAAGATTGCAGCGATTGTTGTTCACCATTTATGAGTTGCAATACCTGTTTAGGTTTCACTTTTCCAATAACAAATTTTTCAATACACTCTATCCTCACTTATTCAGACAAAAAAGTTTCTATTTACAAGGAAAATACAACGTCTGACTTTTTCTCTTCCATTTGGCAACCGCCCAAAATTAGTTAATGTTTCCGTGCCTTCGGCACAATAACAAATTGCGGTGCTACGCACCGCCAATTTATTTTTCAAACATTAATAATCATTTAGGCAATGAAGTTTAAAATCATTTTGCTACTAATGGTAGCATTCAACATAAATACCGTATTCGGACAGAATACATTTAAAGCGGTCATAAAAGACAGCGAAACAAAAGAACCGTTAATCGGTGCGACAGCTATTTTATCAGGAACGGCAACAGGAGCAACCGCAGACATTAACGGAATGATAACCTTAACCAATATCCCAAACGGAAAGCAGATAATTGAATTTCGTTACATCGGTTATGAAACAAGAAAAGACACGTTTGATTTTCCGTTGACAACATCAAACCTGATAGAGATTTTCTCAAATCAAATGCAGACGAATTGGACGAAATTGTGATTTCATCTACCCGAAGTTCCAGAACCATAAAGGACATTCCGACAAGAATTGAATTTATTGCAGGGGAAGAATTAGAAGAAAAGGAAATATGAAAGCAGGCGATATTCGTATGCTTTTAAGTGAAAGCACAGGCATACAAACGCAGCAAACTTCCGCAACGTCTGCCAATGCTTCTATTCGTATTCAGGGACTTGACGGACGATATACACAAATTCTTAAAGACGGATTTCCGCTATATGCAGGAGCAGCAAGCGGTTTAGGACTTTGCAAACGCCACCGCTTGACTTAAAGCAAGTAGAAATTATTAAAGGTTCTTCATCTACACTTTACGGAGGCGGAGCAATAGCAGGATTGGTAAACCTTATTTCCCAAAACACCGACAGATGAAAAAGAATTAGGTTTTCATTTAAACGGAAGTTCGGGCAGAGGTTTTGACATTAACGGTTTTTACGGACAGCGATTTAACAAAATCGGGACAACTATTTTTGCCGCACATAACCGCAATTGGGCTTATACCCCATCGGGTGATTTTTCAGCTATTCCAAAATTTGACAGGTATGTTTTCAATCCTAAGTTATTTGTTTATTTCAGCGACAAAACAAAACTGAATGTTGGAATAAACACAGCTATTGAAAAACCGTATCGGTGGCGACATACATTTTATACAAGGAAAGGGCGACACTATCCACAGTTATTTTGAAGAAAACAAAACACAACGCTATTCCACGCAATTGTCTTTTGACCATAAATTTAATGACAAAAGTTTTTTCAATTTTAAGAACAGCGTGAGTTACTTTAACAGGATAATCAATATTCCAAATTACAGTTTTGACGGCACACAAACAGCCACATTCAGCGAAGCAAGCTATACCAATATTCGGGAAAAAACAGAATGGGTTGCAGGTGTAAATCTTTGGTCGGATAACTTTCAGGAAAAGCAGACAGACACTTTTCCATTGAGAAATTATAACCAAATTACTTTTGGTTCATTTGCTCAAAATTCGTGGAAAGCAACCAAGTGGCTCAATCTTGAAACAGGTTTCAGAGCCGACTATGTTATTGATTATGGTATTGCTTTGCTGCCAAGAGTTTCAGCATTATTCAAAATAACCGACAAATTTTCTTCACGGCTTGGTGGTGGTTTTGGCTATAAAACACCAACCATATTTACAGAGGAAAGCGAACGCATACAATACCAAAATGTAATGCCCATTGATAAAAACATCAACAAATTGGAACGCAGTTACGGAGGAAATGTTGATTTTAATTATCGCACCGTATTTGGCGAAAAAGTAACGTTCAGTATCAACCAACTTTTCTTTTACACCTATTTGAATAACCCTTTGTTGCTTGAGTATCAAACAGGCGGATTATACCAATTTATCAATTCGGCAGGACACATTGATACAAGAGGAACGGAAACCAATATCAAAATCGGCTATGAAGATTTTAAATTGTTTTAGGTTATACGTTTACAGATACACGCTTGCATCAAAACGGAATTTTGACAAATACACCGCTTACGCCAAAGCACAGGATAAATTCAGTTTTAATGTATGAAGTAGAGGACAAATGGAAAGTAGGTTTGGAAGCGTATTATTTCAGTCCTCAAAAATTGAGTGACGGTGCAACAGGAAAACAATATGTGCTTTTTTGGTTTTATGGTTGAAAAGCTATGGGAGAAATTTTCGGTTTACATCAACTTTGAAAATTTCCTTGACGCAAGGCAAACCCGATTTGACACTATTTATACAGGCACACTAACTAATCCTGTTTTCAGGGACATTTACGCACCGCTTGACGGATTTTTAATTAATGGTGGTATCAAACTAAAATTGTAGCAATTATGCAAAAGACAATATTTAACATTACAAAAATGGATTGCCCAAGCGAGGAGCAATTAATACGGATGAAACTACAAAGTTTGATGAAATAAAATCATTGGAGTTTGACATTCCAAACCGAAAATTAGCAGTTCATCATAACGGAAAACCAGAGCCGATAAACTTAGCATTAAATACGCTGAACCTTGATACTTCTTTGGTTTCAACCGAAGAAAGCAAGGTGGAAATTGAAACCGACACAAGCAATAAACAACGGAAATTGTTGTGGACGGTTCTTATTATCAATTTTCTGTTTTTCGGATTGGAAATGCTGTTTGGAATTTTTTCCAACTCAATGGGATTAGTGGCAGACAGTTTGGATATGCTCGCAGACAGTATTGTTTACGGATTGGCATTATTTGCGGTAGGTGGAACAATAACGAGAAAAAATAACATCGCAAAATTTGCAGGATATTTTCAAATACTTCTTGCTGTAATTGGTTTTGTAGAAGTAGTCAGACGATTTATAGGAATTGAGAAAATGCCTGATTTTCAAACAATGATTATCGTTTCTGTTTTGGCTCTTATCGCTAATGTGATTTGTCTTTACTTATTACAAAAAGGTAAGAGCAAAGAGGCTCATATGCAAGCAAGTATGATTTTCACTTCCAATGACGTAATTATTAATTCGGGAGTAATCACAGCCGGACTTTTGGTTAATTGGCTTAATTCAGGTTATCCCGACTTGATTATTGGAGCAATCGTTTTTATAATTGTTGCAAGAGGAGCATACAGAATATTACAATTAGCGAAGTAAAAAGCCAACGCACACAAGCACACACATTTTGCAGCCGCTACAAGCCGACACGCAAACCAAAGCTGCAAAAAGAGTGTGCTTGTTTCCCTAAAAAAATTGAATAAAAAAATTTTCCTGCCCTTCTGAAAAAGAAAAAATACCCGAACGCACAACCCGACACTTGGACGACATACAGACAATGGTTTACTAAGACGGTGGACAGAACGCCAGCTGCTAACAGCGGTTACTGTTGCACAACTTCTTAATTCTAGCATTTTTGATTAAATTCTTTCTAACCTATTGATTCTAGGGCATTTTAACGAACTTTGATTATTTCAATCCTATTAATTTGCAAAATTTATATGCCGCTAACAGGCTTTAAATAGATGTAAAAACCACGATTTAAATAATTTGGTAGTTGTTCCCCTAATACTAATTTGTAATTTTTATTTACAACCGGATTTAAACGAATAAACTTTAAATATTTTTTCAGATTGTAACATAGGGATGCCATTAACACATGCTTATTTGCTTTATTTATGCCTCGCGTGTTCACTCTACGCATACCCATAAAATTGAGTAATGTTCCTAGCACAGGTTCTACTGTTTTGCTCCTTATACGCACCATCGTTTTGCATACTCGGTTTTGCATACGTTCATGCATCCGGTCGTAATATGGTTTATCGACTGTGTCATCAAGTTTTTAAACTTTGTTTTTCTCCGGCACAACTTTTTCTTAGCGGACAATTTTTGCAATCCGTTTCACTACTGCGATACGTTTTTTATCATAACCTTTGCTGTCGGTTCTTATTCCTTAAATGGTAATATCGCTTTATTTCCACGTTGACATTCATATTGATCCTGTTCCTTATTGTAAATAAATCCTTCTCTAGTGTTTCGGTATTGTCCAAAATTCGGAAGTATGCCGTAATATTATTTTGTTCCACATGAGCAAGAGCCGGGCCACTGCTATAAGCGGAGTCTGCACCTATTTCTGCTATGGTAATATCATTTTGTGCTAAATTATTTATTGCTTGATCTAATATTGCTGGTAAACATTGGCTGTCGCGTTTATCTGCAAAATTTGCCATGGCGCCGGTTATAACACGGTGTGCATCATCCACTCGCCAACTGTCCAAAATAGTTAAGCTGACGTGCCTTTCCGGGCTTTACCGATATACGTGCATCAGGGTCTGTTGGACTGTAATCGGTAAGATTAGATAAAAACTTCGAGCGGATGATATTACCGTGTTCATCGCGATTATCAATTTTATTTGTTTGTCCGGTCGTGTTTATATTACCCGGTTGGTCTTTATATTCCTTTCTTTCCGGGTGCATGATGTTTATCTACCCATTTTTTGTTGATGCTTTTACCTTTGATTTTTTATTATCCGATTTTTCGTCAGTTTCATTTTTTTTGTTTGTAATCAAATTCAGTCCCTAATGATTCAATGTAATCTGCTGCATCATCAACAATTTCTTTTCTAACAATGAATCTAAACTTGCATTTGCTTTTATAAATGCAGAATCAATTGCTTGGCGCTTACCCCTAACCATGCCTTGCTGCACACAAAGTGACAATACTTTTGAAATAATTGTAAAATATGTCCTCTCCATACAATTGCCGTGTTCTGCTTTAAAGTGCTATGCCATGGCAACTGTTCATCGATATCGTAACCAATAAAATACAAAAATATCCAATCGCATGGGAGGGCAGTTGTAATTATTCTTCCGCCACTGGAAAGGTTTTCAAAATAAACTGACCATCATTAATTTAAAAAATACAACTGGATCTATACCTTGCTGTCCTTCATCGCCATAAAAGAGGCTGCTGCTTGATATAAAAAATTTTAAATCTAATTCATTATCCAACTGCCGATAAAAAATTATCTTCCCGGAACTCGGTCCTTAATTGAAAATGGACAAATAATTTTTCGGAGTAGCGTTTTTTCCTTGCATAAGCTAAGTTAAACAGCCTTTTTGACGCCTAAAAATCCATTTAAACATGAAAATGTACATTTGGGGGGTTGTGCAACGAGCACAGCGGTTTGGCGTAAT
>JADKIQ010000002.1 GCA_016721245.1 Sphingobacteriales bacterium
TATTTATGAAGGACCTGGATTAATAAAAGAAATTAATCAACGTTTATTGTTACAGCGTATCTGAAATTTTTGCCAGTAAATCATCTTTCTTTCTGCGTGAAACTTCTATTTCTGTTCCGTTCATCATGATAACCTGTCCGCCGTCGCCGCGTACATATCTGCGGATCAGTTTCAGGTTGATAATATGCGATTGATGAACGCGAACAAAGTCAAAATCTTCCAGTAATTCTTCAAAATATTTTAGTGGTTTGGATGACATAATCATTTCACCGGTAGTAAGAAAAATTTTGGTATAAGAAGAATCGGCATCTACATGGATAATTTCATCTAAGGAGGCAAAATAAATTCCCTCCAGTGTGGAGATAGCCAGCTGTTTTTTGCCGGAATCTTTGTTGCTGATTTTCTGCTCCAGCAATTCAAATTGTTTGTTTTTTACTTCTTCTGAAATCTTAACGGATAGTTTATGAACGGCGCGTATCAGTTCTTCCGGATCGACAGGTTTCAGTAAATAATCCAACGCACTGAAACGAAATGCTTTAACGGCATATTGGCTGTAAGCGGTTGTAAAAATGATTTCAAAAGGACATTGATAATTATAATGTGCCAGTAAATCAAATCCGTTTTTTCCGGGCATCTCTACATCCAGAAAAATAACATCTGCCGGTGTTTTTTCAATGGTATCAATAGTGGCATCTACGCTGTCACATTCTGCAATTACAACTACCTGCGGACAAAATTTTTCTATTAGTTTGTGCAAAGCCAGGCGATTGTTTTTTTCGTCATCTACAATAATTGCTTTTATTGATTCCATTTCTGTTTTTTTAAAAGTAAAATTAATTCAATTCAATACGTACCATTACTCTGGTGCCAGTTGGTAGATGATGTTCATCATATAAATCTATTATCTCCACACTGTAATCCGTTTCTTTTATTTTGTGTAATGTGTCAAACATTTCTTTAGTAATAAGTGTACCTAAGGATTTATGTTGTTTCTTTAAATTTAATTCTGTCGCTTTCACTCTTCCGATACCGTTGTCTTCAATTTCACAAATCAGGTAATTAAAATCTTTGTAGAATCTGATGTGTATGTTTTTATCACCTTCTTTTTTTAACAGACCATGCCAGATGGAGTTTTCTACATAGGGTTGTATCAGCATCGACGGCATTTCAATGGAATACACATCAAGGCCTTCTGTACGGATGTCATAATTAAATTGCTGGTCGAAACGCAATGATTCCAGTTCTAGATATAACTTTAGGTTTTCAATCACTTCCTGCAGCGGAATAAATGTTTTTACAGAGTTTTCGAGTACAGAACGCACCAGCCTGGATAGTTTGGTAAGATAAGTAGAGGCCTGCATATTCTGGTCGGATAAAATCATTGCCTGAATGGAATTCATGCAATTGAAAATAAAATGCGGATTCATCTGTGCCACCAGTGCTTTCAGTTTTATTTCTGCCAGCTGTTTCTCATATTCTGTTTTTTGCCGCGCCAGCAGACTCTGCTCTTTTTCTTTAACGCGCGCCATTTGAATCCTGTTGGTGATAAAGCGATAGCCATAATATAAAATGATTATACCTGCAATAATACGGAACCACCAAGTTTGCCAGATCATCGGCCGGATTCGAAATGAAAACGAAGCCGGTTGTTCAGACCAGACACCATCGTTGTTACTTGCTCTTACATAAAATGTATAATTTCCCGGTGGCAGCTGGGCATAGGAAACGTAATTTCTATTCGTTTTTGTCCAGTTCTTTTCATATCCATCTAAACGATATTCAAACGTGTTTTTAGGTGTATTCGCATAGTCACTGGATGCGAACTCAAATGCCAGATTATTCTGGTTGTTTGCAAATCGGATTCGTTTTTTCTGAACAGTATATGGTGATAAATTATACGTGCTGTCATCTGTTTTTATACTTGTGATATTTACCAATGGCTTGTAGTTGTTAAAAGGAATTTTATCAGGCTCAATGATATTAAAACCATTTATACCACCGAATAACAATTCATTGCCATTCATTTTAAAATAAGCACCGCCATTGAATTCATTACTCTGCAATCCATCGTTGATGTCATAGTTTCTGAATTGTTTTAAAGTGGGATCAAATACGGAGACACCTCTGTTAGTACTCATCCATAATTTACCGGCATTATCTTTTAATATTCCGTAAATAAAATTATTGCTTAGGCCATTCTTTTCGGTAAGGTTTGTCTCAACAGTCATTTTTTTTCTATTAAAAAGAAATAAACCGTTGTTTCCCGAGCCAATCCAGAAACGGTCGTCATCCCATGGAAGCAAACAATACAACTGATCGGTTTTGAAATATTTTTTATTAAGTGCAATCAGGGCAGATTTATTTAACAATCCGTTTCGTATACTCAAATGAATTAAGCCTGATGCACTTGCAATCCACCAGGAGCTGTCTTTGTCTTCAAGTATGCCTCTCGGAATAATATTATTTGATTTCAAATCAATCAATGTATTTTCAAACCGGTTCTTTGAAATATTGAAATGGTAGATGGAATGTTCGTCCAGTGCATATATTTCATTTGCGGAAGTTTCGAACAAACGGATATTGGAATACGCAGGAATTTTTAAATTATCAGAAGGCCCGTTAGGTGTAAAGAAATAGCGCTTAAAGGCATTCGTTGTCGGATTGAATTTACAGATACCGTTTAAGGTACCTGCCCATAAATTGCCATAGGAATCAATTAATAAATCCTGAACAATATCATTGGAGAGGGAAGAGTAAGAGCTGTTGTTTCGCCAGTTGGAAAAAATATTATCTTTTGTGTCGAATTTATATAAACCTCCGCCATCTGTACCAATCCAGATGTTTTCATTTTTATCCGCTTCAAAACTAAGCACATATTTATTGGTAAGCCAAGTTGTTTTGAATGGTTCCTGGGTGACGTGTTTAAATTTAAATTTAAATTGAGAACAGGTAGCAACACCCGATCCTTTTGTACCCACCCATAATGTTCCGCTGTTGTCAATCAGTAAACTCATTATCTTATTATCCGGAATACTGGTAAGATTGTAGGGGTCACTTTGGTATTCTATAAACTTATTTCGGTTAATGTCATAACAAACCAACCCGTGCTGGTAAGTAGCGATATAAATATTACCAATCTTTCCGGTAGTGATATCTGTTATTTTATCCTGTAATCCTGCAATGTCTTTTCGTTGAGTTGAAAATGAATCAATCATCGAGAAACTTTCGTCAGTCTTATATAATCCTGTATTGGTTGCTATCCAGTAATTATTAAATTTATCTCTTGTAACGCCGTTTATTTTTTTTGGAATAAGAATACTCCAGATATCGGATGTACTCTTTTGAATGATTAGCTTGGTGTTAAAGTCATAGGTGTATAAATGATTGTCTCTTCCTGCGAGAAAAAAATGGTTACTGTCACATTTACAGATAATTTCACGATAAGCATTCATAGGTTCTATGCTTACCGTATAATCTTTTTTATCCTCTTCTGTTGCAACCAGCCGTACCTTATATAAACTATATTGCGTTTGTACCCAAACGGTAACGCTGTCTTCTTTTGTAACTTTTTTTATTTGCCCGGGATTCTCAATATTTAAATATTTTTTCGTTTCAAAAAAATAAATGCTTAATCCCTTTTCGGTACCAATCCAAAATACCCCTGGGGAAGATTCTGTTATACAAGAGGTGAAATTTGAAATCAACGAGTTTTTATCGTCAATATGCTTATCATATTTTAAAAAATTATACCCATCAAACCTGTTTAACCCTTCATCGGTGCAAAACCAGATAAATCCTTTACTGTCCTGATAAATATGCGATACACTGTTTTGTGAGAGCCCGTTTTTAATATCCAGTACATCAAAACGCAGTTGGGTAATATCCAGACTGAATAACGAATAAACACCTGTTACCAGCAGTAACAGGGTGACAAATAAATGTAGTATACGGCGTTTAAACATCAGACAACATACAAAATATTGAAAAATATACAGATATGATAAAATTTTACAAAAAAAATGAGGTGCAAGAGATGCACCCCAAAGAAACATAGAAACATAAAAAACCCACTATTTTTCACATGCCTTGAGATAACTAACCAAATGGCATGGAAATATTATTTATTGACGCCTCAAAACTACTAGAAGTGTATAATTGTTTTTGGTTAGATTGGTATTCGGTTGTAATTACTGATTATTTGGTATGTTTTACTTAGAATTTGGTTTAATTATTCTGTAATATGTCAATATTTTGTATGTAGGGTTTAATAAAAACAAACAATTCCAATGCATGCATTGGAATTGTTATCAAATCATTATTTACCAAACAAACGTTTGATAAAACCTTGCAGTTTGTTTATTTTTAATTTCTTAATTTAAGAAAGTGCCAAAGCAGAAAGTAAGTATAGAAGATATTTTAAAACAATCATTGAAGCTTTTTCGCCAGAAAAGCTATCATAATACTTCTATAGCAGATATTGCATCAGCTTGTGGTTTATTAAAAGGAAGCCTTTATCATTATTTTCCGAGTAAGGAAGCCCTGATGAGTGCGGTCATCAAGTATGCACACGAATTTTTTCAGAAAGAAGTGTTTTCCATTGCGTACGATAAAACCTTGTCGCCACAGCAGCGCATGGAAAAAATGTTCAAAAAATCAGAAAGAGCTTTATTGTCAGATGGTAACATCATGGGAAATATAGGGGTGGAAACAGCCCGTGCCATTCCGGAGTTTGCTGAGCATATCCGCGATTTTTACAAAGAATGGATGAGCGCGGTAGAATATGTATTTTCTGAAATAACTAATGAAGAAGATGCCAAGAAACTGGCCGAGCAAACGGTAGCAGAATTTGAAGGTGCCGTGATGATGACGCGTATTTTTAAGGATGCCAAATACATTAAGAACGCCTACGATCGTTTGTTAAGCAGATTTGCAGCATATACTTTGGCAGACCTTAAACAAAACAACTAATAATTTTATTATACAATCACATAAACTGAACATGGAAGCAAAAACACAAAACAGAGCTATCAAAAAAGTAGCAGTATTGGGTTCAGGCGTCATGGGTTCAGGTATCGCATTGCACTTAGCCAATATCGGATTGGAAGTGCTGTTGCTGGATATCGTTCCGTTCGACCTGAAAGAAGAAGAAAAAGCAAATCCGAAATTGCGTAACAGAATTGTGAATGACGCCTTTTCCTTTGCCTTAAAATCTAAACCTGCGCAGGCATATAGCGCAGCCTCCGCCGCCAGAGTAACCCTGGGTAACTTCGACGACGATATGCCGAAGATAAAAGATTGCGACTGGATTATTGAAGTCGTTATCGAACGTCTGGACATCAAGCAGCAGGTATTTGAAAAAGTAGATAAGTTGAGAAAACCGGGAACGCTGGTAACTTCCAACACTTCAGGTATTCCGATTCATCTGATGGCGGAAGGCAGAAGCGAAGATTTCCAGAAGCATTTCAGTGGAACACACTTCTTCAATCCTCCGAGATATTTAAGATTGCTGGAAATCATTCCAACAGCTAAGACAGACCAAAGCGTAGTGGATTTCTTAATGCATTACGGTGATGTGTTCTTAGGTAAAGAAACCGTATTGTGTAAAGATACACCGGCGTTCATTGCAAACCGAGTAGGTGTCTATGCGATGGCAAAAGTATTCCAGCTGACACAGGAATTAGGTTTGACCATCGAAGAAGTAGATGCCTTGACAGGTCCCGCTATCGGTCGTCCGAAAACAGGTACGTTTAAATTATCTGATTTGGTAGGTAATGATACAGGTACGAAAGTAATGATGGGCATCAAAGAGAATTGTCCGAACGATGAGCAAGCCGGTGCATTCGAAGTGCCTGCCTATGTTCAGTTCTTGTTGGATAATAAGTTCTTTGGTAATAAATCCAAGAAAGGATATTATTATAAAGATGAGAAAAGAAATTCTTTCTCTTTGCGCTTAGATACGCTGCAGTATGAACCAACCGGAAAACCGAAATTTGCTTCCTTAGATGCTTCTAAAAAAGTAGAAGGATTAAACGATAAGATCAATGCATTCATCAAAGGAGACGATAAAGGTGCTCAATTGGTGAAACGTTCATTAGCAGGTTTGTTTGCGTATGTTTCCAATCGTGTTCCTGAGATTTCCGATGTATTATATGCTGTGGACGATGCTTTACGTGCAGGTTTTGCATGGGAAATCGGTCCGTTCCAGTATTGGGATATCGTAGGTGTTCAGAAAGGTATTGAACTGGCAGAAGCGGATGGTTTAACTATCTCAGCGTGGGTTAAAGAGTTTGTGGCTGCAGGAAATACGTCTTTCTACAAAGTGGAAAACGGCCTGAAAAAATATTACGATCAGGCATCTAAATCATACAAAACTATTCCGGGTGCCGAGTCATTCATCATTCTGGATAATTTACGCGGCAACAAACCGGTTTGGAAAAACAGCGGCGGTACTTTACATGATATCGGCGATGGTGTGTTGAACTTAGAGTTCACATCCAAAATGAATTCATTAGGAGGTGATGTTTTACAGGCGATCAATAAATCTATTGAAATTGCAGAAGGCGGATACAAAGGTCTGGTAATCGGAAACGATGCACCAAACTTCTCCGTGGGTGCCAATTTGATGATGATTGCCATGCTGGCCATGGATCAGGAATATGATGAACTGGATATTGCGGTTCGTCAGTTCCAGCAAACGACTATGCGTTGCAGATATT
Organism: Sphingobacteriales bacterium; assembly: GCA_016721245.1. Classification (GTDB taxonomy): domain Bacteria; phylum Bacteroidota; class Bacteroidia; order Chitinophagales; family JADIYW01; genus JADJSS01. Next base: position 6,717 of record JADKIQ010000002.1, read on the forward strand.
CAGCGGTTCCGGTGGTTTCAGCTCCTCACGGAATGACCTTAGGTGGAGGTTGCGAAGTGACTATGCACTCTGATGTGGTCGTAGCTTCTGCAGAAACATACATCGGTTTGGTGGAAGTGGGTGTTGGTTTGATTCCTGCAGGTGGCGGTACAAAAGAACTGGCTTTGCGTACTTCAGACAGCTTCAAAAATGGTGACCCGATGTTACAATCCTTACAGGATAATTTCTTAAACATCGCGATGGCAAAAGTGGCTACATCCGCTGCTGAAGCTTTCGATGCAGGTTTGATGAGAAAAAATAAAGACAGAGTCGTTATCAATGCAAAACGTGTAATAGCAGAAGCGAAACAGGAAGTATTGCGTTTAAGCGAAGAAGGATATTCTCAGCCAGCTCACAGAAATGATATTCAGGTATTAGGAAGAACAGGCTTGGGTACATTGACAGTAGGTGTGGAGTCATTCATCGCAGGTGGTTATATTTCACAGCACGATGCAAAAATTGCGAAGAAAGTTGCCTATGTAATGTGCGGCGGTGATTTATCTGCACCAACTACGGTGAATGAGCAATATTTGTTAGACCTGGAAAGAGAAGCATTCTTGTCACTTTGCGGTGAGAAGAAAACACTGGAAAGAATTCAGGCAATGCTGACAACCGGTAAACCATTGAGAAACTAATCTAATTACTAAAATTTAAATTTAAAATACAATGCAAGAAGCATATATAGTAGCCGGTTACCGTTCAGCAATCGGCAAAGCAAAAAAAGGCGGATTCCGCTTTTATCGTCCGGATGATTTAGGTGCTGATGTGGTAAAACATTTAGTAGCATCTGTTCCAAATTTAGATCCATCACGTATTGATGATTTAATTTGCGGCAACGCCATTCCGGAAGCGGAACAAGGTATGCAGATTGGTCGTATGATCGTATTGCGTGCAGGTTTGCCATTATCCATTGGTGGTGTAACTGTCAATCGTTATTGCGCATCTGGTTTAGAAACTATCGCCATGGCGACGGCTAAAATCAAGGCAGGCATGGCAGACTGTATCATCGCTGGTGGAGTGGAATCTATGTCCTTATTGCCAATGACAGGCTGGAGAACGGTATTGAATTACGGTATCGCATCCACAACGCCTGATTATTATTCTTCTATGGGCTTAACGGCAGAAGCGGTAGCTACACAATATAATATTAGCAGAGAAGATCAGGATTTGTTTTCTTTTAACTCACATCAAAAAGCGATGGCTGCAATTGAAGCAGGTAAATTTAAAGATGAAATTGTACCGGTAACCGTGGAAGAAGTTTATTTGCAAAATAATAAAAGAAAGACACGTTCTTTTGTAGTGGATACAGATGAAGGTCCACGAAAAGATACTACCGTGGAAGGATTGGCAAAACTAAAAGCAGTATTTGCTGCAAAAGGTTCTGTAACCGCAGGTAATTCTTCACAAACATCTGACGGTGCGGCATTCGTAATTGTGATGTCAGAAAAAATGGTGAAGGAATTAAACATCGAACCAATTGCGAGATTAGTAACTTCAGCTGTTGTTGGTTGCGAGCCACGCATCATGGGTATCGGTCCGGTAGTAGCTATTCCACGCGCTTTGCAGTTGGCTGGCATGAAAATCGAAGATATTGACATGATTGAATTAAACGAAGCTTTCGCTGCACAATCATTAGCAGTAATTCGCACTCTTGGCTTGAATCAGGATATCATCAATCCGAATGGCGGTGCGATTGCATTAGGTCACCCACTGGGTTGTTCCGGTGCAAAATTATCTGTTCAGTTGATCAATGAAATGCGTCGTCAGAATAAACGCTATGGTATGGTTTCGGCTTGTATCGGCGGCGGACAAGGTATCGCTGGAATTATTGAAAGATTGAAGTAAAATCAGATTCAATAACTTTACAATTTTATAATTCTATAATTAAAAATAAAATGGAAACACTCGAACAAATCAAATCATTAAAAGGTGGTGAATTCGTTATTAAAGAATCAACACCTGAGCAGGTATTTACACCGGAAGATTATACAGAAGAACAACTTATGGTGCGCTCTATGGCTTCTGATTTTATTGAAAAGGAAGTAATGCCGCATTGGAAAGAAATTGAGAAGCAAGAAGCAGGTTTGTCTGCAAGTTTGTTAGCAAAAGCTGGTGAACTGGGCTTGCTTTCAACTGCAATACCTGAAGCATATGGCGGTATGAATCAAGATGTAATCTCAGGTTGCATTATTGCCGAAGAAGTTGGCAGAAGCGGTTCATTTGCTACCACTTTAATCTGTCATATCGGTATCGGTACACTGCCAATCTTATACTTTGGTACAGAAGAACAAAAACAAAAATTCTTGCCAAAACTAGGAAGCGGTGAATGGGCAGCGTCTTATTGTTTAACAGAGCCAAGTTCAGGTTCTGACGCATTAGGTGCAAAAACAACTGCAACACTTTCTGAAGATGGAAAAGAGTGGATTTTGAACGGTCAGAAAATGTGGATTACCAACGCAGGTTTCGCGCATTCATTTACCGTTTTCGCTAAGATTGACGGCAAAGAATTTACAGCATTCTTAGTAGAAGCAGGAACACCAGGATTAAACTTAGGTGCGGAAGAAGACAAGATGGGTATTAAAGGTTCTTCAACACGTCAGGTGTTTTTTGAAAATTGCAGAATACCGGTAGAAAATATCTTAGGCGAACGCGGCAAAGGTCATTTAATTGCATTCAATATCCTGAATATCGGAAGATATAAATTAGGTGCTACGGCACTGGGTGGCGCTCGTCAGGCGTTTAATATGGCCGTGCAATATGCCAATGAAAGAACACAGTTTGGAAAATCATTATCCACTTTTGGCGCTATTCAGCACAAGATTGCAGAAATGGCTATTCAATTATTTGCATTGGAAGTAGCTACTTACCGTTGTGCAAATGATATTGGAAAATTAGAACACGAAAACCTGGAAGCAGGTAAAGAATTCTCCAAAGCATTATTAGGTGCAGCAGAAGAGTATGCTATTGAATGTGCCATTATAAAAGTATTGGGTTCTGAAGTACTGGATTTTGTGGTAGATGAAAACGTACAGATTCATGGAGGCATGGGTTTCTCTGAAGAAACAGCTGCTGCTCGTGCATACAGAGATTCCCGTATCGCTCGTATTTACGAAGGTACCAGCGAAATTAACCGTTTGCTGTCAATTGATATGTTGTTGAAACGTGCGATGGGTGGTAAAATTGATTTGATGACACCGGGTATGGCTATTCAGAAAGAATTGATGAGTGTGCCTGATTTTAGCGGTGATGACGAAGGTCAGTTTGCAGCAGAAATCAAAGCGATTAAAAATGCTAAAAAAGCGTTCTTATTAGTGGCAGGCGGAGCCGTTCAGAAATTAATGGCAAAACTGAAAGATGAACAGGAAATTATCATGAATGCATCAGATATGCTGATTCAGATTTATACGGCAGAATCATTATTGCTGCGTGTTCAGAAAATCTTTGAAAAAGGAGAAAAAGCAGATCAGGTATATGTTGACATCCTCAAAGTATTCTTTAACGATGCGATGAATAAAATCAATGTTGCCGGAAAGGATGCGTTGCAATCTTATGCAGAAGGCGATGAGCTGCGTATTATGTTGATGGGCTTGAAACGTTTTACCAAATACGAACCGGTAAACGTGAAAGATGCACGTCGTCGTATTGCTGGAAAAATCATTGAAGCAGGAAAATATAATCTGTAGGATTTTCATACAAAATAAAAAAGCGCATCACAAGATGCGCTTTTTTATTTTACAGGAATATTAGCGTTTTCTCTTGAATTTACGCAATCGTAGAATTGTTCTTTTCCAATGCATCCATAAATTCTTTTTTCTTACGCTTGGATATTTCCACTTTGCTGCCATCCGCCATTAGTACGAAATTGTCGCCATGGTCAATCTCTTTCATATGAGCCAGATTGATTAAATGAGATTGATGTATACGCAAAAAATTATAGGCTAATAATTTCTCCTCAAAATTTTTCAGTGTCTTCGCAACTAATACTTTCTTATTTCCTGTTAAAAAAAACAGTGTATAGTTGCTTTCTGATTGCAAACGAACAATGTCAATTACTTTTAAAAAAATCATTCCCTCTTTCGTCGGAACCATTAATTTGGAATCCTGTTGCTGGTCAGTTTTTATTTTATCTAAGTAGCCTTGTAATTGTGATGCCTGTTTTAAGGTTTCTTTTTCTTCTAATCGTTTTGCTACTTTCTCAATCGCTTTCTTTAATTCCTTTTCTTTTATAGGTTTTAATAAATAATCCGCAGCGTTATTTTTTATTGCACTAATGGCATATTTATCATGTGAAGTTGTAAAAATGATTTCTATATCTGTGCAGTCTAATTCATTCAGTAAATCAATACCTTTGCCGTCCGCCAGTTCCACATCTAGAAAAATCAGTTGTGGTTTTACTGTAGGTAATACTTTTTTTGCTTCTCTTTTAGAGTTACACACACCATCAATCCGGATACTTAATCCTGTTTGCACAATGGCTTTTTTGAGTATTTCCTGAAAGATAGGCTCGTCTTCAATAATAACGGCACTAATCATATTCTTAATTGCGTATGCTAAATTTATTAAATATTACTTAATTTCAGTAATTATTTGTGTCAATTTTTACCACAATGCCTGTTACCTCTAAAAATAAAGCATCTGATCATCAACGCACAGCGTTTGAATCCTTATATAAACAGGCTCTGGAATTAAAGCAAAAGAAAGAATATGTAAAGGCTATTGACACCTACACACTAATTATTGAGAAACGACAGGGCCAGGAAACATGTATCGAATGTGCAAAATTATATGAAGATGTCGGAGATATTTATTATGATTTAAAAGATTTTCAGCACGCTTTTGAGTTTATGCACAAGGCATTGCAAATTTATGCCGAAAATAAGCTATATGATTTACAATTAGATCAATATAAAAAAATTGGATCACTGCAGCAAGGTATCTGGCAGTTTAAGAAGGCAATTGATATATTTCAGCAGGCATTAACACTTGCTATCCGTTTAGGGAAAATGGATAAGATTATTGAATTCGAATTATTGATGGGAAATGTGCTGAACTGGGCGGAACAACTGGAAGAGTCAGAAAGATATCTGGTAAGTGCCATAGAAAAGGAAAAGAAAATAAATCTGCCGCTGATTAAATTGAGAGCACATGTAAGCTATGCTATCCTGTTGCGCAAAATGAAAAAATATAAACTGTCGGAAAAATATTTTAAACTGGGTATAAAATATTCTTCAGAAAACGGCGGTGCATATCTGATGGATATTTCAAAAAGTTATGGAGTGTTGCACTTTGAAATGGGCAGCTATGAACAGGCAGAAAAATTATTATTATCTGCAGAAGAAAAATCCAAAACAGAAGGTAATGATACCACACGTGCTGTTATTTTCGAATATCTGGCAGAATTGTATGAATATAAAAAAGAGTACGATAAAGCTTATTATTATCTCAAGAAATTTTATGAAGGGAAGTTAGAATTACTCGAAAAAGGGTATTCTGATGATAACAATATTTTACAGGCAAAATTAGGGTTGGAAGATGCTAAACGTGAGCGCCTGATTGCCGAAGAAACTGCAACTGCCAAGAGTTTATTCATTGCTACCATCAGCCATGAGATTCGAACGCCGATGAATATTATTTTGGGTACAAGTGCTTTAATGCTGAATGATGAACCTAAAAAGGAACATGTAAAATACCTGCAAACCTTAAAAAAATCAGGTGAAAACCTGCTGGGTATCATTAATGATATTTTGGATGTTTCTAAAATGGAAGCAGGTAAGCTGGAGATAGAATATGAGCCGGTTGTACTGAAAGAAATTTTTGATAATCTAATATTGGTAATGGAACAGGCTGCTAATGAAAAGAACTTAAAACTTCATTATTCAATAGAGGATACAATTGACTTTGCTATATTTTCAGATCCGTTAAGGTTGTCACAGGTAATCACTAATCTGGTGAGTAATGCCATAAAGTTTACCGCCAAAGGAAGAATAAGCGTAGAGGCTAAATTAAAGAATAAAAAGACTCTTCAGATTATAGTAAGTGATACGGGTATTGGGATTCCGAAAGATAAAATAAAAACAATTTTCGACCAGTATGAACAGGTGCGTACCAAAGTGCAGAAGAAATATAAAGGCACAGGCTTAGGGTTGGCAATTTCTAAAAAGCTGGTGGAATTGATGAATGGTACAATTGTTATTAACAGTAAAATAAATGTAGGAACGAATTTTATAATCACTCTGCCATTTGAGAAAGTAACAATCCAGAAAAATACAGATACCGCTTTGCGTCAGAAAGACACCTCTTTCTTGTCTGATAAAACTATTCTGATTGTCGATGATTTCGAAGATAATCGTTTTGTAATAAAAGAAACACTGAAGTTCTTTAATAAAGAAACGATTGCCTTGGAAGCTGCAAACGGAGTGCAGGCATTAGGGGTGCTGAAATATAATAAAACAGATTTTGTTATCATGGATTTGGATATGCCTGAAATGAACGGCTTTGAAGCCTTGTCTGAAATTCGAAAAAACAAAAAACTGAAACACCTGAAAGTGATAGCAAGCACCGCCAGTTTAATTACCAACGGAGATGAAGAGTTTCTTGAATTTGGATTTGACGGCTACCTGCCTAAACCATTTGATATAGATAACTTCTTTCTATTGTTAGAAAGGATGCTTAATAAATCTTAATCTCTAAGATTTAATCCTACCACATCTTCGTATGCAACATAGAGTGCACAAATGCTGCTGGGGATAGTTACGAATAAACCAACTAGCAGGCACAGCGCACCGGCAATATTAAAGAGTCCTATTAACAAAAGAAACCCAAACCAGTTGAAGAATTTTTTACCCACCAGTTTTCTGCTGATATCCAATGCTTTTACGGGTTCAAATTTTTCAAATAATACTAAAAATGTTGCCAGTAAAAATAAGATGGAAATAACACCGGAAATAATACCAGCCAGACTTGCTCTCATACCGAAACCTGCCATACTTGCAAAAGATGATATACTGTTTAAATCCTGGAAATCCAGTTTTGGAGTAATGCCTAAGAATGCCATTTTGAAATAGGCCCACCCGCCAACGATAAGGAAGATAGCGCCGATCAAAAGTGTTGGTAAGAGCGTAACCAGAAAAAGAGGTACATAATTTTGAATACCGTCGAAAAAATTGGAAAATGCGTGCTGCTCATTCTTGTCAATCATCTTGGCTACTAAAAAGCCGCCGGCTACAATAGGTGCTACCAATGCACTGGCGAGCCCTTTAATGAAAGGGATGGAGCCAATAATTCCTTCTGCAATACCTACTACAATGATGAACCCGATGAATGGTCCAATGTTTTGTTTGAATAATTCAAATCCTTTTTTGATATATTCCACAGAGTTTGTCTCGTAGCCATTTGCTAATAAAGAACTCAACGACTTACCTTCTTTGTTGTCCAGCATGTCACTGTCTAATAACTGATTTTCCATGTTGATTTGTTTTTGGTTATTGAAATATAAATAAAATATCCGCAAGGCGCATATTAAATTTCAAAAAGCATATACAAGGTATGTATAATTAAGCGAATAATTTGGCGATGCCATACGCCGCCGCCGCCGCCACGGCGCCTATTGCCATTACTTTTAAGGCACCTTTAAATAAAGGTTGTCCGGTAAGTTTGGATTTAAAATAACCAAAAATAAACAAACTGATCAGCGTAACAATTGCGGAGTAAATTAATCCGTCGTGCGGATGTTCGGTGAAAAAATATGGTGACAGCGGGATAATGCCACCAACGATATAAGATAATCCGATGGTGAATGCGGAATTGCGCGCTCGCTTCGGATCGGGTGTCTCTAAATCCAGTTCATACTTCATCATAAACTGCACCCATTTGTCTTTATCCTGAGCCAGTTCTATAACAGCGGCATCCACAGTAGATGCACTTAATCCCATATGGGAAAATATTTCTTTGGTTTCGGCAATTTCCTTATCCCGCAAATTATCTACTTCAAAATATTCTCTTTTTTGTTCAGAAGCATAGTGATCAATTTCTGCTCGACCGGCAAGGTAACCACCTAAACCCATGGCTATGGAACCTGCTGCAATTTCCGCAATACCTGCGGTAATAACTAAGGAAGAGGCTGATACGGCACCGCTTAATCCGGCAGCTAATGCAAACGGAACGGTTAGGCCGTCCGACATACCAATCACAATATCTTTGATGAACTCAGAACTCTTTACGTGTTCTTCATTGTGATCAATCAGGTGTCTGGTGGCTTCCGGGTGCAGGTGCATATGATGTAAGATTAACGATTACAATTTACGATTAATTTTTAAATCTTAAACGCTACATTGTTAAGACTTTGTCTGCTGATTGATATAATCCATTTTATAACTCATAATATCAGCAATAGAGCGGGCACGAAATTTTGCCATCTCCGCTTTTTTACCTTCAAATAAAATATCTACTGCTCTTTCCCAGTAGCTGTACCAGTCATCAAAATCGGATTTTGTAAGTGTTGTTAAACTGTTTACATTGAAATGTTTTTCTGTGACATTGCCTCGGTATTTATCACCATCCAGTAAAATACCTTCCCAAAAATCTGCAACTAAAGGAATATGTGTTTCTAAATGTAGTGGAGAAATTTCTTTAAAAATTCTTCCCAGTCGTTCGTCCTGAAAAGATAAATCATAAAACAGTTTTATGATTTGTTCTATATCGTTTCTAGATGTAATATCTTTTTTCATTTTTTTATCTTGCTTCTAAAGAATCATTTACGGTAATGGTATAGGTGGCTTTTTTTAAGAGTCCATTATTCTCACTCGTAACTACCCATAATTTGCTGTTGTAGATATTGATACTGTCATTATCGAAGAAAGAACTGCTTCTGCTAAAGGTGTCAATTTTTGATTTATTATTGGCAAAGAAGAATCTGGTATATGCACCCTTTGGAAAAGGATCTACGCTGCCGATTCTACAATCCTCATTTACCTTTATGGTTTCATTCGGTGCTATGACAAAAGAATCCAATGAGAAATAAAAACCGGAATCTATTAGTTTATAATTTCTAATCAACACGTTTGATGAGAGTTCGTTTTTTACATAAAATTCAGCACAACCCGTTTGGCTGTCAATAATTTTACAGGAAGAAAAGATGATAAAAATAATAATAGTAACAAGGGCAGTTTTTTTCATAGACAGGATTTTTATTTATTAAATGTAAATAAAATTATTGACAGGTCAAAGATTATATACTTGACTGTTTTTTTTTTAATTAATATCGGATAAAAATAAATTGATATTTACCGATATTTTTAATAAATTTGTCGGGTAATGTGGAAAATAGACATATCCGATATTAATGACATGCAATCTACGTTTGACAGATTGTATGAAAAGAAAGCAATGTTGCAGAAAGCAAGACCATTGTCTAAAATCGCTTTGCAAAAAATTAAAGAAAGTTTATCCATCGAATGGACTTATAATTCCAATAGTATTGAGGGAAATACGCTAACATTAAGAGAAACTCAAATGGTGTTGCAGGAAGGCATAACCGTGAAAGGGAAATCCCTGAAAGATCATTTTGAAGCACATAACCACGAAAAAGCAATTGATTATTTATATTCATTGGTCAACGATGATTATGTGTTGCGAAGTATTGATATTTTGTCATTGCATGGTTTGGTATTGCGCAGCATTGAAGATGATTTTGCCGGAAGAATCAGAAATGGCGGCGTGCGCATTGTTGGTGCTAATTTTGTGCCACCTAATGCTAATAAAGTTTCTGATTTATTAGATGAACTGATTGTTTTTGTAAATGAAAACCCGTTGGGTTTAAATGATATCGTATTGGCTACTATTTTTCACCACAAATTAGTTTGGATACATCCGTTTTTTGATGGCAACGGCAGAACGGTTCGTTTAGCGATGAATCTGTTGCTGATGCGCAGAGGGTTTCCGCCAGCTATTATTTTAAAAAATGACAGAAAGAAATACTACGAAGCGCTCAATCAGGCGAATAAAGGCAGCTATCAGAAGCTTACCTTGCTTATGGCGCAAGCTATAGAACGAACACTTAATATTTACATGAGTGCCTTGCCAAATAATGATACGGAATATGTGGAAATTTCTTCTTTAGTAGAAGAACCAAACGTTCCTTACGGGCAGGAGTATATCAGTTTGCTGGCACGCCAGGGGAAAATAGATGCCTACAAAGAAGGCAGAAACTGGCTTACCACAAAAAAGGCTGTTGAAGATTATATAAGGAATAGGAAGAGAGATAGATAAATGAAATGCTATAAAAAGGAAAGGAGGTTCAATTGAATCACATTTCCTTTTTATAGTAAATGTTTTTTTATAAAGTCGTCTTAATATTCAACTCTTTCATCTGCTTCTCATCAATCGTACTCGGTGAATCCAGCATCACGTCTCTTCCTGAATTATTTTTAGGGAAGGCAATAAAGTCACGAATGGTTTCCACGCTGTTCAACACCGCACATAATCTGTCAAAACCGAAAGCTAAACCACCGTGTGGTGGTGCGCCGTATTCAAACGCATTCATTAAAAAACCAAATTGCTTCTGCGCTTCTTCATCCGTAAAACCTAAGCGTTTGAACATTTCTGCTTGTAAGCCTTTGTCGTAAATACGAATAGAGCCACCGCCCACTTCCACGCCATTAATCGCTAAGTCGTACGCATCCGCACGCACGCGCGCAGGATCTGTATACAAGAAGTCGATGTCTTCTTTTTTAGGTGAAGTAAACGGATGGTGCATCGCAAACCAGCGATTGTCTTCTTCGATGAATTCCAATAAAGGAAAATCCAATACCCACAAAGGTTTGAAATCATCTTTCTTGCGCAAACCCAAACGGTTGCCCATTTCCAAACGTAATTCATTCATTTGTTTGCGCACTTTATCTGTATTGCCACACAACACCAGCAACAAGTCGCCTTGTTTCATGCCGGCTTTTTCTGCCCACAATTTCAGTTCATCTTCATTGTAAAATTTATCGACAGAAGATTTTAAAGTACCGTCGTTGTTGTATCTCAGGTAAATCAATCCGGTCGCACCAATTTGCGGACGTTTAACAAAGTCCGTCAGTTCATCCAGTTGCTTGCGGGTATATTCCGCGGCATTTTCTGCATTGATACCAATCACCAGTTCTGCATTGTCAAACACGCCAAAGCCTTTTCCTTTCACCAAATCGTTCATTTCGATGAACTCCATACCGAATCTGATATCCGGCTTGTCGCTGCCGTAGATGCGCATCGCATCGTCATATTGCATACGCGGGAAGTCACCACCCAACTCTATGCCTTTCACCGTTTTAAAAACATGCTTAATCAAGCCTTCAAACATATTCAAAATATCTTCCTGCTCAACAAATGCCATTTCGCAGTCTATCTGTGTAAACTCCGGTTGTCTGTCGGCACGCAAATCCTCATCTCTGAAACAACGTGTAATCTGATAGTATTTATCAAAACCGGAAACCATCAGCAATTGCTTAAAGGTTTGCGGCGATTGCGGCAATGCGTAAAATTGTCCCGGATTCATTCTGGACGGAACCACAAAGTCGCGCGCGCCTTCCGGAGTAGATTTTATTAGGAAAGGCGTTTCAATATCTAAGAAACCGTTCGTATTTAAGTACGTTCTTACTTCGTGTCCCACTTTGTGACGGAAGATAATTTTTTCCTGCACTTCATTTCTGCGCAAGTCTAAGTAACGATATTGCATGCGGATATCATCGCCGCCATCGGTTTCATTTTCGATGGTAAATGGGGGTGTTTTGGATTCAGATAAAATTCTCACATCACTTACTAAAATCTCAATATCGCCGGTTGGATTTTTTGGATTTTTGTTAGAGCGTTCTACCACGGTTCCTTCCGCCTGAATAACAAACTCACGACCCAAACGTTTCGCTCTGTCGAACAGTAAATTATTGGTGTTGTTATTGAATACGATTTGTGTGATTCCATATCTGTCACGCACATCCAGAAATAAAAGTTCACCAAAGTTACGGCTGGTTTGTACCCAACCTGAAAGCTGAACCTGTTTGTTCACGTCTGTAATTCTCAATTCTCCGCAAGTGTGACTTCTGTACATTTTTTTAGTATTAAGTAGTAAGTAATAAGTAGTAAGTGTTATTACTACAGTATACAAAAATAAGAAGATAAATATTAAATAGAGGTTAATGTTATAGCAAAAAAAAGGCTTCTGAGAAAACTCAGAAGCCTGAACTTCAAGATACTTGGTTAGTATTAATCTACCGATGCCGCATTTCTGTGGAATCGTGTGATGATATTTGGATTTGGATGCAATGGAACTGCGGTATTGTCTTTTCCTTCATAAGGAATAATAGATAAGACATAACGAATACTTTCCAATCGTGCTTTCTGCTTATTATTGGCTTTTACGATAATCCACGGACTGAATGAAGTATGCGTTTTGCTAAACATAGTTTCTTTGTATTTGGTATAAATATCCCATTTGTCCTGCGCCTGCATATCTACCGGACTCAGTTTCCATTGTTTCAACGGATTTGCTTTTCTGGAACTGAAACGACGCAGCTGTTCTTCTTTTGCAATAGAAAACCAGAATTTAATGATGATGATACCGTCTTCATATAACATATGTTCCAGTTCAGGAACTTGCTGCATGAAAATATTATACTGGCTGGTGGTGCAGAATCCGTTCACAGGTTCCACCACTGCGCGGTTGTACCAGCTTCTGTCGAAAAAGACAATTTCACCTTTATTCGGAAGTTGGCGTGTATAACGCTGAAAATACCATTGTCCGCGTTCTTCTTCGGTTGGTTTTGGCAATGCCACCACACGCATGGCACGTGGATTCAAATGTTCTGTAAAACGACGAATGGTGCCGCCTTTTCCTGCCGCATCGCGCCCTTCAAACAAGATGGCAATGCGTGCCCCTTTTTCCTGTACCCAACGTTGTAATTTCACCAATTCTATCTGAAGTTTTTCCAGTTCTTCTTCATATTTAATAGCATCCACCAACTTTTTTGGATTGGAGTTATTGCTTACCAGTAAATCAGATAAATCTTTCTTAGAGCGCAGGTTTTGCAAATCACCCAGCGAGATAGTTTGATTTTCTGCGCTTTCATTCAATATGGTTGCTGCAGTATTTTCGATAAGCGTATCTTTAGGAACAGTGTTCGTTGCTGTTTTCTTTACGGTAGCTTGTCTTTTAACCGGCGCTTTGGCCGCTGTTGCTGTTGATTTTTTTAATGCCATACGTGTGTGTTTTAAGATTGAAAATAATCTTATAAAACTCGCGTTTTGGTCATTGGAATAACATGACAATTATCATTTTACAGGATGACAATTATCATTTTACAGGATGATAATTATTAGTGCATTTAAAAAGGAAAAGAGATAGATTAAAGTATAAAATTATGCTTTATACTTATTGATAATGGTATCGTAATTTTCAGAAAACTCTTTATAAACAGATTCAATACCGTCTCGTAAGCTAATCGTATGTTTCCAGCCTAAATCGTGAATTTTAGAAACATCCGTAAGCTTGCGTGGTGTGCCGTCCGGTTTGGTGGTGTCGTGTACAATTTCGCCTTCGTAGCCAACAATTTCTTTCACCAATAAAGCTAAATCTTTGATGGTGATTTCTACGCCGCTGCCGCAGTTTACAAATTCCAAACCGTCGTAATTCAGCATTAAAAAATATAAGGCATTTGCCAAATCATCTGCGTGCAAAAATTCTCTGAAAGGAGAGCCTGTTCCCCACATCACCACTTCAGGTACATTATTCATTTTTGCTTCGTGAAACTTGCGAATCAATGCCGGCAATACGTGAGAATTATTTAAATCGTAATTGTCATTCTGACCATACATATTGGTCGGCATCGCAGAAATAAAATCACAGCCATACTGACGCTTGTAGTTTTCACACAGTTTTATACCGGCTATTTTTGCAATCGCATAAGGCTCATTGGTTTCTTCCAGAACACCACTTAATAAGTAAGATTCTTTCAGCGGTTGCGGTGCCATTTTAGGATAAATACAAGTACTTCCCAGAAACAATAATTTTTTTACCTTATGCACGAATGCGGCATGTATCACATTGCATTCAATCATCAGGTTTTCATACAGGAAGTCGGCACGATATACGTTGTTGGCATTGATGCCGCCTACTCTTGCTGCTGCTACAAATACATAATCCGGTTTATTGGCTTCAAACCATTCGTTTACAGCTGCCTGATTAATTAAGTTTACTTCTTTAGAAGAAGCTGTCAGTATATTGGTATGTCCTTCCGCTTTTAATTTGCGTACAATGGCAGAACCCACCATTCCGTTGTGTCCTGCTACATATATTTTGGAATCTTTTTGCATAAAATAGTGATAAAGCATGAGTGGTAAGTTATAATAAATATCTTACTACTTATTACTTACTACTTACTACTAATTTATTCGTGATAATTAAAGATTTTGTGACCGCCTTCCAGTAAGTATTTGTCGCGCTCAAATAATTTGATGTCGTGCTCCATCATATCTTTTACTAAAGAAGCTAAGTCATGCTTAGGATACCAGCCTAATTTGGTGTTGGATTTAGTCGGATCTCCGATTAATAAATCCACTTCGGTAGGACGGAAATATCTCGGGTCAATTGCCACTACTTCTCTGCCAACTTCCACCTGATAAGCCGGATTTGAACAGGATTTGATATACCCTTTTTCTTCTACGCCGGTTCCTTTAAATTCTACTTCAATACCTACTTCTTTGAACGACATTCTCACAAACTCACGTACTTCGGTGGTTTTTCCGGTAGCAATTACATAATCATCCGGTTCAGGCTGTTGTAAGATTAAATACATCGCTTCCACATAATCTTTCGCATGGCCCCAGTCGCGTTTTGCATTTAAGTTTCCTAAGTACAATTTATCCTGTAAGCCTAAAGCAATTTTAGAAACAGCACGGGTGATTTTGCGCGTTACAAACGTTTCACCGCGTAAAGGCGATTCGTGGTTAAATAAAATTCCGTTACAAGCATAAATGCCGTACGCTTCGCGGTAGTTTACCGTAATCCAGTAGCCGTACATTTTTGCCACGGCATACGGAGAGCGCGGATAGAAAGGTGTTTTTTCCGATTGCGGAATTTCCTGTACTTTTCCGTACAACTCAGACGTGGATGCCTGATATATTTTAGTTTTGTTTTCTAGTTTCAGAATACGGATGGCTTCCAGTAAACGCAGAGAACCTACTGCATCTACGTTCGCCGTGTACTCAGGAGTATCAAAAGACACTTTTACGTGACTCATCGCACCTAAGTTGTAGATTTCGTCCGGCTGTACCTGCTGAATAATACGAATCAGGTTCGTAGAATCAGATAAATCGCCGAAATGCAGTACGAAATTACGGTTGTCGATATGCGGATCCTGGTATAAATGGTCAATTCTGTCGGTATTGAACAAAGAAGAACGGCGTTTGATACCGTGTACTTCATAGCCTTTTTTTAGTAACAACTCCGCTAAATAAGCGCCATCTTGTCCTGTGATACCTGTAATAAGTGCTTTTTTCATGTATAAAAATTAGAGAACTGCAAAATTACGCTTTTTTTTCGTTTTTTTGAGGTTATATGAAGCAAAAATTAGCCATTTTTCTGTCCGGTTCAGGCAGTAATGCCAGAAATATATGTACGTATTTTAAAAATCACGAGAAAATTGAAGTGGCATTGCTGCTGAGCAATAAGGAAAACTCCGGTGTAAAAGCCATCAGCGAGGAGTTTGGTATTCCATATTTTATATTCAACAAAACCCAGTTTTACCAACACGGATGAAGTCATTTTCAAATTGGCAAACTATCAAATCAGCACAGTTGTGCTGGCCGGTTTTTTATGGCTGATTCCGGAAAATCTGCTCGATAAATATCCTAACCACATCATCAATATCCATCCGGCCCTGTTGCCGAAATACGGCGGCAAAGGCATGCACGGCAGGCATGTACACGAAGCGGTTTGGCAAAACAAGGAAACGGAGAGCGGTATCACCATCCATTTGTGCAACAGAGAATACGACAAAGGTGAAGTTTTATTTCAGACTTCTGTAGCCATAGAGGAAGGCGATACACCGGAAACCATTGCTAAAAAAGTATTAGCCTTGGAACACGAATTTTTCCCGCGCGTGATAGAAGAATATTTGTGTGCCGAGTTTGATGATGACTTAGTATAATTTTAATATTCTCTTAGGGCAAACAAACATCCAATTAATAAGCATTAACTGGAATAAACACAAGACATGAAATTTTGTATTGTTTAAAAATTGCTTTGTTAGGATACCCAATATTATTTTCGGAGTGATTGCGTTGCTGCTGATTATACGAGCGCCGAAGTAGGGTTAACGGTTGAAAATTGGCGCTGGTTGTGAAGTGCTTTAGCAAACCGAAACTAACCTTCAAACTAAATTTATTACATATTATTTGCTTTTCCAAATGAACCACAACTGACGCCAATTTTTTGTTATACGCAGCTTTATTTGTTTTTCATAAAACCAATTGCCACTTTCATTCTTTTAGCAACAATATCATTGCTACTTTTTAAATCACGATCGTGAGAATTGTTTATTAGACCAATCTTAATGCTGTAACGAAATGCAAAATGTTCAAATCCAATTAAGGAAATTCTCACCTATCTTATTTTCCCAAATGATTTCGCCAACTTCACAATTATTAATCTTTTCTAATTTTATATGCGATGGATTACCTAATAATTCAGTGAGATGATTTCTATTTTGCTGCATTCTATCATATCCCTCGTTATCAAACCCGAGAAATTCTTCTACTTGGTCAAAAGAACTTGTTATAGGTTGAAACGACCATTTTAGAACAGTCAACGTAAAATTGTTTACCATTTGTTTAGAAGCCTGCACTTTCCTAAAACCATACTGTTCTATCTCAACTAATTGTTTTGTTGTTCACCAAAATTTTCAATTTGTTCATCATGCTAGTGACCAAATGGTAAGAATGTAGTTTGTTTCTTCAAATAGAATTCCGTTATTAAGGTTTGTCAAGATTTGATGGATTCTTTCATCTTAATTTTCTGAATATGGATATTATATGCTGAAATTTCATTGTGCTTAGTCATTTAAAGTTGCGTATAACTTGTTTATATGTCTGACAAAATCAAACATATACAACTAATTTGGGCAGATATGGATGTTTTTGTCATCCTTTATTCAAATATACTTTTAAAATATTAAACTTCCAATTCATCATAACCAATCTTAGGTAATCTTTAGGAACCTATCTCCAAAATGCTGAATTGTCAAAATATCCGTGTATTTTTGCTATTTAGATTTAATTTAAATAATCATTGTCCAGCCCTAAAAATATAACGGAACTGCAAATCGGAGAAAACGCCGTCATCGGCGAGTTTTCCAATTGTCATGTTGCCTGTAAATTAATGGCAATGGGTTTGCTGCCGGGTTCCTCCATTTCACTAATGAGAAAAGCTCCGTTTGGCGGTGCTTATTATATCAAAGCAAAAAACCATTATGTAGCCTTGCGCAGCAATGAAGCGCTGAGTGTACTTCTTAGTCCTGTTCTGTAATGTCTGAAGCCCTGCAAAAAATAGCACTTTTAGGAAACCCGAACGCGGGAAAGTCTTCGCTGTTTAATCAGCTGACCGGCTTGCGTCAAAAAGTAGGTAATTTTCCCGGAGTTACGGTGGAGCGCAAAAGTGGTTTCATAAAATTGGACGATAAACGCGAGGTGGAAATTATAGACCTGCCCGGTACTTACAGTTTATATCCGACCTCTTTGGACGAACGCATTGCCGTCAACGCCTTAATCGATGTCAATAACAAAGATTATCCCGATGCAATTATCTACATTCTCGATGTTACACACCTCGAAAGACATTTGCTGCTGCTGACACAAATCGCGGATGTTGGATTTCCCGTGCTGGTAGCGTTGAATATGAATGACATTGCCGCGCAGCAGAACATACAATGCGACGAAAAAAAATTGAGCGAAGCGCTCGGTATTGAAATTATCAAAATAAACGGCAGAACAGGAGAGGGAATTGATATCATAAAATCAAAACTCCCTCAACTTTTATCGGATAACAAGACGGGCGTGCGTACTTCCTCTTTTTATGAATTAGTTGCAGACGAAAAAAGTCTAGCGGCAAAAGTGGGAGTATTGTTGCCGGTAAAAAATGAATACCATGCCTTACTGCTCGCACATCATTCGAAGAAAATTAATTTTTTAAAGGAAGATAAAAAACAGCAGTTGCTGAGTGTCGTGCAGCAAAATAATTTCAATCCCATCAATAATCAGCTGGATGAAATTATGCAGCGCTACAACAAATTTACGCCTATTGTGAATACGGTGCTGAGCCGTTCGTTCAGCAATGCACGAACCTTAACGGATAAGATTGATTTTGTAATTACGCATAAATTTTTCGGTCCGCTTATTTTCTTCGCATTAATGTTGTTTATTTTTCAGGCAATCTTTGCGTGGTCTGTGATTCCCATGGACTGGATAGATCAGCAGTTTGCCAATCTCGCAACCTATTTACAAACCGTTTTGCCGAATACGATTCTGTCGAGATTGCTGACAGAAGGCTTGATTCCGGGCATCAGCGGTGTGATGGTATTTGTGCCGCAAATCACTATTTTATTTTTGCTGATCACCTTACTGGAAGAAGTCGGATACATGGCGCGTGCGGTTTATATGTTTGATAACATCATGCAGAAATTCGGCTTGAACGGCAGAAGTATTGTTGCTTTGATTTCGGGTGGTGCCTGCGCTATTCCGGCCATCATGAGTACCAGAACCATCAGCAACTGGAAGGAACGCCTGATTACGATTATGGTAACGCCGCTAATCAGCTGCTCTGCCAGAATTCCGGTGTTTGCCGTGTTAATCGGCTTTATCATTCCGAGTTTTAAAATTGGTCCGTTCAATTCACAAGGACTGGTTTTTATGGTGTTGTATTTGATAGGAATTACTGCAGCATTAATCGCTTCGTATGTTTTTAAAAAGATTTTAAAATCAGAAGAATTTTCGTTTCTGATGCTGGAATTGCCGGAGTACAGAAAGCCGCACTGGAAAAATGTGTTTTATACTTTGTATGAAAAAGTGAGCAGCTTTATGTTTGGTGCCGGAAAAATAATCCTGATGGTTTCACTTATTTTGTGGTTTCTGGCAAGTTTTGGTCCGAAGAAAGCCATGCAGGAAGCGGTGAATGTAGCCACGATAGAATCTTCCTTATTAAACGCAGATAAACAAACTACAGATTTGCTGATTGCCTCCAAAAAACTGGAAGCATCTTATGCAGGTTATGCAGGCCGTTTAATAGAACCTGTTATAAAACCGCTTGGCTTCGACTGGAAAATCGGTATTGCTTTGATTACTTCCTTTGCTGCCCGCGAAGTATTTGTCGGAACGATTTCGACTTTGTACTCTATCGGGAAAAACGCAGATAATATGACCATTAAGCAGAAATTACAACAGGAAAAAAATGCCGAAGGTAAACCTGTTTTCACGATGGCTGTTTCGTTGTCATTAGTCTTGTTTTATTTATTTGCTATGCAATGCATGAGCACACTGGCAACCGTTTACCGTGAAACGAAAAGCTGGAAATGGCCGGTGATTCAATTCGCCTATATGACAGGAACGGCTTATATTGTTTCATTTGTTGTCTATCAGATTTTCAAATAAAACCTTTCTTAACAATCTTTCACCAAAACAATGTAAGTTTAGATTTGTTTATACGTCTATATAGTAAAGACAATATGAAACTCATTATCACTATTTTTAGTTTATTTTCGTTTATCAGCTGCAATCAGGCGCAAAACCAAACGAAAGAAACAAAGAAAAATTCACCTCAAAAAGTAAAAAAGAATATGAACGCAAATTTAGAAGTTGCCACCTTTGGCGGTGGTTGTTACTGGTGTATAGAAGCCATTTTTCAGCGATTGGAAGGAGTAGAGAAAGTGGAATCCGGTTTCTCCGGCGGACAGGTGAAAAACCCAACGTACAGAGAAGTTTGTACAGGAGCTACAGGCCATGCAGAAGTAATTCAGATTACCTTTGACACCACAAAAATATCCTTTGAAGAGATACTGAAAGTGTTTTTTACTATGCATGACCCGACTACTTTAAATCAACAGGGAAATGACATCGGTACACAATATCGATCAGCTATATTTTATCAAAATGAAGCACAGAAAAAAGTTTCGGAAGAAATTATTGCGGCATTAAATCAGGCAAAAGCCTATCCCTCACCGATTGTAACGGAAGTAACTCCGTTCGATGTGTTTTACAAAGCAGAAGATTATCATCAGAATTATTACAACGACAACAGCGGAGAAGGCTACTGCAGGTATGTGATCCAACCCAAGATAGAGAAGTTCGAAAAAGTCTTTAAAGACAGATTGAAGAAATAAGATACTACATCTTACCGGAATTATACCTGATTTTTATCATAGTACTTCCGGATTATCTGTGCTAAATTGTAATAAATCAATTAGCTATGGATAAACCGCTTCGCAAGATAGACCATATGATGTGGGATGTTAATATGCCGAATAGTTTGGTGACTATAACGGGCATGATGACATTTGACAAACCACTTTCCATTCAAAAATTAACGGAGATTATCAAAACCCGTTTGCTGAAATTTGAGCGTTTTCATAAGAGGGTTATCCTGAAAAATAAAAAGCCGATGTGGCATGTGGATGAAACCTTTAATCTGGCTTCGCACATTCATCATATTGCATTGCCTGACCAGGGTGATTACAAAATATTACAGGAAGTAATCAGTGATTTAATCAGCCAGCCTTTAGATGAAAGCAAGCCCCTGTGGCAGGTGCATCTGATAGATAATTACAATGGCGGCAGTGTGGTGGTTTGGCGATTACATCATGCCATTGCGGACGGAATTGCGTTGGTAAAAGTGGTGTTCTCGCTCACAGGTGCTACCAGAGCGGAATCACTGCGCATGGATATCCCGGATGAAGTGTTGAGCAACAAGAAACATAGTTTTAAAGAAGATTTTACCCAGTTGCTGCACACGGGAAAAGATATGTATCACGAAGCTCAGGAATTACTGAATAATCCTGCACATCTGAAAGATGCCTTGAGCGAATCCTGGGATATTACAAAAGAATTAGGCCGCTTGTTTTTTGGTGAATCTGTTCAGGGAACTATTTACAAAGGAGAACTCGGATATTCTAAAAAAACGGCATGGTCTGAGCCTTTGCCTTTGGATGTGATAAAGAAAATCGGGAAGCAGCATAACGCCACCGTGAATGATATATTACTGGCTCTGATTAGCGGTGCATTGCGCAGGCATTTAATAAAACACAAACAAACACTGGATAAATGTATAAGAGTGGTAGTGCCTGTCAATATCCGTAAGAAGGATGAACAAATCAGGGTTCATAATAAAATCGGAATGCTATCGATAGAATTACCGGTGCATATAAAAGAAAGTTCAAAACGGATTGCCTATATCAGAGAGAAAACGGAATTGCTTAAACATTCTATTGAGCCGGTGCTGATTTATAATTTGCTGAATATCCTGGCAGATGTTATCCCGACTTCGCTGGAACAAAAGTTTTCGAATTTTATAGGAACCAAAATAGCAGGCGTGGTTACCAATGTACCCGGCCCGAGAAACGTAATTTATATGGCGGGTGTAAAAGTAAAAGATATCATGTTTTGGGTACCGCAGACAAGTCCATTGGGAATTGGCGTTAGTATTATCAGTTATAACAACAGAGTATGTTTAGGTGTTGTTACAGATATTAATTTAGTCAGCGATCCGGATGCCATTGTAAAAGGGTATTATAAAGAATTTGAAGTAATGCAGAAAACACTAAACATAAAAAAATAAAACATTAAGACTTACTTTATTCGTGGCGTTTCGGAAAGTTGAATAAATATGAGCTTAGAATCGGAACTAAAAAAATGGCGACCGTCGTAATGGAAACATACAAGTCAAATCGTTCACTTTCTATAAACTTAAAAACAGGATTATCATGAAGAAAATGTGCCGGCAGCGACAATAATAATTTGATACCTAAAACACCAATCACCACAAATGCAGACGTTTCCAGAAACGTATATTTTTCCATTAGCTTCACAAAGCTTTGCGCAACAAAACGCATGGCCAGAATGCCTATGAATACTCCAATCCAAATCAGGTAAATATTATCCGTAAAGGCAACGGCTGCAAAAACGTTGTCGATAGAAAATGCCAGATCCATGATTTCCACTAAAATCACTGTAGACCAGAATTTGCCAAATAAACCAATGGTGTATTTGTAGATAAAATTTTCTTCCTTGTTGAGCGTATCATCTTCTGTCTTCGGTGTCGATTTACTTTTAAAATAATCAAAAAATAGGTATAGTAAATAAAAACCTCCAAGCGGTTTCAGCCACCATATTTTTACCAGCCACGCTGCTAGCACTAGACAAATTCCCCTGAAAACATAGGCTCCTAAAATCCCGTACTTCAAAGCTTTGTTTCGTTGCTCTTTAGGTAAATCCATTACCATGGTTGCCAAAACAGCAGCGTTATCTACAGATAATAAACTCTCAATAATAATCAGATTCAGAATTATCAGTAAGGCTTGTTGTATGGTTATATCGTGTAGTATCAGTTCCATTTCTTTGTTTAAATAAATAAACAACGAAAGATGAAAAAAAATCCTTAACAAAGATTAACATATTGAATAAATAATGTAAATTTATTGTGAAAACTGTACGATATGAAAAAATATTTAATCTCCTTGTTGATTATTTTCGCATTTATACGCGCGAATTCCCAAACAAAATACTTCCCTATCCCCGGAGCTGTTGAAATCCCCGGAAGCAAGATTAACGGAACACTGGATGACCTGACCGATTTTTCTACACGCACGCAGGTTCCGTTTACCATGCCGGATGGCACTAAATTAATGACAGATATTTATCTGCCGATTTTACAGGATAGTTTTGTGTACAACGATACTTTCCAGTTCAATTTATTGCCGGCTCCGTTTCCACCAATTAAAATACCTATTTATGCTGTGTTGCTTCAAAAGGGTTCACAGTTCATTATTTATGATACTATTAACGGAGTGCCGAATCCGAATCCGTATCAGTTGCCGATGATTCTGGAAAGAACTCCTTATAATAAAAGAGGCGCCATTGAAGGTGCTGCAATGGCGCTGTTGGGGTATGCAGGAGCTGTCCAGGACATGCGGGGCAGGTATACGTCACAAGGTGCTTATTTACCATTGTATTCGGATAGCTGGAAGAAATGGCCGTATCACAACTATACACACATTCTCGATATTACAAGTCCGACAGATCCGAGAAACGGAAATAACCACGAAGACGGATACAACACGATTGAGTTTGTAAAAAATCAATTGGTAAGAAAATATGATTTAAACAGAGATGGTTTTTTTGAAACTACTGATTTAGTATATAATGGTTCTGTAGGAACGTTTGGCGCATCAGCTTTAGGATACAATCAGTTGCAGGCAGCAGCGGCGCATAAAGTGGATCCTTCTCAACCGGGACTGAAATCTATGTTCCCGATTGTAGGTCCGCTGGAGTTTTATAAAAGTACCGGTTATCAGAATGGTTGCTTAAGAGATGGTTTAGTGACGGGCTGGCTGCGCGGACAAATTAAAGATACCCGTGATGAGGATATGGCAATAGACGGTGGACTTAATGATGATATACATTCTTCAAAAGACTATAATACAGCAGATAAATTTGAAGCTGCCAATAAAGCAATCGACCACTTTGTGACCATCAGATATGAAAATAGTCCGGCAGGATATTATCCGAATTCAATAGGAAGAAGTGATATGGATGCCAGTAAAGCCCCAGTGGACATTAATGGAGAGGGCGATAAAAATGGCACTTATTCTAGATACAAAAATATTGAAGTGCCAACTTTTCACGTGGCCGGCTGGTGGGATATCTTTGTAGATGGCTCATTAGAAACGCATAAGTTTATTCAGGATAACATTACACAGAAAAAAAACTTACAGAAAATTATTATTGGTCCTTGGGCACACCAGACAATAGCATCTACTAGAACGGGCGATAAAACATATCCTAAAAATGTAACGGATATTACCAAAATTGATATTGCTAATATTGGTGCGGACGGAGACATAAACATTGCAGATATTGCAAAGTCAGAATTAATCAGCTGGTTCAGATATAACCTTAATTACAACGGATATAATAAATTAGGTGAACCCAAAGTGCTGATACCAAAATCAACAAAATGGCAAAAACCATTGCCACTTTGGCCCCAGATAGAAGTGCGTTTCCCGGCAGACGATTATAAAATTCAGTTTGCCGATTTGTTAAACTTTATATTGGGAGAACAAAGTTTAAAGCAGGTTCCTGTAGAAATCAGATTAGACGGAAGCTTGGTTATTCCATTTAAACTGGACTTACCGGACTTAGGCCCGATTTTACAGGGATTTGGAACGGCAGGTGTTTTTACCGGAATTCCGAAATATGATTACACGACCATTCCAAGTATCCGGTATTATATAACCGGAGCATCCAGTGATGACGGTACGGTATCATATGCGGGTAATTACTGGATGGGAACAGAGGTGTTTCCGCCGAATGAAATTCAATGGAAATCTATGTATTTACACCAAAACGGAAAACTTAATTTTGCAAAACCAACTTTTGACGAAGGATATAAAACGTATGTTCATAATCCGGATGATCCGATTATTACCGTGGGTGGCGGTAATATGATTGAAAATACACCACAGGGAGACAGATCCAGTCAGGGACAAATGAATTATTCTGACCCCTTACTGGCACCGTATACTATGGACAGAGAAGGTGTATTGAAATTTGAAACAGATGTTTTGCCGGATTCATTATGTATAGTGGGTTTCCCGAAATATAAACTATATGCAAAATCAAATCCCGGGAATACCACTTCCGGTCCAACGGACTGCGATTTCTTTGTGCGTATTTTAGATGTGTATCCGGATGGAAAAGAATTTTTTGTGGTGGAAGGTGCTGTAAATGCACGTGCCCGCGAATTTGCCAAATCCATCGCATTGGGTGCAGAAAATGATGATGCGCCTTTCAGTAATATTGATATCGGAAAAATATACGAATACTATTTTCAGGGATATCCGATAGCCTATACGTTTGCGCAGGGGCATAAAATAAAAGTGCTGATAACTAGCAGTAACTATCCGCGTTTTCAAGCCAGTGCCAATGTGCCGATTATGCCGAATGAATTTTTCAGAAGAAAACCGGCAGATGGCAGAACTTATATTTACAACGGAACAGAATATGCTCCGAGAATTTCGGTACAACGTATTGCTTTCTCCGACCAGTATCCGACACAGATAGAGTTGCCGGTTTTTGGAAGTACTGCCGTGATTACAGCTGTTAAGAAACCAAATGCGACCAAAGCAAACTGGGACGTGAATTTATTCCCGAATCCGAGTGACGGACAGTTTTCAGTTTTCATCAGCAAAAACGGAAAGTACCTGGCAACTATTTATAATACTATCGGTGAAAAAATACTGACTAAAGAAATTACAGACCAGCAAACATTCAATTTGTCAGAACTGGCGAAAGGACAGTATTTACTCGAACTGATAGATATAAAAGACTCGGATCAAAAAGTGACGAAATCATTTACCATAAACTAACAAAGAATAACTAACCAAAACCTAACCAGATGAACTATTTAAGTAATTTATTGAAATTATTTTCAGTATTCCTGTGTTTTATTGTAAGCCTTAGTGTAAGTGCACAGGAAATTTCTATCAAAGGAAAAATCACGGATAAAGAGTCAAAAGATGTATTAATTGGTGCTAATGTTCAGATTAAAGGAACCAACTTTGGTGCGGTGACGGATGTAGACGGAAAATTTGAAATCAAAGCGGATGTAAAATTACCGGTAGTGTTAGTAGTAACGTATCTGGGCTTTGCCGATCAGGAAATTAATGTAACGGAAGAAAATCAATCCATAGAAACGGCATTGGTGGCACAGGAAGTGCGGGTGAGTAATGATGTGGTAATTTCTGCTTCTAGGGTAAGTGAACGTATTCAGTATTCTCCTTCGTCCATACAAAAATTAAATTCTAAACAAATACAATCCGTGGCTTCCGGTAACTTTTATCAGGGCTTGGGGAATTTAAAGGAAGTAGATATTACGACAACTAGTATGGGATTTCAGGTGTTTAATACACGTGGTTTTAATACAACTGCTCCCGTAAGAATTGTACAGTTTATTGATGGGTTGGATAATCAGGCGCCCGGCCTGAATTTCCCGGTAGGTAACCTCGTAGGTGCAAACGATTTGGATCTGGAAAGTGTGGAGGTTATTTCCGGCGCCTCATCTGCCTTGTATGGTGCAAATGCATTTCAGGGAATTGTCAGTATGCAGACAAAAAATCCGTTCGATTTTAAAAACTTACAGGTTAAAATAAAAGGTGGCAACCGTCAGATGCTGGATGCACAGATTCGTTATGCCAATGCTTTTGGTAAGAAAAAATATGGCAGAGATGTTTTCGGCTTTAAAGTGAGTGCAGGATATTTCAGGGCAAAGGACTGGGTGGCAGATGATACAATTGCTAATACATATGGTGATATCGGAACGGATGTGAACGTGAGCACTGTTGTCCGAAAACTGCAATTCAGTGAAGATACCGCTATTGCCCGTCAGTTTAGAGCCTTGAATGCCTATTTGGATTTTTTCCCAAATGCATTTCCCGGAATTATAAATGTACAGGCACCGGGTTATCGGGAGAAAGATTTAACAGACCAGAAAACGGAAAGTATTAAAGCAAATGTGGCACTGTACGCACGTCCGATAAAAGATATGCAAATCGAATACCAGTATAAATTTGGAAGAGGCAGCGCCGTTTATCAGGGATCCAACCGTTACAACATCAAAAATATTTTGTTTCAGCAGCATAAATTTCAGCTGGATTATAAAGGCTTTACCGCAAAATATTATACCACTCAGGAAAATGCAGGTAAATCATACGATATGGTATTTAGCGCCATCAATTTATCCAAAATCGGTATTACAAGATATGTATCGAATTTTGTAAAATCCTATTTCGGAAAACTATCTGATTATACAAACGGATTTAAAGATGATCCAAATGATGCTGATGTGCAAACATCCAGAGAGTTTGCATTGTCAGATGCTTTTAATAATGCCTATTTACAGCCCGGCACTGCCTCTTTTGATTCAGCATATAATCTGATTGTGGATGATGCCAATCTGGTAACCGGTTCCAAGTTTCAGGATAAATCTTCTCTGCATCATGCGGAGGCAAGTTATAATCATACCTTTAAACATGATATTAACTGGATTGTAGGTTCCTCTTTCCGTATGTATATACCGCGTTCTTATGGTTCTATCTTTTTTGACACCTTAGTGAACCGCGCTGATACACTGGATGATGGTTCACCTGATTTAAATGCGAAGTTTATTAATCTAAACACTTGGGAAGTAGGTGGCTATACACAGATTACCGTTGATTTATTTAAAAAGCATTTGAAACTGGTAGGCTCGGCACGTGTAGATAAAGCGGAAAATTTTAAAGTGCAGTTTTCTCCGAGAATTTCTGCCATAGGTACATATAAAGAGCATACTTTCCGTTTTTCTTATCAGCAGGCATTCAGAACGCCCACTCTGCAAAATCAATATATTTCACTGGATTTAGGAGCTATACAATTACTGGGAAATTTAAATGGCGCGGAAGGCTACGATTTTCAGTCGGTGAAAGATTTCAGAAGTAATTACAATGTAACACTGGAAGTAGATCCGACTATATTGAAACCGATTAAATTAAATCCTATCAAACCGGAACAGGTAAACTCATGGGAAGTTGGCTATCGCGGTGTTTTTGCAAAGAAATTATATGTGGATGTAAATGCGTACTTCAATCGTTATTTTAATTTTATCGGCGACTTGCGTTTTTACGTGCCTACCAACAAGGAAATTGTGGTAGGTACCGAAGCCGGTGCTGATGCCATGCTGACAGGCGCTTATAAATTAATCCAGATGCCCACCAATGCGCAGCAAAAAGTAGACGCATATGGCGCCTCCATTGGTTTAAATTACTATATCTGGAAATCACTGATAGGTTCTTTTAATTATACTTATTCCGGTATTAATACTAAGAATTTAAAAGACCCGATTATTCCCGGATTCAATACACCCAATCATAAGTTTAATTTAGGCATTAGTGCACAACGAATATGGAAAGGACTTGGATTTGGTGTAAACTTTAAATGGGTGAGTAAATACAACTGGGAAAGTACCTTTGGCGATGGTGCCGTTCCTAGCTACCATATGATGGATATGCAGGTGAATTATGAATTTCCAAGATGGTTTACCTTGCAGGTTGGGGGTTCTAATATCTACAACAACAAACATATAGAAGCATACGGCTCTCCAAAAATCGGTGCATTGGTATATGGTTCCATGGTGTTTGATTTAGAGAGAAAAGGCAATGAAGGCGAAAGATGGATTAAAAGTAAAAAATGAAAAAAAATATAATTATTACAATCGCACTTGCCGTATCATTTGCTTTGGGTTTTGCATGGAATAATATTGTTTCAGAAAAATCGGATAATAAACAGATAAAGAAAGTAACCGGAATTGGGGGTGTTTTTTTTAAATGTAAAGACCCAAAGAAAATCAAGGAATGGTATAATAAACATTTAGGCTTAAATACCGATGAATACGGCACCAACTTTGAATGGCGGGAAGGTGCGGATAGCAGCAAGCAGGGATATACTCAATGGAGTCCGTTTTCTGAAAAAACCACTTACTTTAAGCCTTCAGAAAAAGATTTTATGATTAATTACAGGGTGGAAAATCTAACTTCATTGGTAAAAGAATTAAGAGCAGATAATGTTACAATTGTAGATACGATAGAAACTTATGATTATGGAAAGTTTATTCATATCATGGATATTGAAGGTAATAAAATTGAGTTGTGGGAGCCAAATGATACAGAATATAAAAAAATTACCGATGGAGTAACTAAATAAAAAATTAGCTGCTCTTTTGTTGCGTATCCTTTTAGTTTCATTATTCCAACAAAATCTTTATTTTTGCAGCAACAACAATTGAATGTCTGCAAAATTATCCATCATAGTTCCGGCGTATAACGAAGAAAATACGATTCAGCATATTTTGAATAAAATCAAGGGTGTAAAACTCATTCAGGATATTCAGAAAGAGATTATAGTGGTGAATGACTGTTCTAAAGACAAAACAGAACAGAAAGTAACGGAATTTCAGCAGCAGCATCCTGAATTAAACGTGGTTTATAAAAAACATGACGTTAATAAAGGAAAAGGCGCTGCATTGCGTACAGGGTTCCAAAGTGCAACCGGAGATTTCGTGATTGTACAGGATGCCGACATGGAATATGACCCAAATGAATTTAATATTTTAATGAAGCCTATCTTAGACGGATTTGCCGATGTGGTATATGGCAGCCGTTTTATTGGCGGAAAGCCGCATCGGATTTTATTCTTCTGGCATACTATCGGTAATAAAATGCTTACGATGGCTTCCAATATGTTTACCAACCTGAATCTGACGGATATGGAAACATGTTACAAAATGTTTCGCCGGGAAATAATTCAAAGTATTGATTTAAAAGAAAACCGTTTTGGGTTCGAACCGGAAGTCACAGCAAAAATGTCAAAAATCCCCAAAGTAAGAATCTATGAGGTGGGTATTTCTTATTACGGCAGAACCTATGAAGAAGGTAAGAAAATTGGCATGAAAGATGCTTTCCGCGCCTTGTATTGTATTATACGATACAATTTATTTTCATAATTTTTTATAACAACGCATTTAATTGGCGCTCGTGATGCAGATAATGCTCTCGAACAAAATTCAGCGTCTGATCGATATTGAACAAGCCGGAGCGGGGATGCTTGAAAATAAATTTATCTTCCAGTTCCACCGGCAAATCATTTAGAATCTTTTTAAATGCAGCAGAGTTTTTATCATAATAAGTTTGTAATTCCTCCAGGGAAATTTGTTCTGGAACTTTGCTTACCTGTTTGGGGGCTTTAAATTTTAAAGGTAATTTCAAAAAGATAACCAGCATAATATTTCTGAATACACTCCCGATATCGCTTTTCTGGTTTATTTTATTCTCCGCTAAATTATTATTGATCACCAGAATGGTGCCGCTTTCTGCAAATGCGCAATGATACAGCGTTTGACCTGCACTCCATCCGCCATCTGCCGGAATTTTATTCAGCTGTTCGTTTGATAAACCGGCAACTTTTTTTAGAAACTTGCGTTTTAAAACTTCTATATCATTGTATTTTTCTGTCAATTGTGCACTCATAAAATAAATTTACAAAAATCTAACAACTTATTACTCACTACTCACTACTTTTATAGTATGTTTCTCGATTTCTTTTTATTGCTGAAAGAAGAAGGTTTGCCGGTCAGTATCGGCGAATATTTGAATCTGTTGGAGGCGCTGAACAAGCGCGTGACGAGATTCAGTG
Source organism: Sphingobacteriales bacterium (assembly GCA_016721245.1). Lineage (GTDB taxonomy): Bacteria > Bacteroidota > Bacteroidia > Chitinophagales > JADIYW01 > JADJSS01. Next base: position 37,269 of record JADKIQ010000002.1, read on the forward strand.
TGGAGGAATTTTATTTTTTATCCAAAACGATTTTAATTAAACATGAACAGTTTCTCGACAGATATGATTTGCTGTTCGGGAATTATTTTCACGGGGTGGAATTGTCGGAAGCAGATAAAAAGGAAATTCCGAAAGACTGGCTGCAGAAAGAAATAGACCGTTTGTTTTCTGAGGAAGAAAAAGCGATGATTGAAAAGATGGGCGGACTGGATAAGTTGATGGAACGCTTGCAGCAATTACTGGAAGAACAAAAAGAAAAACATCAGGGTGGCAATAAATGGATTGGAACGGGCGGCACGTCTCCTTTCGGCAACGGCGGCTTCAATCCGGAAGGAATTAATATTGGCGGTGACGGTGGCGGCAGAAGTGCGGTGAAGGTGTGGGAAAAGCGACAGTTTCAGAACTATTCATCTGATGTGGAACTGAATACCCGCAATATTAAACTTGCCCTGAAACGCCTGAGAATATTGACACGGGAAGGCATTGAAGACGAACTGGATTTACATACAACTATAGAAAAGACGAGTAGAAATGGCGGCTACCTTGAAATTGAAATGCATCCGGCAAAAAAGAACCGCGTAAAAGTATTATTGTTTTTTGATGTGGGCGGTTCTATGGATCCGTATGTGGAATTGTGCGAGCAGTTATTCTCTGCTGCAAAATCAGAACTGAAACATCTGGAGTTTTTTTATTTCCATAACTGCGTATATGAAAGTATCTGGAAAGACAATAATATGCGGTATAACGATCGCATTCCGACATTCGATATCCTCCATAAATTCAACCAGAATTATCGTGTGATTTTTGTGGGAGACGCCACCATGTCGCCTTATGAACTGACGGCATTAGGCGGCAGCGTAGAGCATTACAACGACGAAACCGGTATTGCATGGCTGCAGCGTTTTGTAACCAAATTTCCGAATACAGTCTGGTTGAATCCGAGTAATGAATATTACTGGGATGGAACACCTACCGTAAAAGTTATTAAAGAAGTCTTTAAAGACAGAATGTTTCCGATGACACTCGACGGCTTGGCAAATGCCATGAAAACATTAAAAGGAAAGAAAATTATTCATTAAACATACTTATTACTTATCCCTTATCACTAACTACTATAACATGAACGAAGAATTTAAAGGCACGGAAAATTACATAGCAACGGAAGAATTGCAGATTGCTGTGAACGCAGCCATTGCATTGGAAAAACCTTTATTGATAAAGGGTGAGCCCGGTACAGGCAAGACCTTGCTCGCATTTGAAGTGGCAAAAGCATTGAATAAGCCAATATTTACCTGGCATATAAAATCCACCACACAGGCGCAGCAAGGCTTGTATGAATACGATGCCGTGGCTCGTTTGCGCGATTCGCAGTTTGGCGATGAAAAAGTAAATGATATTTCACATTACATCATGAAAGGAAAAATGTGGCAGGCATTTGAAAACGAAGAGCAGGCAGTTTTGCTGATTGATGAAATTGATAAAGCCGATATTGAATTCCCGAACGACTTGTTACTGGAATTGGACAAAATGGAATTCTATTGTTATGAATTACAAAAAACGATAAAAGCAAAAACACGACCCATCGTTATCATTACTTCCAATAATGAAAAGGAACTGCCGGATGCCTTTTTACGCAGATGTTTTTTTCATTACATCCGTTTCCCGGAACGACCAACCATGATTGATATTGTCAATGTGCATTTTCCGCATTTGGAAGAAGAACTGATGGAAGAAGCATTGAAAGTTTTTTATGGTATACGCGATATTCACGGTATCAAAAAGAAACCATCGACTTCTGAATTAATCGACTGGATTCGTTTATTGAAACTTGGAAAAAACACCAAAGAAGATTTACAAAAAATAGATTACTTAACGACACAACCGCCTTATTTCGGGTCACTTTTAAAGAACGAACAGGATTACGAGCACATCAATAAAATAAAACGCGCCGGACAGAATACGTTCAGGAGGTTTTAGTTTTCTGCAAAGCTAACTTTTAAATCGTCTGCGATAAGTTTCTTGTCGCTTTCAGCATTCCAGAATTTTATTTTTAAAGCGTTGTAATCTTTATTTTTTGGTGTTTTAATATCAATTGTTATATCCTGCCATGTATTGGGTTCAATAATTCGATAAACCCTGTAGTAATTTGTTCTGACTTCTTTCTCGTCGTCATACAATGCAATTACCCATTGTGCTTGTTTCCAAACATCCCATTCCATTTCATTTGCAAAGACTTTCACACTTGCTCTGTAGTAGCCTTTTTTATTGGATGAAACAGGAATGGTAATTTCTTTGCTTTCTTGTTTTGATTTATTTAATAAGATTCCTTTGCCACCTGAATATGCAGTGCAGCTATCACCAAAATTATCTTTCTCAAAATCTGTTTCATAAATAACAGAAAGTTTGCTCTGTAGCTTTTTAGGTAATTCATCTCTGAGGTCAATAAATTTTTTATCAGATTTGTTAATACTCGTTTTGCCAAATATCTTCCAGAAATATTTCTTGCTCATGTTCTCATTTTCCATAATTCCTCCGCTTGAATATGCCTGATATGTCATGAGTAGATTTAACCAGATGCATAAAATGATGAATGCTGATGTAAGAAGAAATAAAAATTTTCTTTTTTGAAACGATTGTATTAAAGCAGCAATAGAAAATGCCAGAACGGCATAGGATTGTACCACACTGCGTTGTGAGAAAGAGCCGCCATACCACCAGCAATCCCATGAAAAAACAAAGTAGATATTGAATGTGAAGTATAAAAGTATAGGTAAGAAAAACAATCTAAAGTATTTGTATAAAAAGTAAAAACCAATTACAGACAACAGCATTACAGGTGTATAGACAAACCAGCCTTTTTTATAGCTAAATAATCCGTCTAAAATATGCGGATGCAGAAAGTTAAATGTTTCATTTTGCCCATAGCTCCAGTATATCCAATGTCCCGAGTATATTTTCCAGTAGATTAATTGAATGCTGCCTGTAAGTATTGCCGCTATTGAAAAAGCAATCAATAATGCAAAATGGTTTTTTATGAAAGAGAATCTTTTTTTTATATCAGACAAAGAAGATGCCTTCCAAAGTGCTATCAAAATCAAACATACTATTTCAGTTGGTCTTGTTAAGACAGCTAATCCTGAAATAAATCCTAAAATAACAGAGGTTTTATAAGACGGCTTTTCGTAAAACCTGTCAATATAAAAGAGAAGCAATGCATATAGGGTAAATAAATAGCCATGTGACATATTGCCGCTGAATGCAGTAAAATTATATAGATTGCTTGCAAAGCAAAGAATCAGTAATGTTATTGAAATTGCCGTGTCATCAAAATATTTTATGAGTGTTTTTCGGAGTATCCACAAGCCGAAAACGGCAAATGCAATACTCCAAAAGTTAATACAAATCTGATAAGGCAGTGAAAATCCGTCAACAGGATAATTTGCAATTTTTGCCCAGTAATGTGCTGCAATAAATGCAGGAAGCTCCATGATGGCGATACCACAGGTGTATTTTATAATGTAATTGTAGTTTACTTTACTGTTGGCATCTTCAAAATTACAACCAAAAGGATTGTATTTGTCAATGATTTCATTAGCATTATTTATTTTTCCTAAATCATCGTAAAAGAATGCGGGCAGGTATAAATAATAATCAGCTGCATCCCATGAAAGCACAGCATTATTAGGCTCATTCCATCTTTTGGTAAAAAAGGTAGAAACAAATAAAAATAATGCACAAAAATAAAAGGTGTACTTCGAGAATCGGAATGACTGCATATTTATAAAAGTAGCATCTTTTATAAATAATTACAACAGATTAAATTCTTTCATCATGCAGCACCGCGCGTTTCACCAGTGGATTTTCGCGCATCTCGCCGTAATTAGCTCTGTTGTTGAAGATATCTATTGCCGTATAAATCGCCTGACGGAATGAGGTTTCATCTGCCACGCCTTTTCCGGCAATATCTTCTGCTGTACCATGGTCAGGCGATGTGCGTACGACATCCAAGCCTGCCGTAAAATTGGTGCCGTCCTCACCGGCAATATATTTGAACGGAATCAAACCCTGGTCGTGGTACATGGCTAATACACCGTCAAATTTTTTATAATTACACGATGCGAAGAAGCCGTCTGCCGGATAGGGGCCAAATACGGTAATGCCCATATTTTTAGCTTCCTGCACCGCCGGTAAAATAATATTCACCTCTTCGTTACCAATCACACCACCATCGCCTGCATGCGGATTCAATCCCAGCACAGCAATACGTGGTTTATCAATACCGAAATCCTGCATCAGAGAAGCATTCATCAGCTGCAGTTTACGGATAATTTTTTCTTTGGAAATTTTAGACGCAACATCTTTTATTGCACTGTGGTTGGTTACCAAACCGACACGTAAATCCTCGGCCACCATAAACATCAGGTTGTCTTTAGCACCAAAATAATTCATTAAATATTCGGTATGTCCGGCGTAGGGAAACTGCTCGGAATGCATCACTTTCTTGTTGATGGGTGCTGTTACGAGTACATCAATAAATTTATTTTTAAGTGCATCACAGGCTGCCTGTAGCGATTTTAGCGCATAATTTCCGGTTATATCGGTCGGAGTTCCCGGCGTAATCGCAAATTCTTCTTCCCAGACAGGAATAATATTTAAGGAATTATGGCTCAGGTTATTGTATCCTTTGATAGAAGAATACTGAAATTTATCGAAGTTGAACATCTTTTTATAGTACGATAAAACCCTTGGGTTGCCGTATAAAATGGGCGTAAACTGCTTATACAGATGGTCTTCTGAGAAAGTCTTCATGATGATTTCAGGACCGATTCCTGCTACATCACCTAGCGTTATTCCTACTTTTCTTTTCTGGTTGGGTGTTGTCATCCTTGCACTGATTTTGTACAAATTTAAACAATAATCTCACACCATACGCTGTTGCCCACTTTCCGCGGTAATTATAATTGGAGGGAATGTAAGCCGGACCGGCAATATCAAAATGTATCCATGGGTAATCTGTGAAGTGTTCCAGGAATTTTCCAGCCGTAATAGCGCCAGCATCCATTGGTCCTAAATTCTTTAAATCTGCGATTTCGCTCTTCATATAGTCGCCGTATTCATCCCAAAGCGGGAATTCTACCATGCGTTCACCGGTACTTCCACCGGCTTTTCTTAATTTCTTTTTGATGGATTTATCTGCGGTTCCCATCATTACGCTGGCTTCTTTGCCTATAGCACGCATAGCAGAACCCGTTAGGGTAGCAAAATCCAGCACTAATTCAGGTTTGTACCGTTTGGCATAATGCAGGGCATCTGCTAAAATCAATCGTCCTTCCGCATCTGTGTCTAAAACCTCAACGGTAGTGCCGTCGTACATGGTAATTACATCACTCGGGCAGATAGCCTCGTATCCCGGACGGTTTTCCACCGCAGGAATTAATCCTATAACATGATACGGTAAATTTGCTTTGGCAATGGCATACATGGCACCCACCACAGCAGCAGAACCCGCCATGTCTGATTTCATCATGTCCATGCTGTTACGGGTAGGTTTTAAGGACAAGCCGCCGGTGTCAAACACCACACCCTTTCCAACCAGCACTAATGGTTGTTCGTTTTTATGTTTTTTTGGTTTGTATTCTAAAATATTAAATGTTGCCGGAGCAGAGCTTCCTAAATTTACAGCAATTACACCGCCCATTTGTTCCGCTTCAATTTCTTTCTGATCCATCACCGTTACACTAAAACCCGCTGCTTCGCCAATTTTTTGTATCTCTTTGGAATATTGTGTGGCTGTTAAAAAGGAAACAGGTTCGTTCACCAAATCCTTTGTGATACGTACACTTTCAGCCATTAAATTCAATTCGTTTATCACTGCTTCGTCCACCAGTAAAGGGTCTACATTTACAGTCAGGTTATATCCTTTAGGTTTGGTGCGGTATTTTAAAAATTCATAATCCGACAGATTGATGCCGGAAAGAATGGATGCTATGTACTCTTTGCCAAAATCTCCCAGTACTTCCAGACTGATTTCCGATTCTTTATATTCTTTACACATCTTATAGATGGTATTTCCCTGTACACGCAATTTCTCGTGAATGTTATCCGGTTTTGACGTCAAATCTATTTCTAAAGGAAATAAAAAATAGGTTTTTTGTTGTTTGCTGTACGGGATAATCTGGACGCCATCGTTTAATCGTTGCTGAATAGCATTTTTTTCTTCGATGTCAAAGAATGGCAATATATTCAGGTTTATTTTATTAAAAATAACGAGTACGGCTCTTTTGGGCGGTTTGGTGGAAATCTGCAACATAATATATACCTTTAAAGTTTTATAGTATCTAGAGTTTTAGTAATGTTCAAATTTAGATTCTTTACCTAAATAAATTAAGTACAAATGTCGAGTTTTGTGACAGCCTTAAAATCCTATGGACAGCATTTTTTAAATGATAAAATGGTGTTAGAAAGGATATCCGGGTTAGTAAAGAAGTATCATTCAGATGAAAAAATCATGGAAATTGGACCCGGAATGGGTGCGTTGACGGATTTTTTATTAAATGAATTTGAACATGTGACATGTATAGAGGTGGACAATCGCTGTGTAGAGCATTTAAATAAGAAATATGAGGCCAAAAAATCCCGTATAGAGATTATAGAAGCGGATTTTTTAAAATTAAACCTGAAGGAAATGCTGCAATCTCCAACCGCTATTGTTGGTAATTTCCCGTACAATATCTCTTCTCAGATTGTGTTCAGTGTTCTGGATAATTACGAGCAGGTGCCTTTTATGGTAGGCATGTTTCAGAAGGAAATGGGACATCGTATTGCCTCACCGGAAGGTTCTAAAGAATATGGTGTTATTAGTGTTTTCGCACAATTATTGTACGATGTAACCATGGAATTTGATATTCCACCGGAAAGTTTTTCACCGCCGCCCAAAGTAATGAGTAGTGTGATTTCAATGCGCAGAAAAGAAGAAATTAATCTGGATTTTGATTTTAAGTTGTTCAGGAATATTGTGAAAGCCGGGTTTAATCAGCGCAGAAAAATGCTGCGAAATGGCTTAAGTGGTATCGCTTCAAAAGAATTATTACAACAAGATATTTTTCAGAAACGTGCTGAACAATTAAGTGTACAGGATTTCATCAACCTGACAAAAATGATTGAGAAAGAGAAATGAAAAAGAGGGTATTAATTACGGCAGATATTGATAATTACATTCATAACCGGTTTGAAACACTCGGTTATTCAGTGGATGTAAAACCCGAAATTGAACGCGAAGAATTACTTCGGATCATTGCAGATTATACGGTTTTAATTATTACCACATACACCAAAGTGGATAAGGAATTAATTGACAATGCTGCCAATTTAAAAATCGTCGGACGCGTAGGAAGCGGTATGGAAAATGTAGATGTAGCCTATTGCATCCAAAAAGATATCGCTTGTGTCAATTCGCCGGAAGGCAATGGAAATGCAGTGGGAGAGCACTGTCTGGCGATGTTGCTCAATTTATTTAACAACATCAATAAGGCAAATACTGAATTAAAGAAAGGATTGTTTTTGCGCGAAGAAAACCGCGGCCAAGAATTAGACGGAAAAGTTGTTGGCATTATTGGGTACGGACATACCGGACAAGCCTTTGCCAAAAAACTGCGTGGCTTTGACGTGGAAATTTTAGTGTATGATAAATACAAACCGGCTCAAGATGATTTTGTAAAAAATGTTTCATTGGAAGAAATAAAAGCAAGTTGTGATGTCATCAGTTTTCATGTTCCCTATAACGAAGAAACACATTATTATTGCAATACTTCCTTTGTAAATGATTGTACAAAATCACCCGTAATTATTAATACTTCACGTGGTGCTGTGGTAAATACAACAGATATAATTGATGCGTTAGAAAACAAAAAAATAAATGGATTTTGTGTGGATGTGTATGAAGACGAGCCTGTCACTAAAAAAAAAGTTCATGTACCTCAGGTATACCAAAAATTATTTTCATTTGAAAATGTCATTGCCACACCGCATATTGCCGGCTGGACTGTAGAATCCAAATATAAATTGACGAAAATTTTGATGGATAAAATAGAAGGATTGGTCAATATCTTAAATTCTAAAGACTAGTGTCTAATGGCTTTTTTCTGTTTAGCCACCACACGATACCAGCGCTCGCCAAAAGGATATAAAACGGCATACTTGGCAATCTGTATCGAGCATAAGAAATAATACCACTGATTAAGGAAAAATAACCTGCCGAGCCTAGTAAAAATAACATCAATAAAGTTTGTTTTTCTTTTACCATTCGCCAGATACCAATACCTGCAAAGAAATAAACGACTGTTAAAAATACCGCCACAAATAATCCTAATAAAATTTCATAAATCGTTTTTTCTACAAAGAATTTTTTTATCAGCGCTAATACACCATTATTGTATTTTTCTTCTTCACTGAATTTCTTTGCAGGAATATGCAGCACTTCCGTCAAGCTTTGTGTTCCCACACTTAAGTGAATTTTCACTGTGCCGATTAGATGCGTTTTCAGGTAGTCACCAAAATGTGCCTTGATTATTTTATTGGCCAATTCACCATCGTACTTTTCTTTGTCAAACGGATTGGCATCTGCCCGCCAGCCCATCTTTTCCAGTTCCGTTTTGAAATGCGCATTCACCGTGTCTATCGGCAGATGCAGTCGTTTCGATTCGTAGTAACTCGCATTCCAGAAAAGTAAATTGTAGCCTTTGATATTAGATAAGGCAAAATGTCCGTACTCACTGTAATTACGCAAACACCAGGGAGCTATCGCCACAAAATATGCGGTCATTAACATAACCGAGAACTTGATGCCGTTTTTCCATTCTTTGAAATACCATAATAAGGTAAACAGAAAAATACCGCCGATATAATATTGAGAAATCGGCCGGATCAGTGTACTGATGCCGTAAATAAGTCCGGTTAAAATGAAAAATTTAAGTTGAGATGATTTAATTGCTTTTACATAAAACAGTAATGCCGCCAAAAAAACAGTGGTGTAAATCGTTTCCGTTAAAATGTAATAAATAAAAATGGTGTGATGTAAATCGATGGAAAATAAAACAGCTGCAATAAAACCGGCTTTTTCCGAAAATAATTCAATTCCTATTTTATACAATAAAATAATTGAAAGCAGATTTAAAAAGATTTGTACAATAATGGCTGTAAAAGGCTGACTGCCGAAAACAGAATAGATAAGGGAAACAAAAAACGGATATCCCGGCGTCCGGAAGGCATCCCCGCAAAAGTTGAAATTATTTTTGATACATAATGCCAGATTGTGATAACCCAGGGCATCAAACTGTAAAATCTGTTTTTGAACCACCAGCTCGTTCCAGGGCTGAAAAAGGATAAAAATCAGGATTCTGACGATAAAGGCAAACAACAGCAATCCCCATGTTTTCTTTGGAAGCACAAAAAAAGCTATTTTTTTATTGGTCATGGCTGTAAAAATAGGCTTTTATATCAAAAGCTAAAAATTGTTTAAAAATTGCGTTTTGTCGAAAAAAAGTATAAATTTGCTTTCAAGGCACGTCTCAATCGGGGCGTGTCTATTTTTTTCAAGTAAAATAAAAAGTATGTCAGAGATAGTATATGTGACCGAAGAAGGATTGGCGAAGATGAAAGAAGAATTAAATCATCTGGTGGCTATCGAGCGACCAAATGCATCGAAAGCAATTGCAGAGGCAAGAGAAAAAGGTGATTTGTCGGAAAATGCAGAATATGATGCAGCTAAAGAAGCACAAGGATTGCTGGAGTTTCGTATCCGTAAATTAGAAGGCGATATCGGGAACGCACGCGTACTGGATGCCTCCAAAATTGATATTTCAAAAGTTTCCGTGTTGTCGAAAGTGAAAGTGCTGAATGTGAAGATGAAAAAAGAATTCACTTACCATTTAGTGTCTGAAAAAGAAGCGGATTTAAAGCAATTGAAAATCTCCGTAAAATCACCTATTGGTGCTGCTTTATTAGGCAAAGTAAAAGGAGAGAAAGTAATCATTCAGATTCCGGCAGGTAATATGGAACTGGAAGTGTTGGATATTTCTATATAAGCTGTTTTTCATGGCGACTATCTTTACCAGAATCATCAACGGCGAAATTCCCTGCTATAAAATTGCGGAAGACGAATATCATTTCGCCTTTCTGGATATCCGTCCTTTGCATGCCGGGCATACTTTAGTGGTGCCTAAAAAAGAAACCGATTATATTTTCGATTTGGAAGATGGCGAATTGCAGGCATTGATACTTTTTGCGAAGAAAATTGCCATTGCCATTGAAAAAGCCGTTCCTTGTGAGCGCATAGGCATGACCGTCATTGGACTGGAAGTGCCGCATACACATATTCATTTATCTCCAATAAATTCTGTGCACGACCTGGATTTTAGAAATGCCAAATCATTGCCCAAAGAAGAAATGGAAGCGATAGCGGAAAGAATAAAGTCAAATCTGTAGATTATTTATTTAGTAGTATCAGTACTTTCCGTTTTCGGAATTTCTTTTACTTCATAAAATTTCAGTGCTTTCAATTTCTCTGTTTCTGATTTATTCACCCGCACGTAAAAATGTCTTCCATTTGGACAATTACACGCATCACACGAAATCATCCCTTCTTTATAAGTCGACTGTATTTCTAAAATGCTTATTTCTTGTCCTGTAAGTTGACTTTTTACTGCACCCAAAATCTGTGCTTCTGTAGGCTTTACAAACCAGTTGAAATGCCATGGATTTTCACATTTGGTTTCGTCGTAACGCATCCACACTTCGTCTGCATTTAACTTTGAAGCAGCAGTTGTTGTTGCTTTTTTCTTGCAGCATTTCTTTTTCTTGTTGCATTTTCCAAAGGAAAATATGCAAGCGAGCATCAAACTAAAAAATAAAATCTTTTTCATAAATAAGGTATTACAAATGTTGCGCCAATTTTCAACTACAAATCAATCAAAGAAAAGCCACAAAGTTCACAAAGCCGAATCTTTGAGTTCATTGTGTAAAAAACTCTGTGTTCCGATATCTATCGGAATTCTGGTTTACTATTACTGTAAGAATCTACAACTTTCACCAATTTCCACTTTTGCCTGCTTGCCCATGAAGATGGCGCGGTTATCTGAAATATGTCCGCTCGGAAAATTAAAACAAACAGGATAGTCGTATTCTGCTACATGTTCCGCAATGATTTCCTCTGCTGTTTTTCCGAAAGGAATGGTGTTGTCTTTCATGTCGCTTAATCCACCCACTACCAAACCGGCCAGATTTTTCAATTTTCCGGCACGTTTCATCGCCATCATCATTCGGTCAATATGATACAGATACTCATCAAGATCTTCCAGAAACAAGATTTTTTTATTGGTATCCAGAATTGTTTTGGTGCCTAATATAGAATAGAGAATAGATAAATTACCGCCCACTATTTCGCCTTCCATTAAGCCTTTTCGGTTCAGCGGATGCGCATCAAAAGCATATTCCAGCGTTTCGTCAAACAGGGCCGCTTTCAGCGACTGAATAGCTTCTGTTGTGTTTGCCGGAAAGGTGATTGGCATAATAGCATGCAGCGATTCCACACCGATATTGCAGCCTAGCTGTGTGTGGATATAGGTAATGTCTGAAAAACCTACTATCCATTTTGGTTTGTCCATAAAGGCTCTGAAATCCAGGTCGTCCATGATGCGCACCGTACCGTAACCTCCGCGAGCGGCAATAATCGCTTTCACATCCGGATTATTCAGCATCCGTTGGAAATCAGCCCTGCGTTCTGCGTCCGTGCCGCCGTATTGATTATCTTTTTTACCGAGCGTTTCACCCAATAATACATTTAAACCCCAGCTTTTCAGGGTGTCAATGGCCAATTGTATTTCTTCTGTTGTGATGAATCTCGCCGGACAGGTAATGCCAACCGTGTCGCCTTGTTTCAAAAATGGTGGACGTATCATATGTTGTTTAAAATAGTAAAGATATGCTTCTTTAAATCTGGTAAGTTTATTTGGATTACATTCCAAATCATTTTATCATCTACACCAAAGTAATTATGAATTAAGATATTTCTCAACCCAATCATTTTTGCCCAAGGGATAAAAGGATAATTTGTTAATGTTTTTTCTGATAACTTGTTTGCTGCTTCACCAATAACTTCTAATTGTCTGATGGAGGCATTAAACATCATAGAATCTTTATAAAAATCTTCAAATGTTTTGTTGTAGGTGTAAGATTCTATTTCTGTAATTGCATCTAAAATATGCCGTAATCTGATAGTGTCATCTAATTTATCTTGCATAGATCAGCTTTTTTTCAGAGTCGATAATAGGCTTAATATATTTAGAAAGAGCTCTGTCAGAAACTAAATCAACTTTTTGATTTAAAATTTTTTCTAAATCAAATTGCATTTGAATAAATTCCAGACCAATAGGCAAGGTATAATCTAATTCTACTAAAATATCAACATCACTTTGTTCATTAGCTTCATTTCTTACTTGAGAACCAAATAAAAATGCTTTTAATACTGGCTGACTGCCAAAATAGTCTTTTATTGAATTAATATGATGTTCTTGTAATTTCATTGCTATAAAATTACACATTTTCTGATAATTTGTAAGACATAATGTATTTTTGCAGTATGTCAGAACCGAAAAGATACACCATTACAGCAGCCTTGCCTTACGCCAACGGACCTTTACATATTGGTCACCTGGCAGGTGCATACATCGCTGCGGATATATACGCACGTTATTTACGTTTGCAGGGAAAAGATGTGATTTTTGTTTGCGGCAGCGATGAACACGGCGCAGCTATCACTATCAAAGCAAAAAAAGAAAATACCACACCGAAAGAAATCGTCGATAAATACCATGCCATCATCCGAAAAAGTTTTGAGGATTTCGGAATTTCTTTTGATATCTATCACCGTACATCTGAGCCGGTACATTATGAAACCTCTCAGGAGTTTTTCAGAATATTAAATGATAAAAATGCTTTTGAAGTTATTGAAAGCGAGCAATATTTTGATGAGGAAGCGAAACAGTTTTTAGCCGACCGATATATTATTGGTACTTGCCCGAAATGTGGTAATGAAAATGCTTATGGCGATCAGTGTGAAAAATGTGGATCTTCATTAAATCCAACGGATTTAATCAACCCGAAATCTACGATTAGCGGCAGCGCGCCGGTGCTGAAAAAAACCAAACACTGGTTTTTGAAATTAGACGAACAACAAGAAGGAATAAAAAAATGGCTGGAGGAAACCAGTGAAAAAAATAACTGGAAAGCACACGTAATTGGCCAATGTAAAAGCTGGATAAATGATGGTTTGCGACCGCGAGCGATGACCCGCGATCTGGATTGGGGAATTCCGGTGCCGCCGGAAATCGATGGCAGTGAAGGCAAAGTGTTGTACGTTTGGCTGGATGCTCCTATTGGTTATATTTCCGCAACCAAGCAATTGTTTAAAGAGAAAGCGAATAACAAAACGGAATTTTCTTACAACCACAGAGACTTTGGAAATGTAAATGAAGAAGACTGGAAAAAATACTGGAAAATAAATAATGATGAAAATGATAAAACGGAATTAATTCATTTCATCGGAAAAGACAATATCGTTTTTCACTGCATCACCTTTCCGGCAATTTTGAAAGCTACGGAACAATATATTCTACCGGATAATGTACCTGCGAATGAGTTCATGAATCTGGAAGGTGATAAGATTTCCACGTCCAGAAATTGGGCAGTTTGGCTGCACGAATATTTACAGGACTTTCCGGGCAGGGAAGATGAGTTGCGCTATACACTGATTGCAAACATGCCGGAAAACAAAGACTCAGAATTCACCTGGCAGGATTTTCAGAACAGAGTGAATAGTGAGTTGGGAAATAACTTAGGCAATTTTGTAAAACGTGTTTCTGATTTATTGCATAAGTTTTATGATGGTGTTGTGCCTGAATATTATGGTAGCCAAACAACCGAATTTGACGCTGATGCAATAATGAATATTCAGTCAATAAAGACTGAATACGAAAATTCAATTGATAGTTATAGATTCAAAGATGCATTGTTTAAGTGTATGGAAATTTCCTCATTAGGAAATAAATATTTACAAGATACAGAACCGTGGAAGGTTATTAAAGTTGATATCAATAGGGTTGCTCAGATAATGAACATAGCAGTTTCATTTGTAGATGTTTTATCTGATTTATTAAAACCATTATTGCCAAAAACATCTAAAAAAATAGACAATATCTTTAATATCGTTGTTAATAATGGTTACCAATTTATTCCTTCAGGCACCAAAATAAATCAATCTCAAATTTTATTTCCAAAGATAGAAGATGAGCAAGTACAGGCGCAGATAGAGAAGTTGAATAAAAGTAAAGCACAACAGGCTCAACAGATTTCTCCTGTCGTCGAAATGACGAATGCTTTGCAGCCGGCAAAACCGGAAATCACCTATGATGATTTTTCCAAACTGGATATCAGAACAGGAAAAATTATAGAAGCGGAAAAGGTACCGAAAGCGGATAAATTACTGAAGTTACTGGTGGATATTGGCATCGAACAACGCACCATCGTTTCAGGTATTGCAGAACATTTCAGTCCGGAAGAGATTGTAGGGAAAGAAGTCAGCGTATTGATTAATCTTGCTCCGAGAAAATTACGCGGCATTGAAAGCAATGGTATGATTTTAATGGCAGAAGATGCCAACGGTAAATTATATTTTGTAAACGCAGACGGCGTTTCGGCAGGAAATATAATTAAGTAATGTAGTAATGAAATAATTCTTTGAACAAGCATTGTTACATTATTTTATTACTTCATTGTTATATTAAACAGGCTCCTTAGTTCAATGGATAGAACAGCAGTTTCCTAAACTGTTAATGCAAGTTCGATTCTCGCAGGAGCTACAAGGTTTCAAAGAATGTACTATACTTATGTCATCAAAAGTATTCAGCATGATTTCTATTATAAAAATCATTGTGAAAATCTGGAAAAAAGGTTAAGCGAACATAACAAAGGTTCTACAATTTCTATAAAACCCTATCTTCCATTCGAGATTGTTTATTTTGAAATATTCAATACAAGAGAGGAAGCTATCACAAGAGAAAAATAATTTAAAACAGCGGCGGGTCGAAGGTTTTTAAAAAACAAGTTACAATAGTTCTATCCCCGCCCGTACCGAACGGTACGTTCGGGCGGGCCCGCCCGAATGATTCGTTCAGGCGGGGATAGAACAGCAGTTTCCTAAACTGTTAATGCAAGTTCCTCGCCCGAATGCATAGCAGGCGGGGATTCTCGCAGGAGCTACAAGGTTTCTTTTATAATTCCATCACCAAACGAAAACCACAATTGCTAATGTGATGATCCCGAATATCTTTGTTGCGTGAGCGCACACGGCAACGTTCTTCACCACTTCGCCAGGAGCCGCCGCGAACTACATGATTTGAACTTTTAACGGTATTATTTGGATTGTCAACAGGACTTATCTTGTAAAAAGATTTTGAATACCAGTCACTGCACAATTCCCAGACGTTGCCACTCATATCATGCAAACCGAGTTCATTTGGTTTTTTTAGACCAACAGGATGCGTTATCATGTCAGAGTTGGATGCAAACCATGCTACCTCTTCCAGATTATTGCTGCCGCAATAGGTGTATTTTTTACTTTCTTTTCCACCGGATGCTGCAAATTCCCATTCTGCCTCAGTTGGTAATCGATAATGTTTGCCGCTAAGTTGATTTAATTTTGAAAGAAATACCTGAATATTTTCCATCGAAACATCATAAACAGGACATTGCATGCAATTAAATTTCTTTGCTTTTTCAATACCCATTACCTGCTGCCATAATTCTTGAGTTACTTCGTATTTTCCTAAGTAAAAATCATTAAGCGTAACGGTGTGCAATGGTTTTGCATCTGCTTTTCCGTTGTTATTGCCCATTTCAAAATTACCGGCTTTTACAAATATCATTTGCATATGAATGCCGTTAATATCAGGTTGTGCAGCAGCAAAAATATAAACGGTGACCAATAAAAGAATGAGATAATTTTTTATCATTGGTGCTTATTTTTTTGTTTCAGAAATTTCTTTCGCACCGTGGTTTTCCAAGACCTTTTTTATGTCGTCATAATTATTGCCGAATTTCCAGACGAGCATCGTGAAATTATCATTTTTATTTACCGGTGTTTTGCGGGAATATTTGTAGAAAAACTGGTCTAAGGAATTCTCCGGCTTGGTTTCTTTTTCATACTGACGGGTATTCTTGGGAACACTGAAAAATGCATACTTTTCGGATAATATTTTTTTGTCGGAAATATTATCCGTGATGATAACATCCGCCATTGAAGAGGCCAGTTCGTCTTGTGAGAGTTTATGACCGTCCGTAGTATGCTTGCCGCTGGCATAGGTGGTTTGCCACTCCGTCAGCCAGTCAATAAATGTATTGTAATAGACAATTGCCTTTCCGTTGTGAATTTGTGCCAAATCATTAGCGATATAAAACTCATTGTTGTTGTAACTCTGCAACGTGTGCTGGAAATAAACAAACGATATTTTAAACCCAAAAAACAAGACAAAAACAGCCGTTGTAATTCCCTGTGTGATGGAACGGAAATCCCGGATAAACAATAAAGAAAGAATAATCAATCCGAGATAAACGGAATAGTAATTCTTAAAAGCTAAATTTTCGTCTTGTGAAAACGTACAACTATAAATCATTGGAATGACCAGTAAACTCAGTGCCAGCGCATAATAGCGGATATTTATTTTTTTGCGTTCTTTTAAAAAGTAGAAGGTCACACCAATTACCAGCGGTAAAGTGTAATAACGCAGATAATGTTTTAAAAAATTATAGGCTTCAAAATTAAAGATGCCAAATTGTTTATCCGTTTCTAAAGAGTGATGCAGCCAGTTATATGGCAATACTTTGCCAAAGTATAGATATCTGTAGGTGAAAAAACCAATGGTAGGAAAAATGAATAATGCGAAAGTCCTGCGGATACGGCGGATAATAAATTTTCGTTTATCGCGGTCTTTTAGTGCTGCGTAATCCCAGTAGCTGGCAATGATGAGTGGTAGCACAATTAGTATATTATCAGGTCTTGCCATAATATTCAACGTACACCAGATCATCAGCCAGAAATACCGGTGTTTCCAGAAAGAACGAAAGGCAAACAGCCACAACATGCCCTGAAATAAAATTTCATCGCCCAACGTGCCCGCCCAGATTTGCGTGCTCATGAACAATAAACCAACGAGCAACAGATTGACACTCCAGAAGCGGGTGTCTATAATCCGCTGTAACAAATACACCGACATCAGCATACTGAAAGCCGACACGGCAAAAGCAGCTTTAAGTGTAGTGAATTTGAAAAAATGGATTAACAGCCAGAGTGATAAAACATATAAAAAGTTTGAACTGTCGTCGAAACGCACCGTACTGTTGGCATCAAAGCACCAGATTTTCAGATGCTCAAAATTTTCTGCATAGATAAAATTGGAAACGGAACAATCGGAAGGGTGCGTATAAACAGGCAAAAGTTTGAAAAAGAACCAACATAAGGGAATACTAAGCAATATGGCAAATTGAAGTCTTTTCATCTGAATAACTTTGTTTTTTAATAGAGCATTCCGATTATTCGGAAGGAATTCGCATATTATTCATTTTGGAGTTTGATGTGCAAAATATTCATGCTCATTTCATGTCTTAATGCAAATAAACACCAAAAATACAGTTCTTTGAATCAAAATATTTTCTAAATTTAGCAAAAATAAAAATATGAGCTTAGATAAACAGTTTGAACAGGCGCAAGCAGACACAAAAACCTTAACGAAACGTCCTAGTGATACACAATTGCTGGATTTGTACGCATTCTTTAAACAGGGAACGGAAGGGGATAATACCACCTCAAAACCGGGTATGTTTGACATAAAAGGTCAGTTTAAATGGAATGCCTGGAAAGATAAAGCAGGATTGAGCAAAGAAGACGCTAAACAGAAATACGTGGATTTAGTAAACGGATTGCTGGAAACACACAAATAATGTAGGTCAGTTTTGAAAATATAAGCCTGATAAGTTCAACAAACTTGTCAGGTTTTTTATTTAGAAACAGTCCAAATAAAAGATGTGCAAAAAATTAACCTTATCCAAAACATATTTCATACATAAACTGTTAATTTTGCGTCGGTTTTTTGAAATCAATACATTATGGCAAAAGAAAATTTTTTAACATCATCCATCGGCAAGAAACTAGTTGTCGGTCTCACAGGCTTATTTCTGATCTCCTTTCTGGTAGTACACGTTGGTATCAACTCCACCATTCTGCTGAATGACAACGGAGAGACATTTAATACAGCAGCACATTTTATGTCGCACAACTGGGTTATCCGTGTAATGGAAATCGGTTTGTTGTTAGGTATTATAGCTCATATTTTTATGACGCTAAAACTTCATTTTGAAAATAAATCTAAACGTCCGGTTGGATATGCGGTGATAGATGGCAAAGCAAACTCTAAATGGTACAGCCGATCAATGACCTTGTTAGGAACCTTACTTTTGATATTTTTAGTTATACACATGGCAGATTTCTGGTTGCACACCAAGAAAGCATTGTACATCACACATGAAAATGAAAATTCATATCTGGAAGTAAAGGAAGCCATGCAAAATCCATTGTTGCTGGTAATTTATATAGCTGGTTTCTTTTCTTTGGGATTCCACTTATTACACGGCTTTCCAAGTGCTTTTCAAACATTAGGTTTAAATCATAAAAAATATACGCCCATCATTAAAGCCGCAGGAACGGCATTTTCTATTATCGTTCCGGGTTTATTCGCAGCTATTGCTGTGGCATTGTTTTTTGGTTTGGTTTAATAAAATTTAATTCACTCTTCCGGCAATCGGAATTCAAATTTTTAAAATAATATGGCTATTAATTCAAAAATACCCGCAGGCGACTTAGAGAAAAAATGGGAAGATTATAAAGGTCACGTAAAGCTGGTGAATCCGGCAAACAAACGTAACCTGGAAATTATCATTGTAGGAACCGGTCTGGCTGGTGCTTCTGCAGCAGCTTCTTTAGGCGAATTAGGATATAAAGTAAAAGTGTTCTGTTTTCAGGATTCTCCGAGAAGAGCACACTCTATTGCAGCACAGGGCGGTATCAATGCTGCAAAAAATTATCAGAACGACGGTGACTCTGTGTTCCGTTTATTTTACGATACTATCAAAGGTGGAGACTACCGTGCACGTGAAGCCAACGTACATCGTTTAGCGGAAGTATCGGCGAATATTATCGACCAGTGTGTGGCACAAGGTGTTCCCTTTGCCCGTGAGTACGGTGGTTTATTAAGCAACCGTTCTTTTGGTGGTACACAGGTACAACGTACGTTTTATGCAGCAGGACAAACCGGCCAGCAGTTATTGTTAGGAGCTTACTCTGCCCTGGAAAGACAAGTAGCTTTAGGAAATGTAACACAATATACCCGTCATGAAATGCTGGATGTCGTAAAGATTGACGGCAAAGCACGCGGTATCATTGCACGTGATTTAGTGAGCGGAAAACTGGAAAGACATTTCGGTCATGCTGTTTTATTGTGTACTGGCGGATACGGAAACGTATTTTATTTGTCTACCAACGCAATGGGTTCTAACGTAACGGCAGCCTGGAAAGCACACAAACAAGGTGCATTCTTTGGCAACCCTTGCTTTACACAAATTCACCCGACTTGTATTCCTGTTTCTGGAGATCATCAGTCAAAACTGACATTGATGTCGGAGTCATTAAGAAACGATGGAAGAATCTGGGTGCCTAAAAAACAAGGTGATAACAGAAAACCAACGGATATTCCTGAAGAGGAAAGAGATTATTACTTAGAAAGAAGATATCCTGCTTTCGGAAACTTAGTACCGCGTGACGTTGCTTCACGTGCGGCGAAAGAGCGTTGTGATGCAGGATACGGCGTAGGTGCTTCTAAAATGGCGGTATATCTGGATTATGCAGCGGCGATTGAACGATATGGTAAGATAGAAGCAGGTAAACAAGGATTGGACAACGTTTCAAAAGATAAAATTATTGAAATGGGAAAAGAAGTTGTCAAAGAAAAATACGGCAACTTATTTGATATGTACGCAAAAATCACCGGAGAAAATCCATACGAAGTGCCAATGCGTATTTACCCTGCCGTTCATTATACAATGGGCGGCTTATGGGTAGATTATGAATTGATGACAACGGTGGAAGGATTATATGCATTAGGCGAAGCTAATTTCTCTGACCATGGTGCTAACCGTTTGGGTGCATCTGCTTTGATGCAGGGACTTGCAGATGGTTACTTCGTAATTCCTTATACTATTGGAAATTATCTGGCAGATGAAATCAGAACGAAATCAATGCCGACCGACCACGAAGCATTTGTGGAGGCAGAAAATAAAGTAAATGCACGTATTCAGCAGTTGATGAATATTAAAGGCACTAAATCGGTGGAAAGTTTCCATAAGCGTTTAGGGAAAATCATGTGGGACAAATGCGGTATGGCTCGTAATGCAGAAGGATTACAGGAAGCAATCGCTGAAATTCAGGCATTGAAAAAAGAATTCTGGAGCGATGTGAAAATCCCCGGAAGTATCAATGAATTTAATCCTGAACTGGATAAAGCAGGCAGAGTAGCTGATTTTATTGAGTTAGGAGAATTAATGTGTAAAGATGCACTAGACAGAAATGAAAGCTGCGGAGGACATTTCCGTGAAGAGTCTCAGACAGAAGAAGGTGAAGCATTGCGTGATGATGAAAACTATAAATACGTAGCAGCGTGGGAATTCGTTGGCGAAAGCGACTGGAAACTGAATAAAGAAGAATTGATTTACGAAAATATCAAAATCGCAGCACGTTCTTATAAATAATTCTCCATCGTCATTTCGAACGCAGTGAGAAATCTTTTGAAATAAAGTAATAATATTAGAATTTTAAATTATGGAACATACAACAATAAATCTTACACTGAAAGTATGGCGTCAAAAAAACGCATCAGATAAAGGCAGCTTTCAAACATATAATGTTAAAGGGATTTCAACAGAAATGTCTTTTTTGGAAATGTTTGACGTGTTGAATGAACAACTGATTGCAGAAGGAAAAGATGAGCCGATTGCATTCGATCACGATTGCCGTGAAGGTATTTGCGGAATGTGTTCTATGTATATCAATGGTCGCCCGCACGGTCCTTGGCACGGTACTACTACCTGTCAGTTGCACATGCGTGCATTCAAAGATGGCGAAACAGTAGTGGTAGAGCCCTGGAGAGCCAGAGCATTTCCGGTGATCAGAGACTTAGTGGTAGACAGAAGAGCGTTTGACAGAATCATTCAGGCGGGTGGTTATATTTCAGTAAATACAGGAAATGCAGTAGATGCTAATGCTATTCCAATCAATAAAAAAGATGCTGATAATGCATTTGCAGCAGCATCTTGTATCGGTTGCGGTGCTTGTGTGGCAGCTTGTAAAAACTCCTCTGCGATGTTGTTTGTTTCTGCAAAAGTTTCTCAACTGGCATTATTGCCGCAAGGCGGTCCTGAAAGACAGACACGTGTTCTGGATATGGTAGCGCAAATGGATAAAGAAGGATTCGGAAGTTGCACCAACACCGGTGCTTGCGAAGCAGAATGTCCGAAAGAAATTTCTTTAGAAAATATTGCAAGACTCAACCGTGAATTTACCGCAGCGAGTTTAGCTTCAGAAGAATAATGTCATCCCGAGCGTCCCGATTATTTCGGGAAGGGAACTTAGTATAATTAAACCTGTCAGTTTCTGGCAGGTTTTTTATTTCGGTTTAAAGAATCCTCTAATCCATTAATCTGACAAATCCTGATTCAGACTCAGAACATAAACAAAATCTCCTTAAAATCATTATACTTGCAATCAAATTAAACCATTCAATGCAATACACTATATTTCCAGAAACCGATATTAAAGTAAGTAAAATATGCCTGGGCACCATGACCTGGGGCGAGCAAAACACCGAAGCGGAAGGGCATGAGCAGCTCGATTATGCCACCAATGAAAGAGGTATTAATTTTATTGATACGGCAGAAATGTATTCCGTGCCGGCAAAAGCAACTACACAAGGTTCTACGGAAAGAATCATAGGCACCTGGCTAAACAAAAGAAATAAACGCGATGATTTATTTATAGCGTCTAAAGTGGCTGGCCCCAGTGCAGGCTTACCGCATATTGGCACCGGACCAAAATTCAACAAAGAAAACATTACGAACGCACTTAATCAAAGTTTACAAAGATTGCAAACCGATTATATCGATTTGTATCAGTTGCACTGGCCGGAGCGACCAACTAATTACTTCGGTGCTTTAGGATACAAACATACATCGGATGATGCGGTAACTGATTTTCAGGAAACCTTGCAGATACTCAATGATTTTATTCAACAGGGAAAAATTCGCTACATCGGTATTTCCAATGAAACACCCTGGGGAGTAATGCAGTATTTACGCATGGCGGAAAAATATGATCTGCCGAAAATTCGCACTATACAAAATCCGTACAATCTCGTAAACAGAACCTACGAGGTGGGTTTGTCGGAAATTGGTATACGGGAAAATGTGGGACTTCTTGCGTATTCCCCATTGGCAGGCGGTTTATTAAGTAATAAATATTTAAACGGACAAAGACCGGATGGTGCACGTTTTACCTTGTGGCCGAATTATTTTACGCGCTATGCACATCCTAATACAATGAAAGCGGTAGAAAAATATGCAGCACTGGCATATGAAAGCGGCTTAAGTTTACCGCAAATGTCGCTGGCTTATATAAACTCCAGGAATTTTCTGACGGCAAATATCATTGGTGCAACAACGATGGCGCAGTTAAAGGAAAATATAGATAGCATTGATGTCGTATTATCGGATGAAGTGCTAAAGGAAATAGAGAAAATACATTTAGAGTTTCCCAATCCGGCGCCATAATTACATTACGTACCTGTCACATTCCGAGCGTAGCGAGGAATCCTTTGAATTGCCTGCACTAACACAAGTATTATGCTGTTCAGTATGTCATGCTCCGTACAAAAAATTCCTCCTGTCTTTAGTTGATTGCAGAAAAATAAAAAAGGAGTTGATTTCTCAACTCCTGAAGCTAACAATATGAAAAATTAAATTGCGGTGTTTTTAAAAGGTGAATAATAGCGTTTAGGTTTTTGAAGGTGAACAATATTATTTATTATTTAGCTGCAGTCATTGGAAAACCAACTAAGTCAGCATATAAGTCGTTTTGATTGATGTGCGGCACATTATATTTTTTGTTTTCCGTAGCAAATGCATACTGATATTCATCCGCACTGTAAAAAGCAAAATTGAAATACATGTTATTGTCATTTGCATTTCTGTTTTGAGAAGTAATTAACTCAATTGTGTTTACACCGTCAGAGTACACTTCGAAGATTTGTCTGTCCACCACTTTTTTATTGGAGAAATAGAAACCCAGTGCTTTCATTTCCGTCAGGTATTTTTTTACCTGCTCGATGTTTTGAATCTGGAACGAAAGACGGTTGTTCCATTGAGCATCCTGTGCATACACAAAATCTACCCATTCAAAGGAAGAAGATTTTTCGGATACGTTGTTGTTTTGATACGTGTAATGTGTTTTACCACTTCCCATTTCATCCTGATCGTAGAGCTGGATGTTTAAAGAAGTTAATCGGGATTCAATAACGTTGTTGCTTTTACCACGTAGTTGAAGAAAATCAGCAATACTGATGTTTTGAGAATAGCCAAATGTTGAAAATAACAACAATAGCGTTGCAATGCTTAATAAGGGTTTCATAAAAGGGTAATTTATGTTACTTCAATATTAAGAAACTTATTTCGATTTGTCAACCCCTGAATTAAAAATACTTACGATTTTAAATAACAATTGATTTACATCAATTTTTCCACCGAAAAATGACTTAGATATGTAGAATTTATGCCTAATTATATTATAAAGTATGGAGATCTGAGTATGTCGTTTTGTATATGCTTTTCAAAAAAGGCTGTTAATTTAGTCATCTATCCATGTAAATTTCGTAAAATAACATAAGAGTTTTCTTGCTTTAAATAAGCAAGAAAACAGGGATTATAGTTTAAAACAAATGCAATATAACGAGTACGAGGCTTTACCTGAAAATATTATTATTCCTGATTTTTATTTATAAACTTTAAATATTAATATTGCAAAAAATATCTATTATGAAAAATATTGAATTTGTATCTTTTTTGTTTGTATTGTCATTAAGTATAATATCTTGTCAGCCGGATGATAATAACCCCAATCCTCCCACCAATCCATTGAGTGGTAAAGTAAAACGCATGACTTATAATGGTACTACGACTTCTGTTAGTGATTTTTTTTACAACAGCAGTGGAGCCTTAGATTCTATTGTAAACACGGTGGGTTCCAGTGGAGTTAAAAATACTATGGTTTGTAATTATTATGCCAATAAATTAGTGCTTAAATCCTTACCCATTGGCAGCACTGCTACTGATTCAAGTATTTATTACAGTTCAGCCTTAAAACTTGATTCATTAGTAGTTTATAGAAATATAGGTAGTTCGAATCAAATTATTACCTATTCATATAATGGCAGCGGTGTTCTGATTTCTTACAGTGACTATTTAAATGGTTACGGAACAAGTGTTCCGCCAACATTTACAAATTACACGGATAGTAATTTAACAAGTACTTTTTATACGTATAATACAGGACCCAGTCCTTTCCGTGCAGATTCTACATATTATACGTATTCAACGAACATAAACAATTTAAAACCGAGTTCATTCGGATTGAATTTTAAAGGAACAGCTTCAATTGCCGGGTACAATATCACTATAAATAAAAATCTTGCAAATCAGTTTATAGCGAATTCTTATATAGCATTTGGGCCTACTATTGCTAAAGTAACTTTACAAACTGATATAAGTTATGCTTTTGATTCCCAAAACAGAGTGATAACTGAAACGAGATCTATGACAACTATTGGAAGTACCGCTGCACCACAAATTACCACATATACATTTGAATATTATTAACTAGAATATCCAGAATACCGAGTTGCTTACTTTTTTCATTTTAAGACAGTAACCTTTTGCAAAAAAAATCCCGGACATTTCTGTCCGGGATGGCCACTATAGTAACACAGCAAGCGCAAAAATAGTAGCATATCTTTCAATTGTGAGTGTTGAGTTGTGAATTTTGAGTTTTACGCCGTCAATATTATATTTAATTCAAAACTCTCAGTATTCACAATTCACAATTCAATTCATCATTCTCCTACAAACAACAAACCTTTGTCTTTTGCTTCCAGCAGGCTTTCGCCCATCAGGAAGATATCTACCTCTCTGGCACATTCTCTGCCCTCAGAGATGGCCCAAACTACTAAACTTTGTCCTCTTCTCATATCTCCGGCCGTGAATATTTTATCCACCGCAGTTTTGTAGTTGTTGGCTTTAACATTTCCTCTTTCGTCCAGTTCTACAGGTAGCTGTTGTAGCATGCCTTCGTGCTGCGGATGTACAAATCCCATTGCCAGCAAAGCCAGTTCACAAGGCAAAATCTGTTCAGTTCCTTCAATTTCTACCATTTGTGGTCTGCCATCCACCGTTTTCCACTCTATTTCCGCTATTTTCAGTCCTGTAAGCTCTCCTTTTTCGTTTCCAACAAATTCTTTGGTTAAAATCGACCATTTACGCTCGCAACCTTCCTCGTGCGAAGAAGAGGTGCGCAGCATCATTGGCCACAAGGGCCAGGGCGTGCTTTCAGCTCTGTTTTCCGGTGGTTTCGATAATAACTCTATTTGCGTCACGGAAGCGGCTCTGTGGCGGTTAGAAGTGCCTACACAGTCGGAACCTGTATCGCCGCCGCCAATCACAATCACGTTTTTGCCCGTAGCGAAAATATCGCCGTTTTCGTATTTAGAACCGCGGTGATCCACTTCAGGCGTAATTTCAGAAACCCGTTTGTTTTGTTGTGATAAAAATTCCATCGCCGGAAAAACACCTTTTAGCTGTCTGCCCGGAATCGGTAAATCTCTCGGAACAGTCGATCCGCCGGAAAGAACTACCGCATCGAAATTCGTTGCTAAATCATCCAGGGAAATATCAACTCCAATATTAGTTGATGTTTTAAACACGATGCCTTCTTCTTCCATCAGTTTCACACGTCGTTCCACTACCGTTTTTTCCAGTTTAAAATCCGGAATACCATAGCGCAACAAACCACCAATTCTGTCGGCACGTTCAAAAACCGTTACGCTGTGACCGGCTTTATTTAATTGTGCCGCTGCTGCCAGTCCTGCCGGACCAGAACCCACCACCGCCACTTTTTTGCCGGTTCTTTCTTTCGGAATATTGGGTTTAACCAAGCCTAATTCAAAGGCCTTTTCAATAATGGATTTTTCAATATGCTCAATGGCTACCGGCGGTTGATTGATACCTAACACACAAGCTGATTCGCAGGGTGCGGGGCAAATTCGTCCGGTGAACTCAGGAAAATTATTAGTCGATAATAAAATATCAGATGCTAATTTCCAGTCATTGTTATAAACGGCATCATTAAATTCAGGAATAATATTGCCCAGCGGACAGCCATTGTGACAAAATGGAACGCCGCAGTCCATACAACGGGCTGCCTGCGTTTTGGTTTTTTCTTCCGCAAACTCCAGATAAATTTCTTTGTACTCGTTAATGCGTTCTTTGGCATCTTTGTACTTCGGCAATTCTCTGTTGAATTCTAAAAATCCTGTTGGTTTTCCCATCTTACATTTTAATTTTTTAACCATTTTCATGAAGAATTTTCTTTTCTATGCCATCTGTTTAAAATTTTTATTTTGTTTAATAATCTTTTTTCTAAAAACTACATAGAATTCTACGAATTGACATAGCAGTAAGTCTATGTATCTATGTGGTTTATTTATTTATACGTTTACTTTTCCTGCTTTGTTTTTTCTTTCCAGTAATACTTTCTTGTAATCGGTTGGCATTACTTTTACAAAGAATTTTGAAGTCACTTCCCAGTTGTCTAAGATGTTTTTTGCCACATCGCTGTCGGTGTATTTTAAATGCCGTTCAATATGGTGTTTTAAGACATCTAAATCATCCGCATCCAGATCTTCCAATGCTACCATTTCCTTATTTACATTTTTAGGAAACGCATTTTCCATATCATATACATAGGCTACACCGCCGCTCATACCTGCCGCAAAATTTCTTCCTGTTCTACCAAGTATAATTGCCAAACCACCCGTCATGTATTCGCAGCCGTGGTCGCCCACGCCTTCTACCACGGCTTTCACACCGGAATTACGTACACAGAAACGCTCACCTGCCATCCCGCGGATATAGGATTCACCGCTGGTGGCACCGTAAAATGCAACGTTGCCGATGATAATATTTTCACTAGGTTTAAAGGTGGCTTTAGAAGACGGATATACAATTAATTTTCCGCCGGATAATCCTTTGCCGAAATAATCGTTGGCTTCTCCTTCCAGTTCGAATTTAATTCCGTGAGCACCAAAAGCTCCAAAGCTTTGTCCGGCACTACCGGTGAATTTATATTGAATCGTATCTTCCGGTAATCCTGCGCCTTTATATTTTTCGGAAATTTCATAACTCAGCAAAGCACCAACAGTTCTGTCCGTATTGATGATGTTGAATTGTCCGCTTGTCGGAATTTGTGAAGCTAAGGCATCTTTGGCCGTTTCCACTAAACGCTTATCCAAAATAGCGTCATCAGTAGGATGTGCCTGGCGCATTTGTTTGTACAATCCAACTTCCGGGCCTGCTTCTTCTTTATAAATAATCGGACTTAAATCTAAGTGCTTATATTTCCAGTGATCGATGCCATCTCTACGTTTTAATAATTGCGTTTGTCCAACCATTTCATTAATAGTCTTAAATCCAAGTTTTGCCATCCATTCACGCAAATCATTGGCGATAAACGTGAAGAAGTTGATGACATGCTGCGGGTCGCCGGTGAAACGTGCACGCAAAATCGGATCCTGTGTGGCAACACCCACCGGACAGGTATTTAAATGGCATTTGCGCATCATGATACAGCCTTCCACTACTAAGGCTGCTGTAGCAATACCCCATTCTTCAGCTCCTAATAAAGTAGCAAAAGCGATATCTTTTCCAGTACGTAATTGTCCGTCGGTTTGTAAAGTTACACGGCTGCGTAAATTATTTTTCACCAAGGTTTGATGTGCTTCCGATAAACCCAGTTCCCAAGGCAAGCCGGCATGTTTGATGGACGAAATAGGAGAGGCTCCTGTGCCGCCATCGTAGCCGGAAATTAAAATCACATCGGATTTTGCTTTGGCTACACCGGCAGCTACCGTGCCAACCCCTGCTTCTGCAACGAGTTTGGTATTGATACGCGCTTTCGGATTCGCATTTTTTAAATCAAAAATCAATTGCGCCAAATCCTCGATAGAATAAATATCGTGATGTGGTGGAGGTGAAATTAAACCTACGCCCGGTGTGGAGTGACGCACTCTTCCAATCCATTCATCCACTTTGTGGCCGGGTAATTGCCCGCCTTCGCCGGGTTTTGCACCCTGCGCGAGTTTTATTTGCAGTTCATCTGCATTGGCTAAATAATAAGAGGTAACGCCGAACCTTCCTGAAGCCACTTGTTTAATGGCAGAACGTTCCCAGTCGCCGTTTTCTTTTTTCTCAAAACGAATTTCATCTTCACCACCTTCGCCGCAATTTGATTTTCCGCCCATTCTGTTCATGGCAATTGCCAGAGTAGAATGTGCTTCATGCGAGATAGAACCGAATGACATGGCACCGGTTGCAAAGCGTTTCAAGATACTTTTTATTGGTTCCACTTCTTCAATTGGAACGGGTGTAGCTTTGGAATAATCAAAATCCAGCAGACTTCGAAGTGTAATTGCTTTCTCTGCCTGATTGTTTATTTTTTCTGCGTATTGTTTATAGATGTTGTAATCATTCTTTTTAGTAGAATGTTGCAGTAAATGAATCGTATCCGGATTAAATAAATGCGCTTCACCACGACGTTTCCATTGGTAGTTTCCACCCACTTCCAGATGCGGCGAAACATTTTCAATATCAGGGAATGCGAGCGCATGACGTTTCAATACTTCTTTAGCGATATCGTCGAAACCCATACCATCTAAACGGGAAATAGAGCCGGTGAAACATTTTTCCACGACTTTTTTACTTAAACCCACAATCTCAAAAATCTGAGAACCATGATAGGACTGGTGTGTGGAAATACCCATTTTAGAGAACACTTTCAATAAACCATTGCTGGATGCTTTGATGAAATTTTCCACCAGTTTTTCATCGGGTTTATTTAAGTGTTTTAGTTTTTCTTTATTTAAATCAAAGATTGTCTGATAGGCTAAATACGGATTGATGGAGGTAGCACCATAACCAATATGTGTAGCCATCTGGTGTACTTCACGGATGTCGCCGCTTTCTACCACTAAGGAACAATCGATACGCGTTTTGGTACGAATTAAATGATGGTGGATAGCGCCTGTAGCCAATAGAGAAGGAATAGGAGCAAAGTCTTTATTCACGCCTTTATCAGATATAATTATAATATTGTTTCCGTTCGCCACGGCATCTTCTGCTTCTTTGCAGATTCTTTCAATACTTCTTTCTAACGCACCTTTTTTGCCGCTTGAATTGAAGAGTGCCTGTATGGTGATTACTTTAAAATCAGGATGGTTGATGTAACGAAGTTTTGCAATATCGCTATTGGATAAAATCGGCTGACGAATAGCAATCTGTTTACAGTGATGTTCTGTCGTTGTTAATATACTGCTGGCACCACCTAATGCAGTGAAAGTGCTCATTACCATTCGTTCTCTGATTGGATCGATAGGTGGATTAGTTACCTGTGCAAAGAGTTGTTTAAAGTAATTGGATAAATTCTGTGACTGGTCAGATAATACAGCCAGTGGCGTATCTGTTCCCATGGAGCCAATCGGTTCATACGCCGTTTCTGCCATAGGTGTTATAATGGTTCTTACATCTTCAGAGGTGTATCCGAATGCCAGCTGTTGCTGCAGTAATTCTTTATGCGATAACTTTTCTTCTTTTATAGTTGATTTTGGTAAATCAGAAAACGTTATTTTATGTTTGTTCAGCCATTCGCGATACGGATACTGTGTACAGATATTTTTCTTCAGTTCATCATCAGAAATGATTCTGCCTTCTTCCATATTAATGATAAACATTTTTCCGGGCTGTAATCTTCCTTTCTGAATCACTTTTTCTTCTTCTGTAGGCAATGCACCGGCTTCCGAAGACATCACGACTCTGCCATCATTATATACAACAAAACGAGATGGACGCAATCCATTTCTGTCTAAGGTGGCACCTACCATTTTCCCATCTGTAAAGCAGATAGATGCAGGGCCATCCCATGGCTCCATCAGGCAATCATGGTATTCGTAAAATGCTTTCTTCCAGTCTTCCATTTGTTCATTGTCCTGCCAGGCTTCCGGAATGAGCATCATGATGGCATGTGGCAAAGAACGCCCTGCGAGGTATAATAGCTCTACCACATTATCTAAAGAAGCAGAGTCTGATTGGTCGCGGTAGCAGATAGGCATGAACATGTCAATCTCTTCTTTAGTGAAAACATCGCATTCCAGCAAATGCTCACGGGTACGCATCCAGTTCAGGTTACCTTGCAGCGTATTGATTTCACCGTTGTGTGCAATATATCTGAATGGCTGAGCCAGACGCCAGCGCGGAAATGTATTGGTGGAGAAACGGGAATGTACTAAAGCAAGTGCAGATTCTACACTCTCGTCATTTAATTCAGGATAGTACTGACGCACCTGATGTGTCGTTAATTGTCCTTTGTAAATAACGGTGTGGCAAGAAAGATTGGTATAATAAAACTGATCTTTGCCGCCTAATATATAGTTGATTTCACGAACGGTGTGTGCACGCAGTACATATAGTTTGCGTTCCAGTTCAATGTCTTCTTTAAAATCAAATTCCGGTTTGATGAACAATTGTTCTATACTCGGTTCACCTGATTTTGCGGTTGGACCGATAGGCGAGTTGTCTGTATTTATTTTTCTGTATCCTAAGATGGTAAACTTAAGTTTCTTAGCGGTTTGTTCTATAAAAGCTTTGCATTCGTTGCGTTTGGTTTCATCCTGCGGAAAGAAAATAAAACCCGTTCCGTATTTCGATAAGGCAGGTAAATCGATTCCGATTTTCTTTACTTCATTTTTATAGTATTCATGTGGAATCTGCATTAAGATACCGGCGCCGTCGCCTGTGTTTTCTTCACAGCCGCAGGCACCTCGATGTTCCATGTTTTCCAGCATGGTTAAGGCATCACGAATAATACGATGAGATTTTTCACCTTTTAAATGTGCTACGAAACCGATGCCGCATGCATCGTGTTCCATTTCAGATAGATATAAACCTTTATGTTCGTTAGTAACACTCATATTATGGATAACAATTTGTGATGAAACAGCTTTTACAGACTAATTTTTCGCATTTCAGACTGTTTTATAATATTAGCAAAAACTTTCCCTAATTACATTTTCATCTTTTTAAGAAAATCTTAAGCATTGAAAATAATCTTAACAATTCAGTTATAAATTGAAATTTTAAATCCATTTACATTTAAGTTATAAAAATAAATATGTGTACTATTTTCTTGAAAATCTATGTTTATTCTATTTTAAGTAAAAATTAATAAACTATTTTTAGTAAAATTTATCAAAATTGAAGTTTATACTTGCAAAATAATAATTATTAACATTTAAAATTTGCGCTATGAAAAGAATTATGTTTACATTTTTGGTAGGTTTGGTTTCCGTGTCGTTGCTTTCTGCAAAATCTTCTGCAGGAATGATGGCAAAGTGGAAAGCTAAAAAAGAAGGAGATTCCACAGAAGTTACAAAAAGTTACGAAGAAAAAGTGGAGGATTTTAAGGCTAAAATTCCTTTCGATATCGCAGGTTCAATGGATATGTATATTCAAACTAATTTTTTAGGAAAAAGAACAAATGATGTTAAGTACAGGGTTTTTGACCAAAGAGCGAATTCTTTCGAGTTAGGGATGTTCAACTTAATGATGTCAAAAACATTTAAAAGAGTAACATTCCTGGGGGATATTGCATTTGGTCCGCGTGCAAATCTTGCTAACTATTCAGCCAACGCTTTGGTGTCTTCCACTACTTTTGCATTAAAGCAATTATATATTGCT
Organism: Sphingobacteriales bacterium; assembly: GCA_016721245.1. GTDB lineage: Bacteria > Bacteroidota > Bacteroidia > Chitinophagales > JADIYW01 > JADJSS01. Next base: position 69,531 of record JADKIQ010000002.1, read on the forward strand.
TACGAACCTATTGACGGATTAAAATTCACCTTGGGTAATTTCAGTACTTTTTTCGGATATGAATTAATCGAAGCAAACAATAATTTTCATTATTCCTGCTCACAGGCATTTTTAAACGGTCCGTTTTACCACACAGGTTTTAAAATGAATTATACACATAAAAAATTTGGTATGATGGTAGGTTTCTTCAATGATACCGATACAAAATCTGACGGAGACAGAAATAAATATGTAGGTGCACAATTAAGCTATGCTGATGATAAAACATCTTTATACATCAATTATCTGGGTGGAAACCAAATGGATAAAAACACAGATACATTGAATAAATTGAATTACAAAAACGGTCTGGACTTAACATTTGCTACTCGTATCAAAGGAAAAGGCACCATTGCTTTGAATGCTGCCTATTACATGTACCGAAACAAAACATTAGCAGATCCATCTACCATCAACCGCCCTAAATATTACACCGCTTATGTATATGGTAATGTTGATTTAGGCAAAAAAGGCAATGGAAAGATTGGTGCACGTGTTGGTTATTTTAACAATACAGATGCTATCGCACTGGATGCAGTTTCTGCGCATATCGCAGACTTTACGTTAACAGGTCACTATAATATCGGACCGTTACGTTTGGTGCCTGAATTCAGATTAGATTATTCTACTGAAAAAGTATTCTTAAAACGAAACGGCGATCCGGGCAATTTGCAGACTACATTAAGTCTGGCAGCTATTGTTGGATTCTAAAAATAATTTATTTACTACTTGCATACTTTCAGAGCCCGGATTTCTATCCGGGCTATTTTTTTTAAAACATGAGCAGAGTCGGAAAATATTCGGTAAAAAAATTATCTTTGCAATCTTCATTCACATGATGGCCACGTGTTGAAATTGGTAGACAAGCTACTTTGAGGTGGTAGTACCCGAAACGGTGTGCTGGTTCGAGTCCAGTCGTGGTCACAAAAGTCTGAAGCAGAAGTTCTTTAATGCCCGGGTGGAGAAATTGGTAGACTTACCAGATTCAGGTTCTGGCGCTGTAAAAGGCATGCAGGTTCGAGTCCTGTTCCGGGCACTTTTTTATTTTAATTCATTCACCGCAATCCAGGCCATCAGGCCGGCACCAATCTTTAAGCAGTTTTCATCTACGTCAAATGTTGGAGTGTGTATGGGTGAAGTTATTCCCTTAGCAATATTTCCGGTACCTAATCTGTAAAAACAAGCAGGCACTACTTGCGAGTAATAAGAGAAATCTTCTGCAGTCATGCGCGCAGGCATTTCTTCTACATTGGCTTCACCTAAATATTGTTTGGCTAACTCAAACGCTGTTGATGTAGTGCTTTCATCATTCTTTAAAAACGGATAGCCGATATCAATCAACACATCACAACTGCCACCAAAACTTGCTGCAGTATTGTTGCAAATCAACTTGATTTTTTCATGTGCTTCAACACGCCATTTTTCATCAAAGGTTCTGAACGTTCCTTCCAGCCTAACTTCATCCGGAATAATATTGGTAGCACCATTTGCAATAAATTTACCAATACTCAGTACACTTGGCAACGTTGGATTTGCATTTCTGCTTACTACACTTTGCAGCGCAATTACCATGTGAGAGGCAATTAAAACAGGATCTATTGCTAAATGCGGCACCGCGCCATGTCCGCCTTTTCCTTTCACCGTAATATAAATTTCATCGCAACTTGCCATTGCAATACCACTTTTAAAAGCGACTTTTCCTGTTTCTAACTGTGGCAGCACATGTTGTCCGTAAATTGTTTCTACTCTCGGATTTTCCAGCACGCCTTCTTTTATCATAATGGAAGCTCCGCCGGGCAGTTTCTCTTCTGCCGGTTGGAAAATCAGTTTGATGGTGCCTTCAAATTCTTCTTTTAATTCATTCAGTATTTTTGCAGCACCCAGCAAAGAAGTGGTGTGTACATCATGTCCGCAGGCATGCATTACCCCTTTGTTTTGGGACACATATTCGGTGGTGTTTTTTTCCTCAATGGGTAAGGCATCCATATCTCCACGTAAGGCTATTGTTTTTGAGGATGGTTTTTTTCCTTTTATAAGCCCGACCACACCATATCCACCAATATTTGTCTGATGTTCTATGCCAAATTCTATCAGTTTTTCTGCAATAAATTTTGATGTTTCCACTTCTTCGTAACTCAGTTCCGGATGTGCATGCAGATGTCTGCGGATAGCCACAAATTCATTAAAATAAGTATCTGCTAAATTTTTTATTTTATCTTTTAAATCCATAATTCCGTAAATTCGCTTTTGTAATGTTACAAGTCAATAAAAATAAACATTTTCAAATTAATACTTCCGAAAAAAACGGAATTCAAATCTTCAAATCTTATTATGAATAATTTCGATTTAATAGTAATTGGTTCCGGACCCGGAGGTTATGTAGCTGCTATTCGCGCCTCTCAACTCGGTATGAAAGTAGCTGTGGTGGAAAAAGAAAGCCTGGGTGGTGTTTGTTTAAACTGGGGTTGCATTCCGACCAAAGCATTATTGAAATCTGCACAGGTATTCGATTATTTGAACCATGCGAAAGATTATGGAATTGAAGTTGCAGAGACTAAAGCCAATTTTCCGGAAGTGATAAAACGCAGCAGAAGTGTGGCAGAAGGCATGAGTAAAGGCGTGCAGTTTCTGATGAAGAAAAATAACATAGAAGTGATTTACGGCTATGGAAAAGTGTTGCCGGGTAAGCGTGTGGAAGTAACTTTAACGGAAGGCGGTATCAAAATATACAAAGCAAATAACGTGTTGCTGGCAACCGGTGGCAGAGCTAAGCAATTGTTCTCCCTGCCGATTGATGGTAAAAAAATAATTGATTACAGAAAAGCAATGGTACTTCCTGAATTACCCAAAAATATGGTCATTGTCGGTGCCGGTGCTATTGGTGTGGAGTTTGCTTATTTCTATCAAACAATGGGCACACAGGTAACACTAATAGAATTTTTCGATACTATTTTACCGCTAGAGGATAAGGAAGTTGGAAAAACGCTGGAGAAAATTTATACTAAAAAGGGAATGACCATTTTAACCTCCTCCAAAGTATTGTCTACAAAAATAGATAATGAGAAGGTACAGTTGCTGGTAAACACCAAAACAGGGGAGCAGGTAATAGAAACAGACATTGTGCTGAGTGCGGCCGGTGTGGTGGCCAATATTGAAAACATAGGCCTGGAATTATGCGGAATTCAAACAGAAAATGATAAGGTAAAAGTAAATGCATTTTACCAGACAAATGTGGAAGGCGTATATGCCATCGGTGATATTGTAAAAGGACAGGCTTTGGCGCATGTAGCAAGCGCAGAAGGGATTATTGCTGTAGAACACATGGCGAATCATCATCCGCAGCCACTGGATTATGACAATATTCCGGGTTGTACCTACTGTTCGCCGGAAGTGGCAAGCGTAGGGATTACTGAGCAAAAAGCAAAAGAGAAAGGCTTGGATATTCTGGTCGGAAAATTCCCGTTTTCTGCGAGCGGAAAAGCCAAAGCCGCGGGAAAATCCGATGGTTTCGTGAAATTAATCATCGACAAAAAATACGGTGAAGTATTGGGAGCACATTTTATCGGTGAAAACGTAACGGAAATGATTGCGGAAATAATTGTTGCCAGAAAATTGGAAACAACCGGCATGCAGATTTTAAAATCTGTACATCCGCATCCAACGATGAGTGAAGCCATTATGGAAGCTGCAGCCGCTGCTTACGGAGAAGTGATACACCTGTAATAGAATAAATTAAAATAAAAAAAAAAAGCTTATCGAATGATATACAGTTTTCCGTAACCGTGTTTAAAGTATTTATCAATCGAAGTTTGTTTTACCTCCGTTGTTGTTCCGTCTAAATTTCTGGTCATTACACGGTAAAAATAAACACCATTTGCTAAACGGTCGCCGAAGTTATCTGTACCATCCCATTTGTAATCAGTTACGTTAGTACCAACATGCAAATTACCCAGCTGTTCTCGCGTAATTTCTTTTACTACTTTTCCTGTTGCACTGAAAATCTGAATAATCAACTGCTCCGGAATAGTAGCACCGGTGAGTGTAAACACAAACTGCGTAGAGGTAGAGAATGGATTTGGATAATTCAGGATATTCGTAATGGATGGTTTGGAATCCACTTTAAATTTAATTCTGTAATCGTATTTTCCGGCATCATTTTTACTTCTGTCAATACCTTGTGCTCTGATTTCATAGGTGCCGTCTGCCAGTGTAGGTTTGTAAGTTAAACGTGCTTCGTTTGTTTTACCATTATTAAGATTTGTTGCAGGCACATATATTACATCAGACTGGCTTCTGGATATTTGTACCGGGTCAGTAGGATTGCTCGGATAATACATGTAAATCAGGAATTCAGAAGTGTCGTTTAATGCCAGATATTTATTTTCGTCTTTTAATCTAAATAATATTTCCGGATTAGCAGAAACATATTCACCATCAGTAATGTGCCGCCCGTCAAATGTTACATCAAAGAGCGGATTTATTTTATCTCGATCTACGTAAAGCGTAAACTCTGCAAAGTTGTTAAAGTGAAATTGTTCCGGTTGGTCTTCATCCGGATTAACTTCGACTGTAACAGAATTTAATCCAAAGAAATTAAATCCGGAGAATGTATAATCAAAACTAATATTTCTGGTTTGTTTTGCCGGTAAGGTGCCGAAACGTTTGTTGAATACAGTAATGTTATTGGATGCATCTTTAATAATGAAACGAACCAATAAACTATCCATATCAATCGGTGTTACATTTTCTACAGCAACTGTCATATTAAAGTTTTCACCGGAAACTATGGTGTCTCTGGTTTTGGAGAAGAAGATTGTTGGATTTACAACCGCTTCAGGTGCTTTGTCGTAGTATAATCTCCAGAAATCCATCTGAGGTGCTGTACTGGCAGAATCATCTTTTGTCAACCACTGCATTTGAACGTAAGGGTATTGTTTGGCATCTATAGATACAGGCGTTACTGCTCCTTTCAATAAACTGAATGGTAAAGCAGTTCTTGTTCCAATGGTATCGTATCCGTAAATAGTTACAATGCCTTCATCAAATGAAGGATTTTCATTGGATGTCCAGTTCATATTGAAATCTTTCCAGTTTTTTGCCGGACCTATTATAGGCGATTCCATAGTTCCCTTTGTCCATGATCCATTAAAAGTCAATGTGGTATCTATAATATTCGGTGAGAATCGTTGTATTTGTAATGTTCTGAATAATGGGTCACATGTGTGAGTAAAAAATGCGAAAGGCTGATTTTCCTGTTGTCTGCGGATATTGGATATTCCAAGATTTTCAAAAGCCTGGAATAAATTTTCATCGCCGGCCTGTGTGCTATCTCCTAACCATTGTGAATATCCTGCGTTATAGAAACTATATCCCATTACATATGAATTACATGGTATTGAGTTTAAAAAGTCTGCAACATATTTTCTTTCTTGTTTACCATTTGAAAAATCGTTAGTGATAAATTCCACAACATTTGTTGGATATCTGTTACATGTAATGTCATTATAAGGACCTCTGCAAGAATTTCCTATCTGATACGTTTGCAAGTTTACACCGGTATTTCCGTCATACACAAAAAAGATAAATCCTTTTCTCGCCCAAGCATTTCTTGCTATTAAATAACCGTCCCAATAAGCTTCAATTTGCTGATCCAGCGGCGGCTGGTAACCTACTTTTATCTGTATAGAACGAGTAGTGTTTGGGTAAGAAAACATCCGGTCATTTTTTAAACTTAAAGTGTTGTATGAATTTCTTAAGTACTGAAAATAATGTGACTGGTTCCACCCTGTAGACAAGGAAGTGTTATAAAGGAAGGAACTGTTTTTCCAGTTAGCGGGAGTTCCTGTTACGGTATCCAGTGTGCCCCTCCAGTAGTAAACTTTATTTTGCAGTAAGGTAATTGATGGTTTCCAGTGGATGGTCGCACCCGGTTGTGTTAATCTTACCTGAGTTAACATAGGACTGTTGAAGAGTTCAGTGGTGTCGATTTGAAAAATATAAGTTTTAGGTGTAGCGAAAGGATTTGCAGTAGAAAATACTAACTCAAAGTTAGGATCATTAACCATACAAAATTCATAAGGGTATATCGGGATAATGTCATCTGCTAAAATTAGTTTAGTAACAGTTGCTTCATTATTCAATTCAGAATATTCAGCAATTGTATTGTTATAGTCAACTTTTATTTTAAAAGTGTTTAAGCCTGGCCCGTTTAGCCTGTCTGATTTAATCCATAAGTAAGCTGTATCTGTATTTCTTGCACTGGGAATGGTTATTTTTGTAACTTGTATTTGACCATTTGGGAGTATTCTGTCCACATTTACAACATAAGATTCATTCACAGCCGAACCTAAATTTTTAACTACAACCTTTATTAAGAATGAATCAGCAGCTGCGTTTATATTTTGTGGATTAAAAATTATACTACTTTGGTCAATGTAATAATCTGGTCTGAAATGGGAATTTATACGCAAGCCGGGATCTCCATGAAAAATCATTTGTTCTCCAATCATTGGGTCTATTTCACCACCATCCTGTATTACTTTTTTGGATGTTTCTTTTAAGATATTACCGATTTTATCATTGTACATGGTGTTGGAAAAACGATTATAAAAATCGCTGGAATAGGAATTTAAATTAGATGCTACAGCATATGTAACAGGTGCGATGTATCCGATAGCGGCTTTGTTGGAAGTTAATACAAATCGTTCACTTAGGGATCTGAAGTCCTCAAAAATACTTCCGACGAAACATCCGTTCGACAGCATCAGGTGATATTTTCCTTTATTATCCATGCGGTCAGGATCTAAATTAAAATCTGTAGTAGTTGTAGCCGAGTGGCCAAAAAATGTAATCAGAGATACACCGGTATTTACCAGCGAGTCTAAATAAATATTTTGTGCAATTTGTATCGGGTCTGTGGTGTTTTTAAATAAACTTCCGACAGTGGCGCCAAATCTTGGTGATTCAATAGTTGATTTGTAATTATCTAAATAGGATCGAAACAACTGTTGTTCGTAGTTGTTATTGCCACCACCTAAATGAAGTACATTTTTCATCCATAATTTGTTAAACGGAGTTTGGGATAAATTGAACGTGTCGTTTAATATTGATTCATATTCCTTAACTTTTTCCAGGTAGAGTCTTATATCATCACCGCTTGTAACTGCCAGTCGGCCAATTCCAATCTGTGGATAGTTTAAAGAGCCGGAACGTGCAGTTAACAAAACATCTGAGGCTGGCTCGCCGTAAGTTTGGATTAAACTTCTGTCAACAAATGATTGATTACCGTAAGTGTAGGTGTATTGAAATCCTTTTCCAATTATAAATGTCAATTCAGGTTTTACGGAAAATTTATCGATGGCAAAGTTTATAAAATTTCTTATTGCTAAGGGATGCTGATTGATACCAAAAGCAAATTGATCATTTAATTCGTCAATAAAATATGTTTTTGCGTTGTATGCTCCTCCCTGATTCGAAGTTCTGTATTTTCTGTACTCTTCAATGTTGTCAACTCCGTTAACGCTGTTTTTAAGTTTTTTATTGGAAATAATCAAAAAATTCCCTTGCTGGCCAGCATTTAAGAAGTTAGTAAAATTAACAGGGCTTAAAGTGTTTATGATAAGAATATCGTTCACTGATTGAGATGATAAATACAGATTGTCTTTGTTTTTAGATGTCTCGTTTAAATGAAACTTTATAACGGTATCAGAAACCCCCAGATATCGCTGTTTATTCTCAAGATCATAAAGAACGGGTGTTGTGCTGGATGTATTGAAGTTTCTTATTTCAAAGTAAAGTTCATCCGTTTTGGCAAAGCCAAAATTGAATTTTGTCTGATTGTCAAAATTAAACTGTCTGGGATAAACAAACATAGCATAAGAAAGAAAATTAGTTCTGTTTGGAACTAACTCATTGAGGCGCATAGAATTGTTTTCGAATAAATTCTGACTTCTTACAGTATAAGTATTCTTTTTTACCACGGGACCGAATGTAGCTTCAGTAGTATCGCTACCGTTTATCGATGTCTTCATAAGGTGATTTCCTGGCCCCTGAACTACGGATGTGTAAAAGTAAGCATTGACGTCGGGTGCAGTATAAAGGTACTTGAATGTTAAAGAACCTCCTCCGATATTCTGGTTGTAAAGACCTGCAAAACCTGTATTGTCAAACGAACCGATTCCTGTACCTTCACCAAGGTCAAAATCGGAGTTGTATAGTTGTGGAAAGAAAGGAGAAACCGGCAACCCTCTCAAAAATGAAAAAGATTGTTTGGTAAAGTCATAATAGTAATATGTCTTGTAATAACAATATTTTTCTGCAGCCGGAACTGAGAGAATATCGTTGTTTTGCTGGATATGTCTGGCATTAATGCTAAACGGATCTAATGTTAGAAAGAAAGTTGCACTGTCAGCAAATAGACTTTGTAACTGGTTTGGTTGATCCGACACATTTTTGTAAAGAATAGAATCAACTTTACCATCATTCTTTTCTCCATAAAATTCTATGAAGTCTGAAGGTCCAAACTGATTGTTGGTTGTTACATATAACGGAACCTGTTGCCCGTTTCGAATCAGCTTAAAAGCAGTGCCTTTCAAATCAGAAGCAGGAATACCCAGAGATATTAAGGTTGGGTAATTTATCCTGTATAAACTTGTTTTTCCTAATTTAAACTTATAGTACGTTTTAGAGTAGTCTATCCATTCGTTACCGTAAGGTTGTGCTTTTGCAACGGTAAATAAACCAATCAGGCAGATAATTTGAAATATTCTTTTCGTCATTTTGGTTGATTTTGGGTTGGTTCAACAGGTGCTGTTACCGGTTCTGCCGGAGTAATCGTTTTTTCCGGTTCAGCAGTTATTTCAGCAGCATTTATCAGTTCGGAACTTTCTTTGCGTTTGCGTTTGTTAATTCCCACTTTCAAAGAAACTACATGTGAGTACTGACTTTCAGATGCTTTACCCACATCTGTGTAAGCATAATCTACTGCTACAAAATCTTTGTATTTGAAACCTGCTCCGAGATTAGGCTGTACACTAAACGTTTTTTTACCTTTAGAGTTTAAGACTTTCTGGAAATTATTAACCCCGCCACGAACATAAAATATTTTCCATAAGCCTAATTCCACGCCAATGCGCGGATCCATACTTATCTTTCTGGTAGAAACGAGTGTGTTTCTCTGTCCGTCAGTAGTTAGTTCCCAGTCTATTTCAGCTGTCAGTTCAATTTTTCCTTTGAACGTTTTGTGATAGGCGGCACCAAACTGAATTCTCGGCAAGGTAATTTCTGTAGAACTCTTTGGAATGGTATTGCTTGTTTGCGCCAAAATCTGTTTTTCTCTATCTGTAAAACTATAAGACCACGCATTGAAAGTTGTTGTGATATCTTTTACCGTCAAACCAATTTTCCAGTCTTTGATGGTGTACATCACGCCCACATCAGCACCAAAACCCCAGGATTTTGCAAAACCACCGGCTTTGTTGTGTACAATTTTAGTAGTAACACCAACGGATAAATTAGGAATGATAGTACGCGCATAAGAAAGCAAAATACCATAGTTTCCAACAGAGAAATTACGAACGTTGTCATAATTAACACTTCCATCCGCATCAATCAGGTCTAAGGTATTTGGAATGTCATCCACCCCAAAACGCATAAAATTAATGGCAAAAGCGTGTTTATTGCTGTCTAAAGGAAAGGCAATACCGGCGTAATCGTATTTGGCAATACCTGCGAAATATTCATTATGCATGAAACTGAACTGCATTTTGGTAGGAATTCTCACCAAGCCCGCCGGATTCCAGTAGCCGGCCGTAATATCATCCGTAGATGCAACGACTGCGTTGGCCATACCAAAATTATGTGCGCCCACACCGATATACATAAAATCATTACTATATTTTGGTGGCCCTGCGAAAGAACAGGTGGCCAGTAAAATCAGTAAAACAAAAAAAGATAATTTGGTTTTTTGTAAATGCATCATGTATTTAAACGATTCATTAAAAATAGTATTGTGCCAATAACGCATGGCATTGGTAAATTTACCCAAAATCTCGTAATATTCAGATAATATTTACTGAATTTTAGTTGCATTCAGGCTGTTTTATAAATATTTGGAAAAATTATCGTTCACATTTGAGTTTTAGCATTTCACAATTCGTATTTTTGCCGAAACTGAACAGATAAACATGAATTTTGTAGAAGAGCTCAAATGGCGTGGAATGTTGCATGATATCATGCCCGAAACCGAAAAATTATTAAACACAGAGGTGGTGAAAGGCTACATTGGCTTCGATCCGACGTCTGATTCTCTAGGAATTGGAAATATGGTGCAGGTAATGACCTTGCTGCATTTTCAGCGATGCGGGCATAAGCCAATTGCTTTGGTGGGCGGAGCTACCGGGATGGTAGGAGACCCGAGCGGAAAAAGTGCGGAACGAAATCTGTTGTCGGAAGAATTGTTACAGCATAATCTGGAAGGTCAGAAAAAGCAACTGGAGAAGTTTCTGGATTTTGACTGCGGTGCAAATTCTGCGGAAATTGTAAATAATTACGACTGGTTTAAGAATTTTTCATTTCTGGAATTTATCCGGGATGTTGGAAAATACATCACCGTAAACTATATGATGAGCAAAGATTCTGTAAAAAACCGACTGGAAGGCGGTATGTCTTTTACGGAGTTCAGTTACCAGTTAGTGCAGGGATATGATTTTTATTATTTATGGAAAAACCACGGTGTGAAACTGCAGCTGGGCGGCAGCGATCAGTGGGGGAATATTGTAACAGGTACAGAACTGATTCGTAAGAAAGATGGCGGTGAAGCACATGCTATTACAACGCAGCTGATAAAAAAAGCAGATGGCACTAAATTCGGCAAAACGGAAAGTGGCAACATCTGGCTGGATCCTAAAAAAACATCACCATATAAATTTTATCAGTTCTGGTTAAATGCCAGCGATGCGGACGTGAAAAACTGGATTCGTGTTTTTTCCATGAAAGGAAAAGAAGAAATTGAAGCACTGGAACAACAACAGGATGAAGCACCGCATTTACGGGTGTTGCAAAAAACACTGGCGGAAGAAATTACCATCAGGGTACACAGCAAAGAGGATTACGAACAGGCTTTGAAATCGTCAGAAATATTGTTTGGCAAGGCGACAAAAGAAAATCTGGAACAGTTAACGGATATGCAATTACTGGATATATTTGATGGCGTTCCAACCTTTACTATTTCAAAAGATAAATTATCAGCAGGTATCAGTATCCTGGATATTCTGGCTCAGGAAACAAGCATTTTACCTTCAAAAGGAGAAGCTAAAAAACTGGTGAGTGCCAACGGAATTGCTGTTAATCTGGAAAAATTTGCAGATGTAAACGGAATGCTGAATGCAGATAATTTAATTAACGGAAAATATATTATTGTCAAAAAGGTAAGAAAGATTTTTACCTGATTATTGCTGAATAGTAACTATTTCTTCTTTGCAATCGTGATAAAATAATTGAAAATACTTTCCTGTTTATAAAGGATATCCTGCACGATTTCCATATTTCTTTTTTGCAGTAATGCATTGTATTCTTCAATATTTAACTGCACGGGATGCAGCATGTCTCCGGGAATTAACTGAAAAATTTTCTTTAAGAAATTATGGCGGTGCGCATCTGTAGAAATAATCAGGAAGCCATTTGGTTTCAATGATTTTACCAGATTGTCGTAACATTTTTCAATGTCATTCACATGGTTAATTGCATTCATACAATAAATGATATCGTACTTTTCTGTTTCATTAAGTGCTTCTATCGGAATGCTTTTAAACTGCGTCCATGGATATTTTTCCGGCGTATAATGCGGCAGTGTTTCGTATTTATTCAGTAAAGGATCAATTGCATCTACCGTATTGCCTTTGAGGATGATAAAAATCCCTGCAGGACCACAGCCTGCATCTAAAATCGTTTGACTTGAAGGAATGTCGATGTACTTTGAGACAGTCAGCAATACTTCCTGCCAATAATGGCTTTTCCATTGTAAATACTCAGTAGCGTCTTTTTTCTGAAGATAGTTTTGCCACCACTTATATTCCAGTGTTTGTGCTAATTTCCATTTCCAGGATGCGGTCTCTTCCAATTCAATTAATTTCTGTCAAATTTATAGTTTATATCCGACAGTAACGATAATTGATGGTTTTTTTGTACTGAGTGTTGCGGCAGGTACCGGTTTCCATGCATCCGTATTTAACTGGTAAGGCACATAAAGTTCCTTGAAGTTAGTTTGAACGTAGGCAAGGTCTGCAAAGAAATGCTTGCCACGGTAACCGATGCCGGCAGAAAACGTTAAGCTTGCCGTATTAATACCCGTTGGTGCCGAAGCGTTTTTAAAAGGTGATGTTCTGTATTGAATGCCGCCTCTTATACGAATAGGATCGTATTTAAATTCTACGCCCGCTTTGATCGTATGGAATATTCCGTATTTTTCTTTGATAAGATTGTTGACATAATTTTCATACAATTTGGCATTGGCATCATTCAAACCAATTTTAATTTTTGAATTGGAAGCATCACTCAATTCATACTCTACTGCTACCAGTCCATATTTGTGAATATAACCTGCTCCGGCTGTCATTTTCCAAGGCTGCACATATTTGTATTTGGACGCACCATCCGGAGAATCGCCCGTATATATTACCGACTGACTGGCATAATCTGCTTCCATGTGTGTTTGGTAAGCATCTTTCATGAATAAAATTCCCGGCGTCTGAAATGCGAGCGATAAACGCAAATTCGAAATGGGCATTCCGATAATTCCTACCTTAAGATTAAATCCAACGCCTCTGGTTTTTAAATAGGTTTCATTCAAAAAAGAATTCAAATCATAAGCAGAATCACGCACATCTTTTTCTTCCAAACGAATACGTTCTGTGTAATTAACAATCGGAATACCAATAGAGGCACCTACCATTATCTTTTCTTTATATGAACTGGCGAAACCAATTGCCAGTTCGTTGATGCCACCGGATTTCTGAATGCTGAATTCTTGTTGCATGTTGCCGTTGTTAGTAGCCGTATAGGTGTTGCCTAGTGAATCTATGGAAATCAATCCCAGCTGATAAGCAATACTGGCATCAAACGGATAATTGTCTGCAGCATCGGTGGAATCCGTAATGTAATCCCGGTCATTCAGTTTTTCGTAGTAATTATTAAGTAAACTGTTTTTAGAATTATAGCCGCTGAAAAAATAGTTGCTGTTAAAGTTCGCCAGCCTGTTTACGGCAATCCCAAATTTTAAGCCATTCCATTTTTTATTGGTAGAGGAATTTGCATATCTGCTTACCACCACCACTCCGATATTTGCCAGCTGAAACTTTACCTTACTGTCTTTCGTGGTGTTATCTAAATACGTTGAAGAGGATTTATTGATGGAAATTGCCGGTGAGAGCGTAAACTCCGTAGAGCTGAATTTTGCAATGCCGGCAGGATTGGTAGATATGGAACTGATGTCTGCACCGATAGTACCCATCGTGTTGCCTAAAGCAACGTTTCGCGCTGTTCCCTGTACGCCGGGTGTGCTGTATCTCAATGCATCCACATCCGTTTGTGCAAAGGAAAATGATACTAGTATAGATAGTAAGCTAAAGGTGAATACTTGTTTACGCATCAGATAATATTAATATAGTTATTTCGGACGTGTACCAATTTTAATTCCACTGTTTCCGTTTCCTGAATTGTTATTGTTGTTATATGACGGAGCCGGTGCAGTGCTGTTATTCCAGTTATTATTGGCTGGTTGGTTGTTGTATCTGTACACATCATTATTTTCAGGTGTGGAGTTAGTATTGGTTTTATTCGTGGTGTTATTATTCCATTTTTTACTTGGGGCAACTTGTTGCTGATTTGTCGTACCTTTTGTAAATCCACCATTATTTGTATTGGATGGGTAATTATAATTATAGTTAGTGTTATTACTTTTTGTCGTATTATTCGTGTTGTTGTATCCACCGGTTCTTGGAGTGTATATAACATTTTTTCGCTGCTGGTCGTAAAACCCTTCGTAATTGGAAAAGCCGTTGTTGTAAATCGTATTTGCACAAAAAGGAGAAAATCCAAAATTATTCCATGAGTTCCAGCCAACATTGTTCCAGTTATTAAACGGACTGTTAAATCCTGTATTATACCAGCTGTTGAAACCTGGTTGTACTATTATAAATTGTGTATTGTTGCAAAACGGATTGTAGAAATTATTGTATCCATACGTCCAGCTGGGTGTAAAGGCGTAACTGTTCCAGTTGTTCCATCCGTAATTATTATTGAATGAATTCCAGGAATCGTAAAAATTGTTGTTCCAGTTGTTCCATCCGTAATTAAACTGAAAAGACGGATTGTGGAATCTTCTTATTCTGTCAGAATAACCATAACCCCAGTCTGCGCTGTAATCATCGCTGTAGTCATCGTTATTTCTGATATAATTATTATCGTTGGAAGGTGATTGCATTCGGGAACTTGTATTTCCTTCCTCATTGTAAGGCTGTGTTTTTTCCACAGGAATTATTTTTTCCGTTTGCACGGCAGGAGCCGAATATGTTGGTTTTACTTTCACCTGTTTTGACTTAGGTGCATCATACACATCATCCTGCGCCATCACCCCATTTATCTGGAATAAACAAAACAGTAAAGTGGAAAAAATAACTATATTTTTCATATCAGTGAATTTTAATCTTTTGGCAATCTTAAATCCCTTAATTTTATAAACCAAAATTATGCTATTTTAGTTTCATCTGTATCAGTTAATATGTTATAATTTGAGCAGATGGAATATCATATCAATAATTTTATGTTCAATGAAAGATATTTCAAAAAGCATACCAAATTATGTTAATTAACATCTAATCAATAAAAATGAGCAAGGAAATAACAAGCAGAGCGGAAAATTACTCAGAATGGTACAACGATTTAGTCTTAAAAGGCAATCTGGCGGATTACTCTGCTGTGCGTGGCTGTATGGTGATAAAACCTTACGGATTCACGTTGTGGGAAAATATGCGCGATGTACTGGACAGAAAATTTAAAGAAACAGGACATGTAAATGCCTATTTCCCGTTGTTTGTACCCAAAAGTTTATTTGAGGCAGAAGAAAAAAACGCCGAAGGCTTTGCCAAAGAATGTGCAGTGGTTACTCATTATCGTTTGAAAAACAATCCGGACGAGCCGGGAAAATTGATGGTGGATCCGGAAGCGAAACTGGAAGAAGAATTAGTGGTGCGTCCGACTTCGGAAGCCATCATCTGGAACACGTATAAAAAGTGGATACAATCCTACAGGGATTTGCCTTTGCTGATTAATCAGTGGGCGAATGTCGTTCGTTGGGAAATGCGTACGCGTCTGTTTTTGCGTACGGCAGAATTTTTATGGCAGGAAGGTCATACGGCACACGCCACCCGACAAGAAGCCATTGAGGAAACGATTCAGATGATAAATGTGTATGCGGATTTTGTAGAAAATTACATGGCATTGCCAGTCATCAAAGGTGTAAAATCAGAAAGTGAGCGATTTGCAGGTGCCGAAGATACCTATACGATTGAAGCGATGATGCAGGACGGCAAAGCTTTGCAGTCGGGCACCTCACATTTTCTGGGACAAAATTTTGCGAAAGCGTTTGACGTTACCTTTGTCAATAAAGAGAATCAGCCGGAGTATGTCTGGGCAACGTCCTGGGGCGTTTCCACACGTTTGATTGGTGCCTTGATTATGGCGCATTCTGACGATGATGGCTTGGTGATGCCGCCAAAACTGGCACCGCATCAGGTGGTGATTATTCCTTTCCTATCCAAGAATGTGGAGGAAACCAACAGCATGATAGAAAAAGCAAATGAACTGAAAAAAGAGCTGGCAAAACTGGGCATCCGTGCGATTGTGGACAGCGACGAAACCAAACGTCCGGGCTTTAAATTTGCGGAATATGAACTGAAAGGCATTCCATTACGTGTGGTGATTGGTCCGCGCGATTTAGCGAATGGTATGGTGGAAATTGCACGACGTGATACAAAAGAAAAAGCGCAATTTGCCGTAGAGAATTTAACAGGTACAATAGCAGGTTTGTTGGATGACATCCAACAAAACATGTTCAACAAAGCAAAAGCATTCAGAGATGAAAATATTACGAAAGTAGACGACTTTGAAACCTTCCAGAAATTGTTGGATGAAAAACCGGGCTTCTTATTAGCACACTGGGACGGCACTGCCGAAACGGAAGACAAAATCAAAGAATTAACCAAAGCAACCATACGCTGTATTCCATTAGACAATCCACAGGAAGAAGGCAAATGCATTTTTTCCGGCAAGCCAAGTAAAGAAAGGGTGTTGTTTGCTAGAGCTTATTAGTCAATAGTCAATAGTGTTATTTCGAGCGAAGTGAAAAATCTCGCTTAATCTCGTAAACTAATACAGATGTAAAAGTGTCATTCCCGTGAAAGCGGGAATCTCATTTTTTGTCTTTTAGCAAATTCTTTATCGGTTAGTGTCCTCACCAAACGAAACTAATTCCTGTATTGCTAAATGGTAGTTTGTTAGTGAAGAACATCAATCAAAGCCAAAAAAGAACGCGTGTTGTTTGCAAGAGCGTATTAAAAAATAATGAGCATCATCAATCCAAACGCAGTGAGGAATACCGAACAGGTTTAGAGTGGCTGTTAATGACAAGATTGCTTCGTGTCTCGCAATGACGAATATTATTGAACAATTCCATTTTTGTAAAGGACACTATCTGTCAGTTTACCTTTCCCATCATACCATTTCCACAACCCTGATTCTTTATCGTTTTCGTATTGTCCTGTTATTTTTTGAGTTTTTACAGAATCAATAATATATTCTATGGTTGGTCCATGTTTAATATCATCTTTTAATGTACGCATAAACCAAGACCCATTTTCTTCATAGAATGTATATTGTCCTTGAAACTTATCATCAATAGAAGTAAATTTTTCTTTTATTTTTCCATTTTCATAATATCGAATAATTGTACCATTACATACACAACATCCATCGGTTCTTATTTTTTCTTTACCAACTATTTCCAACTGTCTAATATTACCATTTTCATACCAATGAAATACTGTATCTACATAAAATCCACCTTCAAATTTACATTGGTCCTTTTTTACTCCATTTTCATACCACCAAATCCACATTCCATCTTTTTTGCCATTTGATATATATCCAACATAATTTTTCTTTCCTGATTTATAAAAAACTTCTTTTCTATATGTTAGAGTATCTTTTTTATTCTCGAAATAAAATACAATTTTATCTTGTTTATTTTCGTATCTACTAATTACCTTCTTTATCTCAGTTTTACAACTTAAAAAAGTAATAAAAAAAATGAATATCAAAATCTTCTTCATATAATGCCTTTTTATAAATATACTATTTTCTTCCTCTACCCATCTTCACCGCAATCAATACCAAATCGGTTAAGTTTTTCGCAAATATCATCACAAATGCCATGGCAAAATTCATTACCCGCGTTTGTGACCAGAAAGAAAAAATATAACCAATCAGGCAAAACATAGTAAGGTAAATACCGGTCATTCTGTTCGAAACTTCTTTGTTAATAATAGCAGTTGTTATTTTTCCTTTCGGCTGTTCAATACCCAAATACCAGATAAACTGCAGCCAGTATAAAACAGTCATTGCTATAATTTGTCCGTAAGTAACATTCGTCTCCATCGAACTGTCTTTGGCGTTTGTCATAAACGCAATGAAATAATAAAATCCAATCAAGCTTACAATAAACCAGAAACTGAATTTAAGTGTATTTGTGATTCTTTTGTTCGCCGGTTGATCTGTTACATAAAACAATAACAGAATAGCATTACACAAGCAGTAGTTAATAAGCTCGATAATAAAACAAAACAATACAGCACCGGGTGTCCAGTGAAAGAAAATAATACCAACTGCAGGAATAAAAACATTCAGCCAGAACTGGTGCAGCGGAGATAAACGCACCAATCGGGTAACTGAATTTATCGGGTAATCAATCGGACTCATAGTTGTAAGTTTGAAAGTATAAATAAATATAAGGAAATGTTTTCTTAGTTATAGCTCATTGTTTCATCATCTAATTCTTCCTATCTTTACATCCACTTTCAGCAATAAATCAGCTGCAGTCAAGGTATGAAAAAAACACTCGAGCTCACGCTTTCGCCGGAAATCGCGTATGATGATAATGAACTTCATCAATACATTCAATCACACTTACAAATAAAAGAGGCAAACACTTTTCAGGTTCGTTTACAAAAACGAAGTATTGATGCCCGTTCGCGACAAATTAAAGTCAACCTGCAGGTCGATGTCTATTTAGATGAACTGCCTGAACCTTTAATGCAATATCAAGCGAAATACAAAGATGTCTCAAAATCAAAACAAGCCATCATTGTTGGAGCAGGACCGGCTGGTTTATTTGCGGCTTTGCGATTAATAGAACTTGGTATTAAGCCTGTCATTCTTGAACGAGGAAAAGATGTACAGGAACGCAGACGAGATTTAGCCAATATCAATAAGAAAAATATTGTCAATGAAAATTCCAATTACTGTTTCGGCGAAGGTGGCGCCGGCACTTATTCTGATGGTAAATTATATACACGTTCTAAAAAACGCGGCGATATCAGGAGGATTTTGGAAATACTAGTAGCGCATGGCGCTGCCGAAAATATTTTATACGAAGCACATCCGCATATCGGCACCAATAAATTACCCAAACTGATTCAGGAAATCAGAAATACGATTTTACAATACGGTGGCGAAATTCATTTCAATACCAAAGTGATTGATTTTATTTTAGAAGGCAATGAAATGAAAGGTGTGATTGCAGAGGAGTTAGTCTCCCCCCATCTCCCCCTTGAGGGGGGACAAAGGGGGGTGTTCAGTGGCATCGGTGTCATCCTCGCCACCGGTCATTCCGCACGCGATATTTTTGAATTGCTGCATCATAAAAATATATTGATTGAAGCAAAGCCATTTGCATTAGGTGTCCGCATCGAACATCAGCAATCATTGATAGATTCTATCCAATACAAATGTGCAGACAGAGGAATCTATTTGCCGGCAGCATCGTATAGTTTGGTGGAGCAGGTAAAGGTTGGTACGCAACAAAAAGGTGTGTTTTCGTTTTGTATGTGTCCGGGTGGTTTTATCTTGCCATCAGCAACTAATCAAAATGAAATTGTAGTCAATGGAATGTCGCCTTCCAAAAGAGATTCGTCCTTTTCTAACTCAGGAATGGTAGTAGCTGTAGATGAAACGGATTGGAAAAATTTTAAACAATTTGGTCCATTGGCTGCCATGGAATTTCAAAAAAGTGTGGAGCAAAAAGCGTGGCAACTGGCTGGAGAAACACAAATTGCACCGGCACAGAAAATGCAGGATTTTGTGCATAAGAAAGTTTCCTCATCATTGTTAGATACCTCTTATCAGCCGGGATTGGTGGCTGTTGAAATGCGTGATTTTTTACCAAAAGAAATCGCATTTTGTTTGCAGGAAGGTTTTAAAAGTTTTGGTAATAAGATGCGTGGCTATTTAACGAATGATGCTCAGATTATTGGGGTGGAAAGCCGTACCTCATCGCCGGTAAAAATCCCACGTGACAAAGAAACGTTTGAACATGTTTATACTAAAAGATTATTTCCATGTGCAGAAGGTGCCGGCTATGCTGGCGGTATAATGAGTGCTGCGATGGACGGCGAACGTTGCGCGGAAAGACTAATGGAGTTATACGCATTATAAGTTTATAATTCGTATTTTAGTCTGAACAATCTTGCTGTATGAAAAAAAATCACGTTGATGTAATCATTATGGGTGCCGGTTTGTCAGGAATCGGAGCAGCCTGTCACCTGCAGCGCAATTGTCCTGATAAAACGTATATCATTTTAGAGGCCAGAAATTCCATGGGCGGCACCTGGGATTTATTTCGTTATCCGGGTATTCGTTCCGATTCAGATATGTACACGTTAGGGTATAATTTCAAACCCTGGACAAATCCAAAAGTAATTGCTGACGGACCTTCTATATTAAGCTATATAAAAGAAACGGCACAAGAGTATAAAGTTGAATCAAAAATAAAATACAATACTAAAGTAACTGAAATAAGATGGAGTACTAAAGACACACTTTGGTCTGTCCATTGTCTAAACACTAAAACAAATGAAACAGCAGTTTATACCTGTAATTATTTAGAGTCCTGTTTGGGTTATTATAAATACGAAAAAGGCTACACACCTGAATTTAAAGGAATAGATAAATACAAAGGTGCTGTCATTCATCCGCAGTTATGGCCGGAAGATCTGGATTATACTAATAAAGAAATAATTGTTATTGGCAGTGGAGCTACCGCCGTTACGTTGGTGCCTGCAATGATCGGTAAGGCAAAACATGTAACGATGCTGCAGCGTTCTCCAACGTATGTAGTCAGTGTGCCAAACCAAAGTTTGTTTCCGAAAAAGATGAATGAATTATTGCCGGCACAATTGATGTATACTATCAACAGAACCGCACATGTAGGTATTAGCATGCTGCAGTATTCACTCAGCAGGGCACAACCGGAAATGATGAAGAAATTTTTCATCAAAAGCCCAACGAAAGAATTATCCAAAGATTATGATGTGGCTACCCATTTTACACCTAAATACAAACCCTGGGATGAACGTTTATGCGTGGTGCCGGAAGGAGATTTATTTAAAGCGATAAATAAAGGCAAGGCAAGTGTGGTAACCGCTCATATAGATACATTTACAAAAGAGGGTATACTTTTAGAAACAGGGGAGGAATTAAAAGCAGATATTATTATAACGGCTACAGGACTCGAACTGCAAATGATTGGTGGAATTAAAATGTATATAGATGATATTGAGCCCGATTCGAATGATGCAATTGTCTATAAAGGAATGATGATAAAAGATGTACCCAATTTTGTTTTTGTCGTTGGTTATACCAATGCTTCGTGGACATTAAAAGCAGATTTGGCATCTGCCTATTTTTGCAGGCTGATTAATGAAACTGAAAAAATGAACAAAAAAATGTTTGTCCCGAAATCGGATAAACCAATAGATACGGAGCCATTAATGGATTTCAAATCCGGATATGTGCAGCGTGCCATCCGTTCCGGAAATTTACCTAAACAGGGTACAAAAGCTCCCTGGAAGTTAAAGCAAAATTTTATTTATGATGCGCTGACACTTAATTACGGAAAAATTAAGGATGGTTACCTGAAATTCTTTTAACAGTTTTTCAGTAAAATAGGGAAGGGTTTTGTTTGCATCAAGGAGTTAAAAATTCCACCAAACAAAGAAAACTTTGAACATATTTCCACCAAAAGATTGTTTCATTGTGCGGAAGGCGCAGGCTATTCGGACGGTATATGAGTTCTGCTATGGAGGGGGAATGTTGCGCGGAAGCATTGGCGAAAAAGTATGTTATTTAATTGTTTATTTCATGCAATTTATCTATTGATAAGCTATTCGGTTTTGTAATTGAATAGCTTTACGATGCAATATTTTATACAAAATGAAAAAATATACGATCATAATAATTGGAAGCGGTTTCGGCGGACAGGCATCTGCTGTCAATCTGCTTAAAAATAATATTCAGGATTTTTGTATTCTGGAAAGACGTGAATTTATGGGCGGAACCTGGTGTCAAAATACTTATCCAGGTGCTGCGGTGGATGTGCAATCGCCATTGTATTCATTGTCCTTTGAGCCTTATAAGTGGTCGCAGATGTTTGCAGAGCAGAGTGAGTTGCAGGAATACACCAATTTTGTAATTGATAAATATAAACTCAGAGAAAAAACCATCACCAATACCAATGTCATTAGCATTAAATGGATAGATGAAGATAAACTTTGGGAAATCACCACGCAGGATACTACATACCGTGCGCAATTTATTATCAACGCATCAGGACCATTAAGTACGCCGGTTATTCCTGATTTTAAAGGGAAAGATACGTTTAAAGGAAAATCTTTTCATACCAATAATTGGGATCATTCTTATGATTACAAAAATAAAAGAGTGGCTATTATTGGAAGCGGTGCCAGCGCCGCACAAGTCATTCCAACTATTGCACCGGATGTAAAAGAGTTGCATGTTTTTCAAAGAACACCACATTGGGTATTGCCAAGACCTGATAAAAAATTCAGTGCGACAGAGCGAGCATTGCTGGGCAATAAATTAGTATACCAGGCTGTGCGAAAGACGATTTACTGGTCATTAGAAACCAGAGTGATCGGATTTAAGTATTCACCGTTTATGCTGAAGATGGTTGCAGAAAGGGAAGCACTGGCTTACTTAAAAAAAGCAATACCTGATGAAACGTTGCGTAAAAAAGTAACACCGGATTTTACCATAGGTTGCAAACGCATTATTTTATCGAGTACTTTATATCCGGCTTACTGCAGAGAGAATGTGACGCTGTATGATAAAACACAAGGCATAAAAGAAATACGGGAAAATTCAATCATCACGCAAGATGGAAAAGAAATTGAATTGGATTTAATCATTTATTCAACAGGCTACGATGCAACGGATAATGCAATTGCATATCCTGTTATCGGCAAGAACAACTATTCTTTACAAACATTTTGGAAAGACTATCCACGTGCTTATTTAGGAACAGCTATTCCCAGGTTTCCTAATCTGTTTGTCATCACCGGACCAAATACAGGTATTGGACATACATCTGCTATTTTTGTTATCGAAGCACAGCTTTTATACATTATGAAAAGTATAAAAAAGGTATTAGCAGAACATAAGCAATCCATAGAAGTAAAAGGTGAAGCAGAAGATCAATACACCACCATGATTCACGAAGAAATGAAGCGAACGGTATGGAAATCCGGTGGCTGCAAGAGTTGGTATCAAAGCAAAAGCGGTCATGTTATTGCGATGTTTCCGGGATTTAGTTTTACCTTTAGAAATATGGCTAATAATTTTAAACCGAAAGATCATATCTTATCTTAAAGAAATTAAACATGAAAGATTTTAAAAATAAAGTAGTTGTAGTTACAGGAGCAGGCTCCGGAATGGGTAGAGCGTATGCCATAGAGTTTGCAAAACTGGGCGCAAACCTGGCATTGAATGATTATGATAAAGCTGCATTAGATGAAACGGTTTCATTATTATCTAATACTAAAAATGTATTGGCATTGGCGTTTGATGTATCGGATAAAAAAAGCATGTTTGATTTTGCAGATAAAGTTAAAGCCGAATTGGGAAATGCACATGTCATCATAAATAATGCCGGTATTGAAGGAAGCGGAAGACCGATTTTTCTGACTAC
This sequence comes from Sphingobacteriales bacterium, assembly GCA_016721245.1. Lineage (GTDB taxonomy): Bacteria > Bacteroidota > Bacteroidia > Chitinophagales > JADIYW01 > JADJSS01. The sequence continues at coordinate 92,884 of JADKIQ010000002.1, forward strand.
AGTAGAAGAAGACCACAAAATAATGAACATCAATTATTTTGGTGTGGTACACGGCACTAAAGCATTCCTGCCGCAGATAGTGGAGAATAATGAAGGAGCCGTAGTGAATATTTCCAGCATCTTCGGTTTAATAGGAACACCGAATAGCGGAGATTACTGTGCCAGCAAATTTGCGGTAAGAGGTTTTACCGAAGCACTGATGGCAGAGTTTCACGAAAGTAAAACCATCTCGATTCATTGCGTGCATCCTGGTGGCATTGCTACTAATATTGTAAAAAGTGAAGAGGGAAAAGAGTTCAGCAAAAAGTACCTGACTACACCACCGGAGACCATTGTAAAGCACGTGATAGAATCCATCAGACAGAAGAAATCTAAAATTGTGTTTGGTAATGATTCGTTTAAAACATGGTTGGGTTCTAATTTTGTCCCTCAGGGAATATTAAAAGGCATTATCTGGAATGAAATCAAGCATATTGTAAACAGAGAGGAGTACAAAAAATTTATTAAATAATACAAAATGAAGTCTCTTAAAGATAAAGTAGTAGTAGTTACTGGCGCAGGAAGCGGAATAGGAAATGCATTGATTGTTGAGTTAGCCAAGCAGGGAGCAAGTCTAGCTTTTTGTGACGTAAAGAGTTTAGACAAGACAATTAAAGACATAGAACCATACAACGTGAATGTTTATTATGAGTTGTTTGATATTGCGAACTCATCAGATTTAAAGAAATTCTCAGAAAATGTAATTAAACATTTGGATATGACGTGTTAATACCAGCATTGCACTTGGTGATATTTCTTTTGATAAAGTTTCAGAGAAAGATTTTGAAAAGATAACAGAAATAAACTATTATGGTGTTGTAAAAACAACGCAATATTTTTATCAAACATTACTAAACAGACCAGAAGCTGCATTGGTTAATTTATCAAGTTCGCAAGGTATTTTAGCATTGCCATACTTAGTGCCTTATTGTACAACAAAATTCGCGGTTAGAGGTTTTACAGATGCTTTACGTATTGAGCATCAAATAAGAAATAAATAACTGTACTCCCGCGTGCAACAGACACATTATGCTGATTATCAAGGACCAAGGTCAAAGCAATTTGATGCAGATTTAAAAAATGGTATTAGTGCAAGTTCAGCTGCAAAGACAATACTGGATGGTATCAAAAATAATACACCCAGGATTTTTGTAAGTGATGGTTTTTTACATGATGCATTGGCAAGGTTGCTACCAGCATCTTATCACCATATCATTGCACTTTATATGAAAATTAAAAAACTTAAAACAGATTAGTTTTCTAAAAGTTACTCTTACTTTAATAGCCATGTATTTACAGCTTCGTTGAATTCATCGGCCTTGTCCACCATTACCCAATGACTGCAATCAAAAGCCTGTACTTTATTAGCCGGATTTTTTTGCAACTCATTCAGCCATTTTTCCGTTTGGAAAAAGAACGGTTTTTTTAAAGCATAAGTATAGAAAAATGGAAATGTTGGTTTGATTTGTTTTACCTGATTTAAACCACCATTTGTGCCCAACCAACGCATTGCATAAGGAAAACCCATGCCTGCATGTATGTTGTCGAAATTGCTTTTTGCTTGTAATCCTTTTGCCATGGTTTTATGTATGAAATCACTTTTTGTTAGCCAACCTAAAGCCAATGTAAACTGATAAGAAAACACCATTAATTTGGCTTTAAGTGATAATGTTTTTTCAAATTCCGGTGAAGAAGCATCGCCCACATCTATCGCTACCATTTTTTCTATTTTTTCAGGATAACGCATTGCGTACTCATACCCGAAAACACAGCCCCAGTCGTGTACCATTAGCATCACTTTATTCGTCGGACTTACCGTATCTGCTATTGCTTTTATACGAAGTATAATATCATCCAGTGTATATTTTTTGGTGTCACCTTTTTCAAAACCCGGGAGCGTGAAGGTAACGCACGTAAAATCTTTCTTAAAAAAATCAACCTGTTTTTTCCAGATCTCATACGTGTCGGGCCAGCCATGTATCATTATAATAACGGATTTCCCTTCACCGTTTATATGAACTGTTGTTCCTTGTACATCGATTGTTTTTTCCATAAAATCAAACTTTTTCTGTTTTTCAAATTGTATTTAAATAATTTGAACTTTCATTTCATTCTTAAATTCAGCAAAATAAAAATAGATGGCAGCAATTGTCTCTAAAACAAAAAAAGATAATACTAAAAAATGTCCATTATTTATAAATTGATTTACTCCAAACCAATCTTGATTACTAAATACTATATAAGAAACAATTAGTAAATTAACGCATTCTGTAATTACACCTAATATTTTTTTATCCATTAATGTTGTGTAAGAAAATATGGAAAATAATAAAAATAAACCGTAATAAATATATTGGTTATTGCTTTGTAGATTTTTTATGTTAAAGAATAGAAAGCCCATCAACACAAACATAACAGTTAAGTGTATTTGACTCCAAATCTGAAATCCTTTTGAATAGGTTGGATTGTATCTTTCAAAATGATATACATCATCCGCTTTTAAATATAAAACAGGATATTTTTCTTCCATATCTTTTGGCCTCCAGCCGGTTGGCATAAACCAAACTTTAATTTTATCTAAAATATTTTTTGTTCTAAAACTATCTTGTATAATTAACCAAACATGCTGTGTGTTTATTAAAAATGGATTCCATGTTCTTACAGGTCTTCTAACACCATAAATGCATGGCTCCGTATCTAATTCTTCCTGAAATGTTCCAAATAATTTGTCCCAGATGATAAAGATTTGCGAATAGTTTTTGTCCATATAAATCGCATTCATAGAATGATGTACACGGTGATGAGAAGGCGTTACAATTATTTTTTCGAGAAAACCCATTTTATTAATTAATTTGGTATGATACCAGAACTGCATAAACAAATGTATCGGTGCTATAATTATAAAAACTTCTTTTGGTATACCAATTAATGCCAAAAGAATACCTAAGCAAAATATAAAAAGCAAATTGGTTACTACTGCAAACTGTTGACGTAAAGCACATGGTAAATTATACTCTTCACTACTATGATGTATAATATGTAGATTCCAGAAATAATTTACGGTATGGGAAATCCTGTGATACCAGTAACCACCAAAATCCAGAATTAAGAAAGCCAGTATATAAGTAAATGCATTTGTATTTTTCCAATGAATTATGGAAAGGTTTTTTAATAAAAATTCGTATGATATAACAACTATAGTTAATCCTAAAACATCTTTAATTGTGTTGGTCATACCAGAATATAAACTCGACACAGAATCTATATAATTATACTGCTTCTTTATTACAGTGTAGGCAATTATTTCTGTAATTATTAACACCACAAAAACAGGCATTGCAATCAGTAAAATTAAACCGTAAGTATCCATATTGACTGCTAAGTTATTTGTTTATAAGATACAGTATACTTACCTAAAGTTAAGTAATCAGAAAAAAAAAGGGTGTCTGAACAGTTACAGACACCCTTTTTATAGATTCATATCTTTTCTTTATTTAAGAAACGGATTCTTCGTCGCATCTTCCGGTACTTTTCCTGTCAGTGTTTTCAGAAAGGTGGCAATGCTTTTCGCTTCCGCATCACTTAAGGTTTTATTAAGTTCCGCTTTTGCCATGATAGAAATAGCTTTATTTAAATCTGCCACACTTCCGTCGTGGAAATAAGGTCCAGTTTTTTCTGCATTTCGTAAAGACGGAACTTTAAACACATATAAGTCAGCAGCATTTTTACTGATAGTAATTTTACCGGAGTCCACTTTAGCACTCTTGGTTAGATCCCAATAGTTACCATATATTCCGAACTTTTGAAACATCTGTCCGCCTAACGCCACACCCGCGTGGCAGGTAGTACAGCCTGTTTTCATAAATAAATCCAGTCCTTCTTTTTCTTCTTTCGTCAGCGCGTTTGCTTTTCCAGCAAGATATTCATCAAATTTAGACGGAGTAATTAAGGTACGCTCAAATGCACCGATGGCTTTTTCTAAATTTCCATAGCTGACTGCATTTTTATCATTCGGGAAAGCGGCAGCAAACAGTTTTTTATAGTTTTCATCTTTTTTTAGTCTGTCTTCCACCAATGCTTTGCTTGGCATATGCATTTCAACAGGATTCATAATAGGCATACCAGCCTGCTCTTCCACGTCTTTGGCCCGGCCGTCCCAGAATTGTGTGGTATGTAATGCAGCATTCAGAACAGTTGGAGAGTTTCTGCCGCCGGGTAATCCATCATCACCAATGGAAAACGCTTTGTTATCAACACCAAAAGTTGACAGGTTATGACAGGAATTACAACTGTTGTTTCCTTTCATGGATAATCTTGTATCATAGTACAACATCTTACCCAATGCCACTTTTTCTGCCGTGATTGGGTTTTCTGGGTTGTTAGCTTGTTTAGGCACGGGTTGGAAAATACCACTGGCTGTAATTTGCAGAGAATCAATTCCTCCATCTACCGAGAAGCTATCGGTACTTAATTTGGGCTTACATGATGCTATCAAAATTATGACTGCAGTCATGGTGATTTTAAAATTTAATTTCATTGTATTTCTCATTATGTATGTTGTTTAATTAAAGTTAAACAGAGAGTTTTGTATAAATATTCAGTAATAATTAAGTGTGTGTGTGTTTATAATTTAGTTACTGTAAACCTTTAGATAGTTTCTAAATAAGTTTATTTTTATACTTGAATTCCAGCTTATTATATGATAAAAATCATTTATTTTGCTTAAAATTAAATTGAATGAAAATTTACCAGATTGATGCCTTCACGAATCAAGTATTTAAAGGCAATCCAGCTGCAGTTGTTCCATTGCAAGAATGGTTGCCAACAGAAATCATGCAACAAATTGCAGCAGAAAATAATTTAGCAGAAACTGCTTTCTTTGTTCAAGAGAATGACAAGTATCACATCAAGTGGTTTACGCCTACAGTTGAAATAGAATTGTGCGGACATGCTACTTTAGCATCTGCTTTTGTCATTTATAATTATTTGAATTACAATAAAAATGAAATCCATTTTACCTGTATGGTGGGTGATTTATTGGTTACCAAAAATGAAGATTGGATTACATTGAATTTTCCATCAATTGAAACACAGATTGTAAAAAATATTCCATCGGTTTTATCACAAGCAATCGGTACGCATCCAATTGCCTTTTACGATTCTAAATCAAAATACGTAGCCTTGTTAGAAGACGAAGCAGCAGTGCAAACTTGCCAGCCAGATTTTTCATTAATAAATCAATTAGAGAAAAGTTTAATCATTACAGCAAAAGGAAAAGAGGTGGATTTTGTATCAAGATTCTTTGCACCACAATTAGGTGTAAACGAAGATCCGGTAACTGGTTCAGCGCATTGTGTGCTGATTCCATTCTGGTCAAAGAAATTAAATAAATCGGAATTGACAGCCATGCAATTATCGCAACGTACTGGCTTTTTAAAATGTAACCATTTAGGTGACAGAGTAGAAATGAGCGGCCAGGCAGTTTGTTATTTAATTGGTGAGATTTTTATTTAGTTTTTATCTAAAGTATATACCAGTTTATAGTGATGTTTCTTATCTTAGTATGATGAAGCGTTATTACATTTTTCTTTTCTTTTCTTTACTTCTTTTTTCCTGCAAAAAAGATGACACAGCTAAATTAGTGGCGGATGATCCAACTATTATTCAGGATCAGTATGGCAGACAACTTATCTTACATGGTCTTAATACATCTTCAAGCGCCAAAGGCGGAAATTTTCACCCTTGGATTGTTGAATCTGATGTAGAAAGAGAAGATACAGCTTTTGGTTTCAACTTTGTGCGCTATTTAACTTCATGGGTAGCCATTGAGCCTGAAAAAGGAGTATTCGATGAAAATTATCTGAATGAATTAGAAAGAAGAATTAACTGGTATACATCACGAAAAATGTATGTGATGATTGATATGCATCAGGATGTATATTCTGCATTTGTTGGTGGAAATGGCGCACCCGAATGGGCATGCCGAACAAATGGAGCGGCACCCATTAGCCTGCCGGGCGGCACCCCATGGTGGTTGAAAAATATTGATCAGCAGGTAATTAATTGCTGGATTAATTTCTGGTCATATAACCAACATAAAGACCTTCAGGACCATTATATTCTAACCTGGCAGAAGATTGCAGAACGTTTTAAAAACAATCCTTATGTTATTGGGTATGATTTAATGAATGAACCCTGGGGGGGGGATTTGGTAAAAGTATTTTTGACGGGTGAATTTGAACGTGTACAGTTAACTGCATTTTACAATCGATTAATTCCGGCTTTAAGAAATACAGACCCCAATAAATATATTTTCTTTGAGCCAACACCGGCACCGGTTACTTTTGGAGCGCCCTCGAATCTGTCATCAATAAAAGATACCCGTAATTCAGCCAGACTAGTATATGCACCTCATTGTTATCCTTATGATACACATGAAGGAAATGGATATACAGCTACATCAAAACAACAGTTAAAAGACTGGGAGCGAGAAAGAGTTAAAGATTTAAAGAAACATGGAGGTATTTCATTGCTGACGGGTGAATTCGGCTTGTCACCATCTCAGATCGGTTTTGCTGATTATTTAAATGACTTTAATGAAATGTCAGACAGGAATCAATGGCACTGGACTTATTGGAGCAATGATTTGGGCGGCTGGAGTCCCTTAAACGTAGATAGAAGTGAAACTGTAGTTTTAGAACATTTAATCAGAACTTATCCGAAAGCAACTGCAGGAAAACTAGTTGCTTTTAATTTTGATCCGGTCACTAAAGTATTTTCTATGACATTTAAAAGCAACGCAGCCATTTCACAGCCAACAGAAATTTTTATACCAAACCGTTTTTATCCTTCAGGATGGGATTTGACGGTAACAGGCACAACAAATTATACTCAGGATTTTGACGCATCTAAACAATTGCTGAAATTTTCTACATCTGATAACGCAAAAGAAATAACTATCGAAATTACACCAAAGTAAATTATGTTCTTTGCAGGAAATAAATTTATCATAATACCTTTTTTGTTAGCCTTAATTTTTACAGGATGCAACAAAGAAAATACCGGGAATACGTATGTACAAGATTCTAATGTATTTCAGGATGTGTACGGACGCACGCTCATTTTTCACGGGGCAAGTTTATACACCAATGACGATCCCGGCGGATATACCCGTTACAACTCCAACAGTGCTAAACGCCTGATTAATGAGTGGGGCTTAAATTCAGTAAGATTATTTTGGAACTGGAATGCCATTGAACCGGATAGTGCTGTTTTTGCATCGAATAAACTTGATTCCATAGTAAAAGTGGTAGAAACATTTACCAATGAGGAAATCTATGTGGTGCTGGCGGTAAATGGCACGGCTACCAGCAGTCAGGATAAATTGCGCGGAACCTGGCAGGCACCCTATGGCAATGCGCAGGATATCCCGACTTTACCCGGCAATGCCAACCCTGCCGCACAGGAAGCCACCCGCCGTTTCTGGGATTATAATCACTATCCCTATCTGCAGGATGAATTTGTTAAAGCTTCAAAGTATATAGCAGAAAGATTAAAAAACAACCCTTATGTGTTGGGGTATGATATTATTAATGAACCCTGGGGTGATGGAGTCATCAGTACCATTTTGAATACCAATCTGGAAACACAATTATTGCCTGCGTTATATCAAAAATACATAACAAAAATTAGAAAGGTGGAACCGGATAAATACATATTCTTTGAACCCAGTGTGTTGTTCAACAGTAAAGAGTTGGCCGGGTTTCAAACAAAACTTCCGGTAATAAAGGATGCAAGAAATGACGTGAAACATTTATCGTTCGCACCGCATTGTTACCTCTTGGATGATAAAAATAATTCGATACGAAATAATTATGATGCCTATCTGAGCGTCTTAAAGAATAACTATACAGCCATCCAGCAAAAACAACAGGTGCCTGTTTATATTGGTGAATGGTCAAATATCAACTATGCAAATTTTCAGGATGCAGATAATTATTTAAATAAGCACATGCAGGCATTTGATGAACTAAAAGCAAGCTGGTCTTATTTTGGCTATTTCCCGGGCAATCCGGATGATATGTCTGACAACCCTGCTTTGGACCTGGCCTGCAGAGTATATCCAAGGGCTACAGCCGGAAAGCTGCGCTCGTTCTCCTACAATCCTGAGACGAAAGTTTTTTAATGTCATTTATCTCTGGTGGATTTTCCAATCAGACCTCAGAGATTTTTGTACCGGATAAGCATTATCCTGCCGGCTGGAATTTGAGAGTAACAGGTGCCACTCATTATACTCAAACAGTTGATGTAACCCGACAGTTGCTAAAGCTTACAATCACAGATAAGGCAAAAGAAATAACTATCGAAATTACACCAAAGTAATTATTTCAGACACGTATCATAGCTTTTTTGTTAATTTTTAGTGAAAAGGATACATGTTATTTTCCTAAAAATGTGAATTTATAATGTACAATAATTACTTTTGCATTCTGAAAAGCTATTTGTGAACACTATCCGTACATATTTTAATACTATTTTTACTAACTGGAAGATTGCGCTTCAGCACAAAAATATTAAGTATCAATTTGTGCTGACAATGTTATCGTATATCTTTTTGTTTAAATACTGCAGGATAGTAATGACCATTTTTGAAAACAGAAAAGGTACACAGATTTCAGATCCTTTTCTTGCACATTTACCGGTGATAGATTCCTCTAATCTGATATTTGTTTTAACGTATACCGCACTGGCTACATTTATTTTGTCTAATCTTATTAATCCGGTTAGGTTTATAAAAGGCTTACAGGCTTACAGTCTATTACTGATTATGCGTACCATTACTATTTACTTAGTTCCACTGGAGCCTCCGATAGGAATGGTTGTACTGAAAGACACGGTATCAAATTTCTTTATGAATTCCACCAGCGGAAGTTATATTGTGAAAGATTTATTCTTCTCCGGTCATGTATCTGCAGTCGTGCTTTTTTTCTTCATAGCAGAACACAAAATTATAAAGACAAAATTATTAATACTGGCATTTGTTATCGGTACACTGATATTATTACAGCATGTACATTACTTGATGGATGTGGTAGCCGCACCATTCTTCTCTTATTTGGCAATCAAAATTGTTGCACTGGTAAATAAAGATATCTCAGTACCTGCTTTCTCAAAGCATTATTCCAAGAATAACTAAAATTATTGAAAAATAATTTTCCGGACATATTTTCTTACGGTATTTTTCTTCAATCAATTAGGTTGCTTATCTTTACTGAATGTCAGAGTTTAAGGTTGATAGTACATTTGAAGACTTGGTTAATAATGAAAACCAATCTGCTGTAAGCAGTACTCATTTTTTGCAGGAAAACTATGCCGCAGGAATTCAGCCATTTTTGCGTGGCCCATATTCCTCTATGTATGTCAACCAGCCGTGGACTATTCGCCAGTATGCCGGATTTTCTACCGCTGAAAAATCCAATGAATTTTACAAAAAAAATTTAGCACAGGGGCAAAAAGGATTATCCGTTGCCTTTGATTTAGCCACACACCGTGGTTATGATTCTGATCACGAACGTGTGCAAGGTGACGTAGGAAAAGCGGGTGTCGCTATCGATTCGGTAGAAGATATGAAAATACTGTTTGATGAAATTCCATTGGATAAGATTTCCGTTTCCATGACGATGAACGGAGCGGTTTTACCTGTTCTGGCTTTTTATATCGTGGCTGCGGAGGAACAAGGTGTGGAACAGAAATTATTAAGTGGTACTATACAAAATGATATCCTGAAAGAATTCATGGTGCGCAATACTTATATCTATCCGCCCGCACAATCCATGAAAATCATTTCGGATATTTTTGAGTACACCAGTCAGCACATGCCGAAGTTTAATTCCATTTCTATCAGCGGGTATCATATGCAGGAAGCAGGCGCCACCCCGGAAATAGAATTAGCCTACACGCTTTCAGACGGATTGGAATATATAAGAACGGGAATTAAAGCAGGATTGAAGATTGATGATTTTGCACCGCGTTTATCTTTTTTCTGGGCAATCGGTATGCAGCATTTTAAAGAAATTGCAAAGATGCGTGCCGCAAGATTATTGTGGTCAAAAATTGTTTCACAGTTTCACCCATCATCCGATAAAAGTTTAGCATTGCGTACGCATTGCCAGACAAGCGGCTGGAGTTTAACGGAACAGGATCCGTTTAATAACGTCACAAGAACCTGTATCGAGGCATTGGCAGCTGCATTAGGCGGTACTCAATCTTTACATACCAATGCATTGGATGAAGCTATCGCATTGCCTACGGATTTTTCTGCAAAGATTGCACGTGACACTCAAATTTATTTACAAAATGAAACAGCCATTTGCAGAACGGTAGACCCATGGGCGGGGTCTGAATATGTTGAAAAGCTGACGGACGACATTGCACGCAAAGCCTGGGCATTGATGGAAGAAGTGGAAAGTTATGGAGGCATGACAAAAGCCATTGAAGCAGGTATTCCGAAAATGCGTATCGAAGAAGCGGCTGCACAAAAGCAGGCCCGCATTGATAGCGGACAAGATGCGATTATTGGTGTTAATCTTTTTCAAACAGATGACGAACAAGCATTTGATATTTTAGATATTGATAATGCTGAAGTGCGTGACAAACAAATTACCAGATTACAAGAAATCAAAAAAACAAGAGACAATAGTGCTGTTGAACATATTTTAACTCAATTAATCGAAGCAGCAAAAAACAGTGATCAGAATTTACTGGCATTAACGGTAGAAGCTGCACGAAGACGTGCCACCTTAGGAGAAATATCATTAGCTTTAGAGAAAGTTTTTGGCCGATATAAAGCAACAATACGAAGTATTACAGGTGTATATTCAGCAGAAATAAAAATGAACGAGGATTTTCAAATAGCACGTACTTTAGCAGATGCTTTTGCCGATAAAGAAGGCAGACGTCCGCGTATTTTAGTAGCAAAAATAGGACAGGACGGACACGACCGTGGTGCTAAAATTATTGCCACTGCTTTTGCTGATATTGGGTTTGATGTAGATATTGGACCGCTTTTCCAAACACCGAAAGAGGCAGCCATGCAGGCAGCAGAAAACGATGTGCATATTATTGGCGTTTCATCTCTGGCAGCCGGACACAAAACATTAATTCCGCAATTAATTGAAGAATTAAAAAAGATAAAACGCGACGATATTTTAGTCGTTTGCGGCGGTGTCATTCCCAAGCAGGATTATGATTTCTTATATCACGCAGGTGTTTCAGGTATTTTTGGCCCCGGAACAGTAATAGCCAAAGCAGCTATAGAAATCTTGGAAAAGCTGATGTAAGCACATTTGTTTAATCATTTATCTTATTTTCCATTTAAACTTTCACTGTTTACAAAGTTTCAAAACACTTTATAACAATAAAATTTATCAAAATGTTTTGTTTGATATTTTTTAAAAAAGTTTAAACAAAACAAACTTCATGCTGTTTAAGAGTTTATTAATCACTCAAAAATTAAACAACATGAAAAAATTTAAATTAACACTTTTAGGAATTTTAGCGATGGCATTTGCTTTCACAGGATGTAAAGAAGATGAACCGGAGCCATTAAAAAACATCGTACAACTTGCACAAGGAAATGCTAATCTCAGCATCTTAGTACAAGCTGTTGTAAGAGCGGGTTTAGATGATGACTTGGCCGGAACTGGACCATTCACAGTTTTTGCACCAACAGATGCAGCTTTTGCAGCACTTTTAGTTGAACTGGATGCTGCAAGTTTAGCTGATATTGATGATGCAACACTACTTGCAGTATTAAAATATCACGTAGTGAGCGGAAAAGTATTATCTACCTCTTTAACAGATGGTCAGGTAGTTGCACCAATTTTAGGTGATGGTAACACTTTTGAAATCGATTTAACAGGTGGTGCTAAAATTAAAGACGGAGCAGGCAGAACTTCTAACATTACTGCTACTGATATCGAGGCAAGCAATGGTGTGGTACATGTAATTGATAAGGTACTTTTACCAGGATCTTAATAAATTGAATTAAAAAAACATAGCACACAAATCTGCAATTAAATTTGCATTGTATCAATTAGTTTTTTGGTTATATTTTTAATGCAGGTGTGCTTACAAAGCACACCTTTTTTAGTTTAACATTTATAATAAGTAGAATAGCCACTAAATTTCTATTCATATTTTTTTAATTCGACCTACAAACCTAAAAACTCCCGATTTTTCTTTATTTTGCATCCTAATTTAGAACTTATAAATGAGAAAGCATTTTTTATATTTTTCTTTATTGTTGTTTGTGATGATGTATACGCTAAGTTCGGCTATTGCACAGGATAATAAATATAAAGACATTATAAAAACAGACGGATTAAAAAACAAGAAATATCTGGCTTCGATTTCCGGAATTGCAGATATGGAATTATTTAAACCTGTAAATATAAATCTGGGAATGTCGTTCAGCGGCAGCATCCGTTTGCTCTATAAACCTAAATTAAATAAAGGAAAAAGTGTTTACAGTCCAAGAATAATAGAAAGAGAAATATACATTAAACCAACAGTTGGATACATTTATAGAAAACGCTATAATACCGCACTCTTTTTTATTCCTGAAATAGCATACCGCCACACATTTTATAAAGGTGTTTTTTTAGAATTGAACATGGATGTGGGTTATATGTTTACAAAAATGAACGCTCCGGTTTATGAACGTCAGGATGATGGTACTTTTAAAGAAGTCTTTTTCGGACATCATAACTTGATGCTGGGAGGAAAGCTGGTAGCCGGATATGATTTTTCAAAAAATATGAGAACGCCGCTGGCCATTAATTTTGGAACAGGCGTTTTTTACCGCTATCCAAGCAATCAGAAATGGATACGACATATTTACGCAGAAGTAGGACTTTCCTATGTTTTCAGAAGAGCAAAAGAATAAAAAATGCAGTTAAATTTTAAAATACTATCCATCTTATTTTTTGCAGTAGCTGTTTTGGCAGGTTGTTCACCCGACCCAAAACCAAATGGTGATCAGGTAGATAATTACTATTTTGTAAAAGTGGGTGATGTAGCCTTGCCGGTTCGTGTGTGCGGAAATATAAAATCTGATGTAGCCATCATATTTATTCACGGCGGTCCGGGAGGTTCAGCACAAGGCGAACGGGGTAATATTTACTGGAAAGAAATAGAAAAGTATTATAAAGTAATTTATTACGATCAACGTGGTTCGGGCGTGACGCAAGGAAACGTGCCGCCAAGTGAAATGTCGATTGAACAATTTAGTGAAGATCTGGATAATATCGTTGATTTTACGAAACAAGTTGCTAAAGCCAGTAAAGTATTTATTCATGGAGCCAGCTGGGGCGGTGGTCTGGCAACCTATTATTTGTTAGATACCACACATCAGAATAAATTAAAAGGGGCTATTATAGAAAGCCCTGCATACGATATTAAAAATGGTGCTGTGTTATCTATTCAGTGGATGCTGCACAAAGCAGATTCAATGATTGCTTTGGGTAAAAACTTAGATTACTGGAATAACTGTAAGAACTATTACTCCATACATCCCATTCTTACCTACAACGAATTCAAACAGCATCAGTCTTATCTCACACAGGTTTACGGATTGGTGTCAAACGGTGCAAATATACAGGTGCAATCAATCAGCACACCTAAAGTTGAGTTAGCATTAGGGTATAGTAATGCAGAGTTTGCTCCGGCAACATTAACCTACGAAGGGCAATCGATTTTTACACATCTTGACTTGACCTCAAAATTAAATCAGATTAAACTGCCGGTTATGCTGGTTTGGGGAGCACAGGATGGTTTATTGCCTAAGAATAATTTAGCAGAAAAATTTGTTACCAATGTTGGTTCTCTAAATCTGAAATATGATGATACAAAGTATCTGCTCTCTGCCCACTTACCTCACTTTGAAGAATGGCAGCAATTCGATGTAGATACAAAAGCATTTGTGGAAGCAAATAAATAAATCACTATATCCATAAAAAAAGGATTCAAATTTTGAATCCTTTTTTTATTAAATACCTCCTGTTGGAAACAGGAAAAGCAGTGTGTATTTTACAATAAAGAAAGTAAGAATACTTAATGTGATAAAAATAAGGCCAAGAACCAACAGAATTGGTAAAACAATCGGCCAGGCGCTGCCCTGATGCTTTCCTTCTTCAAAATGCTCTACCGCTAAAATTAAATTGCGACGGTTTGCTTTGTAAAAGACATCAAAAAATCTTCCTACAAAAGGCACCAGCCCAACAACACCATCAATGGTGATATTTAAAATCATTTTAGCAACCGACTTGCCGCTGGCACCGTTACGTACCATAGCAACGAGCAGAAAAGCAGAAATACCATAATCCAGCAAATCTCCCAAACCGGGAATTAAGCCTAAAATAGGGTCAATGCCAAAGGTGATGGAAGTCCCGGGAATACGAAACTGGCTGTCCATCAATTTCGTAATCTTTGCAATTTTTTGCAGCGATGGAGGAATCGGTTTTCCTTCTATTTCGTTAATTGCCGGCATTTACGGATTGTATGTAATCATATTTAAACCCATCAGATGCTCTTCTTCGTAAGAGATTTCCAGGAAACCAAACACACCACCGGATGCTTCAGCTACCGCTTTTGCCAGACTTCTCAGTGATTTCAGCAAAGAACGGGCATATAAATCATCTATCGTTGGCAAGATATCGTTCAACCTTGATAATTCTTTTACGATCAAATCCGTACGTTCTGCTACAGGTATATTTTCATATTTTTTTACCGTTGCATCCAGCTGTTCAAAGTAATTTACTTCAATATGCTTGTAAAAATCAAACAGTAAAGGGTCTCCGTTAGAGGTACGGATACGCACTAAATGCGTTGACTGAACTTCTTCTTTTGTGTCAAAATCATCATCAGCACCACCAATTAAATAAGTAACCATTGCTGGAGTACTGAATAAAAGGTTCTTTTCTTCTTCTGATAAGTGATTGAATTGTGCAATTGCCATATTTCTGAATATTATGTTACAAATGTACATAGAAAATTGCTTTTCAAAAAATGACATTTATTATACTTTTCAGTATTTACTGTTTGATTTACCGGAAAAATTGGTTAATATTAAATATCATTCACCATTTAAAACTTTTAGCTATGAAAAAATTAACATTTATTTTTGCTTTCACCGTGCTTTTGGGGGCAACTTCTTGTGTAAAAGACTGGCAATGCGAATGTACAGACGGCACCTCTACAAACGTGGTAGAAACGTATCCAAACACAAAACTACTGGATGCAAAAAAAGTATGTGACGGCAGGGAAAAAGATTTAAAAACCTTAAACTCCAATATCAGCTGTAAAATAAAATAATAAAACACTTTATGTTGATTCAAAAAAACGGTCCGGCTTTCAGACCGTTTTTTTAGTTAGCTTTACAGAAATGAAAAAAACAATCACCATTCTGCTCAGCATCTCTATCGGGCTTTTGTTTATCGTATCTGCGGCAACAAAGATATTTCCGATGGAACCGTTTGAATATCAGTTTGTAGATATAGGTGTGGCTACCTGGAAAACTGCTCCGTTTTTTGCCCGTTTTTTTATTGGCCTTGAATTTTTCCTTGGCATGTTACTGATGCTGAATATAGCGCTGAGAAAATTCACCCTGAAATTTGCGATTGCACTGCTGAGTTTCTTTTGTATTTACCTGATTTATAAAATCTATACAGAAGGTAACACCGGTAATTGCGGCTGTTTTGGCGAATACATAAGCATGACACCCTTACAGGGAATCCTGAAAAATATGGTGCTGATTGCCACCTGTGTGGTTTGTTACCTGGTTACAGAAAAAGATATATGGAGCAATAAATGGAAACTGATTGTCACGCCGGTCTTATTTATTGGTGCCATGTGTCTGGGGTTTTTCATCTATCCGATGGATGCCAAATTTAGTTCCTCCATGGACAAAACCAATATCAACTATAAAGTTCCTCTGGAATTAATGTATGACAGCACGCAAACGGAAAAACCGGCAATTGATTTAACAAAAGGTAAGCACATTATTGCTTTTTTGAGTTTAACCTGCTCGCATTGCCGCATTGCTGCTCAAAAAATGAATATCATTCACAAAAAGAATCCGGGCATTCCGCTTTATTTTGCACTTAATGGCGATAAAGAATTACTGGCCGGTTTCTTCGACTATACACATACACAAGCCATACCGCATAATTTATTTTTAGGAGCAAAAAGCTGGATGCAGGTGGCCGGTTTGAGTCTTCCTAATATTATGTATGTAGAAAACAGTATCGTTCGAAAAAAATGCAATGGCATGGAAATAGATCAGGAAGACATGGAAGCCTGGCTGAAGAAATAATTACTGCATCACCAGTCGCTGCGAATATATTTTATCGCCATCTGCTACAGAGATATAATAAGAACCTTTAGGTAAGAAAGAAAAATCAAACTGATAAAAATCTTTACTTACTAAGAAATCCTTCATCTGCTTTTCATAGATTAAGGTTCCCAGTACATCATACAATCTGAGTATAGTATTCGAAGCAAACAATTCTTCTGCCACTGTAAATTTTCCGTTATTGGGATTGGGAAAAACAGACATAGTATTCGTATTAGCAAACTCTTTCACTGCCGTGACTTCTGGAACTTCATACACATTTACAATTTCAAAATGGCCTGAATCAAAATCTTTATTGGCGGCAATTCCGCGAACCTTCATCACGTTATTTACCAGAGGGTAATCGTAATCGATATGAATATGCCCGGCCATCCAGAGCCCGAGATTTCTGCCGTAAGGGGAGAGCATATCGAGTATTTTATAATATTCAGTAGCATCAAAAACAAAACCCGATAAAATAAACAGGATATTTTCTGTTGCGGGATGGTGAGAAATAAAACAAATGTTGTGGTTCCGTTTATTCGGATTGGTGGCCAGTTCATTTTTGAGCCATTGGAAAGTTCCGCCTGTCCAGTCCATGGCCTGTGCTTCCGGTCCTATGCCCGGCTCTGCTTTATTTACATGATATCTTGGATTAAAATCCAGTCCGTAAAAAACAAACCCGTCGTATTCAAACGAAAAATTTTGCAGGTAATGTTCTTTCTGTGTTTCAGGATTATACGTTCTGGTTAATCGGCTGCCGTCATTCCAGTTCGAAAAAAATAATTTGTCTCTGTCATACACATCTGAAAACACCTCTCCCATAATGGAATCTCCGCTGGCATAAGGTGCTTCATTTTGATACCGCACATACGGCCAGATATCATGATTACCGATAACGGGAACGTAGGGCATATTCAGCCCGTCCATAATTTTCTTGCACATCTGAAATTCAGATTTCTCCGCACTGCCCGTCAAATCTCCTGAAATCACGACAAACTTTATATTTTTATCCTGCTCGTGCGCATTAATCCACTGTACTGCCTGCCGCAAATCTTTAGCAGGTGCGCTGGTATCTACTGCAGGCATGGTATCATTAAAAAAACCGGGCGTACCGTAATCTCCGAATCCTTCACCAATATGTACATCCGAAATATGAACAAATGAAAATTTATACTGAGCGCCCTGTAAATCCTTATTCAGATTATATTCAGGCATGCTATTTGTTTGTGAAAAGGAAATAATTTTAATCACAAGGAAAAACATAAATAGAAATATTCTCACAAAAGGCTGCATACTACTCTGATTTAATGCTAAAATTAGTTAAAAAGCATGAATTAACAGTTATCCACAGCACAATAGTATATTCTGTTTTGACGTTCATGGTAAAATCTTAATTTTGTTAAAATATTTGTAGATTATGGGAATACTTTTGCAAGCAGCAACACAAGCAGTCACCACCGCCGTAGATACAGCAAATTCAATTATGCCGGCAGCTGCTGCACCGATTAAAGAATTATCTGTTTTAGAACTGCTCACGAAAGGTGGTTTCATGATGATTCCATTAGTGGTAGCATTAGTGGTAGCTGTGTTTTTCATTATAGAACGATGGTTGTTTTTCAGACAACGATCAAAAATCAATGACAATCTGGTACGTGATGTACTGGAAAAATTATACGCGGGTAACATACAAGGTGCAGATGCATTGTGTTTAGCCGACAAATCTGCTTTGGGAAATGTATTACAGGCAGGTATCTCTCAATTAGGCAAACCTATTGACCATATCGAAAAAGCACTGGAAATCCAATCGAACATAGAAATTAACGAAATGGAAAAACGCACCGGTTGGATCAGTATGATTTCAGGGGTAGCACCACGTTTAGGTTTTATCGGTACCATCTTGGGGGTAATCAAAATATTTTACAGCATTGCACAAACTGCTGACATTTCCATCGGTACTATTTCTGCCGGTTTATATCAGAAAATGATTACCTCTGCAACAGGTTTGATTGTGGGTGTATTGTCATTTATGGGCTATCATTTCATTTTCATGCTTATCGACAGTTACTCTGCAAAACTGGAAAAGCAAATTTTTGAATTTGTGAAAGGCATTCAAAAACCGGTAAAATAATTCTTCATCTTATTCAGCATGACAAAATAGTAATTGTATGAACATTAAAAGAAGAAGACCGTTTCACGATGAAGATGCCATGGCATCAATGAATGATATCATGTTCTTCTTGATGTTGTTTTTCCTGATCATATCTACTATGGCCAACCCAAATGTCATCAAGCTGATGCTGCCGAAAGCAAACAGCACAGACCAGTTGGCTAAACAACCTGTTACCTTATCTGTAACCGAAGACAAACGTTACTACATCAATACTACAGAAATTCCTTTGGAAGGATTAGAAAATGCGTTAACGGCAGCTTTAGTAAACAATCCGGATCCAACCGTTGTACTTCGTGTAGCAGAAAACCTGAGTATTCAGGATTTGGTAGACATCATGTCTATCGGTGCAAAACTGAAGCTTAAAATGGTGTTGAGTACGGAAAAGAAATAATTAAACTACTTTCTTTAAAAATGCCTGTATATCATAGTATGCCTGCATACTTTCCTCAGACAATTTAGGCAGGTTAAAAAATCCGTGTACTAATTCTTTATAATCTTTATACAATACCACATTCCCTGCTTCTGTTAATTTGTCGGCATATGCTTTCCCTTCATCTTTCAAAGGGTCATACTCAGCCGTCAGCACAAAGGCCGGCGGCAAGCCTGAAAAATCAGTGTGATAAATTGGTGATACTTCAGGATTCAGTTTATCTTCCTCTTTGGGCGTATAGGTTTTCTGAAACCACAACATCGCCTGTTTGGTCAGCAAATAACCTTCTTTATATTGTTCAATTGAGTTAGAAGAAATTTTGCCATCCACCCACGGATAAATTAACACCTGAGCGGCAATTTTCACGTTCGGGTGATGCTTAAAATGATGGCAGGCACAAGCCGCCAGATTTCCGCCGGCACTATCTCCGGCTACGATAATTTTATCTGCATCTATTCCTAACTCATCTGCATGTATTGCTACATATTCAATGGCTTTGTACGCATCTTCATGTGCCGCCGGAAAAGTATGTTCGGGCGCCAGTCGGTAATCCACCGATATCACTGTACAATCATTCATCGAACACAATCGCCGGGCCACATAATCATGAGACTCGATATTGTAAAACACAAAACCACCGCCGTGAAAATAAACAATCACTTTTTGTCCGGAGGCGGAGGAATTTCTGTACAAACGTGCTTTAGTTCCCTCAATGGAAAAATCCCTGATTTCCTTTACTTCTTTTTTCTTATCAAACAAAATCTTGCCCAGATTTGAAACAAGAATCTTATTCTTCCTTTCTTTTTCAATATTTGCGATATCCACTTCACGGATAGGTTGTACATTATTGACAAACAATAACAAAAAACGAAGTTTCCAATTCATATTATTCCATTAACTTTAGACAAGATAAAAAATATTACATATGGAATGGATAACAAAAGATAATAAACTTGTAAGGGAATTTAAATTCAAAGATTTTACGCATGCTTTTGCATTTTTAACTAAAGTGGCCTTTGCTGCGGAAAAACAAAATCATCACCCTGAAATATACAACGTGTACAACAAAGTAATTATTTCCCTGCAAACACATGATGCAGGTAATGTTGTTACAGAAAAAGACCATAAATTAGCAGAGACAATTGGTGCATTCGTATGACAAACGATTTATTCTCTACTTCTAATAATATTGATCTCATTTCGCTGACAGATAAAATCCTGAAACAGCTGGATGATTTTGTACCCGAGAACAAACTGGAACAGTTTTGTGAAGACCTGAAAACGGTTATCAATTTTCACGACCACCAGTATTATGTAAAAGCGGATTCGCTGATTACCGATTATGATTACGACCGGCTCTTTAAAAAATTAAAACAAATTGAGGAAGAAAATCCAAATTTGGTAACGGCCGACTCTCCAACACAGCGTGTTGCCAAAGGACTGAATCAGGAATTCCCGACGGTACAGCATTTGGTTCCGATGATGTCATTGGAAAACTCCTATAATATTACAGATTTAGAAGATTTTGATACACAGGTAAAAAAGGCTTTATCTGAAAACACCACCGTTGAATATATTGCAGAACCCAAATTTGACGGCAGCAGTATTGCCTTAGTGTATGAAAATAACCAGCTCGTGCGTGCCGCGACCCGTGGCAACGGTATTGAAGGCGATGAAATTACGCCCAATGCTAAAGCCATTAAATCTATTCCTTTGAAAGCTAATTTTTCGCAGTTTGGTATTTACAAAATAGAAGTGCGCGGTGAAGTTTTATTAGAACTGGCCATGCTTGAGAAAATGAATAACGAGCGCAGAAAACAAAACGAGATTTTACGCGCAGAAAATAAAAAAGAACTGGAGTTATATAAAAACTCCCGTAATACCGCTGCGGGCAGTTTGCGTTTAAAAGATTCCGCGGAAGTAGCGGCCAGGAAACTGGATGCGGTTATTTATCAAATCGGTTATGCAGAAGACAAAGAAGGAAAAGAAGTGACGGACATTTTTAAATCGCACAATAAAAATTTAGAGGTTCTTTCACAGCTTGGATTTAAAACTCCCTTTCAGGAAAGAGGCATTTTTACTTCAATAGAAGAGGTAGAAAACTTTTGCAAATACTGGGAAAACAAACGCGACTCTTATCACTTTGATATTGACGGCATGGTGATTAAAGTAAACAGCATTCACCAGCAGCAGCTCGTCGGAAAAACATCACATCATCCGAAGTGGGCAGTGGCGTATAAGTTCAAAGCCAAACAGGCTACATCAACTTTATTACATGTCGATTTTCAGGTAGGCAGAACTGGCGCTATTACGCCGGTGGCCAAGATAGAACCTGTGCAACTGATGGGCGTGGAAATTTCTTCTATCTCCCTTCATAACGAAGATTTTATTTTAGATAAAGACATACGTCTGAAAGATACCGTGATAGTGGAGCGTGCGGGAGATGTAATACCGTATATTGTGGGCAGTGTAAAAGAAAGACGCAGCGGCAATGAACAGAAGATACATTTTCCAACCGAATGTCCATCCTGTGAGCATCATTTAGTAAAACCAATGGATGAAAGTGTGTGGCGCTGCATCAATCCGAATTGTCCGGCGCAACTCGAAGAACATCTCATTCATTTTGTTTCTAAATCCGCAATGGATATTTTCGGTTTCGGGGAAGAAAATGTGCGCACCTTTATCCGCGAAAATATAATCCGCGATATCACTTCCATTTATGAAATTGATTATGATAAAGTTCGTCAGCTGGAAGGCTGGAAAGAAAAGTCTATTCAGAATTTAAAAGAAGGAGTTGAAGCATCCAAACAAAATGAATTGTACCGCCTGATTGTCGGATTAAGCATTCGTCATGTAGGCAGCACGACCGCAAAAATGCTGGCCAAAAAAGTCGACAAGCTGACTGATTTCCAGCACTGGACACAGGAACAATACAACGAACTGGAAGATGTAGGCCCTAAAGTGGCACAGTCGTTGTATCAGTTTTTTACTGACAAAGAAAACATTGAACTGATTGAATCCTTATCAACGCTTGGTGTTAATATTTATAAAACAGAAGCGGTACTAGCCTCTAATAAGTTGGAAGGAAAAACATTTCTTTGCACCGGAACATTCCCTAAATTTTCTCGAGATGATATAAAAGCCATGATTGAGAAAAACGGTGGCAAAAACCTGAGTGCCGTAAGTGCAAATCTCGACTACCTGATTGCCGGAGAAAAAGCAGGCAGCAAACTGGCAAAAGCACAAAAAATACCGACGATTCAGGTCATCAGCGAAGAAGATTTTCTGAAAATGATTGAATAATTTACCGATAGCACAATAAACTTATTTATCTACCTTTGCATGGATTCTAACTTTATGAAAAAACAAGCATTCATTCTTATCGCGGTTTTATTGTTTACCTTAAGTGCCTGCGAGCAAAAACATTTTTACAATGAGTACAAGTCTGTCAATATTAAAGAGTGGAAATCAACGGATACTTTAACCTATCCAATCAAGATTGATACCGAAAATAAAAATTATCAATATGCCATCAGTGTGCGCCATTCCAAAGAATATGAATTCAGCAATATCTGGCTGAAAGTATACATAAAGGGTAATAGCATTGACACCAGCTTCCGTTATGAAATTCCTTTATTTAAGAACGACGGAAAACCCTATGGAAAAAGCTCCGGCACTTTGTGTACACAAACCATTCCATTAAAAACAAATTTACCATTGTATAAAAAAGGAACTTATCAGATTTCAATTGTACAATTAATGCGCAAAGATCCTTTAGACGGTATTTCAGATATTGGCATACTAATAGACAAGAAATAGACACCAAATTTTCACGTTTGCGTTGCTGCCAGATATTGGTTTTTCTTCTTAACTTTATGTAAACCAATTTTATGAAGAAACTTCTGTTGTCAATGGCTGTAATTTTTTCTGTTGCCGCCTACTCGCAAACACTTTTACGGGGTCCTTACCTGCAAAGTTTAACCAATAACAGCATTAAAATTATGTGGCGAACCAGCGACTCCTCAAATTCAGTGGTGCGATATGGAGATTCTCCCTCATCCCTTACCAATATTATTACAGACAATGCGCGTTTGAAAAACCATATTGTGAAAATTTCAGGTTTGAGTTCGAAAACAAAATACTATTATAGCGTTGGCTACGATGCAACTGTTTTGGCGGGTGGCAATGAACAGCACCATTTCGTCACGGCTATTAATCCGGGAGATTCCACTACTGGTTTTAAATTCTGGGTGACCGGTGATTTTGGCGGCGGCAATAACGAACAGATAAAAGTACGCCGCTGGTTTGAAAATTATTTGCAGTCAAATGTGGTAGATAGCTGGTTGTGGCTGGGCGATAATGTCTACAATGATGGCACAGACGCAGAATACAGCGCAAAGGTTTTTGACAATGTTTATGGCTATGATTCCATCTTTCGTTTCCTACCGTTTTACCCGATTCCGGGAAACCATGATTATAACAGTGTGAATGGAACAGAAGATGCAAGTACTCATCGTGGTCCTTATTTTGACATGGTAGAAGTTTTTAAGAATGGAGAAATGGGAGGCATACCATCTAATATGGAAGCCTATTATTCTTATGATTACGGCAACACTCATTTTTTAGCTTTAAATTCTGAAATGTATCGGGTCTTGGCTTTCTGGGATGTGCTTCCAACTGCCATTCAATTTAAAAACTGGTTAATAAATGATTTAAAAAATTCCGGAGGAAAATTTAAAGTAGCATACTGGCATCAGCCACCTTATTCAAAAGGCTCACATGACTCGGATGATTTCTGGGAAGTGTTTATGATTGCTATGCGTGAAAAAGTAGTTCCAATTTTAGAACAATATGGTGTGGATTTAGTATTATGCGGCCACAGTCATGTGTATGAACGATCTTATCTCATAAATAAACATTACGGAAACTCCGGGACATTCAACAGAAATACAATGCTGATAGACAGTACCTCGGGAAATCCAGACAATAATCGAACTTATATAAAATATACATATGGCTCTAACAAAGACAAGGGAACAGTGTACAGCATTGTAGGAAACAGTGGAAAATCGGAAGCTGAAAATGGTGAGATGCATCCGGCAATGTATAAAAAATATGCCGCAGATAAAGGCGTTGGCAGTATGATATTAGAAGTAAAAGGAAGTATTTTAACAGCCACTTACTATAAAGAAAACGGTGAAATTTTCGATAAATTTCGCATTGTAAAACAAGATTCCGTGGCTATTATTTCAGGTGTAAAAAATAATACATCCGTAAACGATTTGAAAATATATCCGAATCCGTTTACCAATTCCTTAATGGTGGAATTTGATGCGAAAGAGATAAAACCAACCTCTATTAGTATTCAGAATATAGTTGGTCAGCTTATTGTACAAACCATCTGGAATGGAAAAAGTACGGTGGGTAAAAATAAAATTGAGCTGAATAATTTACAGGATTTACCAGCCGGTGAGTACATTATTTCTATTAAGCAAAATGAGGATATAGTAAGTGAGAAACTGGTGAAATTATAAAATCTGATTAGATATATTTTTCAGAATTCCATCAACACGTTTCTCCACTTCAGCATTCTTCTCTAATACCGGCGCATGATGTGGTTTGATGCGGGCGTCAATAATCAGTGTATCGCAGCACCAGTGTTTATTTTCATATCGTTCGTTGATGCCGTGTATATCGTGTGAAGGATTGCTGCGCGTAAAGGTTACCCAAAGGAAATTATTAAAATCAGCTGACAAGAAATCTGCATCATCACAGATAACAATTAAAGGAATCCCTTCTATTTTCCATGTTATGCCTGCCAGAGATCCTGAAACAATCCCGATATTCGTCGGGACAGGATGACTTTCGGAGAATTCAACTGCCAGTATCCCTTTAGAAACAAATCTTGGGTTTTTAAAACCAGCAGGCAAAATAAAATCATCCGGTAAGATGTCTGTCAGCGTTCGCTTTTTGTCTCCCGCAGCTGCAATAATTACTTTACTGCCGGTATTCAATCCGTCTCCGGAATAATCCAGCGTATCAATAGTTGTTTTCGTCTGAAAGTGAATATCCCTTGATAAATCTATGCGTTCTAAAATGTGCTGAAAGAATTTCTCTTCTTCATGTGTCGTTAATGTTTCATCATCACTTTTATCAGCAATAAACAAAAATTTTGCCAGCGATAATTGTCCGGTACCTAAAATATGATTGGAAATCGTCAGTAATTCCTGCGGACGTTTGTTGGTATAATAAGGCGTATATCGTTCGCTACCAATAGCAAGCAACAAGGGATGTACACCTGCAGCATCTACCGCATGCACTTCGTGTACGCCTGGTATTTCCGAACTGATAGCACTGCCCGTCATCTCGTGAATCATATTACCAAATGCTGTGTCTTCCTGCGGCGGGCGCCCCACTACCGTAAAACTCCAAATGGCATTTTTCTTTGCATACACATTTTTTACACGCATTACAGGAAAATCATGCTTCAAAGAATAATAGCCTAAATGGTCGCCAAACGGCCCTTCTGGTTTATTATCATTGGGATATACTTCTCCGGTAATGACAAAATCAGCATCCGTACTTAAACAAAAACCTTCCTCATCATACATATATCGGAAACGTCTCCCTCCCAATGCTCCGGCAAAGGTGAGTTCAGATAAACCTTCCGGCAAAGGCATCACTGCGGCAAAGGAATGTGATGGCGGACCTCCAACAAACACAGATACTTTCATCGGCTTGCCGAGTTTATTCCATTTTGTTTGATGTACGCCGATTCCGCGATGTAACTGATAATGCAATCCTATTTCTTTATCCTGTATATAGTCGTTTCCTGAAAGCTGAATTCTATACATACCTAAGTTGGAATGCATAGCGCCGGGTTTTTCAGGGTCTTCGGAATAAACAATTGGTAAGGTGACAAACGCACCTCCGTCTTTCTGCCAGCACTGTATCAACGGCAAATCAGAAATCTTAATCTTTTCAAATTTGTGAGAAGAAACTTTTTTTGGCAAAGCTTTCCATGCAGCTAATGCCACGCCGATATTTTGTAACGGGTGCTTCAATGCTTGCATCGGATCCGTCTTCAATGCAATCATTTTTTTGACATTCTCCAATGTATCTCTGAAAATAAATGTACTGCGTTCTGTCGTTCCAAACAGGTTAGAAATAGCCTGATATTTGCTGCCTTTCACTTTTTCAAACAAGATAGCTTTCCCTTTGGCTTCATGAATACGCAAATGAATGGAAGCCATTTCCAGATATGGATCTACTTCTTCTTTGATACGAATCAACTGACCGGTTTTATCCAGATCTTCAATACAATCCTGCAGACATTTATAAGCCATAATCAAAAAACAAAAATAATCTATTTAAGTTGTGAATTGAAGTTGTAATAGAAATTTATTAACTTTAATAGAAATAGTAATATTATGAAAAAGGTTTTAATTATTGGTTTAGTCATCTTGTGTATCGCCATTGTTTCCTGTGGGAAAGATGACAAAACACCTCAGACAGCATCTGCATTATTTTTCTCTGCATACAGCGATTCTTTAATCGGAAAAATAGACTTAAAAAACGGGACTATAGATTCCAATTTTGCCAAAGGTGTCGCATCCGGATTGCCTTCTACCGATCAAATAGGGTTGGCACTCAACACCAAAACCGGTGAAATTTATTGCAGTAATGAAGCTACTAACGGACCAATTTACAAGGTGAACAATAGTGGAATTGCTACAATATTCTTTAGTGGTTCGGAGGCAGATGAACCCGGCGGTATAGCATACAGTGCGAGCAATGACAGAGTATACTGGATAAACAGGGGCGACGGAAAAGTTTACAGCATCAGTGCTGCCGGCGGAACACCAACTGCTTTGTATGGCGGAGCTGATGTGAATGCCGAAGGTTACAGTATAAAACTGGATGAGAAAAATGGAAATTTATACTATTCAAATTTTGATGAAATCTATAAAGGAAACATTGATGGTAGTGGAACTCCGACAGTACTGTATTCAGGTAAACCTGATACATTAGAATCTCCTTCCAGTATTGAAATTGATGTGGATGCTAACAAAATTTACTGGACAGACGAAAACGCTGACGTAGTCGCTTCTGCAAATCTGGATGGCAGCGGCAATATCAAGATATTATACAATAAAACAACACATGGTGTGAGTAGATCAGATGGTTTGGCAATAGATTTTGTTGCCGCTAAAATTTACTGGACAGAAACAGGTAATGCCAACAGAATAAGAGTTGGAAACTTAGACGGCACCGGCATACCGGTTACACTGTCTTCACGATTTGAAGCCTATAACTTATTATTGAAATAAAAAATAATCCACATTATAAAAAAAAGAGCTTCATCGGAAGCTCTTTTTTTTTCTATTCATCGTCATCATCGTCACCATCGTCTGCAACATCATCGTCATCGTCGTCGTCGTCGTCATCGCCTTCGTCGTCGTCGTCGTCAGAGAATCCGTATTCCAGATCATCCGCGCTTTTAACTCTGCCTTTTGATTTTCTTTTCGGGGAATCGTCTTCATCACTTTTGTCAAAATCATCGAAATCACCCCCCGCGCCAACAGGAATCTCTTTTTCAGAAATAGGAGCAGCTACATCCGGGAATAATTCATCCTCGTCGTAGTCATCTACCATTTTTTGCAATTGTGTACTTACTTTCACCAGATAAGAATATTCGCCCAACTCAATCGGAACGGCAGATACCAGTTCTTTTTTTGCATTGGTAAATTTGATGATACCTTTATTATATCCGTGAGGGTATTTATCAGATAATGCCCTTAATACTTCGTCCGGAACATTTTTATAATCCACAATTATTTTTCGAAAACCACCGGGAGGAGGAGGAGGAGCCATTCTTACAGGTGTTTCTTCCACTTTTTTTGATTTCTTGCTTTCCGCTTTTTTAGGAGTTACCACAGGTTCTGGAATTTTTACTTCTTGTTTTACCGGTGTAATTTCTTTTTTTGGTAAGCTAACAGAGTTCTCTTTCTTAGTTTCAACTTTTGGTGCCGGTTTTACTTTTGCCGGTTCTGCTTTTTTCGTTGTCGGTTTTACAGGTGTCGTTTGTTTAGCCACAGGTTTTGAGGGTTTTGTGTTTTTTACAGGGGTTATTGATTTTACGAGAGCAGGTTTAACTGCCTTTTTAGGAGCTGATTTTACAGCTGGTTTTACAGTTGTTTTTTTTGCTACTTCTTTTTTTACAGGTTTAGCTACAGGTTTAGCTACAGCCTTTTTTGCTGCAGGTTTTGCAACAACTTTAGCTTTGACCGAAGAGACAGCTTTTTTTGCCGGAGCCACTTTTTTTGCAACAGGTTTAACTGCTGCTTTTGTCGCCTTTTTAGGCTCTTCTTTTTTTGTTTTCTTTCCCACTGACAGTATATTGTTGATGAGTTTTAAAATCATTGGCTAAATGTAAAATGAATTCAACCAATTATGCAAATATTTTTCAAAAAAAATTTAAAAATTTAAACCTTTTTATTTTTTTCAGTGCAGAATATCCGATTACAGGGAAAATTAGTTCAGATTTTACTATGTTCTAATGAAACCCTATGCTTTTATTGCCTGTTCTATTAATCGTTTGTACGGATAGAAATCTACCTGTACGGTATGACGAGCAGAGTTATTGTAACGTTTGCGCATTTCATCGCGGTCGTGTTTTATCGTTTGTAGCATTTTATCTTTCGACGGCAATTTTGATTTGCGCGTTAAGATACCTGCTATCCATTTTGCCTGCACTTCCGACAAAGGCATTATAGCTCCTAAAGGTTGTATGAGTCCCAGAAAAAATAAATTTTCATGTTCCGGGTGTACCACTTTATGGTATAATGGTACCTCGTTATCATTTGGGTTAATAAAGTCTTTATCAAAAAACGGAAAAGTAATATTATAACCTGTACAATAAATAAGCACATCAAATGCTTCTTCTATGTCGTCTTCAAACACTACCGTTTTGCCGTTCAGTTTTTTAATATTTGGTTTGATTTTTATTTTTCCGTGCCCAACTTTATTCAGTAAATCCTGCGAAATAGTCGGATGTTCTGTAAGAATAGGTCTGTTGGGAACAGGAACACCATATTTATCCTGTTTGCCTACATTAATCTGAAGTGCTGTCTGCAAGGCCAGACGCTGTAATGCCAGCGGAGCAAATGCCAGTGGCGGTTTGGATATATGATCGGTAGGAATACCAAATAAATATTTCGGAATGATATACGCACCGCTGCGGGTGGAAATCACTACTTTTTTTGCCACGGTTGTCAGTTCGCAGGCAATATCCACTGCGGAGTTTCCGATGCCTACAATCAGTACTTCTTTGTCTTCAAAACCATCCAGCGTTTTATAGTCGTGTGCATGTAATATTTTTCCGTCGAAAGTGCCCTCAAAATTTGCAAAACGAGGATTCCAGTGGTGCCCGTTACATACCAAAACAGCATCGTACTCTTTTGTGCCCTCTTTATCTGTTGTTACATAATAGGTATTCCCTTTTTTTTCGATATGCGTAACGGTAGTTTTAAAATGTATATTATCTCTGAATCCAAAATGATTTACATAATTGGAAAAATAATGATGAATCAGTGAATGATGCGGATAGTCAGGATAATCATCCGGCATAGGATAATCGGAATATGACATCATTTGCCTCGAAGTATTGATACAAAGAGATTTATAAATGGAATTTTGACCATTATCATTATTAAACCACCACAAACCTCCAACGTCAGAGCCCTTTTCATAACAATCAAAATCAATATTGTTTTCTTTTAGTGTTTTGCAGGCTGCAATTCCGGAGGCTCCGGCACCAATGATACAAGCTTTCATATTTATGTTGTTCTGTTAAGAATTAATAGGTGTCAAATTCAGTAAGCAAAATAACGCTTCTTAACAAGGTTTGTTCTTTTTCAGGGTTAATTTTTCAAAGAAATTGCATTTTGTCGCATGATGGTGATTTTTTTACAAAAGCTATGATTTTTATCATGTTATCTGTTACAATAATAGACGAACTTTAATAAAAATAGACGATGAAAAAGATAATTGTTACAATTGATGCGCTTACTTATAATGAACATGCGTTAGAATATGCAATAGGTATTGCCAGACGTTCCGGAGGAATGGTTTTAGGTGTTTTTTTGCATGATATGTCTTACATATATGCAGACTTACCTGGTATTTTTGATTTAGTGCCGGTAGAATACAATAACATTATAAAAAAACAACACGAAGATCATGAAAAACTGGAATTGAATCTGAAGTTGTTTAATGAGCGTTGTAATCAGGAGAATATTAAACACAAAGCACATTTTCACGATGGAACGGATATTGTCAATTTTTTGGTGAACGAATCTGTGTTTGCTGATATTTTAATTTTAGATGAGCACATGAGTTTTACAAATACCGGTGCCCATCAATTGTCAAATTTTATTGTTGATGTATTAGAGGATGCTCATTGTCCTGTGTTGGTGGTGCCTGGTAAGTTTGAGCTTGTTGATAATGTTTTCTTATGTTACGACGGAACGCCGTCCAGTGTGCATGCTATAAAAATGTATTCTTACCTGTTTCCGGAATGGAATGAAAAACCAACCACTTTAGTAACTTTTAATTCTACCTCATCCAATCATTTATCTTCCAGCGAAAATATCAAAGATTTACTGCATCAGCATTTCTCTAATCTGATTTTTGATGTGGAACACGAAAAGAGAGCAGCTAATGCAGTGCTAAGTTTCTTTAAACTTTATCAGGAAAATGCATTTGTGGTTATGGGTGCTTATGGAAGAAGTCAGTTTTCCAGATTATTGAAAAAAAGTCTGGCAAACACCATCATTAAAGAAATAAAAGTTCCTGTATTTATTACTCATGAATAAAAAATAAAACTATGGCACTCAAAAAAAGCACAAAGTCGGCCGCTCCGAAGAAAAAGGCGGTACCCGTAAAAAAAGCAGTTAAACCTGCAGTAACGCCGAAGCCGGCAGCGGCAGTTGTAAAAAAGGAAACAGCAATTGTCAGTAGTCCGTTTTGGAATATCTGGGATGCAGGCAAACAATATAAAGTCAGAGTTTCGGTTCCCGGACTTGGAAAGAAAAATATTCAAATTCACGTGAACGGCAATCATCTTACTATCAGCAGCGAGAAGGAAAAAGAAAGAAAAAAAGAAACTAAAAATTATTTGGTGAGGGAATATGTTTCAGCATCCTGGAGTAAAACAATAGCTTTGCCGCAAAAGGTGAATGAGAAAGATGTAAAAATCAGCTATAAAGATGGTGTATTGAAGATTGGTTTGACCAAAGTATAATTGCCCTGGTCTGTGAATTAGTCAATTAATAACATTCCTTTAAAGTCTGTCTTCTTATTTTTGATGTTATAAAGTTGTGCGCAGTGTGCAACTCATAACTAATATTTTGAACATGATAGAGACAGATATTTGTATTATAGGAGCAGGTCCGGTAGGTTTGTTTACCGTTTTTGAAGCTGGTTTATTGAAATTGCGATGCCATCTGGTGGATTATCTGCCACAACCCGGCGGACAGCTTTCTGAAATTTATCCCAAAAAGCCAATTTATGACATTCCAGGTTTTCCAACAATTAATGCTCAGGAATTGGTCGATAATCTATTAGAGCAAGGTAAACCGTTCAATCCCACCTTTACTTTGGGCGAGCGAGTGGAAGGTATCAAAACATTAGAAGACGGTTCTTTTGAATTAAGCACACATCTGGATACTAAAATTCATGCAAAAATTATTTGTATTGCCGGTGGATTGGGCGTGTTTGAACCACGTAAACCAGCTATAGAAAACCTTACAGCCTACGAAAAAAACGGCGTGGAATATATGGTGCTGGATCCTGAAAAATTCCGCAATAAAAAGATCGTAATTGCCGGTGGCGGAGACAGTGCTTTAGACTGGACATTATTCTTAGCGGATGTGGCCTCCGAACTGACAATGGTACACCGCGGTGAAATGTTCCGTGGTGCACCGGACAGCGTAGATAAAGTAAAAGAACTGGCTGCCAGCGGAAAAATCAAGCTGGAATTAAATTCTAATGTGACGAATCTGCATGGTGACGGAAAACTTGAAAAAGTAACCATCGGCAACAACGACGGAACTTCAAAAGAAATTGAAGCAGATTATTATCTGGCTTTATTTGGGTTGAGCCCGAAATTAGGGCCGATTGCCAACTGGGGACTGAATATCGAAAAGAATGCCATCAACGTTGATACCAGAGATTATTCAACAAATGTAAAGGGTATTTATGCCGTTGGGGATATTAATAACTACGAAGGAAAACTAAAATTAATTTTGTGTGGTTTCCACGAAGCCGCGATGATGTGTCAGAGTGCCGCTGAATTAATTTCCGGCAAAAAACCATCTTTGAAATATACCACGGTGAATGGTGTAAACGGATTTTAATTTTATCACACAAAGTCAAATACGAACTTATTTTTTGGATTCTATCACGATACATATACAACAAGATGATTTCTCATTCAAACCAATGGAAATTCCATTAGGTATTGAGTTGTCGTTAATGGAAGTATTGAAAGGGGAGGAATATCCTATTGAAGCAATTTGCGGAGGCATGGCAATTTGCGGCACCTGTAGAGTAGAAGTATTAAACAGAGATGAGATTATGTTAGGGGGGGCGAATGATGACGAATTATGCATGCTGGAAACCTTGCCCTGCTACACCGGTAACTGTCGTTTGTCCTGCCAGATAAAAATAGCAGAAAATATTGACGGCATTAAAATCAAAATCCCTTCAGATATATTGGTCTGATTTTGCGTTTACCTCGTTTATTTTAAACAATCTAACTGTTTTTGGTTACTCTATTGTTTGTAAATTTTGAGTGTTAACAATATTGCAATTCCATTTAATTTCTATTACAGATATTTGCTGATAGTTTTGCGCAGGTTTTTATACCCGCCTTAAACAAGACAAGTTAAAACAGTAGTTATGAAGCATGCAAGCAAAGTAATCCCATTTTTTTTAATTCTATTTTTTTCTGTTTCCTTATTTGCTCAAAAACAAAAAGACACATCTACACTAAAGGAAAAGATGAAAGAGATACCACAGGTATTTACCAGAAAATCAAATAAAGAGTTTACCATCAAAGGAACAATACTGGATAAGAAAACAAAAGATCCGTTAATTGGTGTAAATATATTTGTTGAAACAGACAAACTAAAAGGTACTGTAACGGATTTTGACGGTAACTACGAATTGAAAGCCAACGAAGGCGAAGTAATTGTTTTTACCTATATGGGGTTGAAAGAAGAAAGACTGACAGTGACTCAAACTCAGACGTTTGATTTGAATATGGATGAAGATGTAGGCAACATGATGGATGAGGTGGTTGTATCTGTTGGACGAAAAAAAGAAAAAGCACTAGATGCTCCGGCTTCTATCGTTTCTGTTGATGCAGCTGCGATAAAAAATAAAGCAGGTTTAGGTGTTACAGATTATATTAAAAACAGCTCCGGTGTACAGATATTGCAGACAGGTGTACAAGGTGGGCAACCTTCCGTGCGTGGTTTCTCAGGTTATTTTACGAGTGACGTAATGTCGTTAACGGATACACGTGTTGCGAAATTGCCAAACACGGGTTTAAATATGTATCAGATGATGACAACCACTGATGCAGATATTGAACGTATAGAAATATTAAAAGGACCTGCGGCAGCGCTATACGGACCTAATGCTAATCAGGGCGTAATACATATTATCACCAAATCGCCTTTAAAATATCAGGAAATAAAATTCTGGACTTCTATCGGTGCCCGCGTAAAAATAAAAGATACGCTGACAGACATCAACAGACTGAATCCAAAATTTGACTATGATAAATTCACTCAGCGTATGTTGTTCTCTATGGGTTTCTATGTAGGCGATACCATTCATGTTAAGAACCCCAATGTGAAAATGGGTATAAAAGTTTCCGGTCAGTTGTTTACCGGTCATGACTGGAGATACAGTGACTTGTTCGACCCGTCTTCTGTCATAAAATTTAAAGCATCGGGAGATACTATTTATTACGAACGCCCGGATGGTAGTTATGATCCGAACGGAACAGGCGTTGCTGTGAAAAATGAAAGAGATGAGAAAATACTTAACGGACAAGTGGATACACGTTATGATATTCAGATAAAAGAAGATTTTAATGTAGTGCTTGCCGGTGGTGTTAATGTAAGTAATGGTATCATTCCAAGTCCTGTTGGCGCTATGCAAAATAAAAATTGGACCTACTCCTGGGCACAGGTGCGCTTTACATGGAAGAATTTGTTTGTACAGGCTTATATGAATGGTAACAATTCACACAATACATTCTTTGTTCCCGTTGGCGGACGTTACATTGATAAATCACACATGTATTCTGTGCAGGCACAACATTCATCTGAATTCTTCAAAAAGCGCATTAATCTAATATACGGTTTTGATGCATTCTTCACAAGACCGAATACAGATGGTACCTTAAACGGAAAGTACGAAGATAAAGATGCTATTGATGAATACGGTGTTTATTTACAGGGAGATTATAAATTGCATCCACGTTTTAGTGTAGTGGTTGCTACCCGTCTGGACTACAATACAGCTGTTAAAAAATTATTGTTCTCACCTAAAGTGGCTTTGGTTTATAAACCGGGAACAGGTCACAATTTACGTTTCACCTTTAACAGAGCCTTCAAAAACCCTGCATCTGCAGCTTATTACGTAGATGTAAAACAAGGTGAAATACCTCAGGGAATCGAAGTAAGAAACGTAGGTACACCAAGCACAGGATTTAATTACAGCTTTAATGCAAATCCAAATTACGGAGGAGAGGTATTGCCGCAGTTTGCTTCACCATATGGTACATCAGGCCAGTTTCACGACGTAGGAGATGCTTCTTTCAATGCAACAGGCTGGGAAGGAATCTTAACGGCGATCAGAGGACAGTTCGGCTTAAGAGCAGATATTGAAAATAACTCTCCGATATTACCAATCATCAATCTGGTTGTCAATTCAATTGTTCCGCAAAACATACCAAACGATATTAATCAGGTAGTTAAAAATTTAAATACAGGAAAACAATTGTTTGAATCAAATAATGACAGATGGAAGAAGACACAGGATATTGCCAAATTGAAACCAACTACTACCTATACTTATGAGTTAGGATACAAAGGAGTTATTGGCAAAATGTTTGGTATGCAGGTGGATGTTTACAGAACGGATTATAAAAACTATCTGGCACCTGTACAATTATTGACTCCTGCAGTGATGTTTGATGATGCGCAATTGATGGATTATCTGGCACCAAGAATTATCGATAACTATAATAACCTGAATCCTGTTATCCAGTTGGCCATGAATGCTTTCTTAGATCAGAGTGTAAAATTTGGCGGAAACAATAACGGTACAGCGAGTGACGAGTTTGTTAAGCTGATTCGTCAGGCAGTGCAAAACTTACCGATTGGTGTCATCACACCAAAAGAAGCAGGCGGACCAAACATGTTACTGGTTACCCGTAATATCGGTGATATCTCCGTTTATGGAGTTGATTTTAATTCAAACTTATACTTGCCTAAAGGTATTTCATTAAGTGCAAACTACTCGTTTGTTGATAAAGATTCTGTAGTGGTGGATAGTGCACCCTTAGGTTATGTTGCCTTAAATTCACCTAAACACAGAGTGAATGTTGGTGTAAATTACACAGCAGAGAAAATAGGTTTAAATGTAGGGGTTAAATTTAAATGGGCGGCAGGATACCCGGTATTATCAGGTAATTTCATTGGCCATCAGGTTGCCACCCACGATATGGATTTAGATATTTCATACACTCCTAAATTTATGAAAGACCACTATAATGTCACGATTTCCTTGTCTAATTTATACAACAGAAAACAACAATATTTCGTTGGGGCACCGGTTATCGGATTAATGGGTGTTTGTAAGATGACATACACGTTGTAACAGAAGAGAATAAAGTCAGATAAAAGAATAAAGATTTTAGCAGCCATTACATAGTAATGGCTGTTTTATTTAAATTTCAAATTGTTTTTGTATTATTGGGTATGAACATTCAAAACATCTCACTGCTGCTGAATATACCCTTATTGCTCATCGGTTTTTTTCTGCTGAACAGAGGCTCCGGTATGCTGGTAGATGGTGCCACTTCGATAGCACGAAGGCTTAAATTACCGGAATCTATGATCAGCTTTACGGTAGTGGCATTCGGTACATCCTTGCCGAAAACAGTAACAGTATTGATAGCAGCATACAATGGTTATTTTGATTTAGTAATCGGTACAATTATAGGAAGCTGTATTTTTAATCTGCTCGGAATATTAAGTATTACCGGGTTTTTCAGACCTATCAGAGCAAATAAAAACACAGCAACGATAGGAATACTTTCATTGGTAGCAAGTGCTTTCTTATTGTTTTTTATTGCAAATAAAACTTTGTTTGCGGCGCAAACAAGTGTACTGCTTATTTCAAAAGCGGAAGCCGTTTTACTGCTCATAGCCTTTATTTTATTCATGACTTATGGATATTTTAATGTAAAAAAACACCATACAATCTGGTTTGATGAAACCAATGAAGAGCCGTCATTTTATGCAGTATGGTTTTCTGTTATTTTAATTATAGCCGGTATCATAGGTTTAATTGCGGGCAGCGTATTGGTGGTAGATAATCTTATAGATATTTCCAGAAAATTTGATTTGTCACAGCGTTTTCTCGGGCAGTTTATTTTATCGCTGGGTGGTTCTTTTGTAATGTTATACTGGATTATGATGACGAAATCAAACCAATCCAAATTTGAAGTCAGTAATTTAGTGGGACAAAATATGCTGAATATTTTAGGTATGCTGGGGATTGCTGCATTTATTCAGCCTATTCAGTACAATCCGGCATTTAACCTTGATATTTTTATCTTAATCGGAATTTCTTTGCTGATAATGGGGATGTTGTGGATGGGTAGAAAACTGACACTGAATTTATGGAAATGCCGTTTTCTGTTTCTTCTTTTATTGCTGTATGTATTGTATTTGTTTGTAAGGTAAATAGGATTCCTGCAAATCAATTCTCATAAATACCCAATCTGTTTTTCAGAGAAATTAATTCATTTTCTTTTGCCTCCAGTTTTTGCAGCAGGTGAAATATAACATCGATTCCTTCAATGTTTACTTCCAGTTCATGATGTATTCGTATGATTTTTTCTATATCAATTATTTTATCGGGATGTAAATAAGGTGATTGCTCAATCGTTTCTATTTCAATTAATCCGATTTCACTTAAGTTAGTAAAGAAGGATAATTCCACCCGATAGTGTGAGCAGAGTTGTTGTAACGGTATGAAATTTTGAGTGCTCATGACGTTCTTAATTTAGAAAGTTCTGTAAATAATTCTTTTTCTCTTTCGGTAAGATTTGCGGGTAAAACTATGTTGTAAGTGATATATAAATCGCCAAATTCTCCGTCTTTTTTGTAAACCGGAAATCCTTTTCCCTTTAGTTTTACTTTGGTGCCGTTCTTTGTTTCAGGATTTACTTTCAGGGTAACTTTACTGCCGTCAAATGTGTCTACACTGATGTTGCCGCCCAGAACGGCAGTATATAAATTCAAATCAAAGGTAGTGTGTAAATTATCGTTGTCTCTTTTAAACTTCGTCTGGTTTTTAATGACGAACTTAATCAGTAAATCGCCATTTGGTCCGCCATTCACACCTTCGCCTCCGTGACCGATAATCCTCAGTACCTGTTCATTCTTTAAACCCGCCGGAATCGTAAAGCGGACATTCTTGCCATTTACGACGATGGTATGTTTGTGTGTACTGTATACCTCTTTTAAATCCAGTTCTAGTTCTGCATTATAATCCTGCCCTCTGTATTTTGCCTGATTACGACTGTTTCCTGCACGACCGCCGCCAAACATCGATGAAAAGAAATCGGAATAGTTATTGTCTTCAAAACCACCAAATCCGCCCTGTTGGCCACCACCACTGTATTGCTGACGTTGCTGCTGCTGTTTATCCAGTTCATCCGCATGTTTCCAGTCTTTGCCGTGTTTGTCGTATTTCTTTCGATTCTCCGGATTGCTCAGTACTTCGTTCGCTTCGTTGATTTCTTTGAATTTCTTGAGCGCCTCCGGATTGTTGGGATTTACATCCGGGTGATACTTTCTGGCTAATTTCCGGTAAGCCTTCTTTATTTCCTCTTCTGTTGCTTTCTTGTCAACTTCCAGAATTTTATAATAATCTATGAATTCCATTTAATTCGGTTTCTATTGAAACAGTAAGTTACGGAGAATTAAATGTAAAAGAGTTTATTCGTTTATGATTATTATCATTCGTTTTTCTTCCGGCTTGCATGGTATACACCTCTGCCTTCCGCTACCAAAATATTATCATTAACAGTAAATACCTGCATGTTGGTGGTTATTATTCTGTTGCCGCTGCGCACTATTCGCGCTTCAATAACTAAATCGGTGTTGCGTGCCGAACGAATATAATCCACACGCATATCCACCGTTACGAGTTTATCTTCCAGAGAAGTTAAGGTAGTAATGCCGGCAATGCCGCCCACCGCATCCATTGCTGCAGAAATTACACCGCCATGCACCGCCTGAATTCTGGAATCGCCCACTAATTCCGGTTTGAATTTTATAGTGGCTTTTGCAAATCCTTCGCTTAGTTCTACCAGTTCCAGTCCGATGTATTTATTGAATGGAATCAGTTCGTTGAATATGTTAAAATAAAGTTCTTTTGGTCCTTTCATGTTTTTACTCTTCGTTTGACAAAAATAAATTTTCCGTAATGTAATCACAAAATAATTTTCCTGAATGGGTTAAGGTGAAAATTCCATCTGTTTCTTTCACCCAGCCATTCGATCTGAACGGAGAAATTTCCAGCAAAAAATGTTTCTCAACCTCATCCCCGAAATCCTCTTTTATTTTAGAAAGATGAGTGCCGAAAATTGTACGGATGCTGGTCATTACATATTCATTGTAGGCATCCGTTTTTGATAAAATTTCACACTCATTTGCCAGCATATTTTGGGATAGTTGTTTTACATACAGCGCATTGTTTGCTATGTTCCAGTAACGTTTTACTCCATCGTAAGAATGAGCGGAAGGCCCAATACCCAAATAGGAAATGCCTTTCCAGTAATTCGTGTTATGCTGTGCAAAATGAGGCTCTTTACAGAAATTGGAAATCTCATAATGGGTGTAATGATGTTTGTTCATTTCCTCCAATAAAATGGAAAATTGCTGCACCATTTTTTCGTCTTCAGGAGCTGCAATTTTTTGTTTCTTAATCTGGCTGGCTAATACTGTTTTTTCTTCTACCGTTAATGCATAACATGAAATATGCGGCACTTTTAAATCAAAAACGGTTTGCAGGTTTTTTTTCCAGTTCTCATTGCTCATAGTTGGTGTGCCGTAAATCAAATCCACCGACAAGTTTTCAAATCCGATTTCCTGTGCATGTTTTATGGAATGAATGGCTTCCGCAGCATTATGCGCACGATGCATGTATTGCAAGTCCTCATCAAAGAAGGATTGTACGCCAATGCTGAAACGGTTTATCTCCGTATCTTTTTTCAATGCACTAAGATATTCCTTTGATAAATCATCAGGATTGGCTTCCAGTGTAATTTCAGGATGTTCAGTAATGGTGAAATATTTTTGAAGTTCATTCAACAAACTATTTAGTTCGGCTGTTGAAAGCATGCTTGGCGTACCGCCACCGAAATAAATAGTTTCAATAAGCGTTTTATCCGGGAAGAAGTTTTGCTGTAGTCTGATTTCCGTCAACATGGCTTTCAGCACCTCTTCTTTGGTTTTTAGTAAAGTTGAAAAATGAAAATTACAGTAAGTACATGCTTGCTTGCAAAATGGAATATGTAAATAAATACCTGCCATGGTACTGCAAGGTAATAATGAATGCGTAATTATTGATAACTTTGGAGAATTGTTAACGGTGAATCCTTGAAAATTAAGAATTTCTACATATTATTTTTGATTCTTGTCTCGCAAAATTTAAAAGCGCAGAATGTCCGTTTATTTATCAATAAGGAAGATGCATCTGTAAAAATAAAACAAAAGCAGCTATTTAAAAATGAGAAGGAAGCGCAGCAATACTTAAAGACAACTCAGCAAAAACTTATTCTGCAAGGATATCTGGAAGCATCTTTTGATAGCATAAAACAGCAGCATGACTCCATATTTGCCGACTTACATACCGGCAGAAAATATACAGTCAATAATCCTGTAGTGGATGTAAGCAAAAGAAAAAAGAAAAAATCCACACCTTCAGGTAATGTTTTTGAGGCAGATATTGCGAAGGAGACTTTGATTCAAAATCTTGAAAATAATGGCTATCCGTTTGCAAAAGTTACTTCCGACAGTATTCAGCTGAACGATAGCTCAGTGAGCTTTAAATATGATGTTGACAAGGGGAAGCTGATATTGATTGACAGTTTTATAAATCATGGTACCTCTAAGCTGACCAAAGGATTTATACAAAATTACGTGCTGATAAAAAGCAAACAACCGTATAATGAATCGCGCATAAAAGATATTGATAAACTGTTGCAGAAGCTTCCTTACGCCATTGTTCGACAGCCAAGTAATATTTTGTTCAGAGATAATAAGGCAGACATCCATTTGTATCTGGATAAACGAAAAGTCAATTCCTTTGATTTTTTAATCGGATTTTTGCCAGGCAGCAACAGAGGTAAAATTTTGATTACCGGGGAGGTTCGGGTGCATTTGCAAAATTCGTTTAAACGAGGTGAAGAAATTTATCTGGAATGGCGGAAACTGCAGCGGCAGTCGCAACTGCTGGATGTGCGGTTCAATTATCCCTATTTATTAAACGCACCAATTGGTGTCAATTTTACTTTTAATTTAGAAAAGCGGGATTCCTCTTCGCTGGATCTTGCCTGGCAGTTAGGGTTGCCATACATCACGAGTTCCAA
The DNA here is from genome assembly GCA_016721245.1 of Sphingobacteriales bacterium. Classification (GTDB taxonomy): domain Bacteria; phylum Bacteroidota; class Bacteroidia; order Chitinophagales; family JADIYW01; genus JADJSS01. The sequence goes on from JADKIQ010000002.1 coordinate 133,883, forward strand.
TAATTATGTCAAAGGATTTTATAAATACTTCCAAACTATTGTACTGGCGGCAGATACCACATTTGCTAAGCTCAATAAAAAATTGCCTAATAATTTAGATGCCACTTACAACCAGTACGGTGTGCAGGCCTATTACGAAAACCTCGATTATCTGTTCAGTCCGCACAAAGGGTATGATATGAAGTTAACGGGTTCCATTGGGACCAAAAAAATTAAACCGAATAATCAGATTACAACGTTGCAGGATGATTTCTCCGGCTTTAATTATGAGAGTCTGTATGACAGCATTAAGCGAAAATCGTTAAAAGGCGATATTTTCTGGATGGGAAATTATTATCTGCCTCTTGGGAAAAAGCAGCGGCATATTCTGAAATTCAGCCTGAACGGAGGTTCGGTTTTTAACCAGAATCTGCTCAGAAACGAGTTGCTGCGAATTGGAGGCAACCGTTTACTGCGTGGTTTTGATGAACAGTCTATTCTGGCGAGCACCTATAATATTACCACTTTGGAGTACCGCATGATGATTCAACGGAATTCGTATTTCTTTGTATTCATGGATGCGGCATACATTCATCGAAAATTTAATAATACCATATTTCAGGATTTTCCATTTGGGTTTGGTGCAGGTATTACATTTGAAACTAAAATCGGTATTTTTGGGCTCACATATGCACTTGGACAGCAAAAAGACAAATCCGTGGATTTCCGCAACTCTAAACTACACTTCGGTTATGTGGCAACGTTTTAGCAGAAATCTGTTTCTATTCATATTTCTTTGTTTTTCACTTTATTCATTTTCAAAAAATGATACAACTGCATACAATCCCTTTTTCAGAGATTCGGTTTTGAAAAATAAAATAGATTCAGGGCGTTGGAATAAATTAGTGTCTGTAACGGATATACATAAGCCTTCCGGAAAAACAGTTTTTGTTCAAAAACAAAAACACGCACAGAAAAGTACGGTCTTGTTATATATTTCGCTTGCAATTGCTCTGCTGCTGGTAGTGCTACGTTTGATTTTTGATGATTTTTCTTTCTCTCTGCTGGAGGGTATTGTAAGTGTCAAAAAATTTTACATTTTCTATAAAAGCAAAAAATACGACTCTCTTTTTGCTATTCTGTCTGTTTATATTTTTAAAATATCAATACTTTCATTGGTGGTATATATTGGATTGCGCTATATGCAACAGGATGATTTTACCAATTTCAGTTTTTATTTTTTCTTTGATATCTGGGTATTGCTGGGTTTGTTTTTTACCGTCAAAAATGTAATTGAATTTATTTTTAACTGGGTAATAGATACACAGGAAACCTTTAAAGCATTCTTTTTGCAAAATCTTTTTGCAGAATTTGTCGTGAGTGTATTTTTATTAGTTTTATTCCTTATATATATTTACAATAGCCACATATCTTATGATTTCATGTTTGGATTGCTTTTGTCGGGATTGGGCGTTTATGTTGTTTTCAACATTGTAAGGAGTTATCAACTTATGGGTAATGTGCGCATACCTTACAAGCTACATTTTTTTCTTTATATTTGCGCTTTCAAAATATTACCCGTGCTTTTACTGGTAAAGTATATTTTGAATAACGTGGTACAATAGATAAAATCGGAACAAATGGCTAAAAAAGTGGTAGAAAAACAAGCAACGGCTAAAAAAACTTCCGCAGCTAAATCTCCTGTTAAAAAATCAGTAAAAACTGCCAGTTCATCTGGAGTTAAGAGTGTTGCTAAAAAAACTACTGTAAAACCAGAGCCAGTAAGCTCAAAAACCAGTAAGGTTGCCGCAAAAAAAACTGCTGAAAAAAAAGTAACAGCAAAGCCGGTAGTTGAAAAAAAACCTGAACCCATTGTTGTAAAGCCATCTTCTAAAACAGAAAAAAAAGTACTAGTTGAGGTAAAACCATTGCCCACTATTGTTACTTCCGCAAAACTAAAACCGGTTAAATCCATTTTGATATCACAGCCAAAACCCGATTTAGGGAAATCACCTTATATCGATTTGGCCAATCAGTTTAAAATTAAACTAGACTGGCGTCCGTTTACCCATGTAGAAGGCATAAAGGCAGCTGATTTCAGAAAACAAAAAATTTATATAGAGCAATATTCCTGTGTTATTTTTACCAGCAGAATTTCCATAGAGCAATACTTTCGCATCTGTGATGAATTGCGTATTAAAATCAGCGAAGACAAAAAATATTTTTGCAACAGTGAAGCGATTGCATTGTACCTGCAGAAATTTATTCAATACAGAAAACGTAAAGTATTTTACGGTGACGGAAGACTTCCAAAGCTTATGGAAGTAATCCTGAAACATAAAGAAGACGGTAAGTTTTTGTTGCCATGTTCCGATGTGCGTGACAAGGCATTAGCAGAGGCTTTATTAAAGCATAATATTGCTTACAGCGAAGCATTTATTTACAAAACTGTGGCCAGTGATTTATCTGATCTGAGTGATGTGAAATATGATATGCTGGTTTTCTTTAATCCGTCTGCAATTGATTCTTTGTATACAAATTTTCCTAAATTCAGTCAGGACGAAACACGTCTGGCGATATTTGGAAACTCAACAGCTGAAACGGTAAAGGCACACAAGCTGAATATTAACATATTTGCCCCTACACCAGAGAATCCTTCATTAGTAGATGCGATAAAAAGGTATATAGCAGAAGCTAATAAAAAAGGTAAATAACAAATAGGGCAAATCCTTTAAGGATGTCACAAACTTTTATTTTTTTCAGTTCTGTTTTTGATTTTTCTTTCCTACTTTTACAATATGTCTGTTTATTTTAAAAACATAATATTTCTTGTTTTGTGTTTTGAAGCGATTGTATCTTTTGCCCAGATACAACCCGCTACTTCACACTATATGTTTAATAAGCAAATTACCAACCCGGCTTTTTACGGCAATAAAGACGGGATTAGTTTCGGAGCGAATTACAGACACCAGTGGGCAAAACTTAACGGGCAGCCAAGAACGGTGAATGTTTTTGCAGATGCCAATCTGGCACAGGCACATGGGGGAATAGGGGTAAATATTACCAGCGATATGTTGGGCGCTTTTTCTAATACAACTTTCAATGTCGGTTATGCATTTATTCAAAATATAAATAAAAAATTTAAGATAGCTGTCGGAATCAACGCCGGAGCCACATTTTCGAAGCTGGATGGTACTAAATTAGTCACCCCGCAGGGAAGCGGCAATGATTTAAACGACGACGCACTTTCTAATCAGATTCAAAAGAGCATTCGACCAAATCTTTCCGTGGGTATAGCATTCAGCCATAAATTTATTGAAGCAGGCATTGTATATACAAATCTCATAAATGCTAAAGATAAGTTCAAAGGCGACGTCACCAACATGAAGCCTAAATACGGCAGTGTACTTCAGACGTATGCAAGCAGCAAAATTATCATCAAAGACGATTTTTCAGTCAGACCATCATTAATGCTTAGTACGGATTTTAAAGAATTTCAGACAGATTTCAGTTTTATGGCAGGATATAAGGATTATGTGGCACTCGGGCTGAATGTCAGAGGGTACAATAAAAAGTCATTTGAGTCGTTATCTCCTTTAATTAGCATTGGGCCGTTGAAAAATATTTGCATAATTTACAGTTATGATGTATCTTTATCTAAGCTGAATTCAGTAAATAAAGGTTCACATGAGATAACATTGAACTATTTTTTACCGAATAGTAAATTATATAAGAACCCAAAAATTATCAACAATCCAAGGTTTTTGTAAAATGATTATTAATATTTTAGATAAAATGTCAATACAGGTGTACAAGTAAACATAATTTTTCGTTATTTTTACATCTTATTTTAGGATAAAAACGTAAACAACTAAGATGAATAAGTTAAAATTTTCGTTAATTGCAGTGATAGCTGTATTATTAGCTAGTTGCAAAGGCGGTAATGGCACAGACGGTCAGTTAATCGGTGCACAGGATCGCCCTAAGTGGGACAACAATCTATTGCCATACGGAATGGTTTATGTTCCGTCAGGCGTATTTCACGCCGGTCCTTCCGATCAGGACGTAAATTATGCTTTCAATACTAAAATGAAACAATTATCAATTGTTGGATTTTATATGGATGAAACAGAGATTACTAACAATGAATACCGTCAGTTTGTAGAGTATGTTCGTGATTCTATAGCACACCAGATGTTGGGTGGCGATCATTTAAAAGAAGGTGATAACGGCAAACAAGCCATCAATTGGGATATGCCGATTGATATGGACTGGACAACTGGTAATAGTGTGACGGAAGAAGGCTCACAATTAGAGCCAATGTTCTATTCCGAAGGCGATCGTATTAATGGCAAAAAAGATATTGATCCTAAAAAATTAGAATACGCTTATACATGGTTCAAATGGAAAGAAGCTGCTCAGCAAAGACCTACTGACAAAGATGTTAAGCCAAGAAGTGCTTTTATGGAGAAAAAGAAAATTTCAATCTATCCTGATGAAATGGTTTGGATTAGAGATTTTGTTTATTCTTATAATGAGCCAATGACACGTTCTTATTTTACCCATCCTGCTTATGATGATTATCCTGTTGTAGGGGTTACCTGGGATCAGTGTAATGCATTTTGTAACTGGAGAACTTTAAAATGGAATGATTACAGAACAAATCAAAAAGAAGCTCCTTTAGATCAGTTCCGTTTACCAACTGAATATGAATGGGAGTATGCAGCTCGAGGTGGCAGAAATCTATCACCATATCCATGGGGAGGTCCTTATATAAGAAATACAAAAGGATGCTTATTGGCAAATTTCAAACCTGGAAGAGGAAATTATCCGGAAGATGGTGGTTTCTACACTGTAAATGCTAAATCTTACTGGCCGAATGATTATGGTTTATATAATATGGCAGGAAACGTAGCTGAGTGGACTTCAACAGCATATGAAGATGATGCAAATGCATTCATCCACGATAAACAACCTGATTTCAGATATGATGCAAAAGAAGAAGATCCTAACGTGTTAAAACGTAAAGTAATCAGAGGTGGTTCTTGGAAAGATATCGCATATTTCTTACAGTGCGGTACAAAATCTTATGAATATCAGGATTCTGCAAAATCATATGTTGGTTTCAGATGCTTATTGCCTTTCATGGGAAGATCTATGAACGATTTTGGAAACTAATTAAAATAAAATTTACTAATTAACGTTAACTCATTAATAACTAACCAAATAAATTAAAACTTTTATGGCAACTCCATTCTTAAAATCAAAAACATTTAAAACAGGCAAGAATTTCCTATTTGGAATTGGTGCTTCTATAGTAATTGTTGGTGCTTGGGCTAAAATTATGCACGTATCCTGGGCAGGCTATGCTTTAACAGCTGGTTTATTAATTGAAGCTTTAATCTTTGCAGTATCTGCAATTATTCCACCAGAACCAGATTACTACTGGGAAAAATACTATCCGGGTTTGGATCAGTACGATGCAGAAGCTACTCCAATTGCTACAGCAGCAGGTAGTGGAAATAAAAAATCTATATCTGGTGAATTAGATAAAATGTTAGACGCAGCAAAAATTGACCAAAACCTGGTGACCAGATTTGGAGATAACTTAAAAGGGTTTGCTGATAACGTAGGTAAATTAGGAAACTTAGCAGATGCTACGGTTGCCTCTAATGATTTTGCTTTATCTGCAAAAGCAGCAGCAACATCTTTGAATGGTGTTAAAGAATCATTCTCCAGCGCTGCTGATGGAATGAGTAAATTAGCTGCTGCTTCCGGTGATGCTTCTCAATACCATTCTCAGGTTCAAAGCGCGACTAAAAATTTAGCTGCTTTAAATGCTGTATATGAAATGGAATTACAGGACACTAATACACACTTAAAAACAATGAATAAATTTATTGGTAATTTAAGTACTGCTATGACAAGTTTAGAAGGTTCTATTGCTGATACTGAAAAATTCAAAACTCAAATGGGTGGCTTAGCTGGTAATTTAGAAAAATTAAATGGTATTTACGGAAATATGCTTTCTGCAATGCGTTCTTAATCATCTCTGTATTAAATCATTTTCTAACCATTAAATTTTAAAAATAACATGGCTATTCCTAAGGATAACAGGCAGCAGATGATTAACTTAATGTATTTAGTATTAACCGCACTACTTGCATTAAACGTATCTGCTGAAATTCTGAATGCTTTCAGAACAATAAATAATAGTTTGGCAAGTTCTAACGTATTATTAGATGTAAACTCTAGAGTAAACTACAGTGCATTTGCAGCAAAAAAATTAAAAGAACCAGGTAATCTTGAAATCACCAAGTATCAGGAAAAAGCTGACAAAGTGATAGCACTTTCTAAAGAATTACAAGATTATGTAAAAAGTCTTCAAGATGGTATCATTAAAGAAGCTGGTGGACCTGGTGAAGAAGGAGCTTTAATGAAACGTCAGGATGATTTAGATGCTTCCACTCGTTACTTCATAGAAGAAAATAAAAAAGGATACGAGTTACAGAAAAAAATTGATGCTTTCAAAGCAGAAATCACTAAATTAATTGATACTGCAGATGCTAAGGTGGTATTAGACAAGATTCCATTGTCTACAAAACCTCAAACTGCTAATGGAGACTGGGCTAGAGATAATTTTTATCAAATGCCTCCTATCGCTTCAATGACGATGTTAACTAAAGAATTATCTGACATCAAAGCAGCTGAAGGTACTTTAGTTTCTTATTTTTTCTCTAAAGTAGGTAGCTCAGAAGAGTTAAAACCGGAAGAAGTGGTATTCGACGCATTTTCAGCTCAGGTTACTTCACCATCAGCTTATATTTTGCAAGGTGAGACATTTGAAGCGAATGTGTTCTTAGCGGCTACCAGCTCTAAAAATGACAATGTTTCAGTTAATGTTAACGGTGCAGGTCTAAAACCGGATGATAAAGGAATTGCTCATTATAAATCTTCACCAGGTGTTGGTGAATATGAGTTAAAAGGTAGTATCTCTCTGAAAAATCCTAAGACAAATGTAGTAAACAGCTATCCTTTACCACCATTTAAGTATACAGTTGCAGCTCCTTTTGCTACGGTATCTCCAACAAAAATGAACGTGTTCTATATTGGTGTACCAAACCCGGTGCAGGTTTCTGCAGCTGGTGTGGCTAACAGCAAATTAAATGTTACTATGTCAAATGGTTCTATTACAGGTGCTGGTGGTAAATACGAAGTTCGTGTAACCACTCAAGGTACTACTGATGTAACAGTTGCAGCTAATGGTAAAAACTATGGTGCATTTCCTTTCCGTGTGAAATTAATTCCTAACCCGATTGCGAAAGTATCAGGACAACCTGGTGGTAGAATTAATGCCGGTGTTTGGAAAGCTCAACAAGGTGTTGTAGCGGACTTGGAAAATTTTGACTTTGATGCAAAATTTGAAGTACTAAGTTTCAATATGTTCTATCAGCCTAAATTACAAGATCCGGGTATTGCATCTGCTACCGGTCCTTATTTCAGTGCTGCTCAGAAAGTATTTATTTCAAAAGCTAAGCCAGGTGATATTTTCTATATAGAAGAAATCAAAGTGAAAGGTCCGGATGGCTTGTCACGTAAAATTCCAGGTGTAGCATTTAAGATCGATTAATAAGAATTTAGATATAATATGAAAATGCAAATAAATAAAATCGGGTTGTTGTTGTTAGTAACAGTTATGCTGTTAGGAACTACATCTTCTTTTGCGCAAAAAAAGAAGTCTACAAAAAAGAAAACAACCTCGTCAACAGTAGCACAAAGTGAAGCTGGCGGAGACAGTACTGTTACGGGCAATGCTGCGGTAACTGAGCCTGCTGTTGATCCAAATGCTACTCCTGCAATTGATCCGAATGCAGCTCCTGCAACTGATCCGAATGCAGCAGGTGCAACTTCTGGCGCTGTTTTAGCTCCCGGTGCAGCAACAGCTTCTACATTAGATTCCAGTAATTTAAAGACGGAAGTTCAAAAATTACCTTGGGTACAGGAAATCACTGGTAAACGAGTTGCAATGGGTTACGAACCTATTCGTGAGGCAGATGTTTTCTGGTGGAAAAATGTATGGCGTGTAATTGACTTAAGAGAAAAAATTAATTTGCATTTCAAATGGCCTAAAGCTCCTTTTATTCAGGTATTATTAGATGCTGTTCAAGGTGGTAAATGTCAGGTATACAGTGGTATGGATGACGACTTTAGTGCTCCTATTGATCCAAAGGAAGCATTGAATGTAGCTGGTGGAGGTGTAGACTCTATCTACGTTACTGACCCGGGAACAGGTATTCAGACATTACAGGTTATTACTAAAGAAGTAAACTGGAATAACGTAAATAAATTACGCTTAAAAGAAGTATGGTTCTTTAATAAACAAACTTCTACTATGGAAGTTCGTATTATGGGAATTTGTCCTTTGTATGATAATTATGATCCTACAACCGGTGATTTCCGTGGTGAAGTTCCTGTATTCTGGGTGTATTTCCCAAGTTTACGTCAGACTTTGGTAAACTCTACAGCTTATAACCCTTTTCCAAATGGTATCCGTTTGAACTGGGATCAGGTATATGCTTTACGTTTATTCGGCAGTTATATCTATAAAGTAGATAACGTGCAAGATTTCCGTATCAAAGATTACAAATCCGGTATTGATATCTTGTATGAATCTGAAGCAAAAAAACAAGAGCTGTTCAATTTTGAACATGATCTTTGGGAATATTAATAGTTTCCAACAATATAAAAAACGGATAGCATTTGCTATCCGTTTTTTGTTTTATAATAATGTAATAATTATAGTTTATTATCCATTCTTTGTTTTAAAGAAATTATAAACAATTGCAGCTTTTGCTTTTCCGATTACTTTTTCTAAATCTTCTAATGCCGTTTTTTCAATAATCTTTACAGAACCAAATTCCTGTAATAAGGCAGACCCTATTTTTTCACCGATACCTTTTATTTCACTTAATTCTGTTTTCAGCGTATTCTTATCGCGCTTGCTTCTGTGAAACGTAATTCCAAAACGATGCGCCTCATTTCTTATATGCTGAATGACTTTCAGTGTTTCCGATTTTCGACTGATATGCAGCGGATAGGGATCATTGGGGTAATATATTTCCTCTAAACGTTTGGCAATAGAAATTACCTGTACCTGATTTTCAAGTTTTAAGTTGTATATACTTTCCATCGCAGCACTCAATTGTCCCTTGCCACCGTCAATTACGATTAAATTTGGCAGCGGCTCTTGTTCTAAAATCATACGATGGTAACGGCGGTAAACCACTTCTTTCATGGTGTCAAAATCATTGGCTCCAACAACCGTTTTTACATTAAAATGACGATAGTCTTTTTTACTTGGTTTGGCATTTCTAAAAACCACACACGCAGATACTGCATTTGTTCCCTGAAAGTTTGAATTATCAAAACACTCAATATGTACAGGCAATTCACTCAGCTTTAGTTCCTCTTTCATTAACTCTAAAATGCGTGTCGTGTTATCCGGCTTGGTTTTTTCTTTCCCTTTTTGTTTTTGAAAAAGAGCATTGCGCTGAGCCAGTTCTACTATATGTTTTTTATCTCCGATTTTCGGAACAGACGTTTGTATAAAATCATTTTCTATTGTAACATCAAATGGCAGTAATGCTTCTGCTTTTTCAATTGTATTTCCAATGGTGTCTACAATAGCAAACTGCATCAGCTCTTCTTTACTTTCTTCCAGATTTTTTTGAAGAGTGATAGCTTTTGTTTTTATTACAGTGCCTTCATACACATACATATAATTGATGTATGCTTTCTTTTCGTCTTCTGTAAAACCAAAAACATGAAAGTTGCCCAACCCGGGGTTAACAACCGTAGAGTCTGTTACGTATTCTTTCAGAGACTGTAGTTTTATTTTAATGATCTCTGCTTCTTCAAATTCTAATTTTTCCGCATAATCCTGCATCTGTTGTTTTAAAATAGCACGCAATTCCTGTAGCCTTCCTTTTACAATTCTTCGAATCTGCTCGATATTGTTATCGTAATTTTCTTTGGACTGGAACCCGGCGCAAGGACCTAAGCAGTTGCCGATATGGTACTCGAGGCAAACTTTGAATTTTTTCGCTTTTATGTTTTTCTCGCTCAAAGGCAGTGAGCAGCTGCGGATAGGATATAATTTTTTTATGAGCTCCAGAATAGACCGAACATGGTTAACAGAGGTATAGGGGCCGAAATATTCAGCCCCGTCATGTTCATATTTTCGGGTAAAATAAATTCTCGGGAATTGCTCATTAACAATCTTAATATATGGATACGATTTATCATCCTTCAGGCTGATGTTATATTTAGGCTGTAATTCTTTAATCAGCGCATTTTCCAGCAAGAGTGCATCCTTTTCAGTAGGTACTATAGAATACTCAATATTGTGAATCCTGCGCACCATTAATTCGATACGAAACGAATGATCTTTATTTACAAAATATGAAGAAACTCTGTTTTTTAAATTCTTTGCTTTGCCGATATATAACAACTTTCCATCCTTGTCATAATAGCGATATACCCCGGGGTGCTTCGGTAAATTTTTAATGATATCTTTTAAATTATGAATCGACACTCAATATTTTGTATAACAAAGGTACATATTTGAACGACTTCTGCTTATGTTTGTACTTATGATAAAAGACAAAAAAAACATACTTCTGTTTATTTTCTTTTTTGTGCTTACATTAATCATCTACTTTGAAAGCAGGTACAGTGGTTTCGTTACAGATTTTATAGGATTTGAGCAAAATTATGACAAATGTGGTTTTTGGCATTATTACAGTTGTTCAAATGGAAAAAATTTCCGGTATTTACAACATGCCTTTTCTTTTCTGCTGTACAAAAATATTGGATCGGATACACTTATATGGTATTTTTTATACGCGCTTGCACATGCAATAACTGCATTTTTATGGTATAAAGTTGCTAGGCGTTTTCTTGTTTTAATAAATCAAAAGCACCATGAATTTCTTGCATTAATAATGGCTGTTTTGTTTCTTTTGTCTCCATATCAGAGTGAAGTAGTCGTTTGGCGTGTTTGCATACAATATAACACGATATGTATTTGTCTATTATGTTCTGTTCTTTTGTTTATGAAAGATATAGAAAAACCACATATTAAATATCCGTTTTATTGCACACTGTTATTTATAGTTGGATTGCTTTCTATAGAGCAAATTGTAGTTATGCCTTATTTTATATTACTTGTTGGCCTTTTTTATTGTATAAAAGATTATTCATGCACTAATTTGAAAAGAATACTAGTGGTTTATTTTTTACCACAACATCTAATAATTGCATCGTATTTTTTAATGAGTAAAATAGTATACGGCGTTTGGGTGATGCACTATGGAGAGAGTGCATATAAAGATTTCATTTCTCTAAAAACAATAGCCAAGGTTTACCAGTACTTTTTAAAATACCTCTTATTGGCAAGGTATTGGGGATATGATCAGAAAACAAGTTTGTTTTCTTTTTTGGAATACCCTCTCGTTACAATAATCCTTACCATCCTTCTATTCTCAGCAGTTTTTCTACTATTACGAAATTTTATTAAAGGTTCTTTGTTTGCAGGATTATTATTACTGTTTATCGGTTTATATGTTATTTCTTTGTTCCCGATTATACAGCTCTATTTTTCAACTTTATTATTAGTAGAGAATGACAGATTAGGGTATTTATCTTCTATGTTTATTTTTGGAATAGTTGTTTTGATTTTATCGAAACTTAAGGCAAGGATGTTGTATTTATGTGCAATTTTATTCATTGCGGTAAATACTTTTTTTACAATTAAAACATCACATTATTGGAAACGTTCAACACAAATTTATAAGGCATATCTTGAGAATTTCGACTCTTATCAAAAAAAGAATGTATATCTTTTAGGTGTTCCGGATAACTATAAAGGTATCTGGATGATGCGGATATATGGACCTGAGTCCGGGTTTAAAGAGGCTTTGATGTACAGGCTTAAGAAACCTTATAACGGTAATATGTACGATGTCATCTGCTTTAATCAGATCTCTTTTGATGATGGAATGAATGTGCAAAAACGAAACGATTCTACTTTATATGTAAATTTTACACATTACGGAAGTTGGTTCTGGAATCAGGGAGTTGGAGCGAGTGATTATGAAACACCTCAATACAAAGTAAAGATTGAGCAGTATGGATATGTAGTTACGTTCAAGAATTTCGATAAAGAAAATTCCGTTATCCTATATCCAAATAAATTAAAATGGATACCTGTTGAAATATAACTACATCAAAATACCGGCAATCGTAGCAGAAAGATAAGATGCCAGCGTTCCGCATAATAATGCTTTTAAACCCAATTTAGCTAAGTCTGCACGTCTGTTTGGTGCCAGTTCGCCAATGCCGCCAATCTGAATTCCAACAGAACTGAAATTAGCAAAACCGCATAAAGCAAAACTTGCAATAGCCAGTGCTTTAGGCGACATCGTTGCCTTTGCTCCGATTAAACTGGTGTATGCTACAAATTCATTGATCGTTAATTTTTGACCCATCATGGTGGCCACCTGCATTACCTCTGCTTTTGGAACACCCATTACCCAAGCCAAGGGATAAAATAAGTATCCAAATATTACATTTAAACCAAAGCCAGGATAAATCATTCCCAGTAAGGAATTAATCAATGCCATCAACGCGATAAAACCAATTAACATCGCAATTACGTTGATAGAAATTTTCATACCGTCGCTCGCACCATGAGAAATAGCATCAATAATGTTTGTATACTGACTTTTTATTTCTACACTTACTTTTCCTTTTGTTTGAGATTCTTCTGTTTCAGGAAAAACAATCTTTGAAATTACCAGTGCAGCCGGTGCTGCCATGATACTTGCCGCAATTAAATATTCTGCAGGAACGCCCATGCTCACGTATACAATTAAAATACCACCGGCAATACAAGCCATACTGCCTGCCATAGATGCCAATAACTCGCTGTTGGTCATTCCGGCTAAGTACGGGCGAATCATTACCTGTGCCTCTACCTGCCCAACAAATGCACTGGCCACATTGCTCAATGCTTCCGCACCGGAAACGCGCATCACTATATTCATCACTCTTGCAATGGCAGCAACTACACGTTGCATGATACCCAGATGATATAATATAGCTACCAATACACAAACCAGGATAATAGTAGCCGGAATGCTGAATGCAAAAACAAATGTTCCGGGAGCACCATAAGATAAAGCACCGGCAGCACCTTGCGGAGAGTGGGTGTCTGTCATGATACCGCCATATACAAACGCAGCGCCTTGTTGCGCATAACCTTCAATGGCTTTCATGCCTTCGCCCAGTGTTTGAAAAAAAGATTTAACTGGCGGAACTTTCAGAATTAATAAAGCAAGTGAAACCTGTAATGCCAGACCGCTTGCCACTAATCTGTAGTTAATGGCTTTTTTGTTATTCGAGAATAAAAAGGCAATAGCCAGTATTACTACTATTCCGATAAGTCCTGTAAATCTTTCCATAAATGATGTGTGTGTTTTAACAAATATACCTTTTATCAGTTTGGATATATATTGTTTATGTTATAAAATATCAACAGTTTAGAAAAGTTATCCGATTAATTCTTACTTAAATCCCGGCTCCTTTGTAAGGCATCATCCATCCCTTTTTGTATATTAAAACCGACGGAAGCATTATTGAAGTGTCGGACGGCAGCTTCAGTTGTACCCCCTTTAGATGATACTTTATCTATCCATTCTTTGCAGGATAAATCGTTTACTTTATACAGCTCTACAGCACCAAGAAATGTTTGTTCTACCATTTTAGAAGCTTCCGTATGCGTGAAACCCATTTCCATTGTTTTTTGTATCATGGCATCCATAAAATAAAAGACATAGGCAGGTCCGCTTCCTGAAACAGCCGTGATGGCATTCAGCTGATCTTCATCGTATAGCTGAATGGTAACACCTGTAGTTTCAAGCAACTTTCTAACAAAATCAGCATCGCGCTGCGGAATACTGCTCGATACCATAAAGCCGGTAACGCCCATTCCAATCTGGCAGGGTAGATTGGGCATGCAACGTATAACTTTGTTCGTGCCAAGATTTTTTTCGACATCGGCTATTTTAACGCCGGCCATTATCGTAAGAACGATATGATTTTCATTAATGAAAGGTTTTAGTTTCGGATATACAGAGTAGGCATCCTGCGGTTTGGTAGCAAGGATAATTAATTCTTTTTCTGAAATAAAATCACCGAATTCATTATACACCTGCCCGAGTTTCATTCTGTTTAATTCCAGAATTTGTGCATGGTCTTTTTCAATTACAGTCAGTTGCTTGTGTGTAAGGATTTTGGCGTTTAAAAAACTTTCGGCAAAACTTCTGCCCATGTTGCCGCCACCTATAATTAGAACGTTCATTAATAATGTTGAATTTGGAATGATGATGAATTATCAATTGCTAAGTAAATATCCGCATTCATTTTCAAATTTTCAAATTTTCAAATTTTTTACCTAATTTGTTATATGCTATACTTGATTTTATATTTAATAAGCGGATTGCTTACCATTTTCGCCGAGCATACGGAATACAGAATGCTGATGTATACCACTAAAGTAATGCTCATGCCATTACTGGCGCTGTATTTTTATCATAAATCTAAAGAGATTAAAAACTATAAGTTCATCTATCTCGCTTTATTCTTTTCCTGGTGGGGCGATATCTTTCTGATGTTTCCGAGAAATGAGGCATCACCGAATGCAAAACTGCTGTTTATTTGCGGGTTGGTTTCTTTTCTGATTGGACATTTTAATTATATCATTCATTTTATAAAAGAAGCAAAGCCTCAGCCAAAAGTTACGGTAATAGTAGAAAAACCATATCTGATATTACCGTTTCTGGTATTTATTTTATTATTTCTGAGATTGCTCTATCCAAGCTTAGGGCCGATGAAAATACCTGTAACCGTATATGGTATTGTCATTACCTGTATGATGATGGCTGCGTTTAACAGAAAGAATTTAGTGAGCAATATGTCTTTTATGCTTGTTTTCTCCGGTGCGGTGTTGTTTGTTTTTTCAGATTCCTGTATTGCCGTTAACTTGTTTTATAAGCCATTTGAATTGGCAAGAATAGCAATCATGTCTACATATATCATAGCCCAGTTATTAATTATAAAAGGAATCTTAGCAGAGAAAAAAGCGGTAGTTTAAAATTCTTCTTCCCTTACACGTTGTTTGTACACCCTGTTTGATACATTGATACTTAATTCGTACAGCACGAATATTGGTGTAGAGATAAGCATGAGGCTTGTAATGTCACCTTGTGGAGTGATGATAGCAACGATAATCAAAATGGCCACATAAGCAATTCTTCTGCCACTACGCATAAAACTCGGAGTAAGGATGCCTAGTTTGGTTAGTAAGAAAACCAGCATCGGCAATTCAAACAGAATGCCTGTCGGAATCGTCATGGTAATAAGTAAACCGATATAGCTATTTATATCTATCATATTTTGTACGATAGAAGTAGCCTGATACTGAATTAAAAAATTGATGGAAAACGGTGCAATAATAAAATATCCAAAAAGACATCCGATGGTAAATAAAAGAGAAGTAACAAATACAATACCGCGTGTATTTCTGATTTCACGTTCGTGTAATGCTGGTTTTACAAAACGCCAGAGCTCCCAGAAAATATACGGAAAAGCTGCAATGGCACCTACATATAACGACATCTGAATATGTAGCATAAATTGCCCTGTGATGTCTGTGTTGATGAATGTAAACTTAGCATCCTGGATACACAAACCCTGAAAAAATGTATAGTTTGATTCTAACCAGCAAAATAACCTGTTAGTTGGAAAATCTGCGCGTGTTGGACCAAATAACAAAAAATCAAAAATGAACTTTTTCTGTGTAAATGCTATAAATGAAAAAGCAACTACAGCAATGGCAGAGCGCATAATATGCCAGCGCAGGGCTTCGATATGATCGAAAAACCCCATTTCCTTCTTTTCCTTGCTTTCGGTTATATTACCCATTTACAGAAAGCAAAAATAAAGCTTTAAACGTCAACGAAATATTAATTTTAGTGAAGTTTCTGAATACAACACTATTCACCCAAAAGATTCAGGAGCTTATCAACTTTCGGTGCTAATATGATTTCAGTTCTTCGGTTTCTTGCTCTTCCTTCCGGTGTGCTATTGCTTTCCATCGGAAAGAACTCGCCACGACCTGAAGCTATTACCTGTAAGGAGTTGACTTTGTATTTATCTGTTAAGATATGCAGTACGCTGCTGGAGCGCATTAAACTTAAGTCCCAGTTGTCTTTTATCAGGCCACCGTTTGAACCATATGGCACATTATCGGTATGACCTTCAATATTTACCTGAATATCCGGATTTTTTTTAATTACATCAGATAGCTTACCCAATGCATCGACACCCTTACTTTCCACGGTGGTAGAACCGGATTTGAATAATAATTTATCCGACATGGAAACATACACTTTTCCGTCTTTGGTATATACACTCAATTCGCCGGCAGAAAAATCAGTCAGTGCTTTTTTAATCGCATCCCGCAAAGCATCTGCTTTCGTTTTTTGTTCGCTTAGTAATTTATTGAGTTCAATAATTTTAGCCTCTCGTGCCAGTAAATCTGCATTCGCTTTTTTCAAATCCGCTTCTTTTTGCTGTAAAGCGATTTTTTGTTTTTCCAAATCCAGTTGCATCTGAATTAAATCGGCATTTGTTTTCTGGTTTTTATCACCGGCATCTTTCAGTTTTTTAAGGTATTCCTGCTGTGACTGAGTAAACTGTGCTGTTTGCTCATCCATTTCTTTTTTCATGGATTCTATTAAATCTGCTAATCCCGTAGAATCGGCTCTTAATTTTTCCAGCTGACTTTCCAGGCTGGTGCTTTTGGTAATACAAGCTGTTTTTAGAGAATCCAGGCTTTCATTCAGGGTTTTATTTTTTACAGCTTCATTCAGATAATCGTTTAAAGCCTTGTCGTATTCCTTTTGTGTTACACAATTAGTAAGCAACAGGACAGCCAGTATAGGGAGAAGATATTTTTTCATAAAAAAATTATTAGTACAAATATCCGTTTTCTATTTCCCAATTTAGATTCTATCTTTACACAAATGTCTAAAACCAAGACCATATTTATTTGCCAGAATTGCGGCACCAATTCGCCTAAATGGATGGGGAAATGTAACAATTGCGGTGAGTGGAATACATTTGTAGAGGAGATTGTAGAAACTAAATCTTCCTCTAATAAACCTGTTGTTACCAAAACAAAACCACAGTTATTGCACGAAATTTCAAATGAAAACCGTCAGCGTATCATAACGTCTGATTCGGAGTTGAACCGTGTGCTTGGTGGCGGCATCGTTCCGGGTTCTTTGATTTTAATTGGCGGTGAACCCGGCATCGGAAAATCTACCTTGCTGTTACAAGTGGTTCTTCAAACCAAAGGTTTGAAGACGCTCTATGTTTCGGGAGAAGAAAGCGAGCAGCAGTTGAAAATGCGAGCCGACAGAATCAAACAAACCAATGCGGAGATTCTGGTATATACGGAAACATCCGTGGAGTCCATTATGCAGCAGATAGAAGCGACTCAGCCGCAGTTGCTGGTAATTGATTCCATACAAACATTGGAAACTTCGCTGATAGAATCGGCGGCAGGAAGCGTTTCGCAAATCCGCGAAGCAACACATGTAATTCAGCAATATGCCAAACGTAATAATCTACCGGTTTTTATTGTTGGTCATATAACGAAAGAAGGTACGATTGCCGGGCCGAAATTACTGGAACATATGGTAGATACTGTATTGCAGTTTGAAGGTGATCGCAATTACAATTACCGAATTTTACGCACACAGAAAAACCGTTTCGGTTCTACGGCAGAATTAGGTATTTACGAAATGCGCGGCGACGGGATGCGTGCCGTGACGAACCCTTCGGAATTGCTGATTACACAGCGCGACGAGCAGGTGAGTGGCGTGGCAATTGCCGTGACAATGGAAGGTATGCGTGCCTTGCTGGTGGAAGTGCAGGCATTGGTTTCGCCTGCTGTGTATGGCACGCCGCAGCGCAGTGCTACCGGATATGATTTGCGCCGACTCGGGATGATATTAGCCGTGCTGGATAAACGCTGTGGTTTTCGGTTTGGTGCAAAAGATGTGTTTCTGAATATTGCCGGCGGGCTGCGCGTGGAAGATCCGGCTGTAGATTTGGCAGTAGTGGCTGCGTTGTTGTCTTCATACGAAGATGTAGCCATCAGTAATAAGTTTTCCTTCAGCGGGGAAGTAGGATTGAGCGGTGAAATACGCGCCGTAAATAAAGTAGAGCAACGCGTGGCAGAAGCCGGGAAATTAGGCTATGAGAAAATCTTTATTTCCAAATACAACCAGAAAGTAAGTAGCAGTGAAGCCGAAATTAATTTAGTAAAAACGGTGGCTGAGTTTTACAAGAAGTTGTTTTAGAAAAATATCAGATTTAGTAAAAATAAATGTTCCAATATTCATTCATTATTTTCTTTTTTAAATAAATATATTTGTATATATTGTAAATAATTATGAAAATGATAACTCGAAACATAATCTTTTTAATTTTAATTTTTACAGGCATTTGTTCGTGTAATGAAACTGAGCCAATTCCAGAAACATACGTGGAATATACGTATACAAATGTGGAAGTAGGTACATTATTTTATTATTTATACAACCTGAAATTTCATAATACACCAGATTCTGTTTTTGCTGTCAGTAAGCCTATTAAAACAGATTATAAAGTTTGTGCTGGCAGTAATGGAACCTTTAAAGGCTATTTGGAAAATAACGACGCGGAATTAATGTATAGAGGTAAGTTGACTTTGAATACACAATATGTACCCAATTTGTCTGATAGTATCTATGTTAAAGAAATAACAATGGATGCAGATATTGAAGGTTCTTCACGTGACCATAATAATGTTGTTAATAGTAGAATTTCAATAGATAATAATATACGTTTTACAATGAAAGTGATGTATAAAGGTACTTTGTTGTCTTATTATATAGATATGAATGCAATCAGTTGGGACGACGACTTTATCATTAATGAAAATAAATTCAGTATTGGTGGCATATCTTATTTAAAAATGAATGTGCAACTAGATAATAACAGATATTTTGATGTTGCTACTTATCAGAATATTTTTACTATTGATATGTATAATCCATAAATCTTGAAATCACTATTAGAATATCCACTCGATTTTTATCGCCTGTTTTACCCGAAAATTTGTGGCGGGTGCGATGTCCCCTTGGTAAAAGGAGAGGAGCATTTGTGTTTTAACTGTCGGCTGGAATTGCCATTCACCAACTTTGAAGCCATCAAAGAAAATCCGGTAGAAAAAATATTTCACGGCAGGGTAAATCTGGAATTTGCCACTTCTTTATTGTTCTTTTCCAAAGGAGAAAAGGTGCAAAATATCATGCACAATATCAAATACAATGAACAAAAAGAGCTGGCTGTTCATATTGGTCGTATTTTTGGTGAACGTTTACAAAATAATCCATACCTGAAAGACGTTACTGCTATTGTACCTGTTCCTTTGCATCCGCAGAAACAGCATTTGCGTGGATACAACCAGAGCGAATTGTTTGCAGAAGGTATGAACGAAATTTTAAACGTGGATTTAATGACGAATGTAATTTCAAGAGATATCAATACAGAAACACAAACGAGAAAAACCAGAACGGAGCGCTGGGAAAATGTGGAGAAAGCCTTTGTCGTCAAACAGCCAAAACAACTGGCGCATCAGCACATTTTGCTGGTAGATGACGTGTTAACGACCGGTGCCACAATGGAATCCTGCACACAAACACTTCTACAGAGTGCTGACTGTAAAGTAAGTATTGCTACTGTGGCTTTTGCGATGTAAATTAGTCTTAAGTAGTGAAGTGGTTAGTCGTAAGTAAAAAATAATAAGTAAAATGTATCTTTACAGAATGGGAAACAGATATTTTCATCCCGAAATTTTTCGGAACAAATTAACATATTTTCAAATACTGTTAAGCATTGGCTTATTTTTATCTGTTTGCTCCACATCGTGCAAAAAAGAACAATTCAATACCTCATCGGGTATTTCTTTCTCTACAGATACTTTGACCTTTGATACCCTCTTTACTACATTAGGCTCTACAACAAGATTCTTTACAATAAGAAATACTCAAAAACAATCCATAAAAATATCGAATATCCGTTTGGCAGGTGGTGCTTCCTCTTCTTACAGAATAAATATAGATGGTGATGCGGGTACGTCATTTAATGATATTGAAATTCCTGCTAAAGACAGCATTTACGTGTTTGCAGAAGTTACCGTAAATCCAAATGCGGCCAACCTGCCATTTATTATTGAAGACTCTATCGAATTCCTGACGAACGGCATTTTGCAGCAGGTTCAACTAAATGCCTACGGACAAAATGCACATTTTTTCAATGGCGATTCTCTGGAAACGGATACAGTTTGGGAGGATAATTTGCCATATGTTATTTTAAATTATTTGCAGATAAAACCGGGAGTATCACTGACAATCAACAAAGGTTGTGATGTTTATTTCGGTGGCGGTGCGGCATTGCTGGTGGAAGGCGAATTGAATGTGCTGGGAACAGATACGTCGAATATGGTGACGTTTCGCGGTGTGCGAAATGATAAAGATATTGCAGACAGATCGTACGATGATTTTCCGGGACAATACTCCGGTGTTTTCTTTTTACGCGGCAGTCGCGGAAATCTGGAATTCCTGAACATGCGCAACTCTTCCTATGGCATCAATGTCGGGAATGTAAGATCCGCTGATGAATTGATCTCCATGAGTATTGCAAACGCACCGGAAGTTTCTATTAAAAATTCAAAAATTTATAACAACGCATTCTATGGTTTATTTGGATTCCTTGGAATAATTAAAGCAGAAAATACACTCATATATAATTGTGGTAAAAACCTGGTGGGCTTGTATGACGGTGGTCAGTATCAGTTTTTAAACTGCACGTTTTATGCCCGAAGTTCTGCTTATGTCTCCCATTCCAAAGATCCGGCATTCTTTATCAATGATTATTTTAAGACAGGCGAAACAACGTATATTTTTGCTGACGCTGCATCTGCATCATTTGAGAACTGCATTATGTACGGCACTTTGGAAGAGGAGATTGTGAAAGATGATGTTACGGAAAATCCGACTGTCGTTAACCTGACTTTTGAAAAATGTGTGGTGAAAACAAAAACGCCTGTAAATACATCAATATTTGTTGATACCAAACAGGAAGACCCGCAATTTAAGGATGTTTTCAAAAATAATTTTAATCTGAAAGCCACTTCTCCCTGCAGAGGTTTCAGTACCGCCAATTTTCCACTGGTGGATATTAATGGGTTTTCAAGGATTGGAAGTACAACCGATTGCGGTGCGTATATTTTCCAATAATGCACATTTTTTTTATAACATTCTTTTAGGATAAGTGTTATTTACTGTAATTTGTAAAAGTGCAAAATAAATTTTCCAGATACCTGCGTTATGGCTTCTACAGTTTTCCTGTACAGCTGCTAATTGTGCATGTCAAAAAACATTTGTTTGTTTTGATTTTCTGGGTAATTCTGTTTACATCAGTACTGCAGCTCTTTGGTGCGAGTTACGGGATTCCTTTATTATTTCTGGATCCGGAATATCTGGGTAATGTTAACTTTCTGAGTTTTTTGATTGTCGGCTTTACGATGGGTGGTTTTTTTATGGCCTGGAATATGTCGTTCTATGTGCTAAACAGTTACCGTTTTGAATTTCTGGCATCCCTGGTAAATCCGTTTGTACAATTCTGTCTAAATAATAGTTTAATTCCGCTAACATTTACAGTTATTTATATTATCCAGTTGGTGAAATTTCAGCATGCAGAAGCCTTATTACCTGCCGGAAAAATTGTGCTGAACGTATTTGCGTTGCTGGCGGGAAATTTATTAATGGTAATTTTCACCAGTTTGTTTTTTGTGTTTTTCAACCATAATGTAGAAACATTTTTAGGAAAACTTACGGATAAAGCCAAAGAATCGTTAATTGGTAAAAGAATAAAGCTTGATAAATTACAGGTAAATAACAACGATCACACTCAATGGCGTGTGGATACCTTTCTGCGTTTTCCTTTTAATATCAGTTTTGTCCGCAAAGTAGATTTTTATGATAGAAAGTTAGTAGACAGAGTCTTGTTTCAACATCACAGAAATGCATTGCTGTTTCAGTTTCTGGCAATTATTGGCTTAATTGCTTTCGGCAAATTAATGGATATTCGCTTCTTTAGATTGCCTGCGAGTTCTGCCATATTTCTCACCTTTTCCATATTTGTGGTGTTTTTTTCATTTGCATCGTACTGGTTCCGTACCTGGCGTACTATGGTGCTTATTGCTTTTTTTATTGTGTTAAATATTTTGACGCAATATGATTTAGTGGTTTACAAACATCGGTTGTACGGATTAGATTATGCTTCTAAAAAAATAGAATACAACAATGAAGCAGTAAACAAAGCAGTCAATAAAGATATGGTCAATGCTGATATTGCAGTTACTCAGAAAATACTGGATAATTGGCATCGTAATGTGTTAAATAAATATGGAGAAACAAAACCTAAACTCATTTTTATTAATACTGCCGGTGGAGGCTTGAAAGCAACCTACTGGACATTTCATTTGTTACAGGAACTGGAAAAACAAACGAATAAAAAATTATTCGACCATACCGTCTTAATGACCGGTGCTTCCGGCGGGATGATTGGTGCCGCTTATTTTCGGGAATTATACCTGCGTTCAAAAACACATGAAAAAATAAATTATCTCGATACGGTTTATTTGGAAGATGCAGGAAAAGATCTGCTGAACGGGATGGCTACTTCCATTGCTACCAATGATATTTTTTATCCATGGCAAACCTTCAATTACAAAGGCTACAGTTACAAAAAAGACAGAGCTTACATGTTTGATAAAAAGCTGAATGAAAATACGAATTACACGATGGATAAGTTAATGAGTGCTTATAAAAAACCGGAACAATCTGCCATGATTCCTATGATGATTGTTGGTGCCACGATTATTAACGACCAGCGATTCCTGTTTTTTTCACCGCAGTCTGTTTCTTACCTTATAAAACCGTATATAAAGAATTCTAAAGGCTACGTGGATGACATGTCAACGGATGCCGTTGAATTCAATCGTTTTTTTAAAGACAAAGGAGCTGGTAATTTAAATTTTATTGATGCCTTGCGTACGAATGCAACGTATCCGTATATAATGCCGGCAGTGTACCTGCCTACCAATCCGGAGATAAAAGCGATGGATGCAGGAATTCGTGAAAATTCGGGACTGGCCGTTTCAACTCGTTTTTATAGTGTGTTTAAAGACTGGATTGATGCGAATACAAGCGGCGTTATTTTTATTACATTGCGGGTAGATAATAAACTACGTGAGTTTGATGTTAACGAAAAGCAAACGTATTTATCGGAATTATTGTCACCAGTAGGAAGTATTTTTAATAATTTTATTTTGCTGCAGGATTATAATTCCGATGTGAGTCTGGCATATCTTGAGAATTCGAGTACAACGGATATTAATGTACTGAATTTTAATTACGACCAAACGAAGAAACGCAAGAAAGCCTCCATGAGCTGGCATTTAACCAATGATGAGAAACGCGATATCAAAAGTGCTTTCGCACAGGAAAACAATCAGTTGATGCTGCAAAAACTGAAATCTATATTGAAATAAGAGATTAACTTTTCAACTCTAGCAATACCACATTTTCAATGTGAAAAGTATGCGGGAACATATCGACCGGCTGGCATTTGGTAACAGCATATTTTTCAGAAAATAATAATACATCTCTTGCCTGTGTGGCAGGGTTGCAGCTTACATACACAATTTTTTTCGGTGCAGCTTCCAGCAACACGTTGATTACTTTCTCATGCAAACCCGCACGCGGCGGATCCACCACCACGATATCAGGTCTGGAATGTTCAGCAATGAATTCTTCCTTTAAAATATCCTCGCAGGTGCCGGCATGAAAAACACAGTTGTCTATTTCGTTTAATTCAGCATTGTATTTGGCGTCAATAATGGCATCCGGAATTTGTTCAATTCCCACTACTTTTTTACAATCATTCGCAATGTACAAGGCGATGCTGCCGGTGCCGCAATATAAATCATACACCAAATCATTTCTACTGAAGTTTCCGAAATCTTTCACAATATCATATAATCGTTTTGCTTGCTTGCTATTGGTTTGGAAAAAGGATTTCGTACTGATTTTATAACGAATAGTTCCCAGTTGTTCAATGATGTGATTATTACCATGAAAGGTAATTACTTCCTGATCGTAAATCGTATCGTTTTTCTTGGTGTTGATGATGTAATTCAGGGAGGTGATAAATGAAAAATTATCTTTTAGAAAATTCATCATCAGCTCGATTTTTTCCATATCATTTTCAGCAAAACAAACCGTTACCATCCATTCATTCAGTGTGGTATTCCTGAAAATTAAATTTCGTAGTAATCCTTCGTGAAATTTCAGATTGTAAAAGGTATAGTTATTTTTTACCGCAAAATCGTATACGGCATTTCTTATAGTATTCACCTTTTCATCCTGCAGGAAGCATTGGTTGATATGCAACACCGAAGCAAAATTTCCTGCCGTATGAAAGCCAAGCGCATTTCGGTCAAAAACTTCTCCGCTGTCGATTTGTTCGCGCGTCAGCCATACCCTGTTCGAAAAAGTAAACTCTAATTTATTTCTGTAAAAGATAGTTTCTTCGCAGCCCAGAATAGGTTGTATATTTTCAATAGCCACTTTACCGATTCTGCGAAATGCTTCTTCAACAATTTGCTGTTTAAACTCGAGCTGAAATTTATAATCCACATGCTGCCATTTACAGCCGCCGCAGGTGCCGAAGTGTTCGCAAAATGATGCAATTCGTTTGTCAGAAGGCTTTACAAGAGAATCAATTTCTGCCAGTGCATAATCTTTCTTCTTTTTTATAATTTTAGCATTAATGACATCGCCGGGAATGGCTTTGTCCGCAAAAACCACAAAATTATCTATTCTTCCCAAGCCCTTGCCTTCAGCAGCAATAGTGGTTATTTCCACATTTTCCAGAATGGGGTAAACTGTTTTTTTCTTTCTTCTCATATACTTTCTAAAAACTTGTTAAAATTAACTAAATAAACAGAGTCTTTTTAAGTTCTATATTAAAGTATGATAAAATTGAATAAATTTGTTCTAAATCACTTTTAATATGCAAAAAGCTCTACTTCTCCTTTGTATTTCATGTTTCTCTTTTTCTTCTTTAGTGTCGGCTCAGGATGATGTGTTGTTTTCCGTGGGTGATACGAAAGTGAAAAAATCAGAATTTGAATACATTTACAAGAAGAATAATTTTAGCAATAAGGCAGATTATAGCAGAAAATCGCTGGAGGACTATTTGAATCTGTATGTCAATTTCAGACTGAAAGTGAAGGAAGCGGTAAAGCAGGGTTTGGATACAAACGACCGTTTTAAAGAAGAGTTGAATGTATACGAAAAACAATTGCTGGATTCCTATGTAGAAAAAGATATTCTGGAGAAACTGGTAAAACAGGAGTACGAACGTTCTAAAACGGATGTAAGTCTCAGTCATATTTTCTTTGCAGCCGGCAGCGGAAACGAAGCGGATGCATTAGGGAAGGCATTGGAGGTTTCTAAAAACCTAAAAGCAGGTACTTCTTTCGAAGCAGCAGCAAAAGGCTCTGAAGACAAACAATCTGCAATCAATGGAGGAAAAGTCGGTTGGTTCAATAGCTATCAGATGGCTTTCCCGGAACTGGAAGATGCTGCATACAAAATGAAAGCAGGTGATATTTCCGAGCCTGTAAAAACCCGTATCGGATATCATATACTTAAGTTGAATGAAACTCGTACTGCGCGTCCTAAATTAAAAGTTGCCATCATCAAGCGCTTCTTTTCTATCACCGATACCACAGAGAAAGGAAGAAAAGCAGTGGAAGATACCATTCGTCTCGCATATGCAAAACTGAAAGCAAATGAACCGTTTCAGAATATAGTACAGCAGTTTAGTGAAGACGATTTCTCTAAAGGAAATAAAGGCGAGTTAGACTGGTTTGGAATTAATACCTATGCAAAAGTATTTGAGGAAACGGCTTATGCCTTAAAAGACGGAGAATTTTCCGCACCATTCAAAACAAATACGGCATGGTATATTGTAAAACGACTGGAAACAGCAAAACCATTGAACTATGAAGAAGCCGTTCCGGTCTTGAAATCCAAGTTACCGAATTTGCCACAGTATCAGTATGAGATGGATAAGTTTATTAATAAACTGAGTGATAAATATGCGGTAAAAGGGG
Source organism: Sphingobacteriales bacterium (assembly GCA_016721245.1). Classification (GTDB taxonomy): domain Bacteria; phylum Bacteroidota; class Bacteroidia; order Chitinophagales; family JADIYW01; genus JADJSS01. Next base: position 160,284 of record JADKIQ010000002.1, read on the forward strand.
TGAAGGAAAATTTACCTGTTTTAAAACAACGTCTGATTGAAATAGCACAGGTTGCTCCATTTGCTTACAGAGATACAACAAATGCAAGTATATTGCTGCAGATTGGAAAAAAATCCTATAACGAAAATGATTTTGGTAAAAAGATACAGGAGATTTTTTATACGGTCTATCCTAAAGCAGGTGTAGATAAATATGATGTCTTGATTAAAAGCGTCGTTCAGACATTTATTATAGATTATTATAAAAATGATATTCAGCAAAACAATGCGGAATACAAATCGCTGATGGATGAATACAGAAACGGTATCATGATTTTCGCCTTGTCGGAAAGCAATATCTGGAATCGTGCATCGGAAGATTCTACCGGTTTGCTGGCCTATTTCAATGAACACAAACAGGATTTTAACCTGAAAAAACGTGCTGTAGTAAGAACAATTACAGCAGATAACGTTAAACAGGCAACATCCATTTATAAGATTTTACAGGCAAATAAAACCATCTCGGACGAGTCACTGGCGGAGAAAATAAAAGGATTAGGAAAATCAAACTCACAGGTGCTGGATATAACGAAAACAAAACTCAATCTTTCTGTGGAAAGCTTAGCCGCACCAAAACTGGTTGGCAATAAATATCAGATTGTGCAGGTCTTTAACCCGATGCCGGAAAAAGCCGCACTTTCGAAGAATGCCGCGGATACGTGGTGGCCGCCTATCAGGAATATCTGGAGAAAAAATGGATAGATGAATTGAAGCAAAAATATCCGGTTTCCATAGATAAAGAAGTATTTGAGCGTTTAGTCAAAAAATAAGCGCTTATTTCCGACGTTAAAAAACCTTAACTTACTAACAATCATTTCAATTTGATACAGATTTCGTTTTAATCTAGGCTTCATTTTCGTACATTTGCATCTTAAATTATACAATGCAAAAATTATTCATATCTTTTCTGTTTTTACTGGGTATTCAAACTGCTTTTGCAGGTGACAGCACGAATGCGCCCAAAGGCTATTTGCTGGATAAAGTGGACGCTATCGTCAATGATAAAATTATTCTTCGTTCCGATATTGAAAACCAATTGGATTTACTCAGTTTGCGTGGTGCGGATGAACAGCAAAACCGCTGTCAGTTGATGAAACAACTGGTATATAATAAAATTCTTACTACTCAGGCCATCAGCGACAGTTTACCGTTGGCGAATGAGGAAGTGGAAGACGAGTTAACCAGAAAAATAAATTACTTTATCAGTGTAGCAGGTTCACAGGAAGCATTTGAAGAATATTACCACAAAACGGTAGATCAAATCAAAGATGATTATCGTGAAGATATTAGAGAACAGATGCTGGCTGCCAGAATGAGAAATAAAATATTGGGTGATATTACAGTTACTCCATCAGAAGTAAAAGGATTCTTTGATAAATTGTCAAAAGACAGTTTACCTTACTTCAATGCAACCATAGAATTACAACAAATCGTGATGAAACCACGTGTGTCTTTTGAACAGCAAAAATCAGCCAAAGATAAAGCACAGGGAATTTTAGACAGAATCAGAAAAGGTGAAAATTTCGAATTATTAGCCAATTTGTATTCTGAAGATATTGGTTCTGCGCAACAAGGTGGTTTACTGGACTGGGCTCCGCGTGGCACCTATGTGAAAGAATTTGAAGGTGCGGCATTTAAACTGAAGGCAGGAGAAGTAAGCGATTTAGTGGAAACACCTTTCGGATTTCATATTATCGAAATGATAGAACGTCGTGGTGATATGATTCAGGTAAGACATATTTTGACTCGCCCACAATCTACCTCTAAAGATGCTGAATTTGCACAAAATAAATTGGATTCCGTTCGTTCAGATATCTTAAACAGCAAGATAACATTTTTCGATGCGGTAAAACAATATTCGCAGGATGCACAGTCTAAAGGTGTTGGCGGTTCTTTGTTAAATAATGAAACCGGAGGAACGGTGCTGGAAGTAAATAAAATTGATCCGAATTTATATTTACTGGTAGATACATTGTCTATCGGAGGAATCACGCCGCCTGTAATGTTTCAGGGCGACGATGGCACACCTTCTTTCCGCATTGTAAAACTCGTTTCTAAATCAGAGCCGCATGTAGCCGATATAAAAGTGGATTACGATAAAATGCAGAACGCGGCAAAATCAGATAAAGAAGAACAGGTATTGAATCGATGGTTTGAAAAAAACATGAAGAAAACCTATTTGATGATTACCGACGATTATACCCAATGTGAAGAATTGCGTTCTGTTGTTACAAAATAAAATTATATGAGCCAGTTTACAAATGATGTAGAAGGAATACAAAGCTTATCGACTTCCTATCAGCAATTGAGAAAGGAAATCAGTAAGGTCATCGTCGGACAGGACGATGTGGTAAAATATGTATTGTTGTCTATTTTTTGTGACAGCCACAGTTTGCTGGTAGGCGTTCCGGGATTGGCAAAAACATTGCTGGTAAAAACCGTTTCTGATGCGCTGGAATTAAATTTCAAACGCATTCAGTTTACGCCGGATTTAATGCCTTCAGATATTATTGGTGCGGAAGTATTGAATGAAAACCGTCAGTTTCAGTTTAACAGAGGACCGATTTTTGCAAATATAGTATTGGCGGATGAGATCAACAGAACGCCGCCGAAAACGCAATCAGCTTTGTTAGAAGCGATGCAGGAACGACAAGTAACGGCTGCAGGACAACAGCATTCGTTAGAACTGCCTTTCTTCGTACTGGCTACGCAAAACCCGATTGAACAGGAAGGAACCTATCCTTTACCGGAAGCTCAGCTCGACCGTTTTATGTTTAACATCGTGTTGGATTATCCAAGTTATGAAGAAGAATTACAGGTGGTGAAAACTACGACAACCGATAATCCTGCTTCAGTACACAAAATTATCGGTGCGAAAGAGATCATTGCGTACCAGCATTTAATTCGCCGTATGCCGATTGCGGATAATGTGGTGGAATATGCCGTGAAATTAGCTTCATCAACCAGACCGAATACCGCAAAAGCGGCTAAAATAGTAAATGAGTTTGTTGCCTGGGGCGCCGGTCCGCGTGCCTCACAATCCTTAGTGCTGGCTGCAAAAGGCCACGCTGCCATCAACGGAAAATTCTCTCCGGATATGGAAGATGTACAAGCTGTAGCCTTGCCGATTCTTCGTCACCGTATTATAAAAAACTTCAAAGCCGAAGCCGAAGGCATGGGAATTGAAAAGATTATTGGGGAATTGTTGTAATTCTTCGACAAGCTCAATATTGCGAGGAACGAAGCAATCTGTTCGATTTATTTTTTCAAGTTTAATATGGTGATTCATTGGAATATTAGCTAAATTTAATTGAAAATAGAACGAATGAAAAAGTTAATATTTATCTTATCAGCCATTTTTGCAATCCTTTTAAGTTCTTGTAAAAAAGAAACTTCAGATTCAAAACCTAATATAGTTGGGTTTTGGAAAGGTCAGTATAGCGACCAATTTGGAACTACACCAAATAGAAATTATGTATTTTTTAAATTTTCCAGTGATGGATCAATGATAGAATATTTTGGAGTAGATACTATTACAACTAGCTTAACAACTCAACAAACATACACAGTAACTAATGATACTATTGTAGAATGGGAAAGTGATTATACAGGTACTGGAAGTACTTATGCGTATCGTTTAGTCATCAGAAATTTGACAACGTTGGTAGGCAGCCGTGGCGATTATCCAAATAATAATGACACGAAATTATTTCTTACAAAACAATAGATTTATTAGCAGTTTGCATCGTATTTGACAACCATATTGTAAAATAATATTGAACCAAAACGAAGCTCAGTAGGAGCGACCTGAAATTTCAAAGCAGAAGGTGTAGGAATTGAAAAGATTATCGGGGAGTTGTTGTAAATACTTATTAGTGTTGAATAGCAATTGAGTTAAATATTGTCTCTTCTTTCAGAATACTTTATATATTTTTTTCCAAATTCAAGTTCTAAAATCAGCCTTAGTAATGCAGGATAAGCAAACCAATATTTATTTTAAAGTTGACACCTAACATAGTTATCAATTCTATCAGTGTCCTGTATGGAATTCATCTAATTCAGACTATATCATGAAGTTCCTCAAGTGTTTTTCAAAAATCAATAATTTAGTATTTATGAAAATCAAATAATTCTTTCAATTCTTCTTTTAAAATTTTTTTAAAGAATTAATTTGTTCGGCAAAGCAAAATTATAATATGTAATGAATATCTACTCGTTATCTTCAAAGTAAGTACTTAGAATAAAGATTTAATCATTCAACTTCAACACCGCCATAAATGCTTCCTGCGGAACTTCTACGTTACCTACCTGACGCATACGTTTCTTACCTTTCTTTTGTTTTTCCAGTAATTTACGTTTACGCGAAATATCACCACCATAACATTTTGCGGTTACATCTTTACGCATCGCGGAAATCGTTTCGCGGGCAATAATTTTGGCACCAATGGCCGCCTGTATGGCAATGACGAACTGCTGACGGGGAATCAGTTCTTTCAGTTTTTCGCACAAACGGCTGCCAAAGCTGTAGGCTTTGCTTCTGTGTATTAAAGCGGAAAAAGCATCCACATTATCGCCGTTTAATTTGATATCCAGTTTCACCAAATCACTTTCTCTGAAATCGTGCATGTGATAATCGAAACTTGCATAACCTTTTGAAATGGATTTTAAATTATCATAGAAATCGAATACAATTTCCGCCAGCGGCATTTCAAATTGCAGTTCAATTTTAGTAGGAGATAAGTATACCTGATTTTTCAAAATACCACGTTTGTCCATACATAATTTCATCAATGCACCCACATATTCAGGTTTAGTAATCAGCTGCGCTTTGATGTACGGCTCTTCTACGTAATCTATAAATGTAGGATCCGGTAAATCGGAAGGGTTGTTAACCGTCAGTTTTTCACCTTGCTTGGTGTAACAAAAATAGGTTACGTTCGGTACAGTCGTGATGATGGTCATATCATACTCGCGTTCCAGACGTTCCTGTATAATTTCCAGATGCAGCAATCCTAAGAAACCGCATCGGAAACCAAAGCCCAAGGCCAGCGATGTTTCAGGCTCCCAGACTAAAGAAGCATCATTTAATTGTAGCTTTTCAAGGGAGTCTCTCAACTCTTCAAAATCATCATTGTCTATCGGATAAATTCCGGCAAATACCATCGGCTTCACATCTTCAAACCCTTTGATACTGTCGGCGCAAGGTCTGTTTACGTGTGTAATTGTATCACCCACTTTTATCTCTTTCGACACTTTAATACCTGTAATGATATAGCCGATATCGCCGGCTTTTACTTCGCTCTTAGGTTCAGGCGTCATGCGCATAATGCCCACTTCGTCTGCAAAATATTCTTTTTCCGTATTGACAAATTTTACTTTATCGCCTTTTTTAATAGTGCCATTTAAAACACGGAAATAGGCAATTACTCCTCTGAATTGATTGAAAACCGAATCAAAAATTAAAGCCTGTAAAGGTTCTGTTTCACTGCCTTTAGGAGCCGGAATTCTTTTGATTACTTCGGGTAAAATCAAATCCACACCAAGTCCTGTTTTTCCGCTTGCCTCTAAAATATCTTCGTGTTTACAGCCAATTAAATCTACTATCTGATCTTTTACTTCTTCTATCATCGCACCATCCATATCAATCTTGTTGATGATAGGAATAATTTCCAGTCCGTTTTCAATGGCCAGGTATAAATTCGAAATGGTTTGTGCCTGAATTCCCTGCGTGGCATCAACGAGTAAAAGAGCACCTTCGCAGGCAGCTAAGGAACGTGAAACCTCATAGGAGAAATCGACGTGTCCGGGAGTATCTATTAAATTGAAAATGTATTTCTTGCCTTCATACATATAATCCATCTGTATGGCATGGCTTTTAATCGTGATACCGCGTTCGCGCTCCAGATCCATGTCGTCCAGAGTCTGCGCCTGCAAATCTCTGTCAGATACAGTATTGGTCAGTTGTAACAAACGGTCAGCCAGAGTGCTTTTACCGTGGTCAATATGTGCTATAATAGAGAAATTCCTAATATTTTCCATGGCGCAAAAATACGGATATTCGATGTATTCTTGTAATGCTAAATAATTTATTAATGCAAACGCTTATGGCACTTTTGCAGAAGGAATAAGAGATGGTGCCGGATTTGTTGACAGTGCAGGTGATTCATTTACTTTCGGAACAAGCTTCTTTTTTTTGATGGTATACACAATTCCGAAGTGAGGCTGAAAACCCAAGTTTCCCTGATAGGAAAAGGCTGCATCAAAACCAACACCTTGTTTCAGTAGTACACCCAGCCCAAACGTTCCGGTCACAGGGTCTGTGGCAAGTCCGGCTCGGAAACTTACAATGTCTTTTAACGTGTATTCAACACCGGCACGAAAGATTACTTTATTTTTTAAATCTTTATCTATCTGCGCGGAAATAAAAAACTTTTTGACAGCTTCATAAGTAATGCCCAAACGGAAAAGAGTAGGTACTTTTTCACCGGTAGCTCGGTCTACATAAATCTTTAAGGGGTTATATACATGAAATGCGATAGATAATTCATCTATGGGTCTTGAAAATAAACCCATTTCAAAAGTGACATAATTTTTAGAACCATAGCCGCTTATTTTTGTATTCAGATAATCTAACTGAACACCAAGCGACATCCATTTTGCCAGTTTAATGGCATAGGACAAACCCACTTTTTTATCATTAAAAAGGCTGTATCCAAAATAATTTACAGATACACCAATAGTGCCTCCTTTTTTTACAGGCATGGCAAAAATACCGGATATATTGCTTACGCCTTGTCCTATAAAAACTGGGGCATAATATATGCCAAAGGAAGGACGATCCAGGTAAGCACCTGCAGCCTGATTGTTATAAGCAGAATATACATTAACCATACTGACAGAACTCATACCCATACCCACTTGTCGTGCACCTGCTATTCTCAAATCGCCAATAGCATACGCAGACGGAGAAATGTATAGTACCGTCATCACAAAAATCAACCTGAATATATTCTTTCTGATAATTAATTGCGTTTTATCAATCCCAAATTAACTAAACTTTTTGCTTAAAGCAAAGCGACTACCAAGATACAATTTATATCAGAAAATATTAATTGGCATTAAAGTTGTGAATGCTATCTTAATACAATAATGTGGAAAACTTTGCGTATTAATAGAGGTATAAAATATCACTTTTGTTTCAATGATTTTGAAAGCATTACACATATGAAAAAAACACTCATTACAATTACTATTTTATTTTCCCTTTGTAAGGGAACATTTGCAGCTTTTTTATTGCACAATGATTATTCTTATTTGCAGGAAATTACGTTTGAATTATATACCGATGAGGTGCCGGCATACAAAGTTCCGGAACAAATTAAATCGGTAGAAGAGACCCTGATGTTTGAAGTGCTGCATGCTACATGGAAAGATAAGCATTGGGTGGCCTACACATTGAATAAGAATTTGCTGGGTACGTTTAAAGTTGGCCAGCCGTCTTTGATGGATAATGGCAACACCAAAAAAATATTTTTTGTGGCTGCTTTTCCCGGTTCTGTTGGCGGACTTGATTTATACACTGCAGAATATTCAAATGGTGTTTGGGGCAAACCAAAAAACTTAGGCAAAGCAATAAACACCACAAATAATGAATCAAACCCCGGATTACTGAATGACCATACGTTGACATATTCATCCGGCGGTATTATTAAAAAACTGGATTTAAATACCTTAAAAGTAGTTGATCTGGAAGAAACCAATGTGAGTGATAAAAAAATTACAGAAACGATTTCAAATAACACGGAAAAGAAAAAAGATCAGGAAATAGTATCTGCCATCGGCGATAATTCTACCGCTGCACCAACAGGAAATACCTCACCAACTACGAATGATTACGGCGCAATAGGAGATAATTCAACTGCAGCTCCGGCAAGCACAGAATTTGAAGGAAAAGGCATGATGAAAAATCAAACACGTACTTCAAATGACCAGATAGTGTTGCAGGAAAAAATAAATAAAGAAGTGGTTCAGCAGACTCCAAAAGCACCACAGAATACAACTGTTGCAAATGTAAACGTACAGGCACAAACACCTGCCAGTACACAAAATTTCAATGTACAGTCATTGGGTGTTCAATCACGTGATGCCATGCTGGCAAAATATAAAGCAGCTATTCAGTTAGGCGCGTTCTCCGTACCAAAATGGGAGCAGATTGAACCATTGTCTAAATATGGTAAAATAGTAACGTATAAAAATGATAATGGCGTGAATGTTGTCTGGATAGTTGGATTTGCTAACCGTGCCGCCGCTGAAGCAGTGTTGCCGCAGGTAAAAGCAACACCGGGCTTTGAAAATGCATACGTCACCGGTAAATAAAAGAACAAAAGAATAAATAAAAAAAAGGTTGACATTAATGTCAACCTTTTTTTATGAGTATAATTTATTTTAATTAAAACAAACCAAATAATTCTGCATCAATCTTTTCTACCACTTTACTGAAATCACCTTGTTTGTCTGCATAATTTAAATCATCTACATTAATCACTAACAAAGGCCCTTCTTTATAATTCTCAATCCAATTGTCGTAGTATTGATTCAGCTGTTTCAAATAATCTAAACGGATATTGTCTTCATAAGCACGGCCTCTGCGTTCAATTTGTCCTACCAGTGTTCCGAGCGAAGCCTTCAGGTAAATCAGTAAGTCCGGAGAATTTACTTTTTTGCTGATGGTTCTGAAAAAACTGATATAATTTTCAAAATCACGTGTGCTCATCAAGCCCATCTCATGTAAATTGGGAGCAAAAATATGAGCATCTTCGTAAATGGTTCTGTCTTGAATAACAATCTGACTGCCTTCCTGAATTTCCACCAACTGGCGTAAACGGCTGTTGAGGAAATAAATCTGCAGGTTGAATGACCAGCGTGGCATATCCTGATAAAAATCGTTCAGGTACGGATTGTTTTCTACATCTTCAAATCGTGCTTCCCAGTTATAATGTTTGGCTAATTTTTCTGTCAGTGTAGTTTTTCCGGAACCGATGTTGCCGGCCACAGCAATGTGTTTTAATTGTTTTTTTTGTTTTGCCACGAGGTATGGTTTATTACTTATTTAAAGGACAACTAAACTATACATTTTTTTTCATTGAAAATGACAGCCAGCCTACTTTTTTTTAAAAAGTGGATAAGTTTTATAATTTGAATATGATTTTATTTAAAATCTTTTGAAAGAATTAGCTGAGGCTTATTTTTTTTGACAGCCTTATTGCTATCTCCAGATTGATTTCAATCCCATTATTTCCTGAACACCATCTAATGTTGCACGGGCACTGATTCGAGCCTTTTCTGCACCATCCTGCGCAATTTTATTGATGTATGCAGGATTGCTTTCCAGTTCAGTAATTCTCTCTCTCAATGGTTTTGTAAAGGCTGCAATATCGTCGGAAAGCTGTTTTTTCAAATCGCCATACCGGATGGAGCAATTGTTATAGGTGTCTTCAAAATGCTGTACTGTTTGCGGTGATGACACCAATTCCAGCAACATAAAAAGATTCTGTATTTCAGGAGACTTTTCCTGATTTGGCTCGGTTGGACCGGCATCTGTTTTTGCTTTCTTTACCTTATTCCAAATTTCTGTTTCACTTTCTCTTAAGAAAATAGCATTACCTTCCGCTTCACTCTTTCCCATTTTTCCGCTGCCGTCCAGTCCCGGAACTTTTACCAGTTTTCCGGTCATATCAAAAGCCTGTGGCTCCGGAAAGAAATCTACGCCAAACTGATGGTTGAAACGCACGGCAAAATTTCGTGTCATTTCCAGATGTTGTTCCTGATCTTTGCCTACAGGTACTTTGTGTGCACGGTGTATCAGAATATCGGAAGCCATCAGTACAGGGTAGGTCAGCAATCCGGCATTGATATTTTCGTGGTGTTTTTTAATTTTTTCTTTGAAAGAGGTGCATTTTTCCAGTTCTCCTTTGTAGGCCAGCATATTCAGTAAAGCATATAATTCCGATATTTCCGGCACATCACTTTGTACGTAAATAGTACTTTTTTCCGGGTCTAATCCACAGGCGATGTATTCCACTAAAGTAGCTCTTACCGATTTTTTTAACAATTCAGGATTCGGATGGGTCGTTAAGGCGTGTAAGTTCGCAATGAAGAAAAATGCTTCATAATTTTCCTGCATCTGGATAAAATTCTTAATTGCCCCAAAATAATTGCCTAAATGTAAGTTTCCGGTGCTTCTCACACCACTTAATACACGTTCTTTCATGTCACAAAAGTAATTTGTTTGTTTCGCAAAAGGAAATAATTGTTAAAAGTTAAAAGATACATAAAAAATAATTTGAAATGAGGCCAAAATTTGTTAATATTAGGTGGGTTTTCTGCTTGATTTACATCAATATATATTTCTATGAAAAAAAGTCTACAACATTTCCTCTTTGTTTTTATATTTTTTTTAGCCTGCTTCAAGCTGTCTGCTCAGTCTGAAAAGCGAAGAGAGATTATCACGCCGTTACAAAAAAATAATAACGTTTCAGGTCTTTCTACAAAAAAATCCGATAGTATTTCCGTAGGAGAACAATCACAAAAATCAGGAGTAAACACGGGTTCAAATGAACTTAAGGTAAACACAGTTCCAATTGATGGGACTAAATCAATGACTTTTGAAATTGATAACAAAGATATTCCCACAATAAAAAAAGACGGTTCGCTTCGTAAGGCAAAAACACCGGAACAGCTGAATAAATCAGCTGATGAAATTAAAGCCGAAAATATTGACGCCCCTTTATTTCCCGATTTTCAGGTGACTGCCACTAAAGAGGAATCATACGATAACACACAGGAATTAAAGGAAAGCATCCCTCAACAATTACAAAAGCTGGAGAGAGTTCCTTCAGATGAATTGCAAGCTGAAGCTACAAACGTAAATGAAAAGGTGACGATTTCAGCTTCCAAAAGAAAGTATTTGGAAGGATTAGTCCCTGAACTGGAAAAGGAAATAAAAGCGGGCAAAAGAACTTCTGTTGAAATTCAGGCTAAGAAAAAGGAACTAGAAGATTTAAAGAAATATTTAGCTCAATAATAATTAAACGAACTGTTTGCACCATAAACGAACCGTATGAAAAAACATTTACACTATATTTTTCTGCTTTTAATTTTTGCACAGGTTTATGTCTCTAAGGCGCAAATATCGAATAACTGTGCAAATGCAATAAACGTTTGTAACAATCAGCTGGCAGAACAACTGGATGATGGTCCTGGCACTCAGGAATGCCCCGGCGGTGGTTGTGGTTGTATGTTGGCAGGAGAAAAAAACACCAGATGGTTTAGGTTAACCATCGCTACGGGTGGAACATTAGAATTCACCATTTCACCATACAACGGAAGTGCTGATTATGATTTCTCTGTCTGGAACCGTGGACCGGGAGGTACTTGCCCTTCGTCCTTGGGTAGCCCTGATAGATGTAATTATGCAGACCCTCAATCACCAACAGGAATAAGAGGCTCCGGAAACGGAAATTCAAATCCATACAACGGAAATTTATTTTCAAACAGTATGGCAGTGGCAGCAGGCGACGTTATTTATATTTTAGTAGATAATTGGGATGGTACAAATGTCGGTTTCAGACTTAATTTTTTTGGGGGTACACCTGGCTCCGGTACCGGAACGACTGCTACACTTAGCTGTGCCAGTGTAAATACCTGCAGTACCTGCACAGATCCTGATTGTAATACATATCGGTTTAATACACCATCAGCCTATTCATTTTCAGAAACAGCGGCTAATGGAGCCTGTCATTCTAATTTTGCTGTAAATACAAAGATTGCTACCGTTTGCGGAACATTCACTGTTCCTGCTCCGTTTACTACAGTTGAGTTTCCTTTAGACAGAGGAATTGAAATTACTTCTTCGTCCGGAAATAATGCTGCTTGTTTAGCTACAGCGACATCGCATATATCTTATCAGGTTTGGGGTGTGTGCGGCACTCCGTTAACCCCACTTCCCGGAACGGGAATATACACAGGATTAGACAATGTTACCACTTACAAAGTTTGTAAAACAGTTGATGTATCCAGTGGTTCTGCAGATTGTTATTTAAGCAGAATTTGCTTGCCATACTGGACCATGATACAAAATGACGAGCCTTGCGGGGCAATAGCTTTGACGGTGAATTCTACGCCAACAGCAGGTTCCAATTCGGGTGCAACATCCGGATTCAATGCCGGTTGTACAGCCTACAGAGATGTGTGGTATAAATTCACAGCACCCGCTTCGGGCCGTGTGCAAATTAACGTATTGCCCAATGCTTCATCAGATGTAAAAGTTAGTTTAATAGGGCCTCAGGCAGGATTAACAGGCGGAGTAAATGATTGTAATAAACCATGTGACCAGATGACTAATGTTGCAGCCGGTTGTAATGATAATGCAGGTGCTGGTGGAGCAGAACGTTTGTTTTCATTTGTTATTCCCGGACAAACTTATTTTGTATGGATTAGCGGAACTGCAGCAAGACCCAACGCAACTTTTACTGTTCAGGTAACTGAAACATTAACTAATAACGCAGAACCATCTCCGGGCCCGGAACTTACGAATAATGGTGGTGCTCCGGATGTAATACCGGCTAATGATGATTGCTCTAATGCCATAGATTTAAATCCAATGTGCAACCCAAGAACAGGAACAAATATTGGGGCAACAGCTATTTGTACAGATCCGGATCCACAATATGTTTCTGCTTTAACTCTAGAAAATGATGTTTGGTATAAATGGACAGCCCCGGCTAATAATGGAAATGCACAGGTAACTTTAGAAGTGACCAGTGTTTCCTGCTCTGATGGTGCTGGTGTCGGTGCTAATGGTATTCAGTTCGGTATTTTCAGAGGCACTTGTGCTTCTTTAACGCCTGTTTCCAACGGAACCACAACACTAACATTCACGCCTGTAGCAGGTGTAACTTATTATTTCGTAATCGACGGAAATGCAGGCTCACAATGTAATTTCAGTATCAATATAAAACGGCCAACCATTACTTCACAAACTTGCGGTGGAGGTAATCTTTGTGCCGGAAGTTCGTTGAATGCATCATTCGGTTACAGCTATAGTGGCAGTAATCCCGGCTTCAGATGGGCATATTGTAAATCATCCACCTGGGGCACGCCATGTACAATAGATTTGGATAATCCGGCAACTTATTCTGTATATAATCCCGGGGCAGGATTACCAAGTCCCGGTTGTACCCCGGCAACGTACACTTTTGTAGGCTACATCTTAGCAGATAATGGTGCAACTACTATTGCACCGGGATACCCGCGTCCACAGCCCATTTCGGCTAATTGTGTACGTTCTACCAATCCGTGTACATTTAATATATACCCTGATATCAGAAATACGGTAACGGTGACATCAACATCATGCAGTCAGGTAGTTATAGCCAATGCAGCTTGTTCTCCTGCTGCACCTATAACAATTACTGGAAATACAAATCAAACAGCCGCGGTTGGTACAAGTGGTACGTTTACACCGGTAACGGTTACGTGGAATGCACCTTACGGAGCAACGGCTCCTGCTGCCTGCAGTACTTATACGATACAAAGAACATACGCATGTCCCGGACCATCCGGTTCTAACAGCTGCCCGGGAGCGACACTTACGATAGGAGCAGCACCAATAGCAACAAATAATAATGTAGCATATGATGGAAGCGAGGATTTTGATCCGTTTTTTGATTGGGTGTGTACGGATAATTATGGCACAGCTGTCTGGTTTAATTTTGTAGCTCCTAATTCAGGTAATGTTAATATAAATCTTACTAGCGTAGGGGTCGGGGATAATTTTTACCCGACAATGTTTTTATTTAATAGCAGAGAAGCGGAGGATATAAATATAGATTGTGACAATTACCTCTCTACAGATATTTTTGGATTTCCTTCTGAAACAGATGGATTTGAATCGGATATTTGTGCATCTTGTACCTCTCTAAATAATTTTTGCAAAAAAAATGACCAGTTAATAGGTTGTATAAGAGCATCAGGTGCAAACACAAATGTATCATTACAGCCAAGGGGCTTGAATCCGGGCGAAACATATTATCTCATGGTTGACGGATATGAATTTGCCACAGGAGCACAGCTAAACGGTAATTTCAGCATACAAGCTGTAGACGCAGGTCCGGCAATTATTCGTCCTAACACCGACAATATATGTGGTGCTGTAGATTTAACAGCGGTTTGCAGCCCAATGCCGGGTTCTAATATTAATGCTACCTCAATATGCAGTGTAGACCCTGCTTTTCCAAGTGGATACTCTACTGAAAATTCAGTTTGGTATTCCTTTACTCCATCAGTTACCGGCCAGCATGTAATTAAATATTTGTATGCAACGGGTACACACTGTGCATTTTGGGGTGTTCAACCAGGAGTACAGTTTTCACTATATACCAGCAGTGACAATACTTGTTCAGGAGCTTTAACAAACATACCAGCTGGCACAGTTTATACTGGTACAACTACAGGACAAGTGTCTGTAAGTCTTACAGCCGGACAAAAATATTATATTTTAATTGACGGATATGCAGGTAATGAATGTTCTTTTGAATTCCAAATTTACAATGGAAATACTTGTTGTGCAGCAAATTTAGGTTCAACTGAAGGACCAAGTGATGTGAAACTCTGTTTTGGAGATCAAGTAACGTTTGGAGTGACTGCAGATCCTATCAACTTTGGAATTAATGCAGGAAGCAATCCGGTTATCGGATGGCAATTGTCAACAACACAGCCAAGCGTTATAAATCCATTTGATCCTGCAAATGCCGGAAAACCATATTACATAGGTCAGATAGATTGGACAACAGCTGGTACTCCAACAACTCAATATTACAAAGATGCCCAAGGTAATTATGCTTCAGGTGGTTCTGATCAGTTTGATGCATCGCAAGCTCAATATCCGGTGACTTTGAGCGGATTTCCGGCAGGTTCTACATTTAATACCGCTACTGATACCATAACATTATGTATTAATGCAGGTATGGGATACTTTGCAGATTTAGATATTGATTTAATTGCGCCAGATGGCAGTTCCTACAGGATTATTCACGATCAATGCGGCAGCAATTTCGGCTTTTTAAATGTTTGTTTCTCTAATTTTGGAACTGCAGGAAATATAACAGCACAATGTCCTGCAGGTTCTCTGCCTGAAATCACAGGATTTTATTTACCAATGGATGCCTGGGCTGGTTTGAATGGGGAAGGTATAAACGGAACCTGGAGATTAAGATTTGAAGATGACGGATTTGGAGATGTTTCTGAATTTTATGCATATAGTTTAGAAATTAAAAAAGCAGTTACTTCTATCGGGCCTCCTGTAGTTGGTGTACATCACGGAGATTATAGCGTAGTCAATAATGATCCGTACAAATATGGTCCACAGGTATTTTGGTTAACACCTGTAACAATTGCGGATTCTTCTAATGGGATTTTTAAAAAGGATTCGTGTTACAGTTATGGCACACCGGTAAAAGTTACAATGCTGGAAAAAGTTACTACTCCGGCATTCTCACCAACCTGTGTTGGTGACGGAAGTGCAGGTATCAGTTTAACGGTTACTTCTCCTGATGGTGGCTGGCCAAGTTTAACGCCCAAAGCGTTTCCCGCACAGCATTTTAATTATGTTGGAAGTGGCGCCGCTTCCGGTATTTCATTCCCGTCTCCACCTGTAGATACACTGGAAATATCTAATCCGTTTACTGTGTTGGACGGTCAGGCATGGTCTGTATTATTTACGGATAACAATGGATGTAAAAGCAGTATTGGCGGAACATTTGATAAGCCAAATGTTGGAGAATTACTTATTGATACAACAGCATGCAAAAATGATATTATACAATATAGTGTAACATTACCACCACCATTGTATGCTAAATATAAAATTACTATTGATTTTGATAATCGTCCGCAAGATATAAGTTGGGTTATTTATGATGGAACAGGTAATGTGGTAGAGTCAGGTGGAGGATACGCATCAGGATTAGGTGCCGTTACTTACACAACCGGACTGATAGACCCCAATAAAGGTCCATATAGAATAGAAATTTATGACGGATACAGCGACGGTTTGGGCTATGGTGGAGGAAGTACCACAGGCGGAGGTAGTAGTGCAACTAATTTTATTTTAATTGAAGAATTAAGTTCAACAGGCGGATCAGCTGTTCTTTCAAATCAGGTATATACTTTTTGCACTCCGGTGCCTTGTACCGTTCCGGCTGCTTCTGCTTTTAGTCAGACAAATATCACGTTAGGAACACCAACCGGAACCTATTCCAATGGAGTTACGGCAAATGTGTATTCGGGAACAAGCTGTGGAGGGGGTGCTATATCTGGTGTTGTTACAGCTAACTCTAACAGTACGGGCACTATTAATACGAGTACTTTGACCGCAGGAAGTTCATACTCTTTACAATATTCTTTTTCAGATAAGTATAATTGCACGACCACTTTGTGTAAGCCATTTAAAGTGTTCCCAAGAGTGTCGATTAATCCGACTATCAATTGTTCAGCAAATCCGCCAACGGTATCTGTAAATGCCTCTTGTCCCGCGTGTAATGCAACTTACATTGCTGAATATTCTTACAATAACGGCGCATCCTGGACAACCTTAACTACTGCAAACTTTCAGGAGATATTCACTTTTGCCCACGTAAAAAATATAGTAACAGGTGAAGTAGCCTGTGAGGTAAGCAGTGCAAAATTAGCAGACTGTCCTACTGTATTGCCTATTGAACTTATTTATATCAAAGCAAATGCAATAGATAACCAATATATAAAGGTAAGTTGGGCAACTGCATCTGAACTTAATACAAACAAATTTGAAGTTTTAAGAAGTACAGATGCCATTAATTTCACAAAAATTGGCGAAGTGACAGCTGCAGGAAATTCAAATTCTGTTAAGAACTATTATTATAATGATCGTAACGTAGTTCCGGGTGTTATTTATTACTATCAAGTAAAAGAAATTGATAATGATAATAGCATCCATCTTACAAATATTGCTAATGCAAAACTTGAAATAGAAAAATTTCAGTTAATTAGTATTTATCCAAACCCGACGGTAGATAATACGGTAATTACCATGTACTCTAAAGATGTAATGGATATTACATTGTTGGTGTATAACGATATTGGAGAATTAATGATAGATCAGCAAAAAACATTGAAAGAAGGACTTAATGAGTGGAATATTTCTACTGAAAAATGGGCAAAGGCAGTGTATTATTTTATAATAAAAAGTGATGCTAAACCAATAACGAAGCAGGTAATTAAACTTCAGTAAAAAAATAAAATACAGCAAAATGGTACTGGCGCGTAAACAATTATACCGTCTGTACCATTTTTGTTTTTATATTCGTAATAAAATACAAGGAATCTCAACTAATAGAATATGATAGTAGATGACGTTTTAGTAGATAAGCTGGCAAATCTTTCAAAACTGGAGTTTGATACTGATGGTAAGAAGGCAATAAAAACAGATTTGAGTAAGATTCTGAATTTTATGGAAAAACTGAATGAACTAAATACTGACGGTATAGAACCGCTTATATACATAAATGAAGAAGTAAATATTTTCAGAGTGGATGAAATTAACTACCCAGTTACAAAAGAAGATGCTTTAAAAAATGCTCCATTGAAAGATGCGGATTATATCAAAGTCCCGAAATTTGTAAAAGGCACCAAATACTAATAAAAATGCTGAACAAAATTATCATAGCACTAAAAGGCATCAAACGCGAATTTAATTTAGGCGATGAAACCATTTATGCCCTGAAGGAGATAAATCTGGATATTTACAAAAATGAATATGTGGCATTGATGGGACCGTCGGGATCCGGAAAATCCACCTTAATGAATATACTAGGTTGTCTGGATACACCAACCGCAGGACAGTACTTTTTAGATGGTAATGATGTCAGTAAATCATCGGATAATGAGTTGGCAGCCGTACGGAATAAGCAAATCGGATTCATTTTTCAAACCTTTAATTTAATTCCGCGCTTAACAACTATTGAGAACGTGGCCTTGCCGCTGATATATGCCGGCTGGAGTAAAAAAGAACGTGATGAACGTGCTGTGGAGGTGCTTAAACAAGTGGGATTAGGAGACAGAATGAAACATAAACCGAATGAACTCTCGGGCGGACAACGCCAGCGCGTGGCAGTAGCACGTGCACTGGTAAATAATCCATCATTGATTCTGGCAGATGAACCCACCGGGAATCTGGATACTAAAACATCATACGAAATTATGAAGTTGTTCGAGGAAATTCATGCAAATGGAAATACTATAGTAGTGGTAACACATGAAGAAGATATTGCCGGTTATGCGCATCGTGTTGTTCGTATGCGGGATGGATTAATTGAAAGCGATCAGCAAAATCTCAACATACACAAAGCTGTAGCAGATATTGTAAAATAATATGGCCGTTAAAAATGAAATAATAAAGCAAGATTCTTAGAGAATAATTTTATTGAAATAGATAATAAAATAACTCCAAATACTTTTCTTAAAATATTAATACCTGTATCTCCAATCAGGGTTTCAATTTTTGGTATAAAACGTATCACAAAATAAATTATAGCCAGATTTATAAGAACGGCTATGAGTATCACGGATACATCGTATTCAGAACGCAGGGATAAAAGAGTAGTAAGAGTACCTGCACCCGCAATCATCGGGAAGGCAATAGGTACTATCGAGGAGCTTTTTATAGTAGAATTTCCGGATTTAAAAATATCTCTGTTTAAGGTCATTTCCAGACCCACTAAAAATATAACAATTGCACCAGCCAGGGAGAATGATGCTACATCAATCCCTATCAGGTTTAAAATCTGATTTCCTAAGAATAAAAATAAAATCATGATGAAACCGGAAACAAGCGTAGCATACTTTGCATCTACATGTCCTACTTTGGATTTGATATCTAAAATAACTGGAACAGAGCCCAATACGTCAATGATAGCAAATAATACAAGTGTTACCGTAGATATTTCTCTTAAATCAAAATGCATAAAAATCTTTTTCGGTGCAAAGTTCTTAGTTTTATTGCACACTGTCAATTTAAAAATATTATTTCAATATAAAATCAATGTCAATAAAAGGATTTTGCTAAGTTTTTACGCAATTGATAACATATCAATTTTTTAAGTAAAAATTTGAATAAATGATTTGTACATATGATTCATTCCACCTCA
This sequence comes from Sphingobacteriales bacterium, assembly GCA_016721245.1. Taxonomy (GTDB): domain Bacteria; phylum Bacteroidota; class Bacteroidia; order Chitinophagales; family JADIYW01; genus JADJSS01. The sequence goes on from JADKIQ010000002.1 coordinate 179,563, forward strand.
AAATAAAAACGATTTGTTTAAATAGCAGGAGATAGTTTGTATAGTTTATCAACATTCTAAATCACAAAAACCAAGTATTTTAAGATAAATTACTAAAAAAGTTGTGTAAATTTGCAATTTAATATAAATTAACATTATTTTTGTCCAATAAATTAAAACCAAAGTCTTTATGAAAAAAGGTATCGTATTATTTTCTGCATTACTCATCTTATTCAGTTCAGTATCATTAGGTGCTAAAAAACCACCTAAGAGCAATAAGAGTGCAGTTGGAAACAGCAGATTCAGTTTAGGCATCGGAATGGAAGTAGCAGATTACTATTCTCCTGCTTTAAAAAAGCTGTCAACGTTTAAAAATCCAGTTTGGTTTGGACCACGCGTTACTGCATGGTACAACCCTAATTCATCTGTTGCTATCGGATTGGATTTAGGCAGCCATGCTTTCTCAACTAAATCTGATCCAACATTACCTGCAATAAACACATACAATGTATTATATTCAGGATTAATTGCATACAAACTTAACAACGGTTACATTCTAAAAGAAGATGCAGCAGTAGCGCCTTATATCTTTGCTAAATTGCAAGGTTCTTGGGCTCAAACAGCTGTGCTTAAACAATCAGTAAACGGCTTCGGAATTCCAATAGGAGCGGGTATTAATTTTAAAATAGCAAATAATATTGCTCTGAATGTTAATGGTGGATATAGCTTTGCAATTAAAAACAGTAATGATCATATTTTCTTCGGTGCCGGATTGATGCTTGACTTAGGAAAAGGAAAAGCTGTGGCGGTTGATACTATACCAGCAGTGGTTGAAAAACCAGTTGATACAGATGGTGATGGTATCTATGATTTAGATGATGCTTGTCCTACAGTTGCTGGCTTAGCTCAGTTTAACGGTTGCCCTGATACGGATGGTGATGGTATTGAAGATAGTAAAGATGAGTGCCCTACTGTTCCTGGTTTAGCTGAATTCAATGGTTGCCCAGACAGAGACGGTGATGGTATTCCTGATGCAAAAGATGCTTGTCCTGATGTAAAAGGTATCGCTAAGTTTGGCGGTTGCCCGGATCCTGATCGTGACGGTGACGGCATCATTAACGAAAAAGATAAATGCCCGGATGTTGCTGGTTCATTCAGTGCTCAAGGTTGTCCTGACAGAGATGGTGACGGTGTAGCTGATGCTGATGACAAATGTCCGGATGTTGCAGGTCCTGCATCTAATAAAGGTTGTCCTGAAGTAAAAGATGAAGTGAAAAAACGTTTAGCATTTGCTGCTCGTAATATCCAGTTCGAAACAGGAAAAGCAACAATCAAACCGGTATCTTTCAAAATTTTAGATGAAGTTGCTTCTATCTTAAATGAATATCCTTACTATGATGTAAACGTAGATGGTCATACTGATAATGTTGGTAAACCGGCTGCTAACTTGAAATTATCTCAAGACAGAGCTGCATCTGCTGTAGCATACTTAGTAAGTAAAGGCATTCCTGCTTCAAGATTAGTGTCCAGCGGTTACGGTGATACTAAACCTGTTGCTGATAATAAAACAGCTGCCGGAAGAGCACAAAACAGAAGAGTTGAATTCAATTTGTTATTCAAATAAAATAATAACTTCTAAAGTAAAAAAGGTCTCGATTTATCGAGACCTTTTTTTATATTTGATTTTAAATGAATAATACAGTGAATAAAGGATTCTCCCGTTACGAACGAAACGGCATCATTTTACTGTGCCTGCTTATTATTATCAGCATTGTTTCAAAGAAATATATAGTGCAGTATTTTGTTACACAGCAAACAGTAACAATCAATGATAAAAACAAGATTGCTCAGCTGCAGCAGCAAATCAATGAAGCAAAAATAAGTTATGCGAAAACGTATACTTATTCGGGTAAAACATCAGGTATAAAAGAGTATACTGATAAAACAACAGCTCCCAAAAAGGATTATTATGATTTTAAAATAGAAGTAAATTCAGCTACACCTCAAGAGTATGAAAAGTTGTATGGTATTGGTAAGGTATTTGCTCAGAGAATTGTGACATTCCGTGATAAACTGGGTGGGTTTTATACGGTTGATCAGCTAAAGGATGTCTGGGGAATCGAAGATTCAACCTTTCAGAAATTCAAAAAAAATCTGACCATTAAACCAGTTAAAATCAAAAAAATAAATATCAATACCGCAACATTTGAGGAACTGACAGCAAATCCTTATTTTTTTTCAACTATCGCCAAACAAATTATTGGATACAGAACAAAAGTAAAACCTTTCGCCTCTGTGGAGGATATTAAAAACCTTTATTTTGTAAAAGACCACCCTGAGCAATTCAACAAATTAGCTCCCTATGTTGTTATTAACTAATCGCCACTGTAGTTGATTTATGGCTGATTATTTTATAGCTAATTTCTTATCTTTGTAAAAATTTTTTAAAATGAACTTCGAATATTCTGAGAACCAGCAAATGATTGCGCAAACCGTAAGGGATTTCGCGGAAAAACACATCAGACCATATGTAATGGAATGGGATGAAACACAGCATTTCCCAATTGATACTTTACGTAAATTAGGCGAACTTGGTTTAATGGGTATTTTAATTCCGGAAGCATACGGTGGTGCCGGTTTATCTTACAATGAATACATTACTGCATTAATAGAAATTGGTAAAGTAGACAGCGCATTGTGTTTGTCTGTAGCTGCACATAACTCACTTTGTACTAACCATATTTATAAATTTGCCAACGAAGAACAACGCAAACGCTGGATTCCAAAATTAGCCACAGGAGAATGGATTGGCGCCTGGGGCTTAACTGAACCTAATACGGGTTCTGATGCGGGCAGAATGAAGTGTGTGGCACATCAGGATGGTGATGACTGGATAATTAACGGTTCAAAGAACTTTATTACGCATGGTATCAGCGGGAATGTTGCCGTGGTAATTGCCCGTACAGGCGAGTTGCTGGATAGTCATGGTATGACGGCTTTCGTGGTGGAAAGAGGCACACCGGGCTTCAGCGGTGGCAAAAAAGAGAACAAATTAGGCATGCGTTGTTCTGAAACAGCTGAAATGATTTTTGATAATTGCAGAATACCCAAAGAAAACGTATTAGGGGAAGTTGGAGATGGTTTCGTGCAGGCTATGAAAATACTGGATGGTGGTCGAATTTCTATCGCGGCACTTAGTATCAGTATAGCAGTAGGTGCTTATGAGGCAGCCTTGAAATATGCAAAAGAAAGGGAACAGTTTGGTAAGCCGATTTCTGAATTTCAGGCAATAGGCTTCAAATTGGCAGATATGGCAACTGAAATAGAAGCGGCTAAATTATTGACGTTCCAGGCGGCAGATATGATGATGCGTGGAGAAAAAATGACAAAACAGTCTGCTTTCGCTAAATATTATGCATCTGAAGTTTGTTGTAAGATTGCCAATGAGGCTGTACAGATTTTAGGCGGTTACGGATATATCAAAGATTTCCCGGTAGAAAAGTTTTATCGTGACGCCAAATTGTGCACGATTGGTGAGGGAACCTCTGAAATTCAGAAATTAGTAATCAGCAGAGAGATTCTGAAAGGAAATATTTAACATTAAATTCTTATTTTCAAATTAACTAATTTCCTCATTTTCAAATTAATCACTATCTTTGCGTTCCAAATCTTAACAATAAAAGAGGTATTTAACTATGTTAATCATTGATGCAAGAGAATCAGAATCATTAGACAGAGCATTGAAAGTGTTCAAAAAGAAATTTGAAAAAGCAGGTACAATCAAGCAGTTACGTGCTCGTCAGGCTTTCATATTGCCATCTGTAAAAAGACGTACTGAAATTAAAAAAGCAGTATATATCGAGCAATTACGCAGAGGAGAGGAATAATAGTTGCGCTTTTCATTTTTTTTATCTAATTTAATCTTCCCAATACGGTGAAGATTAACAGAAGCGAAAATGACAGAAGCATTCCTGAACTACCTCAAATTTGAAAAACGATATTCAATTAAAACTGTAGAATCTTATAAAATAGATATTCTACAGTTTTTTCATTTTATAAAACAGGAGTTTGAACTGGATGATTTATTGACGGTAAAGAACAATCAGGTACGTGCTTTTGTAGTACAGTTGGTGAACGATAAGAATAAACCGACCAGTATTAAACGTAAAATCTCAGCCCTCAAATCCTTTTATAAATACAACCAGAAAATTGGTCAACTAAAAACCAATCCGGCCGATAAGATAAACTCTCCGAAAATCCCGGAACGCCTGCCAAAATTTGTTGAGCAGCAAAAAATAAATAAACTGTTTGATGAGCCTCAAATGTATTTCACAAAAGAAAATGCATTTGATAATATGCAGGAAAGGCTGCTGATGGATGTTTTGTATTCAACCGGTATGCGCCGACAGGAACTGATAAACCTGCAGTGGAGCGATATTAATTTTGGCAGCAACCAGGTAAAAGTAACAGGAAAGGGCAATAAACAACGCCTGATTCCCATTGGAAACGAACTGACAGATTCTTTACGCATATTCCAGAAAACACAGCTGGAAGAATTAAAAAATATACCGAAAGCACCTTATGTTTTTTTAACGAAAGACGGGAAACAACTGTATCCGAATTACGTTTATAGAATAGTAAAGTTGCACATCGGACATTGCAGTACGGCTGAGAAAAAAAGTCCCCATGTGCTGCGACATTCTTTTGCAACTCATATGAGTAATAACGGTGCGAAACTAAATGATATTAAAGAATTACTGGGACATGCAAGTCTGGCATCCACGCAGGTATATACGCATAATACGATAGAACAACTAAAAGAAATTTATAAAATTGCTCACCCAAAAGCTTAATGCCTATGCAAAATTTTTAAAGTATTTAAAATTAAAAGACAATGTTATCGGTCTGAAGGTTATGAAAAAATCGTGTAACAAATGACGGATAACTAATTACTAAAAAAAATAAATTACTTTATTATGTCAATGAAAATCCAAATTCAGTCTTTGCATTTCGATGCAGATCAGTCTCTGAAAGACTTTATCAACAAAAAACTAGTTAAACTTGAAACATTCTATGATCGTATCATCGATTCAGATGTGATCTTAAGTTTAGAACAGTTAAACACACAGGTAAAAGATAAAGTCGTAGTCATAAAAACCAATATACCGGGGAATACGTTGGTGGCGAAAGAAAAAAGTAAAAAATTTGAAGCTGCCGTAGATATGGCGGTTGATTCATTAAAACGACAAATCGAAAAAATTAAAACTAAAAAGAAAGAATTATAAATAAAGTTTCATCTAATAAAAAATGCGGTCTATTGACCGCATTTTTTCATGGCTTTTGATAAATTAAAAGTGCAACTAATTTTAGAGAGATTGCCTATGAAAATAGTTTATTTAATGATGTTTATATTGCAGGAATCGCTTGGATCCAGTGAAGCACCTTCCACGTCAACGACAGCCTTTACGCTGAATTCGCTGCGCGCGTCATCTGCAAACTTGGCCATTTTACCCAATCCGCCCAACACGCCGCCTTTTTCCGCTAGCTGATCTGTAGAGGATTTGTACACCTGAACGGGAAATTCGAATTCAACCGTTTTGGTTTCACCTTCTTTCATCTCGAAAAACTCATTGCTGTTCCAGGAACCAATAGTGTAATAATTCGTCTTCTTATTATCACCTCTTCCTGTTGTCTGCTCTTCTTCTAGTTTAACTTCTATTTTTTTTACTTTCTGATTGCTTTTTGCAGTGAGCAGCAAAGAACCTTTTAATTTTCCGTCTGCTGCGTTCAGTTGTCCCGGAACATTGATTTTTACAGAAATGGTACCAATTCCCAGTTTCTGTTTGATTTTAGAAAAAAATGACATAATTTAGATTGTTTTAGTTGTTAAATTGTATATGCTAATTTACCATATGTGTAAGCGAAAAAGACTGCGTTAAATAAATTTCTTCTGTTAAAATTAATCGTTAAATAAGAATGTTCAGGAATCTTAAATATTGTATGGAGATTTTCTAATATTTGTCTTGTAAAATGTTAATTTCTATAAAATCATAAAATCATGCCAAAACCAACCTTAAAAGAAAAAATTCGTTATTATTTCGAAAACACAATGTCATCCGGTCCAGCCGGCGTTATTAAATGGCTGGCCATTGTTTCCCTGGTCATCGTACTCTTATTGGGTTTAATCATTCTGGTATTCGGGATTAAAGAATCCGGAGATGCGGAACATCCGCTGGGGTTCTTTGAAGGAGCGTGGCAAAGTTTAATGGCCACCTTAGACTCCGGAACGATGGGCGGCGACCCGGCAGATGCCTGGCCTTTCCGTATCGTGCGCTTCATTGCAACGCTGGTAGGTATATTTGTTATCTCCATTTTAATCGGTTCCATCTCCAGTGGCATCGATGAAAAAATTGATGAACTGAAAAAAGGAAAGTCAAAAGTGCTGGAGTCAAACCACACACTTATTTTAGGCTGGTCTGAAAAAGTATTTTCTATTATTGTAGAACTTATTGAAGCAAACTCTAACCAGAAAAATCCGAGTATTGTGATTTTAGCGGATAGAGATAAAGTGGAAATGGATGATGAAATCCGCGATAAAATTGATGATTTCAAAAACACAAAAATAATATGCAGAAGCGGAAGTCCGCTGGAATCCTCTGCTATAGCTGTAGTCAATCCGAATGAGGCACGTTCTATTATCGTGCTGGCCAATGATGAAGCTAATGCAGATACGTATGTCATTAAATCGGTACTGGCATTAACCAACGGCAGAAACAGAAAAAAAGATCCGTATCATATTGTAGCGGAAATAAAAGACATGAAGAATATGGAAGCCGCAGAATTAGTGGGTAATAATGAAACGGTGTTTGTGTTATCTTCTAATCTGATTTCTAAAATAACTGCACAAACCTGCCGACAGTCTGGCTTAAGTGTGGTGTATTCCGAATTGCTTCAATTTGAAGGGGATGAAATTTATTTTAACGAAGAAAAATCATTAGCAGGAAAAACATATAAAGATGCGCTGAAAGCATATAATACCTCATCAGTTATCGGTGTATTTACGGCAGATGAAGAAGTGCTGATCAATCCGCCGATGGATACGCTTATTAATACAGGTGATCAGGTGATTGCTATTAGTGAAGACGACGACACCGTGGTGGTAAGCGGTAAAACCAGCTGGAATATTCAGGAGGACTTGTTTAACAGATTCGATCAGGATAATGTGAAGACAGAGCATACATTGATTCTTGGATGGAATAACAGAGGTATTAATATTATTGAAGAATTGGATAATTACGTGGCTTCCGGTTCTGAAGTGCTGATATTGGCCGACGGAGAGATTGATATTGAAGAAACACTGACGGATTTAAAGTCAAACGTGAAACAACAGCGCATTACCTATATGAAAGGTAATATCATCGACAGAAGTACGCTGGATAGCCTGAAAGTTGAAAATTTCGACCATATCATTTTATTAAGCTATACAGAAAATATGGATGTGCAGGAAAGTGATGCCATCACACTAATTTGTTTATTGCATTTGCGCGCCATCAGCGAGAAAGTAAATAAAGATTTAAGTATTGTATCAGAGATGCTGGATATAAGAAACAGAGAATTAGGAGTGGTTGCCAAGGCAGATGATTTTATTGTGGGTGATAATTTAATCAGTTTAATGCTGAGCCAGTTGAGTGAGAATAAAGATTTGAAAAAAGTATACGATATCCTGTTTGAAGCAGATGGCTCGGAGATTTACCTGAAACCAGTTAGCCGTTATGTGAAAACGGGAGAGGAGATGGATTTTTACACAGTAATGGAAAGTGCAGCACAATTGAATGAAACGGCAATAGGTTATAGGATAAGTGCAGAAAGCAGTAATTCTGAAGAACATTTCGGCGTAAAACTAAATCCAAAAAAATCCGATAAAATCAGCTTTTCAGCGGATGATTATGTTATTGTACTTGCCGAAGATTGAAAACAGAAATCAATTTTATGTGCATACGTAAAATAATAAGTATTGGCTGTATTTTAGTATGTTCATTTAATTACACGTTTGCGGAGGATATTGAGATTACACCCAAAAGATTAGACAGTTTGTGGGCGGTTTGGAAGAATCCTGCGTGCCATGATTCAGCCAGGTTAAATGCAATGGATGTAATCTGCTGGCAGGTGTATCTCTTTTCTCAGCCGGATAGTGCCCGTTATTATGCGCAGCAGATATATGATTTTGCTGTCAGGAAAAAGAATACAATATATCTGGCAAAGGCATTAAATATTTTAGGTACCTATTTTACCATAAAGGATAAAGAAGACAGTGCAGTTTTCTACTACAAGAAAGGATTGGTGTTGTGCAGGAAAACAAAGAATTACTACACCTTATCATCTATTTTAAATAATCTCTCTAACATCGAATATGAACGGGCAAATTATGTACAGTCACTGGAATATATTTACGAAAGCCTCAGGATTAGTGAGCAGATAAAAGATGAATACCTTATAATGTCCAATCTGGCGAATATCGGTTCTACTTATGGCGGCTTAGGAGATTCAGAAAAAGAAATGGTTTTTTTTCAGCGTGCCTTGAAACATGGAAGGGCAATTAATCAAAAAAATGTCATTAAAACGATTCTGTTTAATATCGGTTGTAATTATTACAACAAACGATCTTTTTTAGAAGCAAAGCCTTATTATGACGAGGCTCTCAAAATTAGTTACGAAGTAAATGACAACACACAGGCAAGTACCGCTTTGTTGGGCTTAGGCAGGATATATAATGAAATTGGAAAAAATGATTCTTCCATGCTGTACCTGCAAAAAAGTCTCGATTTAATGAAGACGCTGGGAGATGAGAACGGAACCGGTAATGTGTATGATGAAATAGCTACTGTGTATTTATCAGAAGGTGATTATAAAACAGCCTTAAAATATGTTCAGGAAGCAATGCGAATAGCAGATGAAGAGAGTGATTTGTTTTTAAAAAGAAATGCAGCTGAAACATTGTACAAGATTTATAAAAACACCAATCATCCAGAAAAAGCATTAGAAATGTTTGAATTGTATAAAAGTACAAATGATAGTATTATAAACGATAATAATCACAAAGCACTTTTAAGAAGTCAGCTTCAATATGAGTTTGATAAAAAGGCTGAAATTATAAAAGAGCAAAACAGACTGAAAGATTTAAAACTAACCAGAAGGTCATATATCATTGTTGTTATGATGATCGTTGCATTGCTTAGTTTCGTCATCTACTATTTGATAATAAAACAGAATAAAATACTGGCGGCAAAGAAAGCAGTGGAACTGGAGCAAAAATTACTCGGTTCGCAAATGAGCACTCATTTTACCTTCAATGCTATCAACTCCATTCAGGAATATATTTTAAATAATCAGAACGACGAGGCGCATTATTATTTATCTGAATTTTCAAAACTCATGAGAATGGTGCTTGCAAACAACCGGGAAAAAATGATTGCCATTTCTTCTGAAATCGAATTGCTGGAAAAGTACGTACTGTTTGAGGAACAACGGCTGAAGGAAAAGATTAATTTTGTTGTCGTAAACTCAGAACATATAGAACTGGGTAGCATCAAAATCCCTTCAATGCTGTTGCAGCCTGTTATTGAAAACTCCATCTGGCATGGCTTAAGGTTTAAGGAGGGACAGAAAGAGATAAGGGTGCATTTTTCCAAACTGGATACAGATAAACTGAAAATTGAAGTAACAGATAATGGTACCGGATTGAAGTCTACGGGAAATCCAAATCATAAGTCGCATGGCTTGTATATCATAAAAGAAAGAATAGGATTGTTATATAATAAAAAGCCTGACTTTACTTATTTCGATATCAGGAATAATTCGAGCAGAAGCGGAACCATCACAACGATTGTAATTCCTCTGATAGATGAATATAATTAACAGTTAGCGCTTTGCTAATGAAGAAAGAATATGTTTGATTTCTGCTTTTTTTCGTTGTGCTACTTCAAACTCCTCTTCATTCGGCATGATAACAACCAGATTGTCGCCTTTCTGTTTGTAAGATGTCATGTGTTTTGTGTGAATGATAACCGATTTGTGAATCCGGATAAAATTATACGATTCGTTACACAAAATTTCTTCAATGTCTTTTAATGTTTTACTCGTAACATGCCTTTTGTTGTTATTGCAATAAATGGTGGAATAACTGGAATCTGCGATGATGTATAAAATATCATTCAGCATCACATGCTTGTTTTTATATTTGTTCAGCACAAAAACCTCACCGGCAGAGGTGTTTTTAGGATATTGGTATTCGCTGCTGTGAATAAACGGCAACAACTCGACGGCTTTTTGAATAGCAGTTTCCAGATCAAGCTTATTAATGGGTTTCAGCAAATAATCAACCGCACGTAATTTCAGCGCCCGCAAGGCATATTCGTCATACGCCGTTACGAAAATAACGGCAAAGTCAACTTTCTCAAACATATTTAATAAATCGACCGTGGGCATTTACGTCTAAAAACAATATCGGATGGTACGTTTTTGGCGCAGAGAGCCCCCCCTATAAAAAGGGGGGCGGCGGCTTTTCTAAGCGGGTATTTTTCAACAGTAAACGCACGCTCTTTCATCATCCCAATTATGTATTATACCCATTACCGTTGTATAGTATACTCTCAGACTAAGTTAATGATAAATACAATAAACACAGGTAGGTTTTTAATAATTTAATAAGTAGTTGTGAAACATGCTTTTAGGAAAATTTATGGCAGTACAGAAGAAAATAACCGGGAAAGCTGAGATTAAAGTATGATTCTGGGAGGAAAATTCCTTAAACTTTAAATAATCTTAAAGCCATAAGATTTTTATTCACAATGGCAAAAAATCAGAATTAAATCGTATATTTGCACTCCGAAAATCAGGAAACTTTTATGTTTTCTGATGTAAGTTCTTGTAAATAAATGAGTTTTGTGCCGATGTAGCTCAGTTGGCCAGAGCAGCTGATTTGTAATCAGCGGGTCGGGGGTTCGAATCCCTCCATCGGCTCTAGTCATGTTTTTTTTGTCGGGTAGATGGCCGAGTGGTTAAAGGCAACAGACTGTAAATCTGTCCTCGCGAGAGTACGTAGGTTCGAATCCTTCTCTGCCCACAAATTAAACATTGCAGACGAAAGTCTTCTATTGAATAAAAGTAGTTCTTTAAAAAAGAGTAAAAGATTGAAAAAAGTTGGTAAGTATGATATTTACAATCTGACTTAATATTGCGGAAGTAGCTCAGCTGGTAGAGCGACAGCCTTCCAAGCTGTAGGTCGCGGGTTCGAACCTCGTCTTCCGCTCTAATAAAAATATCAGAAGTGGATGAACCGTATTACGACTCAAAACTCTATCGCCTATGTAGCTCAGTGGTAGAGCACTTCCTTGGTAAGGAAGAGGTCGAGGGTTCAATTCCCTTCATCGGCTCAAATTATTAAAATTAAACTCGAATAAATTATTAAATATTAAAAAAAACAAATCATGGCTAAGGAAAAATTTGTAAAAGATAAGCCACACGTTAACGTTGGTACAATCGGACACGTCGATCACGGTAAAACTACATTGACTGCTGCGATTACGTATGTTTTATCTAAAAGAGGTTTGGCAGAAAAAAAGGATTACGATTCTATTGATGCTGCACCGGAAGAAAAAGAAAGAGGTATTACCATTAATACAGCTCACGTAGAGTATCAGACAGATTCAAGACACTATGCACACGTTGACTGTCCAGGTCACGCGGATTATATCAAAAATATGATTACAGGTGCGGCTCAGATGGATGGCGCTATCTTAGTGGTAGCTTCTACAGACGGACCAATGCCTCAAACTAAAGAGCATATCTTATTGGCTGCACAAGTAGGTGTACCACGTATGGTAGTGTTCATGAATAAAGTAGACTTGGTAGATGATCCGGAATTGTTAGAGTTAGTAGAAATGGATATCCGTGAAGAATTGACAAGACGTGGTTATGATGGTGATAACACACCAATCATTCAGGGTTCTGCTATCAAAGCATTACAAGACGATGCTGAAGGTACTGCACAAATCGAAGCTTTAATGAAAGCTGTAGATGAGTGGATTCCATTACCTCCGCGTCCAATCGATCAGCCGTTCTTATTACCTGTAGAAGATGTTTTCTCTATCACAGGTCGTGGTACAGTTGCAACAGGTCGTATTGAAAGAGGTATCGTTAAAACAGGTGAGCCGGTAGAAATCGTAGGTTTACAGGAAAAATCAATGACCTCTACTTGTACAGGTGTTGAGATGTTCCGTAAAATCTTAGACATCGGTGAAGCTGGTGAAAACGTAGGTATCTTATTACGTGGTATTGAAAAAACAGATATCAAACGTGGTATGGTTATTTGCAAACCAGGTTCTGTAACTCCACACACTGAATTCAAATGTGAGGTGTATATCTTATCTAAGGATGAAGGTGGACGTCACACACCATTCTTCAACAAATACCGTCCTCAGTTCTACTTAAGAACAACAGACGTTACAGGTGAAATCGAATTGCCTGCAGGTGTTGAAATGGTAATGCCAGGTGATAACGTAACATTAACTGTAAAATTAATTTACCCGGTAGCATTAGAAAAAGGTTTGAAATTCGCTATCCGTGAAGGTGGTAGAACAGTTGGAGCTGGTCAGGTAACTGAAATTTTAAAATAAATTATAAACCGTCATTAGTCATTAGTCATTTGTTAAGAATGAGTGGCTAATGACTTTTTAGACGGGCGTAGTTCAAGGGTAGAATGTCGGTCTCCAAAACCGCTGATGGGAGTTCGAATCTCTCCGCCCGTGCAAAAAAAAAGGAAAATGGACAATATTAAAACATATCTGCAAGCCTCTTACGAAGAGTTAACTACGAAAGTAACGTGGCCAACCTGGAAAGAACTGCAGGCTAATGCAGCTGTTGTAGCAATAGCGGCATTTATCATTGCGATGATTATCGGTTTAATGGATATGTTGTCAAATGTCCTGTTTAGTGATATTATTTATAACCTAGCGAAATAGCTTTCTTTTAGAAATATACAGATGTCTGAAGATAAAAAATGGTACGTACTGAGAGTAATCAGTGGGAAAGAGAAAAAACTTCGCGAGATAATCGAGAAGGAAATAAAGCTTTCCGGCTGGTCTGATATTATTCCACAGGTAATAGTACCTACAGAAAAAGTATACAAATTGAAAGGTGGGAAAAAAGTGATTCATGAGAAAAACTTCTTTCCGGGTTATTTAATGATGGAAGCAGATCCTAAAAAAATGAATGGCGATATCGTTTTGCATATTCAGAATATGACCAACGTTATTAGTTTCATCGAAAGAAATAAACCAATTCCTTTGAAAAAAGCCGAAGTAAACAGAATACTCGGAAAAGTAGATGAACAAGAGGAAATAGGCGGAACCGTAAACGAACCATTCTTAGTTGGAGAAGATGTAAAAATCACCGACGGTCCGTTTAATGATTTTACAGGTACTATCGAAGAAATCATGGAAGATAAGAAGAAGTTGAGAGTGGTAGTAAAAATATTTGGAAGAAAAACTCCGGTGGAGTTGAATTTTATGCAAGTTGAAAAACAATAGAATATGGCAAAGGAAATCGAAACGTTTATTAAGTTACAGGTAAAAGGCGGACAAGCAAACCCTGCACCTCCAATCGGACCGGCTTTAGGTTCTAAAGGGGTGAACATTATGGAGTTTTGCAAACAGTTTAATGCTGCCACGCAAGATAAACAAGGAAAAATTTTACCGTGTGTAATCACGGTTTTTAAAGATAAATCGTTCACGTTCGTCATCAAGACGCCACCTGCTTCCGCTTTATTATTGGAGTATTCAAAAGCCAAAGCTGGCTCTAAAATACCAAACCGTAATAAGGTAGGGTCGGTATCCTGGGATCAGGTGAAGGAAATTGCAGAAATCAAAATGCCGGATTTAAACTGTTTTACAGTGACATCAGCTATGAAAATGGTGGCAGGAACTGCAAGAAGTATGGGAATCACTGTTACGGGTGACGCACCATTCCAGGCTTAAGCAATTAAGCAGAGAGAGTTCCACTCATAATTGGAACGCTATTATCTCACTAAAACTTTAGTAAAATGAAAGTTGTAAAAAAAAGAAAAGCAGTAGACAGTAAAGTCGAAAAAGGCAAATCTTACTCATTAGAACAAGCCGCTGCTTTAGTAAAAGAAGTAAACACTACCAAGTTTGATGCTTCTGTTGACGTTCACATTCGTTTAGGCGTAGACCCGCGTAAACCAGACCAGGCTCTTAGAGGAACAGTTAGCTTACCACACGGAACAGGTAAAACTAAAACCGTATTGGTACTTTGTCCGCCGGATAAAGAAGCTGCTGCAAAAGAAGCAGGTGCTGATTATGTAGGTTTAGATGAGTACTTAGAAAAAATTGGTGGCGGTTGGACTGACATCGATGTAATCATCGCAACACCAAGTGTAATGCCAAAATTAGGTCGTTTAGGTAAAATTTTAGGTCCTCGTAACTTAATGCCAAACCCTAAATCCGGTACGGTAACGGAAAATGTTGGTGATGCTGTTCGTGAGGTTAAGAAAGGTAAAATATCTTTCAAAATTGACAAGTTCGGTATTATTCACACTTCAGTAGGTCGTGTATCATTCGCTCCAACGCAATTGTATGACAACGCAAAAGAAATGATTGCTACGTTGGCTAAGATGAAACCATCTTCTGCAAAAGGAATTTATTTTAAAAGCATTTACGTTGCTACTACAATGAGTCCTTCAATAGAAGTGGATGTAAAATCAATTCCGGGAATTTAATAATTAATTCGTAAAAGGAAAAAAATGACTAAGACTGAAAAACAAGCAACGATTGATACACTAACGAAAAAATTCTCTGATGCGAATTTCTTCTACTTCACTGATACATCAGGTTTAACAGTAGAAAAAATCAACCAGTTAAGAAGAATTTGCTTCGAAAAAGGTATCAATTTACAGGTTGCAAAAAACACACTTATCAAGAAAGCATTAGTTGCAGGTGGTAAGTTTTCTGATGACTTAGATCCGGTATTAAGCGGACCTACAGCTATCATGTTCACAGAGACAGGTAATGTGCCTGCTAAAGTAATTAAACAATTCCGTGCAGGCGGCGATAAACCGGCTTTAAAAGCTGCGTACATCGACTCTGCTATATATGTTGGAGAAAATCAATTAGAAGCATTAATCAACGTTAAATCTAAAGAAGAATTAGTTGGCGATATTATTGGCTTATTGCAATCTCCTGCTAAAAATGTCATTTCTGCCCTTAAATCAAGCGGTGGTAAATTGGCTGGAATCGTTAAAACATTACAAGAAAGAAATTAATTAATAACAATTTTAAATTTTTAAACAATGGCTGATATTAAAGCATTTGCAGAGCAATTAGTAAACTTAACAGTTAAAGAAGTTAATGAACTTGCTGACATTTTAAAATCTGAATACGGTATCGAACCTGCTGCTGCTGCAGTTGCGGTTGCTGCTGGTCCTGGCGCTGGCGCTGGTGCTGCGGTTGAAGAGAAAACATCTTTTGATGTTATCTTAAAAGACGGTGGCGCTCAAAAATTAGGTGTAGTTAAAGTAGTAAAAGAAATTACAGGACTTGGCTTAAAAGAAGCTAAAGACTTAGTGGATGGTGCTCCTAAAGCTATCAAAGAAGGTGTTTCTAAAGACGAAGCTGAGTCAATCAAAGCTAAGTTAGAAGAAGCTGGTGCCTCTATTGAATTGAAGTAATTCATTCATAATCAAATAATTAAAGTGTCCGGTAACTTCTTAGGTTGCCGAGACACTTTTTACTGTTTTTATAAATTTTAATAAGTTTGCATGTCTAAAAAAACAGAAAAATCAGGTCTTACCTTATCTGGAAGAGTAAACTTCAGTAGAATAAGCCATCCTTATGAATATCCTAATTTACTGGATATCCAGGTAAAATCTTTTCAGGAGTTTTTACAATTAGAGACAACACCGGACAAACGTTCTAAAGAAGGTTTGTACAAAGTGTTCTCTGAAAACTTTCCAATTACCGACGCAAGAAATATCTTCTTGTTAGAGTTCTTGGATTACTATGTGGATCCCCCGCGTTACACCGTTGATGAGTGTATCGAAAGAGGATTGACATACAGCGTACCTTTGAAAGCAAAGTTACGATTGTCTTGTAATGATGAAGAACATATCGATTTCCAAACCATCGTTCAGGATGTTTTCTTAGGAAACATTCCGTACATGACGGATAAAGGTACCTTCATTATTAATGGTGCAGAACGTGTCGTAGTTTCTCAGTTACACCGTTCACCGGGCGTATTCTTCGGTATGAGCTATCACCCGAACGGAACAAAAATTTTCTCTGCAAGAGTAATTCCGTTTAAAGGTGCATGGATGGAGTTTGCAACAGACATCAATAATGTCATGTATGCTTACATCGACCGTAAGAAAAAATTCCCTGTAACCACTTTATTGCGTGCTATCGGTTTCGATTCAGATAAAGATATCCTGAAATTATTTGGATTGTCAGACGAAATTGAAGTAAGCAAAAAGACTTTAGAAAAAAATATTGGCAGACGTTTAGCGGCGAGAGTATTGAAATCGTGGATGGAGGATTTCGTGGATGAAGATACCGGTGAGGTAGTTTCTATCGAACGTAACGAAGTAATACTCGAGCGTGATACATATTTAGATGAGGACAACATCCAGTTGATTTTAGAAACAGGTGTTAAAACCATCATCTTACAAAAAGAAAGCGCAGAAGAAGATTATTCTATCATCTTTAATACTTTACAAAAAGATACTTCTAACTCAGAAATAGAAGCATTGAAACATATCTATCGTCAGTTGCGTGGATCTGATCCACCGGATGATGATACAGCACGTGGTATTATCGAGAAATTGTTCTTCTCTGACAAACGTTATGATTTAGGTTTTGTTGGTCGTTATAAAATCAACAAAAAATTAGGTTTAGGTATCGATTCAAAAAATATCGTTCTTACCAAAGAAGATATCGTTTCTATCGTAAAATACTTAATCAAATTAGTAAATCAAAAAGCGGAGATTGATGATATCGATCACTTAAGCAACAGAAGAGTTCGTACAGTAGGTGAGCAGTTATTTGCTCAGTTTGGTGTTGGTTTGGCGCGTATGGCGCGTACTATCCGTGAGCGTATGAACGTACGTGATAACGAGGTGTTCACGCCAATCGACTTGATTAACGCAAGAACATTATCTTCTGTTATCAACTCATTCTTCGGAACTTCACAATTATCACAATTCTTAGACCAAACGAATCCTTTATCAGAAATTACGCACAAACGTCGTATTTCTGCACTGGGACCCGGCGGTTTATCTCGTGAAAGAGCTGGTTTCGAGGTGCGTGACGTTCACTACTCTCACTACGGTCGTTTATGTACCATTGAAACTCCGGAAGGACCAAATATCGGTCTGATTTCTACGCTTTGCGTTCACGCAAAAGTGAATGAAATGGGCTTTATTGAAACTCCTTACCGTAAAGTTTCCAAAAGTAAAGTAGAAGGAAAAGTAGAATACTTAACAGCGGAAGAAGAAGACGAAAGAATCATTGCACAGTCTAATGCAACATTAGATGATAAAGGTACATTCACCGATAAAAAAGTGAAATGCCGTTATCAGGGTGATTTCCCAATCGTAGATACGGACAGCGAAGAAATGGCAAATGTTCAGAACATGGACGTGGCACCAAATCAAATCGTGGGTGTATCTGCATCGTTAATTCCATTCTTAGAAAACGATGATGCGAACCGTGCATTGATGGGCTCTAACATGCAACGTCAGGCAGTGCCATTGATGCGTTGTGAAGCGCCAATCGTAGGTACAGGTATTGAAGCTCGTGTGGCAGCTGACTCGAATGTATTAATTAATGCAGAGCGTTCAGGTGTGGTAGAATATGTAGATGCGAATGAAATCCGTGTTCGTTTTGACAGAACTGAAAATGAGAAATTAGTAAGTTTTGAAGACGACGTGAAAGTGTATAAATTAACTAAATACGCACGTACCAACCAGGCTACTTGTATCAACTTACGTCCAATTGTTCGTAAAGGGGAGAAAGTAGTGAAAGGTCAGATCTTGTGTGAAGGTTATGCAACACAAAACGGTGAATTAGCATTAGGTAAAAACTTACTCGTAGCATTCATGCCTTGGAAAGGGTTTAACTTTGAGGATGCTATCGTAATCTCTGAAAAAGTAGTTCGTGAAGATATCTTTACATCTATCCATATTGAAGAATATGAAATGGATGTGCGCGATACAAAATTAGGTGAAGAAGAATTAACCAATGACATTCCAAACGTAAGCGAAGACGCAACACGTAACCTGGATGAAAATGGTATTATTCGTGTAGGTGCAAAAATCAAAGAAGGTGATATTTTAATCGGAAAAATTACACCAAAAGGTGAAACAGATCCGACTCCGGAAGAGAAATTATTACGCGCTATCTTTGGTGACAAAGCAGGTGATGTAAAAGATGCTTCTTACAAAGCACCACCATCCACAGAAGGTATCGTAGTAACGACTAAGTTGTTCCAAAAAGCGAAAAAAGACAAGAACTCAAAAGTTCGTGAAAAAAGCGAATTGGAAAAAGCAGAAAAAGTTCACTTACTGAATTTAGAAGAAATCAAGAAAGTATTAGTTGCAAAATTAATGCAGTTAGTAGGTGGTAAAACAACATCAGGCATTAAAAATATCTTTGGTGAAGAAGCAGTTCCAAAAGGAACAAAATTCTCTGAGAAATTATTAGGCGGATTAAACTACCAGAACTTAGATACTTCTGACTGGACGAAAGAAGAAGAAACCAATGAATTAATCAAACGATTGATCCACAATTTCAACATCAAGTTCAACGAAGAAAAAGGTCGTTTCTTGCGTGATAAATATGCGATTACAGTGGGTGATGAATTACCATCTGGTGTATTGAAATTAGCTAAAGTATACATCGCTCAGAAACGTAAGTTGAGAGTAGGTGATAAGATGGCTGGTCGTCACGGAAATAAAGGTATCGTAGCAAAAATCGTTCGCGATGAAGACATGCCGTTCTTAGAAGACGGAACACCGGTAGATGTGGTATTAAATCCATTAGGTGTACCTTCTCGTATGAACATCGGTCAGATTTACGAAACCGTTTTAGGATGGGCTGGAAAAGAGTTGGGAATGAAATTCGCAACACCAATCTTTGATGGTGCAAACGTAGAACAAATCGAACATTATATCGAAGAAGCAGGCTTGCCTCGTTTAGGAAGTACTTACTTATACGATGGTGAAACAGGACAACGATTCGATCAGAAAACAACCGTAGGTGTTATCTACATCATCAAATTATCACATATGGTGGATGATAAGATGCATGCTCGTTCCATCGGACCTTACTCATTAATTACGCAACAACCTTTGGGTGGTAAAGCACAGTTTGGTGGTCAGCGTTTAGGTGAGATGGAAGTTTGGGCATTAGAAGCATACGGTGCGTCTAACATCTTACAGGAATTATTAACGGTGAAATCAGATGATATTCAAGGAAGAGCAAAAGCTTATGAAGCAATTGTGAAAGGTGATAACTTACCAATTCCGGGAATTCCTGAATCATTCAATGTATTAGTACATGAGTTAAGAGGTCTTGCATTGGATTTAGACTTTGATGAATAGTTTTTTTGTTTTGGTAATTAGATTTTTAAGCATTTAAAAATAACAACTATGCCTTTTAAAAAGGATAATAAAATCAACACAGAGTTCAAGACGATTACGTTGAAACTCGCTTCTCCGGATTCTATTTTAGAGCGTTCATACGGCGAAGTAAAAAAACCGGAAACGATTAACTACAGAACCTACAAGCCAGAGATGGAAGGTTTGTTCTGCGAGCGTATTTTCGGTCCGACAAAAGATTATGAATGTTTTTGCGGTAAGTACAAACGTATCCGTTACAAAGGTATTGTGTGCGACAGATGTGGTGTGGAAGTAACAGAAAAGAAAGTACGTCGCGAAAGAATGGGACACATCAAATTAGTAGTTCCTGTAGTACATATCTGGTATTTCAAATCCTTGCCTAATAAAACAGGTTACATGTTGGGATTGTCTTCCAAAAATGTAGAAGCGATTGTATACTATGAACGTTATGTAGTTATTCAGGCAGGTGTTACAGAAGAAGGTGTTCCGGTTAATGGTGAAAGCAAAAAAACTAAATATCTGGATCTTTTAACAGAAGAAGAATATTTAGATATTTTAGATGGCTTACCAAAAGACAATCAATTGTTATCTGATGATGATCCGAATAAATTCATCGCTAAAATGGGTGGTGAAGCAGTTCATGGTTTATTGTCAAGAATTGATTTGAAAAAATTATCGGGTGAATTACGTCACAAAGCATCACACGAATCTTCACAACAACGTAAATCAGAAGCCTTAAAACGTCTGAGCGTAGTGGAAGCATTCCGTGAAGCAAACGAACACGTAGAAAACAGACCGGAATGGATGGTAGTTCAATACTTACCGGTAGTTCCGCCTGAATTGCGTCCGTTAGTTCCGTTAGATGGTGGTCGTTTTGCATCTTCAGATTTGAACGATTTATACCGTCGTGTTATCATCAGAAACAACCGTTTAAAAAGATTAATTGAAATCAAAGCACCGGAAGTAATCTTACGTAATGAAAAACGTATGTTACAGGAAGCGGTTGATTCATTATTCGATAACTCACGTAAATCTAACGCTGTAAAAGCAGAAGGTGGCCGTGCATTGAAATCTTTATCGGATGTACTGAAAGGTAAACAAGGTCGTTTCCGTCAGAACTTATTAGGAAAACGTGTGGACTACTCCGGTCGTTCAGTAATCGTGGTAGGTCCTGAATTAAAATTACACGAATGTGGTTTACCAAAAGATATGGCGGCTGAGTTATTCAAACCGTTTATCATTCGTAAATTGCTGGAACGTGGTATCGTAAAAACGGTAAAATCTGCTAAGAAATTAGTAGACAAAAAAGAATCAGTAATCTGGGATATCTTAGAAAATGTAATGAAAGGACATCCGGTGATGTTAAACCGTGCTCCAACATTACACAGACTTTCTATTCAGGCATTCCAGCCAAAATTAATTGAAGGAAAAGCGATACAGTTACACCCTTTAGTGTGTACCTCATTCAACGCCGACTTTGACGGTGACCAGATGGCTGTTCACGTTCCTTTAAGTAATGCTGCAATCTTAGAAGCACAGTTATTGATGCTGGCTTCCCACAATATTTTGAATCCGCAAAACGGAACACCAATTACCATTCCTTCACAAGACATGGTTTTAGGTTTGTACTATCTTACAAAAGGTAAACGAACTATCGGTGATGACAAAGTACGTGGTGAAGGAAGAGTATTCTATGCTGCTGAAGAAGCAATCATTGCATTGAATGAAAATCAGGTAGACTTACATGCAAATGTAAAATGCAGAGTACGTGTAAAAGAAGGAAACGATTTCAAAATGAAAATAATCGATACTACGGTAGGTCGTTTATTATTCAATGAAGTAGTTCCTGCAGAATGCGGTTACATCAATGAAATGTTGAGTAAGAAAAACATCAAAACGGTAATTGGAGAAGTATTGGTAAGCACTAATATTCCAACTACAGTTAAGTTCCTGGATGATATTAAAGAAATTGGTTTCCGTCAGGCATTTAAAGGTGGTCTGTCATTTAATATTGATGACTTGATTATTCCGGATGTAAAACAAAAATTACTGACAGGTGCAGGTGACGAAGTGGATGAAGTTTGGTCTAACTTTAATATGGGTTTAATTACCAATAATGAACGTTATAACCAAATCATCGATATCTGGACACGTGTGGATACAAGAATCACGGAAACGTTGATGAAAGAAATCTCTACGCACAAACAAGGTTTCAACTCCGTGTTTATGATGTTGGATTCAGGAGCGCGTGGTTCAAAACAACAAATTAAACAGTTAGGTGGTATTCGTGGATTGATGGCTAAACCTCGTAAATCTGGTTCTACAGGTGGTGAGATTATCGAAAATCCAATTTTATCTAACTTCAAGGATGGTTTGAACGTATTAGAGTATTTCATTTCTACACACGGTGCGCGTAAAGGTTTGGCGGATACGGCGTTAAAAACGGCGGATGCGGGTTACTTAACTCGTCGTTTAGTGGACGTAGCACAAGACGTTGTTATCAATGGCGTTGACTGCGGTACATTACGTGGTTTGAATACATCAGCGTTGAAAGAAAATGAAGAAGTAATCGAATCTTTATTTGACAGAATAGTTGGACGTACTGCTTTATTAGATGTAGTACATCCGTTAACCGGCGAAATCATCGTGAAAGAAGGCGATATGATTTTAGAAGCAGCTGCAACTATCATCGAAGAATCACCAATCGAAAGCGTTGAAATTCGTTCAGTATTAACCTGCGAAATGCGTCGTGGTGTTTGTGCAAAATGTTATGGTAGAAGTTTAACCAATAACAGACCTGCACAATATGGTGATGCAGTAGGTATCGTGGCAGCACAGTCTATCGGTGAGCCGGGAACACAGTTGACCTTACGTACATTCCACACGGGTGGTACGGCAGCGTCTGTTGCTTCTGAATCTCAGATGCTTGCTAAGTTTGACGGTAAACTGGAATTTGACAGCGTTAAAACGGTAAAACAAGATAGCGAAGACGGAGAAATGAAATCTGTGGTAATCGGAAGAACAGGTGAGATCAACATCATCGACGAAACAACAGAAAGAGTTCTAATCACGAATAATATTCCTTACGGTGCTACACTGTCGGTTAAAAACGGTCAGAAAGTGAAAAAAGGCGATGTGATTTGTTCATGGGATCCATTTAATAACGTAATTATTTCAGAGTTTAAAGGAACAACGAAATACGAACACGTTATCGAAGGTATCACTTACCGTGAAGAATTAGAAGAGCAAACAGGTCACCGTGAAAAAGTAACCATCGAATCTCGTGATAAGAAAAAATCTCCATCTTTATTAATCGTAGATGAAAAAGGAAAAGAATTATATTCTTATTCTATTCCGGTAGGAGCACACATTTCTGTAGAAGACAATGAAGCAGTTTTACCAGGATCTATCATCGTGAAAATACCGCGTATCTTAAGTAAAGTACGAGATATCACGGGTGGTTTACCACGTGTTCAGGAGTTATTCGAAGCGCGTAATCCATCGAATCCGGCTAAGGTTTCTGAAATCGACGGACAAGCTACTTTCGGTAAAATCAAACGTGGTAACCGTGAGGTGACGATTACATCGAAAGATGGCGTTCAAAGAAAATATCTGGTTCCTTTAACTAAACATATTTTAGTACAGGACGGCGACTTTGTGAAAGCAGGTATGCCATTATCAGACGGTGCTATTACACCAAGTGATATCCTGAAAATTAAAGGACCTGCAGCATTACAAGCTTATTTAGTAAATGAAATTCAGGAAGTTTACCGTTTACAAGGTGTACGTATCAACGACAAACACATCGAAGTAATCGTGAAACAAATGATGAGTGACGTATTGGTGAGCGATGCAGGTGATACTAAATTCTTAGAAAACGAACGTGCTGATAAATTCGAATTCATCGAACAAAACGACTATATCTACGATAAGAAAGTAATTACGGAAGCAGGTGACTCTGAGCAGTTAGTGGTTGGACAAATCGTAACGATGCGTCAGATCCGTGAAGAGAATTCATTCTTAAAACGTAATGACAGAAAACCGGTAGAATATCGCGATGCAATTCCTGCAACGGCAAGTCCATTGTTACAAGGTATCACCAGAGCTTCTTTAGGTACTGCCAGCTGGATTTCAGCCGCATCGTTCCAGGAAACTACCAAAGTATTAAATCAGGCTGCTATCAACGGCAGAATCGACTTAATGCGCGGTTTAAAAGAAAACGTAATCGTTGGTCACAGAATTCCTGCAGGTACAGGTGTTCGTGAGTTCGAAAACGTAATGGTAGGCTCTAAAAAAGAATACGAACGCATGATGGCTAAAAAAGCTATGATTGAAGATGATGAAGAATAGTATCCTTCATTAATTATAAAAGGCTGTCTTTTTAGACAGCCTTTTTTTATGCCGTTTAGTTTTATTTTTTATAAATTTACGCAATCATACAACCACTAATTATTTAATACGTACCATGGAAAATAATAATCAGAATCAAATCAATATTGAATTGCCGGAAGAAATTGCGGATGGTGAATATGCCAACTTAGCCATCATTACACACTCCAATCAGGAGTTTGTGGTAGATTTTGTGCGTCTGGCACCCGGAGTACCGAAAGCAAAAGTAAAATCCAGAATTATTCTGACACCGCAGCATGCAAAGCGCCTGATGATGGCCTTAGCAGAAAATGTACGCAAGTTTGAACAGGCACACGGCGAAATTAAAGAATTTGAACAGATAGCCTATCCGCTGAATTTTGGTACACCTACTACGCAAGCATAGTCTATGAAGACGATTGAGGAAGAAATAAAGCAAAAGAAATTCCCTAACATCTATGTAAAAACAGATGTGAATCTCTTTTATACTTCCGGATGGCTGGAGAATGAAATGGCAAGGCTGTTCAAACAGCACGGACTATCCATGCAGCAATACAATGTGTTGAGAATTCTGAGAGGACAGCATCCCAAGGCTGTGATGCTAAGCCAGATTACAGAGCGAATGATTGATAAGATGTCAAACGCCACGCGCCTGGTAGAAAAATTAAAGCAAAAGAATCTGGTCACCAGAGAAATAAATGCCAAAAGCAGACGGCAGGTAGATATACATATCACCGAAAGAGGGCTTGAATTACTGGAGAAGCTGGATGGGATTTTTAATACAGAGAAAGCTCCGGAACGCTATGCCAACCTGACAAAAGCAGAACTGGAACAGTTTAACAAAATTCTGGATAAAATCAGGAACTAAATTTTTTATTTAATTGTTTGTATATACAATAGTTGTTATTGCAACAAAAATAAAAACAAATAAAGGATACTAAAATGAACACAGTAATTCACAAAGCAGGCGACAGAGGCCACGCCAACCACGGCTGGTTAAATGCCCATCATTCCTTCAGTTTCGCCGGATACTACGACCCGAAGAAAGAACAATTCGGTACACTTCGTGTCTTAAACGACGACATTGTGCAAGCCGGTTACGGATTCGGAATGCACCCGCACAACAACATGGAAATTGTCACCATTCCGCTGAGAGGTGCCTTAAAACACAAAGATTCTTCCGGTGGCGAAGGCGTGATTAAAACCGGCGATGTGCAGATTATGAGTGCCGGCAGCGGCATCATGCATTCCGAGCATGCCACGGCAGACGAAGATGTCAACTTGTTTCAGATTTGGGTATTTCCGAAAAAAGTAAACATTGAACCGCGCTACGACCAACGTACTTTTGATGAAAGTGACCGGGAAAATAAATGGCAGATCGTGGTAAGTCCGGAGGAAGCACACCATGCACTTTGGATCAACCAGGATGCTTATTTTTCTTTAGGAAATTTTGATACAACAACATCTTACCAACTGAATAAAGAGGGAAACGGTGTGTATTTAATGGTGATTGAAGGGGAAATTGAAATTGACGGTAACGTTTTAACCAACCGTGATGCGATAGGCATTACAGAAGCAAAAGCGTTTGAAATTAAGGTGCTGCAAGCTGCAAAATTATTGGTGGTGGAAGTTCCGATGAAGTAATGATGATGAGTAGGAAAGCCAAATAAACCGGCGAAGCCGGTGTTAAATTTAAATGCAAATTTATGCAAAGCATAGATAAACAGCAAAAAAGAGGCATTTAACGTTTGGCTAGGTGCAGTTACCACCCGTTTTTATTTTTCCTTAATGTCGTCAAAGTATACACTATTAAAGTAATATTCACTTTTGCCGTCTTGACTATTGTCATTTTTGATAACGAAGTTAATGTCGTCTGCGAAATAAAACTTTAGTCCGCAACTAACTGTCTCATTGTCTTTAAGTATAAGTTCTTTAAAACCCATGAGTGTCTTTCTTAGGCAATTTGAAAAGTCAGGAGCAATGTTCTTTATTTGTCTAATTGGATAGTTGAATTCTTTGTCACCGAATGATTCTGTGGTTTCTATACTAGCGTCCTGTGTCCGAATTATAGTTTCCGCTTCGCAAGTCGTAATATGTGTCCACTCGTCGTCAAACTTTAGAAAAGTTACATTTATTTTGTCCTTAAGATCGTTGTTCAAATAAAATGATTGAACAAGTCCCC
Organism: Sphingobacteriales bacterium; assembly: GCA_016721245.1. Classification (GTDB taxonomy): domain Bacteria; phylum Bacteroidota; class Bacteroidia; order Chitinophagales; family JADIYW01; genus JADJSS01. Next base: position 205,779 of record JADKIQ010000002.1, read on the forward strand.
CTGTCAACTTATGTCCAATGTGTCGTTTTAGAATTTCTTTCCCTTTCATAAAATGGGTGGTAGCTCTCAAATATACGCAATTGATGTATTAATACAAATATTTAAATATAAAATAAAACCGTTGATATTCAATAAAATAGTTTAAATGTGTACCCGTTTTGCGCATGTTTTTTATGAAAAATAATTCTCCGAAAATCAATTCTAAATACTATTTTTAATTCTATGGAAATACAACATCAACATCATTTAACAAACGGCGAATTTTTCCTTAAAGATGAGCAGCAACAGAAATTAGCAGTAATGACTTATGTAATGGTGAATGACAGCACCATGCTGATAGAACATACTATTGTAGACGAAAGTTTAGGCGGACAGGGCATCGGCAGAAAATTAGTGGATGCCGGCGTACAGTTTGCAAGAAGTAAAGGCTATAAGATTATACCGCAATGTCCGTATGCAAATTCCGTATTTCACAAAACACCGGAATATGCGGATGTGTGGGCGAAATAAAATTCTATAATTCTGCCATTCAATAACGCTATAATTTAACATGGAAGATATCATAAAAGAATACAGTAAAGACGATGTAACGGTTGTCTGGCAACCGAAGAAATGCATTCACTCCGCCAACTGCTGGCGTGGTTTGCCGAAAGCGTTTAATCCGAAAGAAAAACCCTGGATTACACTGGATAATGTTAGCTCGGAAGAAATAATGGAGCAGGTCATGAAATGTCCAAGCGGTGCATTGAGTATAAAAAGTGAAAGTGAAAATAAGAGTGAGAGTGTGAAAACAGATACAGAAATCGTTATCATAAAAAACGGGCCATTGCAGATAAAAAGGAAGTTTGTCTATCAAACATAAAGACGGAAAAGAAGAAACGCAAAAAGAAGTCTATCTTTGCCGTTGCGGACAATCAGAAAATAAACCATTCTGTGACGGAACGCACAAAAAATGCGGATTTAAAGATGAATAATTTAGTCGTTAGTCGTAAGTATAAAGTCGTAAGTTTTTTCGGTTTATATTTCACGACTCATGACTCATGACTCACCACTTATGACTAAAATATGATCGTTTACACTTTAACAGCAAATATTGACACGGAGCTTGCAGAAGAATGGCTGCAGTGGATGAAAGACGACGTGATTCATTTCGTTCAGGAAACACAATTAACGGTGGATTATAAAATATTCAAAGTGTTGAATGATAACGAAGGGGTTACATATACTTTTCAGTTCTTTTTTAAGGATGTATTTGTGTACAAATTGTTTTTGAGTGAACACCATAAAAATTTCTCTGCTCTTTTAGGAAAGTATACGCCACCACAAGTGGTGTATTTTAACACGCTGTTACAACAAATCTAAGCCGCTATAAAGTACCTTTTTCTTATTGTTTGCTGGCATTTTCACTATTTTTAGCCGAAAATAAAGTGTCAAATCTGCTTATTTGAATTATTGATTTATTTCACAGAAATTATAGCCACTTTAATTATTCCGCACACAAGTTGAAAAATATTTGTAAACATTTTTGTGTTTATAAAAAATCAAAATACAGAAAATCAATTAGTTATAAAAATCACCAGAAAACTTTACTAAATTTAGGTATTGCATAACTGTTTTAATTGAGTAATTTTGTTGTCCGCTCAAATTGAAAAATTACCATAAAATGCAAACTTCAGACATCATAACAGACAAAATAACCTACACACAAGAAGAGGCAATCAGTGCTTCTCTCAAATACTTCAACGGCGATGACCTGGCCGCCAGAGTTTGGCTCAACAAATACGCGTTGAAAGACTCTATCGGCAATATTTTCGAAAAAACACCGGATGATATGCACCGCAGAATTGCGGTGAAATTGCCCGTATCGAACTGAATTATCCGAATCCAATGTCGGAAGAAATGGTTTACGACCTGATAAAGAACTTTAAATACATCATTCCGCAAGGAAGTCCGATGACCGGAATCGGCAATCCGTTCCAGATTGCTTCTTTATCCAATTGTTTTGTGATTGGGAATGATGGCGCTTCTGATTCTTATGGCGGTATCATGAAAATCGATGAAGAACAGGTGCAGCTGATGAAACGCCGCGGTGGTGTTGGTCACGATTTATCGCATATTCGTCCCAAAGGTTCTCCGGTAAAAAATTCAGCATTGACCTCTACCGGTTTAGTGCCGTTTATGGAACGCTATTCTAATTCCACACGCGAAGTGGCGCAAGATGGAAGACGTGGTGCGCTTATGTTGTCGGTTTCCATTGCACATCCGGATGCTGAAGATTTTATCAATGCAAAACTGGAGCAAGGAAAAGTGACCGGTGCTAATATTTCTGTGCGTATAAATGATAAATTTATGCAAGCAGTTGAACAACAAAAATCTTATACACAGCAATTTCCGGTAGATAGTAAAACACCTTCCACACAAAAAGAAGTTGACGCATTAGCTATCTGGAAAAAAATCGTACACAACGCCTGGAAGTCAGCAGAACCTGGTATTTTATTTTGGGATACCATTACTCGCGAATCATTGCCGGATTGTTATGCTGATTTAGGATTTAAAACAGTATCTACCAATCCTTGCGGTGAAATTCCATTGTGTCCTTACGATTCTTGTCGCTTGTTGGCCATCAATTTATTTTCTTATGTAGAAAATCCGTTCACCAAGCATGCCACTTTTAACTGGGATTTATTCAAACAACACATCGCCTATGCGCAACGTATCATGGATGATATCATCGATTTAGAATTAGAAAAAATTGATACGATTTTAGACAAGCTGAATAAAGATCCGGAAACGGAAGATATTAAACACACGGAAATTAATTTATGGAATAAGATTCGCAACATGGCAGTCTTAGGTCGCCGCACCGGTGTGGGTATCACGGCAGAAGGAGATATGCTGGCGGCTTTAGGCCTGCGTTACGGAAGTGATGAAGGTATTGCCTTTGCCGTAGATATTCATAAAACAGTAGCTTTAGAAGCTTACAGAGCATCTGTACATTTGGCAAAAGACCGTGGTGCATTTGAAATATTTTCTGCTGAACGCGAGAAAAATAATCCCTTCATGCTGCGTCTGAAAGAAGCGGATGCTCAATTGTATTACGAGATGCTGGAACATGGCAGAAGAAATATTGCGTTGCTGACGATTGCACCAACAGGCACCACGAGTTTGATGTCGCAGACCAGTTCCGGAATTGAGCCGGTGTTTTTACCGGTGTATAAAAGACGTCGCAAAGTAAATCCGAATGACAAAAATGTGCGTATTGATTTTGTGGATGAAGTAGGAGACAGCTGGGAAGAATATGTGGTTTTTCATCACCGTTTCAAAGAATGGATGGAAGTGAATGGTTATAATACGAACAGAAATTTCTCGCAGGAAGAGCTAGAAGAGCTGGTGAAAAAATCACCATATTATAAAGCTACTTCTAATGATGTAGATTACCTGAAAAAAGTACAAATGCAAGGTGCTATTCAGAAATGGGTAGACCATTCCATCAGCGTTACGATTAATATGCCGAACGATGTGACGGAAGAAATCGTATCGCAATGTTATATGGAAGCCTGGAAGTCCGGTTGTAAAGGCGTTACCGTATACCGTGATGGTTCACGCTCCGGTGTGTTGATTAGCAACGAAGAGAAAAAGAAAGAAGAGACAACAGAAGGAACTGCACATTTCCCGATTACACGTCCGGCTTCTTTAAAAGCAGATGTCGTGCGTTTTCAAAATAACAAAGATAAATGGATTGCCTTCATTGGTTTAATGGATAATAAACCTTACGAAATCTTTACAGGGTTGAATGATGATGAAGACGGCATTTTATTGCCGCGTTGGGTGAATGAAGGAACTATCATTAAAAACAAAGAAGCAGACGGCACTTCGCGTTACGATTTCCAGTATAAAAATCAACGAGGTTACAAAACAACTATTGAAGGATTATCGCACAAATTCAATCCTGAATACTGGAACTATGCGAAGTTGATTTCAGGTACTTTAAGACATGGCATGCCGATAGAAAATGTGGTGGAATTGATTAGCAGTTTGCAGTTAGATGAAGCCATCAACACCTGGAAAAACGGCGTGGTACGTGCCTTGAAACGCTATGTGCCGGATGGAACGATGGCGCAGAAATCGAAATGCCCGAACTGCGGTTCCACGAATCAGCAATATTTAGAAGGCTGTTTAACCTGCAAAGATTGCGGTGCTTCAAGAGGCGGATAGGAATTTAAAATGAAGAGAAAAAAAGACCGCAACATATGTTGCGGTCTTTTTTTTAATTCGCTCTCAGCTTAGACGGTTTCTTTCCGAAAACCATGTGGTAAATAGTTTTAATTAACACCATCCACGGACTCAGATTGATATCAGGCGCTTGACCTTTACCAATGCGTTTCAGTTGTGCACTGTACCAGGCAGTTTCCATCAATCCCATTTTGTCTACCATGCCAAAACCAGTTTTTATGGGTTTGACAGCAAGAAATGGTTTGCCTGAAATTATTTTATTGGGTGCATCGGTTTCAATAGCTAATAGTCTCGCAAGGCCGACAAAATCTACCGCACCGGAAGAAACTGCCTGTGCCATGCCCTCTGCAGAACGGAAACCGCCGGTGACTGCTAAAGCTGTGGTACAAACTTTTCTGGCTTTTTCTGCAAACTCTAAAAAGTATGCTTCCCGTTGTATGGTGCTTTCTTTTACAGGTTCTTTAGATGATTTAACACCAGTCATTACAGGTGCCTCGTAAGTTCCACCGGAAATTTCAATTAAGTCCATACCAACCTCAGAAAGTACACGAATTAAATCGAGTGATTCTTCTTCGGTAAATCCGCCGCGCTGAAAATCCGCAGAATTTAATTTAATGCTGATGGGAAAAGAAGCACCTACTTTCTCTCTCATGGCATGATATATTTCCAATACAAATCGTCTTCTGTTTTCCGGATTTCCACCATACTGATCTGTTCTGATATTGTGATGTGGTGACAAAAACTGACTGACTAAATAACCATGTGCGCCATGAATCTGAACACCGCTAAATCCTGCTTTTTGTACAATGGCTGCAGCAGTGGCAAAACGTTGAATCAGGTCTTTTATTTCGGGTTCACTGAGTTCTCTTGGTGTTGGAAAGAATGCCTGCATATCTTTCCGGAACGGAATAGCAGATGGCGAAACGGTTTCTTTGTTTAGTCCTTTCGGTGCTTGTTTTCCGGGATGGTTGAGTTGTACCCAGCATTGTGTATTATTTTGTGTAGCTGCTTGCGCCCATTTCCGCAGTGCATTCAGATGTGTTTCATCTTCGATAATTACGTTGCCGGGTTCACCTAAAGCACGATGGTCAATCATTACATTTCCGGTCACACAGATACCAATTCCACCATTTGCCCAGGCGCCGTAAAGTGTTGCTAAATCAGGTTTCGGTGCACCATCAGATTCGCCCAGGGCTTCACTCATAGCTGATTTCAGTAAGCGGTTTTTTACGACCGTTCCGTTTTTAAGTGTGTATGGTTGAGCAATGATTGTTTTTGATGACATATTCAGTTTTGTTTTGGTAAAAATACAACCTTAATTTTATAAAACAGTTTTATTAAAGCAGTAGATTTTTCTGGAGTAATATAAATTTAGACAAGGCTAAAAATATTATTAGACTACATTTGTAATTTATAATACATTTGTATGTATGAAAAATATAGCAGTACTTATTTTATGTTGTATTTCCACCTTCCTTTTTTCGCAGGAGAAGGAGGCAGAGTCTATAGGTTCTATTTCCACAGACCGTCCTGATCAGACGGAAACACCTGATGTGGTGCCGTTCAAATATTTCCAGATGGAAATGGGATTTAATATCGAAAGTCAGCATAAAGAACTGTCTTTTGTACATCCGACTATTTTATGGAAAGCCGGTATTTTTAAGTCAACGGAGATTCGTTTAATTACGGATATTTCTACACTCAAAGATTCTACCGGAAAATACAGAACCGGATTGTCACCCGTTCAGATTGGATTTAAAACAGCTATTTGTGAAGAAAAAAAAGCAAGACCTAAGATTTCATTTATTGCACACATGGCGGTGCCTTATATTTCCACTAAAAATCAACGTACCAAATATTTTGCTCCAAATTTTAGATTTACCTTGGAACATACGTTAAAAAAGAATCTCATTTTAGGATATAATGTTGGAATGGAATGGGACGGCGAATCACCGTATCCGTCGTTTATTTATACAATTGTAAACGGCGTGGATATCACGGACAAATGGTATTTCTATTATGAGTTTTTTGGAGATATTCCGGTCGATAGAAAATCCACTCATACCTTTGATAGCGGTTTTGCTTACCTGATAAAAAACAATATGCAGATAGATATTTCTGGTGGTTTTCAATTGTACCCTTTTGTAAAAGGCTGGTACACTTCGATTGGATATTCTTTTCGGGTACCGCGATGATTTGTGCAGCTTACATTCATAAAAAATATTTGCAGTTTATTTAATTACGGATGTACAATGATGGTTCTGCTGTTTTGCTGAAACGTAATCAGAATAATCTGACCGGAATTACTTTCTTTAATAATTGAATCTCCTGGTTGTATATAAGGTATAAATTCTTCAGGAACGTCTATTACTTTGTCATTACTTAGTTTGGCAGAACGCTGCAAAGGTCTCCCGCGTACGGTATAGATAGCTTTTACTGCGCTGTTGATGGGAGTGTCATAGAATGCCTGAGCATCTGTTTTATACAGTTTAAATATGAGTGCAGCAAAAATGATGCATAACAGTAAAAATCCGGCAATGATAAGTTTTGTAAACTTCATTTTTGTTGATTTCATTGTTAAGGTAATCGGCGGTGAGTCTGCGTTTTTCTATTTATTAATTAAGTGCTTTTATAAAATCTTTTAGCAGTTGTTCCATTTTTGTAAAATCTTTTACTGTTTGGCTGAAAAATCTGAAATGATCTGCATTTCCATTTGAGTAAGTTGAATAAAAACATTTGCTACTGCCTTTGCAGGAAATTTTAACTTCATCTACTACAGATGAACCTACAGATTTTCCAATGGTAATAATGGTATTGTTTTTTAGTTCGTTGATGTCTATGGAAGAATTATAATTTGCACCGTACACAAAAAATCCAAAATATACTTTTCCGTCTTTAACTTCTACATTTTTATAGGTTTCTGCATTGAATGTTTTGAGATACTCGTTCAGTTTTTTTAATGGTTCTGTGTAATTTTTATTACTTGATGTTGATGAAGTATTTTCATTAGCAGTAACTTCTTTTATTCTTATTTTTTTAAATTTAAATAGTATTCCATCAAAATAAATATCGCCATAAAACGTAAGATTATCATCATTTGGTATTATATATGTTTTTGTTTTCCTTTTTGCCAATGTATTTTTTTGCTTTCTCAACATTTGGATCTGAGTTGTCAATATCTATTAAAATAATTTCTTTCTCATAAAGAATCCCACGTAATGTACCTGTGGATTCTTTTACTTCTTTGGTTGAATTATTTAATTTTGCAGCAGCTTTTTCGAGTGCGTCCCAATCTTCATCTAAATCATCATCATTGGTTTTTGATGTAGGTTGTTGTCTTTCTTTTGCTTTTTCTTCTCTGCTTTTATTTGCAGATACTGTTGTATTATTAGTTGAAGGTTGTTTCTTGCCTAAATAGGCATCTCTGAAATTGTTTAATAAATCTGCCAGTTCCTGATAATTATAAGAACCGCTTTGAGTAAATTGAGTATAGTCTTCCGTGCCGTTTACTTTCCAATCGGTGGAGATACATTTATTCACACCTTTACATTTAAAAATAACACGGCTGTATTGTTCCTGTATGACAGCACCTTCTATGTCTTCCATTTTAAATTTGTTGTATTTTCCGGCTTTAAAGCGATCATAGATATAGCCATCTTTTACTTCAAAATAGCCGTAATAGCCATTATCGAATGTTGCTAAATAATCATTGAGTTTTTTGAGCGCTGTTTGATAGTTTCCGATTGAAGTATTTTTTGATGTATTGTTATCTGTATTAGCTTTTAAAGTTTGTGCTTCAATTCCACTGTTAGTTGTATTTGAATTGCTTTTTTTTAATGTTGATATCAAATCATTTATTAGTTGAATAAATTCTTCAGTGTCAAAATTTTTATCTTGATACATTTTTAAACCTGTAGTCTTACCGGTTGTGTAGGTAGCATTCATGCAGTTCGCTCCATTCAAACATCTGATTTCAATTTTTTTATTTGTTTCAACAACATACGCTTTATCTAAATCACTTATTAATGCACTACAATAAGTACCTGCTTTTAATCGAATAAAAATTTCATTATTAATAACCTCAAAATATCCATAGTAACCGTTGTCAAACGTTTTGAGGTAATCGTTTAATTTTTTGAGCGCACTTTGATAATTTCCAGTAGAATTATTTTTAGTGGATGTTGTATTATTACCGTTGTTATCTGTATTGGATTTTAAGCTTTCCTGTCTTCTTTTTTCTGCTGCATAATCAATGTTGTTTTCTCCGTCTTTATTTTTAGTGTTTGTTTCTTTACACGCAGCAACTAAATTATCCAGTAAGGAAATGAGTTCAGTGGTATTGAAGTCGGTTGATTGCGAAAAACTGAAACTGTTATAGTTCTGATTAGTGAACGTTGAAAATAAACAATTATCAGTTCCTTTACAATAAAGTTCAACCTTGCGTTTGGGTTCCTTTTCATAGGCTTTCCCAATGTCAGATATTTTTGCTTTGCAATAGTTATTGCCATCTTTGAACCGGTCATATAAATAACCATCCTTAATTTCCAGATAGCCGTAATAACCGTTGTCAAAAGTTTTTAAATAATCGTTTAATTTTTTAAGTGCTGTTTGATAATTACTATTAGATGATATTGAAGTTTTATTTTCAATTAAAGCAACATCATTTTTATAATTACCAGTATTTTTTTTATAAGCAGTTAGTAAGTTATTTAATAATCCAACCAACACTTCTTTGTCAAAATATTCGGTCTGTGAAAAGCTAATATTTTTGTGATAAGAATCTGTATAAGTTGAAAATACGCAATCTTTACTATCAGTACATTCTATACTTACTTTATATTCGTTATCTAATGCAACAGCATTAGCTAAATATTTTATTTCAGACTTGCTGTATTTGCCAGACGGAAATCTGTCGTATAAAAAACCATCTTTAATTTCCAGATAACCATAATAACCGTTATCAAATGTTTTCAGGAAGTCGTTTACTTTCTTAAGTTCTTCTTTATAAGATTGACTGAAGATGTTGTAAAATAAAGAGATGAAGAGGATTGTTGCTGTTGTTTTTTTCATAAAATGGATGTTTATGGTATTATTTTTACGGTTACTTTTTCAAAGCTAATCACATTAAAATCAAACGTAAATTCTATCATGCCGGAATAGGTGCCGTCGCTGTTTTGTTTTAGTGTGGTTTTGGTAGTTCCTTTTTTATTGATATACTCTTTTAGAGTATTGTAATTTTTATCAGCATTGTCGATAGAAATAACTTCTACATACGTATCTCTTGGAATTTCTTTTTTAGGAGCGGACAACACATTTGTCATGGTTTTTTTTACTTGTTCAGTTTTTTCAGCTGAATTACTTTCCGCCATTTCTTTGTAAAGCTTGTCTCTTTCCTGCTGATTCTTTTCCAGTTCGGCATCAATTTTCTTCAACTGATCTGCATCTGATTTAGAGATTCTTACCGGAATCGTGTAGGAATAATTAGTATTGATAGAAAATCGATCATAGCCTTTTACTTCCGTCAGATATTTTATAGCCTGTGCTTCGTTCATGTTTTCATTAAAATTTGAATTCTTTAGTTTCCAGGTACTTGATTGGTATTTTTCCTCTAGAATAATTCTGTCTGCTTCCGTAAAAATCTGATTAACTGGTCCGAAAACACTTACTACACGTATCAATTCATCATCATTCGTAGCGTAATTTGAAAAATTGCCATCGTACTGCAAAAGGAAGACACCTTTAAATTTATTTTTCGCACTCCATTCTGCTTTTTCAGCAAATAATTTTTGTTGTTCCTGTTCTCGCTTTTTATCTTCTTCTGCTGCTTTTAGCATTGCCAGTTTGCTTTCAAATGAGTAGTAGTCGCCGAAATTGCCTTCTGTTGCAGGTATGCAGAAATATAAACCGTCTGCCACATCAAATTTAACACCTTCAGGTAGCCAACTGTTATAGGCAGTTGGTAAATAGATGATGTAATAAATTTCATTATCTGCACTATAAATTTGTGCTACAAAATAAGCTTCGTAAGGTTTGTCTTTTTGATTTTGTTCAATAATAGTTTTAATTTTTGCCGGTGTATTAAGATGTGTTGGCTTGTATTTCATATCACATAATGCAAATAACTTATCAATTTCTGCTTCGGTAAGTTTGTATTTGCTCATTACTTTCTGTTTCTCTGCATCCGTTACTTCTACCATTTTGGATTTAAATTCTTTTTTAGGATGGTGCAGATAAATTCTTTCTGATGCAACTCTGAATCGCTCATTTGCAAAACCAATTGAAATGTCATCAAAATATTTATCCTCTTTCCAGATGCCTTTCTTTTGGGTGCCGTCTGCAAAAGTAAGTACTCCATTGCCATCTTTTTTCCCATTTACATAATTACCTTCATAACTATTGCCGTTGCTAAATTTTTCTTTACCTAACCCGTGAAAAACATAAGCGTAGTTATTGAATATGCTGCTTAATTTTTTAACTTGTCCTTCATAAAATACAAATCCATCTTGTGTGGCAAATTTTGCATTGCCAATTATATTTCCATCTTTGCAATTGCCTTTGATAGTATAACCATTGATGTGTTCGATGACACATTCACCATTGTCGCAGGTAGAAGAAATACAAACAAACTCTAGCGTTTTTGAATTTACTTTATCTGCTGTAACGGTAAGCATACTATTGTTGCGCAAGATTTTAAAGGTGTTATTGGTAAATGCACTTTCTTTAAAAATTTTTGCTGCTTCAGGTCTTGATTTGTATCTGATGTTTTGTCCGTTATATTCTGTAATAATATCATTGATTCTAAAACCGGCTTTTTCCGCAGGACTTGATTTAATTACTTTCAGAACTACTACTGAATCAGCATTTTTTGCACCGAATAAAAATCCAAATGAATAATTTTCATCTTTTAAAGAAATAGAAGGTTTGTAATAGTCAGCAGATAACGGTGATGTAGATATGGATTCTTTTCTGGTTATTTGAAAAAATCCTTTTCCATTCTCAGCTAATTTATCACTTGGTAAATGTGTGTTTAAATCGTTTGGTACATACATCAAACATAAAATATCATCCGGTCTGTCGTATTTAAATTTACCGTTTTTAAATCCATTCAGTTCGCATATTTTATACATAATATACGCTACATCTGTATTTTTTTTATTTTTTGGATGATTGTAATAACTGGTGCTCGTTATTATTTTTTCTGCTTCGTCTGTTTTAATATTCAGTGCTTTTGCAATTACTTTTAATTGTTTGTCTTCTAATATACTCCAACCATTTGATGAGTAATTATTAAAATTTTCGATGTCATTTACGTAATATTTTGTTTTGTCTTTTATTTCCTGAGCAAAAAGGGAATTGCAAAAAATAATAATAAAAATAAATAACAGTAGATTCAGTCGTTTCATTTTCTGTTTTGATAGTTAAATTTAGAGTATTTCCCTGATTTAGAATATACCATTAAACACGTAATAACGATTACAGATTATTTGCCATCATTTTTTTATACCTGTAAACACTTATGATATATACAATCGTTTGGGTATTTTATATGCAGTTCTGATATCAGAATTTTATATAATTAATTACCAAAACACTTAACCATGAAAAAATTCACATTTGCTTTTATTGTTGTCAGTACTTTACTGTTGAATGCCTGTAAAAAGGATAATACAGTATCTGCATCTAATTTGTCTGCCGGACACAGCAAGGTTTCTCTGACAGCCGCCGGTGCCACTTCCGGTAATTTCAGTTCTAATGATCTGATTAGCATAGTAGCAAAATCTGGAGCGGAAATCAATTTAAGCGCCAGTTATGTAAATACCACTTCTTTTACCACGGAGATTGTGTTGATGTTACTTCCTGCGGATATCACTACCGGCTCCTATAATTTTAAAACGATGTCATCTTCTGCCGCCCTGCCCACTTTTGCATATACCAAAGGTGTAAACGGTTGGGCTGCAACACCATCTGAAAGCGAATTCACTATAGTGGTAAGCAAGGCTACTTCCACTGAAATTGAAGGCACGTTTAGCGGTACATTGCACAATGACACCGATAACACGGATGTGACAATAAGCAACGGAAAGTTTGCCGCAAAATATTAAGAATGAATAATGACGAATGAGAAAAAGGAGCCAGTTATTGGCTCCTTTTATTTTTACAAGTTGAAATAGTGCATAAATTGTGCTATAAACATCATCTCTGCAAACTTTCCCAATCCTGCATCAGTTTTTCCAATGCTTTTTTTTCTGTGCCTAATTGCAATACGATTTGTTCATCATATTTACCGTCTTCGGAAAGAGCTTCTATTTTTTCTTCCAGTTTTTTTATATCAAATTCTTTGATGCCAATTTCTTCTTCCAGTTTGGATATCTGATTTTTGATGCGTTTCGCTTCTTTATCATCTACTTTATTTGCCGGAGCTGTAACTTCTTTTTTCTGCGGATTGTTAGTTGTCGCTTGCGGACTCAACTCCACCTCTCTGAAGTTTGCCACACGACGTTCTTCAAAGAAGGCTTCCACATCACCAACATGTTCCTGTACCACACCATCTTTAAATTCAAATGTTTTCTCCGTCAAACCCACTAAAAAGTCACGGTCGTGCGAAACCACAATCACCGTTCCGGGATATTTGGAAATAGCATCTTTCAATACGTCTTTAGCACGTAAATCTAAGTGATTCGTTGGCTCATCGAGAATCAATACATTGCTCGGATTCAGCAACAGATGCGCCAGACAAACACGAGCACGTTCACCACCGCTCAATACGGATATTTTTTTGGTGGCATCGTCACCGCTAAACATAAAAGCACCTAAAATATTGCGCACCTGTGCACGTATATCATTTGGAGCCGTGTCTTCCATGTATTGTAAAATAGTCAACTCTTTAGGTAAATGTTCTGCATGGTGCTGCGCAAAGAAAGCGATGTTTACGTTATGTCCTATTTCTAAGTTTCCTGAATTATAATCCAACTCTTTAGCAATAATTTTTGCCATCGTGGTTTTTCCCATTCCGTTCTTTCCAATGAAAGCAACTTTATCGCCGCGTTCAATCTCTAAATTCACGTCATGAAAAACAGGTTTGACGCCATAGCTTTTTGCCAGATTTTTTGCAGTAACTACCACCTTTCCGCTTTGTTGTCCCATCGGAAACTGAAAACGCATGGAACGCACATCATCCTGTTCCACTTCCACAATATCCATTCTGTCCAGCTTCTTCACCAAACTCTGCGCCATACTGGCTTTACTGGCTTTCGCTTTAAAGCGTTCAATATTGCGCTCAATTTGTTTTATCTGATCCTGCTGGTTTTTAAATGTCTGTAACTGCTTTTCGCGTCGCTCTTCCTTTAAAATAAGGTATTTGGAGTAATTGGCTTTATACTCGTACATTTTGCCCAATTCCAGTTCTATCGTTTTGTTACAAACGTTATCCAAAAAGGTTTTATCATGCGATACCAATACAATGGCACCTTCATATTTCTGAAAAAACTCTTCGAGCCAGATAATAGATTCAATATCTAAGTGATTCGTAGGCTCATCGAGCATCAGCAAATCCGGATTCTGTAATAATAATTTAGATAATTCTAAACGCATGGCCCAGCCACCGGAAAAAGTTGAAGGAGATTTTTCAAAATCTTCGCGCTGATAACCTAAGCCCAGTAAAACCAGTTCCGTTTTCTTGTCTTTGTCATCAATATCCAGATGCACGAGTCTGTCATTTAAATCACAAAATAGTTGTGATAAATTCATATAATCATCTGTATCGTAATCGGTACGCGTTTCCAGCTGGTGTTGCACTTTTTCCAGTTCTTCCTGTAATACGTTAATTTCTTTAAAGGCAGTTTGTGCCTCCAGCCAAACGGTCGGCTCGTTTTGACCACGGATTTCCTGTTTCAAAAATCCGATGGTATAGCCACCCGGTTTAGAGATGGTTCCTTCCTGTGCAGATATTTCCCCATTTAATGCTTTCAGCAAGGTAGATTTACCCACACCATTTCGTCCTACCAATCCGATTCTGTCGCGTGGCTGAATCGTAAAAGTAACATTGTCGAATAAAATCCGGCTCCCAAATATGATAGATAAATTTTGTGCTTGTAACATGGTGCAAAAATACTTTTTTAAATAGATAATTCAGTGCGGCAATTTTCTCAATAATATTAATAAAGTATTACTGCATAATTAATTATGAGTGGCAAATATGACAACCGTCATATTTTTTGATGGTTTTAAGTGTTAATTTTCTCCAAATAAATCAATATGAACGGAGGCGAAATTATTGCTCAGTTACTCAAGAAACACGGTGTAGAATACATGTTTACCTTATGCGGAGGTCATATATCACCCATTTTCGTAGGCGCTAAAAATTGCGGTATTCAGGTAATAGACACCCGGCATGAGGCAAATGCGGTGTTTGCTGCAGATGCTACCGCGAGATTAACCGGAAAAATAGGGGTAGCTGCGGTTACTGCCGGACCGGGGGTGACGAACACCATTACCGCCATAAAAAATGCACAGATGGCACAATCTCCTGTGCTGCTTTTGGGCGGTGCGGCGGCGACAGTGTTAAAAGGAAGAGGTTCCTTACAAGATATTGAACAATTGTCGGTGATGCAGTCGATTACGAAATGGTGTGTGTCAGTGAAGAAGGTGAAAGATTTTGTGCCGGTCATCAATAAAGCTATTTCAATAGCCCTGGAAGGAACACCGGGGCCGGTTTTTGTAGAATGCCCGATTGATTTGTTGTATGAAGAAAGTCTCGTAAAAGAATGGTACCTGGCAGGAAATAAAAAAAACGCAAGTTTGTCAGATAAAGCAATTTACTGGTATTTAAATCGTCATGTACAGGCTGTTTTTGACGGCGTAAAATCCATCGATATAAAAGCAGAGATTGTGCCGGCACAAAAAGCTACACACAATAGTTCTCATATTAAATCCATAAAAAAAGCCATCGAAAAATCGGAAAAACCATTGATGTTAATTGGCAGCGGCAGTTTAAATAATGCACAACATGCTGAGTCATTGGCAGCATCCGTCAATAAAATGGGCATTCCGGTGTATTTATCCGGTATGGCGCGTGGCTTATTAGGGAAACATAATTCATTACAAAAAAGGCATAACAGGAAACAAGCTTTAAAACAGGCTGACTTAATTATTCTGGCGGGCGTTCCTTGCGATTTCAGATTAGATTACGGAAGACATTTGTCTAAAAAAGCAACCTTTATTTCCATAAATGGGAACAAGATTGATTTGTTTAAAAACAAATCGCCGGATATTGCCGTGCATACTAATCCTGCCCTGTTCTTAAAAGAAGTAGCGGAAAAAACAGATACGAAGAATAAGTGGAAAGAATGGATGGATTCACTGGATAAAAGTGACGACGAAAAAGAAATTAATATTGCTGAACAGGCAACAGAAAAAACGGACTTAATAAATCCGATAGAACTTTTCAGAACGCTGGATAATCTGTTGCCCGATAATACTACCCTAGTCGCAGATGGCGGTGATTTTGTAGCCACTGCTTCATACACCCTCAAACCCAGACATCCCTTATCCTGGCTGGACCCCGGAGTATTTGGCACCCTGGGGGTTGGCGGTGGTTTTGCTTTAGGGGCAAAGATATGTAACGCTAAAGATGAAGTCTGGATAATTTACGGCGATGGTTCCAGTGCATTTTCCATTGCGGAAATTGATACCATGGTGCGTCATAAATTACCGGCTATTATTTTAATAGGCAACGATGCTTCCTGGTCTCAAATAGCGAGAGACCAGCTGGATATTTTGAAAGATGATGTGGCAACCGTTTTAGCGTATTCTAATTATGAAAAAATAGGAGAGGCGTTTGGTGCAAAAGGAAAAACGGTAAAAACGCTGGACGAATTTGTGCAGGCTGTAAAAGAAGCGCAACAAAGCGTAAAAGAAGGAATTCCTTATGTTATTAATGCACTGATTGGTAAATCAGATTTCAGAAAAGGTTCTATCAGTATGTAATATAAATGAAATAATATGCAGACGGGAAAATTAAACTTAGAAGATTGTCTTTTACTGGTAATAGATATTCAGGAGCGATTGATTCCGGTTATACATCAACACGAAGAGGTGATACATAATGCCAATATCTTACTGAAAGGCATGGAAATACTGGGTGTTCCGGTAATTGTAACCGAACAATATCCGAAAGGATTGGGAAATACCTGCAAAGAAATTATATTGGGAGATGACGCAAAAGTAATGGAAAAAATAACGTTCAGCTGTCTCGGGAATGATCACATAAAAGAATCTGTTCAGACAAAAAAACAAATCATCATTTGCGGGGTAGAAGCGCATATCTGTGTATTGAAAACAGCTTTGGATTTGCTGGATGAAGGATACCAAGTTCATTTAATAACAGATGCTGTTTCTTCAAGGAAAAAAGAGAATAAACAGGTTGCTATAGAACGTATGAAGCAATCCGGTGTTTTTATTTCGTCAACAGAAATGATATTGTTTCAGTTGCTCGATAAGGCAGGAACAGAAGAGTTTAAATTAATCAGTAAACTCATAAAATGATGTTATGAAAGCCATGCGATTATTTGACTATTTGCTGCAACAGAAAAACCTGAAACCAACTGCTGCTTTTCTTTCGTATAAAGATGTCAGAGATAATAAATGGAAAAGTTACACGTATCAGGAAACCTATGAAAGAGTACTGAAAGCCGCTCAGTTGCTGCTGGATGCCGGTATACAGCCAAATGATAAAGTAGCCTTGATTTCAGCAAATTGTCCTGAGTGGAATTTTGCGGATTTGGCTATTCAAATGATAGGAGGTGTTTGTGTGCCGATGTATCCTACGATAAGCAAGCACGATTATGAATTCATTTTTAAAGATGCTGAAATTAAAATTGCATTCGTCAGCAATGAAACTATTTATAAAAAGATAGAAGCAGTTAGAATTCAATTGCCCTTGTTGCAGAAAATTATTTCATTTGATGTTATAAAAAATACCGAGCATTTTACCACTTCACTTTCTAATATAAACGCAAATGAACAACAAATAAATTCCTTATCCGAAAATGTAAACGAACAGGATTTAGCTACTATTATTTATACTTCCGGCACCACAGGAAACCCGAAAGGGGTAGTGTTATCGCATTATAATATCATCAGCAATTTAAACAGCATACAACAGGATTTACCCTTACTCGAAGGAAAGAAGGCATTGAGTTTTTTACCATTATGTCATAGTTTTGAGCGAACCGTATTTTATGCATATCTGGCAAATGGCATTCATATCTGTTATGCTGAAAATTTGGAGAAAATTGCAGACAACCTGAAAGAAATTCAACCGTATTGTTTTACCACCGTTCCGCGTTTACTGGAAAAAGTGTTCGATAAGATTATCGATAAATCGCAGCAACTGGATGCGGTAAAAAAGAAATTATTCGATTGGGCATTACAAATAGGAATGGAATATGAATATGGTAAAGAGAAAAAAGATATATTATATGCATTGCAACTTTTTGTTGCCCGCAAATTAGTTTTTTCAAAATGGAAAGAAGCACTAGGGGGAAATATTGAATTCATCGTAACAGGCGCTGCACCTATACAGCCTCGCTTAATAAGAATATTTACTGCCGCAGGAATTGATGTTCTGGAAGGATACGGACTTACAGAAACGTCGCCGGTACTGGCTTTTAACAGAATGAATATTGAAGACAGAAAAATTGGAACGGTTGGTCTGCCGGTTCGGGGAGTTAGCATTAAAATTGCTGACGACGGAGAAATCCTGGCAAAAGGTCCGAATATTATGAAAGGATATTATCACCAGCAGGCATTAACCGATGAAGTAATTGATAAAGAAGTTTGGTTTCATACCGGCGATATTGGTGAATTGACGGATAATAAGTTTTTAAAAATAACTGACAGAAAAAAAGAACTTTTTAAAACCTCCGGCGGAAAATATATCGCACCGCAAGCTATTGAAAATAAAATGAAGGAGTCGAAATATATTGAACAGATTATGGTGGTGGGTGAATACCAGAAGTATATTTCTGCATTGATAGTGCCGTGTTTCAGTTACCTGCATGAATTCGCAAAAGTTCATTCCATTTCATTTACCTCTAATAAAGAGTTGATTGAACATCCTGCTATTATTCAGTTAATAGAAAGCGAAATAAAAAAACTGAATACTAATTTCGGACAATGGGAACAGATTAAAAAGTTTACCCTTTTGCCGGCAGAATGGACCTCAGAATCTGGAGAGCTGACACCCACCATGAAGGTAAAACGAAAAATTATTTCAGAAAGATACAGAAAGCAGATAGAAGAAATGTATACCTGATTTACATATGTGCAACCTTATCTTTCTAGTTTTTACCTTCTTCCCATTCACGTGTTTTATCACCTAAATTCATACAGAATTGTTTGATGTCTTCCTGTACAAAAGGATTTCCGGTTGCACGATGATAGGTATCTCCCAAACTCAGCATTAATTGAAAGAAGTGCGTATGCATTTCATCTACCTGCATGTCTTTGGTCCATAAATCAAAACGCATGGTGTTTTTTTCATTGCCGTCCCACATGCCAATCATGATGCTTTTGCATTCATCTCCATCACCCTGCGGGCCGTCTGTTGCCGTCCAACTTATTTTATCCGGCATATTCTGGTCGTCTAATTTTATCTTAAACTTTATCTCGGTTTCTCTTGACATAAAAAAAATTGAACTGCAAATATAAGCATCTGACTTCAAAGGCAATTTTATATAAATGCTACCTGTTTAGGTTGATACAAATCAATTTCGGATACTTTACATAAACTTAATTTGCTAATTAAACAAACGTTTAATTAAATTTGTACTATTAAACAAACGTTTAATTAAAAAATGGAAGAGACTAAAATAAGCGATAAACGTGATTATATTCTGGATGTTGCCGAGCGTTTATTTGCAGAACAGGGATTTGAAGCCATTAGTGTACGTGAAATATCAAAAGCAGCGGAGATTAACATTGCTATGGTGTCGTATTATTTTGGTTCCAAAGAAAAGCTGTATGAAGATGTGATTAACCGCAAGCTGATTTCATCAGATACGATTGCTAAATCTGTAGAGCAACATACTTCAAGTATGGACAAATTATTTGCAATGGTAGATTTATACATCGAGAAATTTTTTGAACGCCGCTTGTTTCAGAACATTATTTTCAGGGAAATGGCGATGAACCAGCGAACAGCTATGGCTGAAAAAATTACCGTACAGGTACATAAGAATTTTTTACTGGCTTACGATATCATTCAGACAGGAATAGATAATAAGGAGTTTAAAAAAGTAGATATAGAGTTGACAGTAATGTCCATTATAGGGATTGTACGAATGTATACCACTTCCGGTACAATGGCTTGCAAGATTCTGAAGGTGGAAGATGAGTCGGAAGCATTTGGAAAAAAACAAAAAGACAGATTGAGAAAACATTTAAGACAACTTTTAATTAACCACCTAGGAATAGAATCAAAATAGATATGAAGAAGTTATTTTATTTTACAGCATTTATCGTTTTACTAAGCAATGCATTTGGACAGGATATAAAGAAAATATCATTACAGGAAGCTTTTGATTTAGCTGCACAGAACAGTAAACAATTAATGGTAGACAGCCTGAAAATACAGGCATTGGATTTTAAAAAGAAACAGGCGCAGAATGCAATGCTGCCGGTAGTTGGTGTTAGTACAAGCTATACCAGATTAAGTGGAAATATAGATGAATTGCCTCCAATTAATTTCATGGGCAAAGATATAGTTTTAAATAAACAGATTTTAAATCAATATAATAACCGTGTTTCTGTACAGCAACCAATCTTCCAGGGACTAAAAAACTGGAATACGATGAAATCCATCGGTCAGTTAAAAATAGCTACGGACTTAGACAGACAAAAGGATCAGCAGGATATTAAACTGAATGTTATTCAGACGTATTACAACTTGTATAAACTACAACAGACAAAAATAGTACTGGATTCAAATATTGCACAAACGCAGGTTCGTGTGAATGATATTTCTAAATTTAAAAATGCAGGATTGGCGTTGAATAATGATGTAATGCGCGCCGAATTACAAAAAACAAATTTACTGGTTTCCCAGGCAGATGTGGAAAGCGCTATTGATATCACCAACTTTAACATGTGTATTTTGCTGGGACTGGATATCAGTACAAAAATACAAGTAGAAAACCCGGAAGTAGTGAAAGATGCGAATACGACTATTCAGTCATTAATCGCGTCCTCTTATGCAGACAGAGCCGAATTTAAAGCACAAGACTACAGAACAAAAGCTGCGGATTATCAGGTTAAAGCATCTAAAAGCGCCTATATGCCAACGGTTAGTGCGGTAGGAAACGGTTATTATAACAATCCTAATCAACGCATTTTTCCACAGGAAAATAATTTTAAATCAACCTGGGATGTGGGAGTAAGTGTGAGCTGGAATATCATGCAGTTATATACCGCACGTGCTATTGTAAGTGATGCAAAAAATCAAAAAGCACAATTACTGCAGGCCACTGCCCAAATTAAAGACGGAATTTCTATGGAAGTAAATGCAGCTTATGAAACATTAAAAGTGGCATTACTGAAAATTGATTTAGCGCAGCGCGCCATTGATCAGGCAACTGAAAATAAGAGAATTCTGGATAATAGATTCGGCGCACAGGTTGCTTTATTGAGCGATGTGCTGGAAGCGGATCAGTTTTTACTGCAGGCACAAACTAATTTACTGAATGCACAGGCGGATGCTGCTATTGCCAATTATAAATTACAAAGAAGTTTAGGAGCTATTAAATAAATTTTATTCAAAACAGGCAATTATGAAGATCAACTATCTTACAATATTATCCACTCTTTTGTTTTTTTCTTGTGCGAATACAAACAATCAGGAAATAAAACCCATTCGTAAGGATATATCTGAAATCGTATTTGCTTCCGGAAGTTTGGAGTCGGATAATAAATACAATCTTACGGCACAAACTGATGGTAATATCATAAAGCTGAATCTGGTGGAAGGCGCTACGGTTGCTGTCAATCAGCTGGTAGCGGTAATTGATAACAAGCAAAATATCATCAGTACCAATAACGCAGCAGAGCAGTTAAAAATTGCACAATACAACAATACGGATAACGCGCCTTTGTTGCAGCAAATTAAGGCAAATATAGAGGCGGCAAAAGAAAAACTAAGTCAGGATATCACTCAGGAACAACGCTATCAGGAATTATATAACCAAAGCAGTGTTACCAAATCGGAACTGGAAAAAATGCAATTGAGTACCAAAACGTCCAAAGCAAATTTAGCGGCACTGGAGCAGCAATATAAATCCGTTCAGCAGCAAAATAAACAACAATACATTACGCAATCCAATGCGGTAAAAGGCAGTGTAATTAATCAGGAAAATAATCAGGTGAAAATTGTAGCTGCAGGAAAAGTGTATAAGAAAGTAAAACAAGTAGGTGATTATGTTCGCCGCGGTGATGTGATTGCAATTATTGCCAATGAAAATTTATTGTACGCTAAATTAAATGTAGACGAAAATTCAATTGATAAGGTAAAGGTGGGACAAACCATAACTATTCAGCTAAACACACAAAAGAACAAAAAATATACCGGCGTGGTTAGTGAGATTCTACCTGTTTTCGATGAGCCGTCACAATCTTTTATAGTAAAAGTACAATTTACCGAGAAACCCGATTTTACGGTAAACGGCACACAGCTGGAAGCAAATATTTTAGTAGGAGAGAAAAAGAACACATTGCTGATTCCCAGAAACTACGTTTCTTTTGGAAATAAAGTGCAATTGAAAGGCAGTGATGATTTGAAAACTATTGAAACCGGAATTGTTTCCACAGAATATGTGGAAGTATTAAACGGTTTAACTGAAAATGATATTTTGGTTCCGGTAAAACCTAAAAAATAATGTTTGTAAAAAAACATCCGGTAAACGGCGAAGTGGCATACACTTATATTGTGAGTAATAAAAAACTTACGATGGTGGCTGCTTTGGGTGTTACACTGGGTATTGCGGTTTTTATTTTTATGAATTCGATGTTAGCAGGATTTGACAAATCATCTTCAGAGGCTTTTTTTAAATCGATTCCCCACATCAGAATTTACAAAGACGATGAAATTTCTAAACCCATCGTAAATCAGTCGGGCAAAAATATTCCGGTTATTGTCAATCCAAAAGTAGTTCCTTCCAATAATACGATTGTAAATCCGAAGCAGGTTATTCAGTTATTGAAAAATCAATCTGATGTTGTATTGGTAACACCACAATTAACTGTGGGAATATTTTACAACAATGCAAAAACGCAGATAAGCGGACGCGCCATCGGTATTTTACCGGAAGAGGCTAATCAGATGTTCAACATGGAATCATATGTGGTGGAAGGGAATGTGAATAATCTGAAAAACAATATTAACGGAATTCTGTTAGGTTCCGGTGTCGCTGCAAAAATGAACGTCAGAGAAGGAGATAATATCAGTATTACATCTTCAGTTGGTATGACAAAAGTGATGAAAGTAATTGGTGTTTTTCAGACTAATAATTCTGTGGTAGATAAAACAACGGCTTATGTCAATATTGCGTTTGCACAGCAATTAATGAAAAAAAATTCCTCTTACATCACCGATATTAACGTAAATATTAAAGATTACAATAAGGCAAAAGCATACGCACCCGAACTGGCACAACTAACAAATTATAAAGCAGAAGATTGGGAATCTGCCAATGAAACCTATATGGCTGCTACCAGAATGCGTGCTATCATCATTCGTTTTGTATCTATATCTATTTTACTCGTGGCAGGGTTTGGTATTTATAATATCCTAAACATGACGGTGATGCAGAAAATTAATGACATTGCTATTTTAAAAGCCATTGGATTTAATGGCCGTGATGTTATCCGCATATTCGTTTCACAGGCACTCATCATCGGGTTAATTGGAATTGTATTCGGAGTACTGTTTGCATCCATTATGGTGGCTGTTTTGCAAAATTATTATGTAGGAGGTGATATCGGTTATTTTCCGATATACTTTAAACTGAGCAATTTTTTAAAAGGTATATTTTTCGGTTTTGCCGTTACTTTTCTGGCTGGTTTTATTCCGGCGCGAAAGGCAGCTAATATTGATCCTGTTTCAATTTTCAGAAAATAAAGTGATGAAAGAAATTATTTTAAAAACAGAATCCATTACTAAGCATTTCCACGATCCAGTGGAGTTTAAGGTGTTGGATGAGATTTCTTTCGAAGTATACAAAGGAGAATTCCTGACGGTTATCGGAAAGTCCGGCTGCGGAAAATCTACGTTGTTATACATCCTGTCTACAATGGATACAGAGTTTGACGGAGAATTATTTATCGACAACCAAAACATATCCAGGTGGAAACAGGATAAACTGGCAGCTATCAGAAATGAAAAGATTGGATTTGTTTTTCAGTTTCATTATCTGCTGGGCGAATTTACCTGTTTGAAAAATGTAATGATTCCGGCGTTGCGTTTAGGGAAGTTACCTTACGATGTAATTGAAGAAAAAGCCTATCAGAAGCTGGAATTGCTGGGTTTGAAAGATCAGGCATTAAAACCATCCTCTAAACTTTCCGGCGGTCAGCAGCAACGCGTTGCCATAGCACGTGCACTAATTAATGATCCTTTAATTATAATGGGGGATGAACCAACAGGTAATTTAGACAGTATGAATACGCAGAATATATTCTCCATTTTCAAAGAGCTCACACAGGAGTTCGGGCAAACCATCATTGCAGTTACACACGACCAGGATTTTGCCAAAGCATCCGACAGAACCATTGAAATGCAGGATGGAAAAATTATTAACCAGAATTATAAATTTATTTAATCAACAAATATGGAAGAGACAACACAAGAAAAGAAATCATCTATAAAATTGCTTAAGCCAATTATAGGTATTATTATTTTAGGATGTGCGGTATTTTTTGCATACAAAAAAATATCCTATGCACAACATAACGAAGACACTGAAAACTCACAGATAGAATGTAATATTGTTCCAATAGCACCGCGTATTTCAGGTTATATTGACCAGATTTATGTAAAGGAAAATCAAGAGGTACGCAAAGGCGATACTATTTTAAAACTAGACGACAGGGATTTAAAAATCCGTCTGCAGCAGGCAATTATAAATGCTAAAAGTGCCGGAGCAAATGTAAGTGTGGTGAAAAGTAATGCTACATCCGCAGATGCTTCTGCCAGTGCTACCTCTACGTCAATATTAACTGCACAGGCAAATATTGAAACAGCCAAAGCAAATGTAGAATCAGCTAGGGTGAGAGTATGGAATGCAACAGAAAATTTTAAACGTTACGAGCAATTATTCAATCAGACATCTGCTACTCAGGCGCAATATGATGCAGCGCTGGCAGAAAAACAATCTGCAGAAAAACAGGTGGCTGTTTTGGAAAGACAAGTACAGGTAGCACAGGCACAGTTAAAAGCAGCGCAGCAACAGTCAGCCGCATCGCGCACTCAGGCAAACGGTGTTGGAACACAGGTAAATCTGGCAGAAGTTGGTATTCAGCAACGTAATGCAGATATTGATTTTGCACAATTGCAATTAACCTATGCATATATCATTGCACCGTGCGACGGATTCATTTCCAAGAAAAGTGTACAGGTAGGACAGTTGGTTAATCCGGGACAAACTTTAATGAGTCTGGTAGATGATTCTCAGCTTTGGATTACCGCCAATTTTAAAGAAACGCAAATTGAGAACATGAAAGAAGGACAAGATGTGGAAGTGAAAGTAGATGCGTATGAAGGCAAAACATTCAAAGGGAAAATAGAATCATTACAGGCTGCAACAGGTTCCAAGTTTTCCTTATTGCCTGCGGATAATGCAACAGGAAACTTTGTGAAAGTAGTACAACGTGTACCGGTTCGTATTGCATTGCTGGATGATAAAAATGATAAATACGATTTACGTGCGGGTATGAATGTAACCGTTGCAGTGAAAGTAAAGTAAATAATTTGAAAGTGTGTTGATTTGAAAATGAAATGCTCATTTATAATTATCAAATTAATCCGAATTTAATTTTCAAATTATCTAATTTTCAAATTTTCATATTCTATTATGACTCAAGATCAAACCAACAGCTTAATTGAACACGGCGCACGTCGTTATATCATTACAATAACCGTAGTATTATGTACACTGTTGGAGTTAATTGATACAACAGTAGTAAATGTGGCAACGAATACCTTGATGGGGAATTTAGGCGCTACACTTTCTGAAGTAAGCTGGGTAATTGCGTCATATGCAATTGCCAATGTAATCATTGTACCGATGAGCGGCTGGTTGTCTTCACAATTCGGAAGAAAAATTTACTTTGCCAGTTCGGTAGCCATCTTTACATTCGCTTCCTTGATGTGCGGATTATCCGGTTCTATATGGACATTGGTTTTCTGGCGATTTGTGCAGGGGATTGGCGGAGGTGCTTTATTTGCTACTTCACAAACTATTTTAAAAGAAATTTATCCTCCGGAAAAAATTGGTATGGCAATGGCAATGTTTGGAATGGGTGTAATCGTTGGTCCAACGATTGGTCCTTATTTAGGAGGGTATTTAGTGTATAATTATTCGTGGCCGGTGATTTTCTTTGTAAATATTCCCATCGGAATATTGGCAATTTTTTTGACACTGACATATATTCGCGATAATCCGTTTGATAAAAAAACAGATGCAAGCGTCGACTGGTTAGGAATCATTTTATTAATAGTTGGAATTGGTTCTTTACAATTGGTTTTGGAACAGGGTGAACGCAACGACTGGTTTGAATCGCAATATATCATAACATTCACTCTGTTAGCTGTAACAGGCATTATCGGATTTATTATAAGAGAATTAACTGCAGAAAATCCGATTGTAGACTTACGTGTATTGGCAAAAGGAAATGTAGCTATAGCCACCATCATGAATTTTGTACTCGGATTTATTTTATTCGGCAGTGTATTTATTTATCCAATTTATATGCAGCGCTTTTTAGGATTTACCGCCCAAATGTCTGGTGCGATGTTTATCCTCGGCGCTTTGTTGAGTGGCATGCTGATGCCTGTGGTAGGTGGAATGTTATCTAAAGGCACACCACCTAAATATATGATAGTTGGAGGATTTTTAATAACTGCCATATTTGTCTTCTGGTCTTCTTTTATTTTTACTACCAATACAGGAACAGAACCTATGTTCTGGCCATTACTGGTGCGTGGTTTGGGAATGGCTTTTTTGTTTGTACCTCTTTCCGGTTTAACGTTGGGTGGATTAAACGGAAAAGATGTAGGGCAGGCATCCGGTATTTCTAACATGATACGACAAATCGGGGGTTCTATGAGTGTGGCGATTATTGGTGTATTGAACGAAACATTAAGCGCTGAACACAGAGCAAATATCCTGGAGCATGTAACACCGGATAACCCTTTGGTGAACGAACGTTTAAATGCGATGAAAGCCGGATTAATGAGCGCTACCAGTGATGCACAAAGAGCCTCACAACAGGCACTCGCATTTCTTGATTATAACATCAATAAACAGGCAGCTATTTTAAGTTATATCGATATCTTTCATTACCTGACAATATTTATTTTGATATCTCTTCCGCTCGTGTTGTTTGCCAGAACATACAAGTTGAATCAGGATGCGATGAATGAAGGACATTAATGAGTCTTTTGCGGCTAGAATTTCTGAATATTATATAACTGCATTTTTAGTACATTTGTATTATTTTTGATATTTGTTTTAATACAAGTTTGAATGCAAATCGTACACAAATTAGATGACTTCCTTTATACAATCTTTCCCGAATTAATGGGGGGGGGTAATAATCTGATAATCAGTTTATTAGAAAATTACTATTCTTACGGTCCATATAAACCTAAAGTTTTTATTGAAAATGATTGGGTAATAATTGAAATTGATACACCGGCAATCATTTCACAGGAAGTTGATTATCGTAAGGTTGTTTCACTATGTGAGCAAGGGAATTTTTTAGAAGCTAAGCCAATTCTTAAGAAACTAATTGAAATTAATCCGACAAATTCGGAGTACCATAGAATTATGGGACAAATTTTGTCTGATGAAGGAAATCAGGAAGAAGCAATTAATTACCTAATTGATGCGCTGAGATGGGATTCCAAAAATGGTTGGGCATTAGTTATGATGGGCAATATTTTTGCAAAGTTTAAAAATGATTTACAAACTGCAATGAAATATTATGATCAGGCATTAGTTGTAAATCCAAACGATTACATTACCATTAATAACATAGGCGGCAATTTATTGCAGCAAAATAAACTTCCGGAAGCAAAAAAATATTTTTGGGAAGCTGTCAAAATAAATGACACATATCCTAACTCACATTATGCATTAGGAATTATAGCAGAAATAGAAAATGATTATCCTTCTGCGTTTTTCAGTATTATTAAATCTATTAAACTCAACGATAAAAAAGATGTGCTTTACCAAAGTTCTGTAAAGATGGCGTTTGATATTGCTAATAAAATTATAACTAGCAATGATGGCAAAAAAATATTCAGAGAATATAGACATAAACTAGAATTTGACTGCGGCAAAGCAATAGATATAGTCAAAGATGATGAAATTAATACTGCTGCTAAATTTGAATTTGCAGAAAACTATAATAGAACTAAGCATATTGTAAAATTTAATCCAAAGTATTTGGCATATGAACATTTAATTATGCATGAATTAGTTCATTTAGATTTTGCATTAGCAGCAAGAAAAGTAAATGCAAACCAATTATTCATATCGTCTAATAAAAATAAAGCTGATTTTATAAAAAGTATAAATCATACAGTCAAGAAATTAAACAAAATGGGTGTTACTGATGCAGGTATTGTAAATTATTGTTCCGGACTATTTGAAGGTATAAACAGGCAGATATACAACACACCAATTGATTTATTTATTGAAAATAATTTATACAATGAATTTGCAGAATTAAGACCGTATCAATTTCTTTCTTTGTACAC
Source organism: Sphingobacteriales bacterium (assembly GCA_016721245.1). Lineage (GTDB taxonomy): Bacteria > Bacteroidota > Bacteroidia > Chitinophagales > JADIYW01 > JADJSS01. Next base: position 234,043 of record JADKIQ010000002.1, read on the forward strand.
TTTAATTACAGAAGGATTAAATGCTGTAACTGATAAAAAAATTGTTGAAATTACCCCAAAAGATATTTTGTCAAAAAGCAAAATTTATAATCTTTTAAACGCTCTGCAATTCAAAGATTTGTATGGAATAGACTTAATAAAAGATTTTCAGGCAACACCAACTGAATTAAAACATGCAAATGATTTTTACGAAGAATATTTGCAATACAAAGAAAATAAAGAACCCGGCGAAGAGTATGAATTAATCTTGCATTGGGCAGAAGATTTGAAATTGGATACCAATTTTGAATTGGTAAATGAAAATGATTTCAGAAAGAGAAACAATATTGATGAATTGTTAGCATCTATTGAAAATGATCCATATGATTCAGTATCAAAAGACCTGACGAAGAAGAGAGAGATGGAAAATTTCCAGAAAGGTCAAAGTGAAATAGGACTGAATATGGCAGTAGTAATGTTTATGGTAGATGCACTTCAATATTTCGAAAAATTACCAAAAGATACAGTAAAACAAATTGCACTGGAGATTGCCATGCAAGGCACACAAGGCTATCGGCCGGATAATGACAACTACAGAATCAATTCAATTCCTGGTAAATTATTTTCAGGTTATCACATATTAGCATATTACTATGTAAGCTGGATGTTAGCCATTCCTGAAATGGTTTCTCAACTTCAATTACCTTATGACGAAGAGTATAATATGGCATTGACTATTTATAAACCTAAATAATGAGTATGAATGATGTAGAAGAAATTACTCAGGCATTAATAAAATTCAGAAATGAACGAGATTGGGAGCAATTTCATAATCCTAAAGATTTAGCTATTGCATTAAGTATTGAAGCAAATGAATTGTTAGAACTATTTCTATGGAAAAATGCAGAAGAAGCAAAAGTTGAAAAAGTAAAAGAAGAATTAGCTGATGTATTTGCTTATGCATTTTTATTAGCAGACAAATATGATTTAGATGTAAAGCAAATTGTTTTTGACAAAATAAAACGAAACGGTGAAAAATACCCGGTGGAGAAAGCTAAAGGAAATGCAAAAAAATATAATGAATTATGAATTTTTCATTTGAATTATCTATTGAAGTTTCGGAGCAGTATGATTTTAATAAGGGCTCTTTATCTAAAATAGAACAAAATCCATGGGTTAAAAATCAATGGCCTTTAGTTTATTTTATTCAAAATGAAAAAAAACGCATCGCGTATGTTGGTGAGTCTACCAACGCATCATCCAGAATAAAAAACCATCTTGCCAATCCTAAGAAATCAACAGTCTTTAATAAAATTTCAATTATAGGAAGCGATAAGTTTAATAAATCTGCCACATTAGATATAGAATCCAAATTAATTCAATATATTTCATCTGAAGAAACATACATTCTGCAAAATGGGAATCCCGGATTAATCAATCATAATTATTATCAACAAGATTTATATAAAGATCTTTTTAAAGTAATTTGGAATAAATTAATTGAAAAAAAGATTGTTAGTAAATCTCTTGAGGAAATAGAAAACTCAGAACTCTTTAAATATTCACCATATAAATCATTAAATGAAGATCAGTATAGTTCTGTACTTGAAATTTTAGAAGGCTTAACAGTAAAAAAATCAAATAGAATATTTATTAGTGGAAGTGCAGGAACTGGTAAAACAATACTTGCTTCATACCTAATAAAATTATTGTCTACTAATATTGATGAATCAGATTATGAAGATTATAATGACGATGCACTCCGGGAAATTAATTACATCAAAGAGTTTAAAAAAATATACCCAAAAGCAAAAATTGGTTTAGTAATTGCAATGACTTCACTTCGAAAGTCTTTACAAAATGTTTTTAAAAGAATACCTGGATTAAAGCCAGATATGGTAATGAGTCCATCAGATACTTTTAAAAAAAATGAAAAATATGATTTATTAATTGTTGATGAATCACATCGTTTACGGCAGTATAAGAATATAGGTTGGTTGGGAGCATTCAAAAAAAATAATAGAAAATTAGGGTTAGACGATACGGGAACTGAGTTAGATTGGATAATAGCGAATAGTAAAAATCAGATATTTTTTTATGATGCATCTCAGTCTGTAAAACCTTCCGACATAGATGAAAAAAAATTCAGCACACTTATAAATGATAAGAATACCTTAAAACTTGAACTTACTTCTCAAATGAGAGTTCAAGGAGGTAATAACTACATAAAATTTGTTGATGATTTGCTTAATATCAATTTGAAATCTAATTACATTCCAAAAGATTATGAATTACTCATTTTTGATTCTTTAAAAGATTTATATAGCGAACTTAGTAATAGAGAAGAGTCATATGGTTTATGCAGATTAATTGCCGGTTATTCTTGGTTTTGGGAATCTGATCCAAAACGTAAACCAAAACCAACATTAGATGCTATTGATATAGAAATAGATGGTTTGCAATTTCAATGGAATCAAACCGATAAAGATTGGATTCATTCACCAAATGCTTTTAAAGAAATAGGATGCATTCATACGACGCAAGGATATGACCTAAATTATACTGGAGTTATTTTTGGAAAAGAAATAAACTTCAATAAGACAAAGAATAAAATTGAAATCAATCCTAAATTGTACTTTGATAAGTACGGAAAAAATGGGATATCAGATGTAGAAGATTTAAGAGCATACATCATCAATATTTATAAGACAATCATGTACAGGGGAATTAAGGGAACTTTTGTATATGCCTGCAATAAAGAACTTCGTGAATATTTAAAACAACATATTTCAACATACAAAAAGAATATTCCATTTAGAATATTGCGATTTGATGAGGTCAAACCTTTTGTTAATTCAGTCCCGTTAGTTGATATATCTGTTGCAGCAGGTAATTTTAGTGATTTGCAAATTCATTCAGGTTTTGATACATGGATAGAGTTACCAATAAATATAACAGCAAAAAAAGGATATTTTGTTTGCAAAATTATTGGAGAATCGATGAACAAAAAAATTCCAAATGGTTCTTATTGCTTATTTAGGGAAGATAATGGAGGAAGTAGAAATGGTGAAATAGTTTTAGCTGAAAGTTCTAATAAACTTGATTTAGAATTTGGGTCACGATATACGGTTAAGGAATATAAGAGTGAGAAAGAATTTGATGGAGTTAGTTGGAAACATAAATTAATTCATTTAAAACCACAATCCTATAATTCAGAATATTCTGAAATAGTTTTAACTGAAGATGAATTAATTGAATTCAAAATTAGAGGAATATTTGTTTGCGTTTTATGTTAAATATCTCTATTTTATTCAATCCACGGTACATTATACACATCGTAGAAATAACCAATCTTCACCTGAGAGTAATCTATCCACTTACTTCCGGTGACACCTTTTCTAAGCTGGTTTAAGGTGTTAAAGCCATTCATGGCAATACTCACCCGCTGGGCGGCATTGGCTAAATTATTTACACTTACCGGTATTTTAATCGTATAACCCTTTGATGCTTCTTTTTCTTTATTGGTGCCAATAAAAATATCGCCAAAGAAAACAACATCATGATTCGTCATTTGTATAAGGAGTTTATCCAAATCGGCAAATTGCTGCATCATCGGTTGGTCCCACATGGGTTGTAAAATATAAATTTGTTCGTGTGCGCCAAACTGAATCGCAGCGGCTGTTTGTAAATCCATAAAGCTGTTGCAATTGCCCGATTTTAAAGCATTTTCAGCCTGTTCCTGTAAGCGGAAAGCTTCCCGGGCTTCTGCTGTCAGCCAAGATTCGTTCTTGATGTTTGCTGCTCCGCGATTACGGTTCAGGATACCAAGAGAGCCTATATCTTTTAACACATCAATTTGTCCCTGAATCAATATCTGTGAAGACTCCAGCATGGCGTCGGATGCATCTATATTGTTAAATGGAATATGGATGTTGTTTCTCATAAGTATATCACGAGCCATTAAAGCCAATACCAAACCAGAACGCACTTCGTTGGCGGCAAACACCCCAAGTTGTGTCCACATAAATTCCGGATATTTTCGCTGCAGGGCATCATAGCTCATTAATACAAATGCATTTCTGGCGAGAATTGTTTTTGCAACAGAGCCATTATAAAACAAGTCGGCTTTTTGTGCCACTAAATCTGCATGCTGCTGAAAATTTGATTTTACCTGCGTGTAGTATTCCTCTAAAGGCAGCGTGGTGTCAATAGCAGAAGAAAGAACATCCACATCATTGGCAATGGCACGAATCTCATTCAGAAATTGTCGTTCTGCCGTATGGAATTGAAGGGTGTCGTTAGATAAAGGTTCCAGCGATTGAACATAGGCTGTTTTTTGCGCGATGTTAATGCAATCTGAGGTCGGGTTGTCTTTTTTACACTGTGAGAGGCTGATTACTAAGAAAACAAAAACTACGTTTCTGAACAAATACATTCGGCTAATTTGAAACAATATTACTAATTTTTTAAAACATATAAAAATACCTATCGTAACTTGTTAATGTGGCATGATAAACCGGATTATAATTTTTTAAAGTTTATTTGTTACTTTTGCTTCATATTACTTACTACTTATTACTTTCAACTAAATCATATGCAATATACAGCCGAAATAAACGTCATGCCACTCAGAGAGCTTTTAGATCCTCAGGAAAAGCCGTGGAAAGCAGTTTAAATAAATTAGGTTTTCATGCAGCCAGTGTCCGCATTGGAAAACACATTACACTGAAAATTGAAGCCGACTCCAAAGAAGCTGCTACAGCTCAAGTGGAAGAGGCCTGTAAGAAATTACTGCACAATCCCGTGATGGAATATTACGAGTTTGTGGTGACGGAATAGTTATTTTACTAAAAAAGATTTAAGTTTCTCCAAATCTAACTTGTCTTCAAAATCTTTAAATACTTTTTGTGTAACAGCAGCTTCTTTTTGTTTTCGTAATTCGATACATATAAACTGCGGTGTTGCTTTCGGTAACTTTGAATCGAGATAAGCTGGATTAATAATAAAATACGAATTGCTCTGCATATCATTATCTATTAATAACTGATTTCTCAAATCATTTACATCTGTGTAATACGAAAATGGATTTCCCTTAACAGGTTGGTCTAATATTTTAGAAGAACTTGTTTTTAAAAATTCATCTATAGCAGCAAGAGGTTTTTGAAACATATCATTGTAAAACTGATTTGTAGCCAAGGCTTGTTTAGTGCCTTCAGAATATCCTGTGTATCCGGCATCATTTAATTCTTGTGCCTTCTGTGGTGTAAAAATTCCAGGCGTTGCCTTTATACCTTCCTTTTTTATCCATTCTTCTTTAGATAATAATTTAATTGCTGTTGATTTCTTATTTGAAACTTCAATACTATATAATATATTTCTTTTGTTTATTTCTAATCCATGTCTTACGGTTACAGGAATAAAAAACGGAACATCTGATTTGGTAATTAAGAAATATTTTGCATTGTCTGTTTTGGAATAATAAGTGAGCTCTTCATATTTTTCCGTTTCCGTTTTTTCTCTTTTAAATCTGTATATCTGGCTGCCGTTAATTTCGTTGTTTATATAAATTGTTTGATTGTTTTTTTCTGTTTCAAAGATAGATGGCTCACACAATAAACTTAAATCATTAATATAAAAGCCAATTCGTAATCCGGCTTCTGGTATACTATATACTTTATGTTCTTTATTGCAACCTAATAAATCTAAATAAATACTTATTTCCGATTTCATTAATTTCTCAGGAGTCGTTTTGCCGCTGCTTCCTATTAGATTCCAGGAGCCTCGCATGCCTTTAGAATTTTTTAGAGCCGGTTCAATAACAGAAGAAAATATGGCTGTTAAATTTTTTATTTGTTCTGCTGTTGGTGCTGAACTGCCTTGTACTTTTTTTGTACAAACTAAGGGTAAATTATTTACTTCTTCTGTGGTATTACATTGCGCCAAAATACTTAAGCTAAAAATATTGGCAACAATAAAATAGATTATTTTTTTCATCTTAATAAATTTATTGTTTTTAATGGTGAAGATGGAATATCCACTTAATCATTTGCGTTTATAGAGTGAGTATTCATGGATATTTCATAGAATATTTTTATTTTGAACTATAAATTATTGTCCTAGCATTCCCTGTAATTTTTTAAAATCAAACTTGCTTTTAAAATCTTTAAGGGCTTGTGTTGTTAATGCATCACCACCGTATGACCATTTAATCATAATGTATTGCATGGAAGAAGGCGAAACCTTGCTGATATATTCAGGGTTGATATACACCCATGGATTTCCCATAGTAGCGTCATCTGCGTATGCATTTCTACCTAAAAAAGGAGATTGCACGCTTCTGTTCCATGTAGTAATACAAGGTTTTTCGAGATATTCTTTTGAGTTTTTACTGATAAATGCATCAATATCCTTGTTTGAAACAGAGGAGCCTTCACCTTTCCAAATATTATTATATTCGGTTGTCCATTTTCGGAATAACTCTAAAAATTGTGCAATACTGATAGTCTTAAATAACGGAATGTCTGGCTTGGTTATTATAACAGCTGCCTGATCAAGATTATTAAATCCTTTGTAATACATTGGAAATCCTTTAAATGATTCATCATATTGTTTCTCACCGATTAAGTATAGCAGATGTCCGTCAAAGTAGTCTTTTGTTTTATCATCTGTTACAATAAAACCATCTGCCTTTCTGTTGCTTTTGATTACTCTGTCATCAAATGAATTAATATAAAAATGAATTTTGATAGTGGGATTTCCGGTACTTTTGCTGTACTCACCATTACTTTTACATTCAAGAGGTTGTATGGCCAAATCAAGATATGCAGTTTGTAATCCTTCTTCATTTATGTCTTTAACATACGTTTCCCAGGAACCAATCATTCCATTGGTATTTTTAAAAGCATCAGTTAATAATACACCGATATTAAGCAGTTTCTTATACATGTCTTCTGTATTTGCTTTTACTTCTGCTTTTCCATTTCCATAGTATTTTGACATGATTCGTTGCGGACAATCAAAAGGTATTTTAGCGATTGATGCTTCAGAACATGGCATTGTGTAAACATTAGCATTCGATTTTGGTGTGATATAGCTACTTCCTGCATTTCCTGCACCTTCATTTGATTTAGGTGTAGAACCTGCGTTACCTGCACCGGCAATTGATTTTGGCGTAGAGGATGCATTGCCTGCACCTTCTGTAGATTTAGGTGTGCTTTCAGCACCTGCAGCACCTTCATTGTGGGCGCGGCGGCCCCCCCCCCTGGGTTGGGGGGGGGGGGGGGGGGGCCGCCCCCCCCCGGGGGGGTGGGGGGGGGGGGCCGCCCCCCCGCCGGGGGGGGCATTTGATTTAGGTGTTGAAGCTGCATTGCCTGCACCTTCGTTTGATTTTGGTGTAGAGGAAGCGTTACCAGCACTTCCATTAGATTTTGGTGTAGAGGAAGCATTTCCTTCACCTGTTGTAGATTTTGGTGTATTAGAAGCACCAGCTGCACCTTCGTTTGATTTAGTGGTTGAAGCTGCATTGCCTGCACCTATATTAGATTTTGGTGCTGAAGATGCATTGCCAGTACCTTCTGTAGATTTAGGTGTGCTTGCTGCACCAGCTGCTCCTTCGTTTGATTTAGTGGTTGAAGCTGCATTGCCAGCACCTTCGTTTGATTTTGGTGTAGAGGATACATTTCCTGCACCGGCATTTGTAGATATAGCACTTGCGGTACCCGCTGTACCCTCTTTTAATGATATTGTTTTAGAATTTGGTGACGACGACGAAGTATTTACCGCAGTTGCAGAGGATTTTGATGAAGATGAATTTGTACCATCCATCTTAGCAATTTCTGCAGGAGTTAAAGGTGGCGGTGCCTTAGGAGGCGTACCATCCATCTTAGCAATTTCTGCAGGAGTTAAAGGTGGCGGTGCCTTAGGTGGTGTACCATCCATCTTAGCAATCTCTTCTGGAGTCAAAGGCGGTGGTGCTTTCGGTGGTGTTCCATCCATCTTTGCAATTTCTTCAGGAGTTAAAGGTGGTGGTGCCTTCGGTGGTGTACCATCCATCTTTGCAATCTCTTCAGGAGTTAAAGGCGGTGGTGCCTTCGGTGGTGTACCATCCATCTTTGCAATCTCTTCAGGAGTTAAAGGTGGTGGTGCCTTCGGTGGTGTACCATCCATCTTTGCAATCTCTTCAGGAGTTAAAGGTGGTGGTGCCTTAGGAGGTGTACCATCCATCTTTGCAATTTCTTCAGGAGTTAAAGGTGGTGGTGGAGGCGGTGGTGTTTTTGATTTAGGCTTTGTTGATGAATTTGTAGTTGTTGGCTTCGATGCAGGTACCTTTATTTCTGTTTCATCTTCCGGTGTTATTTGAATAGCCAAAGAGAATTCACCGGAAATAAAATGTTCAATAGAGTTAGAACATTTTTTTGCCATATCCTTGTCTTCATAAACCTTACCTGAAAAACTTCCACTGACAATTCCTCCATTTAAGGGATTGTATTCAGTAATATTAAATTCAAAAGGTACGCAATTGTCTTTGCCATCACACATATTTCCTGACCACCATCTTAAATTCTGTGAATTGACAAAATGCTCATCTTTAACACCAGTCTGGACAGATATTCTGGTATTGTTTCTAAATGAAGAAGACTCATCATCACATTTTATAAAGTTTTGTCCTTTAGTGGGATTTTTTATTTTGAAATAAACTACATCTGTTGTATTCAGATTCTCTGCCAGATTTAATTTACTCATAGTACCAATAATAAGTTCATTATCTACTAAAAAACACTGAGATATGGGTTGTTCCATTACTTTTTCGGCATTTTGCTGCATATTTTTAATAAAAGTAGGAGAGATAGCAAACTGTAACGTGTTAGTTGTTTTGCCATCAAATGTATAATTCAAATAATATTCATCAGTTAATGTAATGTTGGAATGTAGTTTGAATTTGAAGGTTTCTCCTGATTCTTCTTTCCCCATTACTGTAACTGTTACTATTACATTTTTATTTTTGTCAGAAACTATTTTTAGTGCTGTATATTTTGCATTAGATTCTTTAGGAGTTAGTGTGCCAAAAGAATTTGAAACCGGTGCTTTAGTATTATTTAATTTCCAATCTATAATACTGAGTTTAGTTGCCTCTATTGTTTTCTTTACTTCTAGAACATTTAAAAGGTCATCAATTGGTAGTCCAAGTTCTTTTTTGATTTTATCTAACTCCATTTCTTTATTTACAGCTCCATCAACTATTTTCTTTACTATCAAACTAGTCCGTTTACGTAAAGCTATCAGTTTGTCACCAAGAGCGTCTATCTTACTAGCAGGAGTATATTTGCTATCGTCTCTCGTCTGTTTTTGCGAAACAAGAGAATTGATAAATTCATTATATTCTTTTTTGCCTGCTTCTTCATATTTTTTTTCTTTTTCATACAATTCTTTTAACAATGCTTCTTTTTTTTCTATATCAACTGGCATTATTTCCCATCTTTGTACCTCCATGTCAACAGTTTGTCCTTTATTTAACGTTTTTTCTTCAGGTACAAGCTTTACTTTTAATCTGGTGCACATCCCCCATTTACTAAAATGATTTATTTCTGTAGTAATTGTGTTAGCAATAGTATCAACGTCAGAAAGTAAACTAATTAATAATTCATTGTTTTTTCCACGAGTTGTAATAAATAAATCTTCTTCTTTGCTGCCTTCTATTTCTTCATCGGTATATTTAAGTATTAATGTTACAGGTTCTATAAACTCTATTCCTTCGGGCAATAATTGAAAGGCATTTCCACTACCTGTTTCTAAATCATTTCCAATTTCTTCAATACTTATTTCCGTTTTTTTAGCAACTGCACCTGTCGGAAATTTTAATGTAATTTTTCCGTTTGCTGATTTTATTTCACCTCCTTCCGGTCCAATTATTTTAGTGGTTTTTTTGCCAATATCAGATGCTTTTTTTGCTTCTTGTCCGGAATTTTGTGCACTTGGTTTGGCATTTTTCATTTCTTCTACACTAGTAGGTAAGCCTTTAGTGTATTGTTTCACCATTTCCTGTTCTTCAGGTGTCATGGTTTTCATCATTTCCTGCATTTGCTTCATGGCTTTATCCAAATCACTTTGTGATTGTGCACTTACAATAATTACAGAAAAAAGTAAGCAAAAAGAAATCAGTATTTTTTTCATGGTAGAATTATTTATTTAATTTTACACCGTTTTACATTTCTTTTCCAGGTTTAAATTTTGCAACTTTTTTATAATAATGCTTCTTTTTCACTGCCGAATTATCATCATCACCCGCAGTTCCTTTTTTTCCTTTTGAGTTTGTTGTTACAGCCGCATTACCTGCATCGGCGGCACCTTCTGTAGTTTTTTGTGTTGTGGAAGTATCAGCTGCACCTTCAGAGGTTTTTGACGTTGATGATGCATTTCCTTCTCCAGTCTTATCTATGGTGGTTTTAGGAATGACGTTTGGCTTCGCATTACCATCTGTAGTGTTCTGTGCAAATATAACTTGTGCCAGTACAAATGCGAGTGAAAGAGTGATTGTTTTTTTCTTTTTCATAGTTTAGCCATTTTTATGGTATTTTAACGCCACCAGAAGTTTCTATGCCACTAGCAAAACCTGGATCTTTTCCTTGTGTATTAATAAAATAACTAGTATTTCCTTCTATTCCCGCTTGTAATGCATTGCCTAATTCAATTTCTGGTCCACCACTCCATTTTAGACCACCGCCAGTATAACCATCACTATTCCATTTATGAATACTCATTAATTTCAAACCAGCTTTAGCGTGTAATGGTCCGACGCCTGCCTGCCATTCTGCACCTATACCAAATCCGAATTCAAGCTCACCAGTCCCAAAGTCATATTCTGCCGACCCCAATACACCTTCTCCACCTTCTATACTAAATTTATTACACACTGTTGATGCTTTAAACACACCAATTGCAACTGTAAACTTAGAATCACATGTCGGATCTGGAAATTCAGCTAATTTTATTGGTGTTGTAGCTTTCTTTTTTGAAGGAGAACATTTGCTTGTGCCTATAAAGTTATATTCAATACCAGCTAATGCCTGCAGAAATGAAGATTTTGCTTGTGCTTTTTCCCATTCAAATCTTTCATCTGTCGTAGCACTGTATAATGATAATTTTACTTTCGCATTTAGTGTAACTTTTAAATTTTCTATCTTTCTTTTTTCTATACCATTTATTAACGAATTTGCAGCAGCTAAAAAATTATTATGAACTCCATTTATTAACCTAGATTCTTCTTCACAACGCGCTGCATCTTCACTGGAGTTATATTTTTTATCCATTTGGGCTGTAATTTCACTAGTTCTTTTACTTTCACTTTCCTGAAGGTCTTCAACATCTTTCTTAGTCTGTAAAGCATCTTCTAGCCATTTCACTTGTAGCTTAAACATGCTATCTATATCGCTGCCAAAATATATCGCTGCCAACTCAGAATATGGTGGAACAAACAAACTAAGTTTTTTATTTTTTATAGATTCAGCCAACAACGTTTTTTCTTTTGCATTCATTTTTTCTTGCCATTGCGTAGCTAAAGTGCTATAACTTTCAGCTTTGGCTTTACATGCCATTATGAACGCTTTCCATTTTGGTTCTAATTCTTCAGAGGAAGTTGTACTTGTAGGATAATCAGGGATGCTTATACCATCTAAACCTAATGGGTCTGATTTGTCAGGAAATGGCCATTCAACATCATTTTTAGTAAGTTTTACTCCTAATTTTTTTAGTTGACTTGCCGTATTATCAGAAAAACCACCTTTAAGTGCATCCTTCAAATATCCTATTATATCTTTTGTATTACCACCGCAAACTTTACTCATAGTATAATTAGCATTAGGATGATATGGATAAGCTTTCAAAGCTAATTTTAAATATTTCTTTGTACTATCAGTTTTATCAAAGTCGTACCACGCCTGACCAAGATTATTTAATACCGAACTGTTATTTGGATATTTATGATTTAAATTATTTAGAATTGGTATAGCGAAATGTGATGCACCACATATAGTTGATACAGCTGCATAATTACAAAGCAAGTTGGCGTCTTTTGGATTTTCGGCAGCTAATTTTGATAATATCCAGAGTCCTTCATAACCTCTTTTCATCATAAGTAAAGCAGGAACTGAATTGGCAGCAGGAATATTTTTGGCTTTACTTTCTGCTATGATTTTCTTTGCATTTTCTTTTACCTTTGCATCTAAATTTTTATCGATTTTTGTAAAACATGTTTGTAGAAAAGTTGCTAATTCAGCATCCGTAAAAATTTTCCTAGGCATTTCATCTAATACTTTTTTTCGATAGGCTTTATCTTCGGCAACCATATCAGTATATTTTTGCTGGATATTATCCACTGTCATTCCTTTTGGAAGTAAAGGTTTACTTGGGTCAGGCATTTTCATACCCATGCTATCCATCATTTTTTTAGTTTCAGGTGGCATGTCTTTCATGGCATCCTGCATTTGTTTCATCATTTTATCCATATCAGCCTGTGAGGGCATACCGGTTTGCGCTATTGCTAATGATGTTAACAGAAACATGCAAAAAGAAATCAGTATTTTTTTCATAACCTATTTTTATAGTATTAAATATAATGGTTTGTTTCGTTTAACCTCGTTTTGTAAAACCCAGTCGTTGTAAATAGATAGTTTTGTTATTGGTAAATAAATCAGTACCCATCAAGCCAGTAAATGAAATTTTTCTAACGATACCATTGCTATAATTTAGCGTAAGCGAAAAATTATTGATAGAGTAGGTGCCGCTGCCTGCCGGTGTAGGTGGTCTGTCAAATACCGTTTGATCTAAAATTCTTTCAAAAATTCCATAATCTGTGAAGCTGCCATTTTTAGAAAAACTAATCATGGATTTGGCACCATTGCCATCATCTAAAGACGGATCATTCGGATTGGCATAACTTGTCCAGGTGCCTTCTAATTTAAGACCATCAACTGGTTTGCAACGGTAATATGGCTGAGAGTTTATCTCAATCTGATCATTGCTTTTAAATTTAATAGTTGACCAATCTACATTTGAATACCATTTTGATTTTGCATTGCTGCCACTTATTTCATAGTAGCCTAAATCCGAAGCATTGTAATCAAATGCAGCCGGATCATCAGGCACTGCATTTTTTATTCTTCCATTTTTAAAAAATACAATCCATTCAGGCGAGCCGCTACTGATTAAATCACCATAATATTGTGTAGTATGCAAGCGCATCCAGGGACCTTCTAAATTATTGGATGGTTTGAAGGAAGTAGTTGTTGCTGTAGTACTTTTAGTTGCGGTAGTTGTTGTTGTGCTTGTGTTTGATGTTGTAGAATTAACAGGTGCAACCTTTTTTATTGTTTTATCAATTGTTAGATTGGCTAAAAATTCTTCAATATCTTTTTGATGATTTCCATCATTTGTCAGAAAAAGAATATTTACAGTTTTACCATAGCCAACAAATGTGGTAAGTAATGCTAAACTTTCTATTTTTCCGCTGGTGAAATTTGCACCACCTGAAATAATTTCCCATCCGTCATCTTCCGTTTTTTCTGTCTCCGGATCTGCATTTATATTAAATGCTGTTGCAACCAACTCGTTCCAGTAATCCGTAAATTCTTCACCTGCATTTCCAACCGTTGGAATGCTTGTGTAAATATTAATTGCGCAATAAGTTCCGTACGTTTCATCAGAAGTTAAATAGGTAACAACGCCTTCTTTTGTGCTTTTTACCCATCCTTTAGGTGCTTTGTAAGTTGAAACATCAAATGTTGATGTTTGTGCATAAGAAACTATACTGCATATTAATGTAGTAATTATTAAAAGGAGACACTTTTTCATAGTTTTGTTTACCATTTAAATTTAGGAATAAATATCTGTTTTATATAAACATACTAGCAATAAATTTTTGTTTGAATTGTTTTAGTTATAGTTGTTATTTTATGAATAATATTTTAGAGGTATACATTTTAAGAATTTGTTTTTCTCATTGTAACTCCATCATAATTTAAGAATTCACCAAAAACAGCAGGTATGCCTTTTGCCTTTTCTCTTCCATCATATCCAATCCAATTTGGTGTATCTACATCATATCTAATAGATACTCTAGGTGCTGTTAAACAATCGCTTTTCGAATTATAAAATTTAGTTTCGCCTGGTTTAACAGAAATGTCACCATCATTTAGACAGATAGCTAAACTTGTGTCATCGGCATTAAAGAATAAAAATCTAATTGTTCTTGTTGGATGCGTATTTCTTATGCCAACAAAATTTCTTGCAACACCGCTATTATTAGTATCATTAAGAACAACACGTTGACCTCTAAAAATACTATATCGCATATCAGCATTGCCAAATCTTATCTTGATAGCTTGAACATCATCAGGCATTAAATAATCCAATTCTAAATTTGGACCAATATTGAAAGCACCAGTTGATACATCGCCTTGTGGAGAAGTGCCATTTTCTAAAGTAACACCAGCTAAATGAACCAGTTCTGCATTATTATAAATTCTTACTACAACAGATATATCAGTTGCATTTCGTATTGTTACTGCTTGATTTGTATTATAAACTAAATTATTTCCAGCTTTTACTAATTTTACGGTACTTCCAAAATTAATCCCACCTTGTTCACCATCGAAGGCAACTTTTGTGCTAAGGTAACCTGCTGGTAATTTCCAGAATTCAGAAGTATGCGCTGCAATATTTCTAAATCCATCTGCAAATGTTGGCCCATTAATATTTGTTTCGTCTGGACGAAAGAAGCGTGCATGGATTGGAGTTCTGGTTATGTTTGTTATAATTACAAAAGGTGCAGTTATTACATGTGCGCCAGTTGCAGGTGTCCAATAAATGGTACCACCTTCAAAGTTGCTATATTTACAATCGCTACCCGATATTGACATTTCATCAGATATTGGAAAACCTAATGAGCCAGTATCATATCCATATTGTTTGTACAAATTATAAATTTGTCCGTGTACTTCAAATGCATCAGCGCTTCCAGATTTGTGCATGATAATTCCACCCTCAAATTCATTTTGAAAACCTCTGCTACTTCGAGTTGGTGTTTGGTCTGTTGTAGGAAATAGTAAGAAACTAGTTTCCCAACCTAATGATGCATATTTTTCTCTGATTTTTCCATGTACTTCAAATGCTTCAAAATTATTTCTTGCATTTACACTCCAATAGATTAAACCACCATCATATTCCTGGAAAGCTCCGATGCGAATACCATTTTTAAATAATTCTCCACCATTTGGTTTTTCATTACCAATTCCAGGATAAATTCCGAGTGCTTCTGGTGAAGTTCCAACTTCTAAAAGTTGGCGATGTTTGTTGTTGATTTGTGCTATTGATGACATAGTTTTGATTTTATAGTTTTTGAATGTTTAAAGGTATTTGTAAAAATAGTATTGTACAATCGAGTAAACACGTGATTTATTTATCAGTTAAACACGTGAATTTTACTTGCTTGCCTGATATGTTGGTAAAATTGTTTTCAATAATTTTTCTATGGATTGTATGCTGGAATCTAGTTTTTGAACTGAAGTTTTTAATTGAATATTATCTTCTTTTAAGATATCATTTTGTGTTTTCAGTTCTTTGATGGCTTCTACTAAAATTGGCGTAAGCTTAGCATAATCAATACTCTTGTAACCTTGTTCATCTGTTTGTACTAATTCTGGATAAATATTTTCTACTTCTTGTGCTATTAAACCTACTTGTTTATTATCATTAAAATTTTTGTCTTTAAAATCTTCTTTGTTGAAAAAATAAGAAACGCCTTTTAGTTGAATTACTTTGCTTAAGGTATTTTGCAATGGTTGAATATCTTTTTTGTATCTAATGTCAGAACATGTCAATATACCGCAAGAAGCATTAACAGTTCCAGAAAAAGTTCCGTTACCGATTACTGTAAATTTTTGAAGTAAAGGAAGTGTTGTTCCAATGCCAACATTTCCATTGTTATCAATAGTTATTCTTTCAGTTATAACATTTGCAGCACTTACTTCACCAATTACAAAACCACCGGCACCTAATCCTTTTTGATTTAGCAAATAGGTTTTGCCATCACCACTATTTTTATTCCATTCTAACCAGGCTCCTTGTGGATGTGATGTTTGTGCACCATCTGCTAAAAAAGCACCTGCAACATGTAGTTTTGCTAAAGGTGCTGTAATTCCGATACCAGCATTATTTCCTTTGATAGTCATGGTTTCTGTATTGTCTGAGTACAAATGCAGCGTACTTGTTGCACCACTCTGAAATCCGATAAACATATCTTTATCGGAACCTAAACTATTTCTAATAACTCTTAGATTTGCATATTGGTCAGTAGATGATAAGTCTAATCCTTCTTGCCCAGATGTGCCGCTAATTACTAATTTAGCAGTTGTCGGGTTACTTTGATTAATACCTACATTTCCATTTCCATGGATGCGCATTAATTCTTTAGAGGTAGTAGCACTTGTGCCTGCATAAAAAATATGACTAAAAGAATTGCTTATAATCTGATATCGAAGCCCTTCAGAGCTAACTCCAAAACCGTGAAAATTATGATCATTATTAAATACATCAAACAATGCTATTTTTCTATTTGCGAAAGAACTACCAAATTGTAAAGGTGCATTTGGCGTAGTGATACCAATACCAACATTAGTATTAGCAGTTGCACCATTAATTCCATTAATGCTGCCTAAAATTAATGAATTATTTTGCTCTGCTTTTGCATAAGCTCCAATGGCAGTAGCATTGGTTAAACCATTAGAAACGGTAGAGCTGGAACCTATGCTTGTGCAGTAATCGGAAGAAGCAACAAGATCAAAAGTAGAAGAACCAACAGAAGTGTTAAAATTACCTGTATTTAAAGAATATAATGATAATTCTCCTATCGCCGTATTGTAACTGCCTGAAGTGTTGCTATACATTGCATTACTTCCATTTACAGTATTACTAATACCTGTCCTGTTGCTATACAAACTTCTAAATCCAATCGCTGTATTGTAATTTCCGATGCTATCTGTATATAAAGCAAAATTTCCAATAGCTGTATTATAAGATCCTTTATTGGAAAAGTACAATGTATTATATCCAATAGCAACATTATTTGTAGCTATTGTATTATTGTATAAAGCATTACTACCTACCGCTATATTTTGAATTCCTGTACTATTATTATACAATGCAGCATATCCATTTGCTGTATTGTGATTTCCGATACTATTATTATTCAAAGCATTAACTCCACCAGCGGTATTAAAATTTCCTATTGTATTATATAATAAAGCTGAAGTACCTAAAGCAACATTGCTGTTGCCAGTAGTATTGGAGAATAAAGTTTGATATCCAATTCCAACATTATATTCACCAAAGGTGTTGTTTATTAAGCTTTGTTGCCCAATACCTATATTTGCAAAACCTGTACTTTTGGATAATGCTTGTTGTCCAATACCAATGTTGCCTGAACAATTAGTATAATTTGACAAAGCGTCTGTTCCAATGGCAATATTATTATTTCCATTATAATTTTTCATTGCTTGGTATCCTATTGAAATATTATCTGATGAGACAGAAGGCGCAGAATATAATGCCTGGTATCCAATTGCAGTATTGTTATTACCATATGAACTTAATAGAGTTTCGTTCCCTACAGCTGTGTTATTTTGACCTGTTGAATTAAATCTTAAAGCAAAATGACCAAGAGCTACATTACGTTGTGCTGTTGTGTTACTTCCTGCTAAACTTCCAAAAAATACATTCGCATTTGTGGAATCGATTCTGCCTGCTTTATTGTTGTTAATTCTAAAATTAAGTGGAATATTATCTGTGGTTCCAATAAAATTAGTGCCATCTAAGGTTCCATTGTTACCAGTTGTTAGCCATGCAGTACTTGTATTATTGTTTGATATTAATTTTATCCATTTCGTGCCATCATAATAGTAATAACCAATACCATTAGCACCAACACCGCTAATAGTTGTATTTGTATTATAAACTAATAAACTGGTTGCTGGTGATGCAATAGTAGCAATATCTGTAGTCGTTAATAAATTAACGCGTGGCACCAATAACCCTTTGTTGGTTGCATCTACATCCAATATGGCAGATGTATTTGGTGCAGCACCTGTGGAATTAATTCCTACATTTTGGCTAAAAGTTAAAATGCTAATTAGACATAAAATAATTGGTGTAATTATTTTTTTCATGACACATAGTTTTAGTATAATAAATATAATTAATTATTTTTTTTACAAAAACCCCGTAAACAAGTGAATTTTATAAATAGCTTAAATGTGTGATTTTTTATGTGTGTATTACAAATCTTGAAAAATTACAATACTTTTACTTTGTGAAGCACCTTTTGATATACTTGCTTTTAATGTGTATTTTCTATGAAAATAGTTTATGCAATTCTTATGAAGCAGATACTGTTTATCTGAGGTTGATGAACATGAAAGATGACTCTGTAAAAGTAAAGAAACTAAAATCATATGCTAGTGACTACATAGAAACAAATCCGGATTTTGCTAAAAAAATTTATACGGATATTTTATCCATTAGCCAAAAAATAAAGAATAAATCGTGTGAAAGTAAATGCTTGTTAGCGTTTGCGGTATTGTATAGAGTAAAAGGACAACATGACCTTGCACGTAGTTATGACTGGAAAGCTTTGGATGCTGCCTTTGCAGTAAATAATAATGAAGACATTGGAAGAGTGTATAATAATATTGGTAATACTTTTTATTTTCAGAATGAATTTGATAGTGCGGTGACTTATTATTTGAAATCATTAAACTATCTGGAAAAAACAAAAAACTATTATCCTATTTCAATGGTATACGGAAATTTAGCAATGATATTTAATAATCAGCATCAATATTCAAAAGCATTACAGTTGGCAAAAAAATCATTGTTATTTGCAAATATGGTGAAACCAGATATGAATACTTTAGGAACAGCACATAATAATTGTGGTGATGCATTTGGTGGTTTGAATCAGTTAGATTCACAGCAATATCATTATAAAAGAGCCTTAGATTTCTTTAACAAGGATAATGATCTGACCAATCTTACTGTATTGTATAGAAATATGGCTGATGTAGAAATTAAAAGAAATAACAGTAAACTGGCTCAAGCATTTGCAGATAGTTCGTTAAAGTATGCAAAAATAGTAGGAAATAATTATGAAATAGGTTCTACATTTATTAGAAATTGTGATGTTACACTAAAGTATAATAATCTTAAAAATGCTAAATACTTTATAAACGAGGCAGAAGTTTACATAAAATCAGATAAAAATTGGATGTTGCATAGAGAGTGGAATTTGCAAATGTCTAAATTGAAGCGCAAACAAAACAAATATGAAGAAGCCTTTTTATATTTTGATACCTATCTTCAATATAGAGACTCTACAGAAAATGCAGAAACGAAAAACAGAACCACACTATTAGAAGAAAAATATCAATCCGATAAAAAACAATCAGAAATCATTCGATTGGAAAATGAAAAACAAATTCAACAATTAATCATCAGACAAAAAAACGTATGGTTGTATATTTTGATAGGAACAATATTATCACTATCAATTATTGCATTTTTATTTAACAAGAATACCAAACGTAAACAACAAATTGTCGAACAGCAATTACTTCAGCTTCAACAAGAAAAAGAATTAGAAGCAACCAAAACTGTTTTAAAAGTGCAAGAAGAAGAACGTGGTCGAGTGGCAAAAGACTTACACGATGGTTTAGGTGGCATGTTGAGTGGAATCAAATTAAATTTATCAGCTATGAAAGGAAATGTAATTTTACAGCAACAAGATGCAGGCTTATTTGCAAAATCTATTGAGCAACTCGATAATGCGATTTCAGAAATGCGCCGTGTAGCACATAATATGATGCCTGAATCGTTATTGAAATTTGGATTGACACAAGCCATTCAAGATTATTGTGAAAGTATAAATGAAAGCAAAATTGTGAAGCTTACATTTAAAGATTTTGGATTGAATGAACGCTTAGAAAGTTCTGTCGAAATTGTTTTATACAGAATTATCCAAGAGTTGGTGAATAACAGTATTAAACATGCACAGGCCAAAAATACCGTTATACAATTGGTGAAAAACTCTGCAAACATTACACTTACCGTTGAAGACGATGGAAATGGTTTTGATATAAATAAATTTGATAAACTTAAAGGTTTTGGTCTAACTAATATTCAATCTCGTGTTGATTATTTAAAAGGAAACTTAACTGTTGACTCAGAACTAAATAAAGGCACTTCTGTTTTTATTGAAATTCCAAACTGAGATTTGTATATTTATTGTATTCTAAAATAGATAGCATGCAAAGCTTCAATTTTATTTTTAATTGTCTCTTTCAGGGAATAATGATTTACCACATATTGTTCTTCCTGATACAATATTATGCATTTAAACGTATGGAGTTTTTGTATTATACGCTTTTCTTGCTTAGTCTTAATATTTTTTATTGTACGTTTATTCTTCCAAAAGTTGCAGATATTCCATTGAGCGAAACAACCAAACAATGGTTTGTGTATATAGAAAAGCCATTACAATTTTTAGCAAATGTTTTTTATGCATTTTTCATTATGCATTATTTAAATGTAAAAAAAGGAAATTCAAATCTTTATAAATTATTAATCGTAAATATCTTTATTAATTCAACTGCGGTTTTTCTTTGCATATTATTTACAATACTTAATTTTAATTATCAGGCCGTTTATGATTATACGGTACTGATTTTATTTCCAATTGTTATTGTTACTATTTACAAATTTTTGGTAACAGATACCAATTATTCAAAGGTTGTGTTGTTCGGCACAACTTTTATGGTATTGGGTAGTTTAGTTACTTTTTTATTGACATTATTAGAAAAGAAAATGCACCTCGGATTTTATTTTAATTTATTTATACCTGTCCAAATTGGATTAATT
Source organism: Sphingobacteriales bacterium (assembly GCA_016721245.1). Taxonomy (GTDB): domain Bacteria; phylum Bacteroidota; class Bacteroidia; order Chitinophagales; family JADIYW01; genus JADJSS01. The sequence goes on from JADKIQ010000002.1 coordinate 254,983, forward strand.
ATTCATTTATTCATTCAGTCTTATGGTTTAACGCTAAAAGCTGTAGAATTGGATAAAATGCTGGTAATTTCACTCAGGCAAAACCAGAAACTAATAGAAGATGAACGTAGCCGGGTAGCAAAAGATTTACACGACGGATTAGGTGGTTTATTATCTGGTGTAAAATTATCATTGAATAGTATAACAGGTAATGTGGTTGTTTCTGAGCAACATGCAACGGTATTTAAGCGTGTTTTAAATCAACTGGATAATGCAATTTCAGAAATGAGACGAGTGGCACACAGCATGATGCCGGAATCGTTATTGCGTTTTGGTCTGGCACAAGCTATTGAAGATTTTTGTTACGATATTAATGAAAGTAAGACAGTTCAGTTAAATTTTTATCATCATGGATTAGAGCAACGCTTAGATAGCTCCATAGAAATTACGTTATACAGAGTAATTCAGGAATTAGTAAACAATGCTATAAAACATGCTGCAGCAACAGAAATTATGATTCATTTAGTGCGTAATGAAAATCAACTTACTTTAACAGTCGAAGATAACGGAGTTGGATTTAATATTAATAATATTCAAAAAATTAAAGGAGTTGGTCTGTCAAATATTCAATCAAGAATTGATTTTTTAAAAGGATATGTAGAAATAGATTCTAAAAAGAATGTAGGTAGTTCATTTTACATTACAATACCTGTATAATTATGGAAAAGCAAATTTCAATTTTATTAATTGACGATCATGCAATGGTGATAGAAGGTATGAAAGCAATACTTCAATTAATTCCTTCTGTGCAGGTAAAGGCAACTGCAAACAATGCATTTGAAGCAATGGATGCATTGAAGCAACATAATATTCAACTTTGTTTCTTAGATATTAATTTGCCGGATATCAGTGGAATTGATTTATGCCTGAAAATAAAAAAAGAATTCCCGCAAATCCATATTATTGGTTTGAGTACATTCAGTCAGCGAAGTTATATTGCTCAAATGATGCAAAATGGAGCCAGTGGCTATTTATTGAAAAGTGCGACAAAAGAAGAAATTGAAGAAGCTATTGCAACTGTTATACAAGGTAAATTATTTTTCAATATTTCAACCACTGATGTACACAATCACGATAAAAATGCACCATTACTGACGCGCCGTGAAAAAGAAATTTTAGTATTGATTGCAGATGGTTTGACAAATAATGAAATTGCGTCAAGATTATTTTTAAGTTCACATACTGTAGATAGTCATCGCAAGAATCTGTTTGTAAAATTTGATGTAAATAATGTGGCTTTACTCGTAAAGAAAGCATCACAGGCTGGTTTATTGTAACAGAATAAAAGAATAACTACGTTTTCTGCGGTTTTTTCTTAGCTGCTGGAAATAAAATATTGTTCAGGATTAATCTGTAGCCTGGTGAATTTGGATGCAAATTCAAATCTGTAGTTGGATCACCAACGCGGTGCTGATAATCTTCCGGATCATGTCCGCCATAAAAAGTCCAGGTGCCTTTTCCATATACACCATGTATATATTTCGCTTCGTTCAGACTTTTATTTTCACCTAAAATCAATACATCCGTTTTAATTAATGGTTTTTTAAAAGCTGTTGTCTGACCCATAAAACCTTTCACTAATTTTTCATGGTCTTGTGTTAGCATTGATGGAACCTGATCCCATTTTGCAGAAAAATCAAATAAGCTGAAATAGTCCATTTCTTTGGCAATTGGACGAATACCAGGTACATCTATCGTAGAAAATTCATACTCGTATGGATTGGTGCTCAACTGGTAATTCTGAAACGCAAATCCTTTTGAAAAATCTATTTTATTTTGTGCATTCGGGTCGATGGCATCATGATCGAATTGCGCAGAGCAAATATCAATCCCTTCTGCTGCCAATGCAATATCATAAGAATCAGTAGCAGAACACATGGCAAACATATAGCCGCCGCCCATTACAAAATAGCGTATTTTTTTTGCCACCGCTAATTTTTCCTGAGACACTTTGGAGAAACCTAAAGCCGTCGCGCGCGATTCATAATCTGCCACTTGTTTCCGGTACCAGTCTGCATTTTGGTAGGCGGCAAAAAATTTACCATACTGACCGGTAAAATCCTCGTGATGCAAATGCAGCCAGTCGTATAAGTGCAAATTGTCATCCAGAATTTCTTCATCGTAAATTACGGTATATGGAATTTCCGCATACGTCAATACTAATGTTACTGCATCATCCCATGGGTTATTTGCTTTAGGAGAATATACAGCTACTTTAGGAGCCTTTTCCAAACGAACGGCATCCATATTTACTTCCGGATCTGCAATGTCCTGCAAAATCTTACTCATCGAGGCGTCAGGAATATTTTCATATTTTACATTTCGAACCAGACATTCTTTTTCAAAATCTTTGCTGTAAGGAAATGCAAAACTGCCACCGCGGTAATTCAGCAGCCAGTCTATGGGCACATTTTTTGTTAATACCCAATAAGCGATTCCATATGCTTTTAAATGATTGCTTTGTGTTTCATCCATCGGAATTAAAATAAAAGAAGCTCTGGATGCAACAGAAATAAAGAGTAATATGGAAAATAATAGTTTCTTCATCGTATCAAATTTACTACAAATCCGATTCCAAATTGGTTAAAAATTTCTAAGAAGCCTGTGTTTAGTAACCATAGTGACTGAATAAACTATCTATCCCCACTTGCTGGGCAGGAAAACTTGCTTTAAGTTTCGCCTTCATGGTCGCCAGACTTCTGGTATCCACAGTAAGCTGGCTGTATATCTGCGGGAAGCTAATTCCCGAAACATTGTCAAAAGATTCGTTAGTACCTGTATCATTCAAATCATGATAAAGTCCGTAAGGAATCCAGTCTTCTATAGGATCTTCATTATATCCCAGGTATTTTGGTTTGTTGTAAATATAGTTTAATCCAATGTTTGATAAATCTTCCGCCCATGCTTCAGAAACACCAACAATTCCTGAATTGGCCAAATCAGGAGTTCCGTATCCACCGTTACCGTAAATATATTCTACATAAGGCAGCCAGAAAGCAGGACCAACTTTAGCAAAATGGCTGGCATGTGACAATTCATGAAACATCGTCTCTATAAAGGAAGCTCTGGCAGTTGTTGCATAGCGCATATAATAAGGCGCGTATATATCAGGCAACTGATCACCAATGACAAATGACAACAAATCTGCTATGTCTTCCGGAATACCAAATAAATTTGAAATCAGTTGCGTTGGATTAGAAATATTTTGCTGCGTCATATTATGTAACATGGGTGTTGCATAGGATGTACTTATAGGAGCCTCTTTACCCAGCCAAAAATAAAATTTCTTGGTTGGCATAAGAAAACCATTGTTTGCTGCAAAGTCTTTAAATTCATTTAACGAGAGTAAGGCAGCGCAGGAATGTTGTAAAGTGGCATCATAAAATTGCCTGCCAATTTCTATGTTCAGGTTGGTAAAAGCACAGGATTTTCTAAAACCAAGAGAAAAAGTATTCGTGCTGAATACACCAAACAAATCACCGGCATCTAAGGTGTGGATTTGCAGGTAATCATTGTCGAAACGCACCAATACTTCTGCAGTATCAGAAACAATACCTGGTGTTGAAAAAGCGAAGTGTCCGTTTTGGTCTGTAAATCCGATTGCTGTTTTAGTAAAATCTTTTATAATTATCTGCAACCCTTTTAATGGTTTTTGTATGCTGTCCACGGGGTCGAAAAATGTGATGGTGCCTTCAAATTGTCTCGGCTTAGGTGCTGAATTTCTGCCGGCTGGATTTGCTTCCGACATATCTAAATCGCTTATCTTTTCGGATTCATAAGCGGAGAGGTTAACACTGGAAGGCACTATGCCGTAATACACACCGTATTGTTGGGTATGTTCTGATTTATATTGTAAGTTTTTATCCGGGTTTGCATCAAACGGATGGTCCAGTAAAAACACACCCTTTTCTTCCAAAGCACGATATTGTGAAATATTGTAAAGTTGAAATTTTACGTACTGGTGCGTTGGTTTTTTTCCTGTCAGCATCACTTCTGCTGAAAGTGTGTATGGATTACGGAACTGATGCGTAATTTCTACCGTACAGGATTCACCTGCAGGTTCAGATTTTTTACATCCCAGCAGGGAAATACAAAAGAAAATGATAATAGCATATCGTGTCATACAACTATGGTTTGTATAAAGATAGTTTATAAATTAAATTTTTAAAATGAAAAACCCGGCAAAATGTGCCGGGTTATAGTATATAATTTCAATTGTTTAGAAATTTTTGATAATCGCTTCACCGAATTCAGAGCACTTCAGCAAGGTAGCACCTTCCATAAGGCGTTCAAAATCGTAGGTTACTGTTTTTTGTTCAATGGCTTTTTCCATGCCTTTGATGATTAATTCAGCCGCTTCAATCCAGCCTAAGAACTCAAACATCATTACACCGGATAAGATTACAGAACTTGGGTTTACCTTGTCCAGATTTGCATATTTAGGTGCCGTGCCATGTGTTGCTTCGAAGATAGCCATACCGGTCAGGTAGTTAATGTTGGCGCCCGGTGCAATACCGATACCGCCCACCAATGCCGCTAATGCATCAGAAATATAGTCGCCATTCAGGTTTAAAGTCGCCACGACATCGTATTCGCTCGGACGTAAGATGATTTGTTGCAAGAAGTTATCCGCAATAGCATCTTTGATGATTAACTTGCCTTCGGTTTCCGCTTTTTTCTGAGCCGCATTTGCTTCCTCTTGTCCTTCTTCCGCCAAAATTCTGTCATATTGCTGCCAGGTAAATACTTTATCACCGTATTCACGTTCAGCCAGTTTATAACCCCACTCCTTGAATTTGCCTTCTGTAAATTTCATGATGTTCCCTTTATGAACTAAGGTTACGCTTTTTCTATTATGTGCCAGCGCATAGTTTATGGCCGAACGAATCAGACGCTCAGAACCTTCTAAAGAAACCGGTTTGATACCGATGGAAGAAGTTTCCGGGAAACGGATTTTATCGGTAACATTCATTTCTGTTTGTAAAAAATGAATTAGTTTCTTGCATTCAACTGTTCCTTCCATCCATTCGATACCGGCATATATATCTTCTGTGTTTTCACGGAAGATAATCATATCTACCTGCTCAGGAACTTTGGAGTTGGATGGTACACCGCTGAAATAACGCACCGGACGAACACATGCGTATAAATCCAGCATTTGACGTAACGCCACATTTAAAGAACGGATACCGCCACCAACCGGAGTGGTTAAAGGTCCTTTTATAGCAATTAAATTTTCTGTTATCACAGATAATGTTTCATCCGGCAACCAGGAGCCGGTTTGTTTGTACGCTTTTTCACCGGCTAAAACTTCTCTCCAGTGTATTTTTCTTGTTCCGCCGTATGCTTTTTCCACTGCTGCGTCCATCACACGTACAGATGCTTTCCAGATATCCGGTCCTATTCCATCTCCTTCGATAAACGGAATAATTGGTTCATTTGGCACATTCAGGTGCCCGTCTTTCATCGTAATTTTTTCTGCTGACATAAATAAACATTTAAAAGGTTTGTTAGTACATCAATTATTTTTAATGATATACATTAAATTTTTGACGCTGCAAATATAATCATTATTCAGTGTTTTAACGTAAACTTTACAAAGATTGTTTATTAATAAGTGTGAAAATTAAGCGTTCAATTGTACTTTACAGGGGATGAAAAAACTTTTTTTTATAATAGCTTGTCTCTTAATTCATATTTCCGCTGTTTTTGCGCAGGAAATCAAGATAATGGCGTGGAATATATTTATGGTGCCACCGATGATATTTAAATCCTGCCAGACAGAAAGAGCTTTTTTGATTGCAGATTATGTGAGAAGTTAATGGATGCAGATATTGTTGTGCTGGAAGAAAGTTTTATGAAAAGCACGAGAAAATGATAAATGAAAAATTAAACACAATCTTTTCCATATCAGTCTTCCATCACGAAAAAGGGTTTTTAGAACAAACAGTGGAGTCTGGATTTTCAGTAAATATCCAATTGGAAAACAGGTTTTTTAACTTACAAAAACAAAAAGGCTCTGATATTTTTGCCAGAAAGGGGCAACATTTATTGATCGTTGGAATCAGAGAAAAAGATACAAATTATTGGTTCACATACACAAAGTTTACCAAAATATAAATCTACCAGAGCTTTGCAATTTCAACAACTTAAAAAGTAAAATGCTGTGATGTGTATTTCTCAGACTCTGTTCCGCAGTTTATAGTTGGTGATTTAAATTGTGATTATTATGATACGGCTGAATATAATGGCATGATAAAAAAACTTGAAGCGCTACCCGTTGTTTTGTCGGTGAAAAGCACAGCTGGAACGGACTTGAAAATGACCTTGCAAATAAATTTTCCGAACATACACTGGAGACCTTGGATTACATATTACTAAGAAATCAGCATCATCCATTCGCAGAAATTGTTTCTACGGATATTCTGAAACCCAAAAATAAGGACTGTTTTTGTAAGTATAAATTTCAGTATTTATCAGATCACCATCCGGTTATCTCCACAATACGTCTGAAGTGATTTTGCTGTTTTATTTTACAAAAAACCTTCATCTATTTATTTATCTTTGTAAAGATGCAAAATCCAAATTTAGATGCTACCGGTGATTTCTTATCCAAAACCGAAAAGGAACTGGAAAGAGTATTGCGTCCGCAGGCATTTGAACAGTTTTCCGGGCAGCCGCAGATTATCGAGAACCTGAATATTTTCATACAGGCCGCTAAACAGCGCGATGAAGCACTCGACCATGTTTTGTTACACGGACCTCCGGGTTTGGGTAAAACCACTTTGTCTAATATTATTGCGAATGAACTGGGGGTGGAGATGAAAACCACTTCAGGGCCAGTGTTGGAAAAACCGGGTGATTTGGCCGGTTTGCTGACGAATCTTCAGCCGAATGATGTATTGTTCATAGACGAAATCCATCGACTAAACACGACCATTGAAGAATATCTGTATTCTGCGATGGAAGATTATAAGATTGATATCATGATTGACAGCGGTCCGAGTGCCCGCAGCATTCAGATTACGCTGAATCCGTTTACGCTGATTGGTGCCACCACACGTTCCGGTTTACTCACAGCGCCGTTGCGTGCAAGATTTGGTATCAATTTCAGGCTGGAATATTACAATAAAGAAGTACTGAAGAAAATCATTAAACGGTCATCATCCATTTTAAATACAGAGATTGACGAAAAAGGTGCAACAGAAATTGCCATGCGCAGTCGAGGAACACCAAGGATTGCAAATGCTTTGCTGCGACGCGTGAGAGATTTTGCACAAATTAAAGGCAATGGAAAAATTGACCTAGAAATAGCGAAATATGCTTTGTCGCAATTAAATGTAGATGAACATGGTTTAGATGAAATGGACAATAAAATCTTGTCGGCCATCATAGAAAAATTTGCCGGTGGTCCTGTTGGTATCACTACCATTGCCACTGCAGTAGGTGAGGAGCCCGGAACAATAGAAGAAGTATACGAGCCATTCTTAATTCAGGAAGGATATTTAAAAAGAACACCACGCGGGAGAGAAGCTACCGCAAAAGCCTACACACATATCGGAAAAGTGCCGCCGCAACAAACAGGTAGTTTGTTTTAAAATTTAGATTATGAGAATAATTTTTATGGTTACTATATTTTTACTAATCATTGGTTGTAAAAATAAAACTCATACTTTAATAGCAAGTGATGGATCAAAAATCAAAGTTATTTTACCAGACAGTGTAGTGTTGTCAACTGATTCTGTCCATATTAATTATGTTGATAGACTTTTAATAAATGAAATAAATTGGGAAATAACTGGCACAGAGCCATTTTGGCATATTTCAATATTTGAAGATAGTGTTACCTATTCGATATTGAAAGAAAAAAAGATTGAAGAGAAATTTGTAATATCTGCTTTAGTAACTGATATAGATAATATTAATACTTATACATATATCCTGGAAAATTCAAATAAGGTAAACATTACTATAAAGAAAGAGATTTGTTCTGATGGAATGAGTGATCATACATATCCATATTCTGCTACATTTAATTATAAAGGCATGGAATTAAAAGGTTGTGCAGAGAAGAAATAAAAATGGAAAATAAATTAATTAAAATAGCAACCTACTACAATAATTTCGATGCTGAATTAGCTAAGTTGAAATTGGAAGAAAATAATATTTTTTGCTTTCTGAAGAATGAACACGTGGCACAATTACAATTTGGTATTGCCAATTTTGAAATAATGGTTAGAGAAGAAGATAAAGAATTGGCACTTCATTATTTAAATACCCAGGAAGATGATTTAGGTAAATCAATGGAAGAGTTGAATGAAACTTGAAATTGTAGTATCTTCAAATGGAAATCATAAATGAGTTTACTGTAAAACCTGATTCATTTGGAAAATAAGCATATCGATCTCAGTAAGTTAAGTATAGCAGGTGTATTTATTTCACTTGGAATTATATTCGGAGATATAGGTACCTCGCCTTTATATGTGTTTAAAGCCATAATTGGAAGTCATACTATTTCTGATGAATTAATACTGGGCGGTGTTTCTTGTCTATTCTGGACCTTGTTGTTGATTACCACAATCAAATATGTACTGCTTGCTTTAGCGGCAGACAATCATGGAGAAGGTGGTATTTTTGCGTTGTATGGTTTAGTTAAAGAGCAGAAGTTCAGATGGCCCCTGTTCGCTGCTTTTCTGGGCTGTTCTGCATTGATTGCAGATGGATTTATTACACCTCCGATTTCTATTCTGTCAGCAGTAGAAGGATTAGATGTGCTATATCCAAATTTACCTACCTTGCCTATTGGCATTACCATTTTGGTATTGCTGTTTAGTTTTCAGCGATTTGGAACAGATATCGTTGGTAAAACATTCGGTCCGGTGATGTTTGTCTGGTTTTCTGTAATTGCGCTGTTAGGTGTTCATCAGATTTTAGTACATCCTGAAATAGTAAAAGCATTAAATCCGTATTATGGAATTCATTTATTGATTCAATACCCCGGCGGTTTCTGGATATTGGGTGCTGTTTTTTTATGCACAACCGGAGCAGAAGCACTGTATGCTGATTTGGGACATTGCGGTAAATTAAATATTCGTTTCAGCTGGACATTTGTATGGATTTGCCTCTTGTTGAATTATTTTGGACAAGGTGCCTGGTTGCTGGATAAAACCGGAACCACCATGGAAGATGTGAGTGTTTTTTATGCAATTGTTCCGAAAATGATATTGCCGTTTATTATTGCGCTGGCCACAATAGCTACAATTATTGCCAGTCAGGCATTGATATCCGGATGTTTTACTTTAGTGAATGAAGCTATAAAATTGCGTCTATGGATTAATCATAAAGTCACCTATCCATCCAGTCATAAAGGACAAATTTATATCAGCAGCATCAACTGGTTTTTATTTTCAGGATGTATGCTGGTGGTACTTGCTTTCCAGAAATCATATAATATGGAAGCTGCTTACGGATTAACCATCATAATAAATATGCTGATGACTTCAGCTTTGTTGTTGCTGGTTTTCAGTGCACGGGGAGTTCCGAAGATTGTTTTGGTATTGATGGGGATTTTGTTTTTTGTATCGGAAGCTGCATTTTTTGTATCTAACCTGAAAAAGTTTTTTTACGGAGGATGGTTTACGTTGCTGGTTTGTCTTTGTATTTTTTTGCTGTTGTATTTTTTGCACCGCGCAAGAAAATTGCGTTCTGTAAAATATAAACTGGTGAGTCTGGAAGATTATGTACCCATGTTTGAGGATTTAATTAAGGATACAACGGTTCCGAAAGCTGCTACTAATCTCGTATTCATGACTAAAAAATCCCAATCAGAAACACTGGTAGATTCTAACATCATTTATTCTTTATTTCAGCAAAATCCTAAACGTGCAGATGTTTACTGGATCATTCATGTAGAGATTTTAGATTATCCGCATGAACATGAGAAAAACTATGAAGTGACAACCATTATTCCTGAGAAATTATTTTTGGTGAATCTGCAGTTTGGATTTAAGGTAAAACATAATGTTCATCGTTTATTTAATAGAATAGTGGAGGAGATGACTGAAAGCAAAGAAGTGGATTCATTAAGCCATTATGAATCTATGCGTAAATATAATATCCCTGCTGACTTTAAATATGTATTTGTAAAGCCTATTATTTCCGCCGATAATGATTTGGAACCCGTAAATAAATTCAGTATTGCCGTGTATGAAGGATTAAATAAAATAGCTTATCCGTTGTATATGGATTTTGGACTGGATACCGTGAATGTGGTTACAGAGATTGTTCCAATACATTTTCATATTAAAGGTGACCTGGGTTTGAAACGTAGTAATTCAGATAAAAAAATGGCCCTGTAAGTGCAATTTGGGAAAAAACTTACAGGGCCTGCAGAGATTGAACTAAACTAAACTGCAATATGGAAAAGTTTTATGGTTTTAGTGGTTTTGCGGAATCTCCTTCTGAAGTTGGATTTCCTTCTGTTTTATAAAACGAATTTGCATTATAAATTACCTGACTGTTATCTTCCATAGTGGCAATAATCTGGAAATAGAAATCATAATCACCTTTGTTTATAAGATAACTGAATTGAAATCCTTTACTGCCAGATTTGTCATCATTCAGAATAATTACATCAGCATCCGGAATTAATTTACCGTTTTGATAATTTTTATCTGTAGCATAAACTGCTATGGAATCTATGTTTCCGGCATCTGTGTTTTGCCATAAAATAGTAAGTCGTTTGCTTTCTTCTTCTGTAAGCTTTACGAATCCGATTTGAGTGGTAATGGTTTTCATGTTAATTATTTTTGATGAATAATATTTTTTTACCTTCACTTTTTGAGGAAGCTATAATATTTGTCTGATTTTGCTCATTTTCCGTTTCTATAAAATCTTTTTCGCTGCTGCCTTTCACAAAGCCGATTAACTGATTGTTTTGTTTAAGAAAAACCGGTGAACCGCTGCTGTACTCAAATAAATCAGCATGTGTGGTAAAATAGTCTTTGTATTTTTTATCGATAACTGCATTTCCGGAAACTGTTAAAGATGAACGCAAAGGATAGCCGGCGATATATATTTCCATGTCTGGCTTTAAAACACCTGTGTATGCCTTTGGAATTTCAACAAAGGATGGCAGTTGCTTTTTGATTTTAAAATCAATGAAATCATCATTTGGGTTATTGTTTGCATACACCACACTATCCAGTTCAATAAGTTGGTTTTCATTTATGATAATAACTTCTTCAGATGAATTCGTATAACCAAATAATACCACATAGTTTTTTATAAATAGATCAATATCCAATCCTGTAGCATTTATAATGTGATAAGCGGTACTGATGGTTTGCTTATCTTTTACAAAACAACTTCCGGCTGCATGTTTCAAAAAACGCTCGTGAAAAAAATAATCTGTTGATATTAATTTCTTTTGTTTTCCAATAGAATGTGTTTCTAATTTGTATGTATTATCTCCTGTTTTTGTAAGCTGATCTTTTCTGATAAATATGCCTGCACTTAGTGTGTTTTTCTTAAGTTTTAAATCTGTTAAGTGTCGGTGTCTTAACATGGTTGGATAATCGTAAATTATTTTGTAAACAAATTTCTGTACAATTTTTGGCAAACTAAAAATCAGCTTAATGATTTCTTGCAGTAAGTAATTTGTTAGTAAGGAGTTATTTTGAATTGCCAACATACATTTTGTTTTCCGCTGTAATATTGAATAAATTTGTTTGTTCAGGAAAATACAATATCTTTAAATTATTCCTGTAAAATGAATGAAAAAGTGCATTGTTTAATAACGTAAAATACAGAAATACAGTTATTTATGTTGAATTTAGCGTTCTTGTAAAAATTAACTATTCTTATGGTCAATTCTAAATTAATTGAGGTTTTGAAAGTTTTTTCAGCTGAAGATATGAAGCAATTGCTTGATTTTGCAGCAAAGCAGGCTGATAGAAAAGATACGCTTCCGCAAAAATTACTGTTGATATTGGAAAAACAGTTTCCGGATTTTCCGGAGAAAGCAATAACACGTGAAAAAGTTTATAACAAAGTTTTTTCAGATAAGAAATTCAATGACAATAAACTGTCAAAATTAATGTCTGAGTTAATGAAACTGATAGAAGATTTTATTATTTACTCTAAGCAAATAGAAAATGCAGCAGATAATAAAATGAATTTGCTTAAATTTTATTTTGAAAAGAATCTGGATAAATATTTTATCGCATCATCACGTGAATTAAAACAACTCATAGAAGATTTGCCCTTCGGTACCTATCAGAATTTCATGAAATATCAGCACGAAGAATTGCTGGCTACCTATCAGATGAAACTCAACTCACGTGTTGGAAATTATACAGATGTATACAATGAATTGTGTGAGTTTGTGGAAGCGGAACAACTAAGATGGGAAAATATTTATTTTATTGAACCCTTTCCAATGGAGCAGAAATCAAGAGAAAAAAGAGCATTTTATATCATACATCATCTAATTAATCAGTTGTTTAAACAAAATGATGAATCGTATTTTTTTGAGGCGATGCTGATTATTGAAAGTAATTTACATAAGTTTGCACCGGAAGAAAGTCGTGATATTTTAAAGCTATTGCTCAACTTTACCATTCAAAAAAATAATGCAGGTTTTTCAGTTTATTATGAACAGCAATTGCGTATCTACCATATATTTATCCAGTTAAATTTGATACTGAATCAATTTGGAAAAATTTCTGCGGCAACTTACAAAAACTATATCAATGCATCATTAAAGACTAAGAAAATTAAGGAAGCAGAATTGTTTCTGGAAACGTACAAAGATTTTCTGATAGATGATTTAAAAGAAGAAACATACAAATTTAACAAAGCATGTTTGTATTTTGAAAAGAGAATGTATGATGAAGTCATAAAGACTTTACTCAGCACAAAACAGAATGATATTTATTATAATATTGCACAGAGACGGCTTTTATTAAAAACCTATTACGAAATGATGTTAAAAAATAAGAGTTATTATAATGTGCTGATTTCCGGTATGGATTCATTTAAAAAATTTATTTCAATCAAAAATACGATACCGGAATCACATGTAATTATCAATAAAGCTTTTTTAAAGAATCTGAATTCTTTGCTTGCCATAAATACTAAAAAACAAGCACAGCAAGTATATGAAGCATTTAAGAAATCTACCGTAGTTTTAGAAAAACAATGGTTGGAAGAAAAAATAAAAGAGCAACTTATTTAGTTGTAGATTTTTCAGTTGTATTATGAATGAATGCAAACAAGATATAACTCAAAATAACTGTACTCAATCCTAACCATTTTAAAAAAATAAGTTGTGGTATAGCGCACAATAATAATAAGACTCTGAATTTATTTTGTTTCCAGCTAAATGGATTTCCCTTTAAGCTGAACATTCTGAACTCCGCAACCAGTAAAAATGCCAGTATAAACGGAATAATCATGGCTGCAAGCTTTGCATAAATGGAAAAATCCCAGTTAGTTCTGAATTGCCAGTCTGTAAAAAACTGCATATAAAATCCTAAAATAAAAATCGCTCCGGATGGTGTGTTTAGGCCAATAAAATCTACGGTTTGACGTGTGTCAATGTTGAATTTTGCCAAACGTAAACATGCAAAAACCGTGTAAACAAATCCTGTTAAAGGCAATAAATCACCGGCAAAAATATTGTTTACTTCAGGTGATGGAGTTCCGGTAATCAAATTCACTTTATAGTTGATTATGCTCAGCAACATCATACCTGGTAACACACCAAATGTTACCATATCCGCCAATGAATCTAATTGCGCACCTAAGTCAGATTTTACGTTTAATAAACGAGCTACAAATCCATCTAAAAAATCTGCTAATAAGGAAATGCCAATAAAAATTGGAACTAATGTATATTGATGTTGCAAACAAGCAACAATACCGCAACAACCGGAAAATAAATTCAGTAGTGTCAGTGAATTTGGAATATGTTTTTTCATAGTAATCTTAATACTGCAAAGCTATGCTTTTTTATCTTCAGGTTTATACAGTTTATCCAGAAAATCAACTACCATATCTTTCAGCGAGCCACTGCCGGATAATTCACTCATCATGCCATACATGGCAGCTTTCCGTTTGCTTTCCGGGCCATCGCCGCCGGAGAATCGTTGTGTAAGCGAGGCAAACTGCTGTTCATTCAGCAATTTCTTTAAACCTTTTACAGCACTCACCTGAATATTATTTTTTAAATGAACCATGGAAAAGCGTTTTGCTTTCTGTACAGCCGTCTTTAAATCATTAATAAATAATTCACCTTTACCCACATGAATATAATTCAGCAATACATGCAGACTGGCAGGCAATTGCTGCCGGTTAATCGTCCAGCCAAGTTCACCTAATTCATCTGCTACTTCATAAACATCTATCGTATCGGATGCAAAGGCAAACAAAGTTGCTTTCGGGTTTCCAAGAATTTTTAAGTCTTTAATTTCTTCCTCAATTTTTTGTTTGATAAATAGTGTTTCCTCATACGTTTCTCTCGCCATGCGTCTGTAACCATCTTCACCAATATGATTTAATGCAGTCCAGGCTGCAGCAATTGGGCCGCCACCGCGCGTGCCCATAAATGAAGGAGAACCATAAATACCACCACTCCAGTCGGTCTTCACATAAAACTGTCCCTTGCGCAAATCTGCATTTTTATACAGCACCACGGAAGCACCTTTAGCCGCATATCCATACTTGTGTACATCAGCCGACATAGACGTTACGCCATCAATTTCAAAATCAAATTTTGGCAAATCCACCCCTTCCATTTTTAAAAAAGGTAAAATAAAACCACCTACACAGGCATCAACATGGAATAAACACTTGTGTTTTTTTGCAATCACAGCTATTTCCTGAATTGGATCTATGGCACCTTGCGGATACGATGGCGCAGAGCCAACTATCAATACCACATCCGTTGATAAATGTTTTTTTAAGTCGTCCAAATCGAGTTTATATTCAGCATCCACTTTTATCAATCTATAATTAAATTCCATCGTGTCTGCAGCTTTGCAAAATGCAGGATGTGCAGTTTCTGCCAGCAATATCAGTGGGTTCTTCGTTTGTTTGTGTAGTCTGGCCCATTCTTTCGCTGCTTTCACAGCCATAAAAATACTTTCTGTGCCGCCGGAAGTCATCGTGCCACTTACACTATCATCACCATGCAAGAATGAAGCGGTCATTTGCACTACTTCATTTTCCATATTTTTTAAACTCGGAAACACGGCCGGATTCAATGCATTGGTGGCAGAAAATTTAGCGTAAGCTTCCTTGATAACGCTATAATATTCATCACCAGGATAATAGACGTACCCGAAGAATTTTCCTTCTTTCCAAAGCATATCATCTTTAGTATAATTATCCCATTGCTGGTAGATTTCTGTTTTTGTTAATCCTGAGGCTGGTAATGTCTTTTTCATGTGTTTAATTTTAAACAACCATTAATGGTAAATGTACTTGTGAAGGAAATTCGTTGGTGCAAAATAATTGCATAGATGACGGATTGCTTGTCTTTTCATCTATTTCATCAAAATGGTCGACATCCGCACCGGCAATGGAAATCCGTATGCGTTCTCCTTTTTTGATTAAATGTGATGTCGGAATTAATTCAAAATGTATTTTTTCTACTTTGTTCGGAATCCATCCCATTGCATCTTCTTTGTTGAATGTGTGATAAGGTGCAAATGTTGGTACAGGCGATTTTTTAGTGAATTCTTTTCTGTGTAAACCACGAAATTGTCCTTCCGTTATATGCGTTGCTTTACCAAATTTATCCACCGAAGAAATATACACAAACAACTGCACATCTTTAGCATCCGAACTCAGATAAATCTCAGCCGTTGCATGTCCCGTGAGTTCCATATTCTTCGTTAAGGGCTCGGATGTAAAATGTAATAAATTTTTAGTGCGTCTTGTCCAGTCGTTATAGGCAATTCGTCTGTTGTATCTGTATTTTACGGTTAAGCTGTTCCATCTTGCACCGCCGCCGGTTCCAAATTTTTTATCAATAGCATAATGCAGGCAACCCTCCGTTTTATCTTTATTTTTTTCAATAAGTTTTTTATCTGCAGAGCACAAAAATGTTTTGTATTTAGAGTCATGCGGCATCCAGTCGTAAACATGTCGCCATTGCTCTTTACCCATAGCATAATAGGAGATAGGCGGTTCATCTATAATGCCATTATCAATGTCTTTTAAATGAAAATCAAAAAACCGCAGCATCTCTTCCCAGACAGAAAACCTTTTAACGTTGGAATACACAAAGGGTGAAATATTTTGTGCAGGACCATGATCCCAGGGGCCGACTAATAATTTGACAGAATTTTTAGTGCTTAAAAAACCTTTGATAGCGGAGTTAGCAAGTGCACCATCATACCAGCCGCCAATACGGTATATCGGTGTTTTTGATTTCTCTATTTTGTCTTTGTAATAATGAACAGAAAATTCATTGATACTTCTTCCTAAGTCGGGATGCACATCATTTCGGAAGGTGATTTTGTACATGCCTGAAAAGATATCAAAATTGCTCTGATGTTGCGCATGTGCTGTTTTATATTGTTCTGCTTTTGTATCTGCTTTTACCGGTTTCGGATTTTTGATTACTGCGTTTGCTACTGCGCCAATATATTTCAGATTATTTTTATCGAGCGATAAAGTGGTGTCGCGCCAGACTTCAATAAACTTGCCGTGACGCACACCACCGGGAAAAGCAATATCATTATATAGATCGAAAATGCTGCTGCGCGGAATACAGGCTTTCACATTCGGATGCTGATTCACCAGTAACATTTCTGCCGTAGTTCCCAAATAAGAAATTCCGGTTGAGCCAACTTTTTGATTGCTCCAGGGTTGACTGATAATCCAGTCCACAATCTCTCTGCCGTCTTCCACTTCTTCCGGACTGAATTCCATGTGCCGTGTGCCATACGATGCGCCTGTGCCGCGTACATCAATAATAACTACAGCATATCCATAGGACGTAAAAAAGTCTATTTCTTTTTTGGTGATTTGACCAAATAATGTTTTCGCTAATAAACTGAATGGAAATTTTGTTTCAAAACTTCTGACATATCTGGTGAGGTATAAGATGGTGGGTATCTGTTTACCTTTTTCTAACTTTTTTGGCAAACAAATATCTGCAGCTAATTTAATTCCATCCCGCATTTCCAGATACTCGGAATGATAGTCAAACCCCTTGTAATCTGCAGTAGAATAGCCTGAATATTGTCCTAAAGTACTTACTTTTTTCTGTTTGAAAATTCCTTTTCTAAGCGGTTTCTTTTCAATCGATTTTACATTCATCTTTGTATAGTATGTTTTTTTTAGTTGAAGATGGAATATCTAAATTAACATTCAGAACTGCATTTATTTCACTAACAGATATTTCATGAAAAAAAGTTACGATTTTTTATGGAATTTCCACAGACTTTGTCTCTCAATAGGTAAAAGAATTAGTTTATGTTAGTAAAAACGTTTGGAAGTGCAGTATATGGTGTGGATGCCGCCACTATAACAGTAGAAGTAAATGTTTGTCAGGGGCAGCATTATTTTATGGTAGGCTTACCGGATAATGCTGTAAAGGAAAGCTGGAGCCGTGTAGAAAGTGCGTTGCGGGTCAATAAATATCATATGCCGCGTATTCGCATTATCGTAAATCTTGCACCGGCAGATATTCGCAAAGAAGGTTCTTCTTATGACTTACCAATTGCCATCGGAATTCTGGCTGCGTCCGAGCAATTGAAAACTCAGAATTTATCCAAATATATTATAATGGGTGAACTTTCATTGGATGGGAAATTGCAACCCATCAAAGGAGCTTTGCCAATTGCCATTCAGGCTCAAAAGGAAGGTTTTGAAGGCTTTATTTTGCCCAAACAAAACGCCAGAGAAGCAGCGATTGTGAATGGCTTGAATGTATATGGTGTAGAACATCTGGATGAAGTGGTCGATTTTCTTTCCGGCAAAATAAGTTTAGAACAAACCATCGTAAAACCTGAACTTGATTTCTTTAAGAATACTGAAAACAGCTCTTTCGATTTCTCAGATGTAAAAGGACAGGAAAATATAAAACGTGCACTGGAAATTGCCGCTGCAGGCGGACATAATGTAATTTTAATCGGTCCGCCGGGAGCCGGAAAAACCATGCTGGCAAAACGTATTCCTACCATTTTACCGCCATTATCCTTAGAAGAAGCATTGGAAACCACCAAGATTCATTCGGTAGCAGGGAAATTAAGAAGAAATTCTTCACTGTTATATCAACGTCCGTTTCGTTCGCCGCACCATACCGTTTCTAACGCAGCTCTCGTTGGCGGAGGCAGTAATCCGCAACCCGGAGAAATATCTTTAGCGCATAACGGCGTCTTGTTTTTAGATGAATTGCCGGAATTTAAAAGAGATGTTTTAGAAGTGATGCGGCAACCTATGGAAGAACGAAAAGTAAATATTTCCCGCACTCGATTTTCTATTGACTATCCGGCTAATTTCATGCTGGTGGCCAGTATGAATCCATGCCCCTGCGGCTATTACAATCATCCTGAAAAAGATTGTGTATGCGGTCCCGGTGTGGTGCATAAATACCTGAATAAAATTTCAGGACCTTTATTGGACAGAATTGATTTGCATGTGGAAGTAACGCCGGTAAATCTGGAAGATTTGTCTTCTAAAAGAACCTCGGAAAAAAGCAGCGAAATCAGAAATCGCGTTATGGATGCAAGGCTGATTCAGGAAAATCGTTTCAAAGAAAATGACATTCATTGCAACGCACAGATGAGTACCAAGCAAACCCGTGAATCATGTGTGCTGGATGCAACGTCTCAGCAATTATTAAATACAGCCATGAAGCGATTAGGCTTGTCTGCACGTGCATATGAACGCATCATACGCGTGGCAAGAACCATTGCGGATTTAGCCAAAAGTGAACATATCCAAATGGAGCATCTGGCAGAAGCCATTCAATTCAGAAGTTTAGATAGAGAAAATTGGGCTGCTTAGTATTTTGAAATAAAAATAAATATTTAAAAATATAATTATGGATATTCAAATTAAGCATGCAAAACTACTAGAAAGAAATTTTAGTAATTACAATGAAATAATTGATTCGATGCTTCTTTTAAGATTGAAACGCTGGAGGTTAACTTGTGCAAAACAGAAGAATGTTCCAGCTTTTATAATTCTTCATAATAAGGACTTATATATGATTGTAAAATCAAAGCCGGATTCATTGGAGGCTTTATCTAATTTGGAAGGATTTGGTAACAAAAGAGTAGAACAATATGGGAAAAAAATACTAGAATTAATAGAACAACATAAAGCTAAAATATTAAGTACTGTGTCTATGTATTAAAATAATAAAAAGATTAAAGTGAATGGAACTCGTGTCCTCCAACACGCATTTTTAGTTTAGTTCGGCCGTAATCATGAGCGCAACTTATGATTACGGTTTTTTAATCAACACTCGTTGAGTATTTAACATCTGCAAAAAGTCAGTTAGTCTTACATTTGTTCAAATATATTTTATATGCTCAGCGATTTTTTGCAACCGGTTAATAACCATTTATTAGAAGAATTTTACACACCTAACAAATACGCAACCGATTATATTCATCTGTATCAGCAAACACGTTCACTGGAAGGCTATTCCGTAGCTATTCTCGGGGTAGAAGATTATCGCGGTTATATAGCGAACAAAGGAACGGAAAAAGCGGCAGATGAGGTGCGTAAACAACTCTATCAGTGTTCCGCTTTTACCAACGGCATGCAGCTGCTGGATTTGGGAAATATAAAAGCCGGAGCAACCTATGTAGATACTTTAGTGGCTGTGGTAGAAACCTTACATGAGCTTTTTAAACACAACGTAATTACTATTATTATTGGCGGTGATGCGGCTTTGTCATCTGCGCAGTTTAAGGCATATGAGATTTTTGAGAATCAGATTACCGTTGCACAAATTGCCTCCAAGGTAGTTTGGGAAAACAGCGACGTGGATATCCATAAAACCTATCTGAAAGATTTTTTCCTGAGCGGGTTTTTAAGAAAATATAATCTGGTCGCTTATCAGTCTTATTTTATTCAGGAAAAACAATTGTCTTTCTTAAGCAGTAAAAATCATGATGTGTTGCGGGTTGGTAAAATTCGAGAACACGTTTTTGAAGCAGAACCATTTTTACGCGAAGCGGCAATGGTTACCTATAACATTAATGCTATCCGATATTCTGATGCGCCCGGACAGCCGGACCCGTCACCGAATGGTTTGTTTGGTGATGAGGCCTGTGCGATGGCTCGTTACGCAGGTATGAGCGATCAGCTGATGAGCATCGGTATTTACGATTTTAATCCGGATTTGGATAAAAGTAATATTACCGCTAAACAAGTGGCACAAATGGTTTGGTATTTTATGGAAGGAATCAGTTTACGCAGAAGTGATTATCCGATTGTTGATGAAAACGATTTCAATACGTATATCGTTCAGATTGACGATGCGGAAAACGATTTCATATTCTTGAAAAGTAAAAAAAGCGATCGCTGGTGGATGAAAATCACGTACGATAAAAGAGACCTGCAAAAACATATACTGGTGCCATGCACGTATAAAGATTATTTGTCTGCACTTAACAATGAAATTCCTGAACGCTGGATGCGGGAATGGATGCGCTTGTCCTAGTATTTTCACATAAATTGAACAATATTACTTAAAATAGGTTAAGATGAAGTTAACTAAGTTAACTTTTTTAAACCTTGCCTGAAAATTGTAGTCTAATGAGAATAATATTGGTAAAATTGCACTATGATTAAACAAATACTTTTTGTTGTATTCCTTTCCTGTCTGTTTTCTTCAAATGCACAATCTTTTTTAGTTTCCGGTAAAATAATAGATGCAAAAGATAATTCCGGTCTGATTGGTGTAAATGTAACACTCACTGATGCAAAAGATTCAACACGGGTATATGGTGCATCTTCGGATATCGACGGAAGTTTTATTATTCCGGATGTTGCAGCAGGTGAATATGTTTTAAATGTCAGTTATATCAGTTATAAAACCATTGTCAGAAATATTTCTGTTACGGAGAATACTGATTTGAAAAATATTCCCATGGCGGAGGAGAGTAAATTGCTCAAAGAAGTAGTTATTGAAGATAAACAAATCAGAGTACAGCAATTGGGAGATACCTCACAGTTTAACGCAAACGCTTTCAAAACGAATAAAGATGCTACTACAGAGGATTTATTGACGAAAATGCCCGGCGTTACTTCGGAAAACGGAACGGTAAAAGTAAATGGTGAAGAAGTAAAAAGAGTACTGGTAGACGGTAAGCCTTTTTTTGGTGATGACCCAAGAACGACGATACAAAATCTACCTGCAGATATAATTGATAAGGTGCAGGTGTTTGATAAAATGAGTGACCAGTCTGCTTTCACAGGTTTTGATGATGGCAACTCACAAAAGACAATCAATATTGTTACTAAGAATGGAATGGTCAATTCTAAGTTTGGTAAATTTTATGCAGGGTATGGCGGACCGGATAACAGATATAATGTTGGTCTGAACTTTAATTCATTTAAAGGCGACAGACGTTTTTCTATTTTAGCCATGAGCAATAATATCAACCAGCAGAATTTTAATATACAGGATTTAGTAGGTGCTACAGGTTCTGGAAATTCAGGTGGCGGGCAGGGTAGTGGTAATCGCGGCGGCGGCGGACAAGGCGGAAGAGGCGGCAATAATGCTTTAGGTAATTTTCTGGTGGGACAGCAAAACGGTATTGCTACCACAACTGCATTAGGGTTGAATTACTCGGATAAATGGGGTAAAAAAAAGAAAGTTACTTTTTCAGGTTCATATTTCTTTAACGGAACCAAAAATGAAAATATAAGTTCCGCTGTAAGAAATTATATTTCGAACAGTGACAGCGGACTGGTCTACAATGAAACGAAAGATGTAAGCAGTAAGAATTTCAATAACAGACTAAATCTAAGAATTGAATATACGATTGACTCATCTAATATCCTGACGTTCACGCCTTCTTTCAGTACACAAAATTATATTTCCTCTTCGGAACTGAATGCATCGAATACCAGAAACAATGCAACGATAGAAAGTGCTACTCAAAACAATATAAATGTTAAGCAATACGGCATTAATTTTTCCAACGATATTTTATACCAGCATAAGTTTTCCAAAAAGGGAAGAACAATTTCGTTCAATTTAAATTCAGGTGCTAGTATGAGAAATACGAATGCCGGTTTATTTACGCTCAATAATTATCTGACAGATACTTTGAGTACAACCGATACCATTGACCAGAAATCCAAATTGAGGACACTGAGTTATGCGGTTGGCGGAAATATTGTGTATACAGAACCGATTAAGAAGTACGGACAATTAGCGTTTAATTACGCACCATCTTTTACCAAATCACGCTCGCAAAAAAATACAGATAATTATGATGTATTGTCAGATACTTATTCTCTGAAAGACACCGCACTCAGCAACCAGTTTAATAATACCTATCTGACCAATAGAATGGGATTGGTGTACAGATATAATAATCAGAAATTAAACTGGAGTATCGGTGTCAATGGCCAGCATGCTTTATTGCAAAGTGAGCAGTTGTCACCGGATAGCATTTCAGTAAAGAAAAACTTCCTTTCATTATTGCCTGTTGCAGAGTTGAATTATAAATTTTCCAAAACAGAAAACCTTCGCTTCTTTTACAGAACATCTACAAGCCCGCCTTCCATTACACAATTACAGAATGTAATAGACAATAGTAACTCGCTGATTTTATCTTCGGGAAATCCGGATTTAAAGCAAACATTTACACAGTCCATTGGATTACGTTACGGCAGAGCAAATACAACAAAAGCTACCAATCTGTTCATTTTTGCAAATGCAACGAATACTATAAATTACATAGCAAATTCTACCATCATTTTTGTAAGAGATACAGTTGTGAATGAGCTAAAAGCAACAGCAGGAGCACAGTTTGTGCAGCCGGTAAATTTAAATGGTTACTGGAATACCAGAACTTTTATTACTTATGGCTTTCCGATAAGTAAGATAAAAAGCAACATGAATGTTAATGGCGGCTTTGTGTACACGCGCACGCCAACCTTAATTAACACGGCACGCAACACAGCTAATTCTTTTGCTTTTAATGCAGGATTTTCATTGAGTAGCAACATCAGTAAGAAAATAGATTTTACGCTTGGGTATATTGCGAATTATACTATTGTCAGAAATTCACTGCAACAGCAAAACAACAATAATTATTTTAATCATACCGCTTCTGCCAGATTCAATTATCAGTTCTGGAAAGGATTTGTATTTAATACTTCGGTGAGCAATACGCTGAACGCAGGCGGTTCCGCTTCATATAATATCAGCTACTGGTTACTGAATGCATCATTGGCATATAAATTCCTGAAAGACGAAAGTCTGGAAGTGAAATTCAGTGCAAATGATATTTTAAATCAGAATACGAATATTACAAGAAACGTAACGGAAATTTATACGGAAGATGTAAGTTCTACAGCATTGCGCCGTTATTTCATGGGAACGATTACATATACCCTTAAAAAGATTGGCGCCGGCAGCAAAGTTACGGATGACAAACCGAAAGATTTCATGATGGGGCCTCCACCGGGAGGAGGAATGCCGGGAGGCCCGCCGCCACCGCAAAATTAAATTGTTATTCCACTACTTTTTCCATCTTCATACTGCGTGAACCTTTCAGTAAGATTTCTGCGTTGGTAAAATCCTGTTGTTGAAACCAATCGTGTGCTTCTGTAGTAGTCAGAAATTTCAGTACTGCATCAGAACTTGTTGTTTTGTTGAATTCATTTCCGACCAGTACTATCTTATCAAATTTTAATTGCGTTGCCAGGTGGGCAATAAACTGATGTTCTTTAGCTGCTTCAGCTCCCAGTTCAAACATATCACCAAGTATCACTATTTTCTTTTTAGCAGATGATTTAGCAAAACTTTCCAGTGCATGCTGCATACTTGTGGGGTTAGCATTATAAGCATCTAAAATCAACTGATAGCCATTTTTTTCTATTACTTGCGAGCGCGCATTCTCTGGATGATAATTGCTAATAGCATTTTGTATATGTTGATTAGAAACACCAAAGAACTTTCCAACCGCAATGGCGCACATAATATTGCTGTAATTATAACTGCCAAATAAATTGGAGTCTATTTCAACGTCTTCAAATTGGATTTTTAAAAACGGATTTTCGATTATAATTTTACTGTTGTATTTGTTGCTTGGATTATTTCCGTAAGAAATAAACTCACACACACTTCTTTCTTTCAGCATGTTTAATAAAATGCTGTCATCACCATTTACAAAAACCAAACCTTGGCGTTGATTTAAATAATCATACAATTCGCCTTTTCCTTTTCGGATACCTTCCACACCGCCAAATCCCTCCAGGTGTGCTTTACCACAATTGGTGATGATACCATGTGTGGGTTCCACATATTTGCAGTAACTCTCTATCTCTTTCTGATGATTGGCACCCATTTCGATTACGGCAATTTCCGTTTTTTTGTCCATTTCTAAAAGCGTTAACGGTATGCCGATGTGATTATTCAAGTTTCCTTTGGTGTAATGTGTATGGAATGAGGTGGCTAAAACGGCATAAACCAGTTCTTTAGTCGTCGTTTTTCCATTGGAACCAGTAATAGCAATGATTGCTTTGGGATTTATTTGTTTGAGATGATAATGTGCTAATTTCTGCAAGGTGCTTAATACATCGTCAACAAGAATACAGTTGTCGTTTGTCTTGAATTCAACTTCATCAATTACAGCATAGGAAGCTCCTTGCTCTATGGCTTTTGCAGCAAAGGTATTGCCGTTAAAATTACCTCCTTTGAGTGCAAAGTAAATTTGTCCGTTTGCTATTTTTCTTGTATCGGTGATTACTCCGTTCGATTGCAGAAAATGCGAATATAGTTCATGTATCTCCATAGGCTAAAAATAAAAAAGTCCCGCGAGTATTTGCGGGACTTTTTATGTACACTTTGTGTATCTGTTATTTGTATTTTCTTGCTTTTTTGTTTTTAGAGATGGTTTTATTCATTTCACCAAATCCTTTTCCACCAAACATGTTACCATCAGGAGAACCTACACGAACCATTGCGCAACGGAAACCGATATCATCAGATGACTGATCTTCGTTTAAGAATCTTCTTGTACCCGGAGATAAATAGTAACCTCTGTCTCTCCAAGAACCACCTTTGTACACTCTTGCTTTGTTATTTACCAAAGTAGAAACTCCGTATTGATATTCAACCTGAGAAGAAGAATCACCGTCATTATAGTCTAATGCATATGATTTTCTGTAGTTTCTTCTGTTGCTTAAATCTGCATCATCTTCACGAACATATTTAATTCTGCCCATGCTGTCTAAACCTTCATCATAAGTAGGTTTCATAAAGATATTACCACGATAAGTGTTTAAGTCATCACCATCTGATTCAGTCATTGGTCTGAAAACATCCTGAGTCCATTCATTAACGTTACCTGACATATTAAATAAGCCGAAGTCATTAGGGAAGTTAGCGTGAACGTCAGATGTAATTTCCGCGTTATCATTCAATGCACCTGCAACCCCCATGTAGTCACCACGACCTCTCATAAAGTTAGCCATGAAGTCACGTTGGTTTTTGTTGTGTCTTTGGTAACGGAAAGTAGCACCATCCCAAGGATAGATACGTCTGTCTGTTACAACTTCTTCACCCGGTACCGGCATATTGCCTCTTAAGCCTAAAGCAGCATATTCCCATTCAGCTTCTGTCGGAAGTCTGTAATCCGGTAATAAGATACCATCTTTTCCGTTTACGTTTCTTTTTCCGGAACCGTTTGGATTTAAGTCTTCTTTTTGTTTTTTGGTTGCACCTTGGTACAAACCTACTGCATATGCTTCTGTATTGAAGTTGTCTTCGTTTTTCTGATTAGCATTCAGGTCTAAATATCCTTCTTTTACTAAAATCATTTCGTTTACACGGTCAGTACGCCATTTGCAGTATTCACCAGCTTGTAACCAGTTAACACCAACAACAGGATATGTATTGTAAGCTGGGTGTGAAAAATAATATTTTACATACGGTTCATTATACGCCAGGTTTCTTCTCCAGCACATGGAATCCGGTTTTGCACTTTTTACAAATTCAGGATGGTCTGTACCGAATACTCTTTCTAACCAGTATACATATTCATTGTAGTCCAGGTTAGTAACTTCCGTTTCATCCATATAAAATGAAGAAACAGTTGTTCTGCGCTGAACATTCTGATTTTCGTATAATAAATCGTCTTCTGTAGCACCCATAACAAACGTACCGCCTTCTACCAAAACTAAATTTGGACCGGTAATTTGCTGTGTGTTCGGTGAGCGTTCAAAACCGCCCCATTTCTTGTCGTTGTAATTCCAGCCTGTTGTAGAAGATGCTCCGGATTTACCTCCGCCACCTTTACAGCTAACTGCTAATACACCTGCAACAATAGTTAGGTGTAAGAATCTTTTCATTCTTTTGTAGGTCATTATTTCGGCTTTTTAAAAAATTATTTCAAAGATATAGCAAATAAATTAATCTGCAAAATATTTCGACTAACTTTATTTAACGCAAAATAGCTCGAAATATTGTTTTTTCCCGTAAAATTGCATAAAAAACAGTTTGCAGCGTTTTACGTTAATAAAACATCTAACAATTAATTAATCTTAGCAGGGAAATGGTAAAGATTTCGAAAAAAATACTTCTGTTTATTCTTCTCCTTCAGGCTGTTCTGCTAAACGCGGAAGAAAGAAATCGTTTAGATAAATCCGTATTGATTGACTGGAAAATAAACAAACAGCAGATTAGTTTTCCAGATGCTGTTTACCCAAAAGAATTTTCCGGACTTCCGGTATATTCTTATTCTGTAAATATCTATAAAAATACAAATGTAGAAATTACTGCAAGTAATCCGGTATTCAAACCTTTGACAGAATCTAATCTGACTTTAGATCAAATTAAAGTTATTGAAAGTCAGCTGGTTATAACTAAAACAATCGGAATTGACAGAAAAAATAACGTTGCAACGGTTACCGTGTTTCCTTTTGTCAAAAATAACGGACAGATAGAAATATTGTCTTCTTTCGATTTGAATATTGCCCCGCAATCAAATTCAGCAAACAGGCTGCTCGGAACGACAGAGCGAGTTTATGCATCTAATTCAATGCTTAGTGCAGGAAAGTGGTTTAAATTTGGCGTTCCAAAATCCGGAGTATACAAACTGGATTATAGTTTTCTGAAAAATCTGGGAATAGCCGTTGATGCAATTAATCCGTCAGATATCAGGATTTTCGGACATCGTGCAGGTATGCTGCCGGAACTGGCGGGTGCACCCAAAGATGACGACATAAGAGAAATTCCGTTGAAAGTGATTTCCGCAGTTCCAAACCGCTTTCAGGCGAATGATTATGTACTGGCTTTTCTGCCAGGTCCCGAACAATGGAAGTACAATACTTCCAGACAATTTTTTGAAGCAAAAAAACATTTGTACAGCGATACTAAGAATTTCTTCATTACCGCAGAATCCGGAGCAGGTGCAAGAATTAATACTGTAAATTCATCGCCATTACCGGAAACAAAAAATATCTCCACCTACAATGATTATGCATATTTTGAAGAAAATAAAGTGAATATTGCGCAATCAGGCAAGCAGTTTTTAGGAGATGAATTTGGCGGTATTACAGATAAATCCTACAATTTTAATTTACCTAATTTAATTTCTTCCCAGCCTGTAAAACTGTCCGTTGCAGTGGTGGGTAAATCAAAAGGTTTTGGTTCTACATTTACAGTAAGTACAGATAACTCCTCAAATGTGAACAGTATTTTTATACCAAATGTCAATGTACCTTACCCAGGTATAGATGATGCAGGTACATTTGTTCAAAGACAATTTTCCTTGTTTAATGTTTCTCCAAATTTCAATGTCAGTTTAAACTACGACCGTAACGGTGATTTTAATACGAAAGGATGGCTGGATTATCTTCAGGTTAATGCAATTTCAACTTTAAAATACAATGGACAGCCTTTGTATTTCAGAAGTATTGCCTCTCTTGGCGCAGGCAGTATTTCAAAGTTTGAAGTGCAGAATGTGAACCCAAACGTTGAAATATGGGATGTCACAAATCCCTTTGATGTGCAGAAAATAAACTACAATCTTTCAGGTAATATTGCATCATTCAATATTGCCACCGACTCTCTGAAGGAGTTTGTTGCAATAGAGACCAGTAATGAAATTCCGATGGCTTTAGGCAGCGTAAATAACCAGAATTTGCATGCGTTACCACAACAGGATATGTTGATAGTAACCAGATCCGCATTTATGCAACAAGCACAGGAATTAGCGCAGTTTCACAGAGATAAGGAGAATCTCAGAGTAGCAGTCGTTGAGCTGAATCAGGTGTACAATGAATTTTCTTCAGGAACCAATGACCTTTCAGCGATTCGCGATTTTACTAAAATGTTTTACGACAGAGCAGCTGGCAACACAGCAGAAATGCCGAAATATTTATTGCTGTTTGGCGATGGTACATATGATAATAAGAATTTAGGGGATTATTTTATCCCTAACTATGAAACTGAAATAACATATGAAACGCTATTTACCTACGTAACCGATGATTACTTCGGAATGTTGGACGACAATGAAGGTGCTAATTTAAATAATACAGCAGCAGAAATTGTAGATGTTGGCGTTGGCAGAATTCCGGCTGATGATGTTTCGCAGGCACAAACTGCGGTAGATAAAATTAAAATGTATTATTCCAATTCGGCATACGGTGACTGGCGCAATCAGGGTACTTTTGTGGCTGATGACGAAGATGGCACAACACATATAGGAGCAGCTGATTTCAGTGCAGTTTCTTATGGATTTTCTGAAAAAAAGATGAATATTGATAAAATATACCTCGATGCATTTCAGCAACAATCCGGAACTGGAGGAAATACCTATCCTGCGGTTAATGAAGCCATCAACAGAAAATTATTTACAGGCACATTGTTCTTTAATTATGCAGGTCACGGGAGTGCGCTGGGTTTGGCGAAAGAAAGAATTTTAACAACAGATGATATAAATCAATGGGAAAATTCTACCAAATTGCCTTTGTTTATTACCGGTACCTGTGAGTTTGGACCTTATGATAAAGTGGATGAGTTTACGGCAGGAGAACGGGTATTGTTCAAAATAAACGGTGGAGGAATTGCTTTGGTAACCACTACCCGTGTCGTTTATGCCTCTACAAATAAAACCATGAATGATAATTTCATGGTACAAATGGTAAATGCCTATTCGAATGAGCAAATGTATTTAGGTGACATCGTTCGTGAAGCAAAGAAATTCACCAACACATCCGATGGAAACCGTAAATTTTCGCTTTTAGGTGATCCTGCTTTGCGTTTGGCTTTCCCAAAATACAATGTAGTGGCAACACAAATAAACAATGTTCCGTTTTCAGCACCGCATGATACACTTAAGGCATTATCCAAGATTATCATTGACGGGGAAGTGCGTAATAACGGAAATTCACTGATGACCACATTTAACGGGATTGCATCCATAAATATTTATGATAAGATGAAAACCATTAATACCCTGGTAAATGATCCGATAAGCAGAGATAATCCTGATGGTAGTTTGCCTTTTGATTTCACCTTGCAAAAAAATATTATTTATAAAGGCAAAGTAAAAGTAACGGATGGTAAGTTTAAATGTACTTTTTTAGTACCCAAAGATATTGATTACAATTACGGATTTGGAAAAATCAGTATGTATGCAAATTCTGATATTACTGATGCAGCCGGCTATACAACGGATGTTGTTATTGGCGGAGCCAGTGATACTATTCTGACAGATAACAAAGGGCCGGATGTAGATGTTTTTTTAAATGACGATAAATTTGTTTTTGGTGGTATTACAGATGAAAGTCCAAGGTTGTTTTCCAGGTTATTTGATGAAAATGGTATCAACACCTCCGGTAATGGTGTTGGACACGATATTACCGCCATCATAGATAACGATACCAAAAAAATATATAACCTGAATGATTTTTATGAAACCGAAGTTGACGATATTTCACGTGGTATAGTCAATTATCCGTTTTCAAAACTATCGAAAGGAAGACATACCTTAGAAGTAAAGGCATGGGATGTATTGAACAACTCCGGAGTAGGATATACAGAGTTTCTCGTGGAGGAAAAGGCAAACCTTGCACTTTCGCATGTTTTGAATTATCCAAATCCGTTTACAACCAATACCCGTTTTATGTTTGAACACAACAAACCCGGGGCTCCGCTGGATTTAAGGATTGAGATTTTTACCGTTTCCGGAAAAGTTATCAAAACAATTACAAAAAATATCAACACGGAAGGATACAGAGTGGATGATATTACCTGGGATGGATTGGATGATTATGGCGATAAAATCGGTAAAGGTGTGTATATTTACAGAGTTTCACTAAAAGACGATAGCGGAAAAAAAGTTAGCCAATACCAAAAATTAGTGATACTAAATTAGAATTTTTAAAATAAATTTACCATTTTAACGTTTTGAAATTCTAACTATTTATCTGCGAGAACAAAAATAAAAGGACAATAATCACCAAATTATGGAGTAAATTTACACTAATCTAATTTTAATAATTTTTGCATGAGATATATTTTGAGACCCAACGCTCTGTTTACTGTATTGCTTATAACGTGTTTTTTTACCGATATTAAAGCTCAAGGTACCAGTACCATTAATAGTGCATTAACGAGAGTTGTAAATACCGCGGTTCCTTTTTTACGTATTGTTCCGGATGCCCGTGGCGGTGGCATGGGAGACGTGGGGATTGCCACATCGGTAGATCCTAATACAACCTTTTACAACGCCTCTAAATTAGCCTTTGCGAAAAAAAAACTGGGTCTTTCATTATCGTACGCTCCCTGGCTGCGTGCTTTGGGTATTACAGATATTTATATGGCTCATTTTACCGGATATTACAAGATATCTAAAAATGATGTGGTACACACTTCACTCAAATTTTTCAGTTTAGGAAATATAGAATTTACAGATGCCGGTGGAAATTCACTTGGCAGCGGCAATCCCAGGGAATTGGCATTTGATGCAGGTTATTCAAGAAAATTGAGTAAACATTTTGCATTGGGTGTGGCATTCCGCTATATTTACTCAAATCTGGCTTCCGGACAAAATCTTGGCAGTGAGCCCATCAGAGCGGGAAATGCTTTCGGCGCCGATTTGTCGGCAACATACAATCTGGATATGACAGTGGGTAAAAAGAAAATGAAAGCAAACTTTATGGCTGGTGTAGCCATCACCAACATGGGTACTAAAATTGCTTATACTTCAAATGCCCGTGAAAAAGATTTTATACCAACAAATTTCGGATTAGGTGTTGGTTTCCGTTTACAACCTAATAAATACCACGAATGGGGAATTTATGCGGACTTCAATAAATTATTGGTACCAACGCCAAAAGTTGGAGATAAAGACAGTAATAATATTCCAGATTTTAAAGAACAGTCTTCATTTAAAGGAATCTTTACTTCTATCGGTGATGCACCGGGAGGTTTTAAAGAAGAAATGCGCGAATGGACGATGGGAATTGGTACAGAATATTGGTATGATCATATTTTTGCTGCACGTTTGGGATATTTCCTCGAGGCAAAAGATAAAGGAAACAGAAGATTTGTATCTGCCGGTGTGGGTGTGAAATATAGTGTATTCGGGTTGGATTTTTCTTATCTGATTCCTACAGGTGCTGCCAGAAATCCGCTGGATAATACTTTCAGATTTACTTTGAAATTTGACTTCGCTAAATTGGGTGGAAATAAAACAAATGACGAAGGTGATGACATTAATGACAAAACGGATAAAGTAGATAAAGCTACCCGTAAGAAATTAAAAACTAAGTAGATATCAACTTCATGATAAAATAAAAAAAGCACAGGGTTTTCTGTGCTTTTCTTATTTAAACGAAACTTCTTATAGTTCAAATACAATTTGATAAAATGCTCTTTGTGCAGTGAATTTTTCTGCGAATTTGTCCGCTACATCTTTTTGTAAAGCAGGTGCTGCTTTTTGTGTGTATTCATTAAATTTTGCTACTGATTCAGTCAGATACTCAATGTTATACGTTGTAGTGTTTTCATCGTTGTTGTGTAATACTTTTCGCATACTTGCTTTAGTAAAATAGCCGCTGTTTAATACATCCGCAATATGTTTATCCTGCATGAAATCCAGCCATTCCTGTTCCGCAGTTTCATCTATATTAATGGTTACGCTATAGAGATACATAATATGATAGTTTATGTTAAAAAAGGATTGGTTCTGCTCTCTGCACCGATAGTGGTGCTTGAACCATGGCCGTTAAAAATTTCAGTAGCATCATCCAGCACCAGCAATTGTGTTCGTATAGATTTTATAAGCGTATCATAATCACCTCCGGGTAAATCAGTACGGCCAATGCTTCCCTGAAATAACACATCACCTACAACGGCATATAGTTCTTCCTTATTGGAGAAGCAAATACTTCCAGGAGAATGTCCAGGTGTGAACAGTACATCAAAAAGAACATCATCCAGTTGCAGTTGCTCGCCTTCTTTGATAAAATAACCCGCTTCACATTTGTCAGGAATTTTGGCACCAAACATACGTGCCGCTAAATCAGCACGTTGAAGAATAGGCAATTCTTTCTCATGGATGCCTAATTCCAGATTATATTCCTCAGAAATAAACTTATTGCCGTAAATATGGTCTAAATGACAATGTGTATTGAGCAGTTTTACTGGTTTTAACCCGTTTTTTTCAATATAAGCTGTTAAAGCCTTCTGATCCTGCAAAGTATAGCAGCCCGGATCTATTATCCAGCAGTCTTTATTTGTATGTGCTATAACATAAGTATTTTCCTGAAACGGGTTGAAACAAAATGCGGCAATATCTGTCTTTATTTTAGCGTTATCCATAAGATTTTATGTGTTAATTTAGTATTTTTATTTAAATGGCACATGGAATATCCATTAATCACTTTTCTAATAATGTAGGAAACTAAGTGGATATTTCTTTACTTTGTAAAAGTAGTAAAATAGCGGTTAGTAATATAGTAATAAGTATTGTGAATAATATGAAGAAAATAGACTTCTGTTTTTATAAAAATTGGTACAATAAATTTCAGCGTTTCCTGAAAACACTGACTTTTTTCTCATTACTCACCACTCAGTACTCTTTACTTTTTTCCCAAACCACACAGGTTCAGTTCGGGCAAAATCGCGTACAATACCATGCATTTGACTGGCAATATTACAACTCAGATAATTTCACCATTTATTTTTATCCCGGCGGACAGGAAATTGGAAAGTTTGTTTGGACGACTGCTGAAATGAAACTGAAAGAACTGGATAAGCAAATGGATTTTCATTATCGTTCCAGAGTAGATATTTTGGTGTACAATGATATTACCGATCTAGCGCAAACAAATATCGGGTTGGGACAAGAGGATTATAATATTGGAGGTACAGCCGTATTGCGCGATAATAAACTGTTTTTACATTATGATGGCAATCACCGCCACCTGCAGCGCGATTTAATGAAAGGCCTTTCTGATCTTTACATACGCCAGATGATGGCAGGAAGCAGTTTCGGGCAAAAAATTCAAAATGCCATTTTTTTAGTTTTACCCGATTGGTACAGAAATGGTTTGTCGGCATACATGGGCGAACCCTGGAATACCGAACTGGATGCGAAACTGAAAATGTATTTGCAAACAGCTAAGAAACCGGATTTTAACAGACTCGTAGGCATCAATCCTGAATTTGCAGGACAATCGTTCTGGTACATGATTAACGAAATGTACGGACGTGAAGCCATTCCGAATATTTTATATGTTACGCGTGTCAATCACAACATCAATAAAGGTTTTGTTTATTCAGTGAATATGACAGTGGAGGATTTGATGCGCGACTGGAAAGAGTTTTATCAAAGCCGTTACCAAATAGATAACAAAGACAGAGATAGTACGAATGGTTTTACGAAAACAAAAATTAAAAAGAGAAACAATAACGAGATTGGGGATTTAAAAATTTCAACCGATGGGAAATATGCCGCTTATGCTGCATTTGATGGTGGGTTTTACAAAATATTTCTACAGGATTTACAAACGAAAAAAACAAAGCAAGTTGGCAAAGGTGGCTTCCGTTCCGATCAATATCCGTTTGATAAATCATATCCCATTTTAACATGGACAAAGACAGGCCATAAATTAGCCGTGATTTCTGAGAAAAAAGATATCATCCGCCTGAAACAAATAGATGTGGATAAGAACACGAAGACAAAAAACAACATCATTAAATTTCAGAAAATTTACGGAGCTGATTTTACCAATAATCCAAATATGCTAATTGTCTCCGGACAAAATAAAGGACAAACGGATTTGTATTTATACAACACCGGAAACTCCACGACTACACAACTGAATAACGATAATTTTGATGATTTAAATCCGGTGTATGTAAACTGGAACGGAAATGACGGCGTATTGTTTTCTTCCAATAGAGTGGAAGATAAATTGTATCTCGAAAATGCAGATACTATACTGCCTACTCAAACACTTGATTTATTTTATTACGATTTAAATAAACGCGGCACTGATTTGGCACGGGTAACGGAAACGCCCTTTGCCAACGAAAAAGCTATTGGAAATTACAACGAAACCTACTACACTTTTTTAAGCGATGAAAATGGTATTAGTAATCAGTATGTTGGCACATTAGATAGTTTTTTTGTGGGTAAAGATTCTGTTGAAACTGTTATAAACGAAGAAACGGATTCGGCACAAACCATTAAACAGGAAGTGGATGTATATAAACTAAAAGGCGTTACATTTCCGGTTACTGATTTTTCAAAAGGAATAGAGCGAGCTGGTGTTTCCCGACAAAATAGTTATTTCTTTTTTGGTGCCAACAAGCGCAAAACATTTTTGTATGCCAAGCAAAATATACAGGAAGAAGAATTGCTGAATATGAAATCATTTGGTCTTCGTGTTACATCTTTCCGTAAGTTTTATAAAGAAACGGCATTAACTGCATCTAATTATAAAAAACCGGTTGTTGCTAACAAGAATAATTCATCTCCGGAGAAAAACACTGATACAGAAATTACATTAGATAGTTTCTACAGTCAACCTTCAAAATACACGTTTGAATCAGACTATAATTCAACTATTCTGGCATCTAACATTCAAGCACAAACCAAAATTGATTCCACAAAAGTTATTGAAATAAATGATACCGTTAAAACTGTTGCGGTTGAGGATGAGCCGCCGCCGTTTTTACAAAACACTCCGGTACCTGTCGTTTCGAACGAAAATGTAGAACGCACCACGGGAAAAAAAATCAGAATATTGCCTTACCATGCTCGTTTTACTTCTGATTATGTGGTGACACAATTGGACAACAGTATTATGACACAAAATTATCAAAGCTATAAACAAAATGGTGGACAATATAATTTTCCTGCATTAGGAGCTATGATAAATTTTGGTGTAAGCGATTTAATGGAAGATCATAAAATAATTGGCGGATTTCGAGTGCCTTTTGATTTTAAAGGATTTGAAACCTACATAAAATATATCAATCTCAAAAAACGCATTGATAAATCTGTATTATACTACCGAAGATCAGATAAATTAAATTTTAGTGTAACAGACCAGAATGGTAATACACGTCCGTTTATATATACCGGAAAAACACGTACCAATTATTTTGAAACAGCATTTAGTTATCCGTTTGATATTACGAAAAGTCTGCGATGGTCAGTATCTTACAGAAATGAAAGTCTGGATATTTCTTATACAGATCAGATCAGTTTAGCACTGAAAGATGTAAAAGAAAACTGGTTTTCCGGTCGCGTAGAATTTGTACATGATAATTCAAAAGAAATTCAGTTTAATATCTACAATGGTTTCCGTTATAAAGTTTATGCGGAATATTTTTACAATGCGAATGAAAAAAAATCCAATCTGTTTAATATTGGTTTTGATGTTCGTCATTATCAGAAAGTATACAGAAATATTATCTGGGCAAACCGATTTGCCGGTGCGTCTTCCTTTGGACAACAAAAAATATTATATTTCTTAGGAGGTGTAGATACTTGGATAGCACCAAAATATGATTATAATATTCCGGTAGCAGAGAATCAGAATTACGGTTTGCAGGCACCTGTTACAAATATGCGCGGATTGCCACAGAATACCAGAAACGGAAATAATTACTTGTTATGGAATTCTGAATTACGTATTCCTTTATTTTCTTTCTTTGCTAAGAAACCGTTGAAATCTGCTTTTCTGAGAGATTTCCAGCTGGTTGGTTTCTTTGATGCAGGTATTGCGTATAATTTTGCCAATCCGTTTGATAAGAATAATGCGAAAAGTACCGAAGTAGTTACACCGCAGCCAAATAATAATCCTATAGTTGTAACTGTCGACTACTATCGTAATCCGTTTGTATTTGGTACAGGTGGTGGTTTCAGAACAAATATACTGGGTTACTTTATCCGATTAGACACAGGCTTTGGATACGATGGTTTGCAGTTTAATAAAAAACCGGTATGGCATTTCTCATTAAGCAAAGACTTTTAGTACATAGCTCACAACTATTTAACCATAAACTATAGATTACCATGTTATATTCCATGACCGGCTACGGAAAGTCCAGCATTAAGCTCGGCGACAAATCCTACATTATAGAAATCAAATCACTGAACAGTAAATCACTGGATTTGAATTTTAAAGCAGTGGCAGAGTTACGCGGCAAAGAAATAGATATTCGTAAATTAATTTCCTCTCAGTTGATTCGCGGGAAAGTAGATTTGTTCTTTCAGGAAGAGAAATCAAACGGTATGACCGGCGGACTGAATTTTAATCTGATAGAAAATTATTACCAGCAGCTGATGAAATTTTCGGAAGAAAAAAACATACCCTTAGGTGATGTAGTTCCGGCAATTTTGCGCTTTCAGGATATCAGTAAAGCCGAACTGGCAGAGTTAAACGACGACGATATTGTTGCCTTGTATAAAGGCGTGGAAGAAGCACTGAAGAATATTATACAATTCAGAAAAGATGAAGGAACGCAACTGGAAAAAGATCTGATAGAAAGAATTCAGGCGATACAGCAATTGAAAAGTGAGCTGCAGCCACACGAAGAAAGCAGAATCGAAAAGCTGAGAGAAAAACTAAAACAGGATGTGGCAAATCACGTAACGGAAGGTGCCATAGATAATAACCGGTTTGAAGAAGAATTAATTTATTACCTGGAAAAAATGGACATCAATGAAGAAAAAGTGCGTTTGGACACACATTGCCTTTATTTTACAGAAACCTTGCAGGAAGATGTGATGGAAAAAGGTAAAAAATTAGGCTTTATCGGACAGGAAATCGGCCGTGAAATCAATACCATCGGTTCCAAAGCCAACGACGCCAATATGCAGAAGATAGTGGTGCAAATGAAGGACGAACTCGAAAAAATAAAAGAGCAGGTACTGAATATATTGTAGGAGTAAATTGTAAGGAATAAGGATAAATTCAGTAAAAAAAATCTTACTACTTACTACTTACTACTTATTACTTTTTATATCTTCGCACATGCAAAAAGTCATTATACTTTCCGGTCCGTCAGGCGTAGGCAAAAATACACTGGGTGACTTCTTGCTGCAGCAATTTCCTGAACTTTCTTACTCTGTTTCCGCTACCTCTCGTTCCCTCCGTAAAGGCGAACAGCATGGTGTGGATTATCACTTTATGAACAATGAGGATTTTGAAGCGAAAATAAAAGAAGACGAATTGCTGGAATGGCAGGAAGTCTATGAAGGAATGTATTACGGTACGATGAAGTCGGAACTCGACAGAATCAACGAACTGAATAAATTCCCACTGTTGGTAGTGGATGTTTTTGGTGCGATTAACGTGATGAAAAATCTGAAATTTAAACCACTTTCTATTTTTATACAGGCGCCCAGCCTGGAAATTTTGGAGCAGCGTTTAAGAACAAGAGGTACGGATTCCGCTGAGAAAATTACCAAACGATTGGAAAAGGCATCTGTGGAGATGAACGAAGCCAGTCAGTTTGATTTAACCATCATTAATGATGATTTGCCGATGGCACAAAAACAACTCGAAGAAGTCGTCAACTACTTTCTCAAGTTCGGGCATTAATTGTCATTTCTAACACAGCGAGAATAAACCGCCGTCATTCTGAACTTGTTTCAGAATCTAATTAAAAACTTTAACGAAACTATTTTTTACCTTTTATTGTTATATTTACTTGTAATAAGAAGTATATGGTAACTGCCATCACACATAAAGTAAAAGTAAGCGTAGAAACGTTTTTTCAGTCGGATTATTCCTATCCGATGAGTCAGCATTTTATGTTTGCTTACAGAATCACTATTGAAAATAACGGCAACGACACGATACAGTTGCTGCGAAGACACTGGTACATTGTGGATGCCCTCGGGCAGCGCCGCGAAGTGGAAGGCGAAGGCGTGGTGGGTGAGCAGCCGGTGATAAAACCCGGAGAGAAATACGAATACGTTTCCGGTTGTGATTTAAAAACCGATATGGGAAAAATGTACGGTACTTTCTTGATGGAAAAATGCCACGACGGAAAACTCTTTCACGTCATCATTCCCGAATTCTACATGACCGCTCCGGTGAAGTTGAATTAACGTTATAGCGAATTCACCGTCATTGCGAACGAAGTGAAGCAATCTCTTCAACGAATATCATTGCGAACGAAGTGGAGCTATCTCTCCAACTCACCGCTATCTCGAACGCAGTGAGGAATCTGTTAATAATTTCCACTCAAATCTTATATATTTTTCCTATCTTTGATATATATAAACAAACCTGATTGAAATTTTCATTTAATATACTTACACTTTTACTGTTACTATTGCTGGCGAATAGAAACTTAAAGGCTGGTAGTTGTATACCTAATGGTACAATGGTTACACTTACAAGGCAATCAGAAGTTGATTCTTTTCCGATTAATTATCCGGGATGTGATGTTGTTGATGGAATTTTAGCAATTTCAGGATATAATATTACGAATTTGGATAGTTTAAAAATACTTAAAAGAATAAGTGGTTTGCATATAGAGATTTGCCCTAACTTATTAAATTTGAAAGGACTTGACTCACTAAAAAAAGTTGACAATTTATATATATATGCAAATGAGTCTTTACTATCAATGCAAGGATTAAGTAATCTTGATACAATTGGAAATTTCGATGTGACAGATAATAATTCGTTATTAAATTTTCAAGGATTAGTTAGTATAAAATATTGTAATAGTTTAAATATACAATTAAATGATTCCTTAATTGATTTCAGTGGTCTTAATAATCTGAAAGAAATCCAGAATGTTTATATAAGTGGGAATGATAGAATATTAAATTTTCAAGGGTTAAATAACCTTAGATATATATATAGTCTTAGTATTTATAACAATAGGCTACTGATCAATTTAGAAGGATTAAATAATTTATTCAATTTAAATTATTTTACTATTTCCGGTAATGATGCGTTATTAAATTTAAATGGGCTGGAAAACATTACAATGTTATATCAACATTGTACAATTAGAGATAATAATTCGTTACAAGATTTTACGGGGTTGAATAATGTTATTCGTTTCAACGGAGCTTTAGATATATCACGTTGTCCATCTATAATTAACTTTTCAGGCTTAGGGAATGTATCTTTTATAGGTGGTTTTTATGTATTTGCTAACTCTAACTTAAGAAATTTTTTTGGATTAAATAAATTAGATACTGTTGAAAATAATCTAAATATAGCTTTTAATCCAAATTTAAAAGATTTTGAAGGTTTGCAAAAGCTTTCTAATCTTAAGAATGCAGGTATTACAATTTCTAATAATAATTCTTTGTGTACTGTAAATCAGTTGAATAAAAACTTACTCCTTAGCAGTCATTATAGTGTTGATATAAGTAATAACCCAAATTTAAGTTGTTGTAAAATTCTCGATACAATATTAAATAATAATCAACTGACTACTAGTGTTTATGTTCATAACAATGCTACAGGCTGTAACGACACAACAGAAATCAGAACTATTACCACACAAAATTGCTGCTCTACAAAATATACTTTTCTAAAAGACACAATATGTCAAGGCGAAAGTGTTGTTTTTGATGGTAAAACACTAAGCTCATCAGGAACATATTATGATACCATTATTCTTGGTAGTATTGACAGTATCATTGTTTTTCAACTAATAGTTCGTTCAAAAACTTACCAAATTCAACCCAAAAATCTATGCATCGGTCAATCAATTACATTAAGTAATGGAAGGGTTATAACAACGGATGGTATTTATAAAGATACTATTCCAAATTTTTGCGATAGCATTATTGAGTATCGTCTAAGTTTTTTAAATAAT
This sequence comes from Sphingobacteriales bacterium, assembly GCA_016721245.1. GTDB lineage: Bacteria > Bacteroidota > Bacteroidia > Chitinophagales > JADIYW01 > JADJSS01. The sequence continues at coordinate 295,556 of JADKIQ010000002.1, forward strand.
ATTACTATCAATCAAAATCCTACTATTTGCAAAGGTAAAACCTATATTCTACCAAAAGGAAATACCGTTTCTGTTTCCGGCATATACAGAGATACGATTAGAAATGGCAACGGCTGCGACAGCATTATAACCACCAATCTCACTATCACCAATCCAATTCCATTTACGAAACTTGTTTCAATTTGTGAAGGGCAATCTTATATACTTCCCAATGGCAATAAAGTAAATACCTCCGGTATCTATAATGATACTTTACGAAAACCAAATACCTGCGACAGTATTGTGATCACCAACCTAAATGTATTTCCAAATAATTTTACGATTTCACTAAATGCAATGGATACCATCGAATCGGGCAGTACGATAACATTGTTGCCAATTTATACAAGTGGAACCGCAGTAAACTGGAACTGGACACCGGCAACCAATTTAAGCTGCAGCACCTGCGAAAGCCCAGTTGCAAGTCCGATACAAACCACACTTTATGTTGTCAACGTAAAGGCTTCGGATGGATGCGAAGACACGGCGCAAACAAAAATTTTCGTTCGCCAAACAAATATTTATGTGCCGCAGGCTTTTTCTCCCAATAACGATGGTGTTAATGATTTTGCAGTGGTATTTGCTAGTAACCCCAAATCGTTCAGCATGAAAATATACAACCGCTGGGGTGAACTGGTTTTTGAAAATAATGATGTCAACAACCCATGGAATGGTACATACAAAGGTGCGGATTGTCCGCAGGATAATTACACGTATATTTTAGATGTTACCATGCAGAATGGTAAATCTTATCATAAACAAAGTTCCATTTTACTATTGAGGTAAATTGCCTTCTTCCGGAACTCCGGAAGTGTCTTTACGAGAAAAAAATCAGCGAGATAAACAAGCCATATAAAATCCATCACCATCATATTCAGTAGGTAATAATTGTTGTGATTTTACTAAGCTGAATCCGGGATTGTTTTTCAAAAATGATTGTATCTGTAATTCATTTTCCTGTGGTAAGATACTGCAGGTCGCATAAATAAGCTGCCCGTTTTTATGTAGCAGGTTTTTATATTCATTCAGTAAACTAGCCTGAATGGTTTGGTATTCCTGTATTTTTTCTGATGTAACTTTGTATTTCAAATCCGCCTGCCGTTTAAAGGTCCCTGTGCCGCTGCAAGGTGCATCCATCAAAATAAAATCCAGATTTTTTAATTGTTTGACTTCTTTGAAGTCAATGATTTTAATGTTTTTACAACCAGCCTGTTCAGCACGCTGCTGCAGATTTCTTAAACGGGAAGCCTTGTAATCCGTGGCATAGATTTTTCCTTCATTATTCAACAAAGCAGAAAGATGTAGTGTTTTTCCGCCGGCACCCGCACATAAATCTAAAATAGTGATGTCTTTTAATTTCGATGTATCTGTAATCGAACTGTATAAAAATTCTCCAATTGCCTGCGAACCGATATCCTGAAATTCAAAAAATCCCTGATTATATAAATCGCTTTTCTTTAAATTATTTTTGGATAAAATTTGGATGCAATCCGAATTTTTCGCCAGTGATACAGGAACGACGCAATCCGTTGAAAATTCTACTTGCAGGTTTTTTAATTGTTCGACTAATGCATCTCTTGTTGTTCTCAGGGTATTCACCCTGAGAAACACACTCGGTTTGTTGTTCAAGGCAGCCGCAATAGAATGCCAATGCTCGCCGATACTATCCTGACAAAAATTATAGACAGATGCAGGATAGGATTGCTCAATCTGTTTTTCTGCAATGGGTAATTCGATTACTTTCAAAAGCTCATGTATCTCATCATTTGTTGCACCAAATATCTCCGGGTTTTTGATGCCGTATTGTCTGTTTAATAAACTAACCAAAATCAGATGTTTGTACATCGTTAATTCCGGATTGAAGATTTCCAGCTGATGATTGTATTTTAATTTCCAGCGTACAATATCATACACACTTTCTGCAATCATGCTTCTGTCGCGTGAACCAAAATTTTTATATTGCTTCAGCAGAAAACCAACTTCTTTGTCCGCTACTTTTCCTTCTTCAAAAACAGCCTTCAAACAAATGATGATAGCATCAATAATAGGCTGGTGAATTTTCAGTTCCTGCATGTTTATTTTGTTAAGATAGTCTGGTAAGTCGTTCGATAATATCCCTGTGTTGCGGGAATAATTGCAATAATTCCAATTGCTTTCCCATTTCAAAATCATCAAAATTAAAAGCCGGAATTACGGTGCAGCCACATAGTGCAAAACTATGTTCCCCAATACATTCACTGGCAAACCAGTTGCCGCCCTTTACCACATGCTGAAAATGAAAACTCTTTTGCTGGTCGCTTAATTTTGTCTGATGATATATGCCGTCTTTGTCAATTTCATGGATAATGATATTATCACCATAGTACCAGTTCCATTGTTCGTCCGATTTTATTTTGTGAAAAGCCGAGAAATTATTTTTGACCAGCAAAAATAAAATGGAAGAAAAAGAAGGATTATCAGATAAAAAGGTACGCTTATAAAACCCACCTTCCGGATGCGATTCCAGTTCAAATTTTTGTATCAGCTCTCTCGCGGTAATCATTAAATTAATTTAAAATACAAAATGTAGTTCAACTCCAAATTTAGTATTACTTTGGATAAACTTTTACTATTTATGCAAAAACCGATACTGGTTTTCAAAATCGGCACTTCCTCCATAACAGACTCCAATGGGAATCTGGATGAGATGGTGGTGCAAAGTGTAGCTAAACAGTTAGCCTCTTTGCATAAGGAGTATCACATTGTGGTGGTGTCTTCCGGTGCGGTGGGAACGGGAAAAAAATTCATAAAAAATTATGCAGGCAAGATTGAAGAACGAAAAGCTGCAGCTGCCATAGGAAATCCTATCCTGATTTATAAATACTCGGAAGCATTTGCGAAATATAAAATACCGATTGCGCAAAGTTTGTGCGAGCGCGGGCATTTTTCCGACAGAGAAAAGTTTTTACAGTTAAGGGCTACCTACGAAGAACTCTGGAAAAACGGCATCATTCCAATAGCGAATGAAAACGACGTGGTGAGCTCGCGCGAATTGAAATTTTCGGATAATGATGAATTGGCCACCTTGCTGGCTGTTGGATTTGGTGCACAGTTGCTATTGATTGGTACTTCTGTAGATGGTGTATTGGATGCAAATGGTAAAGTGGTTCGCACCATTGATAAATTCGACGATAAGATTTTATCGATGGCAACGAAAGAAAAATCGGCTGCCGGATTAGGCGGGATGATCAGCAAGCTCACCTTTGCTCACATGGCAACGAATCTGGGTATACGTGTCATTATTTTTCCTGCCAGAGAAAAAAATGGTTTGCTGAATGCCGTAAAGGAAAAGATTGGCACAGTTTGTATTCCTAAAATCGTTTCAAAAAATGCGCGACAGAAATGGCTGGCCAGCGGAAGTCTGGTGATAGGAAGTATAGTGGTGGATGATGGAGCACAGAAGGCATTACTAAAACGAAAAAGTTTGCTGGCGGTGGGCGTCAAAAATATACAGGCTGCCTTCGAAGAAGGAGAAGCCATTGAGATGCTGGATACAGCCGGAAACGCTTTTGCAGTTGCTCGTGCTAAAATTTCTTCCAAACAATTACAGAAAAATCTGAAACAGCAGAATCTTGTGTTAGCGCATGCAGATGATATTGTGCTGATGTAGCTTTATAGTTTTACGCTGGTAAACGGCAGCATCATGGAAACCGGAATTCCTTTTTTGTTATACTCCTTTAAAACTTCCGGCAAATGCGAATCCCTCAGGTATTGCAAGGGCTCGTCAAAAGAAACAAAGAAATTATTCCAGTGGTGTAAGATGACTTTCTCCGGTTTTGCAACGGCATATACGTTCATCATGTTTTCTTTTACCAGTTCTTCTTTCCAGAATATCTGAAGCTGCAAATCGGAGTGGCGTTGATTGCTTAAGTTTTTCAGGGCAGTCATACCTTCAGTATTCAGATTTCCGTTCACTAAAACAATTCTGTATGCGATGGAAGTATCGTTGTCAAGTATGTCTATCAGGTAAGAATAATCTTCTCCTTTCGGCCACTGCCAGGCTCTTTCCGGCAACTGACTTAACGGTTCGGAATATTTCCCTTTAAAAAATTCCATTTTACCGATGTGTGGATTATGTATGCTTTGCAAAGGGTACACCCTGAACGTGCTGTCTCGATTATATATCCATTGCTGTTGCTGCTGATAATGCAATCCTGTATTCTGAAATGTTTTGTTTGTGTAAATACTGTTTAACTGATACTGTACACTGATATCAGCTATGATTTTACTTTCCGGTTGTATGTAATTGCACAAGTCTTTTATGTCGTAGCAATGGTCGTAATGTCCGTGAGAAATAGTCACCATATCGATGCTTTTCAAAGTAGTTTCCGCAACTTTATCTTTCCAGGGAGTATGTTTTTTTCCGAAGTTGAAAATTCCAGGATTGCTTATATACGGATCGCATAAAATGCCTTTATCATGGTAGTTGATAATAAAGCCGGCACAACCCAGATACGTGAGCTCCATCTTGTCGTTTTTATCTTCAATGGATTGGGTAAGATAGGGTTTGATCGATTCGATATCCAGTTCTTTTCCCAGAAAATGAAATCTCAGATAAGCGGCACTAAGGAACAGCATAAGCACTACGGCGAGTAGCTTGAGAATTTTCTTTACCATTAGATTATTTTATTTTAAAAGTACTACAAAAAGCTAAAATACCTATAACTTGTATTCAAACATTTTAAATGGAATCCATACAGCCGATATTGCAAGCAACCGGAAAAGCGGCAACTGCCGTCAGGAAATTGTCATTAGAAGATAAGAAAGCCATCCTGATTCGCTTAGCCGCATTGCTGAATGAAAAGCAGGAAATTATTATTCAGGAAAATAAAAAAGACCTGGATAAAATGGAAGATACAGATCTGAAAAAAGACAGATTGCTGTTAAATGAAAGCAGGATAAATGATTTAGCGAATAGCTTACACGATATTTTAAAACTGGAAGATCCGGCAGGAAAAGTGCTGATTGATAATCATTCGGCGAATGGATTGCATATACAGAAAATAACAGTGCCGATTGGTGTAGTAGGTGTGATTTACGAAGCGCGTCCGAATGTGACCATTGATGTGGCGGCCTTGTGTTTGTATGCCGGGAATGCGGTGGTATTGCGCGGTGGCAGTGATGCAGAATTTACCAATCAGATTTTAGTGGATGTTATTCATCAGGTTTTGAGAGAGTTTAAGGTGGATGAAAACGTTGTGCAATTATTGCCGGTGGACAGAAGGTTTGTGAAAGACTTACTGGAAGCGGTTAAGTATGTAGATATTATCATTCCGCGTGGCTCACAGCAGTTGATTGATTTTGTCCGTGCAAACTCTAAAGTACCTACCATAGAAACCGGTGCGGGTGTATGCCATACGTATGTAGAAAGTTCTGCTGATTTAGATGCTGCCGCTAAGATTGTGGTCAATGCAAAAACACAGCGGCCATCGGTTTGCAATGCATTGGATACGGTGCTTGTCGATAAGCAGATAGCGGCTGCATTCCTGCCAAAACTGATGGCAGGTTTTAATCAGTTTGAAGTAGAAATTTTTGCTGATGAAACGGCGTATGCTATCTTAAATAAGGAAAATTACCCATTCCTGCAAAAGGCTACTTCGGATAATTTCGGAATGGAATATTTGAGTCAGAAATGCTCGGTAAAAACGGTAGGAGATTTTAATGAAGCGATAGAACATATTCGGCAATATTCTTCGAAGCATAGTGAAGCCATTATTTCACAAAATGAGAAATTATGTGAACGATTTTTAAATGAAGTAGATGCCGCAGCCGTTTACACCAATGCCAGTACACGATTTACGGATGGTGGTTGTTTTGGCTTAGGTGCAGAGATTGGTATTTCTACTCAGAAACTGCACGCACGCGGACCATTTGCTTTGGAGAAACTGACGACGGAAAAATGGATAGTGAGAGGAAGCGGACAAACGAGATAGTTATTCTTTTACACATAAAACATCGTAATGTTTGTCAGTGTCTTCTATAGCTGTGATTTTTATTTTATTGATTCCATCAATACGATAGAGCGAGTACCCAAATTTCATTGAGAGTTCTGTTAAGAGTATTTTTTCAGATGTATTTTTTGGTTTCAGGTATCTGTTGTCAATTTCAATCATCAATAAAGGTGTGTGTTTGAGCAGTGTGTTTTCAGCTCCGTTAATTACATAGTTTTCAAAGCCTTCCACATCTATTTTAATAAAGTCAATCTTGTTTATATTGTTTTTAGATACAAATAAATCTACTGTGGTGGAATGTACAAGTGTAGAAGTGCCGGAAGATTCTTTATTCAGGGAGATGCCGGAACTATTGTTATTGCTTGGGTTTTCAAAGAAAAGTTCTTCTTCTCTGTCTGATAAGGCAATATTGTATAATTCAATATTTTTGAACGGATTTAGTTCGGTATTGATTTTTAAACGTTCAAACAGAAATGGTACGGGTTCAAAACTATATATCCTGCCTTCCGGCGCCAGTTTTGCAAAATTTAATGTTGTTTCGCCGATGTTAGCACCAATGTCAAAACAAATAAAATCGGGTTTGATTAATGAGTATAGGAATCGTCTGTCAAAATCAACCGTATCTGTTATGTTGAAATAAATAGCATGTTCCATGTAATCACTGATATCCAGTTTGTACTGAATACCATTTCTGGTGCAAGTTCGGAATGATTGTTTGGGGTATAATGAGATATTGGCAATAAGTTTTTTTGATATTTTGCTTCCATTAAGGATGCTTTCAGATAATGCTCTCTCAATAACAGGTATCTGACTAATACGTCTGAAAATATTCAAAAAATCTGTTTTGAGACCCATGTGTAAATTTACAGAAGAAAATATGATTTCCGTCTACATTCTCAAATCTTCCACATGCACGCCCGGATGTTTGGTTGCATCAAACTTGAAATAGTTATCATCCAAATTTGCTTTAGAATTAAAAGAAGTAACATTGTAAGTGTACAGGTTTCCGTTTTTGTCAAATACTTTCATACGTTTAATGTATTTCACATTTTTATCAATCCAGATGCGCACTTTAAAAAATGGTTTACTTTTATCCTTTGGCATTAAGTCCACTACAGAACAGTTTACTTTGTCAATTACTTCTTCACCATTCATCATGTAGTTGAAATCATTTTGGTAAATCGTAAACATGTTAGATGGAGTAATATCTTCCTTATTCGCCTCGTAATCGTTGATTTGTACTTCGTTTATATCTTTCAGGTAAGTCCAAACACTTTGTTTGTCACAGAAAATCTCCTGTTTGCCCATCAGTAATTTATATTTTTCCCCTTTCAGGTAAACATTACCTGTTTGTGTAGTTGTTTTATTCTGAACGGGATTTACGGTGGTCAATGAAAAACCTGCTTCTATTGAGTTGAAACTTTTATAAGTTTTGCTAACTGCATCCAGCAGCTTTTTGGCATTCGGATCGTTTAATTGCTTATCCGGCTGATAGCCAAAAATGGACAGAAAGAAAGTAAATATGGAAAAAAGCTGTATCATGTTGTTGCTACAAAGTTAAAAGTTTAGATTTACGTTATTCGTTACGTTTGCTGTTTTGTTACAAAATAAAAAGAAATTTGAGATTAATCTCATCATTCGCCGAACTCCTGCAAAATTCGTTCCAATTCTTCCTCCGTTTTTATATATACTTCTCGTGCTTTGCTACCGAGATTCGGTCCTACGATGCCAACCGCCTCTAATTGGTCCATTAATCTGCCGGAACGGGCGTAGCCTAAGGCTAATTTTCGCTGAATCAGAGAGGTAGAGCCAATCTGATTGCGAACAATTAAACGGGCTGCTTCCGTAAATAATTCATCTTTCTCGTTATAATCGAACTGTCGTTCACCTTTATCCGCTTCTTTCGGGTCGATATATTCCGGTAATTCGTACGGTGTCGGGAAGCCTTTTTGATCGCCGATAAATTTGGCAATGTGCTCTACTTCAGGAGTATCCACAAACGGACACTGCAAGCGCGTAAGTTCGCCGCTTTGCGACAAGAGCATATCTCCGCGGCCAATCAGCTGGTCGGCACCGCCGGCATCCAAAATGGTACGGGAGTCTACTTTTGCCGTTACTTTGAAGGCAATACGACCCGGGAAATTCGCTTTGATGGTTCCGGTAATGATATTTACGGATGGTCGTTGCGTAGCAATCACTAAATGAATACCAATCGCACGGGCCAGCTGTGCCAGACGTGCAATAGGAGCTTCCACTTCCTTGCCTGCCGTCATCATCAAATCGGCAAACTCATCCACTACTAAGACGATATACGGAAGGAAACGGTGTCCGTTGTTTGGATTTAATTTTCTGTTTAGGAATTTCTGATTGTATTCTTTGATATGACGAACCTGCGCCACTTTCAGTAATTCGTAACGCGTATCCATTTCAATGCATAAGGCATTTAATGTGTAAATTACTTTTTTATTATCGGTGATGATTGCCTCTTCTTCGTTGGGCAATTTTGCTAAGTAATGATTTTCAATCAGCTTGTATAAATTCAACTCCACTTTTTTCGGGTCCACTAAAACAAACTTCAGTTCTGCCGGATGTTTTTTATACAACAATGAAACTAAAATAGCATTCAATCCAACAGATTTACCTTGTCCGGTGGCACCTGCCATTAGTAAGTGTGGCATTTTTGCCAGATCTACCACAAAATCTTCGTTGGAAATTGTTTTTCCCAAAGCAATTGGTAAATCCATATCCGATTTCTGGAATTTTTCACCGGCAATTAATGAGCGCATGGAAACAATACTCTTCTTCACGTTCGGTACTTCAATACCAATGGTACCTCGGCCCGGAATCGGTGCAATGATACGGATACCCAGCGCTGACAAACTTAAAGCAATATCATCTTCCAGATTTTTAATTTTGGAGATACGAACACCTTTGTCCGGAACAATTTCATACAAGGTAACGGTTGGTCCAACGGTGGCTTTTATTTTTTCGATACCGATATTGTAATGAGAGAGCGTTTGTACAATCTGGTTTTTATTTTGTTCTAATTCTTCTTTATTGATTTCAATTTGTCCGCTGCCGTGTTCTTCCAGTAAATCTATGGAAGGAAATTTGTATTTGGATAATTCCAGTCGCGGATCAAAATTGGTATCCAGTCCGAAATGTTCCATTTCCGGGTCGGTTTCTTTTTTAGCGGGTGATTCCTGCGTCTCGTCAATAGTGCCGAATGCCTGAATTTCTTCGATTTCAAAATCAGGATCCAAGGTGAATTTTTCTTTTTTAGGAGCCGTGTCTTTCAGCGGTTGTTCCAGTTCAATATCTGTTACTTCTTTTTCAATAAGCTCCATTTGTATGGACGGCGTTTCCTGCACTACATCATTTTCGTTCAGGACCTCAAATGTTTCATCCTGATGATGCGGAGTAGGTATAATTGTTTCTTCAGGAATAATACTTTCCATTTCATAGCCATCTTCTTTCTTCAGTTCCTCTTCTTTGTAAAATTCGTCTATTTCTGTCGGCTCATTCTTTTCTTTTTCCAGCGCATATTGTTTTCTGCGTTCTCTCCAGGCTTGTCTCCAGGCTGCAAATTTTTCGTATGCATCTTTCAGGTTAAATCCTAAAAAGGAAAAACCGATAATGCCTAATAAGATTCCCAACCCTAAATTGCCCATTAAGGTGGACAGCCATTCATAATTGTTTTTTCCGAGTCCCCCGCCAAAAGGAAAGGAAGCAGTTGAAAAAATAAAGGAAGCAAGAGTGGCTACAAATACAATCCAAAACAACGACGTGAAAAATATTTTGGTGAGTTTGAAAACTCTTTCTTTGAACGTAAGATTAATACCAACGGCAAATAAAATGTAAGAAACAAAAAAGGAAGCAACTCCGAAAAAATCATAAAAGAAAACATGCGATAAATAGGCACCGATTCTGCCCATTTTATTTTCTACAATTGCTTCTTTGCTGAAAATGATTTTCCATGAAAAATTCAACACTTTATCCTGATCATCTTTCCAGGTAAATAAATACGAGCAAAATGCCACAAAAAGCATAATTGCCAGAAATAAAAAGAACAATCCAAACCCTGTTTTGAGCGTTTCTGCATCAATGAACGGGGCGGGTGAACCTTCGTCAATTGTTTCTTCTACCGGTGCTTTTTTCACGCGTTTTGCTTTCTCTTTTACTACTTCTTCTGCCATAACTTTCAAAGATAATAGTTGTGTCGTTTTTTACAGAGAAAGATAATACACAAGTATTGATAACTTATGGTATAATAAAGCGTTGTATTTTAGGCTTTTATTGTTGGGATAAACAAAATAAAATAGACAATCACAAGTACAGTTATTCCGCCAGCCATCAAAAATGTGGCACCGGCACCAAACTGATACCAGATGATACCCGCCAGAGAACTGGCAATCATAGTGGCGATGCTTTGAAAACCAGCGTAAGTGCCGATCGCTGTAGCTGTATCTTTTTTATCGGTGATGTTGCTGATCCATGCTTTGGATATACCTTCAGTGGCGGCAGCGTATATTCCGTACAAAAAAAACAAACCAAAAAATAAATAGACATTAGAGACAAAAGAGAACCCGAAATAAACCAGGGCAAAAAATACAAGTCCGGAAATGAAGGTGGTTTTCAGTCCGACCTTATCCGCTATAGCACCTATCGGAAATGCAAACAGCGCATATACCAGATTATAGAAGATATATACACCGATAACCATGGTGTCGTTTAATCCTGCCTGCCTGGCTTTTAGCAGGAGAAACACATCCGAACTATTGAACAATGTAAATGCAAGTAAGCCTGTCACTACTTTGCGATATATGGCAGGACTTTCTTTCCAGTATTGTAAAAAAGAAAAAATGGAGGTACTTGTTTGCTGCTTGGGTGCTTCTCGGTTTTTATCTTTTAAAAATAAGGTGGAAAGAATTACTAGCAAACCAGGCAGAAATGCAATGTAAAAAAGGGTTTTATAATCTGTTGGAAAGTAATACAGATATATCAATGCAATGGATGGCCCCAACACAGCGCCTAAAGTATCCATGGAACGATGAAAGCCGAATATTTTTCCTTTTGTTTTATCCGTTGCCTCGTCGGATAACATGGCATCCCGCGCACCTGTTCGTATGCCTTTGCCAATGCGATCCAGAGTACGCGCCAGAAAAATCCATAGCGGAAACACAAAAACCGCCATCATTGGTTTTGACAATGCACTTAGGGAATAGCCAATCTGTACAAAGGGTGTGCGCTTTCCGGTATTATCGGATAGCTTGCCGAAATAACCTTTGCTCAATCCCGCGCTAGCTTCCGCCAGGCCTTCCAGAATGCCAATTAATACAATCGAAAACCCGATACTTTTCAGGTAAATCGGCATGACGGGATATAACATCTCACTCGCAGTATCTGTAAACAGGCTAATAAGCGATAACACCCAGATGGTTCTTGTAATGGACTTCATTTTTTCTGCAGAGAATAAAGTTAGAGGAATTATTCATTTTTATATTAACATAATTTTAGCACAGCACTTATCTGTTGTTTATTCACTTTTAGCATTTGTTTCTTAAATTAGTGTATTATTCAACAATAAAATATCGGATATGTGGTTAGTGTCTCTTTTTACGGGAATTGTTGCCTGGACTTTCGCAGAATATATGCTGCATCGTTTCTTAGGTCATGAACATAAAGGAAAAAATTTCTTTAAAGCAGAGCATTCCGTGCATCACTCCGTTGCCAATTATTTTGCACCCACTTATAAAAAACTCATTGCCGCAGTTATTGTCGCCGGAGTATTGTTATTTATTTTAAGTCTGTTTATCCCGATACTGAATGCTGCTGCATTTGTTGTAGGATTTGTTGGGATGTACAGCCTTTATGAAATAACACATTACAGGTATCATGCCTCTAAGCCTTTGGTAAAACCATTTATAATTTTGAGAAAGCACCACTTTTATCATCATTTTCATAATCCAAAAATGAATCATGGAGTGACCACCCGTTTCTGGGACAGAGTATTCGGCACTTTTCATCGTGTCGAAGTAGTGAGAGTACCCAAGCAGATGTCCATGCGATGGCTGGTTTCCGGTGATGAAATTAAACGTCAGTATGCCAGACATTTTAAGCTCGGAAAACGCTAATAATATTTCGCTTTTTGCACCCTTGAGTTATATCTTTTAGATATAATCTTAATTTTATCTTGATTTTTCAGGTTTCACCGCAATAATGTTTAATTTTAAGCATTAAAAATTAATAACATGCAGGAAGTATTTATAGTATCTATGGCGCGAACGCCAATCGGAGGCTTAAGCGGCGTATTAGGCGGCGTTAATGTAATTGAATTAGGTAAAACCGTAGTGAAAGCAGCCATGGAGCGTGCAGGTGTAAACGGAGATCAGATTGATGAAGTTTATCTGGGAAATGTATTGCAGGCAAATGTAGGACAGGCACCGGCACAGCAGGTTTCCATTGCGGCAGGTATTAATACAAAAACTCCTTGCACTACCATCAATAAAGTATGTGCTTCCGGAATGAAGGCAATTATGCTGGGGGCACAATCTATTATGTTGGGCGATAATCACATAGTGGTAGTGGGAGGTATGGAGAGCATGAGTAATGCACCGCATTATATTCCAACCGGGCGAACCGGAATTCGTTACGGAAACGGTGAAATTTTAGATGCGATTGTTCGCGACGGATTACAGGATCCTTACAAGAAAAATATGATGGGAAATGCCGGCGAAGTTTGTGCCAGACATTATCCTTTTTCACGTGAAGATCAGGATGCTTATGCGATTGCGTCTTACAAAAGAGCACAGGAAGCTTATGCAAACGGATATTTCAAGGATGAAATCGTTCCGGTGGTGATTGCATCTAAAAAAGGAGATGTTTCTATTACGGAAGACGAAGAATACAAGAAATTTGACGAAGCAAAAGTGAGCACATTAAAACCTGCATTTGAAAAAGAAGGAACGATAACTGCTATCAACGCATCTAAAATCAATGATGGTGCAAGTGCGATGGTTTTGATGAGTGGTGATAAGGTAAAAGAATTAGGCGTGAAACCATTGGCGAAGATTGTTTCTTTTGCGGATGCCTCTCAAGAGCCGGAATGGTTTACTACAACACCTTCAAAAGCAATACCTAAAGCATTAAAGAAAGCAAATATAAATATTGAAGATGTTGACTTCTTTGAAATCAATGAAGCATTTTCAGTAGTGGCGCTGGCGAATATGAAAGAAATGAATATTGCACATGAAAAAATAAATGTGTTTGGCGGCGCAGTGGCATTAGGACATCCGATTGGAAGTTCAGGATGCAGAATTGTGGCAACATTAATTTCTGTATTAAATCACAAAGGCGGAAAGATAGGAGCAGCAGGTATTTGCAACGGCGGCGGCGGTGCAAGCGCGATTGTTGTTGAAAAAGTGTGAACAAATTAGTATGCGGTCATTTATACTTATTATTCGGTATACGGTCGTAACATTTTTAGTTATACATTTGCATTATAAAAATTATCAATTATGAAAAAATCACTTAAATTATTTACGGTATTAGCTATTGTGATGTTCACATCTAATACATTTGCGGAAGAGTTAGGATTAAAAATTTCTAATTTAAATTTGTCTGCCCCGGCAGCTAAAAGTAAAAAATCATCAGGTGGAGGTAAAGCATTTGACGGTAAAGGTTCTAAACAGATTTCTATCGGAGTAGGTTTGTCATCTTACATAGGTCAATTTGGCAAAGGTGGTTTTCAAAGTTATTTAGGAAGTCGTGGTTATGGCTTTGGCTATGGATACGGAGCTTTTTGGTATTCAGGTACATTATCCGTTCAGGCAGAGTTTGGGGTGCATGATTATGTTGGTGTAGGTCTTGTTACCGGTTTAGGTGGTAGAGCTTATGGGAGATCTTTTGGTGGCGGTGCATTATACGTACCGGTTGGTATATTAGCTAATTTCCACTTCTTCCAGCTAATTGCTGATAAAAAAGGACTTGGTATTGGAGATAATTTAGATTTATATGTTGGGTTGAACTTTGGTACAGGGTTAGGAGTAAATTTGTCTAAAGGAGGCGGTAACTCTGTAGGCGGAATTATTTTCGCTGGTCCTCAATTTGGTGTTAAATACTTCTTTACAGATAAAATTGGAGTATACAGTGAGTTTGGATACGGTAAGAGTATCTTCGAAGCAGGTGTTTCAATTAAACTGTAACAAAAATAGTATAAATAGAGAGTCCCGAATTAATTCGGGACTTTTTTTATTTACGGAACTAAAGAATTTATTTTAGATTGAAAAAAATAAGGTATTTAAGTAATCAATGGTTAATTTTGGAATTAACCGGCAATAAATGAAGAATATGAAGAAAAGTATCTGTTTATTATTATTGATTTTTATTTTTGCGCATACAATTTCTGCTAAAGAATTTAGTGTTAAAAATTTCAGTATAAGCAGAGACAGCACAATTGTAGCAAAACCTAAAAAAGAAAAAAAGAAAAATTCATTGTCATCGGTTGAAGGCGCGTCACAAAAAGGTAGCTTTGTATTTCAGCCTGCATTAAACTTTGGCCATCATATTGGTTTCAAAAAAGTGTATAGTAGTTTTGGTTATGATTATGCATATACAGGTTTAATTCCGGGGGTCACTGTTAATCTCGACTACAATGTTCACAGATATGTCGGTATAGGAGTATATTACTCTGTTGCATTTCAAAAATTTACAAAGTCTAAAGTTTTTTATTTAGGGAATTTCTTTGGAGCTCGCTGTGTTTTTCACTGGTGGCAATTACTGGCAGATAAATCCGGGAATGATTTATTATCCAATAAAATTGATTTTGATATCCATTTTCAAACAGGCGGATATCTGATTTCTGAGAAAGATCTTAATACAAATCAGAAAATAAAACATTTGGGATTCAATGGTGGTGGTGGAATAGGTTTCAAATATTATTTTGTAAAAAACTTTGGTGTAGCCATAGACGCAGGATATGAAGAAGCCTCCTGGTTAAAAGTTGGTTTTGTATTCAAAACAAAATAATCAAACAGAATACCTGCTTACCCAAAATCTTCTGCAATAATTTTTTCCATTGCACGTTCTGCCAGCGCCGCAATAGTCAGCGCAGGATTAGCACAACAGGAAAAACCGGGCATCATAGAGCCATCCAGGCAATATAAATTCTCATATCCTTTCAATCGTCCATATTGATCACTGGCTTTTTCTAATACAGCTCCACCTAGCGGGTGGTAGGTGAAATCATCACCAAACCCTTTCCCCTCAAAATACCAGAATTGTTCGAGCATTCCTCCATTAGCTGAATTCAACCTGTCTATAAAACTTTTCATAGCTAACCTGGAAATTTCCATCTGCGAGCGGTCAAAATATAAATCTGCATTGTCTGTTACCGGATTATATTTAAAATATCCACGATTGGGGTTTTTGGTAATTGCCAATGTCAGCAATTGACGTAATTCCATTCCTATAGGGAATGGTGCCTGTTCAGCTAATAAAGGTGTAACCGGATTATTTAAGTCACCATATGCAGTAACAGGTACACTTCCCTGTTCTGCTCCAACATCTTCCCGTAATGCCGCACGCATAGCCATAATGTTTCCATTGTTGCCCCAGTGTTTTCCAACTTCATCATTTAAATTTGATAATCCACCCAGATGCTTAGATTTTAATAGGATTTGCATGGTACCTACGACACCTGCATTTACAAACAAATTCTTACAGGTATACTTTTTTATTGCCGTAATTTCTCCTTGCTCATTTAGTTGATGAACCGTTAATTCATATAATTTATTATCTAGTTGCTTTATAGAGTCTACTTTATGTAATGTTTCTATGCTTAGATTTCCGGTAGCTTTTGCCTGAGGAATATAATTTCTATCCAGACTATTTTTAAAGCCATTATTTGCACCATATAATAATTGATTATCAATGGAACATTTTTGAACGGTTCCATTAATTTCATTCCTGATAATAGTAAAATTAACACCAGCATTCAGCATTATTTTTTCCATGCCAGCATTTTGACAGTGATTTAATCCGATTCTGGCATATTTGTAATATTTACTATTTAAAATATCCTGGGGTACTTCTCCATAATCCAACACACTTTTTACTTTCGGATACCATTTATGGAGCATGTCATTGTAATCTACATATGGAAAATATTCATTCCATAATGTTGGTTGAGCAAACGGAAGCATGGCACCATAAACTACAGAACCTCCGCCCAGACAATTGCCTCTGTAAATACGCATATAAGATGTGTTATATTCAACTCTATCCAATACACCTACATGTTTTGGAATATCAAATTGTATGGTTGTAACCGGTAATATTGTTTTTCGTTTCAGCCATGTTGACCGACCATCCGGTATCAATGTTTTTGAAAATGGATTTCTGGTGGTATCCACATCATACTGTTTGCCCATTTCCAGCATTAAGGTTTTAATCCCGGCTTGTGTTAGTCGAAGTGCTGAAACAGCAGCACCAAAACCGGAGCCAATAACAATGGCTTCCGAA
Organism: Sphingobacteriales bacterium; assembly: GCA_016721245.1. GTDB lineage: Bacteria > Bacteroidota > Bacteroidia > Chitinophagales > JADIYW01 > JADJSS01. The sequence goes on from JADKIQ010000002.1 coordinate 312,106, forward strand.
TAATTATTATCCGGTGTAATGGGTGTTTTTTTACAGGCGGATAAAGGTAATGATGTGGCTACGCCAGCCATTGCGGAAAGTCCTAAGAACTTTCTTCTTGAGATAGATTTATTCATTTAATAAGCAGGTTAATTGTTTACAGCTACCCAAATATAATGATAAATATTAAATAATAACATTTCTAAAGATGAATAAATGTGTTTTTTATAATTATTAACTAAAGTTAATTGGAGGAGAATTGAGTCATGATGTGTTCCATTTCTTTTGCGGTATCTTTCCACCAGTTATACGACCAAAGGTGATGTGTACGGATACCGTAGTTATGCAGTATTTGTTGCTGATGCAGTTTAATCCGGTAAGCTATTTCAGGGTGATAATTTTCCGTGTTTTCAAAATCAATGGATATGTGCGCTTGATTTTCTTTTAAGATGACAATATCTAAGTTGAAACCTCCGAGCTGGTAGTTTTGTGATACATTATCTCCAAATTGTTTTATCAGAGCTTCAAAAACCTGTTCTTTGAAACGGTCTTGCTGCTGATTGTTTTTACCGGCAGAAAGTTGCTTGCAGTTTTTTTGCAGGGTATTTTTTATAAATTCATGCTGACTGTCGTTGTTTTCGGCGCATGATTTTACATAAGAAAGATAAGCATACAGAATACTTTTTCCTTTATTGCCCTTCTGAAGTAACTCTTCTTCAAATTGAAGAAATACATTTTCAGGTATGGATGTGAAAACGTGCAGAGAGTGTTTTGCCCTGGTAATAATTACGTTTAATAACTGGTATCCTTTTTCCTGTGTCAGCGGACCGAAAAACTGACGAAATTTCCCTTCTTTATCTTTCCCGAAGGTGGTAGATAAAATCATGATATCGCGCTCGTCACCTTGAATGTTTTCAAGGTTTTTCACGAAGAGGCCTTTGTTTAACAATGCCTGCAGTTTTTCATTTTTTTCTTTATCTGCATAAGCCTGTTCATATAATTTATCAAAGATTAAGTCTCGTTGAAAAATATTAAATGTTGCGATTCCAATGCCCGGATATTCATCGTTTGTTTTTTCAATCATGAAGACGAAGTTTACAATTTCTTCCGCTTCTTTAAGATTAGTGCCATCTGCATAAATGCCTTCCACATTCTTATAATGAATCGCCTGATAAGCTTGTTTTTCAGGCAGCGGAATTAAACGCGACTGATAAAAGGCATGGTTGGAGAATTGAATTAAATCCGGGTGTAATGAACGATAATGGTAATCTAAGTAAGAGCTTTTGTAGTTGGCATCATCTGCATATTCCAGCAATGATTTGCTTTCCGCCAGAAAATCTTCTGCTGTCGTTTCTTCTTCATTTTCATTCCAGAAAAGCACATCGTTGCCAAAGAAATTACTCGGCGGCATTTGATGTTTATCTCCGGAAATAATTTTTGTTTTACCTCGCAACAACGAAGAGTAAGTGTCTTCCAGGCGAAGCTGACTCGCTTCATCCAGAATAATAAAATCAAACAGGTTTTCCTGTAATGGTAAAATAGATGTGCAAACCGTCGGGTTCACCATCAGCACTGGAAACAGCGTAGTGAAAAAATCAAAATCCTGGTGTATGATTTTGCGCAATGAATTTTTAGAAGAAAATTGTTTGTTTTTTCGCTGGTTGTATAAGTATTTTATTTCAGTAAGATCTTTTGTTTTAATACTGTTTTGGATAGTCTCATTCCATAAAGCACTGATTTTCTCACTCAGCTTTTGTTTGAATTGTTTATCCGTTTGCTGCAATTCGTCGTATAGTTTTTGCACATCATCTTTAATGCCATTTTCTAAAGCAGTTTTTAAAATGGTTTGATTGATGTAGTATGTTTCAAACATTAATTGCCGGTCATTACCCTCTGTTTTTATCAATGCATTTATTAAGGCTTGAGTTTTAGCATCTTGTTGGAGTAAATATTTCTTGTAGTTGAAATAATCAGAAATATTTTTTAATTGTTTGCTAAACTTATTAACCTCAGTATTTATCTTTTCAATTTTTGGAATTGCATGGCTGATTTTATCAGTCATATCATTTACTGATAAATCAGATTGAATGATTTTCTTGTCGGATAAGAAATGTAATAAGGTTTTTAATTCATTTTTTGTGTCTTCCTTTTGTCTGATTATATTTTTGTACTTACCGCTGAAAAATGAAAAAAATAATACTTTAAAAGCCGTTAATCCTATTTGTTCATCGTAATCATCCCCGTATAATTTCAGATTGGGCTCAATAAAGCAACTTTGTAGCATAATGGTTACATCCTGAATGCAATTGATTTGAATTTCGAGAACTTCTTTACTAATATTTTCTATAAAATAACTATCATGAACAGCATCAAAAACAAATGCTTCTTTATCCACTTTTAAAAACAATTCATTTGCTTCTTTTATTTTTTCTGATAAAAGTAAAAATTCTTCATAAGTAAATGCATAATCACTGTTTCTTACATTCTTGTTTAGTGAATTAGCTTTTTCTAATAATGGAGCATTTTGGTTTAATGCATAACTTCTGCTGAGTAGTTCCATCCAGTTGTCGTCACCGAATATTTCTGTATTGGTGAAATTAATCCGGTGATTGATTTCTTCCTGAAGAGATAAAAATTTAGTACGCGCCAGTTCGTATTCATTAGCCCTGAAACGCTGTGGCGTCTGTTCTGTCTGCTCGATAATATCACGCACCGTTTCCACAATATTTTTCCGGTCGCTGTATACATCTTCAATCAGCACGCACAAATGCTGCAGGTTTTCTTTCTTTAAATTATTGTACAGCACTTCCATAGCGGTGCGTTTCTCGCATACTACCAGTACTTTCTGTTTATTCAGCAATGCCTGTGTTATAATGGCTGTCAGCGATTGGCTTTTTCCCGTTCCGGGAGGTCCCTGAATAATCAGCGTATTGTTTTGTTTGAGTTGTTGTAATACATTCTCCTGACTCGGATCTAAAGCAACAGGCGACAAAACCTCACCATCAAAAAAGGTGTTTCCACTTTCATTTTTGTTTTCACTCTCACTCTCGCTTTCACTCTTTAATAAATTCTCTACATCCTTAATAATACTTTGTTTTTGCATTTTATACAAACCCAATACACCGCTCCATCTGATCCAGGCCGTTTCTTTGGTCAGTGTTTCAATTGTTTCTTTATTTGTGCAGGGAAGGAGTGTTGCTATATTATTTGCAGCATCAAACGGAATATTTAATTTCTCCAACAGTTGTTTACAAAATTCATTCAACTGCTTTTCATTAATAAAATCCTCTTCCAGCAATAATTCCAAATCATCTGTTTTTATTTTTTCCGTGCTTTCAAAATGAGATTGCAGTAATTCATTAAAAATCAGTGGATGCTGTTCATCACGGGTAATAGTCCAGGTGTTGTTTTTTCGTGTGTCTTTTTCTATATCGAGATACCATATTAATAAGGGAGCTTTCAATATTCTGTCCGGATTATTCGGGTCGCGTTTAATTAACAGCGGATACCCAAATCCGAATGAATGATATCCGTGTTCAGAGAATTCTTCTTTTTCCTGATAATCTAAGTGATTTAATCGCTTGATGATTTTCTGAATAATCTTCTTGTCATCTGCCGATTTGGTATTTAATAAAGCTGGGTCTATTGTAACAGAAAATTTAAATTCTTTTTTAGTCAGCAGGTTTTCTAAAAACTTTAAATGCAAACTCGGTTCAATATTCATCAAATCATAAATATCCAGTCGTGCAAAATTTCCGGGCAGTGCATTCAGATGAATACTTCTGGCATCACCACTTTTCAGACGAACTAATAATTTTTCTATAAATGAGCTGGAAGGCATTGAGGGAATTGAAATTTGTGTTTTATGAATTAATATTTTCTTTTTACCTCACACCCGTCTCGTCTGCGACGAGCCACCCTCTCCATATGGAGAGGGTAGTCGGACTTTGTCCGACTGGGCGAGGTCTTATACACGTACAATTTACGATGTACGATTTATTTTTTATAACCTTGTAGCAAATAACAACTAACAAAAAACTTATTTAATAAAAAAGCCTTCGATTTCTCGAAGGCTTTGTATCTGTTGAAAGGATAAGATTAATATCTTTTTTTGTAACCGCTGTCACCGCCACCGCCGTAGCCACCTTTGTTGTAGCCGCCACCGCCGCCGCTGCCACCTTTGTAGCCGCCACCGCCGCCACCTTTGTAGCCACCGCCGCCACCGCCGGATTTTTTGTACTCTGTTTTAGGGCGAGCTTCGTTAACAGCTAATGCTCTGCCTTCTAAATCAAATTCGTTTAAAGCGTCGATAGCTTTTTGTGCTTCGTCATCATTTGACATTTCTACGAACGCATAGCCTTTGCTAACGCCGGTGTCTCTGTCTCTGATTAACTTTAGAGAAGCGATTTCTCCGTACTGTTGGAATAACTCTTGAAGTTGCTCGTCAGTAACTTTTCTTTCAATGTTTGCTACAAAAATGTTCATTTTTTTTATTTATAAAATTAAAAATAGACTACAAACTTTTTAAAACTCAAATCAAATGAACATTTATAACATTAGACAAGAAAACTTAAAAAGAACTATAGTTATAACAAAAATAACATTTAAAATCGGAATTATCTACTTTATCCGATTAAATTATTACACCATTTCAGCATATTTTGCAATACTTCCGCTTTTTCAGGTTCATTGTGACATTCATGAAATAAGCCCTTATATTCGATAAAAGTTACGTTTTTACCTGCGTTAGAGGCAAATTTTTTACTTTCGTCAAAAGAAGTCAGTTGGTCTGCTGTACCGTGAAACAAGAGTGTTGGAAGTGTCAGCTTTGCCGCATTTTGCACGGCTTCCTGTCCGAATTCAATCAATTCAATACCCATTTTAGAAGAAATACTATCAAAAACCATCGGATCTTTCGAGTATTTATTAACGACTTCTTTGTCTCTGGAAATAGCATTTACATCTAATCCGGATGGCAAAGAGAAGGTTGGAATCCAGTTACGCATTAATCTGCCTGCAGCTAATTTGATAGCCGGTGGCTGAAAGGCGGTATTGAAAAACGGAGAGGATAAAATGATTCCCGCCACTTTAGGATTTCGTTTAATCGCATAGTTTGCAACTACGTTGCCACCCATACTATGTCCATAAATTATTTTTGGAAGGCCTGGAAAATTGGAATCTGCTTGCTTAACCAGATTTTCTACATCATTCATAAATTCGTCATAACTTACAAAATGACCTCTTTTACCTCCTGAACGGCCATGACCTCGATGATCGTATGCAATGACCGCATAGTTATTGTCCGTAAAAAATTGTGCGACATGCTCATACCGGGAACTGTGTTCGCCAAAACCATGCACTAAGCAAATGACTGCTTTTGCAGGTTTATCTTCACTTTCCCATTTTTGCCCGAAAATATCCAAACCATCATTTGATTTCCAGCTCAGTATTGTGTTTTTCATATCGTATTCATTATTTATGTTAGAAAATAAACCTAAATTTAACTTTCTTGAATTCATTTACAAAGCAATTAACATGAAAAAGACAATGATACTGATAATAAAAATGCTACTTGGTGCAGGATTACTGTTTGGCTTGTATGTAATCGGAGCTATTTTGTATGCTCAGCTAACCGATTATAAACCCAAACCGGAAGAAGATGCGGAAGTGCTGATGCCGAAAGAAAAACTGAAAGATATAGATAAAGATACGCTGGTTTTTTATGACTGGAATATCGGTTATTGCGGCTTGGGAAAAGAATCTGATTTTTTTTACGATGGCGGAAAAATGGTGCGTCCAACAAAAGAATTGTCTGATAAGAATTTTAACGGATTTATTGAAACCATTAATAAATGGAAAGCAGATGCTGACTTCATCAATATTCAGGAAATTGACAGAGACTCCCGACGCAGTTATCACGTCGATCAGTTTCAGAAAGCATTTGAAACATTAGGAGATTTTAAAGCAGTGTTTGGGAAAAATTACGACGTAAAATTTGTCGTGATGCCTTTGACAGAACCAATGGGAAAAGTCCTGGGTGGTATTGGTACGTTTTATAAATATCAGGATGCGGGAATACCCGTAAAATATGCTTTCCCGTCTAATTTTTCCTGGCCAAAAGGTTTGTTTTTCTTGGACAGATGTTTTGTAAAACATCATTTTAACCTGAAAAACGGCAAGCAATTGATTTTGATTAATACGCATAATTCTGCGTACGATGGCGGAACGCTGAAAAAACAGGAAATGGCTTATTTCAAAAAGTATATTGTGGATGAATACGCTAAAGGCAACTATGTGGTAGTGGGCGGCGACTGGAACCAGATTCCACCGGGATATACCCCGTTGAAAGAAAACAGTGATTACGAAGAAATGCCGGTGCCGAAAGACTTTGCAGACAAAGACTGGACATTTGCCTTTGACGGAAATACGCCAACCAACAGAAAAGTGGATTTTCCATATGAAGCAGGCAAAACATACACAACAGTAATTGATTTTTATTTACTATCACCAAATATCGAATTGCTGGAAGTAAAAGGACAACCCAACGGTTTTGAGTATTCCGACCATCAGCCTGTGAGAATGGTGTGTAAGTTGAAAATGTAAGTTGCTCATTAATAGTACTTTTTCTGTTTAAGCTTTCTTTTTTGTACTTTTGCAGTATCAGTTATCAGTAATAAATTTTGCTAATAACTAATTACTAATTACAAAACACTTTATGATTAACTCCGAAATACAAACCTTAACAAAAGTAATCGTTCACGAACCCGATAATGGTATCGATCATGTTTCTCCGGAAATAGCGGAGGAATTATTATACGACGATATTGTTTTTTTGCCGAGAATGATAGAAGAGCATTATACGTTTACGCAAACACTGCGTATGTTGCTGGGAGATGACAATGTATGCGATATACAGCAACTTTTGCAGGATATTTTAAAAGATGAGTTGGTAAGAAATGAATTGCTGCAATATATCTACGACAACGAAGATTTGAGTTTGGGGAAATATGAAATGTTGAAACAAATTCAGCCGGAATACCTGGCTGCTACCCTGATTTCCGGTGTGCATCCGGATACCGATGAAAGTGTGATAAAACCATTACCTAATTTGGTATTTACGCGCGACATCGGTTGTGTGATTAATGACCATCTGGTGGTTTGCAAGGCCAATAAAAATGCAAGAAGACGCGAGAATTTTCTCACCAAATTTATTGTAAAGTATCATCCGATATTTGCTTCGTTCAAAGATAAAACATTTGATTTTTGTATCGATGAAAATCTGGAAGCGGATTCCGGTATTTCCATCGAAGGCGGTGATATCATGCTGATTCATCCAAGGCATTTACTGGTGGGTGAGAGCGAACGTACCTCGCTGGATGCCATTTTTGAACTGAAAAATTATTTGTTTGAGAAAGATGTGGTTGATTTTGTAACTATCGTGGAAATTCCGAATGAGCGTTACTGCATGCACCTCGATACTATTTTTACCATCATCGATGAAGATACCTGCGTAGGCTTTGCGCCTTTGATGTTTGAGAAAAATGATAAAGTAGATATTATCACGTATTCAAAAAATAATCAGCGGGCAATTTTACATCCCACCTTAAAAGATCTGATTAAAGAGATTTATCCGAATATGAAATTTATTCCGTGCGGCAATGGTGTTTCACCTTTTGCACAACGGGAACAATGGACGGATGGTTGTAATTTTGTGGCAATAAAACCAGGCGTAGCCTATTGCTATGAGCGCAATTTAAAAACGCTGAATGCATTTAAAGAAAACGGATTCACCGTAATTTCTGCAAAGAGAATTTTGTCGGAAGAATATACGTTAGATGAGTTAAATAAAACGATTATTACGATACCATCGGCAGAATTATCGCGCGCGCGCGGTGGTCCGCATTGCATGACGTTTCCAATCGGAAGAAAATAATTATTACTTTATCGATTTCTTTCTTTAGCCTGCTTAAAGTTTCCGCTTTAATACCTAAGTAATTAGAAACATCCTGCATGGTGAATTTTTCAAAAACATCAGGATGCTGACTCAGCATTAATTCATAACGACCCTTTGCATCCATCGACTGAAACGAAATTAATCGGTTTCTGATATTCTGGTTTGCTTTGTCGTTAATCAGATTTAAGAGCTGTTCAAATGCAGGTCGGTCTTTGATTAGCTTGTGGTATTTTTTGTAAGAAATTTTTAACCCGTATGTGCGCTTTGCACAAACAAAACCATCAACTGCTTTAATTCTTCCAAGAAAACTTCTAACACCGGCACTGAAATCACAATCAGATGCAAATTCAATAATATACTGACTTTCCATCCCGCCGGTAAAGTGCTTTATGGCTCCTTTGCAGATAAATACGATCTGTTCGCAGACTTCTCCGGGGAGTACTATCGCATCATTTTTTGCCATTTCGCAATATTCCCAGTATCTTTCTAATCCTTCCAAATCTGTGGATTTAAAAATCGAAAAATTCCGGAGAAACAGGACGAAATATTCCAGACATTCCTCGTAGGTTGGTTTGTTAGAGTTTGAAAATTTTAAGTCTGGGGTGTAATCTTTATAAAAGACGTTAGCCATTTATGGGTATGTAAGTGGTTTTAAATTTTAGTTTCAATTGCAATGTAATAAGAATTTTATGATGTAAATCAAAAAAAGTTGCATTTGAAATAATATTTAACCTTTATTGACATCTGTCAATTCATATTAAGAATGAAGCACCTATTTTTACATTAGTTGTTAGCAACATAGAAACATAAAAGTCCAGACAACCTTACCCATTTAAGTCCTGATTCTATCAGGACTTTTTCTTTTAAAATTTCATGTTGCGTATTTTTTTGTGCAGTTCCAGTTTGTGTAAGTCTAGCAGAAAGGAGATGCGCTGTCCGAATTTTGGTGCATTTGATTTGTAGTAAGTTTTAAACTCTTTACTGTAAAATAAAGGGAAGTAAATTTCAAAACCTTCATCAAAGAAACTGAACATAAAGCCGCCATCATATTGAAAACCTTTTACAGGCAATAAATTATTAGGGTTTAAATGATTATCGTAGGAATAACCTAAATCTAAAAATAGTTTAAGTGGAACATATTTAATTGGGAAATCAAATTTAAAATTAAATGCCATCAGCCAATCTACAGTTTGTCCTGTTTCGATACTATTGAAAGGCGTACTTATTTTAAAGAAACCATCCGTTCTTGTTATTTGTCTTCCTGCAAAACTTTGCTGCTCATTTCTGCCAACATATAATTCATTAAATAAATAATCCTGCTCACCACGTTTGCCATTCAAATTAAATCCAACATCAGGATATAATCTGAACCTGAAATTATTACTACGCCATAAAAATCCACCAACAAACATTCGCAAGTGAATACCGGTATTGTAATCTTTTAATTGATAACGAATAAATGAATTTGCCTCGAAAGATGTTTTTACAAAGTTTTTTGTTTGTTCAAATGATAATGATGCGGAGAAAGGAAAGTTCTTATCATTTCTCTTAAACGTGTATTTTAAAACATTAACATAATAATGTGTCAGCGTATCTTTCAATTCCGTGGTTACGCTGTCAATAAAATTATAGGTCAAATCTTTTTTCAAAATAACATGAGAGGTAAAAGACAACTGATGCTCCAGTTTTTCCAGTTTCTCTGTTCTGTGATTAAGTGTTAATATTATCTCAGGATGGATGGCATAATATTTCAGCGGTTTTACATAATCATAGTAGGTAAATGACTGAAATTTGACACCGGGTTTTATCAGAGAAACAACGCTTTTTTTAGGTTTGATATAATAATCAATATTAGCAGTGCCATTTACTTTCTTTGATTTGATGCCATATAATAAAGTGGCCGTAAAATCTACATTTTTAACCGGCTGTTTAAGATTAATCAAGGCAGCGCCAATTTGTACGCCATCGTATTTATTGTAAGCAATAGCCGGAACGCCAAACGGAAATTCACGGTTTTTCTTGTCTACCCAATGTAAATACTTCTGCTGTACCGTATTCAGTCGCTTAAAGTGAACTTCCTCAGAAGAATTATTGTTAATGGAAACAGAATCTTGTCCGTAAGCGGAACAATATGTTAGTAATACCAAAATGTTAATAACTATTGAAGTAGGTTTCATCTTTAACAATTAATTTTTGACTTAAATTGTATTACAATATTAAGTATTAACTTTGAAATAGAATAGCCTATGAGTAATTTCGATTTTGATAACGACGACAATATAAATGTTTCGGAATTAATAGCACAGTACGAACAATCGGTAAAAAACGATAATACTCCTTTTTTTGATCAGGACGACTATGAAGCCATTGTAGAATACTATGAGGAGAAAGGACAATTCGAACATGCCATGAATGCAGTGGAAAAATCCCTGCAGCAGTATCCTTATTCTTCCATTTTACTGATAAAGAAAGCACAGGTTTATTTTGAACTGAAACAACTGCAGCTTGCCCTGGAAATTCTGGATAAAGCAGAAATTTTTGACAGTTCTGAAATCGGTATTTATCTGCTGAGAGCAGAAATATTTACCTTTCAGTCCCGTTACAAAGAAGCGGTGGATATTTTGGAAAAATTACTCGAAACTTCTGAGCGTGATGATTTAACGGATATCTATCTTCAGTTGTGCGATGTATACGAAGACTGGGAAAAATATTTTGAGGTATATGATTGTTTGGTTGCCTGTCTGAAAATTGATCCGAACAACGAAGAAGCATTAAATCGTTTTAATTATTGTGTGGAGATAACCGATAAATATGAAGAGAGTATTCCTTTCCATAAAAAATTAATCGACATCAATCCGTATAACGAATTTGCCTGGTACAATCTGGCGTGTTCTTATCGCGGGGTGGATGAATACGAAAATGCGATTGAAGCTTTCGAATATGTGCTGGCAATTAACGACGATGCTGATTTTGTGTATCAGGATATTGCAGAACTTCATTTCAAAAAAGGAGAGTTTAAAAAATCGCTGGAAGTCATCAAGGAAATGTGCAATACATTTGAAGCCGATGATGAAATCTATTTCTTACAGGGAAAATGTCATGAAGCTTTGGGCGACATGAAAATGGCACGTTATTGCTACCGCAAAGCCGTTCACGATAACCCGTCTTTGTCGGACGCGTATTTTCGAATAGGTGAAACCTACAAACACGAAGGACTTTGGGAACAAGCTTACAAATCGTTTCAAAAAGCAAACGAGCTGGAAAAAGAGCAATACGAATTTTGTCTGGCAATGGCAGAAGCAGCCATGGAAATCAGTGAAACGGAAGTTGCCATTGATGCCTGCGAAACAGCCATTGATATTTTTGTAAAGCGACACGAAGCATATTTTATTCTGGCTAAAATTATGGCTGTAAACGGCGACACAGAAACCGCCCGCGAGATTTTGGTAAAAGGAGCGGAAGTTTGTAAAATAACGATTGAGTTGAATTATGCCATTTGTGCGATTGCCTTTATGGAAAACAAACTCAAGGAAGGCGAAGTGTTATTGCGCATGTTGCTGGAAGAAAACTTTGGCGCACACGATACACTTTTTGATTTCAGCGAAGAATTGAAAGAGAATGTCACCATCACTAATATCCTGGCAGAATATAATTAATGAACAATTGACAATTAACGATTAACCATCAGACATTCAAAAATTATGTATCATTTATTAAATCGTTCATTGTTCATCGTTAATCATTAATTAGTTTATGCGGCAATTTGGTTTAATAGGTTATCCTTTATCACATTCTTTTTCCAAAGGATATTTTACAGAGAAATTTCTGAAAGAAGGCATTGATGATTGTCATTACGATATTTTTCCGCTGGAAAGCATAGAAGATTTTGTTGATTTGTGCGAACAACACAAAAATTTAGCAGGTTTAAATGTCACTATTCCATACAAAGAAAAAATCATTCCCTTTTTAGATGAGTTGAATAATGAAGCAGCAGCTATTGGTGCAGTCAATACCATTAAATTTATTAATGGAAAAAAAATCGGATACAATTCGGATTGTTACGGGTTTGAAATGAGTTTAAAACCTTTGCTGAAACCATACCATACAAACGCACTTATCCTGGGAACCGGTGGCGCCTCTAAGGCTGTAGAATATGTATTGAAAAAACTGGGTATCTCCTTTCAGTATGTTTCCAGAAATAAATCGGCAAATACAATTAATTATGATGAACTCGATGAACTCATCATTCACCATTCAAAACTCATCATTAACTCAACCCCCCTTGGTATGTATCCCAATATTGAAAATTCGCCGGATATTTCTTATGATTTTATAACGGATAAGCATTTACTGTTCGATTTAATCTATAACCCCGAAGAAACACAATTCCTGAAAGAAGGAAAACAGCGTGGCGCTCAAACAAAAAACGGATTGGAGATGTTATACCTGCAGGCTGAAAAAAGCTGGGAGATATGGATTAACAGATAGGCATTCTATTTAGGAAAATAGTGCTAATTTTGCTTCATATCTATTGATCAATGACTAATGTCTAATAACCAATGACAACATTAAATTTCGATAATACAGAAAACGCATTTGCCTACAAACCGAATTATGAACTGATTCGGGATTATCAGATTTTTCGTCTGATTAATCAGGGCTGGCTGGTGAAATTCGGAACACGTGCCGCTTCCAAAATGATGGATGCAGGATTTAAAATCCCGGTGGCGATTGGTATGCGCCCCACCATCTACGCGGTTTTTTGCGGCGGAGATTCCCTGCAACTGGCGACAAAGAAAATCAATCAGCTGTATGACTACAAAGTGCAAAGCATTCTGGATTATGGCGTGGAAGGAAAGGAAAATGAAGAGGATTTTACCAGAACGGCAAATGCCATCAAAGAAGCTATTTTATTTGCAAAAGATAATGATGCAGTAGATATCGTATGTTCCAAGTTTACCGGCCTGATTCCGTTTTCTATTCTGGAGAAATTGCATGCAAAAGAAACGCTTACGGATAAAGAAAATGAAATCTATAAAGCCTCAAAAGAAAGAATCTATTCCATTTCTAAACTGGCATTTGAAAATAATGTCAGTCTGTTTGTGGATGCGGAAGAAAGCTGGATACAGCAACCGCTGGATGATTTGACCTTTGAGCTGATGAAAGAATTCAATAAGGTAAAGCCGATTATTTACAATACCGTACAGTTGTACCGAAAAGACAGATTACAGTTTTTTAAAGATATAGCGGAGCAGGCAAAGCAGGCGGGATTTATCTATGCGGCGAAACTAGTGCGTGGTGCCTATATGGAGAAAGAAGAAGTACGTGCAAAACAACTTGCTTACGAAAACCCGATTCAGACATCCAAAGAAAATACAGACAAGGATTACAACGATGCCTTGAGATTTGCTATTAATAATATCGAACAGGTGGCGGTTTGTGTGGCTACCCACAATGAAGAAAGTACCTTGCTGGCCACGCAATTAATGCAGCAAAAGAACTTACCCAATAATCATCCGCACGTACATTTTTCACAGCTGCTGGGGATGAGCGACCATATCAGTTTTAATATTGCGAAAGAGAATTACAACTCCAGCAAATACATGCCGTACGGACCGGTGAAAGATGTAATCCCATACTTAATTCGCCGTGCACAGGAAAACACCAGTGTAGCCGGACAAATGGGCAGAGAATTGAAGTTGCTGAAAGACGAAGTGAGAAGAAGAAAGTTGTTTGTCTGGTAAGTTTTATTTTATAGTGTTTAGAAGTTAATCGTAATTCCAAATGGCCGCTCACCTTTCCATTGTAATGGATTATTTTTCATGTCTATATAAAATAGTTTTTTGTTCTTGGTCAGGAAATCAGGAAATTCTGTGATATTATTATCATTGAGGTATAATTTTTCCAGATTCTTTAAACTAGTTATGCTTTTGGGGATAATTCCGATAGCATCATTTTCAAGGTGTAATATTTTTAAATTGGGTAATTTATTTAAAAGCCAACCTCCTGATTTATATCAGCAAACGGGTCGTTGTTTAAATAGATTTCTCCATTTTTTAATTTTTTGATTTCAGTTGGCAAGAATTTAAAATCGTTTCCTAGGTCAATGCTCTCAGGTTTGTCAATTCTAGAAATACTTTTAGGTATTTCTTTCAGGTGGTCATTCTTTAAACTCAGAAATCTCAGATTTCTAAACTTTGATAAGGATTCAACTTGTGACTTATTCAGCTGTTGATTACTTAAGTCTAGTCTGTATACAATTTCAGGGTTTGCGAATGCTTCTTCCAAACTTGTAAAATTTTTTTGTAAATAGAACTGTCCGAGTTTTGGTGCTATATAGATTGCAATCAAACACAACAGTCAATGCTCAATAAAACTGGTTTAATTATCTCTTGACATATTACAAAACAAGCAGTGAAAATGTTCAATAAAATATGAAATATTTAACAAACAATCCATCCACTTTTTGTGCAATCTTTTTACGCAAATCAGCATTGATAGGCATTAAAGGCAAACGAACATGGTCGTCGCACACACCCAGATGTTTCATCGCTGCTTTTACGCCGGCAGGATTGCCCTGCTCAAACAAATAGGTGATTAATTCGTCTAATTCATACACTGTTTTTCTTGCAGAAGCAAAATCGCCATCCAGCGCCTGATGCACCATGGTAGAAAAATGTTTCGGCGTTGCATTCGCAATTACGGAAATCACGCCGTCATATCCGATGGAAATCTGCGGTACAATCAAATCATCGTTTCCGCTAATTAGCAAGAAGTCCTGCGGTTTTTCACGCGCCAGCCAGAAAATCTGCATCCAGTCGTTGCTGGCCTCTTTAATGGCTACAATATTCTTAAAATCATGTGCCAGCTGCAGCGTAGTACTTGCACGGATGTTAGAGGCTGTTCTTCCCGGCACATTGTATAAGATGATTGGCAATTCCGTATTGTTAGCAATTGCCTTGTAATGCTCGTAAATACCTTCCTGAGTGGGCTTGTTATAATAAGGAGAAACCGACAAGATGCCATCTACACCGGTCAGATCCGCATGATTGATATCGTAGATGATGCTTCTGGTATCATTGCCGCCGAATCCCGCAATCACCGGAACACGTTTGTTGGTTACTTCCACACAAGCCTTTATTAAATCCTGCTTTTCCTGCTTATCCAGTGTTACCGATTCACCTGTAGTGCCTAAAACCACTACATAATCCACGCCACCTTCAATCACATAGTTGACTACATTCTCAAACTCTGTAAAATTGATTTCTTTTTGTTCGTTAAATGGTGTAACCAATGCAACACCAACACCTTTTAAATTTAATGTGCTCATACTCTGTGTGAAAATCTATTTTAAGTAATGCTCTAAGTTCTGAATTAAGTTAGAAATATTCTTATTTTCTTTAGGAATTAATATTAAATCATAGTTAGCATTGTTTATTTCTTTATTAAAGCCAACTCTAAATTTTGAAGATGAAGCACCAGAAATATATTCTAAAGGTAAGCACTCGTCTGCACAGAAATTGATTGTTAAATCAAATGGTGTATTGATAAAATAACTAGATGTTCCACCTTTTGGCTTGCCATACCAATTTGTGTCTTTTTCTGATATGAATGGAAATGAATATTGAAATCCAAATTCTCGTTTGGGTAAATAACCTAAAAGTTGTACTTCTTTTTGTAACGATTTTAAATACTTAGAAAATTCTAAAATAACATCGTTGGTTTTGATATTTTCTGCATTGAATAAGATGCCGATTTTTTCAGCATGTTGTATTGTAACAGGATTTCTGTTTTTTGAAACCGCTGTTTTTCTGCGAAGTAAAAACAATAAAATAAATCGACGAATTTGATTAATGAGTTCCACGTTTAAAAATACGATTATTATTATAAATACCAATAACAAGAAATTATTGATAATGAAAATAATTTTAATACCTTTATTAAAATCCTACATAAAATTGCAAATTAGAAAATGTCGAACAACGAAACTATTGAATCATTAGAAGCTCAGCTAGAACTACACAACTCAAAATCTAAAGAAAGAGTTGATATTATAAATCAGTTAGTTGCATTTTATTTAAATATTGATTTAAATAAAACAAAGACTTTAATTGACGAAGAAGAAAGAATATCCACAGATATAAATTATCAAGAAGGAATTGGCATGTCTTACCATCAACGTGGTGTTTACTTTTATTTATTAGGTGATTATGAAAATGCATTAAATTTTTATTTAAAAGCAGATATTATTTTAAATAAAAGTGCTGATTGGAAAAATAGAATAAAACCCAAAGCAAATATTGCAATGGTTTATATGAATACACAACAATACGAAGAAGCTTTGCGTATTTATAATGAAATTGAAAATGAAATTAAGTTAATTCCAATAGATATTATTCATGCGCAAATGTATATAAATATAGATGCTGCTTATTGCTTTTTAAAAGATCCGAAAAATGGTATAGTTTATTCTCAAAAAGCATTGCAGATTTCAGAACAGTTGAACAGCAGATATGGTATTGCGGTAAGTGAATCTAATTTAGGTGGGCACCTCATTCTGCTGAATAAACCGGAAGAAGCATTGCAACATATTGCTAGATCTAAAGAGATTTGTGAGGCAGACGGATACACAATTATCTTACTGAGTAATTTTATAGAATATGCGGATTGCTATTTACGTTTGCAGCAATATGAAACTGCTTTGGGTTATGCAGAAAAAGCAATTCCACTTGCCAGAAAAGTTCAGGATATTGAAAAGGAGGCCTATATTATGAAACACATTATGAATATCTATGAAAGGCAGGAGGACTTTAAAAATGCTTTTATTGCATCCAGAACTTATATTGAACTAAAAGAAAAAATGTTGAACAATGATAAGATCAAATCTTTTAATACCTTACAGTTAAAATACGAATCTGAAAAAAAAGAAGCTGCATTAAATCAACTAAGGTTGCAGCAAACACAAAGCGAATTAACAGCACTGAAATCACAGATGAATCCGCACTTTATTTTCAATGCACTGAATTCCATTCAGGAATTGTACACGATAGGAGATAAGAAAATGGCGAATGAACAGATGGGAAATTTTGCACAACTTACCCGTAAAATACTGGATGTTTCGGGTAAGCAGAAGATAGAACTGGCCGAAGAAATTGACATACTTACAAAGTATCTCGAGCTGGAATGCATGCGGTTTGAAAATGATTTTTCCTACAAAATTCATTTGTCAGATAATCTGGATGAAGATTATACCACTTTACCGCCTATGCTGATACAGCCGTACGTGGAAAATAGTATAAAACATGGTTTGCTGCACAAAAAAGGATCAAAGCAATTGGATATTTATTTTGAGCTGGATGAAGATGCAAACGTACTTAAATGTTCAGTAGATGATAACGGAATTGGCAGGCAGGCATCCGCGAGCCTCCATAAGAACAGATCCGCATCTCATGTGTCATTTTCTACTTCTGCCACGGAAAAAAGACTCCGCCTTCTAAATCAGGGAAAAGAAGAAATGATAGCCGTGCAGTTTGAAGACAAAGAAGATGAAAGCGGAAACACATCCGGTACAAGAGTGATTATTCAGATTCCGGTATAATAAAAAAGCGATGACATCTGCCATCGCTTATAATACTTATTTAAATTTACCGGAGATTATTCACAGTAATTTACATAAACAGTTTTGCTTGTTGTTGATGATTTACCATCTTTAGTTGCTGTTAATGTTACTACAAATGATATCAGACATGGTCCTTCTTCAGAAGGATATGCATAATCTGATTTTGTAGGATTAACAGCAGTGCTTGTGCTTTCATCTCCAAAATTCCATAAATAAGAATCGGCATCGGTAGATGTGTTGGTAAAAGTGAATGTTTCATTGTAGTTTAATGTGTCGTTTGGTGAAATGGTGAAACTTGCCACTGGATTTGCGGTTTCTTCTTTCTTGCAAGATGCGAATAATACAGTAGCAAATAAGGCTACGATGGCGAATAATTTTGTTGCTTGTTTTTTCATTTTAAAATTGTTTTAATTGTTTTTATAATTTTTTTGTTGATGCAAAGATGTCGAGTTTGTGTTTCAATATTGCATGCCAATTCACGAATGGTATATTTCACTTCATAAACGGTGAAAATCTTTTAAATTTACTAAATCAATAAAGTGCACTAATAAAAAAAGCGATGCTTGTCAGCATCGCCACAAAACAATTGTTAAATGAATCAAACAATTATTTTCTATTTATCTTAATCCCACCAGCCTACAATAGTTTTAGTTTTTGTAGATGATTTTCCGTCTTTGGTTGCA
Organism: Sphingobacteriales bacterium; assembly: GCA_016721245.1. GTDB lineage: Bacteria > Bacteroidota > Bacteroidia > Chitinophagales > JADIYW01 > JADJSS01. The sequence goes on from JADKIQ010000002.1 coordinate 330,341, forward strand.
GTTAGTGTTACAGGTAAATTTACAAATTCAGTTGTTCTTGGATTTACATAATACTTTTTAGGATTTTTTTCTGTGCTTGTAGTGCCATCTGAAAAACTCCAAAGATAAGTATCAGCATCTGTAGATAAATTATTAAATAATACAGAGTCACCATAGAAAAATGTATCTACTCTTGTAGAATACCTTGATGAAATACTGAAGTCAGCAACTGGCTTTGGTGAATTGTCTTCTTTTTTGCAAGATGCAAATAATACTGTAGCGAATAATGCTGTGATTCCGAAAATTTTGATTGTGTTTTTCATTTTTTAGTTTGTTTTAATTGATAATTTTTTTCTGTTACAAATTTATTTGTTTAAGTGATGTTGCAATATGACGACTTCACGAATGGTAGCTTTAAGTTTATGAGCGGTGTCTTTTCTGCAATATAAAAAGCGATGACTTTCGTCATCGCCACAAAAAAAACATTCATAAAACAAAATGAATTTTTTAGTGCTGGTTTTATTTTTCCACGAATATAAATCCCGGGATTCCCACAAAAGAATCACTGTAATAGCCATATTCATTTGAGATATCTCCCGCATCTGTACTTCCCATATAAAGGGTGTTGTAGAAAGTGAAGTTGTTAAATGTAACAGGGAATTCTTCTGTGTCCATAAAGTAGTATAATATTTTCTTGCCAGCTGGAATATGCATGGATAAGTAATACGTTTTATTAACTGCAATATCTATATCCTCAATGTCTGAATAACTGAATTTTGTGGAATCAGTAACAGTAACACTTGCTGTTCTTAGCACAGCTAAAGAACTTGAATCTATTAAAGCCAGATTGTAAGTACCAGCACCGGTTCGTGCTCCTAAATGTGTTATTTTTCCTGCATTTCCTGCTCTGAAAACCATAACATAATTATTACTGCCTCCGCTGCTACCCAATCCATCATCTTCAAATTTGGCAGTCATTACTTCTTCAACAGGTTTAGTGGCTGGTTTTTCTTCTTCCTTTTTACAGGCTGATAATAAAGTTGTTGCAGCAAATAATGCGATTGCAATTAATTTTGTTGTTTTTTTCATTTCGTTTTTTTTTAGTGTAATTAATTAGAAAGAAAGTTTGATTTATAATTTGCTTACCAGTTGTACTTTGCCATCCATTTCTGAAGAAGCTACCAGTAACAAAGCGCCTTTTTTACCTTTTTCATAAACAAAGAGTTTGTCACCTTCGTCCATTTTAATCGTTACCACCGTATTCTTAGACAAACGGTAAGTGCCGCCACTACCGGCATTGATGACCGACATCTCGTTGTCCGTATCGTTTTTTAGCTTAATGCTGATAGAAGTGCCGCTGTAAATGCTTGTCTTTGTTTTGCCCTTTGCAAAACTAATCGTTGAATTGGTCAGTAGCATGGTGAGAGCTATCATGACCGTTAAAATTGATTTGTTCATTTTCATGTTTTTTAGAATTAGAAATTTGTTCGGTGCAAAATTGTAATAATATAGAAGCATTCTTGTTGTCCACTTCATAAACGGATGTTTTGATTTCATAAATGGTAAAAAAGCCTTGTTTATGTTGAATTAATTCTTTTATTTTGGTGATATGACCTACAAAGCCATTATTATTGATGATGAAGCAAAAGCACGAAGATTATTGCAGGTATTAGTGGAGGAAAATTGCCCTGAAATTGAGATTGTGGCACAAGCGGAAGATGTACCGAACGCCGTAAAAGCGATACATCAGTACAAGCCAGATATTGTGTTTTCCGATATTGATATGCCGGTTTATAATGGTTTTCAACTGCTTGATTTTGTAGATAAAACAGATTTTGAACTAATTTACTGCACCGCGCATAATGATTTTGCACTAAAAGCTTTTGAGGTTTCGGCAGTGGATTACCTGGTCAAACCCATTCAGATTTCGCTGCTGGTAAAAGCTGTCGAAAAGGCCATCCGTTTACGAAATGCCACTTCTACAATAACACAAAGACTGGATACGCTGAAAGAAAACCTGAAAGAACACATACTAAAAAAAATAGCCTTGCCGGTAGCAGATGGATTGCGTTTTGTGGAGCTGGCTGATCTTATTTATTTAGAAGCAGAAGGAGCTTACACGCATGTGATTTTAAAAGATGGTACAAAACTGCTGATAAGTAAGAAATTAAAAGAGTTTGAAACTATTTTGTCAGATAATAAAAATTTTTTCCGCATCCATCGTTCCTATGTCATCAATACCGATGCGATACAGCAGTATATAAAATCAGATGGCGGCAGTATTTTAATGGCTAATAATATATCCGTTCCGGTAGCTCGTGAACGTAAAGACGATTTCCAGAAATTGATTGATGATATTCGCCTGTAGAAGGCTCCTTTTTTCGAATTTATACTGTTTATAAAGTGAAAACTACCGTTCGTGAAGTGGACAACAAAAACGCTATTGTGTTACTGCATCTTTGCATCATTAAAAAACACTAAAAACAAATCAAAATGAAAAAAACAAAATTAACCCTGATTGCATTTGCAATGGCATTAATGGCTGTAGCTTGTAAAAAAGAAGACAACTCGCCGAAACCTGTTGCCGGTTTCAACATCACATCAAATGACACCCTAGACGCAGACGAAACGTTTGAATTTACTAACACCTCTGAAAATGCAACTGTTTTTCGTTGGGATTTTAGAGATGGCACTTCTGCAACAACAACCAATGCAACAAAAAACTATGGTTGGGACTCAGACATACTAACTGCACCTAGTGGTTATAATACTATAGGCATTCAATTAACTGCAAAAAATGCGAATGGAGATTCTTCTGTTGTAACAAAAAATATTGTTGTTAAATTATTTCTTTAATAGTTCAGGGAACTATTCGAATGTGAAAACCATAATCAACATATTCTTATTTTTGTAATGGCTTTATGTGAAGAGTGTATTTGGAAAAATACACTCTTTTTATGTTAGGGAATTATAAAATTGAAAATACATTTGTTGGTTTGGAAAAATGTAGTATATTTGCACTCGCTTAAAAAAGCAAGGTTCGGTAGTTCAGTTGGTTAGAATACGTGCCTGTCACGCACGGGGTCGCGGGTTCGAGTCCCGTCCGGACCGCCAACAAGGTCAAAGTCCACGATATTTCGTGGACTTTTTTTTATCTCCTCCTGCACATGCTTTTATTTTCAAAAAAATTATGACTTTTCTCTGGTATCAGAAGTTAGTTAAAATGCATAGTGTTCACATTGTGTAAGTTACATTCTATATCCTTTAGATATTTAAGAAAAGAATTGATAAATTTGCATACACACGTACAAAACATTTAGTTCTTATTATGCAGAAATCAGCAATCAGTCTGGTATTGCTGTGGGCATTTTTGCCTGCAATTATATTCGCACAAGTAGAAAATAATCAAGATACTATAGTGGTAAATAAGCTGGAAGAAGTGGTGATTTCCGCTCATAAATTACTTGTTCCCAAACAGGATCTCATTCAGCAGATAACAATAATAAAAGCTCCGGCGATTTCAAACAACAATTCTCAGACAACAGCTTCCCTGATAGAAAATCTGGGAAATGCCTTTGTGCAGAGAAGTCAGGCCGGCGGAGGCAGCATCATTGTCCGTGGATTTGAAGCCAGCAGAGTGGTTCTAATGGTGGATGGTGTTCGTTTGAATAATTTAATTTATCGTTCAGGGCATCTGCAAAATGTCATTACAATAGATAATGCGATATTAGATAAAGTGGAAATCCTGAACGGACCTGCCTCCACTATGTATGGCAGTGATGCGCTGGGCGGTGTAGTGAGTATGTACACCAGAGCTCCGCAGTTAAAAACGGGAAACAAAACACTGATAAAAGGAAATACTTTTTTTAGATATGGACTGGCAAATAATGAACTGACCGGCCATGCCGAACTGAATATTGGTACGAAGAAATTTGCTTCTTTAACGACTGCCACATACAGTAAATTTGGTGACCTCAGAATGGGTGGCGCACAAAATCCGTTTTACAAGAAGTTTGGAGAGCGTCCGTTTTATGCTGATAGAATTGACGGTAGAGATACCCTTATACCAAACAATAATCCCTTGTTACAGAAATTCAGCGGGTATACCCAGTATGATATTTTACAAAAGTTTTTACTGAAACAGAATGAATATCTACAACATCAGCTGAATCTTCAGTTCTCCAACAGTAGCAACGTGCCACGCTACGACAGATTAACCGACCCGAAAGGCAGCGGATTAAATTCTACGGAATGGTACTACGGTCCGCAAACAAGATTACTGGCTGCCTACGATGTTAATTATAATAAGCCGGAAGCGTTTTTTAATAGCATACATGCCAATGTCAGTTATCAGTATGTGGTAGAAAGCAGGCACAGCAGAAGTTTTGGAAAAAATAATCGTTCCGACAGAACAGAATATGTGAATGTATTTGGTTATACGCTGGATGTATCCAAACAGATAAAAAAGAATAAGCTGACTTTAGGGCTGGACGGACAGTTCAGTATGGTAAAATCAAAAGCGAGTAAAACAGATATCACTACCGGTATTCAAAGTGCTTTGGATACGAGATATCCGGACGGAAAAGACAATATGAATGCTGTAGCTTTATATGCTGCACATATAGGAAAATTTGGGAAGTATATTACAATAAACGATGGCATCAGAATCGGCGTTTCATCGCTTCGTGCACACTTTAATGATACGTCTTTTTTTAATTTCCCATTTAAATCTGTAAAACAGAATACTGTTACAGTAAGCGGTAACGCCGGAGTATTATATGCGCCTACCGAAAAATGGAAAATAGCATTTTTGTTTAATACAGGATTCAGGGTTCCGAATATAGATGATTTGTCAAAAGTGTTTGAGTCTGCACCCGGAATATTAATCGTGCCGAATAACAAACTGAAACCTGAAAAAACCATTAACGGCGAATTGAACATTACTAAGCAATTCGGCAGTAGTGTGCAATGGGAAAATGTGTTTTGGGCAACTTATTTTATAGACGCTATCCAGACAGGTCAATTTACGTATAATGGCTCTGATTCTCTAGATTACGGAGGAAGTACTAGTGCGGTGTATGCCAATCAGAATTCGGGGAAAGCCTATTTGTTCGGATTCAGTTCAACTGTAAACGCTGATTTCAGCAAACATTTTGCCGCTTCATTTTCCATCAATTATACCCGTGGAAGAGTGCTGACCGACACCGGACAGGTTCCTTTAGACCATGTGGCGCCTCTTTTTGGCAGAATAGGGTTCAATTACCATTCTTCCAAAGTATTTGCCGAAATCTATTCTCTTTTCAACGGCTGGAAAAAATTAAAAGAGTATAGTGGCAGCGGAGAGGATAATCTGCAATATGCCACGGCAGATGGAATGCCGGCATGGTTTACCTTAAATCTGAAGGCATCTTACCAGCCACATAAAAATATAGCCATTATGGCTGGTTTTGAGAATATGCTGGATACACAGTATCGTACGTTCGCTTCCGGTATCAATTCCCCTGGCAGAAATATTTATTTATCGTTGAAATTCAATTGGTAATGTTCTGATAGTCACTGAAAATCATGACATAAATCATGTTTTCAGGAGCTCTTATTTTGTAACTTTAGATTCTGATTTAATCATTATTAAATCGGGTATACACGCCGTATTTAAGAGTCAATGCGAACTAAAATTCAACAGGTTATAGAATTAAGTTTCTATGGCATTTTTTTCATCTTCTTTTTTGTTTCTGCAAAACTGAGTGCACAGTCATTGCCTGATGAGAAAAAAGCAGTTACACAATACCTCAAAGGGAATGATAATGATGTGTACGGAACTACCAGCCGTTTTATTGAAAATATTGGTCAGTACGGACAAGTCTACGATAAATATCCGAATATGGGAAATATCCTGTACGGGTATGAAGGATTCAATGTGCCGGTATTGTTCACGCCCAAAGGATTGATTTATTTACATCGTAAGGTAGAGGCTCCGAAGTTATCGGAACAGGAGCGGGAAGAGCGCATAAAGAAAAAGAAAAAAAAGGAAGAGGAGATTGAAGAGGTAGAAGTTAAAGACCGTGCTATTACCATGGAATGGTTGAATGCTAATACCAACCCCGAAATTGTGGCAGAAGAAAGAACGGAAGAATATCATACCTATGGGTTCTTGCAGGAGCAGGCACGGGCTTTCAAGAGAATAATCTATAAAAACCTATATCCCGGAATTGATTTGGTTTATACGTTCCGTAAGGACAATAAAATCGGATTTGAATACAGTTTGATGGTGAAACCCGGTGCAGATTTAAACGCTGTAAAACTTCATTTCGGCGGTGAAATAAAGAAAATTAAACTGGATGCAAACGGCAACTTATTGATAAAATCAGCTGCCGGCACTACCATTGAAACCATTCCGGTTACATACTACGGAGATAAATTACAAGAAATAAAAGATAGTATACAGCAGGTAAAATCTGCCTATACGCTAAAAGGCAAAGAACTGGTTTTTGCATTGCCGGAAGGCTACGATAATTCCAAAAGTATTGTCATAGATCCATTTGTAAGTACTACTGCAACACTAACAGGAACCGGTGTAAACGCCGGTATTGCTAAAGATGTGGATTATGATTATGCAGGGAATGTTTATGTTACCGGTGGAGGAGATGGCTCCATATATAAACTGGCAAAGTTTGATGCAAATGGTGTTTTACAATGGACATTTAATGGTGCACTGACCATTCCTTCCTGGAATTTCGGAACCATTTATGGCGGTTGGGTAGTAGAGAAAACAACAGGAAATGTATATCTCGGTCAGGGCTTTGCACCCAGCGGAGGGCACCGTGTTATTCGCATTAATACCATTGGCGTGTATGATAACTACATAACGAATGCAAATCCGAGTTTTCTGGAAAACTGGAAAATGTACTGGAACTGTAACAATGGTTCGCCGCAATTATTTATTGCTGGCGGTGGCACCAATTCCAATATCAATTTTGGTATTGTTTCGCCTCCGTCTACAGCTGTTTCTTCTCTGAATGTTACGGGTATTCCATATGGCGCTACAGGTTGGGCGCAGGATATTGCGGATGTAATTATAGATCCGGCAACAAATGATTTATTTACCATCTATGGCTCATTGTACGGTACACCTACTTTATCCAATCAGATTTACAAAAACACAGCACCCTACAGCGGTGCATCTGTAGCATGGAATGTTTACTCGGGATTTACTACGGTGCAGGAAATCGCCAACCGTCCTTATTTTGTAGATTATCCTTATACCGACAACTCAGGCAATATATTTGCCATCAATACTTCTTATCTTTTTTACTGGGATGGTAAAAATCTGGAAGCCATAGACAAAGCAAGCGGAGCAGTTGTGGGAACCCCACTCACAATTGCTGCAAATGCCAGTTTGATGAGCGGCGGAATAGTGGCAGATGAATGTAATAATATTTTCATAGGTTCCATCAATGGTACTATCAAAGTGTATACGTTTGACGGAAGTACATTCAACGATGCGGCTGCACCGGATATAACGGTTCCGGGCTTCGGCACTAAATCAGTTTACGATTTAGCGTTCTATGAAGCACAAAAAACCATATATGCCTCCGGAAATGGTTTTGTCGCTTCCTTTGATGTAAGTTCTTATAATTGTACGCCTAATTACTTTAATATCAATGTTAGTTCGAGTTGCGCCACCTTAACGGCTACTGCCACCCTCTCACCAACACCACCCGGCGGATCTATCATTACCTATGTCTTATATAATGGTACCACACAGATTTCAAGCAATACTTCGGGTATATTTTCCGGTTTAACACCTAATGTAAATTACACTATAAAAGCGATCGTAAATCAGATATGCAGCGGCTCGGTAACTACCACAAACTTCACACTACCGGGACCAAGCGTTTCAACAGCACTTACCCATACAAGCTGCGGTGCCAGTAACGGAACTATCACCGTTACAGCTGCAGGAGGTACAGCGCCATTTACCTACAGTAATGACGGCGCCACGTTTCAGTCTGGAAATACATTTACTGGCTTAGCATCCGGAATCTATACCATCACGGCAAAAGACTTTAACGGTTGTTTTAATACTGTGGATGTAAACATTCTAAATTCAAACGGTCCATCCATCACCTATACAAAAACAGATGCTATTTGCGGAAGTAATACCGGCACAATAACTGCTAATGGAAGTGGTGGTGTCGCACCATTAACTTATAGTATCAACGGTACTGCATTTCAGACAAATAATGTCTTTTCAGGAATTTTAGCAGGTACCTATATACTTACAGTAAAAGATGCATTAGGTTGTACAAACGTAACCAAACTGCTCATCAGAAGCGCATCCGGACCAAACGTAAGTGCCATTCCTGCCACTACCTATTGCAATACCAACAATGGCAGTATTACGGCTATAGCGACAGGCGGAGCAGCACCGTTACAATACAGCATAAACGGGAATATTTACCAAAGCAGCAATGTATTTAACGGACTATCAGCAGGAAGTTATACCGTGACAGTTAAAGACAGCAACAACTGTCTGAGTACGGCGACGACTACGGTTCCCAATTCAACGGGGCCAAGCGTCACAGCTACAGCCGTTACCGCTTCCTGTGCCAATGCAAATGGCAGTATAACGGCCAATGGAACAGGTGGTGTTGCACCTTTGCAATACAGCATAAATGGCACCACATTTCAGGCAAGTAATTTCTTTTTCGGACTTACCGCCGGAACATATATCGTTACGGTAAAGGATGCGAATAACTGTACCAGCACAGTTTCTGTAACAGTGGCCAGTACTAATGGCCCGCAGGTGATAGGTTCGTCTACAGCATCAGCCTGTAGCGGAAATACCGGAACAATTACTGCCAGCGGCAGTGGAGGTTCAGGAGCTTTACAATACAGTATCAATGGTGTAACATTTCAGGCTGGTACACTCTTCTCAGGACTAGCAGCCGGTACCTATACCTTGTTTGTCCGAGATATTAACAGCTGTATTGGTGCAACAATCGTCGTAGTACCCAATTCAACCGCTCCTACTGTCTCCGCAGTAATAACACCCACCAGTTGTAATGCCAGTGATGGTATCATTACGGCAAGCGGACTGGGCGGGACATTGCCTTATAATTATAGTCTTAACGGCGGTGCATTTCAGGGCAGTGGTGTTTTTTCCGGCTTAGCCACTGGGCCATATACCATCACCATATCAGATGGAAATGGCTGTCGTAATACAACCTCTGTGAGTATGACCAACGTGGCAGGATTATCCATTACAGCAAGTGTTGTTTCCAGTTCCTGTTCTTCAAATAATGGTATTATAACGGCAAATGGTGTTGGGGGTTCAGGTGTATTGCAATACAGTATTAACGGTACAGTTTATCAGGGCAGTAATATTTTTAATGCACTGTCAGGCGGAAATTATACGGTCTATGTAAAAGATGCAAACGGATGTATTTCTACCACCGGGGTCACCGTCAATACCTTACTGGCACCTTTGTTGTCCGTCAGTTCCGTAGATGCAAACTGTACAGCAAGTAATGGAAGTATCACAGCAAGTGGCAGCGGTGGTACTGCACCTTTGCAATATAGTATAAACGGCACGGTTTATCAAAGCAGCGGTATATTTTCTAATCTTCCGGCAGCTACTTATACAGTATATTTAAAAGATGCGGCAAATTGTATAAAAACAGCTTCTGTCACTATAGCTAGTAATGGGGCAGGGCCTGGTATTACAAGTTTTACCGTTCGAACAAAATATTACCCGTGTAAAGGAGATGCAACAGGCAGTATAACGAATCCACGTGTTAACGGTTCCAATTGCGGTGCTTGTACTTTTAGTTTAGATGGCGGAGCATTTATACCAAATGCTACACAACTATATCCATCTGTTGCACCCGGCACACATACTATTACAGCAAAAGATGTAAATGGATGTACTAAAACAATTACAGTTGTATTGAGTGCAACACCGGTTTCAACAGCTACGGCAATCGTTACAGGAACAGCCTGCAATACTTCTAACGGTACTATAAAAATTACCGGCGTTGGTCCTAATACTCCTTATCATGCTACGATTACAGGTTATTTCGGAACATGGGTTACCTTTGACCCGAATTATACATTTACAGGATTGGCTCCTGGTACCTATGAAATTATTCTTTCTGATGATGAAAGTTTTGATATCGGTCCACCTCTGGATCCGGGTGGTTGTCTCGATACCATCACCGTAATTGTTCCGTCCATTGGCGGTCCAGTTATTACTTCTGTTACCAAAACAAATGGTTCCTGTCGTTTGGATGACGGAACCTTATCCATCGCCGCAAACGGAGGAACAGGAACTATTTATTACAGCCTGAATGGCAGTGGATTTCAAACAGATAGTTTTTTTACCAATCTGTCCACAGGAATTTACCAGATTGATATCATGGATGATGACGGCTGTATGAATACAAGATACGATACCATTGTAAATCCTGACGGACCTTCCGTTACAGCCGTTCCCACACCAACGTCCTGTGGAAATTCCAACGGAGTGATTACAGCCACAGGAACCGGAGGAACCACTCCGTATAAGTACAGTATAAACGGAACTGTTTTCCAAAACAGCAATGTGTTCTCAGGCTTATCTACAGGTACCTATACCCTAAGTATTGCAGATGCTTCCTTGTGTCTTTCTACTGCCAGTGTTACGATTACAGCTACCACTAAACCTGCAGTAACAGCTTATTCCATTGCAGCATCGTGCAACAGCAGCAACGGTATGGTAGTGGCCAATGGAACCAATGGTACAGCACCATATCAATACAGTATCGACGGAACCACTTTTCAAAGCGTCAATAGCTTTAACGGCTTAGATGCCGGTTTCTATACGGTAACCATAAAAGACACAAAAGGGTGTATAAACACCACCCGATTATCTGTTGGAAATATTGCAGCTCCAACCGTAACACTGGTTGCTACTCCTGCCACCTGTTTTAATACAAACGGTACTATAACTGCGACGGGATCGGGTGGCAGCGGTGCATTGCAATTTGCACTTAACAACGATACTGCGTTTCAGGTTGGAAATGTGTTTGCAGGTTTGCTGGCAGGTACGTATACAGTGTATATAAAAGACAATGCAGGATGTCAGAGCGCAAAAAGTATTTTAGTTACCAGCCCGAATGTGCCGCAAACATTGAATGCTACGGTAGCCAATGCCAGTTGTGGCAATAACAATGGTAGTATAGTAGCGGCGGCAACAGGCGGCGTAGCGCCTTTGCAATACAGTATAAATGGCAGCAGCTTCCAGGCAGGTACTTCTTTTACATTGTTGTCGGCAGGTACCTATCCGCTGACAGTAAAAGATGTAAACGGATGTATGAAATCTATGAATGTAACCGTGGCAAATCTCGCGGGACCAATGGTTACCGCAACAACAACACTCTCTTCCTGTTTTGCAAACGACGGTACAATTACAGCGGCAGGTTCGGGTGGAACAGGCGCCTTGACGTACAGTAAAAATGGAGTGGCTTTTCAACCGAGTCCCGTGTTTACCGGGCTTGCTCCGGGTACTTATACCATCTCGGTAAAAGATACTAAAAATTGTACATCCACTTTTTCGAATGTAGTGGTAGGTCAAGTGGTACATCCTGCCGTATCGGCACATGATTCTGCTTCTGTTTGTGGTGGAAATATTATTGCGCTGGGTAATGGTGGACTTTCACCGTTCATGTATGGTATCAATGATTCGGCATTGCAGAACAATAATAAATTTACCTGTAAGGCACCCGGCACCTACATGATACATTTGGTGGATGCTAATGGCTGCAGGGATTCCGTGAGCATTATTTTAGATCTTCCGTTGCCTGTGGAATTAATTTCATTTACAGGACATGCGGAAAAAAACTACAACATGCTGGAATGGATAACAGCAAGTGAAATCAATAACGACTATTTCACGCTGGAAAAATCGCCTGATGGAATTGCCTTTGATACCCTTGCCACCATTGACGGCGCAGGAAACAGCAATATCGTTTTGAATTATTCAAAAACAGATGAACATCCTTATCCGCACATAAGTTATTACCGTTTAAAACAAACAGACTTTAACGGAAATTATAAGTATTCCAGAATTATTCCGTTGTTGCATTCCGGTAATACAGTTGCTTTAGATTACACATACAGTGCGGATGCAGACGAATTGACTATTTTCTTCATTGCAAATGATAATCGTCAAAAGTCCGTAGAATTAATTGATGCTATTGGTAGAAAAATATACACGGCAACAACGCAGGATGCCTATATGCAAATAAATACCGCAGCATATGCAAAAGGCGTTTATTTTCTAACGATGAAAACAGGTGAGGAAACAAAAACATTTAAACTCGAGTTTCGTTAAAGGTCATCATTGAGCAGTTTTCCATCCCAGCTAAACAATAAATTCTTTGTATCACCTCCGCTGGAAACAATAAGTCGGTATTGAGTAATCATTCCCGGCAGAAAAAGCACATAAACGGCATTTAATTTCCACGTTGAAAATTTACTGTTTGTTAAACCGGTTTTAACGGCAGTCGGTAATTCCTTCATCGAAATAGTGCGTTGCGTCATTAACCAGTCACCATTGTTATTGTAAGTTGCTTCATAACTGTATCCTTCTGCTTTAAATACAGTTTTAAAATCTTTTCCTTCGTTGTACCATTTGATAGTATGTGCTGATGGGAATTTTTGATTAAACGCCTTCGTCACATTAGCAGGAGGAATGCTTGCCTGTCCAAAAGTATCTAATGGAATAATAAAGCAAATACTAAGGAATAAAAGAATCAGTGTTTTCATTGAGATGTTTTTTAGTTTGTAAATAACCATCGTGAGTTTTTATATCTATAGAAAATGATGAATGAATGCAAATCAAAGTTGCTAAGCATTTAGCGAAACATGTTGCACAACCCTTTTAATAAGTTGTATAATTCACATATTGAGCGAATAGAAGGGAAGCAATGGTTCAAGTGTTAAAAGCATATCAGATTCTGTAAACTTTTTTTACTAAGTTTTTACTACTTTTAAGGGAATCAAACAGACAAAAATGGAGCCGAGAATATATGCCGCCAGCCGCCTCACCGAAGGCAATAAATTATTTCCAGCCAAAATAATACTGGAAGATAATGGTGTTACCTTCAAAGTACCCTCCTTTTTCAGCGGACAGGAAACCACCATTCCGTATTCCAGAGTGTCATCCGTTAATGTCAATACACCTTTCATAGGCTACAGCGATATCATCATCGAAACCACCGGCGAAGGCAGTATACAAGTGCATGGCTTCACGGCAGATGAAGTAAAAGAAATGAAACAGTTGATATTGGAAAAAATTAACGCGCTGTAAATTCTCCGTCATTTTGTACACTGTGAAGTATTATCTCCGTAGTGAGAATTAGTATAATTACTAAATCATGAACTATAATATTTTGATGTGTAATGATTGCAATTTTAAACTATGCAAAAATAGTTTTAAGCTAAATTTTTAAACGTAATGTATTATTCTAATCTGTTTGTCCGCCAGTCAGATTTTTTTTGGAAGTTACCGCTTTCTGAAATTTCAAAAGCATGATCTTTCTCGTCGTATAATTTTGCTGCTATTAGTGCCACCAACAGGGCTTCCTCTTCATTTATTTGTTCGGGATGGAAATAATTATCTACAAATTTAGTGTCAAAATTACCGGTAGTAAATGCTGCGTGATTTAACACAAATGTTCCAAATGGCAAGGTCGTTTTTACACCCACGATTTTATAATCAGCAATGGCTTTCTTCAGTTTCTCAATGGCATCTTGTCGATTTACGCCATGTGCAACCAGTTTGGCAATCATAGGGTCATAGTAAATCGGAATATCCATTCCTTCATCAAAACCATCATCCACACGCACCCCTTCGCCAACAGGAATCTGATACACTTCCAGTTTTCCGATGTCCGGTAAAAAATTATTCGAAGGATCTTCAGCATACACCCGTAACTCAATGGCATGACCATTTATTTTTAAATCTTCCTGAGTAAACGATATCTTTTCTCCGCGTGCAATATTGATTTGCTCTTTTACCAAATCAATGCCTGTTATCATTTCCGTTACAGGATGTTCCACCTGCAAACGCGTATTCATTTCCAGAAAATAAAAATCAAGATTTGCATTCACGATAAACTCTACTGTACCTGCACCTAAATAATTTACGGATTTTGCAACTTGCACCGCAGCTTCGCCCATTTGTTTTCGCAACGCCGGGGTTAAAACGGCACTTGGCGCTTCTTCCACTACTTTCTGATGACGGCGTTGTACGGAACAATCTCTTTCAAACAGATAAACAATATTTCCGTGTGTATCACCTAATACCTGTATTTCAATATGTCGTGGCGAGCTTACAAATTTTTCTATAAACACACTGCCATCACCAAATGCAGAAGTTGCTTCAGAAACCGCCAGTTTCATTTGTTCCTCAAATTCTTCTACATTGTTCACGATGCGCATCCCTTTGCCACCGCCGCCTGCACTGGCTTTTATTAAAATCGGAAAACCGATTTCTGCAGCTAGTTTTTTTGCTTCGCTGATATCAGCAATAGGCTGGTCGGTGCCGGGTACTAAAGGTACATCAAATTTAGAAACCGCTTGTTTGGCGGCCAGTTTGCTGCCCATGATTTCAATAGCTTCCACACTTGGTCCGATGAAAATGATGCCATTGTCTTCACAGGCTTTGGCAAAATTTGCATTCTCACTTAAAAAACCATAACCCGGATGTACACCATCGACGTTTAGTTTTTTACAAACATCTATAATGGTGTCAATTTTTAAATAGGACTCTTTGGATGCGGCAGGACCAACACATACAGCCTCATCAGCAAAACGTACATGCGGAGAATTCCTATCGGCTTCTGAATAAATGGCCACAGTAGAGATACCCATTTGTTTGCACGTACGCATAACACGCAACGCAATTTCACCACGATTCGCAATTAAAATCTTTTTCATCGTTACAAAAATAAGTAAATTAAGTGAAAGTGAGAATGAAAGTGAAAAGGAGAATGAAAGTGAATACGTGGAATGACAATTTAACAATTGTGTTAGGAATCAGATAAGAAGCGGAATTGTTTGCGGCTAAAAAACACGCACTACTTTTAAAAAACGTTTTGAATAATATCCTTCTGAAAGTTTTGAAATCGTAACGCCGTTTGCTTTTCCGGAAGAGCCATGAATAAACGTGAGGTCGCCGTCGTTATTTTCCAGGACAAGTCCTACATGACCGCCAATACGTTGTGTGGCATCTGTTCCGGTGAAAACGACAACATCTCCTTTTTGAGCTTTTTTTTTATTAATGGTGGTACCGTAACTCATGTAATCTTTGGAAGATCGAGGTACTTTAATATTAAAATGGGTAAACACGTAATACAAAAATCCGGAACAATCCAGCCCGCCGTTTTTAGGATTGGCTGATGCATATTTATAAGGTGTACCTAATTGCTGCTTTGCAAACCAGATGATATCATTCGCATCTTTGGTGCCGGCAGTATAAGTGCTGATGTCAAGGTCAAAAGGAACGGGTTTTCGCAAGACAGAATCTCTCTTCGATAAAGAAACAGTGGTTTTTGGTTTTGTATTATTTTTCTTCTTTTTCTTTGCGGCAAAAGTTGGATTGGCAAAAGTAAATATCACCAATACCATGATGAGTAATTTTACTGAATATTTTCCTCTTAAATCCATAGATTTTTGAATAACACCAAACTTATATCAAATTTAAATCCAAAATAAGTTATTTTTGTTGTAATGTCTGTGTATCAATTTAAACAAAACGATTATTTGCTTTCAACAGATAAAAATTTGTTGCAAACGGATGTTATTCATACTTTCTTAGCAGCGCAATCCTATTGGGCAAAAGATATACCAAAGTCTGTTGTGGAAAAAAGTATTGATGCTTCTTTGTGTTTTGGGATTTATCATAATGATGAACAGGTAGGTTTTGCAAGGGTCATTTCAGATTATGCGACATTTGCGTATTTATGCGATGTTTTTATAATAGACGAACACCGTGGCAAAGGTTTGTCCAAGTGGATGATGGAAAAAATTATGGAGCATCCCGATTTGCAGAACCTGCGCAGATTTACGTTAGGCACACGTGATGCTCATGAATTATACCGGAAATTCGGATTCCGAGAATCAGATAATGCCTGCAACAACATGGAAATACGGATACAGGATATTTATATAAAGATGAAACAGTAACATGCTGGGTAATATTTTAAAACTTGTAAAAAAAGAAATACAACTGGAGTGGCGTCAAAAAACGGCACTTGGCACCATATTCATTTATGTATTAGGCACCAGTTTTTTAATCTATCTCATTTTTCAGGGAAATATTACCATTCCCACCTGGATTGCCTTGTTCTGGATAATTGCCTTGTTTACCACCGTAAATGCCGTTTCAAAATCTTTTATAAAAGATGCGAACGAGCAATTTTATTATTTGCGTACCATCGCCACACCTCTGGAAATTATCTTCTCCAAGATAATTTACAATGCCTTATTGATTACGGTTTTAGCACTCGTTATTTATGGGGTAATGATTTTATTTTTCAATGAAAATATTGCCGATAAGGGGTTGTTCCTCCTGACCATAGTTTTAGGCTCTATCGGATTTTCTAATTTATTTACCTTGCTATCTGCCATTACTGCCCGCACGCAAAACTTTGTGTTACTGGCCATCCTGGGATTTCCTATCATCTTGCCTTTATTATTACTGATTGTGAAAATGAGTGAGTTATCTAATTTCGCCATTCAGCAAAAGGATATTTATATGAACCTCGGCGCCATAGGTTTGCTGGATGTGATAACGCTCATACTATCAGTCGTTTTGTTTCCGTATATTTGGCGCGACTAATTTTGTTGTGTATGAAAAACTGGTGGAAATATCTTTGTATACTGTTATTATTCTACACGGTAATAATGGGTTTCTTAGGGCCTATTCCTGAGCTAAATATTTTAGAGGAATCCATTCGTAATTTATATTTCCATGTTCCAATGTGGTTTGCCATGATGACACTGATGTTTGTGTCTTTGGTATACAGCATTCTCTATTTAAACAAGCAAAAAATTGACCACGATATTAAAGCCGCAGCATTTGCCAAAGTTGGTTTTTTGTTTGGTCTGTTAGGAATTATTACCGGTTCTGTCTGGGCGCGTGCCACCTGGGGTGCCTGGTGGGTGTTTCAGGAAGTTAAACTCAACGGAGCTGCCGCCGCATTACTGGTGTATGCAGCCTATTTCATTCTTCGGGGTTCATTTGATGATGAAGAAAAGAAAGCCCGTTTTTCTTCAGTCTATTCCATTTTTGCATTTGTCATGTTTATGGTTTTGATAAACGTCATTCCGCGAATCAGTAATTCATCCTTACATCCGGGTAATGGCGGCAATCCGGGTTTCAATAGTTACGACCTGGATAGTAACCTGCGCATCGTTTTTTATCCTGCCGTTATTGGCTGGATTTTATTGTCTGTCTGGATATCGACCTTACTGATTCGTATGGAAAAAATATTCAGAAAAAAACACCAGTTGGATATTGAATAATTATTACATACCAATAACTAATTACTCATACGAACGTTATTAACATCTTTTAAAAAATATTTTTAAGCCATGTCTAAAAAATCTGCAATTTTAATTCTACTTTTCGCAAGTGTTTCTAAAATGTTAAGCGCGCAAACAGTCAATACAGCTGATAAGCTAATGGAAAACAGCAAATTAAACGCTGTAATTGTTGTGGCTGCTATCATTTTGACAGGTATTTTCGTCTTTCTTTTTTACATGGAAAGGAAAATAAAGAAACTCGAGCAAGAAGTAAAAAATTAAATTATGAGCGAACAAAACAAGTTTTTTCAGAACGTACAAACCTACGTAGATCAGGCAGCAGGATTCACTAAATTACCCAAAGGATTAATAGAGCAAATTAAAATTTGCAATGCTGTCTACCAAATCAATTTCCCTGTAAAGATTAAAAACGAAATTAAAGTGATTGAAGCCTATCGTGTGCAGCATTCACATCACAAATTGCCTACCAAAGGCGGTATTCGTTACAGCGAAATGGTGAATCAGGATGAAGTAATGGCACTTGCCGCTTTAATGACCTACAAATGTGCCGTGGTAAATGTGCCGTTTGGCGGTGCAAAAGGTGGTATTAAAATCAATCCGAAAGAATACACAGAGGATGAACTGGAACGTATCACACGCCGCTATACTTTTGAGTTAATTAAAAAAGGTTTTATCGGACCGTCTCTGGATGTTCCGGCACCGGATTATGGTACAGGCGAACGTGAAATGAGCTGGATAGTAGATACCTACATTCAGTTTAATCAACAGGAATTAAATGCTTCCGCCTGTGTTACGGGAAAGCCTATAGGACAGGGGGGGGTGCATGGCAGAACGGAAGCCACCGGCCGTGGAGTTTACTACGGTTTAAAACATGCCACTACGTTTGCAGATGACATGAAAAAACTGGGCTTAGAACCCGGTATAGAAGGCAAAAAAGTGATTATTCAGGGCTTTGGTAACGTTGGATACTATTCTGCAAAAGTAATGCAGGAAAATGGTGCTATCATAGTTGGAGTGGCAGAGTTTGAAGGTGGTTTGTACAATGCAAAAGGCATTGATATCGAAGATTTGAAAAAATATCAGATAGAGAATAAAACCATCCGCAATTACCCGAAAGCAAAGTTTGTAAAACAAACGGATTTTCTGATGGAACACGAATGTGATATTTTAATTCCGGCAGCTTTGGAAAACCAGATTACTAAAGAAAATGCACCGAGAATAAAGGCAAAAATTATCGGAGAAGGGGCTAACGGTCCTATTACTCCAACTGCAGAAGCCATTCTAATGAAAAAAGGAGTGATGGTAGTTCCGGATATGTATCTGAATGCGGGCGGGGTGACCGTTTCTTACTTTGAATGGCTGAAAAATTTATCACACGTAAGTTTCGGCAGATTAGACCACAGACATCAGGATGATGCCTTCAATAAAATCATTGATTTAATTGAAGGAAATACCGGCAGAAAAATATCCAAACGCGAAAAAGAATCATTAAAAGGCGCGGATGAGCTGGATATCGTTCGCTCCGGTCTGGAAGATACGATGGTGAATTCTTACGAAAACATCCGGGATATTCTGAAAAGACACAAGAAAATGCAGGGTCTGCGAACCGCTGCTTACGTGGATGCACTGGAAAAAATCGGTGTTACGTACCTGAAAATGGGTGTTTTCCCTTAACAAATTTTTATATTTAACGAATTATATAAGATGAGATTACAGCAATGTAATCTCATTTTTTATTATAAATGCATAATTACACCTTTTCGAAGGTGCTTATTTATAAGTATCTCATTTTAAGTTACTTGGATGTGTTTGCTTATTGTTGTACTTGCGGTTATCCACATCTATGGATAGATTTCCACACTTTCAAGTCTGTGAATCGTTTACATTTACCTTGTTAACCTCTACAGTAGATTGTAGAATGTTTTTGTCTGTAAAAAAAAATTAAAAATGAAAACTCTATTAAACGTTGCATTGGTGTTGTTTTTCAGCACACAGTTATTTGCCAAATCAGATGGCGTATCAAAACCACAATTTCCGGGTGGCGATCAGGCACTCGTAAAATATTTAGATAATAACCTGAAATACCCTGAAGAAGCACAGAAACAAAAATGGCAGGGAAAAACCCTGATTGCATTCACCGTAAACGAAGACGGAAGCATCAGCAATGCACGCGTGTTACAGTCTTCCAAACTGGTGTTAGACAATGAAGCACTCCGCATTGTGAAGTCGATGCCTAAATGGGCACCGGCTGTGCAGGATGGTACCCCCAAAAAAGAAATGGTGGTGTTGCCTGTTAATTTCGATCTGACTAAAAAAAATATACAATACTAAAGGCCGAGTGCTAAAAATACATGAAATCAAAAGAAGAAATAGTACAAAACTGGCTGCCGCGATACACCGGCAAGAATTTAGAAGATTTCGGTGAGTATATTTTGCTGACCAATTTTTCAGGATATGTCCGGTTGTTTGCAGAATGGAATAATGTTGAAATTGTAGGGCAAGATAAGCCAATGCCAAATGCCACGGCTAATAATATTACGATTATCAATTTTGGAATGGGAAGTGCACTGGCAGCTACCATGATGGATTTATTGTCTGCCATTAAACCACAGGCAGCCTTGTTTTTAGGAAAGTGCGGAGGCTTGAAAAAGAAAAATGAGTTAGGTGATTTTATTCTGCCTATAGCGGCCATTCGCGGGGAAGGTACATCAAACGATTACTTTCCGGCAGAAGTGCCTGCATTGCCTTCTTTTGCCCTCCAAAAAGCGATTTCTACCACTATTCGTGAACACAATCAGGATTACTGGACCGGAACGGTATATACCACCAACCGCCGTGTTTGGGAACATGATGAGAAATTTAAAGAATACCTGAGAACGATTCGTGCTATGGCCATCGATATGGAGACAGCTACTTTGTTTTCCGTGGCGTTTGCCAATGAAATTCCGGTAGGTGCCTTGCTGCTCGTTTCTGATCAGCCGATGATTCCGGAAGGGGTAAAAACGGAAGAAAGCGATAAAAAAATAACGACGAATTATGTGGATTCGCATTTGCAAATCGGCATTGATTCTTTAAAGCAATTAATGAACAGAAGTACCACTATAAAACATTTGAGATTCGAAGATTAGAAGGTAATACCCGGATTCTAAATTAGAAATGAACAATCCCGGATTCTAAGATTAGAGCTTACAAACCCAACATGTAAAAACTCTAAATGTATTTTATAAAGCCATCGTTTCCGCGGTGGCTTTTTTTATCCATAGAAATCCCAGCAACAGCATAACACAGGTTACTATACAAACCCAGAATTCTACATCAAGCCTTGAAAGATGCTGGTATCCATAATATACATGTGTAATAAATGGAAATAAAGCCATTATTGCATAAATCAAGCTGCTGTATTTATTTTTAGAAAATAGCATCCACCAGCAAGTACCATAGGTAACGAAATAAATGCCATGCCACCAGAGTGGCTGATTGTCGCCGTTCATAACATAGTAAATATGTACTGCTATTGCAATGGCAAAAAAGATGGATAATAATATGTTGGCGAGCAGTTTCATTTAATTTCCGTTTTCGCCTCCTAACTCTTCACTGTTTCTGATTGCTTTATTGACGGCAATGCTGTTATTTAATTCAAATCCGAATAATAAAACCAGCGCATTCAGGTATATCAGCATCATGATGACAATCATAATGCCCAGTGAGCCGAACAGACGGTTGAAATTATTTAAGTACGCCGTATAAAAGCGAAATCCGAAGGTCATCAATACCGAAAAAATAGTGGCAAAGGTAGCACCTGCAGAAAAATAGCGATATTTCTTTTTTACAGACGGCCCGAAATAATAAATGAGTGCAATGATGTTAAAGAAACTGAACAGGATTAAAATGATTTTCACTACGCGGAGGATAAATAAAGTCACCTGGCTTTCCGTGTGCAGCAATCGCAGCATCAGTGTTAAAAATTCTTTTCCCTTTATGATGAATAATACGGCAATGATAATCTGAATACAGACCAGAAAAAGAATACGGATACTGGCCAGACGTTTTTGCCACCAGTTTCTTTCTTTAAACGTGTGGTTCATTTTGTCAAATGTCTTCATCATGGAATTGACACCATTGGAAGCGACAAACATGGCTAAAATAAAATTGACGGACAAAACTCCACCGTGCTGAATGCTGACAATATCTTTTATGGTATGTTCCAAAATGACAAATACGCCGTTTGGTAAAACCACTTTCAAACCGTTAAGTATAATCAAATCGAAATGCTTAATCGGCACATATGGAATCATGGAAAAAAAGAAAATGATACTTGGAAATAGAGCGAGAATGAAATAGAAGGAAATGGAAGATGCCCGGATGGACAAGTCATCATTTTTTACTTCCTCTCTGAATTTTTGAATAACATCATACACAGGAATTCCTTCAAAACCAGGCAGTGTCAGGCGTTTCATTCTGTCCTGGAATCGCTCTGAGCGAACTAATCGTTTATATTTTTCTGTAGTATCCTGAATTGACATGTATTAGTCGTGAGTCGTGAGTAATAAGTCGTAAGTATAAATTTTCTAACAACCTTATAGCTAATAACATTTATCTTATATCTTGTGTGTTACCTTAAGCGTTTTGTCTTTCGCTTTTTTTTCTTCTTTTATTTTTTTTAATTCTGCTGTAAAAAATGGTTTCAGATGTTCCAGCACAATTTCAGGTATATGACATCTTCGCAGAGAATCTTTTTTAACATACACAAAGGTGGTTTCACTGCTGGTAAGCAATTGTCCCTGCTGGTTGTAAATTTCACTGGTAAATATAATTTTCTTATCCGGCCAGTCTTTAATGATGGTTTTGATATCCATCAGTTCATCATAACGTGCAGGACGGAAATATTTGATATTCATCTCTACCACCGGCATCGCAAATCCCAGCTCTTCTAGTTTTTTGTAAGAGAAATCATGTTTACGCATAGCCTCGGTTCTTCCAATTTCAAAGAATTTAGCATAATGCCCGTGATACACGATGCCCAATGGATCGCAGTCATGATAGCGTACACGTAGTTGTATGGTTTCTTCAAACATTAATTAATGAATATTGTGTTCGTTTAATGCTTTTTGATACTTTCTGGCATTTTCCAGGTGCTGTTCCCACGTTTCCGCAAAATTGGAATAGCCTGAAAAATCCTCTCTTGCACAAAAATACAGATAATTATGCTCTTCTGCATTTAAAGTTTCGTCTATACTTTGCAATTCAGGCAGACAAATGGGTCCCGGTGGAAGTCCTTTGTTAATGTAAGTATTATAAGGAGACTGTATTTTTAAATCTCCGTTTAATACACGTCTGCTCACGCCCAGTTTCTTCAATGCATATAAAACGGTAGGATCTGCCTGCAGCGGCATGCCTATTTTTATTCTGTTGAGATAAACACCTGCAATAACGGGGTATTCGTCGTAGTGTGTAGATTCCTTTTGTATAATAGATGCAAGTATCGTAACATCCGTAGGAGATAAGCCAATCGCCTGCGCTTTGCTTCTTCTTTTCTCTGTCCAGAATTTATTGTATTCCTTCAGCATTCTCTCTATAAACTGATGAGCGGAGGTATTCCAGTAAAATTCATACGTGTTGGCCAAAAAGATGGTCGGGAAGTTTTCTTCCGTTAAATCCAGTGAATCTAAAAAATGCTGGTTATTGAATGCCGTGAGCAATTCTTCCTTGTTTGCTTCTATTTGCACGACAATCCGTTCTGCCAACTGTTCTTTGTTCTGTATATTATTAAAGGTAATTTTTACCGGATCCTGGCTGCCGCTGCGGAGCTTGCGCACTATAAACAAGTTGCCAGTGTTGTTGTCTATAATATACCTGCCTGGCTTCACACGTTCATCGTAATGCAATTTCTTACACACAATTTTAAATGTTTCCATGTTTTTGATAATATGCTGCTCTTTTAGAGAAGCAATCACATTATCATAGGTGGAACCTGTATGAATAAAGAAAACATGCTGTTTTTTAGAGTTATTGTCTATCACATTATCTGCAAAAAGGAGTTTATAGGAGAAAATAAAGCCTGAAACGGCTAAAATAAGGACAATCAGGAGTAAAAGAGTGATTTTTTTTTTCATTTTTAATACCAACTAAGTTATTGATTATTACACAATTACAAATTTATAAAAAAAAATTTGAAGAAAAAACAAAAAAAAGTTAAACAACTAGTTGTAGAATACAAAAAGTTGTTTAACTTTGTGGTAGGGTTTTTATGTTTCTAGACTTTAGGGTCTTTCGGGTTTTGTGCAATGCAAAACCCGATTTTTTTTGTCTATACTCGTCAATCAGCCTTTCAGCCTTTAATAAATGAATGTTTGTGATTTTCTTTGCAGAAAATAGTTAGTTTTAGTTTTTATGTTTAAAAGTTAGTTTAGTTCCCAATAGATAAGTGTTCTTACTTCTTATCTGATACAAATATGCACCGATACTTGCTAAGTACATTTACGTATTTTTTTTTAGAGTGACACAATTAATTATACTATTAATTTTGTAAGTCATTGATAATCAATATTTATTAAATAATATTATCATTTAAAAGTGACTAAAATAGTACTATTTACAAGCTGATTTTAGCCTGTGAATAGTAAAAATAATTTCAAAAAAGATGAAAATAAATGCGCTATGCCTGTTTATTTCGCATATGCTTCGATTGGAAGGCAGGTGCAAACCAGATTTCTGTCGCCATAAGTATTGTCTATTTTTGCAACACTTGGCCAGAATTTAGCTTGTTTCACATATTCTAACGGAAATGCGGCCTTTTCTCTGGTATAGCAATGATTCCAGTCGTTGGCGACTACTTCAGCTACAACATGCGGTGCATTTAAAACAGGGTTATCCTGTTGGGTAGTGATTCCATTCTTGATATCGTCCAGTTCTTTGCGGATAGCTATCAAGGCCTCACAGAATTTATCCAGTTCTTCCTTGCTTTCACTTTCCGTTGGCTCAATCATAAGTGTACCGGGAACAGGAAATGCAACCGTAGGTGCGTGGTATCCATAATCCATTAAGCGTTTAGCAATTTCCACCGCATCAATGCCGGTATCTTTTTTAAACGGACGGATATCCATGATAAATTCGTGTGCTACACGGCCATTAGCGCCCGTATATAAAATCGCATAATGAGGTTCGAGTTTTGCTTTTAAATAGTTTGCATTTAAAATAGCATATTTAGTAGCATTGGTAATGCCTTCACTGCCCAGCATTTTATTGTAAGCATACGATATCAGTAAAATGGCTGCGCTGCCATATGGTGCCGCAGAAACGGCTGAAATGGCGTTTGCCCCACCAGTTTTTACTAATGGATTAGAAGGCAGGAATGGTGCTAATTCTGCGGTACAGCAAATAGGGCCCATGCCGGGACCGCCACCGCCGTGCGGAATCGCGAATGTTTTATGTAAATTGATGTGATTCACGTCAGCGCCAATAGATGCAGGAGAAGTCAAGCCCACCTGTGCATTCATATTCGCACCGTCCATATACACTTTACCACCGAATTTATGAATGGTATCACAGATTTCAATAATGGTTTCTTCAAATACACCGTGTGTAGATGGATAGGTAACCATCAAACAAGATAAATTAGCCGCATGTTGTTCCGCTTTCAATTTCAAATCTGCCACATCAATGTTTCCTTCCGCGGTGGTTTTTACCAGTACGATTTCCATGCCGGCCATGGCAGCACTTGCCGGATTGGTACCATGTGCGGAAGTCGGAATCAAGGCCACATTTCTGTGCGTATCACCGCGTGAAATATGATAGGCTCTGATCACCATTAAACCTGCGTATTCGCCCTGAGCACCTGAGTTGGGCTGCAAAGAGGTTGCCGCAAAGCCTGTAATATTGGATAACTGATCTTCCAGTTCTTTAATGATTTCTAAATAACCTGTTGTCTGCTCTGTCGGCTGAAACGGATGCATGTGCGCAAACTCAGCCCAGCTCAAAGGAACTAATTCCGTAGTTGCATTTAATTTCATCGTGCAGCTTCCTAAGGGAATCATCGAAAAACCGAGCGATAAGTCTTTTGCTTCCAAACGTTTGATGTAACGCAGCATTTCCGTTTCAGAATGATAGGAATTGAAAACTTCATGCGTTAGATAATCAGAAGTGCGTTGCAATCCTTCCGGAATTTGTAAAGCAGGATTATCCAGATAAGAAGAACTGTAATTGGCAGCAATTGCTTCAGCAAAAATAGCCGCTACTTTTTCTACATCCTGCTGAGAAGTTGTTTCATCCAGTGTAACCTGAACGGTGCCGTCTTCATTAAACCGGAAATTATACCCATTCTTTTCAGCAATCGTTTTGATTTCGGCAGCTTTTCCTTTTGCATCCACTTTAACAGTGTCGAAGAAATAGGTATTCTGATTGCCGAAGCCCAGTTTCTTTAATTCATTGGCTAATGCCACTGCTTTATTATGAACGTTTAAAGCGATGGTTTTAATACCTTCTTTTCCGTGATATACTGCATACATACTTGCCATGATAGCGAGTAATGCCTGTGCGGTACAAATATTGGAAGTTGCTTTTTCACGTTTGATATGCTGTTCTCTTGTTTGCAATGCCATACGTAGAGCACGGTTGCCGTGTTTGTCTACGGAAACACCGATTAAACGACCGGGAATCAGACGAACGAAGTCTTCTTTGCAGGCAAAGAAGGCAGCGTGCGGACCGCCGAAGCCCATAGGTACACCAAAGCGTTGTGAATTACCTACCGCAATGTCAGCACCTAATTCGCCCGGTGATGTCAGTAAGGTTAAACTCAAAATATCACAGGCTAAAACACTGTATACTTCTTTTGCTGCACAGGCAGCGATGGTGTTTTTATAATCTTCAACGGAACCATTTCCGTTTGGATATTGTAATACAACGGCAAAATATTCTTCGGTAGGTGAGAAGGTTTTATAGTCATCCACCACTACTTCAATGTTTAAAGGCAACGCACGGCCTTTCACCACATCAATCGTTTGCGGGAAGGTGTTTTTATCGATAAAGATTTTATGTGCCTGTGCTTTGTTTTTCGCTTTGTTTCTCACTTCGTAAAAAACATGCATGGCTTCTGCTACTGCCGTTCCTTCGTCTAACAAAGAAGCATTGGCAATTGGTAAACCTGTCAGGTCGCTGATCATCGTTTGATAATTCAGCAAGGCTTCCAGTCGGCCCTGTGCAATTTCTGCCTGATACGGCGTGTATTGTGTGTACCAACCCGGATTTTCAAAGATGTTTCGCTGAATAACTCCGGGTGTAATGGTGCCGTAATACCCTAGACCGATATAGTTTTTGCAAACTTTATTTTTTGCCGCCTTCTCTTTCAGCAACTGTAAATACTGATACTCCGTTTGCGGAGCGCCAATATTCAATTCATGTTTTAATCGTATGTTGGCCGGAACCGTTTCATCAATCAACTGGTCTAAAGATGAAACTCCGATGGTCTGTAACATAGAAGGTAAATCTGTTGCTCGGGGGCCTATGTGGCGGGCTTGAAATTCGTTTTGCATTGGGGGTAAAATTAAAGTGCCTAAATATACGACAGTTCGAAACGATTTTTGTTTTAAGAAATTGTATGTGTGGAAAAGTGTACTGCGACTGTTGAGAATAAGTGCGCAAAATCAAAGGATTATCTCAACAGTATATCGAATGCCGTTTATTTCGGCGCTTTCTTTTTCTTTTAATCCGAGTAATTTTGCCCCTAAAGGAGATTGCGGGGAGATGGCAATAACAGGAATAGTATCAATGGTGCTTTTACCTAATGCTACTGCGAGAAAAAAGTAACCTCTGTCAGTTTTTAGTAAACTGCCTCTGATAATCGAAGCTGTTTTTTGCTGGATATCCATCCGTTCCAGTTGTGCTTTCTGTTCCGTTGCCTCTTTGAATTTAGTACGTGTGTTTTCCTGTTCAATCTGCAGCATGGCTAAAGCCGTTTCGTGTTTATCACCGGCAGTGCTTTTGGTTTCATTTTTAGCGCTGTCACTGAGCTCATTCAATGTTTGTTGCAAGGCATTGATTTTTTCATTCAATGCAACAACATAGTGCTGATATACTTTTTGTTTGAAGTCCAACATTATTGTCTTTTAAAAACTTTATATAATATTGGAATACTCATACAGAGAATAAATAAATATCGTGTCAAGAATTTTAAATCTATACCCTTAATTATTGATATAATTGGAAAAACTACTAAAGTAATGATTATAAAATAAGCAAAGATTTTACCACCTTTTGTTTCCCAAAATTCAGGAATTCTATTTATTTGATTTTCATTCTGAATATTATAATCCCTAACTATTCTCTCAAATGATTTGATAAATTTCTCAAAATCATCTTTTTCTGCAAACTTTTTTCTATGACAGATTTTAAAGAGTTTAATTTTTGTTTGTATTCTGATTATTTTAAATTCAGGGCTATCATCTCTGATTTTATAGTTCGTTACATCACTAATGTTAAATACAGAATTATTTATTTGAATCTGATCATAAATAATCTTAGCTACAAGTATTTCATCATTCCAGAAAAAAAAATTGAATACAGAGAGAGCAATGCCTCCAAACAATATTACTTGCAATATTGTGCTGCTTTTGTCAATGAATTCATATTCTACATTAACAATTGAAAATGAAGCTGGTATAATAAATAGTAATAAAGATGTTACAAGTAATTTATTCAGCTTAACTTGTTTTATTTTATATTCCATGTAATGTTAAATATGCAAAGTGTCATGAATTCTTACCAAATACTTCATTCGACTGCTGTGAGACGCGAATAAACGTAGTGCATTTCGAAACGTCTTTCAAAGTTCGTGCGCCTATATAGGTACAGGTAGAACGAATGCCACCTAAAATACTTTTAATAGTATTATTTACATCACCACGATATTTTACAGCAACCGTTTTTCCTTCGGAAGAACGATAACCTGCCACCTCTCCGTAATATTTATTCATGGCCGTTTCAGAACTCATGCCGTAAAATACCTTGTATTGTTCGCCGTTGATGGTTTGCAATTCACCATCCGATTGCTCGTGACCCGCAAGCATACCGCCCAGCATCACGAAGTCTGCGCCGCCGCCAAATGCTTTTGCCACATCGCCGGGTACCACACAACCGCCATCGGCAATGATTTGCCCGCCCACGCCATGTGCCGCATCGCTGCATTCAATAACGGCAGAGAGCTGCGGATAGCCAACGCCCGTTTGAATACGCGTAGTACATACCGAACCGGAGCCGATGCCCACTTTCACAATATCGGCGCCGCGCAAAATCAATTCTTCCACCATTTCACCCGTAACCACATTACCGGCAATAATTATTTTATCGGGATACTTATCCCGGATGCGCGCCACTACTGAAGCAAAACGCTGTGTATAGCCGTTCGCCACATCGAGACAAATAAATCTGAAATCCGGAATAGCAGCATGCACTTTAGCAAGATAATTTATATCATCCTCTTTGATGCCACAGCTGATAGCAGCAAAATCAGTAGCTGCAGTCTGAAACAAAGGCTGTAATAAATCTACCGGATAAAACTTATGCAGACAGGTAATGATTTTATGCTGTGCGAGCGCTTTCGCCATTTCCACTGTACCTACCGTATCCATGTTGGACGCCATTATCGGCACGCCTTCCCAAACTTGCTGCGAATTCTTAAATGTAAATTTTCGCGTTAAGTCAACTTCCTCTCTGGATTGCAGGACGGAACGTTTCGGACGAAACAACACATCTTTGTAATCTAATTTTATTTCCGTTTCAATTCTCATAATGCTTAAAAATAAGAGAATCTTTTTGGTGAATGCTTACCTGTACGCAACAAATTATACACAAATACAATAGGCGTGTAAAATCTTTTGTATTATTTGTGCTTACCTTTGCTGTATGGATAATACAACACCATTGTCGCCTGTACTTTCGAGGTTAGGTATTGAGCAACTGAATGAGATGCAGCTGGCTGCACATAAAGCTATTGCTGAAGATAAAAACGTACTGCTGCTTTCGCCTACCGGTTCAGGAAAAACACTGGCGTTTCTGCTGCCGGTTTTAGAGATGCTACAACCTGAAAAAACAACAGTGCAATGTTTAATCCTGACACCTTCACGAGAACTGGCCTTGCAGATAGAACAGGTATGGAAGAAAATGTCGACGGGTTTTAAAGTGAATGTGTGCTACGGCGGACATTCCAAACAAATTGAAATACAAAACCTGAGCACGCCACCGGCTTTGCTGATTGGCACGCCGGGCAGAATCATGGATCATATACAACGCAAATCGTTTGACTATAACGACGTGGAAATACTGGTGCTGGATGAGTTTGATAAATCGCTGGATCTGGGTTTTCAGGATCAGATGTCGTTTATTATCCGTTGTCTTGGAAAACTGAAAAAACGCGTGCTGGTGTCTGCCACTTCCAGCATTGAGATTCCGAAATTTGCTGGTGCCAATCATCCGACGACGCTGAATTTTTTGCCGGAGGATGAAGTGAAAGAAGGACTGACCTTAAAACTTATTATCTCGGAAGAGAAAGATAAAATTGATACCTTATTTAATTTGATTTGTTCGCTGAACTCCGAATCGGCCTTGATTTTCTGCAATCACCGGGAAGCAGTGGAACGCACCTGCGAACTACTGAAAGAACGCGGAGTAGTGGCGACTTTTTATCACGGCGGTATGGATCAGGATGATCGTGAACGTTCATTGATACAATTCAGAAACGGCAGCATTCATTATTTAATCACCACAGATTTAGCAGCGCGCGGACTGGACATTCCTGAAATGAAACACGTGATACACTATCATCCTTCTGCAACGGAAGATGAGTTTATTCACCGCAACGGCAGAACGGCACGTATGCATGCTTCCGGCACGGCGTATCTGATTTTGCATAAAGATGAAAAGCGTCCTTCGTATGTGGAAGAAACTATTGAAGTGATGGAAGTGCCTGAAAATCTCCCATTACCCAAAGTCCCTGATTTTGCGACCTTGTACATCAATGGTGGCAAAAAAAATAAATTGAATAAGGTGGATATCGTGGGGTTTTTGGCACAAAAAGGCAAGTTGGAAAAAGATGATATCGGCTTGATAGAAGTGAAAGATTTTTCATCCTTTGTGGCGGTACGTGCAAGTAAACTGAAATCCATTCTTACCAATATCAAAGACGAGAAAATGAAGGGCAAGAAATATAAAATAGAAGAGGCGAGTACCCGCATTGTGGTGAAGGAAAAACAGGAGAGAAGAAATACTAAATAATGTTTATCTGAAAAATACAGAACGATGTCTTTAAAACAACAATATGGTTCTCTGGCTTTAGTGGCAGGCGCTTCTGAAGGAATCGGCGCGGCCTATGCAGAGTATTTAGCAAAGGAAGGATTGGATTTAATTCTGGTGGCAAGACGCAAAGAACCACTGGAACAATTCGCCGCCACGCTTATTGAAAAATACAAGATTAAAGCGGACTGTATCTGCTGTGATTTGGCTGATACGAATGCCGCACAGGAATTGTACAATATGCTGCAGGGCAAAGAAATAAATATGCTGGTGTATAATGCCGCTCTTTCGTATATCGGTCCATTTGAAAAAAACAGCATAGAACATCATAACCGCATTGCGCAGGCGAATATGATTACGCCGATGAATTTGATGCAGCTTTTCGGTACACCGATGCTGGCCAAAGGAAAAGGTGCGATTATTTTAATGGCGTCTTTAGCGGGTTTTCAGGGCAGCGGATTCTTAAGCGTTTATGCTGCGAGTAAAGCGTTCGACCGTGTGCTGGCAGAAAGCCTCTGGTACGAATGGAAAGACAAAGGCGTGGATGTGATTGCCTGTTGTGCGGGTGCTACGGCAACCCCTAATTTTATTGACACGAATCCGGAGAAAACAAGTTTCTTCGCGCCGCGTGTGCAGGAACCGGCAGAAGTGGTGCAAGAGTGTTTTAAGCATTTAGGTAAACGTCCTTCGTTTATCACCGGTACAGGAAATAAAATCGCAAGTTTTATTATGCAGAAGCTTATGCCGAGAAAGATGGCGATACTGATTATGGGTGATACGACGAGGAAGATGTATCGGTTGTGATTTTATTTAAGTCTTTGTCTTAAATTCTACTTTTCTTATCTTTTTTTCTTGATAAAAAAAGAAACAAAAAAATCAAGGCAAAATAATCGTTCAGCGCTTCATAGCCAGCGCTTTGCTACGTATTTTGCCATCCCACGCTTCTTGCTTTCTGAAGGGTTTAACTTTTTCTACAACCTCAACTTTTCTCAATAGATGTAAGGAATAATTCTTTTCGGAACTCTTTTCAGGTATTCATTCCAGAGCGGACCGTATTTTTGTGCGCAGCGTTTGTCGTCGTCGATTTGACGGGGAAACAACAATGCTACATAGTATAAGGGATACAACCAGGGCCATAGCAATCCGGGATGTCCAACGCAGAGAATGATGCCGGTGGCCATCAGGATTTCGCCGAGGTAGTTGATGTGTCTGCTTAAGCCCCAAAAACCATTTACGAGCAATGTTTTGTTACCATCGGTAATAGTTTCAGGTGTGATGCCAAGGAACACGCGTTTCGGATCTTTCTTGAAAAAGTATTTCTGCAGGTTGGCACCGCGCGATAAACCCCAGCCCGTAAAAAAGATAAGTGCATACAACACCAGCAAATAAGTCGGTGTATGCGGATTGGGTAAATCTGCGGTGGACCATAACTGAATGGAATAGAAATAAGGATAGAAGGCAATGCAGCCCCAGCCGAGTTTAAACCCGACTCTCTCTGCAAATAAATCGTAGGTATACAAATGCACTTCTTCGAAGGTGAGATAATCTATCAGGAAGTAAGTAAGCAAGGCGGTGGACAGCAATATACCCTTACTGGCTTCTGCTCCGTACAGGATGTAATGATGCGCCGCGAAACTCAGGATATTCAGTTGCAGCATGATGGCACCGATTAAATAAAGCCACATCTTGGCATCTATGCGGCCGCCCCAGAGCTGCGGGTTTTCCAGTCTGCCGAGATAGAAATCGGCGAGGAAAGATTTTTTTACGGCAGGATACGGTACCACGATGGCAATGGAAAAAATCAATCCGAAAGTGACGGCACCGGCGAGTCCGTACCAGCGCGTTTCATAGAGCCAGTCCCATGAAATTATATGGAAATAGCACAAGGCTAACCAACAAGCCACTACGGTAAACAGCACGAGCAATCCGTTGAGTCGATATTTCAGTTTTTCGTCGGAATGTTCTTTGGTGGCATAGCCCACTACCCAGCGGCCTGGCATCACGGCGTTTAAAATAAAGATGAAGAGGTAAACGATGGCCGGTGTTAAAAATCCCAGTACTTTTTCCATAGTGTATATGTTTAGTGTGCTTCCGTTTTTTTGCGAAGCGCTGTAAATATATACATAATCACTAAAAATGCTTACTTAAGAGCCTTGCTTATACTGAGAATACCGATTAGTGGTGAGGGGATGTTTACGGGTTAATCCGTTTTAGCTTGGAAGGATAAAACGAAACTCCGGCAACATTATTCATCTGCTTTATTTTTGTCTTCTTCTTTATCCAGGTATTCTATCAGGTCTTTCTCATCTTTGAGATTCCGTTTAATCAAAAAGACGATTAAGGCTATTGCAGCCGCCAATACCAAAACTACAATCCACCACGTTGTTTCCATAATGTAAGTTAGCACAAAAAGAGGGGAGGAGGGGAATAAAATTTTGCAAAGCTTGTATGAAGATTTTTTACTGAGGTATCTGTTCTGTTAGAATAACCATGCCTGCTTTGTCGTAATAGGTGCAGCTCATGCCGGCCATACTGATTTCCCATTTTTCTATTCCGGTGCTTGCACACATTTTAATGAAGGTGAGGTAGTCGGTTTTTCCCTGCTGATGCGCCAAGAGTTCCGCTTTGAATTCTTCTATCTTTGCGGTATCGGCAATGGGGATTGGTGCATATTTTTCGGGTACTCTGGCGGTATGATTGTTTGCACCGTGATAGTCGATATGTCCGTCGCTTACATATGCTTCATAGTGGGTAACTCCTAATGCCTTAATTTCTTTGATATACCCCGGAAAGTCTGCTCCTGATTTTACTTTGCTGTGCGCCGCTTTGATTTGTTCTGCTGTAAACATTTCTTTGTTTCTTTTATGGCTAAACGATTGTACGCAAATATACTGTGCTGATTGGTGAAAAGTATTTTTTTGATTTGGTTTTTTGTGGTGTTGAAAGGTGATAAGAAATTTCACATTCACGTTCTCGGCTTTTGGTTGCGGTCAGAGACCGGATGATTTAGCAGACACGTCCCGAACCTTCGGGACGTCCTGCGGAAGACTCGCGCCAGAGTGGTGTTTCTCGATTGCAAAGATTAAATAATCATTCCATACCTCTCTTTGTTAGCGTCCTGAAAAGCTGCTCGTAGTTCATGAAATATTCCTTTTTGATTTTCAAATAGCATGTCATCTGATATTATCGTCTTGACAATATTTACATTGCCTTGCTTTACTCCAAAGCAATAACCTTGATAAGTGGCCGCAACAAAACTAACCTTTTCATCTTTTTCATCATTTTCAAAACAATTATAAACTGATTCAAAATTCTCATTAACAACTGCACCCATAAACCCCCAATCATTCTTGAAATAATGTCTGATAATGTCTTCGTTTGAGATAGATTCATCTTTTAAAATGCGTTCTCGATATCTCTTAAAGAAGTGGGGAGGATATATTGTGCTAATATTCATGTCCAATGAGGGAGCAACAACATACTTACCTTCAGGACGTGAATAAACTCCATATGTACTAATGATCGGTTTTTTCCAAGCACTTCTTTTTAAGGCTGTAAATCCGATAATAAATAAATTTTTCTTTTCCCGTGTTTTGTATTCGAATGATTTTGTCAACGGATAGCAATTGCTTTTAAGAACCATTCTTTTGAAATCTTTTTGAAATTCATCAAGTTTATTCCGAAGAGTCTTAAAGTCCTCAAAAACTTCCTTGTGGATTTCTTGAACTGTCATTGATGGAACTATCATCGTTTATGCTAATTTTATTTTTAAATTTTCCGTCAGTTTTGAGGTGTCTTTCGACATTTATAACCAACAGCTGAAAATTGGTATTTGTTAGGTCTGTTTGCACTAACAGAAACTAACCTTCAAACTAAATTTATTGTCAACCATCCAGTCGTTGTCTTTTATAAAGATAAATATTTTTGTAATTTTTTGTTTTGTAGTTGACAGGTGACGCTTGCCTGCGCTCTTTGCCAAGCTAACGCTAAACACCAGTCAAGGGCGAGGTGCTCATTGCGTGAAAAGGTCTATTTGTTGATAGAACCTAAATATAAAAAATAGCTAAAAATTATTCCAATTAAAATTAAGATACTATAAAATTGATATTTAAGTAGAATAAATATACCAGAACGATGTCCTCCTTTTATAAAAAGATATCCAGAAATAGTATCATCACCATATTTATATTTTAAAAAATCAACAAGATAAAAATATACAGACATAACAACTATAAATCCTAAGATTTCAAGAATATTCCTTTTCTTTTTTCTTTTCAATTTAAGTCTCTTAGATATAAACTAAACCAAATATTACACAAAATACTTTTCGATAGCCGTATCGTACAGGTCTTTGTATTCGCTGATGTTGCCGAAGTTTTCACCGTCGATGAGAATGTCTTTTCCTTTTACGCTTCCTAAGAAACGGTTGGGAATGTTGTTCGCTTTTAAGAAGTTGTCAAAACTGTCTTTGGTATCGGCAGCAATGGAAACCACCACACGGCTTTGTCCTTCACCAAATAAACAAGCATCTTTTCTTATGGAAGAACAAGTGGTGATGTCAAAACCAAAGTTGCGGGTCATGGCGCTTTCCAGCACGGCTATAAATAATCCGCCTTCGCTTAAATCGTGCGCGGAATGTATGAGTTTGTTTTCTATGAGTTTGGCTACCGCATTCTGCACCTGTGCTTCTTCTTTCAGTTCAAAGTGAGGCGCAGGAGATAAGTCGATTTTATGTTCGTGTACCAGGTATTCTGAACTGGCAATATCGCTGGTACAAGTACCAATCAGATAAATCAAATCGCCTTCGTTTTTAAAATCCAGTGTCATGATATTGGCCACATCTTCAATGATGCCTAACATACCAATCGTTGGCGTAGGATTCACGGCTCTGTTCGGCGACTGGTTGTAGAACGACACGTTACCGCCGGTTACCGGTGTTTCAAACTGAATGCAGGCATCGCCCATACCTTGTAAGGCATGCACGAAATTCCAGTACACTTCTTCATCGTATGGATTTCCGAAGTTTAGGCAGTTGGTAATCGCTACCGGTTTTGCGCCCGTACACACGATATTTCTGGCCGCTTCCGAAACGGCAATCGCGCCGCCCTTGTAGGCATCCGCATGTACATAACGCGAGTTGCAATCTACAGTCATCACCAAACCTTTGGTCGAATCTTTCAGTCGAATCACAGCTGCATCGCTCGGACGGTTGGTAGAGGCATTGTTTACGCCTACCATAGAATCATATTGTTTATAGATAAATCGCTTGGAGGCGATGTTTGGATTTTGCACTAAGTTTTTCGCCACTTCTACATAACTTTTCGGGAAAGGCACTTTATCTGCATCATATTCATCACGCTGAATGTGATAAGCAGGTTCTTTGAACGGTCGGTCATACACCGGAGCGCCACCGCCTAATACCAGGGTATCCGCCGGTACTTCCGCCACCAGTTCGTCATTCATGTAGTATTGCACCAGATTGCCTTCGGTGACTTCACCGATGATGGCGCAGTGTAAATCCCATTTGTCAAATACTGCTTCCACCAGAGCCTCTTTGCCTTTTTCCACCACAATCAGCATGCGCTCCTGCGATTCAGACAAAAGAATTTCAAACGGCTGCATATGTCGCTGACGAGTCGGCACTTTATCGAGCCAGATTTTCATTCCGTGCTGTCCTTTCGCACTCATTTCATTGGTAGAGCAGGTGATGCCTGCCGCACCCATATCCTGCATACCTACAACGGCACCTGTTTTTATTACTTCCAGGGTAGCTTCTAACAGTAGTTTTTCTGTAAAAGGGTCGCCCACCTGAACAGAAGGGATTTTGTCTTCCGCGTCTTCGCCTAAATCTTCAGAGGCAAAAGTAGCACCATGAATACCATCTTTACCTGTAGAAGCGCCTACGATATAAATCGGATTGCCGGCACCTTCGGACGTGGCGGAAATGGTTTCACCTACGCGAACGATACCCACGCTCATGACATTCACCAGTGGGTTCACCTGATAGCAGTCGTCGAAATAAACTTCGCCCGCCACAGTAGGCACGCCGAAGCAGTTGCCGTAGTGGGAAATGCCTTTTACCACGCCTTTTAAGAGGTGCTGTGTTTTTTTATTGTCGAGTTCTCCAAAACGCAAAGAGTTTAGAGAAGCTACCGGACGGGCACCCATGGTAAAAATATCGCGGGAAATACCGCCAACGCCGGTGGCAGCGCCCTGAAAAGGTTCTACTGCACTCGGGTGGTTGTGCGATTCTATTTTGAAAGCACAGGCCCAGCCGTCTCCGATATCCACCAGACCGGCATTTTCCTCGCCGGCTTCCACCAGAAGAGCTTTGCCTTTGCGCGGCAGTTTTTTTAAGTATTTAATGGAATTTTTGTAGCTGCAGTGCTCACTCCACATCACGGAATAGATACTTAATTCGGTGAAAGTGGGAATACGGCCTAAGATATCCTGTATTTTCTGATATTCTTCAGGCAATAATCCCAATGATTTAGCCGTTTCTTCTGTTACTAATGGTTGGTGGAGCTGAGTTGACATAGATAAAAAAATTCTCTTCAAAAATAGTTAATTCCCTGCAACTGAAACGGAATATTTATTATCATTAAATTAAAATGTTTATTTTTACCAACATTACAGATGATACAGGAGATTATTGTACCGATAGCGTATTTTTTATTTTTTTTACTCATAATTGGTAATACTCGTTTTTTTACATGCTCCTCTGTAAGTAAAACGATTCTTTTTGTTGCATTTTCACTTAAAGCATTTTGTGCCATTTTATATGGTTACCTTTTCAGAAGCGGCTTATTAACCGGGGATGATACTTATTTGTATTTTTATAACGGTAATGTTGTTTATGGTGCTTTAAAATCAAATCCACTCATTTATCTGCAACTTGCCTTGGGTGCCAACGATTTCAAACCGGTGCCTCAGCATCTTTTAATGTATACAGATAATATGCACTTTTGGTTTGATAAGGCAAATTATTTTTTAGTACGTTTAAATGCCTTGATTCGGCTGTTTTCCTTTGGGATTTATAATGTACATGCGATTGTATTTTCTTTTCTTTCCTTTATAGGTATCTACAATCTGTATTTGTTTTTTGAATCCAGGTTGAATAACAAAAGACTGTTGCAGTTTATTTTATTCGGAATTCCTTCAGTAGTTTTCTGGACATCAGGCATTCACAAAGAAGCCATAACTATTTTCGGACTGGGGCTTATTTTGTATAATCTGGACAGGATAAGTATGAAAAAATATTCTGTATGGACTTTTTTATTTCTTTTTACAGGGGTATTTTTTCTTGGGTATGTACGATTTTATTCGTTGATGATTCTCTTTCCGTTAGCTATAGCCATGCTGATCAGTAAATCATTAAAACCACGGATACCAAGTATTTTCATATATCTGCTGACAGGCTGTGTTTTTATATTAATTGCCATATTAATCGATTTGTTAAGTCCTGAAATAAACCTGATGAAGGAATTGTTTATCCGAAGAGACTATTTTTTAAGAACAATTCCCGGCAACATGACTTTTCCGATTATTACAAATGTGCCGCATAATTTATCCGGTTATTCAGAACTGGCTATGGAAGCGATAGTAAATCCGATTTTAAGACCTTTTCCATCCGAATGCAAAGGTTACCTGCCGGTTTTAGCCTGTGTGGAAACCTGGATGTTTATTGGCGTAATTTTCTATTTATTATGTACGCTTGATTTTAAATCCTTCATACGGAATTCCGGTGCAATTTTTTCCGTTCTGTTCGGATTAAGCACCTTGTTTTTAATCGGGCTTATAGTGAATAATTCAGGAGCAATAGTTCGTTACCGTTCTATTGCTATTCCTTTTATTTTAATAGGATTATGCCTTTCCCGTAAAGAAACCCAGGCTAATGATGTAAATAGTAACTAAATTTTGGTAAAAACCATTCAATCTCTTTTAATCTTCTTTTTTTTTTATCATCTTAGCATACAAAGAAAGTATGTATGTCAAAAACCAGATTTAATGCATTATCCGCATTTTCCTCAAGGCCAAAGGTGAACGTAGAGTTACCAGCCGAAAAAATTTCTGATTTCTTTGCTTCTGCCGTTTTCGGGGAAAAAGAAATGAGAGAATTTCTGCCATCAGATGCTTATAAGCGACTGGCTGCTTGTATCAGAGATGGTAAAAAAGTAGATAGAGATATCGCAGATCAGGTGGCTTCTGCCATGAAAGCCTGGGCGATGAAACAGGGGGCAACACATTACACCCACTGGTTTCAACCTTTAACGGGCACTACCGCTGAAAAACACGACTCCTTTTTTATGCCAAAAGGCGGCGGAGGTGTGGAGGAATTCAGTGCGGATGCACTAGCTCAGCAGGAACCGGATGCTTCTTCGTTTCCATCGGGTGGTATTCGTGCTACATTTGAAGCACGCGGTTATACAGCATGGGATGTTACCTCTCCGGCATTTATAATGACGGTTGGAAACGGTAAAACATTATGTATCCCCACTATTTTTATTTCTTATACCGGTGAAACCTTAGACTATAAAGCACCGCTTTTAAAATCTATTCAGGTATTGGATCAGGCGGCAACAGAAGTTGCACATTATTTTGACAGAGATGTAAAACATGTAAATACAACACTTGGCTGGGAACAGGAATATTTCTTAGTGGATTCGGCGATGTATTATGCACGTCCGGATTTAGTAATGAGCGGCAGAACTTTATTAGGCAGACGTTCACCAAAAGGACAGCAGTTAGAAGATCATTATTTTGGCGCTATTCCTGAGCGTGTATACGCCTACATGCGCGATTTTGAAATTGAGTGCCTTAAGTTGGGTATTCCGGTGAGAACACGTCACAATGAGGTAGCACCTTCTCAGTTTGAGTGCGCACCTATGTTTGAAGAAGCCAATTTAGCGGTTGACCATAACTCTTTATTAATGGATGTAATGGACAGAGTTTCTTCCAAACATAAATTAAAAGTGTTATTCCATGAAAAACCGTTTGCCGGCATCAACGGAAGCGGTAAGCACAATAACTGGAGTATGGGCACGGATACGGGAGTGAATCTATTATCGCCGGGAAAAACACCGCGTACGAATTTGCAATTCCTTACTTTCTTCATCAACACGATTGCTGCGGTAAACCGTCACGAAGAATTATTGCGTGCATCGGTAGCATCACATGGTAACGAACACCGTTTAGGAGCTAATGAAGCACCACCGGCTATTATTTCCGTTTTCACAGGTTCTTACCTGAAAGAAGTACTGGAAATGATTGAAACCCGTGTGGACGAAGATAAATTTGACGAGCAGGATAATATCACTTTACGTCTGGATATTCATAACCGTATTCCGGACATCATGTTGGATAATACCGACAGAAACAGAACATCGCCATTTGCATTTACCGGAAATAAATTTGAGTTCCGTGCAGTGGGTTCTTCTGCAAACTGTGCATTGCCAATGACAGTATTAAACACCATCGTGGCAGAGCAATTGCAAATCTTCAAAACGGAAGTGGATGAATACATCAAAGGCGGTGACTACAAAGACGTGGCGATATTGAAAGTATTGCGTAAAACTATCAAGGAAGCAAAACGTGTGATGTTTGAAGGAGACAATTATTCTGACGACTGGCATAAAGAAGCAAAAAAACGCGGCTTGAGTAACAACAAAACAGCTCCGGTAGCCTTGGGTGCTTTCGTATCTGAGAAATCTGTGAAGTTGTTTGAAACACAAGGTATCTACACACACCGGGAAGTAGAGGCGCGTTATGAAATCGCACTGGAAAACTATATCAAGGCTATTCAGATTGAATCTCGTGCATTGGGTGAAATCGTTATCAATCAGGTAATTCCTGCTTGCATCGAATATCAGAATAAACTAATCACCAACATAAAAGGATTAAAAGAAGTAGGCATTGACGCAAAATTATATGCAGCGCAAACCAGTATTCTGAAACAAATTTCTGAAGGCATCGATAAATTAATCAAACTGGATAAGGAAATGTTTGATTTGCGTGTAAAAGGAAATGATCAGACGAATGTATTGAAACAGGCATTGCTGTACTGTGATAAGGTAAGACCTATCATGGATGAAATGCGTGATATTACAGACGGTCTGGAGTCTATCGTAGATGATGAATTATGGCCATTGCCAAAATACAGAGAGATGTTGTTCTCTAAATAAAACAACCTATAATTTAATGTTTAAATCCCGACTATTGTTCGGGATTTTTTATTTTTGTACCATGATTGCTTATAATCCCAAAGACTGGTTTACCTTTATTTTCAGGTTTCATAAATCAGATACAGTTCGTCAGTTGTTTCCAATGATTGTTGCCATTGCAATATATAGTTTGCTTGTCTCTTATCTGGAAATCCATATCATCCACATCAGCAAAGAATCTCAGCTTAAAAATTTGTCGCTGATTTACTCGATGCTGGGTTTTGTGATTTCTTTGTTGCTGGTCTTTAGAACCAATACCGCTTATGACCGCTGGTGGGAGGGAAGAAGATTGTGGGGACAATTGATTAACTGTTCGAGGAATCTGTCCGTTAAACTCAACCAGTTGTTGCCGAATGACACGATTCATAAAACGGCATTAAAATCCCTGATTCCTTATTTTGCCGTTTCTTTAAAAGCACATCTGCGCAATGAAAAAACCATACCGGAACTGGATGAAAATGCCCAGACCAAAGACAGATTTGATTTTCACAGCAGCATTCAG
Source organism: Sphingobacteriales bacterium (assembly GCA_016721245.1). GTDB lineage: Bacteria > Bacteroidota > Bacteroidia > Chitinophagales > JADIYW01 > JADJSS01. Next base: position 371,915 of record JADKIQ010000002.1, read on the forward strand.
CATCTTCCGAATCAGGTGGCCAAAGAAATTTTTGAAGAGATAGATTTACTTTACAAGGAAGGAACGATAACGGATATACAACTGCTTTTAATTAATAATGATTATCAGCAATTTATTGAGATTTGCGGTGCCTGCGAGCGTATTAAGAATACACCCATTCCATATTCGTACAGTGCGTTTTTGAAGAAATTCATTTTCTTCTATATCATGCTGATGCCCTTTGCGTATGTTGCTTCTCTGGGTTATACCATCATTCCGGTGACTGTCTTTACGTTTTATATCTTAACGAGTATTGAATTGATTGCGGAAGAGATTGAAAATCCGTTTGGTTCGGATGCTAACGATTTGCCGCTGGATGAATTGTGTAAAAATATAAACCGCACCTGCAGCGAAATATTTAGTTAGTTTGTCTTAAAAATCAACCACAACCCGATAAATTTGTTATATTTAATGTGATGTTATCTTCTATGAATAAATTTGCTTACATACTCATTTTTGTCGCTGCCTTGTTTTTGGTTTCCTGCAAATCCACATCGAAAGTGCAGGACGGCCAAACGGCCTATATTCTTAAAAAATATTCGCTGGCTTCCGAGATGCTGCAAAAGGATTACGACAAATCAAAAGACATTACAGAACAATCGAAAATAGCCCTGAAGATTGCTGAAAGTTATGATAAGCAACTGGACTTTAAATCTGCGGAACCCTGGTATAAAAAGATTGCGGATGCGCGTGTGCTAAACGACGCAACTTTATTATATGTAAACGCATTGAAGCGTACTGAAAAATATCAGGAAGCCTATAAAGTGCTGGATGATTATCTGAAAGCTAATAAAAGCGAAAAATTCCGTTTACAGAAAGAAATGGATTTTCTGGAGGAGGTGCTGAAGAAGCTTAAAAAACCGGCACTCACGAAAATGACCAATCTGGAATTCAATTCGCCGAGTCTGGATTTTGCACCCTTCGTAAAAGACAATACCCTTTATTTTTCTTCCACCCGTGGAGGCAATAAAAACAATACGGATGAATGGACCGGCGAAGGCTATTCGGATATTTATGCAGCTCCTAAAACCGGTAACACAAAATTTAGCGAAGCTACTTTACTGGCAGCGCCATTCAATGACCTGTACCACGATGCGGAGTTTGTGCTGAGCAAAGACGGCAAGACGGCATTGTTTACGCGTTGCGGCAGCGATGCTAAAAATGTCAATGAATATTGTCACATTTACCGTACAGTAAAAAACATAGACGATAGCTGGAGTGCACCGGAACGCCTGAAATTATTTGCCGATACCATCAATGAAGGACAGGCATTTTTATCGCTGGATGAGAAAGAATTGTATTTTGTTTCTGACAGCAAAGAAGGCTATGGCGGAAGAGATATTTATGTGGCGAAAAAGAACGTGGCCGGTGAGTTTGAATATCCGGTAAACGCAGGTTCTAAAGTGAATTCGCAGGGCGATGAATTGTTTCCCGTGATTGCGGATGATAACAAATTGTATTTCTCATCGAATGGTAAAACAGGTTACGGTGGACTGGATATTTACTCCGCCACGAAAGAGGGAAAGATTTATACCAACGTACAGAATCTGGGATATGGCGTGAACAGCGGCGGCGATGATTTCAGTATCTCACTGACAAAATCCAAAGATGATTCGGTGTTGTTGAGCGGATATATTACGTCCAACAGACCAGGCGGCAAAGGGCTGGACGATATTTATTATTTTGAAAACCGCATGGCGCCGGCAGAGCCTTTACCACCAGCTGTGTTTGTGCTGAAAGTATTGGTGCAGGCAAAAACCTATCAGGATGACAATAATCCGAACACCACTTTTTTAGGTATGAAGCCGATTGAAAACGCGACGGTGGAATTGCCGAAGTTTGATAATAAACCGAACAGTTTTCAGTTCCTGCATACCGATAAAGACGGCAGGGATCAAACGTTTATTCCGAAAGGAAGCCAGTTTAAATTGAAGGTTTCCAAAATCGGATATTTAACGAGTGAAGAAAATGTAACAGCAGATTTGCCTGCGAAAGACGGCGATACGATTGTGATACAAAAGACAATAACGCTGAGTAAAATTTACAAAAATGTAGAAATTACACTGAACAATATTTACTACGATTACGACAAGTGGAACATCCGTGCGGATGCTGCTCAGAGTCTGGATTCCTTAGTAGACATCTTAGTAAAAAATCCGACGATAAAAATACAATTGTCCTCGCATACCGACTGCCGTGGAAAAGATACGTACAATGAAACGCTGTCGCAGAAACGTGCGGAAAGTGTAGTGCAGTATTTAATACAAAAAGGCATTGCTGCGGATAGATTGACTGCCAAAGGCTACGGCGAAAGCATGCCGATAGAAAGCTGCGAATGCACCAAATGCACTGAAGAGCAGCACCAACGAAATAGAAGGACGACGTTTAAGATTTTGAGTGAGTGATAATTGAAATTGTAGTTTGTTTGTGACGCATGCCACCATACTTAGCTAGGCTATGCTAAACACCAACAAAGGTTGGGGAAATAATTAATCTATGGAAAATATTTTATATGGAATAGGTGCAATTTTATTAGGTGTAATTTCATTTATTTATAATAAGAAGTCAAAGCAAGTTCCAGAAGGAGTTTTTTATATTGATATGAGTATTTATTTTTTTAGTATACTTGGAGTAATAGTAGGGTTATATATAATTATTCGCGAAGCAGTTATATATTTTCGTTAATAATAATGCTGCTTTTAACTATTGGTTGATATTTTCACTCTCTGGCGCGAGAGTTAGCGCAGCGCTCTCGTGTCTATTAATTCTGCCGGTCTCTGACCGCAACCGAAATATCTCCTTCACTATTTTATCTATCGGTTGGTGTCCGCACCAACCGAAACACTACGCTTAAAATAACTGTGCTCGTTATCGGTTTTCTTTTCTCTATTTTAATAATGAAATTTTTACCGTACTTGATGTTTTATTTTATCTATCGGTTGGTGTCCGCACCAATTGAAACACTACGCTTAAAATATAGGTGCTTATTATCAGTTTTCTTTTTCTTTATTTCAACAATGAAATTTTTACCGTACTAGATTTTTCACTGTAGTTGAATTTACAATCATCAAAACTTGGTGCTTTAATGGTAGGCTTAATATTATTGGAAAAAGCATAGCGCTCTTTGGGAATGCCAATTGCATTTTTGTCAATTTTACCATTGTTATTTACATCATGATAAATCGCGAATGCCAGTTCACCATAGGGTAAATCTTTTATCATCACATCTATCTTGCCATGTTTAGGTTTGAAACGTAATTTTTTAAATTCATCGTTTTCATCGGGAAACTTATTTTTGGTAGTATACACACCCACTTCAATTTCGCCAGCGCTTGTTTTAAGATTATCTACCATAAGTCTCAACGGTACATTACCTATCTTTGTTGTCGTATCCGTTGTTTTAGAAATTGTATCCGCATCGACAGTTGTTGTCATATTTTCTGTTACAGAATCTTTAGCCATAGTTTCTGCTGCAGCTGCGGAATCAGCCATGGAATTTTGTTGATTACAAGAAGCAAACAAACAAACAACAGAAAGTACACAGGCAGAAATGGGGAAGTGTTTTTTCATAGTATTTTTATTGAACGATTTTGAATGTTTTATAATTAAAGATCTGATAGTTTTTGTGATAAGGATTATACAATTTGATGATTTTGTTAATGTTTATAAGCACTTTAAGTTATTAGTATATAGTTTGTACTTGTGAGGCTTACTTGCGTTTATCCGAAAACAATGTTTTGTTAGATTTTTCAATAGTGATATATCTGCAGCTTTTTTATTTCTGTTTATAATTGAAATATGCATTTTATTGGACAGTTAGTATCCTTGTTTTATTTACTGATAAATCCTTCTTTCATCATTTTCTTGTACACAACTTTTGCCACTTCTTCTGTCAATCTGTTTACACCGCTTGGGTCTGTTGTTTGTGTAACACCGGTCCAGATAATTTTATCTTCTTTTATAGAGAATACATTGGTCTCAACAGTATAGGTTCGCGTGGTAGAGTAATAATCCGGTGTGCGGTTAAACGACCAGTTTCTGTAATAGTACCCGCCAAAAGTATGATAGTAAGAAGGGTAAGTAGAAATATTTCCCGGTATGTAGGTTTCTGTTTTTTCCATATCTACTAAACGCATGGTTACAGCGCCGTCAAAGCCGTCTGCTTTTATTTTATCGCGGATGAGTTCCTCATTGGTCGCACTGATATTGTCATCTAAATAGTTGTATGCGACCACTCCTTTTCCTTTCAGATAGCCTGCCATTTGATCTTCCGCTTTACGGCTATTAGTTTCTGTTTTGAAAAATGCAACCACCAGTACTTTTTTTAATTTCTCTAGAGTTACTTTTTTATCAGGTTCTTTCCAGTTGCTCGTAATTTTAGTGGTAATACAAGAAGTGAGCGCTGAAAATGCCAGCAGGTAAATAGTTATCGTGATGTATTTTTTCATAAATATTTTTTAGATGATAGTGTGTGTTCATTAAATCTGTTTGGTGAGCTGTAGTTTTGATAAATCAAACCCTTTTTCTTTCAGCCGAAAAACAATCTGATGATACACGGCACTATCCATTGTTGACGTTCTGGATAAAATCCATAAATACTTTTTGGAAGGATGGCTTACTACCGCATAACTGTAATCTTGTGCCAGTTCAATAATCCAGTATTTTGCTTTGAATGGCCAGAAAAACTGCACCTTCAAACGGGCATTGCCGGAGTTCTCTTCTGCAAATACTTTTCCTTTTATATAAGATGATTTTCCTTTGGCGGAATCCTTTAGACATCTGTTTTCTACAATCAGATAATCTTTGTCTGTTAATGTATATTCAGCGGTTGTACAAGTACATCCCTTTTGAAAAAATTGAGGAAAGGAAGCAATTTCAAACCATTTTCCGGCATACTTTTTTAAATCAACAGCCGGAACAGTTTGTAATGGTTGAGAGAGAATAACAGGAGACACAGACATAATGAGGATTAAGAAATGAACGATTCTTTGCATTAAGCAAAAATGTCCAAATAAAAGCAGTAACACCTTACATGATTTTTGAAAAATGTTACGTGGTTCACACGTGCCTGTTTATTTCCAGATTTGAAAACGAAGTTTGAGTTTTTTCTTTTGAAGCATCGTTCGCCAGTCGATAAAAAATAATGCACACAGCAGCAGCAAGCCGACAATTAAACCGGTAATTGATTTCCAGTTAATCATACCCTGAACAAGGTTTTTAGTGTTTTCTTCCGCATATTTTCCCAATAAAACAGCCACAGTGTCGCTGATAAATTTACCGACAAAAAATGCAGGAATGATATAGTAGGGTTTGAGGTTTGCCATGCCACCGGCAATAAATAAAGGCGTGGTCGGCAAAGGCAATAAGGAATATACCAGTATAATCAAATGAGTTTTCCAGCCTTTCTCTTTCATCCTTTTTCCTAAATAGCGTACATCCTCATTTTTCGAAGGATTAAATATTTTACCCGAGATTTTAGGAATGTATAAAGTGAGAATATAACGGCCTGCAATGGAACCGGCAACACCCGTTACAATCACCACCCAGATATTCAGTTTGAAAACAATCTGCAACACAATCATTACGGTAAAGGCTGGTGGCAAGGGAAAAGGAACAATGTCCACCGCCATCGAGCAAATAAAAACCAATGCATAATGCCACCACATAGATTGTCTGTTTTATTTTTAAATGCAGTTACTGAATTATTTTTTGCTGCTTCTTTTGATGAGTTTTACAACTTCATACCAAATTACGGATAAGAATCCGATTCCGATGCTGATACTCAAGTTGGTAATGCTTAAGTGCTCAAATAAGAAGAATGTTGTTAATGGTTTAACATACAGCAATACACCTGTTATGGCAATGGTTATCATGATGATGATCGGAACAAGATTATTTTTATACTGAATGGTAGTGAAAATGGAATAATAAAACGAACGATTCACCAGCGTCAGAAAAATATTGGCAGCAATCAGCACGGTAAATACCATAGTGCGGGTAGCGGCTTCATCCATTCCCTGCCACACCGCATATTGATAAGCAGACAGCGTTCCGGCCGTAATAATTAATCCCTGCAACACACTTACTGCCAGTTCTTTCCAGTTGAAAAAGGTAGCCGTAAATGGTCTGGGTGCCTGTATCATCGTGTTCTTTTCCATCGGTTCATTTTCGTAAATGATGGAACAGGTAGGGCCCATTATTAATTCCAGGAAAATAATGTGTACGGGTGTAAAAATATTTGGATACACCCAGCCTAATGCCAGCGGAATAAATACAGTCAGTATAATCGGAATATGAATGGAGATGATATACTGAATCGCTTTTTTTAGATTGGTATAAATTTTTCGTCCCATCGCTACGGCATCCACCATTTTAGATAAATCATCTTCCACCAGAATAAGGGAAGCGGCTTGCTTGGCTATTTCGGTACCTTTCTTGCCCATCGCAATGCCGATGTGTGCGGCTTTCAGGGCAGGACCGTCGTTGACGCCGTCACCTGTCATCGCTACAATTTCATGTTTTGCTTTTAATGCATTGATGATTTTTAATTTGGCGTCCGGAAACATGCGTGTGAAAATATGTGTTGCCTTCACCCGTTCTTCCAACTCATGTTCGTCTAATTGCATGAGTTCATCACCCGTCATACTGTTTTCATATCCTTTAAATCCAATCTGTTTCGCAATGGCTGTGGTCGTCTCCGCGTTATCGCCCGTTACAATTTTTACATCAATACCAGCCGTATAAAAATCGTTCAGCACTTGCTGTATATTTTTCTTAGGCGGATCATAAAATGCGACAATCCCTTTAAACACAAAAGAAAATTCCTGCTGCGTCTCCGGGAAATCAGTTCCTGCAAACACCGCTTCTCCCACGCCCAGCACTCGGAATCCGTCTTTTGCTAAGGAGTTGATAGTTTCGTTTATTTGTTGTTTGTCGGCAGCATTCAGCTTGGAGCAGTTCATTAAGGCTTCCGGTGCGCCTTTGGCAGCAATGATACGTTTGCCCTCCGCATTCTCAAACAAGTGCGTCATCATCGGCGGTTTGCCGCCGAGCGGATATTCATGCACCATTTTATACGCGGCTCTTTCATCCGGCAGAATAAGCTGTGTATATGCATTATGCAAGGCTACTTCCATCGGGTCGAATGGAATCGGTTCGCTCGACCACATCGACAGTGTAAGCAATTCTTTTTCTTCATCACCTAAAACATCTGTTTCAGGATTCGATATTTTATTGCCTGATAAAGTGTAGAGCCTCGCCAGACTCATTTTGTTTTCCGTCAGCGTGCCGGTTTTGTCGGTGCAAATTACCGTAGCACTTCCGAGTGTTTCCACCGTTTTCATTTGCTTCACCACGATGCCCATTTTCATCAGGCGCCAGGCACCTAATGCCATGAAGGTGGTAAACGCCACCGGAATTTCTTCCGGCAAAATACTCATGGCCAGCGTGAGCGATTTCAGTAAACTGTCGAGTATATTTTTTGAATGGTAATAGTTGATGCCCCACACAAAAATGAAAACCACCGCGCCCGCAATCACCATCTTTTTTACAAAATTGCTGATTTGCAATTCCAGCGGTGTCTTTTCTTCTTCGATGCTTTCCAGACTTTTGCCGATTTTTCCCAGTTTGGTTTCATTGCCGATGGCCGTAACGGTGGCAATGGCCAGTCCGCTGGCGACCGTGGTGCCGCTGTACACGAAATTATCTTCTTTGGCCGGGTCTTTAAACACCGCCAGAGATTCACCTGTTAGTATGGATTCATTCACCGAGAAATCATTGGACTGCACAATGATGCCGTCGGAAACAACAGAAGTGCCTTCTTCCACCATCATGCTGTCACCAAGCACCAGTTCCTCGCTTTTTATTTCTACCACTATTCCGTTGCGGATGACTTTGCAGCCGGGTTGTGTGAAGTCTTTCAGTTTGGCCAGCGCATTGCGGCTTCTGGAATCCTGATACAGGGAAATGCCCGCCACTAATACAATGGCTGCTGCCAGAAAAATACCGTCATGGATATTGCCGCTGATAAAGTAGATGGAGGAGGTGACCAGCAATAGAATCACCATCGGTTCTTTCGCGATACTTTTCAATGCATCGAGGAAGCCGTTTTCTTTTTTAAACTGTAAAGTATTGCTGCCCGATTTTTGTCTCGAAGCAAGTACTTCTTCATCCGTTAAACCTTTGATATCAGAATGGTATGCTGCCATGATTAGTTGTAGTTGTGCGAATTGGGGTTTAATGCATCGTTCAAAGATACCTTATTTCCTGCGGAATGTGCAGCTGGAATGAAAACGAAACGGATAAGCATATGTATCAAGGATAAAAGATGCATGGAATTTTTATGCTGTAAGATAAAGTAGAAATGATTAGAAACAGACTAAGCGTTGGGTGCTTAGTCTTGTGTAAAGAATGAAAAGAAACTATCTGCTTTCTGAACGTATAGGAGATAAATAACTTCCCGGACTTCTTTACGGTGGTTTCTTATGTTTCTAAATCATACCTAAAGTTGCTATTTTTTGCAACAAGCCACTATGATATTCGTCATGTTTTGGCATGATTTTGTTCATCTTGTAATTTGGAAATTATTGGAAGAGAATAGATTTAATGGAAGGGAAGATGGTGAGGAATTAGCGGTTTTCTTTAAGCACCATTAAATTTATAAAGAAGTTTAAGCACTTGAGCTTGCCCGTTGTTGTGTGCAGTATTAATCCCAGTCAAATTCAAATCCTATCCATTTATTGGTAGCAATATTTTCAAGCATTAGAAGAAATAAACTTACATCTGTTTGATGAAATTTACTTAACGATTTATCATTTTTAAGCTTATTATAGAATTTAAGAGCGTGATTACTAGGAATGTGATTAATTATTTGATCTGGGTAAACAGAATAAATGGTTTCATCTTCTGAATTTATATCAGATGTTATAATTCTTTCAAACTCCGAATAATTATCATATAAATAATTCCAAAAATCACTTGACAAATCCAGGCTTAATAAAGGAGCTTTGTAAAAATATTTTTGATAAAATTGTGGCGAAGATTTCCAAAATATATAATAGTTTTTCATTTCTAATATTTCATTTGGATTTGTTACTTTTTTATTTGTTTTAATTTTTTTTATTATACTATCTAATAATTGAGTTACACTTGTTTTTTCTAACGAATCGAGTGAAGAAAACGATTCATAATTTGTTTGGAATTGTGAAATGTATTTTATGTATTCATCATTTTGATCGATTTTTGCATTAATTACATCAAATCTCATCTTCTGCAAATCATCAATTATAAAATGATATTTCCCTTTTTCAAAATTATTTAAGACTGTTATAGCACTATCGTACTTTCCTTTTTCGAAAAAAACAAATTCATATTTACCATTTGAAAAAACTTCTTTTTTTGTATTCTGTGCATTACAACTATTAAAAGAAATAATAATGGCGAGATATGTAATAGTATTTTTCATTTTTTGACTACAGTAATGGATGAATATTGCCTATAACTTGTTTGTATGTCTTATTTTATCATTCATATACAAAAATTTGGGCAGATATGAATGGTTTTGTCTTTCTATACCAAAATAATAAATCATCCCCATATCCACCAGCTCAGCAAAGCGGCTAAGGGAGCTAAGCCTTGTATAAAAACACCGCGCAGCATATTGGGTTTGGAAACCAGTAAAACGATGGATGCGGAAAACATACTGGCACAGCAAAAAAGCAGCAAGGTCTTGCCGGCAATAAAATAACCGCTGAAGAGTAAAAAAATACTTACAAAAATACCAAGGGCTAAAAATAAATTATAAAATCCCTGATTGAAAAAGGACAGTTTAAACTGTTCCGCTTCCGCTACTGTTTTTATTCCAAATCCCCTATGTACTTTCGGGTTCATCCAGAAAACACTTTCCATCAGGAAAAACAAGACATGTATTCCTCCCGCAATGGCCGCAAATGCAATACTGATAATGGGCATAGTTTTATATTTATGTATTAAAAGTAATAAAAATCAATGGTTGCCACATCCTTGTCAGGTTTTTTTCTTACTTTTGTATCAATGTCGGATACCATACTACTAAACGGCAATCAAATCCAACTGACAATTGAGCGGTTGAGCAGAGAAGTTATCGAATCCATTAATTTTCAGAATACCGTAATTATTGGCGTACAGCCGAGAGGCGTTTTGCTGGCGGAAAAAATCCATCAGAAAATTCTGGAACTGACCGGCAATGATATTCCCTTCGGAAAAATTGATACCACGTTTCACCGCGATGATTTTCGCCGCGGGAAATCCCTGAACGCCAAAGTCACCGAAATCGATTTTCATATTGAAGAAATGAATGTACTGCTGATTGACGATGTCTTGTACACGGGCAGAACTATCCGTGCGGCGATGGATGCTTTGTTGTCATTCGGCAGACCGCTGAAAATTGAGTTGCTGGTGTTAATCGACAGACGCTTTAACCGTGAACTGCCGATACAGCCGGATTTTGTAGGCAATATTGTAGATACGATAGAGAAAGTAGATGTGGAAGTGCGTTGGGCAGGGAGTGAAAACGAAAAAAATGAAGTAGTATTTATCCCCCTAGCCCCCCGCCTGAAAGAACATGTCTAAAAGGAATAGGTAGACAGATAAAAAATTGATAATAAAAGTCAGCTAACTTACAACCAAAAGCAGTAAACATGTTATCGGAATTGAGCATTTAACGGTAGATGACATTCAGCTGATTTTGAAAACAGCGACACAGTTTAAAGATATCATCAACCGCCCGATAAAAAAGGTGCCGACACTGAGAGATATCACCATTGCGAATTTGTTTTTTGAAAACTCTACCCGAACCAGAATTTCTTTTGAACTGGCGCAAAAACGCTTGTCCGCAGATATCATTAATTTTTCTTCTTCTTCTTCTTCCGTAAAAAAAGGAGAGACGCTGCTGGATACGGTCAACAATATCCTGTCGATGAAAGTGGATATGATTGTGATGCGGCATGCCAGCCCGGGTGCGGCGCATTACCTGTCGGAACGCATCGACGCACATATCGTGAACGCGGGTGACGGTACGCATGAACATCCGACGCAGGCTTTGCTGGATGCGTATTCCATGCAGGAAAAACTCGGCGATTTAAAAGGTAAAAAAATTGCCATCATCGGCGATATCATGCACTCGCGCGTTGCCTTTCTAATATTTTTTGTCTGAAAAAATTAGGGGCGGAGGTGACGCTGTGCGGACCATCTACCCTGATTCCAAAACATATAGAAAAACTCGGAGTACATATTTCTCACAATATTGATGAAACGCTGCAGTGGTGCGATGTGGCCAACGTATTGCGCATTCAGTTGGAACGCCAGAATACCAAATATTTTCCGTCTCTGCGCGAGTATGCTCTGTACTTCGGCGTCAACAGGCAACGACTGGAAAAGCTGGATAAGGAAATTGTGATCATGCATCCCGGCCCGATTAACCGCGGGGTGGAAATCACTTCGGATGTAGCAGACAGCGAACATTCCATCATCTTAGATCAGGTGGAAAATGGCGTTGCTGTACGAATGGCCGTGATGTATCTGCTGGTAAATAAACCGGATTAATCTAGCAAACCGCGAACTTTAGCAGCTGCCAGCGGCGAAAATGCGGTCAGTATCAATCCGATGGGCATCAAGCCACCTTTCAGTAAATTATAATCCGACAAGATGCGTTCCCAGGAAAGATGCAGCAGACGTCCTAAGCGTACCTCAAAGATTAAGGTCAGTATTACCCAAGCCATACCGATAAACAACAGTTGTTTTTTGCTGGATGCTTTTATGAATTTTATAAAGAGCAGGGAAATGATAAAAATCAGCAGTGTGGCAATTAACACACCTATCTGACGGGAGCGAAAATCCCCAATGCGTGGAGCTAAATATAAGTTGCGAAAGATGCCGTGACAGGTTTCGGTAGCTATGATGATTAACCAGACTAAAAAAGCTCTCAGGTAAATCATACTGCTTGCGTTTATTCTTTCACGATTAATTTAAACCCAACGCCGTGTACATTCTGGATTTCCAGATTGGGGTCGTCTTTTAAATATTTACGAAGCTTGGTAATATATACATCCATACTTCTGCCGGCAAAATAGCTGTCGTCTTTCCAGATTTTCACCAGCATATCTTCGCGTTTTACAGGCTGGTTGGCATGTTTTGCCAGGTATTCCAGCAAGGCAGCTTCTTTTTTAGTGAGCGATGCGGTTTCCGTTCCGTTCAGCAGTTTCAGTTCGTCTACTTTCAGGATATATTTTCCAATGCTAAATTCTTTTTGTTCGGGTGTAACGGATTTGGTACGTTTCAGAATGGCTTCCATACGCATAATCAGTTCATCAAAATTGAAGGGTTTGGTGATGTAGTCGTCGCCGCCCACGGTAAATCCTTTCAGTTTGTCCTCTTGCATTTCACGCGCCGTCAGAAATATAATCGGCGTCTCGTCTTTCTTCTCGCGTACTTCCTGCGCCAGTGTAAAACCGTCTTTTTTCGGCATCATGACATCAAAAAGATACAAGTCGAATTTGTCTTTATAAATGGCTCTTTCCGCTTCCAGTCCGTTTATACAATGCGTTACCTCATAGCCTTTGTCAGCCAGATTATCTTTGATGACAAACCCTAAATTAGGGTCGTCTTCTGCCAGCAGTATTCTCACTTTATTCTTTTCCATCTATTTTTCTTTAGTGTGAAACCATATGGTAAATGTAGTTCCTACCTTAGGGATACTGTGTAAAGCAATTTTACCCCTATGTAATTTAATCATATTTTTAACATAAAACAAGCCCAAACCGAAACCTTTCACATCGTGCAGGTTGCCGCTGGGTACTCTGAAGAACTTTTCAAAAATCATATTCTGAGAACTTGTCTCAATTCCTTTGCCATTATCCTTTACCGAAATTTCAATTCCCTTATGTTTATTGAGCGTGATGATTTGAATTTCAGGTATTTTATCGCAATATTTAATGGCATTGTCGAGCAGGTTGTACAGGATGTTGGTGAGGTGTACTTCATCGCCCGAAACGATAACCTTTTTAGCATTTAACTGCAGGATGATTTTTCCATGCAATTCGCTTACGCGCGGTTCCATATTTTTTGCAATGTTTTCAATCAGCGCATGCATATCGATATCCGTAACATTCAAGGCGATTTTATGAGAATCTATCTGGGAAACCTGTAATACAGACTCCACCTGACTCTTTAATCGTTTATTTTCTTCACTGATAATGGTGGCGTAGTGTTTTAAACGTTCCGGATTGTTGATGATATCATCCCGCATCAACACATCGGAAGAAAGTGCAATCGTAGAAATAGGCGTTTTAAACTCATGCGTCATGTTGTTGACGAAATCCGTTTTTATCTCGCTTAATTTTTTCTGTTTTAAGATGACTAATATAGTATAGGTGAAGAAACCGATAACGACTAACAATACAATCGAAAAGAAAATCAGTAGTTTTAAATCATCCTGCAGATATGTTCTTTTTTTAGGAAATAAAACACCTACATAATAATTTTCGGAAGGTTTGGCTTTTACGTGCAGGCGTTCTACTTTTCCGGTGTTTTTTATGCTGACATATCTGCCATAATAAAATGAATCGGTGGTACATTCAAAAATACCGTATTCAAAATCAGCATTCAGGTTCTGATTTTTCGATTCTATAATCAGATAGTTTTCCAGCATCGTTACATTCACCGGCGAACTGAAGTCTATGGTGTAATAATTAGAAGCCTTTTTGTTAATACCATCCAGCTGTACTTTAAATTTAGAATCCTGTATCAAACGGTCGGCAACGCTTTTCAGTGCCACATAGGCGCGGTGGTTGAATTGCTGTTCCTTTAAATCAATAGCTTTTTTTACCCAGAATATCTGCGTGGCAATAATTCCTGCCAGTGAAATAAATGCTAATAAAATGATATTGCGTATCGCAGCTCTTCCCATGCTATAAAGATAAAGGTATTGAAAAAAGGAATAAGGGTCTTAACAAATATTTAGGAAATATTTGATGCTGAGTAAATTGTGACAGGAAACATCGAAACATGTCATTTAATTATCAATCTGCTCCAACATGTATAAAATACCTCTGAACAGCAGGCAAAGTAAATTCAATAACAGGTAAAACAGAACCACCAGTGCCGTCATAATGTGCAGTTCATCGGATTGTCTGTAGCTGAAATCTGAAACGAAATTGCCGGAGATATAAATATACATGGCTAATAAAATAAACATCAGCACGGAAAAGCCGGTATATTGGAGCAATTTTTGCTGGAATGCACCAATAACAGGATTATAAAAGCAAAACAGAAAAAGAGGAGATAAAATCAGGTTCCAGGCAAACATGCTTTTCAGCTGAAATAGCCAACAAACCAACGTCATCAGGGTAATCAGCAGCATAATAACGATGCCTTGCTGCAGCGGGTTGGTTTTTTTAAAGTCTGGTAAGGCTGTTTTCATCTTTTTAACGCTAATAAACAACATCAAAAATAACTATTTGTTTTAAAGTAGTATTTTTGCTTAAATATTTATATGGATACACGATTACAGGCGTTTGAACGATTGCTGCATATTATGGATGATTTGCGGGAGAAATGCCCCTGGGATAAAAAGCAAACGGTGCAAACCTTGCGCAAATTAACGATAGAAGAAACCTATGAATTATCAGATGCCATTATAAACGAAGACTGGAAATCCATTAAAGAGGAGTTGGGAGATTTGTTTCTGCATCTGGTGTTTTATTCAAAAATAGGAAAGGAGCAACAGCAGTTTGAAATGGAAGATGTGTTGAATGGCATTTGTGAAAAATTGATTTTCCGCCATCCGCACATTTATGGTGACGTTAAGGTGGAGAACGAAGAAGATGTAAAGAGAAACTGGGAACAGCTGAAATTAAAAGAAGGCAAAAAATCGGTACTCGAAGGCGTTCCGAATTCACTGCCGGCCATCAACAAAGCACAGCGTATACAAGACAAGGTTCGTGCGGTGGGTTTCGACTGGGATAATAAAGAGCAGGTGATGGATAAAGTGATGGAAGAAATAGACGAACTGAAAGAGGCAGTGGAACAAAAAGATGAAAGTGCCATTGAACTGGAGTTTGGTGATGTGTTGTTTGCGCTCATCAATTATTCCAGATTTATTGAGGTGGATACGGAAAGAGCTTTGGAGAAAACCAACCAGAAGTTTATGAAACGTTTTCAGTGGATGGAAAATTATGCGGGAGAAAACAAGCTGGATATGCATACCATGAATCTGGAACAACTGGATGAGATTTGGAATCTGGCAAAAAATGAACTAAAAAAATAACTACTTACGTTGAATTTTTTCAAACAACATAAAATTCAAATTGCTGCGATTCTCGGAGTTGCCGTATTATTAATCAGTTTGATTGTGGATACGGTGCAGACGGTTTCGCCGGGTATTCACAGAGCCAAGAAAATTATTGAAAGTAAATTACACGCTGAAGAGAAAGATGCTGCTGAAATCATTAATTCACCGGAATTAATGAATGCATCTGCTGATTATGAGCAATCGAGACAGGTAATTAATAAATTCAGCAAGCATAAAAACATCCAGTACTATATTTACAAAGATGATATTCTTACCTATTGGTCAACAAACAGTTTCATTCCTGATAATATTGATAAGCTTTCCGAACACGATATACATTTTCTGAAAGAAGGCAATGGTTTTATGAAGTGCTGCACAATGAGTCAAAGGACGGTAGAATTAATATTTATGCGCTGATTCCCATTTACTATCAGTATGCCACCAGTAATAAATTTTTAAGCAACGGGTTTGTGTGGAATCATCCGTTCCTGAAGCGTTTTGTGATCTCCAGTAAAGAGACCAATAACACAACGGCAATCGTAAACAGTAAAGGAAATTATCTGTTTCTGATACGTATTTCCGATAATGCACCATCCGTTTATAATCCGTATATCGTTTTGCTGGAAATTCTGGGACTGATTCTGTTATTCTGGTCGATGTATCAGATTATAAAACAACTGTTGTACCGGAAGAAATATGTTTTTTCTTTCTTTTTGGTCTTGCTGATATCCGTGCTGACAGATGTATTATTTAATCAGTTTAAACTATTCTCCCTCACTAAAACGTCTTTGCTGTTTTCTTCAAATTTGTATGCTTCCTCCTATTTGAGTGATACACTCGGGACTTTATTGATAAGAACATTTTTGGTCACCTGGGCTTTGTCATTTATGCGCTTTGTTTCTCCTAAAATAAATGCGGCAAAAAATATGACTGGCTGCTACTGGTTCCGGTAACGGTTTACTTTGTGCTGATTTTTATTATTCAGAGTGTTATTCAGAATTCAGTTATCAGTTTTAATTTTTATCTGGTTAATACACTCGATAAGTACACCTTAATTAGTTTAATAATTTTTGGTCTGGGTTTTTCATGCCTCCTGTTTCTGATGAAATGGATATTTGAACAGCAGTTGGGTAAAAATTTCTTTGTCTTTGTATTGCTGTTTGGGTGTGTAGGTTTAGCTGTTGGATACTGGATGGGAGAGTTTACAGATGTTTTATACGGGGCATTTATTTTGCTGTGGTTGTTTACCTTCGTTTTGTTTTTTTATTACGAGAAATCATTCTTTCAAAGTAATCAGAAATACAAGTTTTTATCCAACCTTATTTTATTGTCTTTAATTGCATTTCTCTCCTCTGTAATTATCATTTTTAATACCAGTCAGAAAGATATTGAAAAACGAAAATACCGCATGGAAGAGCTGGTTTCCGAGCGCGATATTGGTGAAGAATATACACTTACTGAAACGGAAAAAGCTATTCTTGAAGATAATTTTATAAAATCGTATTTCAAAAATCCATACTTATCTACGGTGGATATTGATAAACGTATTTCAGCAAAATATTATAAACCCTTATTGCGCAGGTATACCATTACCACTTATGCTTTCGATAAAGATGGAATGCCTTTGATTGGAATTGCACAAAAAGAATTTTACAAACTCAATAATATCCGTTTTTACAAAAAAGCGAAAAGCATATCTTCTCAGTTTTACTATTTGTCCATCAAAGAAAACGGAGAAAAATATTTGGGTTATTTTCCTGTAAAAGAAGATTCCGTTAATCTCGGATATTTGTTTGTAGAGTTTATTCCAAAGATTTTCAGTTCCTACAGTGCTTACCCGGAATTATTATTAAAACAAAAAAACTACTACGACGAAGAGTTCGATAATTTCTCCTACGCGATTTATGATAACTCATATCTGGTGAAACAAAAAGGTGATTATGAATATCAGGTTAATTTTAATTTTCCTGCTAAAAAGAATAAGGAATTCAGTTTTTACAAGAGCAATGATTACAATCACATGATTTATTTCAGTAAAGATAAACAGGTGGTATTGTCGGAAAAAAACAGACCAACGCTCAGTACTTTGTCTGTTTTTTCGTACATGGTCATTTTCTTTTTGTTCTTTTTTATTCTGATGGATTTAGTTGGTTTCTCTAACAGATTCTGGGGTGAAGATTCGGTGCGGAATTTCTTCAAAGGAGATACCTTGCAAAAACAAATCCAGAATTCCATGATTGCACTGGTTTTATTCTCACTTGCAATTATCGGTTTGGTAACCATGGTGTATTTTCAGTATCAGTACAATATTTACCACAACAGTAAACTGCTGAAGAAAGTTAATTCAGTGATGAAGAATGTTGCACAATATTACATTGAAGATTTTCCTGTTGACGGCAACAATACCTTTGATAAAGTAATACAACAGAAACTGAAAGTTTTATCGAGTATTCATGCGCTGGATATAAATGTATATAATACGAAAGGGGAATTGCTGCAAACATCACAACCTGAAATTTTTAAACGGAACCTTGTATCAGGGAAAATGGATGCAGATGCATACTACAATCTGATCATTAAAGGAAAGTCAAAGTATGTACACGATGAAGAAATCGGTAAACTGTCTTATTTAAGTGCCTATCAGCCGTTCAGAAGCAATGGAAAAGTACTGGGTTATTTTAATTTTCCATACTACGGAAAACAAAAAAGTTTTCAGGAAGACATTTCCTATTTCTTAGTGGCATTGGTGAATGTGTATGTATTGTTTTTAATTGCAGCCGCTTTGTTTGCAGTATTCTTGTCGCGCTCCATTACCAATTCGCTCACCTTGATTTCAGATAACATAAAAGGGGTGCAGTTTGGTAAAACCAATAAGCAGATTTCGTGGAAGAACGATGATGAAATCGGTCTGCTCGTTAAACAATATAACCTCATGCTGGCTGAGCTGGAAAAAAGTGCGGACTTACTGGCCAAATCCGAAAGGGAAGGAGCATGGCGCGAAATGGCCAAGCAGGTGGCACATGAAATCAAGAATCCGCTGACACCGATGAAGCTGAGTATTCAGCATTTACAGCGCGCGTTGAAAGACAATTCTCCGGATATAAAAGAACTGACGGAAAATATTTCCAAGCGAATGATTGAGCAGATTGATAATCTTTCCAATATTGCCACCGCCTTTTCTGATTTCGCAAAAATGCCGCAGGGTAATTTTGACAGCATAGATATAGAACCAATTTTACTTTCAACTGTTGAGTTATTCCGGGAAAGTGAAAATATCGAAATAAATCTGACTTACCCGAAGAGCGAATGTATTGTAAATGGTGATAAAGAACAGCTCATGCGTGTGTTTACCAATATTATCAAAAATTCCACACAGGCCATACCGGAAAGCACACATGGAATAATTGATATAAAAGTGGAAGAAAAACACACATACTACCTGATTTCCATAAAAGATAACGGTATTGGAATTCCGGAAGAAAAAAGAGCACATATTTTTGAGCCGAATTTCACCACCAAGTCATCCGGAACTGGTTTGGGTTTGGCGATTTGTAAAAATATAATTGAACGTATGAATGGTAAAATATGGTTTGATTCGGTGGTGAATGAATACTCGGTGTTTTATATTCAGTTGCCCAAAATATCAGTTTAATTTGAAAACTTGAAGATGTGTAAATTTGAAAATTATTTGACAAGATATAAATTTGCTGCCTGTTTTTATACAGCAAAGCCGCAGAAGGTTTAGTTTATGATTTTTGCAGCGATAGAAGTAAAATTAAAACAAGGAAAATTGCATTGAAGCCAGTAGAGAGGTGAATGTTTTAATTTTAGCTTCGGTTGTTTCCGACGATAGGAGGAAGCAAATCGCCTTAAAAATCATAAAAGCTTTTTGGTTACTTTTTGGCTTCAAAAAGTGACAAATGAAAATAAAATATTTTGATTCTAATTCAGATGTAATGAAACAAGACAAATCACAACAACTTTTTGAAAAAGCAAAAACATTAATGCCGGGCGGTGTCAACTCACCGGTACGTGCCTTTAAATCCGTTGGCGGAACACCCGTTTTTATGAAGAAAGGAAAAGGTGCACACATCTGGGACGAAGATGGAAATGAATATGTGGACCATTGTTGCTCCTGGGGACCTTTAATTTTAGGCCATGCCAATGATGAAGTGGAAACTAAGATCATTGAAACGATTAAAAATGGTACTTCTTTTGGCGCACCCACCGCATTGGAAAATGAACTGGCAGATTTAATCATATCCAATCATTCCTATATTGAAAAGATTCGTTTTGTCAGCAGCGGAACGGAAGCGGTGATGTCAGCCTTGCGTTTGGCGCGCGGCGTGACGGGTAAATCCAAGATCATCAAGTTCGATGGTTGTTATCACGGACATGTGGATTCTTTGTTGGTGAAAGCCGGTTCCGGTTTGGTTACGTTTGGTGAGTCTACATCTGCGGGTGTTCCTGCAGCATTTGCCAATGAAACCATTGTGTTGCCCTTGAATGATGAAGAAGCGGTAAAATCTTGCTTAGAGAATTTACACCACGAAATTGCTGCCATTATTATCGAACCAATACCGGCAAATAACGGATTGCTTATTCAGTCGCATAAATTTTTAGTACACCTGCGCGAGTTGTGTACACAACATAAGGTGTTGCTGATTTTTGATGAAGTGATTTCCGGTTTCCGCGTAGGCTTTGAAGGCGCTGCGGGATTGTATCAGATACAACCTGATATTATTACGTTTGGTAAAATCATTGGTGGCGGTATGCCGGTAGGTGCTTATGGCGCGAGTCATGAAATCATGAATCATATTTCTCCCCTGGGGCCGGTGTACCAGGCAGGAACGCTGAGCGGCAATCCGGTGGCGATGAGTGCGGGTATTGCACAATTGACGGCTTGTTTGCAGCCACATTTCTATCAAAACTTACAGCACAAAACAGACCGCCTGGTGGATGGCATCAAACAGCATATTCATGCAAAAGGATATGAGATTACGATTTACAATATAGGTTCCATTTTCTGGTTTGCGTTTTCAGATATGGCACACCTGAACCGTGCCGATCAAATCAATTCCGGCAAGATGAGTTTGTTTGCAAAAGTATATCACTATTTGTTGGATAACGGTGTGTACTTCGGGCCATCGGGTTACGAAGTAGGTTTTGTTTCTGCGGCTCACAGCGAGGCGGATATCGACAAAACCATCAAAACCATGTGTGATGCCTTTGATTTGGTGATGGGATAATTAATACTATGCATGAATAATAAATTAGTAATGATTACCGGCGCAGCAAGTGGCATAGGAAAAGCCACTGCAGAACTGCTGCATGCAAAAGGGTATTCTTTATGGTTGATTGATATGAATGAAGCAGCCTTGAAAACGATGCAACAAAGCTTACCCAACACAGAAATAACGGTTTGCAATTTAACAGATAAAAATGCTTTAGAAGTATTGTCTGAAAAGATAAAACAGAAGGACAAGATAGATGTTGCTTTCCTGAATGCCGGTATTGTAATGCCCGGCGATTTCATTGATAGCCCTTTCGAAAAAAGTGAATTACAATTAAACCTCAATTTATACAGCACATTATTTTTGAACCATGTATGCGGCAGGAAAATGAAAGCGCAGGGAAACGGACACATCATCAATACGGTTTCTATGGCAGGCATCATTGGTTTGAAAGGAAGTGCCATTTATTCTGCAGGTAAATTCGGGTTGCGCGGATTTCTGATGGCGTTCCGGAATGAGATGCAGCCCTTTGGTGTAGCGGTGTCCGGTATTTATTTAAGTGCGGTCGATACTGCGATGTTGCGCGCAGAAGCAACAGACCCGAAAGGTACGGCGTTGAATTTCTTAAGTGAACCCATAGAACCCTCAAAAGTAGCAAGCCTTATATTGAAATTATTGAAAAGCAAAAAAGCGGAAGTGTATATGCCTTACATAGACAGCCTGACCACCAAATTCTTAGGCGCATTTCCCTGGTTGATTCCATTCATCTATCCCATTTTGGAGAAAATAGGAGAGAGGGGAAGAAGGAAGTATATAAAGAAACATGGGTTGTTGAGTACTTGAAAAGTGTTATCTTATATAAGATAGCCGTACTTGCACATGTCATCCTGAACTTGTTTCAGGATTTAACGGATAGTTCATATTTGTTCTTAGCAGAGTCTCTTGAAAAGGACTCTGCATTGATGAATTACTCAGCGTCCACTACGTGAGACTCTGATTGAAAGGATAATAATGATTTTTATTAGAACTTGTATTGGTTTGCAATTAATAACTTATAGTAAAACTAATTTATGTTAATTGTGCTTTTATCGAACAAGCTTTTTATTTTCTTCAATAAAAGAACTCATTTTCTCATAATTAATAGATATTATTTTCCATTTTCCACTAAATGTGTCATCAATAAACCTAGAACCCTGAAACCATCTTTTTTCTTCGTTTGACAAATCTCTATAGTAGATAAATATTTCACATAAAGAAATACATATTTCTAATGCATTTATATCGTGTATTATTGCAGGATTAATTTCTTCAAGCTTAATTGTATTTCTATATTCTACAATTGATTTACGCAAATCAGAAATTGTTTTTTTAATTTCTATATATTTCATTTTTTAGTCTTTTATGGATAAAGTCAATCTAATCTATTTAATTAAAGGTATAGTGTTATAAATCACCCATACCGATAATGCTCCAAATCCGAATGCTTGCTGTACCATTTCGATTTGGAAACGCTGAGTGGTCGCAGGAAGGGCGCGTCTCCGAACTTATCAAAATAATAGGAATTAGAGCCGCCGCAATTGTTGTTGTAAAACACGGTATCTTTTTGTTTTTTCAGCATATACTGAAAGTATTGGTCGTGCGCTTCCTGTTTTATTTCAAACGTTTTTACTTTTCTTCTTTGCTGTTCCTGCAGCACCCGCATCATGTGCTGCAATTGTATTTCTATCATGTTGAACCACGATAAACCGGAAGCACTATACGGACCGAAAATGATAAAGAAATTCGGGAAGTTCGGTATAGCACATCCCTGATATGCCTGCAGTCTGTTCTTGCCCCAGAATTCGCCCAATTCCGCTCCGTTTCTGCCGTATAATTTATAGTTGAGGTAATTGCTGTCCTTCATCACATTGAAACCTGTCGCCGCAATCAGCGTATCTATTTTTCGTTCTTTGCCATCACTCGTTACAATTCCATCTTTTGTAATTTCCTGAATGGATTCCGTAACCAACTCCACATTCGGCCGGTTGAACGCAGCATAGTAATTGCTGGAAAAACTCGGACGCTTGCAGCCGAATCCATAATTCGGCGTCAGTTTTTTGCGCAGCGTTTCATCCTTCACCTGCGATTTCAAATATTGCAAACATCCTCTTTCCAGTGTCTTTACGATAAAAGGCATTTGCCGGTAATTGACCACACCCGTAACCATCACTGTTTCTGTAATGCTGTCTGTTAGTTTACGAATGCCATTTTGTACCAGCGGTAATTTACTGAACACCGTCTGAATGCTTTCTGGAATTGCCGTATCCGGTTTTGGAAAAATCCAGATGGGCGTTCGCTGAAACACGTACAATTGACTAACTTCTGATGCAATGGTGGGCACCAATTGTACGCTGGTAGCGCCGGTACCGATTACCGCGACTTTCTTGCCATTTAAATCATAATTTTTATCCCAGCGTGCCGTGTGTATCAGCTTACCTTTGAATTTGTCCAGTCCTTTTATTTCAGGATATTTAGGGTCGGTCAGTGCTCCGGTGGCCGAGATGATGATGGAAGCTGTAAAGGATCTTCCGTCTTTCGCATATACTGTCCAGACAGCATTTTTCTCATCAAAAACCGCTTTGTCTACATCTACTTTAAACCTGAAATTTTCACGGATATTGTATTTATCTACGCAGGCATTTGCATAATCATACAACTCATTTCCTTTAGCAAAAACTCTCCTCCAGTTGGGGTTCTGCTCAAACGAATAGGAATAGGTAAACGAAGTAATATCCACGGCAATTCCCGGATATTGATTGTCGCGCCAGGTGCCGCCAATATCATCTGCTCTTTCCAGAATAAGAAAAGAATACCCGGCTTTTTTGAGCTGCATACCGGCACCAATTCCGGAAAATCCGGAACCTATAATAATAATATCTGCCTCTTTATGTGTCATAAATCTTTGCGCCTTTGCGTGAAATAATAAATAAAATTAAAGAGTAGATCTTTTAAATAGCTATACCATTGTAAGTTAATAGTTTGATTCAATAAACAAATGTTAAGCATTGGGTTTTTTGACTTACTTTTGTAAACATTTTAAAGGTTTTGTAATTTTACAGGAATGATTAAGAAGACAGGAATTTTACTCGTTAATCTTGGAACTCCGGATAGTCCGAGCAACAGCGATGTATTTAAATATTTAAACGAGTTTTTAACGGATGGTCGTGTGATAGATTATCCGTGGTTGCCACGACAAATCTTAGTGCGTGGTATTATCGTTCCGTTGCGATATAAAAATTCTGCAAAAACCTACAGAGAGATTTGGGACAAAGACAGAGGTTCACCTTTGATGTATCATTTGCAGGATTTGACAAAAAAAGTAAAAGAAAAACTGTCTTCGGATGAATACGTGGTAGAGTATGCCATGCGCTATCAAAATCCGAGTCTGGAAACTGCACTGGAAAAATTCAGATTGCAGCAGGTCAATAAGATTGTGGTATTGCCTTTGTTTCCGCAGTATTCTTCTGCCTGCAATGGTTCCGTGATTCAGAAAGTACAGGAGATTACGTCAAAATGGCTGACCATTCCGGACTTGAAATACATTCATCATTTTTACGATAATGAGAAATTCATTGATGCATTTGTAGCGCAGGGAAATAAGTACAATTTCGATGATTATGACCATGTGTTGTTTTCCTATCATGGCCTGCCTGCCCGTCATTTGAAGAACGGAGATGTTACAAAAAAACATTGTCTGCAAAACAAAGACTGCTGTGCAAAAATTACGGAAGTTAATCAGCATTGCTATCGTGCACAGTGTTATGAAACCACCCGATTGATTACAGAAAAATTGAATCTTCCTAAAGATAAATTTACTGTGACGTTTCAGTCGCGTTTAGGAAAAGAAGTTTGGCTGGAACCTTATACAGTGGCTGTAATTCCTGAATTAGCCAAACAAGGAAAGAAAAAATTACTCGTTTTTTCTCCTGCATTCGTAGCAGATTGCCTGGAAACCTTATATGAAATTCGTACTGAATATCTAGAGTTGTATGAAGAACACGGCGGCGAAAGCATTACGCTTGTTGAAAGTTTAAATTCCGAAGATAAATGGGTAGATGCGGTAGTGGAGTTGGTGACGAACTAATTTTTCAGCAATTTGATGACGATGCTTTCACTTCTGTCCGCATCAGATTTAATATCAAGTTCCTTTAATAATCTACCGTTCTGGTATATTGCAAGCGTTGCCGTATTGGGTGGCACACTGCCTAAATTATGGGCATAGAACAATAACTCATTCAGTTCAGTATCGCAGTATATATTAGTCTTAAACGGCTGGTGTTTCAACAACAGATTGGAAATGATTTCATGCTCGTTAAAATATACTGAAACGATATCTCCGTCTTCTTTTAAGTTATCCCAAATGACAAGTTCAAGTGAATCTTTTTTTGCAAAAATAGTATCTATCACTAAAACCTTTCTGTTGTTAAAATCCTCCTTCCTGAATGTATAATCAACTTTCTTTACATATCTTTCAGTGCAGGACAAGTTGATGCATTCATCTTTTACATCGATAGAAAGACAGGTGCCTTCAAGAATATGCTTGTTTTTCTTTATTTTCAAGAAATCTTTTCCGGATACAAAGCACAAAAGATAATTTGAATCAATATTCTGTTCAAGCACTTTATGGGTTTCGTACTCCAATACGCCGTTTTTTATGCGACCCTTTATAGCAATATTAGCTTTACCTAAACCATGGTCAAAAATGATAAAGGCATTACCATAGACGGAATCATTCTGCTGAATGATATCCATTGTTATCTTGGTGTCTGAATGCTCTCCGATCCATTTTCCGGAGATATCCTGAGCGTTGGCAAACAGGTGTTGCAAAACAGAGAATAGAAGGAGTATGAATTGCTGGTATTTTATCATGCCGTAACTAAAATTACGGATTTTTTGTGTTTTACTCCCCGTTTACCTCAATTCTACTCGCTAAATAGATACACAGAATACCAATCATTACGGCGATATAGGCAATGTAGTTGTAGTTATACAAATGGCCTGTCACTTCATCTTTGGTTAAGATAAAACCGCCAATCAATGCGGAAAATCCTTCACTCATCTCAATCAGCGAAGAACGAATCACTAAAAACTTTCCGCGTTGCTCTTCTGTCGGTGCGCCGGTAATCAGCGTCTGTGCGGCAATCATACGGCCGCTGTTGAAGATAAACATGAACGCGCAAATCAGCAATGCCATCATGATGGATGCTTCGTGGATATGTGAAATCACTAGAATTGGAATGAAGGATAACAAAATCAGAATCCGGAAGGATTTCAGTTTTCCCAGCGTATCAATGAATTTTCCAATGGTAGGCGAGGTGAGCGAAACAGAAATACCACCTACAATATACATCCACTTAGTATCTTCCAGTTTAAAGCCCAGATTGCCCACGAGGTATGGATTTATGAAGGAAATGAACATGAAATGTCCCAGCACCAAAAAGAATCCGAACAGTAAGGCATTTTGCAGGTTTCTGTTTTTTAAAACATTCAACACTTCCGCTATTTTAGAAATGTTTTCGCGTAGTTTTATTTTTAAATCTGGGAATAAATAGTAAGTAAAAGGGTATATAGCTAATGAAAATATTGCCCTTGCTACTTCTTGTATGCTGTTGTTGTCTGGTGCAATATGGTCGCGCATCTTTGGTAAATACAGAATGGCAGGAATCAGTGTCAGTAATGATAGAATGCCAATCATTCTAAACGGCCAGAAAACATCCATGTGTTCGCAGATGAAAATGGCAAACGGAATCCCCACAATGGAAGCCAGCCCGAACCCGAGATTCAGGATGCCCATCGCCTTTCCTCGTCGTTCGTAGGGCACCATATCGCTGATATACGCCGTGGAGACACCACCGAGCAATCCGCCGAACAGGCCTGTGAAAAAACGCGCAAACAGCATCAGATGATAGGTATGTGCGAATGAACATAAAATACTACCGATGGCGAAAAAGAAAAAGGCTGTAAGCAATACGGTTTTGCGGTCAAAACTGTCAATATAAAAGGCTGCCATAAATGCGGAAATTCCTCCGCTTAGCGAGAAGGCGAATATCAGCATGCTGTATTCTCTGGGCTGTATATGATATAAACTCATCAGTTCCGTTCCGAGTGGCAGCATTAATAAAAAATCCACGATGGCACAAAACCAGATGAAGGTGAGCAGATAGAGTATGAATTTTTCATTTTTCACACAACGAAGTTAATTATCTAAAAATTAAAACAATTTATTTATAGTTTTTTTTGAACTTTTAATGGTGTAGAAATAGAATTCTTTGAATTTACAAAGCCAATCTCAGCTTTTAAAATTCTTTATTAACAGCCAATTATGTATTTTTACAACAAGATTATACATTTAATTGTTACACAATTATGATAGCCACAGCAGATTCCGTTGAAGCATTAATTCAAAATTTGAACATTGATGCTGCACTCAGAAAAATAGGAGAAAAAGTATTGAATAATGAACGCATCACGTTTGACGAAGGTGTGTTGCTGTATGAAAAAGGAGAACTGGGTTTTGTTGGAACGTTGGCCAATTATATCCGTAACAAGAAACACGGTGACAATACCTATTTCAACAGAAATTTTCACGTCGAGCCGACGAATATATGTGTATACACCTGCAAGTTTTGCTCATATTCAAGACTGATAAAACACCGCGAGCAGGGTTGGGAATATTCTATTGACGATATTCTGAACATCATCAAAAAATACGACGGACAGCCGGTGACGGAAGTACATATTACCGGTGGCGTCATTCCAAAACAGGATTTTAATTTTTATGTAGATCTGTTTAAAGCCATCAAGGCGCACCGACCGGATTTACATATTAAAGCATTGACGCCGGTAGAGTATCATTATATTCTAAAGAAAGCGAAAATGAGCTACGAAGACGGGATGCGTGCGATGCAGGCGGCCGGACTCGATTCCATGCCGGGCGGTGGCGCGGAGATTTTCCATTCGGATATCCGCGATGAGATTGCGGGAGGCAAATGCAGCGCGGAAGAATGGCTGGAGATTCACGAAATAGCCCACAAAATCGGATTGCCCAGTAATGCGACGATGCTGTACGGGCATATCGAAACCTTTGCGCACAGAGTGGATCACATGGAACGTCTGCGACAACTGCAGGACAGAACCGGAGGTTTCAATGCATTTATTCCATTGAAGTTTCGCAATCAGCATAACGAGATGCAGCACTTGCCGGAAGCAACTATTACAGAAGATTTACGCAATTATGCAATCAGCAGAATTTATTTAGATAATTTCGAGCACATCAAGTCCTATTGGGCAATGATTGGCAGAAACACCACGCAGTTGAGTTTGAATTTTGGAGTAGATGATGTGGATGGAACGATAGATGATACCACCAAAATTTATTCCATGGCCGGCAGTGAAGAGCAGCATCCCGGCATGAGTACACGTGAATTAGTGAACCTAATAAAAGCAGTTGACCGAAAACCTATAGAACGTGATACCGTGTATAACGTCATTCAGGATTACAGTGATTATGTTTTTGAAGAAGACGAAAAAGAGAAAGCGAGGTTGTATAATTAGGTTCTTGTCGTCATTGCGAGCGCGAGGTACGAAGCGTGTGGCAATCTGTTGAATTATTATATCAGATAAATTGAAGAGCTTGCTTCGTGCCTCGGAATTACGTAAAAAAAAAGCCTCGCAATTGCGAGGCTTGTAAAAGTAATCGGTAAGCTATATTATGCTATTTTAACATTAACTGCATTTAAACCTTTTCTTCCTTCTTCCAGTTCAAACACTACTTCGTCGTTTTCTCTGATGCTGTCGATCAGACCATTAACGTGTACGAAGTACTCTTTGTTTGATTCTGCGTCTTTAATAAATCCAAAACCTTTTGAATCGTTAAAGAACTTTACAATTCCTTTATTCATTATAATTATTTAATTAGGTCAAAGATACTCTTAATAAAACTGCTTTCTGCACAAACAGCAATATATTATCCATTTTGAGGCTTTATTACCAATATTATAACATATTGGCAATCAAAAAGGTGCATTTTGAACATATTGCATCTTTAAATTGTATTCATTATTTAAGATAATAGTTTTATTTTCGGCATTCAATCTTCATATTTTCACAATTATGACTCACGAATCAGGACTCACGGCTAAAAATATATACATCATACGTCACGGACAAACGGATTTCAATGTACGACAGGTGGTGCAGGGGCGTGGGGTAAATTCAGATCTGAATGATACCGGCATTCGTCAGGCAAAACTTTTTTTTGAAGCGCATAAAGAAATAAAATTTGATGTTGTTTACACTTCATCTTTAAAAAGAACCTGGCAAACGGTAGATTCGTTTATCTCTAAAAAAATACCGCATATTGCCACGCCTGATCTTGACGAAATTGATTGGGGGATTTTTGAAGGAGTGGAGCACCATCCGGATTTACAGAAAACCTATTATGACATCATCAATGAATGGAAGAACGGTGATTTGACCATCAAGATTGAAGGCGGGGAAAGTGCGCAGGATCTGGCCGACAGATTGATTCCGGTGGTAGAAGAATTGAAATCAACGGAACATCAGACAATTCTGGTTTGTACGCATGGCAGAACTTTACGGGTGTTGTTGTGTTTACTGATGGATAGACCGGTCAGCGCCATGGATGATTTTGTACATGATAATACATGTTTATATCATTTAGAATATGATGGTGAAAAATGTACGCTGTTAAAAGAAAATGATTTGACGCATCTAAAGTAATTCCGTGATTAGAATATCTGCAGTTTCCTATATAAATACTAAACCTTTTTTACACGGTCTGGAACTTTCATCCGTAAGAAATAAAATTCTGCTCACACAGGAAACACCGGCACAGTGTGCGCAAAAATTATTATCGAATGAGATAGATATAGGCTTGGTGCCGGTTGCGGTTATTCCTTTACTAAAGAACCCGCAAATTGTTTCGCCGTTTTGTATCGGGTCAAACGGGAAAGTGAAAACGGTATGTTTGTTTTCAGAGGTCCCCGTAGAGGAAATAAATACCGTTTATCTGGATTATCAGTCACGTACCTCCGTGTTGCTGGTACAAGTGCTGATGAAAGAGTACTGGAAAAAAGAAATAACGTTTTTACCGGCGCTCGAAGGATATGAAATTAATACGATAAAGAATAACATTGCCGCTGTAATTATCGGTGACAGAGCTATTGCTAATCTTGGTAAATACAAGTATGAATATGATTTATCAGAAATTTGGAAGCAACATACAGGATTGCCATTTGTGTTTGCTGCATGGGTAAGCAATAAAATGATAGAGCAGGATTTTTTAGATGATTTTAACGCGGCATTACAAATCGGACTGAGTAACCGAAGCCAGTTGCTGAAAGAGTATGAGCGTTATGATTCCGATGTTTTCTCCGTAAAAGAATACTGGAATACCAATATTCAGTATGAATTGGATGATGACAAAAAACAAGCATTGGAACTGTTTTTGAAGAAGCTGAATCCCAAACAGCAGTTTTTTTATTGCTATTAATATAATATATAGATTCTCATTTCTTACGCAGTATGTTTACAAGTGAAAAGTAATCAGTCATTTTAACTATATTTGTTGGTATTGATGTAATTGTATATAACGGCATATAAATGTACCCGGAATCTGAAAAAAATAAGTCATTACTGAACATAATAAAGGACATAATTTCTGTTTTTTATACTGCTAAAAAATTTAAGTTTGTTCTGTTGTTGTTCATGATTTTACTTGCAAGTCTGGTTGATGTTTTGAGTTTATCTATGATTATTCCGGTAGTTTATTTGATAAATGATCCTTCACCAATAGAAAATAATTCTTTGCTGCATTTTCTGTATGTACAATTTCACTTTACATCTCATGATTATTTTATCTTATTTCTTTTAGTTTGTCTGGTTATTGTATTTCTTTTGAAAAATTTGTTCATGCTAAGTGTGGTGCATATCCAGAATAAATTTATTTATTCTACCGTGTACGACTTAATTGACAAACAGTTAAACCTCTTTTTTAAAAGTGAATATTTGAACATTAAGTCATCCAATTCTGTAAATTATCTCCGTGCATTGGTTTTGGCGCCACAAGAGTTTTCCGGAAATTTACTCTTGCCCATGTTGTTGATGTTGAATGAAGTGTTAGTTGTATGCTTGATAGCAACAGCATTATTGGTTTATAGTCCGGTTTTAGTTCTCTTGCTTTCTGTTACGATTTTACCGATAACATTTTTCTTTTTGAAAATAGCAAAAAATAAATTACTGGAAATATCTGATATAAAAGATACTCTGGAAAACAGGATATCTATTAAAACATTAGAAAGTATTCATGCATACACAGATATAAAGTTGTTTTCAAAAGAACAGGTGTTTATTAAATCGATAAAGGATAATATTGAAAAATGGTTTTCCATAAACGCTGATACTAACTTCTATAATTGGATACCGAGAAGAATTATTGAATCTATTGTTATACTAACTATATGCCTGTTGTTTTTGTTTGCATTATTACTTTCCGGTGACTATTATAAAGACATTGTACTTGTTTTGCTTGCATTTGCAGCGGCAGCCTATCGTTTATTGCCTTCCTTAAACGAGATTATCATTAATATGATACGCATAAAATCATCTTCTTATATTTTAGATCAGTTATTATTTATAAAGGATAATATAGTGTCCGTTAAGGTGCAACAGGTGGAGCTGCAGGTTTAAGCTGTTCAATACAATATCAATACTCATTAGACGGTGGATCAACCTGGTCAGGAATTAGTACAACAATACCATCTTTCTCAGCGGTATATCCTGCAGGTGCAACAAAAACGAATATAATTCAGGCCAGAAGAAATTCTTGTCAGACTGGCTGTACAGGTCCAACTTCATGGGCAACAGTAGCAACATGGACCATTGTTCCGGATCCAAGTGCTCCAACCACAGCAACGGCTTCTCCAAGCACGGCGGCTAATCAATGTGAAGGAACTACCTTAACTTTGAGCACTGGAGCAAGTGGCGGTACCAACGCCGGGGTTGGATGTACTATCAGATATCAATATTCTACAGATGGCGGTGCTTCCTGGATAGGGCCAAGTGCTTCTATACCATCCTTTGCGGCGGTATATCCGGCAGGTGCTACCAAAACAAATATCATACAGGCAAATCGTTCATCTTGTCAAACGGGTTGTGATGATTCTCCATGGGCAACTATGGCAACGTGGACAGTAGTTCAGGATCCTACATCACCTACTACAGCTACCAAAAATCCAAACATTGCAAGCGTTTGTGATGGTACTACCTTATCACTGGCTGGCGCAGCCACCGGAGGTAATGCAGGGGTGAGTTGTTCAATAGAATACAGATTTTCTACAGACGGTGGATCTACATGGTCTGCAGCAAGCACTTCTATACCTTCTTTTTCGGCAGTTGGCACATCCAGCAACGATAATATCATAGAAGTTCGCAGAAATACATGTCAGTCTGGTTGTGATCAGCCAACTTCATGGAATGAAATAGCCAGATGGTCAACCGTTCCGGATCCGGATGCACCTAATACATCCACTCCGTCTCCTTCAGATGCAAGTGTTTGTGCAGGTACTACGTTAACGTTGTCTGGTGTTGCCAGCGGGGGAAATCTGGGACTAGGTTGTTCTATTGAATATCAATATTCAACAAACAATGGCTCTTCCTGGACAAATACCGCTACTTCCGTACCATCATTTACAGCAATTAGTGGTGCAAATAATATCATACAAGCCAGAAGAAGTGGCTGTCAGGCAGGATGTAATACATCATCCTGGTTTACTGCAGGCACCTGGGCGGTGGTTGCCCAGCCAGTTGCAGGTACTTTGGCAAAAACACCAAACAGTGCTGCAGTATGTGAAGGAGATAACGTATCAGCTGCATTAACAGCAGGCACCGGCGGTGCAGGCACAGTAGTAGATGAATTAGATTACAGAACGGATGATGGTACCGGTTTTACAGCTTGGGCACCTTATACATCTACTACCAATATTCCAACAACAGGATTAACTGCCATTGAAATCAGAACTTACAGAACTTCCAGCGTTGCCGGTTGTACTACAAGTTCAACTAATACCGTTTCGTGGACTGTACAGCCTCAACCTGTTTCCGGTACATTAAGCAAAACACCAAATGTTACAAATGTTTGTGAAGGCACTCCTGTATCAGCTGCATTAACAGCAGGATCTGGTGGCGCAGGTACAGTTACAGATGTATTAGAATACAGATTTAACGGAACAGGAGGCTGGTCATCGTATACTTCCGGAGCAAGCCTTTCAACAACGGGTAGAACTTTAGTAGAGATTAGAACTTACAGAACTGCTACAGGATCGAATTGTGTAACTGGAACGATAAACACTGTTTCATGGATTGTAGACGTTGCACCGGTTGCAACTCCAACATCACAACTTTATACTTGTGATGGAACAGCGAATTTGTTAGCAACAGGTATTAGTGGAGGCACTACCATAGCTTGGGAATATGTATCCGGACCAGTTAGTCCAACAGGTACTACAACTTCTAATCCAGTCTTGGTTACATTCTCGACTCCTGGAACAGGTGTTTATAATTTATTAGGCTCTAATACAGGTTGTACGAATATCAATTTAGGTACGGTTAATTTAGTAATGCCTACCACTTCAACTACAAATATTGCTACAACAGCAAGTTGCGGGTATTGTGTAGTGAATGATGCAAACACTAAAATATTTTATAATGGCAGTGGTGATATTATTGCTAAAATTGAAGATGATCCTTTAACAAGCCCTCAGAAATTAGATGAAACAGAGGTTTGCGTAAGAATGGATGGTTCTGTTAATTTTGTTACTGATAATATTGGCTATCAACAACCTTACCTGCCAAGACAGTGGACTATCCACCCATCTGATAATGGTGCGCAAAATACAACTGTTACTTTATATTTCACAAATGCGGAACTTTCAGCATTGCAAAGTGCGGCATTCGGCGGTGAATATCAGTTTTCCGGTTATTACAGTTTATCAATGACTAAATATCCTGGCGGACAAAATGGTTCCTTTACTGCTCCTGCTTCTTTAAATGGAACACATGTGGATGCAGCATTCAGTTCATATGGAAGTAATCATAAAGCTGTTTTCGAAGTAAATAGTTTCTCAACATTCTATATACATCCAACGCTTTATCCATTTGCCGCTTTACCTGTTGAGTTAGTTTCATTTACCGGTTGGAATCAGGGTTCTGTGAACAGATTACAATGGATTACTGCATCTGAACTTAATACTTCTAAATATGTCATCGAGAAAAGTATTGCTCCTAGAAATTGGGAAGTTATCGGTGAAAAATCAGCAGCAGGTAACTCAAATCAACGATTGACATATGACTTTACTGATAATAATCCTGTTATCGGTAATAACTACTATCGTCTGAAAATTATAGATAATGACGGTACATTCAGTTATAGTAATACGATAAATGTTCCTCTTACTGAAGCTGTAAGTAATAATTTCGTTAACGTCTATCCAAATCCAACAGGCGGACAATTGAACGTAGAAATTCAATCTACCGGTTTATATGATACAAAAGTGTCAGTATTTGACGTTATTGGGAAAAAAGTGTTTGAAAAACAAACTGCTGTTGTAAAAGGATTAAATACATTACAGTTTGATTTCTCTCAATTTACTAAAGGCACTTACGTAATTCAATTTGCTGATAAAGAAGGCAAACCGTATTTTTTAAAATTTTAAAAAAAGTTTTTTTTTTTTTTTAAAAAAAAGGGACAAAACCCCGGGGTTTGGGGGTTTTTTTTTTTAAAAATTTTTGGGTTTTTTGGGATTTTATAAATTTTTTTTAAACAAAAGTGAGCAGGTAGGGAAGTGGAAAAATTTGCTTATTCTTAAATGCCTGTAATTTCATTTGTAAAACACCCAGCATGGCTTCTTTAATGATGCTTCCATTCATCTTAGAAGTTCCGGCTTCTCTGTCTTTGAATATAATAGGTACTTCAATAACTTTTACTTCTGACAACCACACTGCAAATTTCATTTCTATCTGGAAGGCGTAGCCGACAAATTTTATTTTATCAAAATCTATTCTCTTCAGTGTTTCATTTCTGTAACACACAAAACCTGCAGTAGTATCTTTTATACGCATACCTGTCACCAAGCGAACATATTTAGAGGCGAATAGGGACAGAAACAAACGGTTAAACGGCCAGTTGACCACACCGCCATTTTTTACATAACGCGAACCTACCGACATATACGCGCCTTTGTTTTCACAGGCATCCAGCAGTTCTAATAGCTTTTCCGGAGGATGTGAAAAGTCGGCATCCATTTCAAAGATATACTGATAGTTGTTTTCGAGTGCCCATTTAAAGCCGGTGATGTAGGCGGTGCCTAATCCAAGTTTCCCGCTACGTTCAATAATGTGTATTCTGCCCGGATACTGTGCCATCAATCCTTTTACGATATCAGCAGTGCCATCAGGGGAGCCATCTTCAATGATTAGAATTTCCAGCCTGTCTGATAGATTCAGGGTATAAGGAATGATGTTGCCAATGTTTTCCTTTTCGTTGTAGGTTGGTATGATAACGATGCAATCTTTCATCAACAGGAACAAAAGTACACAGAAACTTAGTTAAAATGTTAATGTGTTAACGCTTTTTAATGTTTTAATTTTAAGTATGCAGTAATTAGTATTTAGTATGCAGTTTTTTGCAAAGTTTTTTTATTGAATTTACTTTGTCAACTTAATAATTGCCAACTACAAATTCTGACAAACTCATTCCTGCAAAATTACCTGAGCTCATCAGTAAAATAACACAGTTGTCTGTTGTTTCTGTAGTTATTTTTTCTTTCAGTTGAGCAGCATCTTTAAACACTAAAATACTATCATCCGCAAACTGTGCCTTTAGCCAGTTCTCATCCAGATCCTGTTTGTTTTTTATTTTCAAGGCTTCTTCGTCTAAAAATAAAATACGAACATCGGCAGCATCCAGTGAATGTGCGTAATGTTCAATAAAATTTTCCTGTAAGGAACTATAAGTATGTAATTCAAATACAGCAATTATTTTACGGTTTACGTAGCGTTCACGCACCGCTTTTACCGTCGCCTTTACTTTGCTCGGCGCATGGGCAAAATCTCTGAAAATAGTCAGCTGGTTTTCCTTATCGTCATAGATTTTTTCCAGTCGTTTCGCCGCGCCCTGAAAACTTTGAAAACTTTCTAAAATTTGTGTTTCAGTCAAACCAATAATTTTACCTACCTCAAATGCCGATTTTAAATTGGCAAAATTATGAGAGCCGAATACATTGATAGGGTATTTATTCTCATGGTATAAAAGGATGCTTTCATCATCTTCCGCTTTAAATGCAAATGGCGAGTAGGGAATCAGATGAAGAGAAGGTTTAAGTTGGCTGACCATCTCCACCAATACTTCATCTTCCGCATTATAAATCAAATATCCGTCAGCTTGTATGCTCAGGATGAATTTCCGGAAAGTTTCCAGATATTCTTCAAACGTCGGAAATACGTTGATATGATCCCAGGCAATACCTGAAATGATGGCGATATGCGGATGATAATGAAGGAATTTGCTGCGTAAGTCTAAAGGAGATGTAAGGTATTCATCTGCTTCAATCACCATAAGTGGCTCATTTTCAGATGTTTTTACCATGAAATCAAAACCATCTAATTTAGCACCTACGAGGTAATCAAAATCTTTATGGTTTACACGCAACATATGCATGATCATAGAGGTGATGGATGTTTTTCCATGGCTGCCTGCAACGGCAATCCTTGTCTTGTCTTTGCATTGTTCGTATACGAATTCCGGAAAGGAATAGATTTTCAATCCCAGTTCCTGCGCTTTTACTAATTCAGGATTATCGGTCTTTGCATGCATGCCTAAAATGATGGCATCGACTTCCGCCGTGATTCTTTCAGGAAACCAGCCAACTTGTTCAGGCATCAGGCCTAATTTTTCCAGATTAGATTTGGCCGGTTCATAAATGGCATCATCTGAGCCTGTTATGGTATTTCCCTGATTTTTTAGGTGAGAAGCCAGCTGGTGCATCACCGCGCCGCCAATGGCTATAAAATGAAAATGTTGCATTCGTTAAAATTATGTATCTGTTTGCTAGTAAAAAGGTCTATTTATTCACAGCTGAGTATTACCAAAACGATAATTTGCCTGAAATAATCATAGTTAAATTGTTAATAAACGTGAAACAGCGGTACAGTAATGCAATATTTGATATACTTTTGCATTGTAATTCAAACGTAAACAACATGATACAAACTAAGAAAACTCTATTCGTACTTTTCAGCGCAGCTATAATCTTGTCTTTATCTTCTTGTGCTTCAACCAGAAAAACAGGTTGCCCAACATGGTCAAAAGTAAAAGTTGAACAAACAGCAAAAAAGAGCGTATAACCACACATGAATTGGCAAGTACTTATATCAGAACAGCAATTTTTAGATTTACTGGAAAAAGAATCCTTGTTTGCTGTCTTTAAACACAGTACGCGTTGCTCCATAAGCTCTGTTGCAAAAAACAGGGTAGAGCGCGATTGGGATTTAGATTTTCCGATTTATTATCTTGATTTGATTCAATATCGTTCGGTTTCTAATTTAATTGCCTCAAAATCAGGCATCGAACATCAGTCTCCGCAATTAATAGTTTTTCAGCAAGGAAAAGCCATTTATGATGCAAGCCACAGCAGTATTATTATTGCTGATTTAAAGGAAGAATTGGTCAATTCCTGATATTTAAGTTTTAGTTGAACTTCTTAATGTATCAACTAAAAATAATCTCAATAACTTGTTTAATATCAGGATGTAAACTTTTTGCCACCGGACAAGCATGAGCGGCATTAATCAAGATTTGTTTTTCCTTCTCAGAAAAATCAGCATCCGGTACATTTATTTTTACATGGATTTCTCCGATTCGTCGAGGTTCTGAATACATTACTTTAGTCACGTCTGCCGTTGCACCTTTTATGTCTTTCCCGCTGCCCAGCAGTTTAATTCCCATGATACTGATCATGCAGGAACCTAAGGCAGTTGCCACTAAATCGGTGGGAGAGAATGCCTCGCCTTTTCCGTGATTGTCCGTTGGTGCATCCGTTATAATTTGGTTGCCACTTTGCAAATGTGTAGCTTCGGTGCGGAGTTCGCCTAAATATTCTATTTTTGAGGTGTACATACTGAAAAAATATTTTTACTTTTAAACTAAATTAGTCATTTTAGCGTCATAATGATAGTGAAAAACTTATTCAGGATACTATTTTTGTTTTTTTGCGTGATATCCTTTACGCACTCAAAGGCGCAATCGAGAAGAACAGATTCGAATCTCAACAGAGATTCTGTATTGTACAAAAGCAGCTGGGCTGCAGGTGCACGCTTGCGAAGCAACGGATTTAGTCTGGGTGCAGAATTTACCAAAAGCAAACGTTTCAAACGCAGTTTATTATTTCAGGTGCAGTTTTCCTATTTTATTCATCCAAAACAAACACGCCAGCAATCGCAATATGGCGGCGGCGGTTTCTTTGGCGGAGATGGATTTAAGCCGTTTGTGTATGGTAAACAAAATACTTTATTTACGTTTTACAGTGGAGTAGGACAAAAGTTTTTGCTGGCAGAAAAAGGCAAACGCCATGGCGTTCAGTTATTTTTTAAATATGCCGGCGGTTTTACATTAGCTATTCTAAAGCCATACTCATTGAGAGTAATTCCAAAGCCCTTAACAACAGCAACCGAAGATGATTTGGTAGATGTAACCTATGTTGAAGGAGTAGACAATAGTTTTCTTGATTACGACAGAATTGTAGGTGCATCAGGTTTTGGCAAAGGCTGGAAATTAAAGCGCTGCCAGGCTTGCACCTGGAAGTAGGAATGGAATTTGA
Organism: Sphingobacteriales bacterium; assembly: GCA_016721245.1. Lineage (GTDB taxonomy): Bacteria > Bacteroidota > Bacteroidia > Chitinophagales > JADIYW01 > JADJSS01. The sequence goes on from JADKIQ010000002.1 coordinate 410,446, forward strand.
CTTCGGTAAAAATGAAAGTATTGTAAAAACGCTGGAAGTTGGAGTGGCCTCTGATTTTTATTACAAGAAAGTACCGGTGATGGTACAAAGCAATAAGTTTTTATATCCGAGTGTATATGTTGGTTTTTTAATGGGAAAACGAAAAGAGAAATAGCTCCATATTGTCATTACGAGCAAAGCGAGGAATCTTTTAAATTATATTCAATGTCAGAAGCAGAAATACAAGCTCGTCCCCGCAAACCATCCTGGTTGAAAGTGAGAATTCCTATCGGGGAAAATTATAAGAAAGTCAGAAATTTAGTAGATACGTATAAACTGCATACCATTTGCGAAAGCGGTAATTGTCCAAATATGGGCGAGTGCTGGGGCGAAGGCACTGCAACCTTCATGATTTTAGGCAATGTATGCACCCGTTCCTGTTCGTTCTGTGCGGTGGCCACCGGCCGTCCGAAGTTTGTGGATTACGAAGAGCCGAAACGCGTGGCGGAAGCCATTAAACTGATGCAGGTGAAACATGCAGTGATTACGTCCGTCAACAGAGATGAGTTGCCCGATAAAGGTGCGCAAATCTGGCACGATACGGTGAAATATGTAAAAGAATTTTCGCCAGCAACGACGATTGAAACCCTGATTCCGGATACCAAATCGGACTGGAATGCACTGGAAGTGATGATTTCTGCCGGACAGGAAGTGGTTTCGCATAATATGGAAACCGTAAAACGTTTGTACAGAAAGGTTCGTCCGCAGGCAAAATACGAAAGAAGTTTAGAGCAGATACAACGCACGAAAGACTATGGCAAACGCACCAAAAGCGGTGTGATGTTGGGCTTAGGCGAAACAGATGAAGAAGTGTATGAAATCTTAACTGATTTGAAAAATCATGGTTGCGATGTGGTAACGCTGGGACAATATTTACAACCTACAAAAATGCATATTGAAGTAGCCGAATTTATACATCCTGATAAATTTGCGCACTTTAAAGAAATTGGTTTGTCGTTAGGAATTCCTTATGTAGAAAGCGGACCTATGGTGCGTTCTTCGTATCATGCAGAAAGGCATATTTAATTACTTCTTCCTTTTCTTTTTCTTCTTCAATTCCAATTCTTCCACTTCGCGAAGCAATGCGTTTAAATCTTCTTTCACTACATTATCTTTGGCAAAATCTATAGTGGCAGCTCTGTCTTCTCTGTCAATTTCTATTACATGAATCGGGTTGTGCAAAAACGTTTCAATTACTTTTAAAACAGGCTTTTCTTCGGAACTGCAAAAAGAAATCGCTTGTCCTTTTTTATCACCACGACCTGTTCTTCCAACGCGATGTACATAGTTTTCCGGTTCTTCAGGCAAGTCATAATTTACCACATAATCTACATTAGGAATGTCAATGCCACGCGCGTTAATATCAGTAGCAATTAAAATTTTCGTAGTACCTTTTTTAAATGCATTCATCACCTTCGTGCGTTCTTCGTGGTCTTTGTCGCTGTGCATGGTCAGGCTTTTAATATCTACTCTTTCCATTGCTTTTGCAACTCGTTCAGCGCGCACTTTCGTTCTGACAAAAATTAAGATTTTACTTTCCGGATGTTCGTTGATAATGCGTTCTAAGAAAAAACGTTTATCATCGCTTTCAATAAAAACAACTGCATGTTGTATGTTCCTTGAAACCGGATCTTTTGGCGAAATCTGAATTCTAATGGCATTTTTCACTAAAGAATATGCCAGTTTTTTTATGTTTTCATTAATCGTTGCAGAGAAAAATAAAGTTTGCCTGATTTTAGGTAAAAAATGAATCATGTCTTGTATGTCGCGAATAAAACCTAAATCCAGCATATGATCTGCTTCATCTAACACCAAAATATCAATCTTAGATAAATCCAGCACACCCTGACTTTGCAAATCAAACATTCTTCCTGGCGTGGCAATTACAATATCCACACCTTTATACAATGTATCTATTTGCGGTTGCTGATCAACACCACCAAAAATACAGGCAATTTTTACACGTGTTTTATTGGCAATCTTTTCAAACACTTCTGTAATTTGCAAGGCGAGCTCATGTGTTGGTGCCAGCACCACACATTTTACATAATCTGTTCGTTTCGATGATTTTTTTTCGTGAATTAAATGGATTATAGGAATAGCAAACGCAGCGGTTTTTCCGGTACCGGTTTGCGCAATCGCCAATACATCTTCGCCACGCAATATTGGTGGAATTGATTTGTACTGAATATCAGTTGGTTTTTTAAAACCTAATTTTTCTAAGTTGTACTTAATATCCTCATTGATATGGTAATCGTCAAATTTCATAGTACAAAGTTAAATAGAATTTACGGCGCTTTATAATTTGATTTTAACAAGGAATAAACACCCGAATCTAAAAACTGCCCGTCTAAAAAGTAATTTTCTTTGAAATGAGCTTCTTTCACAAAACCGTTCTTTTCCAGAATTTTCTCGGATGCTGTATTGTAAGGATCGATGATAGCTTCCAGGCTGTGAAAGTTTAAGGTGTTGAAGGCATAATCAAGAATGCATTCCAAAGCTTCCTGAGCAATGCCTTTGCGCCAGAAATCAGGATGCACCATATAACCCACTTCCGAGCGGTGGTTTTTGCAGTCGATAGCTTTCAGTAAAATAACACCAATTAGTGTGTTATTTGGTTTTATGGTAATTGCCCAGTTAATTACTTCTTGTTTTGCCAGTAAATCCTGATAGAATTTTATTTTTAAAACGGATTCTTCTACTGCATTTAATGGCAATGCGATATGCTTCATTACCTCCGCGTTTCCTTGCAGCCGGAATAAATCATCCGCATCACTTTCTGTAATTTCTCTCAACAATAATCTTTCGGTAGATAAAACAGGAAATGGGTGTAAGTTGATTGTTAACATAAATAAAAATAGTAAATGCGATAGATATTTTATAACTATAAATTAAAACATTACATTAGTGTCATGTCAAAATTTGTAGAACAAGAAGATTATTGTTTAAACTGCAAAACGACCCTGAAGGGTGATTACTGTCATTATTGCGGACAAAAGAAACTGGATACGCATAATGATTCTTTTCTACACATGATGTCACATTTTATCGGAGATTTTGTGCATTTTGATTCACAGGTTTTTGCAACAGCTATTCCTCTCTTGTTTAAACCGGGTTTTTTAGTGAATGAATATTTTAAAGGTAAACGGGCAAGGTATTTACCGCCTGTAAGGATGTATGTTTTCCTGAGTTTTGTATTTTTCTTTCTGACCTTCAGCCTTGCTGATTTTACTAAAACATCAGAAGGGAATACTAGTATCCTGAATTTTACAGTAAAAGATGATTCAAGCGGTAAATCCCGGAATATGTCCTGGACAGAGTTGAGTGATACCCTTGTTAAATTCGATAATGAAGACATCAGTTTCGGCAAAGAAAAATATGGTTCCGTGCATCAGTATGATTCTCTCCAGAAAGTGCTAAGCCCTCAGCAACAAGATGGCTGGTTGCTGCATCAGATAAAAATTAAAGGATTTATTTTTAAAGAAAAAATAACGGGAAAGGAGAGGGGGATTTTTTTTAATGAAATGATTCATAATTTCTTTCATAATTTCCCGAAAGTATTATTTATTTTATTGCCGATTTTTGCGCTGCTGTTAAAGATGTTATACCGGAAAAGAAATTATATAGAACATCTTATCTTTTCTATTCAGTTTTATAATTTTTTCTTTTTATTCGGAACTATTTTTTTTCTGATCAGACTGATTCCGTTTTTACACAATACAGGATACCGGCTATATGTGTTTTTACCTTTGTTGTATCTGTTTTTATCAATGTTGAATGTTTACAGACAGAGTAAGTCAAAGACAGCTTTTAAATTCGTGATATTTACCAGTGTATTTAGTATGATAATGGTATTAGGTTTAGCAATAAATGTATTAATTACTTTACTAAGTGTTTAATCTTTCAGGGCTACTTTTCCATCTAATTTATCCAGTATTTCCTGTGCTTCTTTCTGGTAATAATTTTCTTCTTTTGTTAAATTAGTTAGAGTGGTTTGAGCCTGCGGAATATCCTTATTTTTTATGTACGACAGTCCTAGATACCATTGGATGTCAAAATGGAATTCTTCGGACGTCGTGATTCTACTCAATACATCAATCGCTTTTTTAGGCTGATTGGTGGCTAAAAATGAGATACCGAGAAACAGATTATTTTTTACATTATCCGGATTGTTGGCAACTAATTTCTCATAATACTTTACCGCTTCAAAATAATCTTCTTTTTCATAAGCCTGTATGGCCAGTGATTCGTCGGATGCACCATTTTCACCGCGAACGGTCGCATCAGGATTGGTCAATGGTTTAAAATAAGACGCGTATATGGCTTGTTCATCAATTCGATTAGGAGTAATCAAAAGCCGCCAGCTAAGCAATGCCAGAATACCAATAATACATGCAGCGGCGGCATATCTAAAAAAATGTAATGGAATTACTTTCCCTTTCTTTGGTTCGTTCACTTTTGCGTCAATCTTTTTATGCAAGTCTGTTTCTAATGCACCCAAGGTACCATGGGTATACCATTCTTCCAAACCTTCCATTCCTTCTTTCAGAAACGGATCATTTTCCATTTCCTGTTCAAAGGCATTTCTTTCTTCCGGAGAGAGTTCGTTTGCCAGATATTTTTTGATAAGTTCGTTATCCATGCTGTTGTTTTTTTTCTTCCATAAATAATTTCAAATTTCGTTTTCCATTCTGAATAGCACTTTTTACTTTATTCAGATCGTAGCCGGTCATGGAAGCAACTTCTTGGTAAGGTTTCTGCTGGTAATAAAACAATTCAATGCACGTACGTTGCTCTTCGTTTAAGTTACTTATCGCTTGTTGTAAGAGAGCACTTTCGTGTTCTCGTATATTGAGAGACAAATCTTCCTCATTTTCCATAAATTTTTCCGAAATATTTTCTATGTCTATGGTTTCCAATGCATTATTTTTTGCCTTTGAACGCATTAAATGGTTTTTACTGACAATAAACAACCAGGATTTGAAATAACTAACCTCGTGAGATTTTAATTTTTCCAAAATTATCTCAAATATTTCGGTGACCGCATCCTGTGCATTTTCTTCGTGCTTTAAGTATTTATAGCACAAACCATACACCAGTAATGAATAGCGTTTATATAATTCACCAACATACACGGCGTTCAACTCTTTTTGATAGAGTTTAACCAGTGCATCATCAGAATAAGAAGCGTATTTATTTGCCATCGGGTATAAAATTAGTAAAACATTAATAAAATACAAACACTTACTTTAATGTGTACAACAACATAAATTAACATGTTTTGCATCGTATTATTTTTGAATAATAGTAATTTTGGACGTGCGCAATATTCTGTCAATAGTACTTATCGTTTTGTCCAACCTGCTGCTTGCACAGCAAAACGAGATTTTGGTAAAAGCAAAAGTGATTGATGAGAACAATAATCCCGTTCCGTTTGCAGATGTGGCATTTCGCCGTTTACAATTAGGTTTTTCTACGAATAAAGAAGGTTTTTTCACTGCCAAGATGCTGAAGTCGGATTCTTTACTCATTTTAAAGAAAGGGCATGTGCCTACCAAACTTACGTTTAAAGATTCAACCAATAAAAATGAATATACGGTTGTCATCATTTTACAACGCACACCATTAGAGTTAACGGAAGTGCAAATCAGCGCTATTCGTACCCATCAGCAAATCCGGCAGGAGATAAATAAGCTCTATATAAAAAACACGGATATAAACCCCGACGCAAGACCCTTAACTAATCCATTATCTTACTTATACGAATTGCTGAGCAAACATGAAAAAGAAAAGCGAATAGCTTCACAACTCGAAACAGAAGAAGCCAAACGGATTGTGCTGAAAGATTTATTCAGGCTATATAATAACTATAATATAATAGATCTTGATGAAGATGAATACGATCGATTTATTACCTACCTGAATATGCCGTATGTTTATCTGCAGCAAACCAGCGACTACGATTTGGCCGTAAGTATTAAGAGAATGTATGCGGGTTACGCAAAAGACAAAAGCAGTTCTTTCCGCAAACAAGTTTACCCGCCTGCATTAGACGACATTCAGTTTATCAAACAAAATTCTGACGGCGGCAGGTAAATATTAAATATTTTTTATTATCTTTCTTTGGTGAAAAAAGCCATACTGATTCTTTTTGCCGCACTATCCGTCAGCACTGTAAATGCACAATGCGAAGGCGGTCGTTATATCAACAAAGTTTTCTCTCAAACCATCCGGACAAAAGATATTGCATACACCAATGCCAGAAATGCGGCGGGTGCTATGCAGAATGTTATGATGGATGTCTTTGAACCAAAGAATGATACCGCCGCTTTACGTCCATTGGTCATCTTTGAACATGGAGGCGCCTACTGGACCGGCACCAAAGATTATGAAAGTCAGATAGCCATGGGCGAGGAGTTTGCCAAGAGAGGATACGTTGTTTCATCGGCAACCTATCGTTTAGAGCCATCGCCGCTATCTTTATTATTTCAGGATTTAATGATTAAGGCAGTAGGCAGAGGAGTACAAGACACGAAAGAATTAGTTCGTTATTTTTTCAATTCTGTGAGAGATAGTGCCAATCCTTTTAAAATAGATACCAGCAAAATATTTCTATGCGGTGCAAGTGCAGGTGCATTTAATGTGCTGCATGCCGTTTATTTAGATTCATTAGATATTTTAGACGCTCAATGGAAAAACTCACTCGAAGGAATTGGTGGAGTATTTGGAAGATATGATTTTATTGATTTTGGAAAAAAAATATTCGGAGTAGTCAATATAAACGGTGCATTGGGCGATAAAAGTTTTTTAGATAATGAACATACAAACTTTTTGAGTGTTCATAACTGGTGGGATCCGGAAGTGCCATTTAACAGAGGGCAACCTTACAGTATTCCAACATTGATGTATGTGGATGGCAGCAATATCTTACATACTAAAGCACAGCAACTTGGCATTTACAATCCATTTTATATTATTCCGGATTGGGGCCATACTTCCTATTCTACCGATTTATTCGGACAGGTAACACAACCGTATTTTGACAGCACCGTTTGGTACATGAAAAACTTTTTTGCGTATCAGTTAGGGTGTCCTAATATCACAACTGGAATAAAAAATAATACAGCGGTTAAAGATTTGAAAGCTTATCCAAATCCAACGATAAACGATATTTATTTTGAGGGTGTACAGCAATATATCGGACAGCAAATTTCTATAACGGATATTGCAGGCAGGGAAGTCTATCATGCACTCTTTGACGGAAAGCCTGTTTCTACACAATCCACCGGCCTAACCAAAGGGGTATATCTCGTTCAGCTTACGAATGAGAAGACACAGGAAATTTCTGTCGGGAAAATTATGGTGGAGTAATCTTATTGTTTTAATAGAGATTTTAATTCTTTGTTAAAGGGTTCTGCGATAGCCTGAAATTCATCTTCATAAATTATATAACCAATTCTTTTGGCTTTCAAAACAATTACTTCTACTTCATGGTTTTCTAAATAATTTTTTAATTCATACATTTTTTCTATCATCTCTGTTGCTGAATCTTTAAACCAAGCGATACCTCTTGGTGCAACATGAGCTGCATTCTTCTTCTTTGAAAACTTATCAGGAACAGGGAGGTTTTTATTGAACCAACTGACTACTTCTTTTATTGTTTTTTGTTCATAATCATGTAATTCATTACTATCATAAAGTTCATTCAGTATTGAGAAAATACCTTTTTCTAGTCCTGTCTCTTCATCTATATTTTTTGTCGTAAACCTTAAATACATCAATATTATCTTCTTAAATCGCACAAATCATTCTCAAATCATCAAAATCTGTGTTCTATTGCTTCACCAAGGTCAGCGTCTCCGCCTGACCGCTGCGGTTCATATTAAACACCAGACTGTCTTTCGTTAGTTTGGCAACTTCCACCATTATTTCTAGTTGTCCATCCGGAGTGGTGTACAATTTATCATTGCGAAGAATATACGTGCCTTTTTCTTTTGCCCCGCCAAAATCGGAGCTATAGCCACCGTCGCCGGCAAAGCTAAACTGCACTTTAGAGGCATCGTTACCGGATGGTTTTCCTTCTGCCAGCCATTCAGCTCCTTTCCAGTCGCCAACGAGCAAAGCCTTGTTGTCAGAATTTACACAGGAAACGGCAATTAGCCCGGCAAATACAAAGAATAAATGAAGTTTCAGCAGTTTCATAGGTATTTATTTGAAGACAAATTAATCAATTAATCTGTAAAATTTTCCGCAGTATTGCCATTTTGACGTTTTTTTTGGAATGGCATGAAATTAGACTACTTTTGCGCACAATTCATTAACTAACAAATTCAATATAATTATGGCAAAGAGTAAAGTTAACATCCAACCATTGGCAGACAGAGTAGTAGTGAAGGCTGCCGAAGCGGAAACAAAAACAAAATCAGGCATTATCATTCCGGATTCAGCAAAAGAAAAACCACAAAAAGGTGAAGTGGTAGCGGTAGGTCCCGGCAAAAAAGATGAACCAACTACGGTTAAAATCGGAGATACCGTATTATATGGTAAATACAGCGGAACAGAAATCAATATCGACGGAACAGATTACTTAATCATGAGAGAGTCTGACATTTTGGCAATTGTGTAATAGAATCAGGAATCATGAGCCAAGAATCAAGACTTAATATTAAAAATAAACAAGTCATTCAACTTTAATCATTCAACATTAAACATTTATAAAAATGAGCGCGAAACAAATAAGTTACAGCACAGAATCAAGAGATAAATTAAAAGCAGGCGTAGATGCATTAGCAAACGCCGTAAAAGTTACATTAGGACCTAAAGGCAGAAATGTAATTATTGAGAAAAAATTTGGTGCACCACATATCACTAAAGATGGTGTAACCGTAGCAAAAGAAATAGAACTGGAAGATCCGTTTGAAAACATGGGCGCACAGTTAGTAAAAGATGTGGCATCTAAAACAAACGATGTAGCCGGAGACGGAACAACAACTGCAACGGTTTTGGCACAAGCTATCATCGGACCGGGCTTAAAGTCAATTACAGCGGGTGCTAACCCAATGGATTTGAAACGTGGTATCGATAAAGCAGTACACGCAGTAGTAGCGGAATTGAAAAATATTTCAGAGAAAGTAGGAAAAGATTTCTCTAAAATCAAACAGGTAGGTACTATCTCCGCAAACAACGACGAAGAAATCGGAAAATTCATTGCAGATGCTATGGAAAAAGTAGGTACTGAAGGCGTTATCACCGTTGAAGAAGCAAAAGGTACAGAAACATATGTAGATGTGGTAGAAGGTATGCAATTTGACAGAGGATATATTTCTCCGTATTTTGTAACGAATGCCGAAAGCATGGAAGTGGAAATGGATAAACCTTTCATCTTAATCTATGATAAGAAAGTTTCTTCTATGAAAGATTTACTTCCAATTCTGGAAAAAGTAGTTCAAACAGGAAGAGGTTTGGTGATTATTGCAGAAGATGTGGAAAGCGAAGCATTAGCTACTTTGGTGGTTAACCGTTTACGTGGTTCATTAAAAATTGCAGCAGTAAAAGCTCCGGGTTTTGGTGACAGAAGAAAAGCAATGTTGCAAGACATCGCAATCTTAACAGGTGGTGAAGTGGTTTCTGATGAAGTAGGAATGAAATTAGAAGACACTCAATTAGCACAGCTAGGAACAGCAGAAAAAATTGTGATTGACAAAGACAATACAACGATCATTAATGGAGTTGGTAAAAAAGCAGATATCACTGCCAGAGTAAATCAAATCAAAGCTCAAATCGAAAATACCACATCTGATTATGATAAAGAGAAATTACAGGAGCGTTTAGCTAAATTATCCGGTGGTGTAGCTGTGTTATACGTAGGAGCACCATCTGAAGTGGAAATGAAAGAGAAAAAAGACCGTGTGGATGATGCATTGCATGCAACACGTGCAGCGGTAGAAGAAGGCATCGTGCCGGGCGGTGGTGTAGCATTAATAAGAGCAAGCAATGCTTTAGATAAGCTGAAAGGCGCTAATGAAGACGAACAAACCGGTATTGAAATCATCAAAGTAGCTATCGAAGCACCATTACGTCAGATTTCTGAAAATGCAGGTGTAGAAGGTTCTATCGTGGTATTTAACGTGAAAAACGGTAAAAAAGACTACGGATACAACGCAAAAACAGAAGTGTACGAGAACTTGTACAAAGCAGGCGTTATCGACCCTACAAAAGTAACACGTGTGGCATTGGAAAATGCAGCGTCTATCGCTTCTATGATTTTAACTACAGAAGCAGCAATTGTAGAAAAACCTAGCAAAGAAGCACCGGCTATGGGCGGTGGAGGAATGCCTGGCGGTATGGGCGGTATGATGTAGTGAGACTGCATTTTCTTTAGAAAATGCATAGTCGAACTATCCTGAACTAAGTGAAGGATCTGTCAAACTATCCTGATTATAAAGGAAACTAAATAAAAGGTCGAAAAGAATTAACCTTTTCGACCTTTTTATATGTAAATTGCCAATAATCAACATCTTGCTATTTGTTTCCACAGGCTCAATTTTCTCGCAAAATCTCTGTATCTTTCTAAGCTTTAAAAATGTCTTATGAGGAAATTTTCGTACCTGCTTGTCTTGTCTATATTTGCAGTTATTTTATCTGTGGTTAAGGTATCCGCAGAACCAGTAATTAATCTGAATTTGCTAACACCTACGGTTGTTTGTTCCAGTGGAAATGATACCGTCCGGTATTCCGTTACAGCTTCGGGAATTCCGGCCAATACCAATGTCGTTATTTACCAAGGTATCGACAGCACATTTAATCCATACCTTGGACAAGGTGACAGCATTGGCTATATACCGGGAAATGCTATTCCCAGAGATACAGTGAATTTTAGTTCTTGTGTGAAAACATTAGGTATTTTTATTGATGCCTGCGGCGCAAGTGGCCTGGAAGGTAAGAATGAATACATCATCCTGACTTCCGGAAGCGGTATTAAAGATCAGTAATCTCGCCATTGATTTTTCCTCGCAGAATAATGGTGGTGCCACTAATGCAGATATAAATACGGGAACTAATCCATGTGGCTATAAGACACCAACACCATCTCTGATTGCAGGGTTGCGTGCCGGTTCATGCAATGCATCTAACGTTATTCCTGCATCGCCTTCCGACTCTATTCCGCCTAATGCCATCATCTTATTATTTACCAGCGACTCCGTGACAGCAAACTATAGTGTGAACGGATTATGTAATTTGGGATATCCGATTTATGTAGTGCAAAGTGCTTGCAAAAGAACCATTGGTGCATTTACAAATGATTCAAGATGCGATGCGCCGTCACGCTATAGAAGTACTATAGTTACAGATAAAAGACTAAATTGTCGCGATAATTTCACCTATGATTTATGTGATATTTTTGATAAAAATGGAACATACGCTATTCGTCAGCAAGGAATAGATACAGCAAGTGTTGCCAATAATGGTATCAGAAAAAATACAATAGATTCTTGTGGAGGTATTGACTACACACAATTAGATTTCTCAGCAGATACCATCCTTAAATTCAGAATTTCTCCAAATTTCTGTAACGATGGTTTCCATTATATTAAGGCGATTACCAATCCTGCAGGAACACAACCTGTTTCCAATACTATTGCTTACAAATTAGTTTGTAATGATGTATCAGCCATCTCAACAACAACAACTATTTGCAGCGGTGAGTCGGCTATCGTAAATATTTCCAGTACAGATCCAAATGCCACTTTAAGCTGGACAGTTTCCGGTGGCGCGGGAATTACCGGAGCGTCTGCAGGTACAGGAAACAGCATCAATCAAGTACTAACGTTTAACGGCAATACTAAAGATAGTGTTACCTACACAGCCATCTCCAATGATGCAGGTTGTACTAAAACACAAACGATAAAAGTGGTGGTGAATAATTGTATAACTACTTGCAATCCTACAATCACAGGAAACGTTCCATTCTGTCAGGGTGATTCCATAACACTGGATGCAGGTAGCGGCTTTAGTTCATACTCATGGAATACGGGTGCCGCTTCTCAAACAATAAAAGTTAGAACCGGCGGTAAATACGTAGTTAATGTTACTGGTCAAAATAATTGTACCGGTTCAGACTCTGTTCAGGTACTTGTGAATTCAATTCCTCAGGTTTCAATTTCAGGTAATTCAACTTTTTGTGCTCAGTCTCAAACAAGGTTAACTGCCAATTCTGATGCTGACTCAGTAAGATGGAATACGAATGAAACAAGCGGGACTATTTCTGTTTCACAGGCACAAACCTATTCGGTGACGGTATACAAAAATGGTTGTTCCAACTCAGCATCTCTTCAGGTATCCCAACTAAATCCTCCCACAGCATTTAGTTTGGGTAATGACACTTCTTTCTGCGGAGATTTCTCCAAAGTTTTATCTACAGGAAATCAGCAAACGCAATGGAGTACAGATATTACAGCAGCACAGATTACCGTTACACAAGCAGGAACTTACATAGCTACCATCAGTAATGATTGCGGAAGTGTTTCCGATACCATTGTTATTGATAAAAACGATTTACCTGAAGTAAATCTCGGAAATGATACAGCCTTCTGTGAAGGAGAACTACTACTGAGCGCACCTTCTGAATTGCGTACGTATGTCTGGAGTACAGGCGCACAAAGCAGTTCTATCACTGTTACAACTGCAGGAACTTATTCCGTAACCGTTACAGATGGAAATGGCTGTTCCGGTTCTGATGCAATAATTATTTCATCGAATTGTGCCAATGATTTATGGATACCGAATGCATTTACACCCAACGGAGATGGTACGAATGATGTGTTCTATGTGAGAGGGAATCCGCAAAATACTACTATTGAGAAATTTTTAATTTACAACCGCTGGGGCAATAAAGTATTTGAAGCAACTAACATATTGCCGGATGATATCACAAAAGGCTGGGATGGCACGTTTAAAGGCGAACCTGCCCAGTTTGAGGCATATGGCTATGAAGTGGTGGCAAGGTTCAACAATGGCAGTAAAAAAACATTAAAAGGCAATGTTACCTTGTTAAAATAGTAAAGAATACTTAGTCTTTGCGCACTCATTTTAGCGTTAAATTTGCGTATCGCAAGCAATTATATGAAGAATAAATTTTTATTGATATTAATAATTCTGTTGTCTGTTTTTACTGCATTTTCACAGTCATTACAGTTGACAAGTCTCTCTCCGGATGTTTTCTGCGGAACAGGAAGAGATACCATGAAGTTTTCTGTCAATTATACCAATATTCCGCCAAACTCCAATGTTGTTTTTTATCAATCTACCAATCCTGCTTTTAATCCATATGCCGGTCAGGGTGATAGTATAGCATTTATTAATGTAGGGGCTAACACATCCGGTGGAGGCGGACAGGTTACTACAACTTGTCCTGAAATTTTAGGAATCTTTTTTGATGCTTGTAATACTGCACCTTATGTAGAAGCAAATAATGAGTATGTTGTTATTACATCAGGTAATTCAGGCATTCAAGTGAATAATTTAATTGTAAGATTACCAAATACGAATATTAATACAACTCCAGGATCGTTTACATTTGTAACACCACCTGCCGCTATGATGACCTTGTTGAGAAATGGTTCGTGTACAGGCTCTACTTTAATAGCTGCAGATCAGTCAAGTTTCATACCTGCAAATGCAATCGTAATTATCTTTACCTTAAGCCATCCTACAAACCCTGTTTTCCCATATAATTTTAGCAGCTACTGCAGTAGCGGGCAACCCATATACATCTTACTCAATTCTAACCCATCAGGAACTGCTAGTTTTTTAAATGCTGTTCAACCTCCGGCTGCCAGTTGCCCTAATGTTTATAGAACTACTTCAATTCAATACGGTAGCTGTAGAGATGCCCTTACTTACGCACCTTGTTCATTGCCAATTTTTGATAACACTAATCCAAATGTAGGCGATGGTAATTACGCAATACACTTGCCCAATACAGACACTTCGTCTTTAACGAATGGTGGCATTAGAAACAATGCATCGGATAAGTGCAATGGATTACGTTTTGATTCAATTTCGGGAGCAACTATTATAAAATTCCCTATTCCAAATGACGGCAGTGCAAACCCGGTAACAAATTTTTGTAATACAGGATATCACTATATAAAAGCCATTACACATCCGAACGGTTCGCAACCTGTTTCAAATACAATTCAGTTTAAATTGATTTGTCTGGATGTTGCCACCAACGTCAATAATTTATCTTTTTGCAGTGGTGGTAATGCAGCCATCAATATTTCAAGCACGGATCCAAATGCTTCTTTTAGCTGGACGGTAAGTGGTGGTGCAGGGATTACCGGAGCAAGTGCAGGAACAGGAAATACCATCAATCAGACATTGAATTACAGTGGTGCCACCAAAGACAGTTTAACCTATAATATTACGGCAACGGATGGCATTTGTACTAAAACTACGTCGGTAAAAGTAGTGGTTAATAAATGCAATACTTGCAATGCCTTTAATTTAGGAAATGATACAAGTTATTGCGGGCCTTTTACACGTGTACTAAAAACAGGAAATGCTACAAGTGTATGGAGTACAGGTGTTACAGCAGATTCAATCACGGTATCTTCACTAGGTATGTATTATGCTACTTGTGGTGTGTTTACAGATACGATTAAATTTACTCCAGCACCAGGCATCAATTTTGATTTTGGCTCCAATACCACCTCTGTTTGTGTTGGCAGCAGTATCAGTTTAGATGCCAGTACGGCTTATGATAGTTATGTTTGGAGTACAGGTGCCTCAACACATTCTATTTCTATTTCTACTCCCGGAAAATACTGGGTGGATGTATTTAAGAATGGATGCAAAGGCAGTGATACCATCACTGTTATTCAAATTGATAAAGAACCAAAACCTAACTTAGGAATCGATATAACGGTTTGTAGCCCTGTTTCAGAACAACTGTCTACAGGAAATACAAATACTACCTGGTATCTTACAAGTACCGCCAATCAGGTAGGAACAGGAGTAAATTATACGGCAACGCAGTTCGGTAAATTTATTGCTAAGGTTTCTAATAGCTGCGGAGATGTTTTTGATACCATTGAAATAAAACAAACCACTACGCAACAGCCTTTCAATTTAGGCAGAGATACCAACTTCTGCGGTATTTTTTCAGATACACTGAGAACCGGAAATGCAGCAACCGTATGGAGCACAGGTGCTACGGCAGCATTCATTGTTGTTACCACACCGGGAAAATATTACGCAACGATAAACGTTGGCTGTGGTATTGCCAGCGATACTATAAACATTACTCAAAGCTCAGGCGTTACTTTTGACTTTGGTTCCAATTCAACATCGGTTTGTGTTGGCGGCAGTATAAGTTTAGGGGCAGGTAATACGTTTGATAATTACGTTTGGAGTACCGGAGCCGTAACTAATTCCATCTCTATTACCCGACCCGGCATTTATTGGGTAGATGTATTTAAAAACGGCTGCAAAGCAAGTGATACCATTACTGTTATTCAAATAGATAAAGAACCAAAACCAAATTTAGGAAGAGATTCTACCTATTGCGGTAATTTTTCGCGTACATTAAGCACAGGTAATGCACAAACACAATGGTTTAAAAATTTCAACAGTACTCCTTTTATTACGGCCGCTTCTGTCGCTATAGACCAAAGTGTACCTGGAACATACGTGGCAAAAATTACCAATAGCTGCGGCTCCGTTGCAGATACCATTGTCATTTCGATTGCAAACGCATTAAACGTAAATTTAGGCAGAGATACGGCGATTTGTAACGGCAGTTCACTCACCTTACGCGCAACCGTGCCTGGTTCATCTATTTCTTATTTATGGAATACCGGCGCAATAACTCCAACAATATCCGTCAATCAGTTTGGTAAATATGATGTCACCGTTTCCAATGGAACCTGTACGGTAACAGATACTATTTTTGTGGATGTGCTGGATAAGCCAACCATTATTTCTTTAGGAAATGACACGACCATTTGCGGTGATTTTTCACTGCAGTTATTTACCGGTGATGCAGGGACTATCTGGAGTACCAATGCAGTGGGGCCACAGATAAACGTTACAAAGCCTGCAACGTATATTGCAGAAAACAAAAACGTATGCGGAAGCGCAAAAGATACAATTGTCGTTACACAGTTTGCTTTGCCGCTAGTCAATTTAGGAAAAGATACCACGATTTGCGACAGTATTGTTTTAAGTGTGGGCAATGGTAGTTTTGCTACCATCTTATGGAATACAGGCGATACCACATCGTCTATTATAGTAAATGCTTCCGGTGTATATCAGGTGAAAGTAAGTAATGCCAATTGTACCAATACTGATTCGGTAAAAGTAAATAAAGATTGTTTTTACGATGTTTATATTCCGACAGCATTCTCTCCGAACGGGGACACAATCAATGATATTTACGTACCAATATCTGATGTAAAAGGAATGTTGGTGATAGATTTTGTTATCTTCAACCGCTGGGGAGAGAAAGTATTTGAATCGGAGAATTTTGTACCAAGAGATGCCACAAAAGGCTGGGACGGTACCTTTAAAGGCCAGCCTGCACAGCAAGATAGTTATGTCTATTTCTTCACGGCCAAAATGCCGGATGGCGAAGTGAAAGTATACAAAGGAACGTTTACCTTGCTGAGGTAAAGCGGTATCATTCCAGACAAATACGTCACAATTTTTCAGTAGGTAAAGTATCAGCCTGCTGATATTCCAGAATGTCGCCGGGCTGACAGTTTAAGGCATTACAAATAGCCTCCAGAGTACTGAAGCGAATTGCTTTTGCTTTTCCTGTTTTCAAAATGGAAAGGTTGGACAAGGTCAAATCCACTTTTTCGGATAACTCATTTAATGACATTTTGCGTTTTGCCATCATCACATCCAGGTTTACAATTATTGGCATAGCTTAAATGGTTAATTCGTTTTCAGATTGCAGTTCAATACCTTTGTGGAATATCTGCGCAATGATATAAATAATGGCGGCCATCATCAAAAAAGCCGGTACATCATTCCAGTGTTTTTCCAGATGACTAACATCATAACCGGACTGTATAAGTGTTTTGGTATAATGATGTGCGATGAAGCTTACAATGGCAATAGAAAACGTCTCATAACTTATTTTTTGGATCAGTTTGGCAATCTCCGCATCGAATGGTTTTACCAAGTTTAATTTCAGGAAGATTTTTATAACCAGGTAAAATAAATAAGTCTTCAGCAGAGACAGAGCAATAATAAAACTCATGATTCCGATATAATGACCCGATTGCTTTTCCTGCATTTCAGCAAGGATTATATCTTTATAATAGTGAGGTTTAATAAAGGAGAAAATAAACCGGAAGAGATAAGCACCTGAGTCGATACAAAGACCAATAAAAACCATCCAGGATATTACTTCCAGCGCTTTTAATATAAAATCATAATTCTTTTTCATAATCTATTATTTTATTGACAATGCAAATATCAGTAAATATTTATTGAAAAACAATAAAAAAATAATTTTTAACAATAAAAATTTCATTTTTAAAATGATAGTATTGATAATCAGAGAATTAGTGAAATTACTCTTCATGGAAGAACAACCTATTTATAGAAAAAATGAAAATCACCAAATTGGCTCAGTAGGAGCGAGTTGTAAATTTTATAGTTTATTGCAAAATGAGATGGATAGTGTTATGATAATAAGTCTTAACGAATTTTAATAGCTTGCAAAAATTCTTTGTAATATCTTGAAATCATATTTTCTGTAAAATTGCCTTCAAAAAATACTTTTCCTGTTTCTTTGGTTCGAATTCCAAGTTCATGATTTACTTTTTCAATGGATTCAAATAATAAAGCTTTCATATTAGATTCGAAAAATAAATCAAGATTAGGAATGGTGTAATTATTTTCAGCCACAAAGTGTAATGCAGTTGTATTTTCGACATTACACATTACTCTCCATCTAATCTGCAAAACTGCAATTTTATTAAGCCATCCACCAGTTACACCTATCTGAACATCAAAAGGAACGGATTTTTTAAGATGGCTTAAATCGCATTCCCAATGAATTACATTAAAAGTTGAAATTTCATTTTCCATATCGATGTGAGTTGTTTTTTTATTTAAATTTCGCTAACGTTTTACAAATGTGCTGTTATAGCCAGTGTTTTCTTGCCTATTTTGTTTCATTGTATACTTATTTTTGTCTTGCCATTTAAAATTGCAAATAATTTTTTTGTGTTTCCTGATATAGTTGTCCAGTCACCAACTGAAGAATATCTACAACAAAGTTCAGTGTTATCTGACTGAATACAAATTTTAATATTTCCTGCATAACATGTCGCCGATTGGTCGGTAAATACTGGTTTAGTTATCATATCCATAACCAAGTAATAAATAGTGTCTTTACTTGAAGGTTCTAAGTATATTCTTTCTTGCTTTTTGTTGGTCGGTATGTGCCAAACTTCATCAGATTTTACTAAACTGTCTTTAAGCCCCCAAGTATTGCTGATTATAGTATCTCTATCTGCATAG
Source organism: Sphingobacteriales bacterium (assembly GCA_016721245.1). GTDB lineage: Bacteria > Bacteroidota > Bacteroidia > Chitinophagales > JADIYW01 > JADJSS01. Next base: position 429,025 of record JADKIQ010000002.1, read on the forward strand.
ATTTCTATTGATTGAAAGTCTGTCCTGAGAGTTATTTTGTCCCATTTGAGTTGTTGTTGCTGTTTGCCAATTTTAGAAGCATTTTTCTTGCTGTCGTTGCAAGAGAAAATTGTCAAGGAGGAAACAAGTATTATGATAAGATGCTTAGACATATCGTCTATTGATTTGTTATCGCTGCGTGGTCGTCTTAACATTGGCTATAACTTACTTATAAGTATGATTTTTTCATCCTTATCTCAAATATACTTTCTAAATATTATCCAACCAAATACGTACAAACAAAAAAGCCACCGGTTTCCCGATGGCTTTCTATTTTCTGTGATTCATAAAAGTCTTACAACTTATTACTTACCACTTACTACTCTTGTTTATTTCACTTCTTCCACTACTTCTGCGTCTTGTACATCTTCAGTGTTGTTGTTTGCATTCTGGTCAGCAGCACCTTCTTGTTGTGCGCCACCCTGAGAGGCATTGTACATATCCTGAGAAGCTGTTTGCCAAGCGTTGTTCAATTCCGTTAATGCCACTTCAATTGCAGGAATATCCTGTGCTGTATGCGCTTCTTTTAATTTAGCCGCTGCCGCTTCAATCGTTGCTTTTTTATCAGCCGGAATTTTATCGCCAAACTCTTTCAGTTGTTTTTCCGTTTGGAAAATCAAATTGTCTGCTTCGTTCAGCTTGTCCACTTTCGCACGCGCTTCTTTGTCAGATGCTTCGTTTGCTTTCGCTTCCGCTTTCATTTTCTCAATCTCTTCTTTAGATAAACCTGTAGAAGCGGTGATACGGATGTTTTGCTCTTTTCCGGTGCCTTTGTCTTTTGCAGTTACACTTAAGATACCATTCGCGTCAATATCAAAGATTACTTCGATTTGCGGAACACCACGCGGTGCCGGCGGAATGCTGTCTAAGTGGAAACGGCCTAAGCTTTTGTTGTCTTTCGCCATCGGACGTTCGCCCTGCAATACATTCAACTCAACTGAAGGCTGGTTGTCGGATGCGGTAGAAAACACTTCTGATTTCTTAGAAGGAATCGTCGTGTTGGATTCAATTAATTTAGTGAATACACCACCGTATGTTTCGATACCTAAAGATAAAGGGGTTACGTCTAACAATAAAACGTCTTTCACGTCACCGGTTAAAACACCGCCCTGGATAGCAGCACCTACGGCTACCACTTCATCCGGATTTACACCTTTAGAAGGTTTTTTGCCGAAGAATTTTTCTACTACTTCCTGAATTTTCGGGATACGGGTAGAACCGCCCACTAAAATTACTTCGTCGATTTGTCCCTGAGAGATGCCTGCATCTTTCAATGCTTTTCTGCAAGGTTCTAAAGTACGTTCTACTAAGCTTTCTGTCAGCTGGTCAAATTTTGCACGGGATAATTTTTTCACTAAGTGTTTTGGAACGCCGTCAGCAGCCGTGATATATGGTAAGTTGATTTCCGTTTCTGTTGCAGAAGATAATTCGATTTTCGCTTTTTCCGCAGCTTCCTTCAAACGTTGTAAGGCCATCGGATCTTTACGCAAGTCCACTCTTTCTTCGTTTTGGAATTCAGTAGCTAACCAGTCGATAATCATCTGGTCAAAGTCGTCACCACCTAAGTGAACATCACCATTGGTAGATTTTACTTCAAATACGCCATCACCTAATTCTAAGACAGAAACGTCGAAAGTACCGCCACCTAAGTCGTATACCGCAATTTTCATGTCTTTTCCACCTTTGTCTAAGCCGTAAGCTAAAGCAGCAGCAGTTGGTTCGTTGATGATACGTTTTACATCTAAACCTGCGATTAAACCCGCTTCTTTAGTTGCCTGACGTTCAGAGTCATTGAAGTAAGCCGGAACGGTAATCACCGCTTCTGTTACTGTCTGACCTAAATAGTCTTCTGCCATTTTTTTACATTTCTGTAAGATAATAGCCGAAATTTCCTGCGGCGTGTACAATCTGTCATGCAGACGTACGCGTACAGTGTCGTTGTCGCCTTGTTCTACTTTGTAAGAAACGTATTTTTGTTCCTTAGCGGTTTCGCTGAAATGCTTACCCATAAAACGTTTGATAGACGAAACGGTGTTTGTTGGATTGGTGATAGCCTGACGTTTTGCAGGTGCGCCTACTTTGCGCTCACCGTTTTCCAAAAATCCTACGATAGAAGGCAAGGTTCTTTGTCCTTCATCTGTTGTAATTACTACCGGCTCACTGCCTTCCATTACGGCTACGCAAGAGTTGGTGGTTCCTAAGTCGATTCCTATTATTTTTCCCATGTTGTTAATTTTCTATTTTATAGATTTAACACTAATTGACAAGTAATGTGCCAAGGGAAAATGTATGACAAAATGACGGAAAAGAAGAGGTGTTACAGTACTTTTCTCAGAAAAAAGGTACCAAACGGAATTAAAGACAACAAAAAGGCATAAACGGCATTTTCAGTTGTCAGCAGTTTTTTGCGTACCATCATTAGGATAATGACCATAAACGTCACGAACAATGCCCCGTGAATGGAGCCGGCGATGCGAACGGCTAGCGGCATATCAGCCATGTATTTCAGTGGCATTGCTATGAATAATAAAGCCAGATAACTATAGCCTTCGAGTTTTCCAATCGATAAAAAACGGTTAGTCAGTGATGCGTTGGTATCAGTCATATTGTTTAGTCTGTTTAAGAAGAATTATTCTTTTACGGTAACGAAAATATCGCCGCAGTTGGCCACATTTTTAAAAGTAAGGATGCCCTGTATGCTGTCGTGGGGTTGTATCACCCGGTTGCTTAAATCCAGTAGCTGGAAATCTTGCAGCATTTTTTTATTGGCACTATAAGCAAAACCGAAATTAGCAGCACCCACAAATACGCCAAAAGGTAGCGGAATGTATAATTTTCCGTCTTTCACCAGTGTTTTGGATTCACTTTTATTGGTAGGTTTTGGATAGACAACGCCTAAGGCAGAATACGCCCAGTAGGCACCCGGTTTCTGTTTGATAGTGTTATAAAAATCAATTACAGGAATGGTGGATATTGGAACGGTAGCACCGCAGGTAAATTGTAAATCATTTATGTTCAGCGGTAAATCTGTTTTATTGACAATTTTGAATGCCACCAGACTTACATTTTTCTTATTTTCTCTTCTGGCAAAGAAATAATCCTTCATATTATACAAAACACCCTGACGAACAGCATAGCTGATTTTGCTTTCTTCTCTGTAATTGATAAAAGGAATAGAGGACATGCTTATTTTGCGATAAGGACGCGCGCAGCCTGAAATCAGAATTATGGCGATGAAGAGATAGAGTGTACTGGTTCGCATAGCGAAGTATTTATGTAAATGTATAAAAAAAAGTTGACTAAACGGCAAACCTCGCAAAAGGGGATTCTTTGAACGGCTTTTCCCAGTTGGTTTCAAAATCTTTTTTGGTGGCCACTAAGTTGTTGAAGACAATCGTATCATCTTTTAACTTTCCGCTTTCCAGCATCTCGTTTAATTTGTCAAACGGGAAACTGCCGATAAGGTCATTGGTTATTTTGTAGCAAACCTTCATACGGTCGAAGAAGTTCAGGTCGTACGCCTGCTCCAGTTCGCGGATGAGCTTTACAGAACTGTCAATCGAACATCCGCCAATATCACATTTGCTTTCGTCTGCCATCAATACCAAAAAGCGACGATAGTAAAGTGAACCGTATCCGGCAACATCTTTTTGGTGAGACTGCCAGCGATCTACAAAATTCTCTAAAATATCACTGATTTCCCACACTTCTTCCTGTGTGAAACTTCTGTTTGCCTGGTAAATCCAGACTCTGGCATTATCGGGTAATATATGGTATGGTGTTAGCATGATGATGAACGATTTACAATGTACGATTAACGATTAGTTTTGATAGTTATTTTACGGAAATAATTGTCAATTATTAATCGTACATCGTTAATTAATAACTGTTAGCCTGCGCAACAAGTTCCGCGATGTCTAAAACTTTAACATCGTCTTGCTTATTTTCTCCTTTCACACCGTCGGTAATCATGGTATTGCAGAACGGACAAGCCACCGCAATCACATCCGGATATACTTCTATCAGTTGTTCGGTACGTTCTACGTTAATACGTTTGTTGCCCGGCTCATCTTCTTTAAACATTTGTCCGCCGCCGGCACCACAACAAAGTCCGGTGGTTCTGCATTTATTGATTTCAATTAAATCTGCGTCCAGTGCTTCGATAACCGAGCGCGGAGCTTCATAAATTTCATTGGCTCTTCCTAAATAGCAGGAATCGTGATAGGTGATACGTTTTCCTTTGAAAGCACCGCCTTCCACTTTCAGTTTTCCGTCGTTAATTAATCCCTGTAAATAGGTGGAGTGGTGCAACACTTCATAGTTGCCGCCCAGCGCAGGATATTCATTCTTGATGGTATTGAAACAATGCGGACAGGTAGTAATGATTTTTTTGACACCATAGGTATTCATGGTGGCAATGTTTTGCTGTGCCAGCATCTGGAAGACAAATTCATTGCCGGCACGTCTTGCCGGATCACCGGTACAAGCTTCTTCCGTACCCAGCACGGCGAAGTTGATGTTCAGCTGATTCAGGATTTTAGTAAAAGCGATAGTAACTCGTTGTGCTCTCTGGTCGAAACTGCCGGCACAACCTACCCAAAAGATGACGTCAGGTGTTTTGCCTTCGGCAACTAAATCTGACATTACAGGTACTTTATATTGCATGGTTTTAATTTGATTGATGATGAAATGATGTGATAATGAAAGTTGGTTGATTTTATTTTTTCCCATTATTACATTGCTATATTATTACATTAATTTAATTCTTCTGTCCAGTTTAAACGGTCGCTTGGTGAAAACTGCCATGGCGCCTGATTGTTCTCCAGATTCGCAAAAATATTATTCCATTCTGTCGGAGAATCAGAAGCTTCCATAATTAAGTTTCTGCGTAATTCTATGATGATACTCAATGGAGAAATATTTACCGGACATTCTTCCACACAAGCATTACAGGTTGTACACGCTCTTAATTCTTCGCCGGTAATGTAATCTCCTAATAAGGATTTATTATCTGCAAAATCAGGACCGTGTTCTTTTTTGCCTTTTGAAATGTCTTCCATTCTGTCACGTGTGTCCATCATAATTTTTCGCGGAGATAATTTTTTGCCGGTTTGGTTTGCCGGACAAGCTGCAGTACAACGGCCGCATTCCGTACAAGTGTAAGCGTCTAACAAACTTTTCCAGGATAAATCGTACACATCCTTTGCACCGAATTTAATTTCACCATCCGTTGCAGGCACCACAAAGCTTGGATCCAGCATCGATTGTACTTCATGCTGAATAGCCGGCATGTTGTGGATTTCACCTTTCGCTTCCGGTCTAGAGAAAAAAGTATTCGGGAAAGCCAGCATAATATGTAAATGCTTGGAGTATGGCAGATACACTAGGAATGTCATCACCATACATAAGTGACCCCACCAGCCCAGTTTTTCCAGCAATTCCAAGGATAAATTGGGTAATCCGGTGAGCATGCTGCCGAAAAATCCGCTTAAGATAAATCCGTAACCTTCGCCATGTTCTTTTATGTGTAATGCACTGTCTGCACCGTTCATTAAAAAGATAAATGAAATCAGGATTAACTCAAAAGCTAAAATGGTCAAAGCATCTCTCCATGGCCAGCCTTTCAATTCCGGTTTCTGGAATCGCTCTACTTTGAATGTGGTTCTTCTTAAAATGAATAAAATGGTCACAAAGAAAGTGAGCAAAGAAAGCACTTCGATAAAATTAATAACCACTACGTACAAAGTATGTAAGAACGGTATGTTCTCAAACGCATGGTATAAAATACGGTGAGAACCCACCAAACCATCAATAAAAATTTCTATTAATTCTATTTGTGTGATGACAAACGACACATAAATTACCATGTGTAAAAGTGCTGCAAAGGTAAGCTTGAACATCTTTTTTTGTCCCAGCGCAATAAGCAGCATATTTTTGATACGAAAACCGAGCGTTGTATTAATATGCTCCGGTTTTCCCAACATGATATTGTCGTAAATTTCTTTAAACTTTCGAAATGCAACAAAGAAAGATGCGCCCACCAGGCCAATAAATAAGATGATTTGAACGATTGTTAGGAAACTCATTAGTAATTTATTTGAATTTATTGCGAAAATACACCATTATCTACTTATTTTTAATCACTTATTTGAAGGAATGTTTAAATTACAACTTATTTAGAAATAGTCTAAATTATTTTAAATGATAATACCCGCAACTGCTCAAAAAATACTGGACGCTCAGAAAATTGAATTGAAGTTAGACAGAATGGCATTTCAGGCCTTGGAATTGACATATGGAAATGATAATCTGGTGATTTTAGGGATAGAACCGGGTGGTGGTTTTGATCTTGCAAAGATTATCGCAGCAAAAATCGGGAAGTATGACCCAGAGAAGAAAGTAGAATTTTCTTCGATTTATATTAATAAGCCAGAGCCGCTGAGTGAAGAAGCTTACCTGAAAGATGAACTGGATCTGAACAACAAAACGATTTTACTGATAGATGACGTTGGAAATTCAGGGAGAACCTTGTTTTACGCGCTGAAGCCCTTGACTAAATTTTATCCTAAAAAGATAATTATCGCTATCTTAGTAGACAGAACTCATAAAACATTTCCGATTAAAGCAGATATCGTCGGATTTCCGATTGCAACAACGCTGAATGAGCATATTATTGTTAAAATAGACAATAATACCCCGGAAGGAGCGTATTTATTTTAATTACTACATAAAAACAGTGCACATGAAATTAAGAGTCTTAAGTGTTTTATTATTTTTTGCCATTTGCTTTCAAGCGCAGGCGCAAATTATAAAACCTTCACCCGAAGAAAAATTGATTACCGAACGATTTGAATACATCCGAATTATCAAAAAATACATAGGTAATTTATTCTGGAAAAATTTCTCTAACAATGATTTTCCAGGTACGGTGGTCTATTTCTCCGACTCGGCTTCTTATTTTATTAATCCCCTACCGGAAATGAAAGAGAAGGTAAGCAAATATACCATAATGGAAAATGACTACGACTGGAATATCTGGAAACTTCGCATGCCGCTGGATAGTGCCGTATTTGTTATGGAAACGCAATTTCAGTTTACTCCGAAATCTAAATCTTACATTAATTATAAGACACCGGTTTTGTTTTGCAGTTCACCCGAACTTTCCCGCAAGGAAAAGGAAAAACTAAATACTACACAGGAATGGTCGATAGCTATGATGCACGAATTATATCATCAGTATCAGTATTCCAATGAAGCTATTCTTACCTATATGCTCAGGCTGTACGAAGAAAAAAAGATGATAGATATGGATAGTTTGCAGGGGATTTATTTAAATAATCAGGCATTCAGAGACACAGTAAAGCTGGAAAATGAATTATTGAAACAGGCTGTTGCCGCTACTTCACTGGAAGAGGAAAAGAAATTATTTTCCCGATTTTTAAAATTGCGTACAAAAAGGGATATAGATTATTTAAAGAAGAAAAAATTTTATATCAATACACCGGAGAATTTCTGGGAGAAACTGGAAGGGACTTGTTTAATGATGGAAAAGCAGTTGAAAGAGAATTTCAGAAATATACAGCCGTCTGAATATATTATGAAAAACGACCCGATGTATGATCCGTCGTTTGCATTCAATGAACAGGAATTATCAGAAATACAGTTCTACAACCAACTTGATGACAGTAAGTTTTATTTTGGAACAACTGGTTATAATATGGTACAACTTTTGGAAAAAAACAATGTACCGTATAAAGATAATTTTTTCAGTTATGCATCACTGCCTTTAGAGTTGCAACTCAAATATTTTTATAAGATAAAATAACGCTACCTTATCATTCGAATGCTTGAGGAAGATAGTTAATTAAAATATGCACTGAAATATCTTACAGTATCAATCGCGTAATCGAAATGCCAAAAAAAAGATGAAAAAACTATTTACTAAAAAACTATTCTTCCGTTTATATATTCCTGCTGCTGTTATTGTTCTTGCTTTTACGTTTTATTGTTCTTACAAAGTAGAAACATATGCAGCAGGTAAAATGTATTCCGATGTTTCTGAAATACCTTACAACAGGATAGGATTGCTCCTGGGTACCTGCAAAACAATGAAAGACCGTAAAACGATCAATCCTTTCTGGCAATTTAGATTAGAGGCAGCGTATGCTTTATGGAAGGCAAAGAAAATTGATAAGATTTTAATTTCAGGAGATAACGGCTGGCACGGTTACAATGAACCGCAGGATTTTATGGATGCCTTCATTGCTATGGGTGTTCCGGATTCCTGCATGGTGTGTGATTTCGCAGGATTCAGAACACATGATTCTGTAATACGCTGTAAGAAAGTATTCGGACAAAAAAAAGTGACGATTATCTCTCAGCAATTTCACAATGAACGCGCATTATTTATTGCACAGAAATATGGTTTGGAGGCAGTTGGTTTCAATGCCAATGATGTAAGTTTCAGAAGCGGCTTGTATACTTTTTTCAGAGAGAAAGCTGCACGTGTTTTATTGTTTATGGATTTGTATGTATTTAATACACGACCACATTTTTTAGGCAAGAAGATTACGATTAAGTAATCAGGATTTACGGATTCTGTTTCAGGATTTCCAGAATTTCTTCTACATCTGCATCGCCCACATGTAGTTTTGCTTTTTCGTAAAAGGGTTTTCTGCTTTCCAGTCTTTCATCATAAAAAGCTTCTAATTCTTTAGGAGATAAATCAGCGATCAAAGGCCGTTTGTATTGTCCTTTCAGTAAGCGCCAGATAACTTTTTCTTTGTTCCGGTTAAGATAAATAGTCAATCCTTTTTCATTCATTACTTCCATATTGTCAAAAAAACAAGGAGCACCGCCGCCGGTACTGATGACTAAATTTTGTCCGGTATCAAGCTGATGAATAAAATCTTTTTCTGCTTGTCTGAAATAATCTTCTCCTTTTTGTTCAAAGATTTCCTTTATGGTTAATCCTTCTTTTTCTTCAATGTATTTGTCGACATCGATATAGTCAAAGCCCAGCAAGGGCGCTAAGTTTCGACCAACGTACGATTTACCGCAACCCATAAAACCTATTAGAAAGATTAACACAATGAACGATTAAGAATGAACAATGGATGAATTACAGCATAACACATGATTAAGTTTTTATTTACCGATTCTGATTCTCGGATCCAGTACCGCATACAAAATATCGACCAGGAAATTCATAATGATGAAAACAGATGCCGTAAATAAAACCGTTCCCATAGCCACGGGAAAATCAAATTTTTGTAAAGCATCAACGGCTGTATATCCAAGTCCTTTGATATCAAAAATTACTTCTACAAAAAATGCACCAGCCAGCAAACCCGCAAACCATCCGGAAATGGCTGTGACTACAGGATTTAAAGCATTGCGCAACGCATGTTTAAACAATACTGCTATGGAACTTAATCCTTTAGCTTTTGCTGTACGGATATAGTCTTGAGATAAAACATCAAGCATAGTACTTCGTGTCAGCTGAAAAATAATTCCGATAGGGCGAGAACCCAGCGCAATGGCAGGTAGAATCAGATTTTTGAACATCAGCACTTCATTGCCATAGTCATCAATCATGGTTAATCCGCCGGTTTGTTCCAGTCCGGTGTATTTATTCAACACAATTCCAAAGATGAAACCTAAAACGATGGCAGAAAAATAAGATGGTACAGAAATTCCTAATACCGATAAAGACATCGCTAAATTATCAAACCAGGAATGTTGTTTTACAGCAGCAATAACGCCTAAGAATATTCCGATAACGCTGGCAATCAACATTGCAGCGAATGCCAGAATAATGGTTTGTGGCAAGGCGCGTTTTAAAATATCAAATACATCTTCTTTTGTCTGATAAGAGCGTCGAAGATATGGAGGTTTTATAACCAGTGCTTTCTCGCTGCTTACATTAAATAGTTTAGTGTAATGATATTTTTCCTGAGCAGCCGCATCGTTGTAATGCACGGCAATGGGAGATAAGTCATTCAGGTAAAGGGCAAACTGCACGTATTTCGGCTTGTCTAAACCCAACTCTTTATTGATGGCTTCCACCGATTCCACATCGGCGCGCTGCCCCAGCGTAAGACGTGCGGGGTCAACCGGCAGGATATTGAACAATGCAAAAATTACAAAGATTACACCAATCAAAACCAGCACGCCGTAAAAGAATTTATTAAGAATGAATTTCGTCATAAAGTGAAGATAATTATTTTAACACACTTTTCTTTAAATCAGCATAATTTGTCAGTTCATTGTAATGATATTTTGCAACGATCACTCCTTTTTTCAAAATCATCAATCCCGGATTCGAACGCATAATGGTTTTTAAAGGTGTAGCATCCGTATTGTATACCTGATAAATAAATTCATCTTTCAGCTGGTACGGAGTTTGGTATTTTACTTCAAATGCTTCTGCTTCCTTCAACGAGACTGCCGGTCAGCATAAATACATAGCGGTTGTCTTTCAGTGCTTCGTCCGTTATTTTTTCCAGTTTCTTGTATCCTTCAATATTTGTTTTCTTTATTTCAGGAATGATGATAAAGAAAATATATTCCTCTTCTTCAAACAAAGAGGCAGATTGATCTGCACCTTCCGCATCTTTAATCGCAAAATCTTTCAGTTTCGGGTCGTCGCCTTTTTGTATCATCACATCTTTACGGTCAACAAAAGTCCAGTTATCCAAATCCTGCGGCCAGGTGCCTTTGAATTCTTTTACTTCGCCGCTTTTTTTATTCTTATAGATGAAGGTGTTTTCATACTTATACGGTTTTGCATTTGGAGGTAATTTCAATCCTTCCGGAATAGAAACACCCACTTTATATGGCCTGAAATCTTTGATGGGTTCATAATAGATATTACGGTAAGCAAACACAACGGAAGCAATCGTTAACAATAGCAATAAGCCACGGTTAAGAACTTTCCGAAAACTTCTTTGATGGATTTCTGACCAAATAAAATAATAAGAATCAACACACTTAAAAATAAATCTTTGTAGAACGACTGAATAGGAGCCAGTTTTAAAAAATCACCGAAACAGCCGCAATCCGTTACCTTTCCTGTTTTTGCAGAGTAGCCGGTTAAGAAGGTGAAGAAGGCAATCAATAAAATCAGCAGCCAGATAGTAAGTTTTCTCCAGGTACCTAATATGAGTGCCAGTCCTAAGTAGATTTCAAAAATAATCATAAAGAAAGAAACAGCCAGAGCATGCTCTGCGGAAAACTTCCATAAGAAAGAAAGGAGCCGAGCGGACTTCTCGAAAATCTCAAAATACTCTTCCATTTTAATAGCGGTACCAGCCGGGTCTATCGCTTTCACTACTCCGGAAAATACAAACCATACCCCCACGAAATAACGCAGGAAATTAATCAGCAGGTTACTTTGCTTAAATAAAAACTTACCGATGAATGTCATAACCACTGCAATTGCAGCAAACATTCCAATGAGTGTAATTAAATCCATATTATGAGTAATTAGAGATTAGTAAATAGTAAGCGTTTAGAAATTATTCATTCAGTTTTATCAATGCAAAAACGGCATAATTTACAATATCCATGTAATTGGCGTCTATGCCTTCTGAAATAATCGTTTGTCCTTTATTTTCTTCAATCTGTTTGATGCGATGAAGCTTTGACAGAATCAAATCCGTATACGAGCTGATGCGCATATCCCTCCAGGCCTCTCCGTAATCGTGATTTTTGGCAAGGAATAATTTTTTTATGGTATTGTATTGTTCATCAAAGAGCAATTCCGCTTCTTCATATTTCAATTCCACCGCTACGTCTTTTTTATCCTGCAGGTTTAACTGGATGATGGCAATGATGCCGTAATTGACACAGCCGATAAACTCCGATTCAATGCTGTCGCCTACTTTATTTTCTCCGGTTTCATCAATCGTGCGTATGCGTTTCGCTTTGATATAAATCTGGTCGGTGATGGAGCGTGCACGTAAAATCCGCCACGAAGTGCCGTAGTCTTTTGTTTTCTTCAGGAAAACATCTTTACATTTCGCAAATGCGTTTTCGTATTGTGTAATTGTCTTTTCGTTCATTACGATCAAATATGGTTCAGAAATCATTCTTTTCAGGAAAAGAATCAATCGCTAAAAATACATAACTTTAACCTCGTTTTCAACCAAAAAGTTGAGGACATCCGTTTTTTATGAAAAATTTTACACTAAATTGTAAAGGAAAACTACTGGCTGTAGATACACCCATTGTAATGGGGATTCTGAACCTTACAGATGATTCTTTTTATGATGGCGGAAAATATATCAGTGAAGCGGCTGTTTTAGCGAGAGTGGAACAAATGCTGGCAGACGGAGCCACCATTATCGATATCGGAGGAATGTCTACCAGGCCCCATGCTGCTGCTGTTTCGGAAGAAGAGGAATTGAAACGTGTGCTGGGACCCATCGGAATGATTCACAAACATTTTCCGGATGCTATCCTAAGTATTGATACCGTGCGAAGTAGCGTTGCAGAGGCGGTTATTTTACAAGGTGTTTCGATTGTAAATGATATCTCCGGAGGAACGGAGGATGAACAGATTTTCAGGGTGGCTGCAAAATATAATTGCCCCTTGATTTTAATGCACCGGCAGGGTAATCTGCAAACGATGCATCAGGAGATATCCTACACACATTTATTAACAGATATTTTGGATTATTTTACCCGGCAAATTGGTAAAGCTACGGAAGCTGGCATAAAAGATGTAATAGTTGATGTTGGATTTGGGTTTTCCAAAACCATAGATCAAAATTATTCCTTATTGAAAAATATATCCGTATTTGAACAATTAAATAGACCTCTTTTAGCAGGGCTGTCCAGAAAAAGTATGTTATACAAATTGTTGAATACAACTGCAGAAAATGCTTTAAATGCGACGACTATTGTAAATACTATTGCATTGCAGAATGGTTCGGCCATATTACGGGTGCACGATGTAAAAGAAGCGATGGAATGTATAAAAATTTATAATCAATTAAATAAGTAATGAAGCAATTACTATTCATAGTTCTTTTCGGACTCTCCATACATTTGTTTGCGAATGACAGTTTAACGGGCAAGTGGCGAGGCACGATTATCGGACACACTGATAACAAAGATTATTTTCTAAATACCGAGATTAATTATGTTAAAGACAATAAATACATGGTGCGATTGAAAGTGTTCAGTGGTGATTATGTAGGAGAGTTTTTATTAACGACTACGCTGAAAAATACGAACCGATTGTATATTGATACATTTCAGAAAGTAAGTGAGTTTCCATATGCTTTTCAGCATATAGAAGATTGTTTTACAGGATTTTTCAAAATCAATAAAACGGATAATGGTCTGTCTGAACTGGATTTGTACCGCAATCCCATTTATAGGAAAACTGAAGATTTTACCAATAAAGATTCTGCCGGTAATTTTATCCCGACTTTTGAATGTTTTACCAGCGTGCTGATGCGTTCAGCCAAATTTGATACAACGTACGTACAGCTGGAAAAACAAACCGATTCATTGGTTTCGCTGAAGAAAAAGAGAATTCAGGAAGTGGCGAAACGTAAAATCGTTTCGTCAAAAGAATGGACAGTAAAGAAAGAGAAAATCGTATTGCAGATATGGGATAACAATAAAGAAGACGGCGATATTATTTCACTGAAGTTCAATGATACATGGATACTGACTAATTTTAAGTTGAAAAAAGAAAAATATACAATTCAATTAGACCTGAAAAGTAAGAATAATCAGTTGTTGCTGTTTGCAGAAAATCTGGGCAGCATACCGCCCAATACAGCAGCTATTTCCATTGATGATGACGATTTGATTAGAACGTTTATTCTGAACTCAGATATGAGTAAAAGCGAAACGGTGAAAATTATACTCGATAAACCTAAGAAATAAGTTATTTCAACGTTTTAATGAATTGCTCGATATCGAACGTTTCCACACCTTCTTTCTTTGCCAGTTCCAGTGATGTCTGAGCATATTTCTTTGCAATAGATTTATTGTTCAGTTTGGCATACAAACGGGCAACGGTATCGTTGTTGTCAAAATTACTGTTGAGTTCTACGGAACGTAAGGCGAATTTTAATGCTTTTTCTAAACTGGCTTTGTCTTTGTAGTTTTCCCAGATGGTGCCGGCAACGGAATTCAGCCGCTCGTAATCATTCTGGCAAAATTTATCTGCAAACACTAAAGCTTTCGGTAAATAGGTTTTCCAGTCAGCCGCACGTTTTAATAAACTTATTTCATATTCCGCACATAGTAAATCTGTTTTTTCCGGCAAATACTGCTGGATTACTTTTTTGAAAGCCTCCTTGTCGCTGCCTTTCTTACCTGCTTTTTTCGCTTCGTTCCATACCAGTTCTTCCAGTTGGTTATCCACCTGATTCTTTCCCAGTACTTCATAAAATTTTTCTTTGTTCTGCTGGATAATGTCGTAGCCGTAGTCTTGTAAAGTGTTCGTGGTATATGCAATCAGTTGTATGTTCGCCGGAGATAATTCATTGTTTACGGAAGATAAGAATTCTTTTAATGCAGGTTGAGCAACACTGTCTTGTGCATCATTAGCATTTAACGCAAACATTCGTAAAAAGGACGTATCTCTGTTGCCGCTCAGGTATTTTTTCTTTAAGGTAATAAATTGTTTATCCGGATTTAAGGTGTTCGTACATAAGGTAATAAAATCTGCTGCCGGCATGGAACCCAGACTGCGGTGAATCAACTCACCATTGGCATCAAAAAATAAATAAGTAGGATAGTTTCTGACAGTGTATTTTTTCGCTAGCTCTAATCCTTCACCTTTTTCCATATCTATTTTAGCGCTGATATAATATGGATTTACGGCGGCGCCTACTTCCGGTTTTGGAAACACTTCTTTAGCCATCCATTTGCACGGTCCGCACCAACTGGCATAAGCGTCCAGTAAAATAAACTTATTCTCTTTTTTTGCCTTATCTAAAATCTGCTGCCAGCTAGCATCGTGTTCAATATGCATTCCTGAATCATCTGCATTTGCCGCAAACTTCAGGCAAATAAAAAGTGCTGTAAAAAAAGGTCTCATAATGTAATAAATGTAAAAGTTTAATTCTTTAATCTTGTTTGATGGACGTAATATCAATCTTTACCGGTTTTTTATTTTCACCCACCGCTACAAATTTAAACATACCGCTGATAGCCAGTTCCCGTTTGTCAGAATTCATCAGTTCAATAAAAATATCTACTTTAATATCCAGACTGGTATTTCCCATTCTGGTCACTTTTCCAATTAACTCAATTATCGTGCCGCTTGGAATCGGAACATTAAAATCGATTTTATCCGAAGACACCGTCACCATTTTCAGTCGGGCAAAACGGGTTGCCGTAATAAACGCTACTTCATCCATCAGCTGCATGGCCGTGCCTCCGAATAAGGTATCGTAATGATTGGTTGTATTGGGAAATACCGCTTTGAAAATATGTGTTTCCGACAGTTGTACGCGTTCTTCGAATGTCATTTTTCTTTTTTGTGGTATAAAGTTAGAAGTTATTTATTTAATTTCTTTAACGGTTTTAACAAATATTCTAACCCGTTTGTTTTTATGATGTGCATGGTAGATAACAACATACCCAGTTTGCCGGGAGGAAAGCCTTTTTCTGCGAACCATTCCAGATAGGAGACAGGTAAATCACATAAGATTCTGTCTTTGTATTTTCCAAATGGCATTTTCATTTGTACCAAATCCAGCAATAATTCCGGTTGTAGTCCGGTAGGTTTTTCCTGCATTATAAAAAAATTACAATTAATTGATGAAAGTAAAAATACAATAACTATTATCTATTTTAGAAGAATAATCCATTTTATGAAAAAGCTATTTCTGTTGTTTCCTGTTTTATGTTCTTTTTTATTTTCGTATGCCACCTATTCCTATCACCCGGAAAATGTGACCATCGTTCGCGATAGCTTTGGCGTCCCGCATATCTATGGTAAAACGGATGCGGATGCGGCCTATGGTTTAGCATGGGCGCACTGTGAAGATGCTTTTAAGTTGATACAATATAATTTATTGCCTGCAAAAAATAAACTGGGTTCGGTGCTCGGGAAAAACGGTGTCTTGTTTGATTATGCGATGCAATTTTTTGGCGTAGATACGCTGGTGGAAAACCGGTACGAAAAGGACTTGTCGCCTGAGTTCAGAAAGATAGTGGAAGCCTACACGCAGGCAGTGAATGATTACGGTGCTAAACATCCTGATGAAGTACTGGTAAAAGGTACTTTGCCGTTTTCATCGCAGGATGTCATTAAAGGTTATGTGTCTGTGGGGATTTTACTGGCAGGAGCAGGACTTGATTTGAAAGCCATCAAAGACAATCTGACAGCTGAATTCTTTCAGCCGAATGAAAAGGGAAGTGGCTCCAACGCGATGGTACTTGCACCCTCGAGAACAGAAGATGGTAAAACCTGGCTGCTGAGTAATTCGCATCAGCCGATAGAAGGTCAAATGGCCTGGTACGAAGCACACATCAACAGCGATGACGGCTGGAATGCACTTGGCGGCTTGTTTCCGGGTTGTGTTTCTGTAATGGTTGGCTGCAACGATAGTTTAGGCTGGGCGCATACCACCGATTATCACAATTTCGGAGATGTGTACAAAATGAAATTAAGCAATAACCATGATTCTTATTGGTACGATGGTGCCTGGCGGAAATTTACCTATAAAACAGTCCGCTTAAAAATAAAATTAGGTACCTTGAAACTGCCGGTAAAACGAACAGTGCTGGTGAGTGTGTATGGTCCGGTGTTTAAAACAAAACACGGCTGGTATGCGTTGCGATATCCGTCTGCCATGGATATACGCGGCGCGGAACAATGGTATCGCATGAACAAAGCAAAAAATCTGCAGGAATTTGAAGAGGTAGTGAAAATGGAAGCACTACCTTTATTCAATATTACCTACGGCGATAAAGACGGCAATATCTTTTTTTATTTCGGAAGGTAAAATTCCCTTGCGCGATTCAACGCTGAACTGGAACCGACCGGTGATAGGTACTTCGTCCAAGTATCTATGGACAAAATTATTGCCGTATGAACGCAAGATAAAATATACTAACCCGCAATGCGGTTTCCTGTTTAATTGTAACGGAACACCTTTGCAGGCGACAGCTTACAACGAAAATTCAAAAGACTATTTTGTGGGTTTGCAGTTGTTTACGTATAATCGTAATGAACGTTTTTCGAGATTGCTGAATGAACATCAGGGGAAATTTACATGGCAGGATTTTCTGCGGATAAAATTTGATAAGTCGTATGATGACAGCGGACGTTACATGCGTAACTTTAAAGCTTTGTTTATGCTGGAAGCTGCCAAATACCCGGATTTAAAAGACGCGATTGCCAAAATAAAAGCCTGGAATTTAAGCGGCGATAAAGACGATACCCATGCAGGGCTGGCAATGCTGACGAATAAATTTGCAGTGGGTAAACTCAAACTTCCGTATGCATTTTTAATGATTAAAGATAAACCGCTGACAGAAGCAGAACTGGTAAAGGCGCTTGACAAAGCAAAAGATTATTTACTGAAAAAATACAATACACTGGATGTTCCTTTAGGAACAGTACAGCGTTTAATGCGCGGAGATAAAAATTATCCCATCGGAGGATTATCGGAAGTGCCACGTGCAGTGGATACGAAGTACGATAAAGAAAAAGGATTTTATAAGGCAACTGCCGGGGACGGTTATTTTCAGCTGATGAAATTTGGAAAGGAAGGTGTGGAAATTAATACCATTTCTCCTTTTGGTGCATCCACGCATCCCGAAAGCAAACACTATACCGACCAGATGGAATTGTTTGTGAATGAAAAAACCAAACCAATGACTTTAAATAAAGAGACGGTTTTTAAAAGTGCTGAGCGAATTTATCATCCGGGAGAATGATGCTTGATTGATATTTAAAAAACACCGGATTAAAGCGTTTTCAGAAATTGTTCGGCATTATTTAAATGTGCCTGTCTTTTTTCTGCAGGCATTTTATCAAAAGTATTGACCAGCATTCCTAATCTCGGATTTTGTAAAAAGAAATCACGGTGCACATGCATGAATCTCCAGAATAATCCATCCCATACATTTTGCCAATCTCCTTTTTTATAATCACTCATTTTTAGTAAATAATTGCTGCCGCTGATGTAAGGTTTGGTGGACATCAGACCACCATCTGCAAACTGGCTCATGCCGTAAACATTCGGCACCATCACCCAGTCGTAAGCGTCAATAAAGAGTTCCATAAACCAACGGTACACTTCGTCCGGGTCAAATTCGCACAATAACATAAAATTCCCCAATACCATCAGGCGTTCAATGTGATGGCAATAGCCAGTTTTCAGTACTTTTTTAATAGTGCTGTCTATGGGTTCAATTCCGGTAGTTCCGTTCCAGAAAGAGGCGGGGATTTTTCGCTTAAAGCCCCAGTAGTTTTTCGTTCGTTCTTCCGTACCTTTCAATTCGTATACTGCTCTGATAAACTCTCTCCAGCCAATTATTTGCCGTATAAAACCTTCTAATGAATTTAAGGGAATTTCATGTCGGATACCATATTGTAAGGCCTCATCAATAATATACTGCGGGCTTATCAAACCGACATTCAGCATGGGGGTTAAAACACTGTGGTGTAAAACGGACTCATTTAAAACGATAGCATCTTCATAAGCTCCGAATTCTGCAAATCGTGTGTTGAGAAAATCCTGCAACCAGTTTTTGCTTTCTTCAAAAGTAGTAGAGTAAATGAAATTGCTATTCAGTTTTCCGTAGTTGTTGGCGAAGTATTTTTGAGTGTAGGTTAGTGCTTCGGCATAAAAATTATTGGGACTGACGGAATCAATTTTAGGAACTGTTTTTCCTTTAGGGTATTTCAATCGGTTTTCGTCATCATACGTCCATTTGCCACCTGCAGGTTTCTTAGCTGCATCCATTAATATATTTCTATGCTGCCGCTGATATTTGTAAAAGTCAGTTTGAAACATCCGTTTCTTATCAGAGAAATAGTTGGTTATAGCTTCCGATGTATTCAAAAATAAAGCTGTTGGATGTTTCTGAGTCTTTATGTTGTGTTGCTTACAAGAACTGTGAATTCTTTGTTCCAGCCAGCAATCCACCGTATCAATATACTCAAAAGTAGTAATGCCTTTTGATTTTAGATAAGGAATTAATTTTCTGATATCCGACAATTCATTAAAAGCATCAATATAGACGACATGGATGTTTTTTGACTGAAGATAGTTTTCATAAAACTTCATGCTCGCCCGATGAAATATAATTTTCTGTTTATGGAAATTATACTGCCGGAAAAATAAATATTCTTCTATCAGATAAATCGTGTCGCATTTTTCAAGAAGAATATTTTGTTCAAATAACTGATGAGGGAAAATGATTCCGGTGTTCATAATGTGTATTCGTTTTATGCGTTTTTGTCAGATTGCCTTTTAGCTTTTTTTGTTCTAATAGATGCAGAAGTATTTACGTGTTTATTTAAAATACGATTGCCTTCTGATTTTACCGGTTCTGTTTTCCGGAAACCCCACACCACCTCGCTGGCATATTTACGGGTGGCTTCAATATCTACGATGGGTGATGGATAATCTTTGTCAATTATAACATGGTACAGGCTTTGTTCCATAGCACTCATTTTCCAGGGTTCGTGTATCAGCGTTGCCGGAACATCCCTTAATTCGGGAACCCATTTCTTAATAAAAATACCATCGGTATCATGTTCCTGCGAATTTTTTACAGGATTATAAATACGCACCGTATTGATGCCCGTAACACTGGATTGCATTTGCAGTTGCGGATAATGAATGCCGGGCTCATAGTCTAAAAACTGTCTCGCTAAAAAGTGCAGCTCCCGCCATTCCTGCCACAGATTATACACGAAAAATGAGACCACCATGGCGCGCATCCTGAAATTAATGTAGCCGGTTGTCACAACGCAACGTATACAGGCATCTACGATAGGTACACCTGTTTTTCCGCTTTGCCACGCCAAAATGTAAGCTTGGTTTTTATTCTTCTGCAACCCATCATAAGCTTTATTTACATTTTCAAATTCCATGCGGCATTCGTCTTCAAACTTCTGTATGAAATGGCAGTGCCAGTGCAGGCGGGAAATGAAATTGGATAGCGCTCTTTTATTGCTCGCTTCTGCGTAGTGCTGCATCGTAAACTGATATACCATGCGCATACTGATGTTTCCATAAGTAAGATACGGCGACAAACGGCTGCATCCTTTGCGGCTCAGTGCAGGCTTCGAGATGTGTTTTGAATAATTGACATAGCGCTCTTTCAAAAAACTCTGAAGATATTTCCAGGCGTAGGTTTCACCACCCGGCTGAAAATGTTCGTTCGGAGTTGTTATGGCTTCATTCAGTGCAGGACCTTTTGCAGATTGATAAAAGGACTCTTCCAGTCTGAATGCGTTCAGTTTGTGTTCGTTAATTATTTTTGGCGTTTCCTGCATTTTTTGTTTCCATCGCTGCTCCCAGTTTTTTCTGGATTTTAGTTTCCGGATGACTCCGTTGTTCTGGTATTCTTTCCATTCAATGGCATGCTCCTTGCAAAACTGCTGAACGGCAATGTCTCTGTCATATGTTATTTTATTACCGGTTTCCTGATGCGAAAAAATAGTTGTGATGGTATACTTTTGGGTAAGTTTTTGAAAAACGGAAATTACTTCTTCGTGAAATATATAAAGCTGTGCATTCAGGTTATTGAGCTTTGATTGCATATCCTGCAGGGACTGATATACAAATCGCCAGTGCCGCACATCACTGTCATCGTAATTCATAACGGATGGCTCGAAGCAATACATCAGCAGAATTGGCAGGGATTGTTGTTGTGCGGTATACAAAGGCTCGTGGTCTGTAAAGCGTAAATCCCGTTTAAACCACACAAGGACAATTTCCTGTTTCTGTTTGTTTTCCACGCTGAATTATATGAATGGTTTTGCATAAGGCAAGCGCCCGATTGATTTAGAAATAAAGTAGGCATCCAGTCCCTGACTGATTAATACATCTGCATCTGATAAGGCGACATATCCGTCTGTTTCTATCAGTGCGGCATCTATTTCTACCTGCAGAATACTGCCGATAATCAGGATGGTGCCATTTAGAGGAATAGGAATGCATTCTTCCAGTTGCATCGCAATTTTTACCACAGCATCTTCCACAAAGGGAGCGGAACAGGATGGTTGATATTGTTCTTTAAATCCGACTTTTTTAAACTCAGAAATGCCTCTATCATAGCGGGCAGAGGTTTGATGTGCTTTTTCATATTGCGCAGATGTTACATAGTTTAAGGTGTATTGTTTGGTGTCGAGTATGTTTTGCAGCGTATCTCTCGGTACACTGTCCGGTCTGCTGATGAGTCCGAATAATGCCGGATTGGCACCCAGATGTATCAATGAATTAAAGATAGCAAGGTTGGTATTACCGTCCACAGATTTTGTACCGACCAGTACTGCCTGCCGAAAACCTGCCAGTGAATTGATGAACGCCGTTCTGTAGCGTTGTTCTGCCTGTTCTATATTTTCTTTGGTTAAAATCATTTGCCGTATTTGTTTGATAAATGGTTTGCAACTTTTTTCCAGTAAGCAAAAAAGGAAGGATAGTAGCCTGTGATTTCTTCTGCAATCCAGTCTCTGGGTTCTTCCGTACCGCTGTATCCGGTATTGAGCGGATGTTCTTTGTAATAACTGTTTTTGATGACGTAATTAGTTATTAAAGATTTGAATGAGCCGACATATAGTTGTATATCCGGGATGTTTTTACTCAGGGATAATATAAAGTCTATACAGTTTTTACTGACCGGATATCGCGCAAAGAAATCAGGTTCGAGTAAAAGAATTCTGTTGCCCGGTTCATCTTTATGCCATAAGGGATCGAGGTTGTAATAGTTGTAAATGAAGGTAGGCAGATTAGGATTTATCTGAATGAATTCGCTTTCAGGTAAAGTGGTTTCCAGCATTATTGGCGTTGTATCAGATAAGACAAGCGGTGTTTCCATTTTTTCCAGTGCCTCATAGGATTTATCAAGATACGTTTGCACCTGCTGTGTGTTGGTATATCGGTTGATGTTTTCCTGATTCGCGAAATATTTTTTACTGCTGTTGGCACCCGCCACCCATTGCCAGCTGCAGGCATTACTTGCCCAGTCGCCATCCAGTAAGTGATAATACATCCATCGCGCGGGAAGGAGCCAGTGCGATTGTGCGCTATTGCAGACCAGCGAGGCAGTGTACATCCTGCAGTGATTGTGCATGTATCCGCTTTGATAGAGTTGATGAATAGCTGTATCAATACCTTCAATTCCGGTGGATGCATTTAAAACAGCTAATAGTATTTCATAATTAGAAACGGGTGTTTGTGCCTGTTTTATATCAGCACTTACGTCTCTTGTTTGCGCCACGCGTTGAAAATAATCACGCCAGCAAAGTTCTTTAACAAAAGATTCTATCTCCGGAATTGTATATCCTTTTGCCAGCACCCTTTCCAATACCTGTTTGGTGCTGATAACACCGCGTGAAATGTAAGGCGATAAATACGTGACGGCTCCCTGCACATAGTTTCTGGTATGTCCGTATTGTACCGGATCTATCCGGTTTACTTGTTCAAGTATGGCTGTATAGTCTGTGGTAAAATGCCGTTCCATTTATCGCTTGCTTATATTTTTCATTCAACTGAATGGATCACCGATTTATCTATGTATATGATTAATTTCGGGTTGTATGTCATGCTTATATTTTTCTGCTTGTAAAATTTAATTTGTTTGATATTGATTCTGTTTTGCAAAGTAGTTATATCAATTCAAATCTACGGTATCGGTATATTTAAACATTTTGAATATAATTATCATCCTAACTTCAAATATTTAATTACACTAGTTTGATTAAAATAGGTTCATTTTTAGAAATGATAATAAGTCATTATTTTTAATGATGAATAGTGTAATCGTTTGATCTATTGTGTTACGTTCATGATTTATAAATTGCTTCAGAAGTTTGTGAATTGATTTTGGAAATGTGCATATTTGTTGGATTACCTTTAAAACAAGTGTTGCAAGTATTTGTTCAGGATATGTTTAATATTCGACTTTTAAGAACATAAAAAATATTTAATGAATTTGTTATAATAGTCTTTTTTATTACCTGAATTAGTGTTGTAATTATATTTCTTACTTCGAAACACTATTAATTGAATACTTGTTCAATTAAATATACCTTAAAATAAGCCAGACCTCCATAACGCACAAATATCCATAGTGAGTGCTACTGTAACATGTACCAAAATACCCAGTAAAATGGAATTGGTATTCAAACTTAAAAAGCCCAATACACAGCCGGCAACAATGGCGCCCAGAGTTTCAGGCATGGGTTTGCCAAAATGTATCATGCAGTAGGGAACTACCGCAAACAATACAGAATAATATCCAAAGCGGTGTTTTAGGCCGTGCAGTAAAAATCCGCGGAAGAAAAATTCTATGGAAATAAACTGCAAAATGTAAATGATTTCCCACAGTAGAAAACTACTTAGCTGCGCTTTGGAGCTGATGTGGTAAAACGGATATTTATGCAGGAATGCCGGAGTTTTGGAAATAATGAACACCACCGGTAGCATAAACGCAGTCAGCAGCAAATAAATCCATTTGTGTTTGGCAATGCCTTTCAGCTGAAACCCGTAATCGCTCAAATTTTCTTTTAAAACAAGTTTTACGATAAGTGCAGGAAACACCAGAAATACCAGGATGCAATTTAAACCCCAGTTGAGTAAATTCTGCAGCTCGAAATCGTTGTTAAGCAGGGTAAGTTGCGCATATTTGCTGGCAGTGTTTTCTCCGAATATTCCTCTTATCAGTGCAAAGATTTCAGATGCGGAATCGTAGTATTCGGAAAAGACCAGCAGCACTGCCGCACTGATAAAAATCAGCGTCACTTTGCGGTCGATATTGATTTCGGGAAGGGAAAAATAGTCTTTGAAAGCAGTCAAAAGTTTATTCATGCTGTAAAATAAGCATAAATCTTTTTAGTATCGGAAAAAGCAGCAAATAGCCGGATTACCGTAAATGGCTGTCCTCAAATTACCAAAATATAAATTCCGCTTGTTTTCATTTTTAGATTTGCCAATAAAAACGTATCTTTGCACCTCAAAATCAACGAAAAGTGGTAATTCCCGACTTAAAACTCATATCCGGCAGATGCACACAGTATCTTTCCACTAAAATAGCGGAAAGTTACGGACAGGATTTAACGCCTGTGGAAGTCATGCAGTTCAGCGACGGGGAGTTTGAACCGGTCATTACAGAAAGTATCCGCGGTTCTTATGTGTTTTGCATGCAAAGTACCTTTGCTCCGGCGGATAATCTGATGGAATTGTTGTTGTTAATTGACGCAGCAAAGCGTGCCTCTGCAGGTTATGTGGTGGCGGTGATGCCTTATTTCGGACTGGCACGTCAGGACAGAAAAGACAAACCGCGTGTGGCCATCGGCGCAAAGCTGGTAGCCAATATGCTGGTAGCGGCAGGTGCTCAGCGTGTCATGACGATGGATTTACATTCTCCGCAGATTCAGGGCTTTTTTGATATTCCGGTGGATCATCTGGAAGCAGATGCTATTTTTATTCCCTACATGAAACAGCTGGGACTGGAAGATATGGTGTTTGCCTCTCCGGACGTTGGCGGTATCAAACGTGCCAGAAACTACGCACGACAATTTAACGCAGAGCTGGTCATTTGCGACAAGCACAGAGCTAAAGCCAACGAAATTGAATCGATGCGTTTGATTGGAGATGTGACCGGCAAAAATGTAATTTTGGTAGATGACTTAATCGATACAGGTGGTACGCTTTGTACAGCGGCCAATCTGATTATGGAAAAAGGAGCGAAGAGCGTGCGTGCATTGATTACACATCCGGTGTTATCAGGAAAAGCCTACGAAAAAATTGAAGGTTCTTCCTTAACGGAATTAGTGGTGTGTGATACCATACCGCTGAAACAGCAAAGTTCTAAAATTAAAGTGCTTTCGGTAGCGCCCTTGTTTGCAAGAGCTATCAGAAATGCACACGAGTATAAATCAATTAATTCATTATTCATTCAAAAAAAGTAATTTTTATGCAAACCATTACCATTAGCGGAAAAGCAAGAACAAGCGTAGGAAAAGTAGCCACCAAGGCAGACAGAGCTGCAGGCAACATTCCTTGCGTGATGTATGCGGGAAACGAGGTGGTACACTTCACTTCAACTCTGTCAGAGTTGAGAGGAATCCTGTACACGCCGAAATTTTTCAAAGCCATCTTAAACATTGACGGCACAACACACGAAGCGTTGTTGAAGGACGTACAGGCACATCCTATCACAGAAGAGATTCGTCACGTAGATTTTCACAAACTGACACCGGGTGTTCCCGTTATCGTTGAAATTCCAATCAAAGTGGTTGGTTCTTCTCCGGGTGTTAAAGAAGGTGGTAAATTATTAGTGAAAGTGAGAAAGGTGAAAGTTAAAACGATACCTGAAAACTTAAAAGACACCATCGAAGTGGATATTACTCCATTGAAACTGGGTCAGTCTTTTAAAGTAAGAGACATCAAGGAGCCAAACTTTGAAATTTTAAACTCCATGTCTATTCCTTTGGTTTCAGTAGAGATTACAAGAGCATTGAAATCTGCTGCTACAGATGCTGCAAAAGCAGAAGCATCAGCTAAGAAAAAATAGTCAATGACGATTGATTGTGTAAGGTCGGAGTGCAAACTCCGGCCTTTTTTTGTTTATATGTTGAACTGTTTGTGGATGAATTGCTTATGATTTTTGTAACGACATCATTATATTTGTATAACGTAACCAAAATCACCAAATGAAATACTTTATCTCGTTGCTGTTTAGTATAGCAATACTAAATGGTTTTTCTGCTAATCCTTTATGGCAGAATATTAGTTCCAAGCAAGTTCAGGTTGCAGGAGAACGCAAAATTATTCCACAGAAAGGTGCTGTATTACAATTAGACGATGCCGCGTTTCGTTTCTTGCAACATAGCATTCCTGCAGAACAAAGCGGTCGCCATATAATAATGTCGCTGCCTTTGCCGGATGGTTCTCTTGCGGATTTCCGTGTATTTGAACGTACCTGCATGGATCAAGGTTTGGCCGACAGATATCCGATGATTAAAACGTATCAGGCTATCAGCGTCGATCATCCTTCCATCACAGCAAAGCTGGATTACACTCCGTTTGGTTTTCATGCCATGGTATTTAGCAACGAAGGGGTTTATTTTATCGACCCGTATACCAATGTGAATACCGGTTTTTATAACTGTTATTATAAGAAAAATTATGTTCGTACCAACATGGAGTATTCTGTTTGCGGAACTAAAACAGCCACAGATATTGATGAAAATGATCCAGCCGCTGCCAATCGCTTAATTGGTATAAATCCAGGTGCAACGAATGTTGTTTTGGATAGCAAGATTCGTACATTCCGCCTGGCATTGGCTTGTACCATTGAGTATGCAGCCGCAGTTGGAGGGCCATCACCCACTAAAGCAACTGTTTTGGCGGCCATGGTCACTTCGCTGAACAGAGTAAACGGAGTATATGAAAAAGAATTGTCTATTCATATGAACCTCGTTCCCAACAATGATACATTAATTTTTATTACCAGCGATAGTTATACTAATAATAATGGGTTTACAATGCTTGGTCAAAATACGACTGTTTTAAATGCGAGAATAGGCAGTGCAAATTATGATATCGGTCACGTATTCAGTACGGGTGGTGGCGGAGTTGCCGGCTTGGGTGTTGTATGTTCGGTGGATAAAGCAGAAGGAGTTACCGGTTTGTCAAACCCGGTAGGTGACTCGTATGATATAGATTACGTGGCTCACGAAATGGGACATCAGTATGGAGGAAATCATACCTTTAATGGAAATACTGGCTCTTGCTCGGGGAACAGAAATTCTTCTACAGCTTATGAAGTCGGAAGCGGAACGACTATCATGGCATATGCAGGAATTTGCACCGGCAATAATCCTCAACAAAATTCTGATGCTTATTTTCACAGGGTAAGTCTTCAGGAAATATTTAATTACATAAGTACAACTTCATGTGCAGTAGAATCAACGCATTCTGCTACTCCGACCGTTACCGAATTTACAAATACATATAATATTCCATATAAAACAAGTTTTGAAATCAGCGCATTTGCTACGAGTGGTAACAGTAATCCGATTTCATATTGCTGGGAAGAATATGATTTAGGACCTGCTGGTAACTGGAATGCTACTAATAATACAGCAGCACCAATTTTCCGTTCTTTTAATCCAACTGAATCAAATACAAGAGTATTCCCAAGGTGGGATAGTCTGATAAATAATAATATAAAATATTTAGGTGAAATATTGCCGGAAACAACCAGAAATGTAAAATTTAGATGTACCGTAAGAGGTATTGACAATAATGGCTATGGGGTATTTAATGCACCAGAGAATCAACTTATGATTAAATCAGTAACAACAACAACATTATTCAGAGTAAACAGTCAGGCAACCGCTACTACTATAACCGGAAATAGTAATCAAACCATTACTTGGGATGTAGCGGGAACAACGGCTGCCCCGGTTTCATGTGCGAATGTGAATATTTATTTGTCGCTGGATAGTGCCAGAACTTTCCCGTATTTATTAGCATCTAATACACCCAACGACGGCACCGAGAGTGTACAGATACCAAATGTGGCAACTAACAATGCTTCAGCCCGTATAAAAGTGAAAGGCAGTGGCAATGTATTTTTTGATTTAAATGATGGCTGGATAAGAATCAATCAGGCTGTAGCTGCTAACTTCACAGTGAATAATACTGCAGTTTGCGAAGGAAGCAGTATTACGTTTACCAATGCTTCAATGGGTAGTCCGGACTCTGTAAGATGGACAATAAACGGCGGTTCACCTGTAACTTCTAATTCATCAACAACCGTAAACTCTGTCTTTAATACACCGGGAAATTTTACAGTTAGTTTAATTGTGTATAAAACAGGAATTGCAAGTACCCCTTATACAACGAATATTACGGTGACTCCTAAAAAAGTAACAGACATCAGCAGAGTAATATGTGAAGGTGAAAGTGTTACGGTGGGTACGGATGTATTTACGGAAAATGGAGATTACACCACACATTTACAAACCTCAGCAGGCTGCGATAGTACGGTGAATTTAGCACTGACAGTAAATCCTAAAAAAGTAACGGACATCAGCAGAGTAATATGTGAAGGTGAAAGTGTTACGGTGGGTACTGAGGTGTTTACGGCTAATGGAGACTATACTACACGTTTACAAACCTCAGCGGGCTGTGATAGCACGGTGAATTTAGCACTGACAGTAAATCCTAAAAAGGTAACGGATATTGTGAGAGTAATTTGTGAAGGTGAAAGCGTAACGGTGGGTACTGAGGTGTTTACGACAAACGGAAATTACACCACACACTTGCAAACTTCAAAAGGCTGTGACAGCACGGTGAATTTAGCACTGACAGTAAATCCTAAAAAGGTAACGGATATTGTGAGAGTAATTTGTGAAGGTGAAAGCGTAACGGTGGGTACTGAGGTGTTTACGACAAACGGAAATTACACCACACACTTGCAAACTTCAAAAGGCTGTGACAGCACGGTGAATTTAGCACTGACAGTAAATCCTAAAAAGGTAACGGATATTGTGAGAGTAATTTGTGAAGGTGAAAGCGTAACGGTGGGTACTGAGGTGTTTACGGCTAATGGAAATTACACCACACACTTGCAAACTTCAAAAGGCTGTGACAGCACGGTGAATTTAGCACTGACAGTAAATCCTAAAAAGGTAACGGATATTGTGAGAGTAATTTGTGAAGGTGAAAGCGTAACGGTAGGTACTGAGGTGTTTACGGCTAATGGAGACTATACCACACATTTACAAACCTCAGCGGGCTGTGATAGTACGGTGAATTTAGCACTGACAGTAAATCCTAAAAAGGTAACGGATATTGTGAGAGTAATTTGTGAAGGTGAAAGCGTAACGGTAGGTACTGAGGTGTTTACGGCTAATGGAGACTATACCACACATTTACAAACCTCAGCGGGCTGTGATAGTACGGTGAATTTAGCATTGACAGTAAATCCTAAAAAAGTAACGGACATCAGCAGAGAAATATGTGAAGGTGAAAGTGTAACGGTGGGTACGGATGTATTTACGGCAAACGGAAATTATACCACACACTTGCAAACTTCAAAAGGTTGCGACAGTACGGTGAATTTAGCACTGACAGTAAATCCTAAAAAAGTAACGGACATCAGCAGAATAATATGTGAAGGTGAAAGTGTAACGGTGGGTACGGATGTATTTACGGCTAATGGAGACTATACCACACATTTACAAACTTCAGCGGGCTGCGATAGCACGGTGAATTTAGCACTGACAGTAAATCAAGTACCATCTACTCCTGCTATTACTCAAAGTAATGATACCTTATACAGTAATGTAATTATTGCAGGTGCTAACTATTCTTGGTATAAAGCTGCGGTGTTAGTAGCAACAACTACTGTTCCTTATTATAAGTTTGCCAGCCAGGGAACGTACACATTGAAAATCACTAACAGTGATTGTGAGTCTCCGTTGTCAGCATCTTTTAATACCGTATCTACCGGTATTAAAAACAATAAACTGGATGTGGTATTCTCTGTTGTCCCCAATCCAAATAACGGACAGTTTGAGTTGAAGATAAGCGCTGCAAAAAATGAAACATATCAGATATTGATGTACAATGTAGCCGGACAGGAAATCAGAAAAGAAGATATGTCGCTGCAAAGAGGGGTGAATGTAAAACAATTTCATTTTGATGCAATTGAGAAAGGAATGTACTTCATTTCATTGATTGGAAAAGACGGTGTCATCACTCAAAATATTATAGTTCAATAAGATTTAAATGTCAAAATATCTAATCGTCGGACTTGGTAACATCGGAAAGGAGTATGAGCATACGCGTCATAATATTGGCTTTGACGTAGCTGATGCTTTGTGCAAAGAATTGAATGGCACGTTTGAATTGGGAAGACTGGCGGTGTATGCAAAAGCATCTTTTAAAGGAAAACAACTGCATATCATCAAGCCGACCACTTACATGAATCTAAGCGGGAAGGCTATAAAATACTGGATGAATGAATGGAAGATTCCGGTGGAAAACATTTTTGTTATCGTTGATGACCTGGCCTTGCCATTCGGTCAGCTGCGGGTGCGCGGCAAAGGCAGCGACGCAGGGCACAACGGATTAAAATCTATTCAGGAGGAATTGATGACGCAGGAGTATCCACGATTGAAATTTGGCATTGGTAATGATTTTCCAAAAGGAAAACAAGTAGACTTTGTATTAGGGAAATGGAATCCCAGTCAGGAAATAGAATTGCAGGAAAGAATAGCCGTTGGCGTGGAAATCGTAAAAGCTTTTTGTGTTACAGGATTAGCCAACACCATGAATTTATTCAATAATAAATAACCTCAGAAAAGACAATGAAAATATTTTGTGTAGGATTAAATTACAAAGAACACATCGTGGAAATGAAGCATTTTGCATTTCCTGAAAGTCCCGTGATTTTTATGAAACCGCCTACTGCTTTATTGAAAAACGGACAACCTTTTTATTATCCTGAATTTTCAAGTGATGTGCATTATGAAGGTGAAATTGTGCTGCGCGTTTGTAAAAACGGTAAAAAGATAGACCAGAAGTTTGCACATAAATATTACGATGCATTTACACTTGGCTTCGATTTTACTGCACGAGATATTCAGGCGGAGCAGAAGAAAAAAGGCTGGCCCTGGGAAATAGCCAAAGGGTTTGACGGTTCAGCATTTATCGGAGATTTTATTCCTCTGGAAAAAGAGAAAGTAATTTCATTTACCATTAAAAAGAATAATGAGGTGGTACAGCAGGGAGATACTTCCATGCTTATTTTCTCTTTTGATGAAATTATCTCATATATATCTAAATTTTTTACCCTGCAACAGGGCGATTTGATTTATACCGGCACACCTCAGGGTGTAGGACCTGTGCAAATAGGAGATGTGCTGGAAGGATGGGTGGAGGATCAATTAATTGTTAAATGCGAAATAAAATAGTCTACTGATTTTATGGATTATTATCCAATACAAATTTTGTTTTCATTGTAACTTTAGTTATTTTTGACCTTCTTTAAATTTAATCGTTCATTATAAAATACAAAAAAGTTTAAAATGCCTTATTTATTCACATCAGAATCAGTATCAGAAGGACATCCGGATAAAGTCGCAGACCAAATCTCCGATGCGTTAATCGATAATTTTTTAGCGTATGATCCGCAGTCAAAAGTAGCCTGCGAAACATTAGTAACTACCGGTCAGGTGGTATTAGCAGGAGAGGTAAAATCAAAAGCATATTTAGATGTACAGGAAATTGCACGTGATGTAATCCGTAAAATTGGTTATACCAAATCAGAATACATGTTTGAAGCAAATTCATGCGGTATTTTCTCTGCTATTCACGAACAATCTTCTGATATCAATCAAGGGGTGGACAGAAAAGCAAAGAAAGAAGATTTTGAAACGAAAGCAAATGCACAAGGCGCGGGTGACCAGGGTATGATGTTTGGTTATGCAACTAAAGAAACAGATAACTACATGCCTTTAGCATTAGATTTAGCACACAAAATTTTACAAGAATTATCTAAAACACGCAGAGCAGGCAAGGAGTTGAAATACTTACGTCCGGATGCTAAGAGTCAGGTAACAATTGAATACAACGACAACAACGAGCCTATCCGTATTGATACTATTGTTGTTTCCACACAACACGATGATTTTGCAAAAGACAAAGTGATGCTCGATAAAATCAAAAAAGATATTATCGAAGTAATTATTCCAAGAGTAAAAAAACAATTGAAGCCTTCCATTCAGAAGTTATTCAATGATAAAATTACGTATCACATCAATCCAACCGGGAAATTTGTTATTGGTGGCCCACACGGAGATACAGGTTTAACTGGAAGAAAAATTATCGTAGATACATACGGTGGTAAAGGTGCACACGGTGGTGGTGCGTTCTCCGGTAAAGATCCAAGTAAAGTAGACAGAAGCGCGGCTTACGCAACACGTCACATCGCTAAGAACTTAGTAGCCGCAGGTGTTGCAGACGAAGTATTAGTGCAGGTTTCTTACGCAATTGGTGTAGCAAAACCTTGTGGTTTATTTATTGATACCAACGGTACTCTAAAGGTAAACCTGACAGACGGCGAAATTGCTAAAATTGCAGAAAAAATATTTGACATGCGTCCTTATGCAATCGAACAACGCTTTAAACTGCGTAACCCGATTTACAGCGAAACAGCTGCTTACGGGCATATGGGCAGAAAGAACGAAGTGGTAACTAAGATTTTCAACAAAGGAAAAGAAAACGAAAAGAAAGTACAGGTAGAATTATTTACCTGGGAAAAACTGGATTACGTAGATAAAGTAAAAAAAGCTTTCGGTATTAAGTAAGCTGATTTTATAAAATAAGAAAACCACGCATTTTGCGTGGTTTTTTTATCCATCGTTATACTGTCCTGATAAATATCGGGATTGTTTCAGTATCTGACTAAAATTTATACTATCTTAATTTTTAAAACCAAAAATCTGTAGTATATTTGCAGTCCCAATTAGAAATAATTGGAAACAGAGAGATGGCAGAGCGGTCGAATGCGGCGGTCTTGAAAACCGTTGACTGTTACAGGTCCGGGGGTTCGAATCCCTCTCTCTGCAAGAAATGGAGATTAATAGTTGAAAATCAACGAATTAGTCTCCATTTTTCTTTTCAGGGTAACGTAAAGAATAAATTCCATTCTATTTTTTGAGTTTAGGCCATTTTAATCGGATTATATTTTTTAGTGATGAATTCATTATAGGACTATGTTTATCATAAAATTGTTACTATCAAATACAGATATCAATCTTGTAATAATCACGTTGATTGAATCTGATTATTATCTGCATAAATATTTACATTTCTATGTGCAAACCAGAATTGTCGATGGACAGCATATGTTTGATGTGCGAAAAGATTTATCGGAGTTCCGTTTTTCCGGCGGATTGGGCTTAAATATCAATTCTATCAAAAAATAGCTTATTTTTACAGTAAGTAATAATAAGTTATGCCTACACTTTTTGACAAACAAACACAAGACGAATTGCTGGCAAGAGTCGGCAAGCTAAATGCCACTTCGCAACGCCAATGGGGAAAAATGAGCGTGTCGCAAATGCTGAAACATATGATTATCGCTTTCTCCGTGCCGATTGGTAAAATTCAGGTTCCTAAAGATAAATTGTATTTTTTGTCAGCCAATCCTTTTGCAAGATGGATGATGATAAAAGCCATTACGAAATGGCCGAAAAATCTGATTACAGCCGAATCTTTCATTGTAAAAGAAGACCCGGAATTTGAAGCCACAAAAAAAGAATTTTTAGCGGTGTTTAATGAATTTCTGAAAGCAGATAAATTTGATGGACGTCATCCTGTATTTGGCGTGATGAGCAAAGAACTTTGGGGTGAAGCGATGTCTATTCACTTAAATCATCATTTAGAACAATTCGGCGTTTAGTTTTTAAAACACATAGGCACATAGAAAGAGAAAGAATTAAAATGAGTGCTTTTTTGTTCGGATGTCTCATAGTATCATATAGAATTTATCAAAGATAAATTGCTCTGTTTTACTATTGATAGTCGTAATTATTGCATATAACTTAATAACTTTACAAACTATGTTCCGAATTTTCGGAACTATGTGTTTTAAAATATAAAATGATAAATTTATACATACAGATTAATTAATGACCAGCACGAATCGATATGACCAGCGCGGTGTTTCCGCAACTAAAGATGAAGTACATGCAGCCATCAAAAATGCAGATAAAGGTTTGTTTCCTCAGGCCTTTTGCAAAATATTTCCCGATCATTTAACCGGCGATGAAAATTATTGTTCCATCATTCATGCAGACGGTGCGGGCACCAAAAGTGTTTTAGCATATTTGTACTGGAAGGAAACAGGCGATTTGTCGGTATGGAAAGGGATTTCACAGGATGCGATTGTCATGAATACAGATGATTTAATTTGTGTAGGTGCGACTTCTAATTTCTTACTGTCCAGCATCATCAACCGCAACAAACATCTTATTCCGGGTGAAGTGATTAAAGCACTGATAGACGGCACCAACGAAGTAGTAGAAATGCTGAACGAGAACGGTGTGCGCGTATATCCGATGGGTGGCGAAACTGCCGACATGGGTGATGTCATTCGCACGGTGTCTGTGGATGCCGTGATGACAGCTCGTTTTCGCAGAGACGAAGTGATTGACAACGCAAATATTAAAACAGGTGATGTGATCGTAGGATTGGCATCTTACGGTCAGGCGAATTATGAAAGTCAGTACAACGGCGGTATGGGCAGCAATGGATTAACCTCTGCTCGTCATGATGTTTTTTCAAAAGTCTATGCGGAAAAATATCCTGAAGCCTTTGACCCGAATACGAATAATGAATTTATTTATTCAGGTTCTAAACTACTCACCGATACAATAGAAGGCAGCCCGCTGGATGCCGGAAAATTAGTATTGTCGCCCACACGTACCTACGCGCCGGTGGTGAAAAAAGTGATAGACGAAATTGGCGTGCATAATATTAACGGCATCATACATTGCAGTGGCGGCGCGCAAACGAAGATTTTACATTATGTAGAGAATCTACACATTGTGAAAGATAATTTATTTACGGTGCCGCCTTTGTTTAGAATGATACAGGAAGAAAGCAATACCAGCTGGAAAGAAATGTATCAGGTGTTTAATTGCGGACATCGTCTGGAAATTTATTGTAACCCGCAATTTGCGGAAACAATCATTTCCATTTCCAAATCATTTGGTATTGATGCGCAGATTGTTGGTTTTGTAGAAAGTGCTGCAACCAAACAAGTGACGATAAGAAGCGATAAAGGTGAGTTTGTTTATTAATTCATAAAATAACAGGATATGCCGACTATAAACCTGACAACAGAAATTAACGCACCGATTGAAATCTGTTTTGATTTATCGCGCAGCATTGATTTGCACAAACATTCGATGGAACATACAAAAGAAGAAGCCATTGCAGGCAGAACCAGTGGTCTGATTGAAGACGGTGAGTTTGTAACGTGGCAGGCTAAACATTTCGGTATTACGCAATACCTGACTTCTAAAATTTCCAACTTCAGAAGGCCTTATATTTTCAGAGATGAGCAAACGAAAGGTATTTTTGATTTCTTCCGTCATGATCATATTTTTGAATCCAAAGAGGGTAAAACCATTATGACGGATGTCTTTGAATACCGTGCACCTTTCGGTTTTTTAGGCAGCATTGCAGATAGTTTATTTTTGGAAAAATACATGACCAATTTGTTGCTCCAACGCAATAAAGTGATAAAAGAAGTTGCTGAAAGTGATAAGTGGAAAGAAGTTCTTCCGCAGTAATTACTTCCCCTCCAGATAAATCTCCGCCAGCATACAGCGTGCGCTGCCGCCACCAATGGTTTCTATTGTTGGAATTTCTACTGACAAAATACTCGTGTGATTTTCTATTTGTGCAATTTGTTCAGGGGTTAAGCTTTTTAAAGACGTTGCAGACATCACCAGAAATGTTTTACCATCTGTATTTTGCACTTGCAGCATATTGCCGGCAAATGCATTCATCTGTGCAAACGAAATATCTATAATTTCGTGGCCGGTGCTCTCCAGTCTGTTTTTTACAAATGTCTGTTCGGATTTATTTTTAATACTTTCCAGACAAATCACTGCAAAGGTATCGCCGATGGTTAGCATCACGTTGGTATGGTACACTAAATTATCCTGCTCATCCTGACTGTAAAAATATACCGGCTCATACTGAATGATGTTGCAGTAATTGACGAACAAATCTTTATCTGTTCTCGGAGATAAACAGGCATAGGCAATTTTATGCAGATGGTCGAAAATAATACTGCCGGTGCCTTCCAGAAATTTACCTTCATTTACAGATGCCGTTATATCATTTACTTTGCTGACGATAAACCTTGTTTTCAGTTCTTCCAGAATTTCAGGACGAATCTCCAGGCGGCGGTTTTCTGTCAGCATTGGATATAAAAACACTGTTCCGTTTTCGTGCATACTAATCCAGTTGTTCGGGAAAATGGCATCCGGTTTAGCAGGTTCATCCGTATCCTGAATAACGGTCACGTTTATATTATTTGCACGTAGTTTGGCCACATATGCATCAAATTCTTCTATCGCTTTTTGTTTGATTTCATCGGCGCTCAGTCCTTCTAAAGATTTCTGAAACGCATTGGAAACAGCTGTTTCGTAGTTGAACTGAAAACCTGCCGGACGAACCATCATCAGGTTGGATGTGTATTGACTTGACATAAGGCAAATTTACGATTTACAAATTACGAATTGGGATTTTTTAATTAAATTGTGTTTGATTAATATTCTATTCATTAACCAAATAATTTTAAATTATGTCATTTTCTACTGCTGATTTATTCGACGCCAATGAAGGAAAAGTGCACGTTGCATTGCCTATTTTTCAGTCTTACGGACAAAAAAAACAGTTCTACGGGCAGATTTATACGGTAAAATGTTTTGAAGACAACACACCGGTAGGAGATACGTTGCGCAATATGAATGGAAAAGGCAAGGTGCTGGTAATCGATGGTGAAGGTTCTTTGCGCTGTGCCTTATTGGGTGATATGCTGGCCGAAGCCGCTATCAAAAATGAATGGGAAGGGATTATTGTGAACGGTTGTGTTAGAGACAGCGTGGCATTGAATAGTATGCCGATTGGTGTGAAAGCATTGAATACGAATCCGACCCGTTCGGTGAAAAAATACCCGGGATTAAAACAGATAGAAGTGAATTTTGGAAACGTATTCTTCAATCCTGATGAATATGTTTACAGTGATGAAGATGGAATTATTGTGAGTGAGGAAACGTTGTTTTAAATTCACCGTCATTGCGAGCAAAGCAAAGCAATCTCTAATACTTTACCTTAAACGATGCTCCTTCCTTTGCTGTTATTTTTATTCATAACTGCAAATTATCATCATAAATTTGTTGCCTGTCTTCCATTGAATTAAATAATAAATTAGCCGCCATTAATCGGGTCGGTCTTGCCCATATCATGAATAACAGCAATCCTATTGCGATGAAAAAATGCAGGTCGTTTTTTGTAAGGAAATAAAAAATGGTATTGATGATGGCTGGTCCTTCGAGCAAGGCTAACTGAAGAATTAATGCACCCCGATAAACAGCAATTTTTTCGGACAAGGCAGGGATATTTACAGCGGTACTTGCCCGGGTGAGAAATAAAAATCTGGAAGCCAGCATACAGATAAAAGCTAAAGCCACACCGACAATTTCAAATGCCATATTATCCTGTGCATGGTCAACAGGTGCTTGTTGTTTAACCAGATATCGCATGATACTTAAAATGATTACAACACCCGCACACAAGACAATATGAAGTACTTTCATTGCTTTAAACTGCACTCCAACTGTATTTTGATTATCCATAAATTGATTTTATGGAATAAAAATACAAATAGAATTTTAAAGTGTGCCGAAAAGTTCGGTCAGTTTCTGCGTTCTGTAGTCAAATATTTCGTTCAGTTTTTTCTTTACAAAAAGTACATTGGCGATATCTCCTAAAAAGCCCATCGGAACTTTATAATGCACAACATCTGTCATTTCCACACCGCCGTCTATTGCTTTAAAAAAGTGCTTGTGATGCCATAAACTGTAAGGGCCGAATCGCTGCTCGTCCACAAAATATTCGTGATCTTTCACATGCGTAATTTCCGTCACCCATTCCATCGGAATATTCATTACCGGACGTACGATATAACTGATAATCATTCCCGGAAACATTGGTAGATCTGCATCCTCGGAAGTCACTTTGAAACTCATGTAATCGGGAGTAATAACTTTAAGATTAGCCGGAGATGAAAAGAAATCCCAGGCTTTATCTAAGGAAATCGGTAACTTTTGCGTGCTTTTAAGACTGTGTAAACTCATGATTTTTTAGCTTTTTTGTTGTTCTGCAGCGCTCACTGCAATATTTAATTTCTGTCCATATGTTTTTCCATTTTTTTCTCCAACTGAAGGGTTTCTTGCAAACCAGGCAGATTTTTTCAGGGAAATCAGATTTTGGAACTGTTTTTGGCACAGAAATCAAACAAAACACGCCATAAAAGGTTGTATTGTTAGCCAACTAAATTGGTGAAAATTACATCTTTATTGTATATTTATGCTTGGTATGAAGACCACAACCTGTAGATTATTAATTTTCTGTTCAGTCATTTTCTTTCTTGTTTCCTGTAAAAAGGAAAACGAGACGGTAAATTTTGACTATGGATATAACTATTACCCGGATGATTCCGGTTCCTATGTTATTTATAAAGTAGACTCAGTTTTATATAATGATTTTAACCCCCTGAACCTTAAGAGAACTTCTTCTCAATATTTAAAGGAAGTTGTAACTGAGCAATACGTAGATAATTTAGGCCGTTCTGCAAAAAAAGTAGAGCGCTTCGTTACGGATAGTTTAAATCATCCGTGGCGCCCATTTAATGTTTGGTACTTTGTAAAAAATAAAACCAATGTTGAAAGGGTAGAAGATAATATACGATATATCAAACTTACATTTCCGGTGAGTGTGGGAAATACATGGCGCGGAAATAAATATAACGAGTTAAATCATTTTCCTTACGGTGATTTAAAATTTACCACCACGAATTTTGACTGGAATTATTCGCTTAAAGAAATTAACCAGAATTATACATATTCAAATGTAAGTTCTGATTCCACCCTTACTGTATTACAAGTGGCAGATTCATCCAATGTGCAGAAAGTATATTCAGTAGAGAAATATGCAAAAAATATTGGCTTGGTTTATAAAGAATTATGGCGTCTGGATGCGCAGCTGGTGGATGACCAAATATATGAAGAGAATGCGCAATTTGGTTTTATATTGAGACAATATGCGGTAGATAGCGGGAAAGAATAGTTTCTTTCTTTTGTTGTAATAATTTTCAAAGATTTTAAGTGAAACATATTTATTCCATAATTGTTTTTTTTGTTATACTTGTTTCTGTACTGACCGGATGTAAGAAAGAAACAGATATAAGTGATTACGATTATGGTTATAATTATCTACCCGACGATTCCGGCAGATTTGTAATCTACAAAGTGGATTCCGTAATCTACAATGATTTCGATAATTCCAGAAGGTACTCTACTATCTATCTGAAAGAAAAAATAGGAGAGCAGTTTACGGATAATTTAGGCAGAACAGCAAAAAAAATACTGCGTTATTATTCGGATACATTAACAACACAATGGGAATTATTCAATGTAGATTATCTGGTGAAAACGGATTTGGTGGCAGAACGTGTGGAAGATAATTTACGATACATAAAAATGGTGTTTCCGAATGATGTAAATAAAAAGTGGCTGGGCAATAAACTGATTACCGCTCCGCCGCCTTACATAATCGATACTTCCAATTATTATTTAAATGACTGGAAATACACCATTAAAAATAGAGATCAGTATTATGATAATGGTATAAAAATTTTTGATTCCACCTTGTTAGTTTCGCAAATTCAGGATTCATCTGCCATTACTAAAACATATTCCATAGAGCGGTATGCAAGAAGTGTGGGCTTGGTGTACCGCGAATTCTGGATAGTGGTAGGACAAATTAATATCGGGGCACCCTGGGAAGACAGAGCAGAAAAAGGATTTATTTTAAGACAATACGCAATAGATTATGGGAAAGAATAATTACATACTTTTTGCTTTAGTAGTTGTTTCGAATTGCCTTTTTGCAAAAGGAAATCCCGGAAAATATATTGTCTATTTCAAAGACAAACCAACAAATGTAGATGTGACAAAACTGTTTAATGAAAATGCTCTTCAAAAACGGGAAAAATATAATATTCCCTTTGATGAGCGAGATTATCCGGTCAGTACAACCTATATAGAACACTTAAGAAGTATAAATGCTGATATCATAAATACCTCTAACTGGCTGAATGCCGTATTGGTAAGTCTGGATGAAAATACAGCAGAACAAATACTTGAGTTGCCATTTGTTGCATCCATGGAGAAGGTAGAAAAAACAAATGCAGGAGGTATAGCATCTGCTACAGATATAAATGCATGCGAAGGAACAAACGAAATACAGGATTATGAAGATAATTTTACCAACTCTTTTCCTCAAACACAATTATTAAACGGACAATATTTGCACGAACAAGGATTTAGCGGTGAAAATATGACGATTGCTGTTTGTGATAATGGTTTTCAAAATGCAAATACTATTGCAGCATTTACACAGGTTTTTAGTGACAACAGAATACTTGGGACCTATGATTACGTACATGGCGATTCATTGGTTTATGATGAAGGAACACATGGATTGAGTTGTTTTTCATTTATCGGTGGCTTAAAGGATAATCAATATATCGGTACTGCTACGAAGTCAAATTTTTACCTTTTTCATACAGAAGATAACAGTGGAGAAAGAATACAGGAAGAGTTTAATCTTGCAGCAGCTTTAGAAAGATGTACACAATTAGGAGTGGATGTGGTTAGTATTTCATTAGGTTATTTTATTTTTAATAACGAACCTCAAAATAATTATGATACAACTGATACAAAAACAAATAATACAATCGGTGCAAAAGCCGTTAATATGGCAAGTTCAAAAGGATTACTAGTATGTGTTGCTGCTGGAAACTCTGATAATGGTTTATGGGTGACTTCCCCTGCATGCGCTGATAGTGCTTTAGCAGTGGCAAGTGTTAATATCAATGGTGTGCCTGCTATATCTTCAAGTGTCGGAATTCCCGGTGATTTGAGGATTAAGCCTAACGTTGCAGCTGTAGGTGTTAATCCGTGGTATTTTAACTATTTAGGACAACTTACCAACTCTAATGGAGGTACATCGTTTGCCACGCCTCAAATTGCAGGCTTATCCGCCTGTTTATGGCAGGCATTTCCGGCTAAAACCAA
Organism: Sphingobacteriales bacterium; assembly: GCA_016721245.1. Lineage (GTDB taxonomy): Bacteria > Bacteroidota > Bacteroidia > Chitinophagales > JADIYW01 > JADJSS01. Next base: position 470,183 of record JADKIQ010000002.1, read on the forward strand.
TTGGGAAATAAAAACAGCGATTGAACAAAGTGCTTCGCAATACCTTACACCTGATAAGAAAATTGGTTATGGTATTCCCGATTTTCAGAAAGCATACAATTTACTCGCAACTCCGACGTTTGTAACCAATAAGAGTTTAGAAAATGAAATTTCTGTTTATCCAAATCCATTCCAATCCGGTTTGAATATCGTTTGTCAGTCAAACCTGAGAGTGGAAAATATTCTGGTGATGAATAATGTTGGTCAAACGATTTATTCGGTTAACCGCCCCGCAGAAAATACACTGGCATTAAATGATTTGCCGAAAGGCATGTATTTACTGCAGATTGAAACAGATAAAGGTATGCTCATCAAAAAGATAATAAAGGATTAATCTGAATAGTGGCATCAACTCGTTATTTTTAATCCATCAAATCCGCTAATGAAATTCAACTCAATCATATTCCTTTTCACCATTTTACTCTTATCGTTTAACGTATTTTCTCAGGATGAAAAACCAGAGAATTTCACACTAAGCGGTTACCTCAAAGATGCTAAAAACGGGGAAGTACTTATTGGCGCAAACGTTTATGTTCAGGGCAATAACGCGTTGGGTGCCACTACCAACTTATATGGTTTCTATTCCTTGTCATTGCCGAAAGGAACGTATCAAATCGCTTTTTCCTATTTAGGTTTTAATACTAAAATTGAAACTATTGTATTGGATAAAGATGTTCGAATCAATACAGAATTATCTGATGACGCAAAAATACTGGAAGAAGTGGTGATTACGGATGAACGGAAAGATGAAAATGTAAAGAGCACGACATTAGGAAAAGAAGAACTCTCCACCGACAGGATAAAATCTATTCCGGCGTTTATGGGAGAAGTGGATATCATCAAAGCGATACAGTTATTGCCCGGTGTACAGGCAGCAGGTGAGGGCAATTCCGGCATTTATGTGCGTGGCGGCGGCCCCGATCAGAATCTTGTTTTACTGGATGATGCCATCGTTTACAATACAGGACATTTATTCGGTTTCTTTTCCGTATTTAATGCCGATGCGGTAAAAAATACAACTTTATACAAAGGCACCATGCCGTCTAATTATGGCGGCCGTCTTTCTTCTGTAATTGACATACAAATGAAGGAAGGAAATAATAAACGCTTTGAAATGGAAGGCGGTATCGGTATTATTTCTTCACGTTTGACATTGCAGGGACCTTTTAAAAAACCGAAGTCGCCTAAACCGGCTAATGGCTCTTTCTTGATTTCCGGCAGAAGAACCTATGTATTTGATATTGCGCAACCGTTTCTGAAAAGAACGGATTTTGCAGGTACCAACTATTTTTTCTATGATGTAAATATTAAGGCGAATTATCGTTTCTCCGATAAAGACAGATTATATATCAGCGGTTACTACGGAAGAGATGTTTTTGTGTACAACTCGGCAAAAAACAATACGAATGTAAAAATTCCCTGGGGGAATGCCACAGCAACCGTGCGTTACAATCACTTGTTCAATGATAAATTATTCATGAACATGTCTTTTATCTTTAACGATTACCAATTCAGTTTTAACGGACAGCAACTGGATTTCGGATTTAAAGCTTCTTCCGGTGTGCGTGATTATAACCTGAAAATGGATTTGGATTATTATGTGAATACCAAACATAAACTGAAATTCGGGGTTACGTACACGCATCACCGTATGACGCCAACACAGGCTGTATTGCGCAGCGGCGATACCAATTTTGAAACCAATCTGAACAGAAGATATTCTCATGAAGTTGCCTTGTATGCAGACCATGAGTATTCGGTGAATGAAAAATTAAAATTTGATTTCGGATTCCGTTTAAGTCTCTTTCAGCACATTGGTCCTTATAAAGATATTAGAGGCGATGGCGTTGCAGGGTTTGACACGACTAACTATGGTAAAGCAAAACCAATCAAAACCTATGTCGGTCCGGAGCCACGCATGAGTATGCGCTACGCATTCGGGAAAGAAAATTCTATAAAATTCGGGGCAGGACTGAACTATCAGTATATACATTTAGTTTCCAGTTCCAACAGTACACTACCTACTGATATCTGGGTGCAAAGTTCCGCTTTCGTGAAACCACAAATGGCATTACAATACTCTGTGGGTTACTTCAGAAACTTTAAGGATAATATGTTTGAAGCTTCCGTGGAAGTTTACTTCAAACATCTCTGGAATCAGATAGAATATTCAGAAAGTTATGTGAACGAATTAAATGTGGACCAGGAACGTGGATATGTTTTTGGCAAAGGAAAAGCATATGGTATTGAATTGTTCTTGAAAAAAAGAACAGGAAAATTAAACGGATGGATTGGATATACCTTGGCGCGTTCGGATAGAAAATTTGCGGATTTAAATGAAGGAAAGATATTCCCGGCAAAATATGACAGAACGAATGATTTGACCATTAATCTGGCCTATGATTTCAATAAAGAATGGACACTTGGTGCCACCTGGGTGTATGCTACGGGTAATGCCATCACGCCGGTTACCGGAATTGGTATCGTAGAGTTTTCACCGTTTTTTATTTATGGACAGCGCAACTCCATTCGTGTGCCTGCTTATCACCGCTTAGATTTTTCTTTAAATTACAGTCCGGTGCCGAAGCGTAAACCTAATCGCAGATGGCGCTCCAGTTATAACCTTTCCGTGTACAATGTTTACAACCGCAAGAACACTTATTTCATTTATAATAAAGTAGAAGGAGATGTAAAATCCGGTAACTTAAAACAAACCGCCATTAATGTCTCTTTATTTCCTGTGATTCCTTCCTTTACCTGGAATTTTAAATTTTAGAATATGCAAAACTTAAAAAAATATATACTCTTCTTTAGTGTTTGCATAATTGCTGCCTGCGAGAAAGAAATTGATTTAAAAGTACCGAATCCGAAGGATGCTTATGTGGTGGAAGGACATATTGAAAACGGCATTCCGCCTTATGTTTTGCTAACAAAGAATGCGGCTTTTTATGGCAATATCAACCTGAGTAATTTGGCCAACTATTTCGTAAGCGGTGCCAATGTTACGGTAATTTCCGGAAATGATACCATTCCTTTGGTAGAATACAACGGAGCCATTTTGCAAAGTTTACCCGATTCTATTGCTGTTCCTTTAGCGGCACAATTCGGATTGAATATTTCCAGCGCGTCAGAATTTCCTCCGATTATAATTTATACGGTTGGCTTGGATAATTTAGCTTATGTAGGAGAAACAGGAAAACGATATGATTTGAAAATTGAAATAGACGGCAAAACGATTACCTCTTCTACCACTGTACCACCACCTGTTTTCTTTGATTCTCTGTGGTTGCGCCCGCATCCAAATGCAACGCTGGCGGATTCTTTTTATCAGGTGTATGGCAGATTGCAGGATCCGCCCGCTGCAGGAACGTTCTACCGCTATTTTACCAAAGCAGATAATGAAGCCTTTTTAATTAATGACCGCTCCGTGTTTGATGATGCATTAATCAACGGAGGCATCATAGAAATATTTATTCCCAAAGGACGCCAGATAGGCACAACAGCCAGTGGTGATTTTGACAGAAATGGTTATTGGGATATAAGAGATTCCGTTTGTACCATTAAACTTTCTGTAATAGACAAAGCACATTATGATTTCTGGCGAACGGTGGAGTCAAACAGAAGTAGCTTGGGAAATCCTTTCGGTTCAGCTGTATTTGTGAAATCTAATGTAAACGGCGCGTATGGAGTCTGGGGTGGCTATGGTAGTATTACCGGCAGTTTTGTTAGAGTGCCGTAATTAATATGTCATGCGAGCGGAGCAATCTATTAAGATTTTATTGTAAATAGAATAGATTAATAAATCTTCTTCTTCAATTCTTCTTTGACTGTATTAAACCATTCATCCTTTAAAATACTGAGAATGATACTGTCTCTTCTTCTACCGTTTGGTAAAAGAAGATGACTGCGTAATACGCCTTCTTCGATACAACCAATTGCTTTCATGGCGGCAATGCTTCTTTTATTATTATTGTCGGCTCTTAAGGCTACACGCTCTGCACCTAAAGTTTCAAATGCAAAACTTAATAAAAGCAATTTGCAATGTCTGTTTAAGCCGCTTCGCTGGAAATCTTTTCCATACCAGGTATAGCCAATTTCTAAAGACTGATGCGGAATTTGGATGTCGTAAAAACGTGTACTGCCTGCATATTGCTGTGTCTTTTTATCAAAAATAATGAATGGATACTCCGTTTTATTTTTTCTGCACAACAATGCATTTTCAATATAACGTTTAAGGTTTTCTTCACCGTCTGCCTGCTGATACGAGTATGTCCACAATTCCGGTTCATTTAAAGAAAAGTGAAGCAGGTGTTCAACATCACTTTCCTGTAGTGGTCGGAGCAAAACACGTTCGTTTTCCAGTATGTACTCTTTATCAAAATCTACTTGCATAGTATTAAATATCCCATGAATAATAATTGTGTGCTTCATCCAGTTCAAATCCAGTCTTTGGATACAAGTTGTTGCCGATGAGATTACTTTTGGCCGTTTCCAGCATCATGCCGCAGCTGCCGGATGTTTGGCATAATTCTTTTGCTGCTTCAATCAGTGCAACAGAAATTCCTTTACCACGTTGTTCCGAAGTAATAAATAAATCATTCAACAGCCAGAAACGTTTCATGCGGGTAGAGGAGAAGAGCGGATACAACTGAACAAAACCTGTAAGCATATGCGCTTCATTTTCTGCAACAAAAATAACCGATTCATTCTTGTGTATTCTTTCCGATAAAAAAATCTCAGCCTGCTCAATATCAGATGCCTTTTCATAAAAAACACGATAAGCGTCAAATAATGCCGCGAGTTGCGGGATATCTTCTATGTTTGCTCTGCGGATATTCATCTTACTGTATTAGTGGTTCGTAGCGTTCTTTTATTACACGAAGATGATGTATCTGATGCCCGACCAGCATGTATCCTAATCCAAGCACAGGAACTTTGCGGTTAAAGCAGACGCCGACATTTTTTAAAGCATCCGGCTCAAAACTTTTAAATAATTGTATTGTTGATTTTCTTACAGTTAATAATTCATCTATAATGTCATCAATTGTTCTGTTGTCGGTTCTGGCATTATTGGCAAATAAATCTTCATCATAGCCCGGTAAATCATGGGTGTCTCCACGGGCAATCCATAATGCTCTGAAGGATTGTACCCGTTCATTATCGATGATGTGCTGATAAATATCGTTAATGGTCCACTTGCCCGGAGCATATATTTTACTGCCTATTTTATGCAGTTTATCCATGTCTGTGTTTTCAATAACTTTCTGAGCATTCTCTAATGCTGTAAATAAATCATCTTCTTCCACCAGATTAATATACCTGTCGAAGAATTCCGGCATCGGTTGTATTTCGCTTTTTTGCATTGTTTAATTTTCAGATACAAAATAGAATATTAAAATTCATTTTCAAAAAAATAAATTATGGTTTTGCAATGATTAATCTCAACGCGCAGGTGAAAAAGGGCTGCGTGCGAAAATGTCCGTATTGTTTGTCCCACGCACCGGATGCTAAATCATCTGCCAGTCGTTTTACCAACTGTTCCTGTACCTCATCCGTCAAAAATCCCCATGCCGATTGAGACAGACGTACTTCTTTCTCTAAGAAGGCTTCCGGTCTTCCATAAAATGCTTCCTGAAAACCGTCCACACAATCCAACGGAACTGGAATAGACTGTACGGCACAATTCCCACCCAATGCATCTGTAATAAAATCTATAGTCGGATACCGCGCTTTCTCCACTTCAATTAATTCCGGAAAATAATGAGCATTCCAGAATGAATCTAATGCATCAGGATCAAATGTCATGATGAGCACTTGTTCTTTCGTTACTCTGCGCAGTTCCTGCAAGCCTTTGCGCATATCCGGCCAGTGATGTATGGTTACCATAGCCATCGATGCATCAAAAGAATCATCATCAAATGGCAAGTTGTCAGCAGTACCTATAATGGCGGGCACTTTGCCGTTTGTTTTTCGTTGCGCCCGCATGACCGAAGAGGGTTCTACCGCCACCACATATTTGTCATCCGGTTCGTAAGAACCCGCACCGGCACCAACGTTCAATATTGTTTTGGCATTTTCCAAAGCAGTATGCACGTATGCTGCTATTCTGGGGTCGGTGCGTCTGTGACCGGAATAACTTTGTCCCAGTTGGTCGTAGTTAAAAGCAGGATTGGAGATTTTCATAAGACTAATTTAGAAATAATCTGAAAGAAGAATATTCATTTAACATTTGTTAAATTTGTTGTGAAATGATTTAACACGAGCGACGCGACTGACAAACACAATAAAAATCAATAAAAATATTTGAGTAGATTGTGTTCTTTATATACTAATTTCAACAGTATTTGAACGATATGATTACTATGCAGAGTTGTGAATTGATTTTAGATTGTGTTCTTTATATACTAATTTCAACGTTTTCATATCAATATTCGGCACCGTAATCAGTTGTGAATTGATTTTAGATTGTGTTCTTTATATACTAATTTCAACTTCCGCTGTAGGGTACAAAATTTTAATGTTGTGAATTGATTTTAGATTGTGTTCTTTATATACTAATTTCAACCGGTTAAACTAAATTCTGTTGGCGCGTTTTGTTGTGAATTGATTTTAGATTGTGTTCTTTATATACTAATTTCAATAAGTCCACTTGTTAGTTTAAGTTTCTTTGTTGTGAATTGATTTTAGATTGTGTTCTTTATATACTAATTTCAACTAATCCGAATGAAATTATTATCTCTGCGCTGTTGTGAATTGATTTTAGATTGTGTTCTTTATATACTAATTTCAACATATACATTAGACGGATGGCAATTTAATTGTTGTGAATTGATTTTAGATTGTGTTCTTTATATACTAATTTCACGCAGGTTGTGAAGATTTTAGATTGTGTTCTTTATATACTAATTTCAACGATTGAATTTGATAAATCAATTTATTGTTGTTGTGAATTGATTTTAGATTGTGTTCTTTATATACTAATTTCAACTTTCTCCATTACATGCCAACCAACATATGTTGTGAATTGATTTTAGATTGTGTTCTTTATATACTAATTTCGATGGCTTTAAACAATTAGCAGTTAATGTTGTGAATTGATTTTAGATTGTGTTCTTTATATACTAATTTCAACATAACTGACAATAATCATTAACAGATTTTTTGTTGTGAATTGATTTTAGATTGTGTTCTTTATATACTAATTTCAACCGATGTGGCTGTGTTATTAGTATTTATTGGTCTTTTGACTGAAATTAGTATAAAAAAAATGCCTGTTTTTTACTTTAGTTGAGGTAAAATCAGGCATTTTTTAATTTACAACATCATTGCGAGGAACGAAGCAATCTCTTTTTCGATTACTTTAAGTGCTCGCATTATGTGTTATCGAGATGTAGATTACTTCCAGCCCGATTGGTCAGGCTTGCGCAACGCTTGCAATGAAGTTAAAATAATTCCAACTGTTGAGGAATATCCGGTAGTGGAGTCTCTTTTTTACCAATAAATAACTCCATTTGCCCAAATTGTTTATCGGTAATACAAATAATACCCACATGCCCCAATTCAGGCAGCATGTTTTTTACACGTTTTATGTGTACTTCCGCATTTTCCCTACTGCTGCTATGGCGCAGATAGATGGAAAACTGAAACATTGAAAACCCATCATCCAGTAATTTCTTGCGAAATTTGGTGTAGCGTTTCCGGTCAACATCCGTTTCTGTCGGCAAATCGAAAAATACCAATACCCACATGATCTGATAAGCATTTAGTTTCATGGTTTAGAATATTGAATGATGGATGTTCGATAGATTTAAATTCAACATTCATCATTCAACACTCAACATTAACTAAACTCCGGATACAGAATCTTCTTCGTCTCACCTTCAAAACACTTGGCCAGCGATGCCGTCGTTCGCTGCAAACCCACCATTAGCGGACTATCTTTGCCGTCAATCTTTAAATCTATATTCGGAATATTTAATAATCGTCTCTTGATGTCTGTTGTTAGTTCCTGCTCGGTAGTTTCCAGCATCAGTACTTTTACCAAATGGTCAACATACGGACGATAAGGCTCCATGATATCATCTGCCAGACAATAGGCATTGTATTTATTGCGGTGATGAATGCCCAGGGTAGGCAATAAGCCGGAAGAAACCAGTCCGCGCGCCACGGTGGCACGAAGGATGGCATATCCATAATTCAGAAAATTATTTGGATACTCTCCGAAGCGTTCCCGTACAAAAAACGGGTCTTCCTCATTAAAGAGCATTTTCCAGTAATAGCGTGCAGCCTGCGCTTCCTGATTAGAGGTGTCGCCGCTGAGCACCAGTTGTGCATAGCGTTTAAGATAGTTGTTGTCTATTTCCCATGTTGATAATACTGCCGATTGGTTGTTTATTTTTGCTTTTATGGTTTGCTGCCACAGTTGTTTCTTCAAAGGTTCGGAAGCCTCAATCTGTGCCTTAAATTTTTCGGATTGTTGAGTATGTCCGTCTAAATTTAAAAGTAAACCCGTAGGGTGATGTTTGTCATTGCATGTGATGACGGCAGCATTGTTGTCTAAAAGTTTATGCAATACCGCATGGGTAACAGACACCTGATAATGGTCAATTACTACCACACCAATATCCTCTATAGCTACCGTCACTTCCTTCTCATCCGTTTTTATCAGCAACTGTTGCTGTTGAATCGACAGGCGAGTAGGGTTACCAAAGTATAAGGTGCGTTTTATCATAACTTATAGATTTAAGAATCTGTTTCGATAAATATCCTTGGCATCATCCGCCCTGTTTTCAGCCAGCATGCTGTCTATCAGTTTCTGCGTAGGTATCACAAGCTCTGCATGTACTTCAATGGCTAACGTTTCATAAATATTCCGGCTTAGATCAATATGACTCACAAAGGCATTTAATTTTACGCCTTTATCCATCATATTGGCTAATACTACGTTCTCAAAAGCGGCAATGTAGCCCACTTTATATTCTTTGTAGAATACCCTGATGGCGAAACTGTCATAGGTGTTGTCTCTGTCACGAACAAGTTGCAATTCATCCCCTTCTTTTATTTGCTTGCCGATTTCATTGAAATTATAGTGAACCAACCCTTTTACATAATTGTCATAAATTTTTATGGATTGTACATTAATAAATGAATTGGAAGGCATAATTAATCCTCCAATACCAAGCCCAATTGATTTTAGAAAGTCTGAACGTTCCATTATTCTCCTATTTTAGTTATTTCACCTAAGTGATTTAGTCTGACTTTTATTGGATTCATATTTATTAAACTCCCAACACTCTTAAACCTATAAAATCGCTTACTTTCCTTTGCTCCGACAATATTTTTTAATTCTGAATTCTTTGTTTCAAGATGATGCCTAAACCAATAGTCACTATTTGATACACTCCATACTAAATATAAATATTTACTTAGTAGTGGTTTGTTATTGTTTTGTATTGCTTCATCAGCTTCTTCTTTTGATAAACCCAAAATAAACATCTCATTTTGTTGCATACTAAATTGTAATTCTAAATTAGCAGCAGGTAGTTTTTGGAGGAATGATTCAGGTAATTCTTTATCAAATAAGGTATCCCAAATTGCGTTTGTATTTTTTATTATGTAAGGTATGCCGTATTTTTTACGTTCAACAGCATGCCAAAAAGTACAAACGTGCTGGATTTGTTTTTCTTCTCTATCTTTATATATTGCTATATGGTGGTTGTTTCCTAGTACTGCAAAGCCAATATCCTTTCCATTTTCATCCATTTTTATTGCTTCAACAGCGGATAGTCCGGTAAAGCATCGAACTGTGTGAATCGGTATTTGTTTTTCTTCATTAAACCACAAAACATCTTTAAAAGCTTCCTTTTCTTTTCCGTTGTGATGTTCTAATCGGTTTTTTACTAACTGTTTTACTTTTGGATCAATTATAAAAGGAATATCTTTAGTTTTTAAGTCCTGTAGCTTGTATTTTATAACATATTCTTCTTTATAGCAGGAAGCTTTCTCTAGGACTATTTCTTTATTAGTATCTAAATAAATTGGGTTCTTTTTTAATGTTGCCAATGAATTCTTGATATTATTCTCATTTTCTGTTAATCTGTTTTTTATTAAGGTTTTTGTGTGAGCATTGATAATGCTATCTGAGTACTCAAACAAGTATTTTAGTGGTTTATCTTTATCTTCTATTTTTATTTTACCATATACAAATTGCTCATGCAAAGCACCTCTGGGTACAATTATATCTGTTTGAACTACTCTTTTCTTCCCATTTACTTTTATCTTTCTTACGCCTTTTGTGGCTACTTTCTTTCCGGCTTTAAAGGAGATTAATATTTTTTCTGCTTCTTTTTCTACATCCACAATAGAAAATGGCTTTTGTGTCACTAAGTATTTTTCTAATAGAGTTAATTTCTCCTTGTATACGATGGCTGCCGCTTCCACTTCTTTATTCATTTCATCTTTTACCTCACTTGCATTCAATGTGTTAATACGCTGAATAAAACCTTGCTGTGTACAAGCAATTACTAATGCGTCAATAGCATGATGTCTATGGTCGTCACGTTTTGACCAGTTTTCAATTTCTTCTTTTTGATGTTTTCGTTTGCCATGTTCACTGGTCCATTCTTTAATTACTGTTTGTCCTAATTCCTTGTATTTAGACATTTGCAGATTCATCAGTGCGTCATCCCAGCCCCATAGTTTTCTAAGTTTAGCTGTTACTGTGCCCTCTGTGGTTGTTACATTCTTACAAATTTGTTGTAATATCTCCTTTGACTTTCTCGCTATATATTGGGTTTCTCTTAGTTGTCTGTCAATAAATCCTTCCCAAAGTCTTTTGTCTGCCTCTGTCTCTTTTTTTAGTTTCTTACGCTCTGTATACTCCTCAAAAGATACTTTTAATCGTTGCATCTTACTGTAAGAGATAATTCCTCTCTTAAACCAATCGTCCACTCTTTCAATATATTTATTCAATTCCTCATTTCCTTTCTTCGAAATGAAATCATATGCTGTTTGGTTTGTCTTTGTTGAATTACAATGCCTGTGTACTAAAACCTTATTTGTTTGAGAGTCATCAAATAGCAATGCTTTTGGTACTATATGGTCTACATCAAAATTATCACCACTCAAAGCTTCAGAAAGATTAAACACCTGCCCACAGTATATACATTGATTTACAACTTGTGCATCTTTTATTTTTTTTTCTTTTGTTGGAAAAACGAACTTATACTTTTGTATATATCTTTTCGTAGCAGGAAGTCCCAGTTCTTGTAATCTTTTACTTACCTCTTCATTTAATTTCTTATTCCCAGAATTTTGAATATCAGCATCATTTCGTTCATCTTTACTTTGCTTAAGTTCCCGGGCAAGTTCAATTCTAATAGTATCTGGTTTTCCATATTTTTCAATAATAGCATTTACTACATTTATCATTTGATTGATAATTTTTTCAACTACTGGTTGGCGTAGGCTATTTTTAGGTAGTAATTCAAGTTTTTCTAATGTTTCTCTTGATGCTTGTTCATCTTTGGTTAAACTATTAGAATGATTATAGCCCGCTAAACTACATGCTTGGGAATAATCATAACCTTGCATAAGATAAGGTAATATTTTACGCATAGCCTTATTTGATTTATTCCCAAATGCTTGTTTGTTGAAGTCAATTTTAGATAGCTTTTCTGCTGTATCTTCACTGATTTGGAATCTTTTAATTAATGCATTCTTGCATTCTTCCAAATCTTTTATAGAATAGATGGTATGCCAAATTTGATAGAATGGTTCCTGTTCTAATTTTGCATCAACTTGTAACCCCTCTTTCTCTGCTAATATTTCTCCGGTCTTTTTATCTACCAAGTATGCTTTGTGGTTTGATGGTATTGTTTGTAAGTTAAATTTCAACCATCTGCTTTCTCCAAGTATATTGTAAATCTCTGCGTAAGTAATATTCCCTTGTATTCCCTTTGTAATTTGTTTATTTACATAGACATCCTCTTTTTTTAGTTCCAGTATTTTTAATAAGTCTGTAAAACTAAGATTAGAATTTTTAGAAAGATGTTTAACAATTAACGTTTTTTCTTCAAGATTAAGTATTCTATCGCTCCATTTATACTTAGAGCTTTCCGGGTTTTTTACTTTCAGTGATATATTATTCACTGATTCCCATATTTTACAAATTTGAAAAGAGGAGAGGTTTTTGGTGCTACTTTAGGTCCTGTAAAAGTTGTTTTATCTTTTAGAGTTTCTCTATCAATATATGTAGTATTAAATCCTTCAAATTCACATACGCTAACTAAGCCTTTTTGAGATTTTAATTTTCTTTGATAATAAATGATTTCATTTCTTAATTTTTCAACTACTTCATTTGTTAAAAAGCTATGTTTCTTCCTTTGAGTATTTATAATAGTATCAAACTCTTCAATGTAAGCTTCACGTGGATAGACTTTCTTCTTTACTTGAAAGTAAGTGTCATTCTTATTTGAAACTAATAGTTCATCATAGAAATATTGACCAATAGTTTGTTTCCTATCTTTAAGTTCGGTATATCTTCCTTTTACCTCAGCTACATATTCAGTATCCTTTTTATCTTCATTAGCCTCACTTCTCGCAGATTTGTACCCTCTCTTTTGATTAAGCATATAAAATATTCTCCCTAATTGTTCTGAGGTAATAATTGTATTTTCAGCAGCAGCATCGCTTCTTATTTTCCATAAGTCTAAACTTGGCAATTGAAGTAATTCTTTAGATGGGTAAATATTTAATTCAGTAAGGATTTTTTTTAAGCTATATTTAAAGTCATCACTCTTTTTCAGTTGTTTTCTGTCATAACCTTTTCTTTGTGTTCGTGCTTTAGTCCTATCCTGATTCTTAGATATTGTTTGCCCTTTTTGGAATTGATCTCTGTCATCAGAACTTAAAGGAATTATTCTGGAACCCATTGATATAATACGAATAGGGATGTTGTTTTCATCTACTTCAATCAATGCCCAGCCAATACTGTTAGTGCCTAAATCCAACCCTAAAATCTTTTTTGTCATATTTTTACAGTTTATCATACTAATTTAAAAAATATTTTCTATATTTGATGTACACAATTTAAAATCAATTCACAATAAGGATTATTCCGTTGTGAAAACATCTAAGGCGGGGTAACTCGCCTTTTTTTATTAGTTATTAGTATAAGAATAATACAAAAAATGCCGTCCATCAGGACGGCATTTTTTTATTTATAGATACTAAATCAATCCCGAAATTTTCGGGACAGCACGACAATTTATAGATTACCACATTTTTGCTCTGTCCGCTTCTTTTACAAACATTTTATCTGTTGGTTTTACACCAAATGCATTATGGAAGGCAGGTAAATTACTCAATACACCATTTACTCTGTATTTGGCAGGTGAGTGCTCGTTGGATAAAATCTGCATACGCATAGATTCCGGACGCATATTGGTTCTCCAGATAATGGCATAGTTGATGAAGAAACGTTGTTCCGGTGTTAAACCACTGATTAAGCCCGGAGCCTTAGCAGCATTTGCTTTTTTCAATGCGTTTAAGCTGATAATCATACCGCCTAAGTCTGCAATGTTTTCACCTAAAGTCAGTTCTCCGTTTACATGTAAACTGTCATTTGGAAACGGTTTGAACCCATCGTACAGTTTTACAAATTTATCAGTCAGGCCTTCATAGCTTTTCTTGTCCGTTTCTGTCCACCAGTTTTTTAAGTTTCCTTCCGCATCATACTGGCTTCCCTGATCGTCGAAACCATGTGTAATTTCATGTCCGATTACCATACCGATACCACCATAGTTTACCGCATCATCTGCGTATTCATAGAAGAAAGGTGGTTGTAAAATTGCTGCCGGGAATACAATCTCATTGATTAAAGGATTGTAGTAAGCGTTTACCGTTTGAGGGCCCATACCCCATTCAGTACGGTCAATTTTGTCTTTGTTTATTCTGGCCAGAACGCGCAGGTTTTCAGCATAAGCAGCGTTTAAAACATTTAAAACGTGCGGCTGATTTTTTACATCTGTATTTTCATATGTCCACCATTTGTCAGGATAACCGATTTTCACATCAATTTTCGCTAATTTTTCCAAAGCTTTTGCTTTTGTTTCAGCGCCCATCCAGGTTAAAACATTGATACGTTCTTTCAGAGAAGTTCTGATATTTTCAACCATGTCTAAAGCGCGTTTTTTTGCTTTAGGGGAGAAGTTGGTTTTTACATATTCCTGACCGATTAAATCTCTGAGGTATTGCTCTGAAATATTGGTAATTCTTTTCCATCTTGGTTCCAATTGTACAATACCGCTGAGTTGTGTACCAAAGAAATTAAAACGAGCATCTACGATTTCTTTGTTTAAATGTTTAGCTGTACCGTTAATTAAATGAAAGTCCATGTAGGAAACCCATTTTTCATGAGGAATCGAAGCGAACATTTTATCCAACTCTTTGTAGAAGCCCGGTTGTCCGATAACGATTTCTTTCGGTGCTACTTTCATCTCTGAAAAAAAAGCATCCCAGTCTATGTTTTTATAGTCTGATTTAAGTTTCTCTATTGTAAAAAGATTGTATGTTTTTTCCGGATCTCTTAATTCAACACGTGACAGAGAAGCTTTTGCCAATGCGGTTTCAATTTCAAATACATTTTGCATTTGCTTTTCAGCAGATACTGTCTTGTCTAAGCCGGATAATTCAAACAGCTGCTTGATGTACAATTTATATGCTTCAATATTTTTAAGTGATTTTTCATCTGTTCTGAAATAGAAATCTCGATCTGGTAAACCTAATCCACCCTGGTTAATATACATGATGTATCTGGAAGAGTTTTTTGCATCTACTTCAACATAGTATCCCAAAGGAGAATTTATATCTCGCATTCCTAATTTAGAGAAAACTCTGGACATTGATTGTAATGTATTTGCATTTTCTATTTCTGTAAACCATGGTTTTAAGGGCTCAACACCAACCTTGTTGATAGTGGCAGTGTCCATTGCATTTCTGTAGAAATCGCCTAAAATCTGAAGATTAGAGCCTTTTGGTGCCATTATTTTTAAGTTGGCTGCATTTTCTAAAATCCTTCTTACAACTATTCGGCTCTGCTCATCCAGCTTGGCAAACATATCATAGTTAGCTTTGTCATCAGGAATTGGATTCGCTTTACTCCATTTTTGATTTACATATTCATAGAAATCTTCCGTAGGTTTTATTTTTGTGCTAAAATCCATGGTTCTTATGGCAGGATCCTTAGCATTGGGTCCGCTAACCGGTTTTACTAAAGCTTTGATTTGCGGAGGTGCTGGCTTATTTGCTTGCTTGGGTGTAGTAGTTGTTTTAGCATTTGTAGTAACAGCTGTACTGGGTTTGGTGGTTTGTGCATTCGTGTTGAATGCAATGGCCGACACCAATATCGGAATGACTAAATATTTGATATTCATACTTTTTTGTTATGTTGTAAAATTAGTAGAAAGAACTGACTAAATATTACAAATTGGAGTTAAAATTTGTGATTATTGTCTGTCTGCTGTCTGTTTCTTTCTGGTAAAATGCATCCAGATGCGCTCATGGAAATAATACAGGGTAACTTTGGTTATTACTTCCGTGAAACCAATTTTAAAGGCCTTCGTGTAATCGCCAGTCCAGAAGCTAGCAATAATGATGGTATCCAGTGTACCGACAATTCGCCAACTGATGCCTTTTACCACACTCCGCAGGTGAGATTCCTGCCAGATTTCGTCTTTGTGTTCGAAATCTTCCAGTTGTTGTTCCGTAAGTTTATTGGCAACTTCTTTTCTGGTTAGCCCCCATTTTATCTTAAACCACAGACGCTCATGCAGGTAAAACAGGAATATTTTGGTAAAAACCTCGGTAGCACCGATTTTTAACGCGCTGCCGATACTTCCCGTAAAAATATAGGAAAGCAGGATAGTATCCAGCGTTCCTATAATTCGCCACGTTACACCTTTTGAGAAACTGATGAAATGTTTGTCTTTTTGCATACCGGAATTATATAACCTATAGATGTAATGGACTTTAAAGGTAGCGATTTTTTGTATTTTATCTAATGAATAAAAATTTTAATTAAAAAATACTAAAGGCTTACCAAATGTAAGCCTTAGATAGTCCGCCGGTGGTTGAAGGGGGTAAGTTAGTTGGTCATTTTCAAGGAACGGAGAGGCGAGGACTGCACTCTGACCAAGCTATCATTGTCTTTTGCACAGAAACAGAATACACTTTTACTTTTTTAAAACCCCTCGTAAAAGGGTGATCAAAAAACGTTAAAGAAAAAACTAAAAACTAATCATGTCTTTCATTATGATTAGTATAACCTTACAGGAAATTCCACTTCAATATCGGTTTCGCCATTTGCGTTTGCAATATCACCAATGGAAACACCTGCAGCATTTTTATCCGGTTGATGGCGAAGGGTAATTTTAAGATTTCCAGATCCGCCTGCATTCCAGGTTGCAAAACTGAAATCTAATCCAATCGGATTACCATTAGTGTCATTTTCACCATCGTATGTGAAGCCTGAAAGTACATTTGAAGGAGTAGACAGGTAGAAGAACTGATGATCTGTGCCTTCTTCCAGTACTTCATTTGAGATGGTATCTGCCGGTGTTGATTGAGAATTTAACAATGTAATTTTCGCAGAGTAAATCGCTGCTTTTTCGATAATGATACTGTCAATTGTTGCAGAAATTCCACCAGTTCCGTCAGGGTCATTAAAGACAAAATTTTGTACAGATAGACTGCCTTGTTTTTGTAATGAAAGAATCACAGTGGTAATTAACTCTTCTTCATTTGGAGGAGTTATGGGATCTTTTTTACAGCCGGCAAAAATGATACTTGCCAGTAAGAGAACAGATGCTAAAGTTTTTGTTATTTTCATAATGGTTTTATTTAGTTATAGAAATGAATATTTTAATCTGAACGTGAGGTTCCAGCCCAATTCATCCGAATAATACCGGAAACGATTCAGGTAATCCCGGTAAACGGCATTGGTAATATTTTCTCCGGTTACAGAAAACGAGACTTTATGATGTTCTGAAATTAAATAATCAAAACCTGCGTCTGCATTTAATGTAGTGTAAGCATCAGGCGCTGCTTTGTAATCAATAATTTGAGCGGGTGTTTTTTTCTGTTTAAATACATGCTGCACCATCATGCCCAGATGCACATTTTTTATTTTCTTAAAATCATGATGTATTTCCGCAGAACCACTGATCCTGTCGGATGGCATGTAAATTAAATTATCGTTTGCAGAGGTGTTTTTTCCGCGAACCAGGGAGGCTCGAAGAGATAAAGATAAAAATTTGAAAGGATCTGCGTTTATAGTTGCGTCAAATCCCAGTAAGCGGGCATTGGTTTGGTAATACTGAAATGCAGGAAATGCGCCGCGAATGGTTAACACAGGGTCGGGCAGAGGCGCGAGGTAAATAAAATTATGTATTTGTGAGATGTAAAAAGTAGCTTCTGCAGAAAAATATTTTTTATAATTAGTGGTAATGGTATTTACCCATTTTACGCCTCGTTCAGGTTTCAGATTCTCATTTCCAAATTCCAGTGCTGCAATACCATGATGCAATCCTTCACTGAACAATTCACTTGCATTCGGAAAACGTGAACTGTAAGAAATATTGGTCTGCAGCTGGATATTATCTGTGTTGTTTTTCCAGCTGCCACCTGCGTTAAATGCGTATGTGTGAAAATTATAAACCGGTTTTTGCAGCACATTGTTTCTGTCAAATTTATAACCTAAAAAACGTGTGAAATCATAACGACCACCCAACTCAACTATAAAATTCTTTATGAAAAATTTTTCCATATCAAAGAAACCTGTACTATACTGGTAGTAATCAGGTATAAGCGGACGAATGCCTGTTTCGGGATTATTGGCATTATGTTTCGCTGAAAAATTTAAACCAGATTTTCCTTCCAAGCGGCTATTACTTTTGGTAAATTGTTTAGTTCTGGAATAGGAAGCCAGCAGATTATTTGAATATAAATTCATAGCCATTGCCGGAATGGAAGAACGGCCGCCTCTGCGGATATCATATTCTTTTCTGTTGTTTAACTGAAAGGAATACGTGATATCGAGGTGATTATCGTGTTTAAAGAATTTGATGATATTTATTTTGGCAAGATGATGCGCAATCTGTTGTCGCGGATTTTCAATGTTATAAGTAAATGGTTGAATGATTAATGGTCTGTCACTGGCGATGGCATTTTGTAAATCCGTCAGATTGCCGATATGCGAACTTTTTAGTATACCTAAATTTTGATGAAATAAGGAGTAATAGGCGTTGATATCCCAGCCTTTTTTCAGTATACCCAAACCTGTAGAAAAATTACCTTCACGTAACCCTGTATTCGTTAAATTATATTTAGGTGTTTGCTGGTCGCCCAGATATTTAAAGGTACCCTGAACAAAATAGGCAACCTGTTTTTTGAATCCCTGTTCCAGTTTTGCTGAAGTGGTAATACCGTGTCCGTTGGTTTGTCCCACCAAACTCACTGATGCATTGAGGTGTTTATTTTTTCTTAAGACCGGAGGTTCCATTAATACCATACCGCCCATGGCATCTGTTCCAAATTCCAGGCTTCCCACACCTTTTATAACTTTTATGGTATTGGCCGCAAACGGATCAATTTCAGGAGCATGCTCAGAGCCCCAGTCTTGCGTTTCCAGTTTTACGCCGTTACTTACTATCGATATTCTGTCGCCATACAAGCCATGTATAATTGGTTTACTAATGGTGGTGCCTGTTTTTAACTGATTAACACCTGAAATAGTAGAAAGGATACTGCCCAAATCTTTACCTTCTAATTTAGTAAGCGTTTTATTATTGATAACGGAAATTGTTTGTGTATTTTCCTTTTCTGCTTTTGTGGCGGTCGTTACAATTTCCGCTAACTCTTCTGCATGATGTTCTAAGTAAAAGTTTCGCGAAGTGTTTTTTGTTATATTTACTACAACGGTATCGGGGGTACATCCGAGGTGTTCAATTATAAAAGTATATTTTCCAGCACACAGCTTATTGATTTCAAAATAGCCGTTTGAATCTGACGTAGTACCCGTTTCTGTTTCCATAATATAAACAGTTGCGTAATCCAGCGCTGAGTTATCATGTTTATCCAATAGATTTCCCGCGATTTTCAGGTTGCAGTCCTGTGCGAATGAACAGGAGAAAAGCATTGACAGTGTTAATATGAAAACCAACTTATGCAACATGATTGCAAATATAGAAATGAATTCTTATTTATGCAATAGTGTTGCAAATTAAAAATCAGCTAAAAAAAATCCCATCAGATTATGATGGGATTTGGGAGTGGGCGCACACGGGTTCGAACCGCGGACCCCCTGCTTGTAAGGCAGGTGCTCTGAACCAGCTGAGCTATGCGCCCTTTTTTTAAAAGAGAGTGCAAAGATATAAAATACTTTTTAGTAAACAAGTCTGTTTTGAAAAAAATGTGTAATTTTTTACATTAAACTATCCTTTAGAAGATTTTAACCTGCTTGTTTTCTTCATTTTACATAGTAATTCAACGAACGATTTAAATATCTTTTTTATGGTTATTACAATTCCGCAATAATCTGTTTGTTGCATCGTTGAATTTATTACTGATTTTTAAATGCCCTATATGTTTTCTTTTTCTATTTTTACTACACATGAATTTCTACCAACATAGAAACCGTTGGAAAATCCTTCTTTTCCTTTTTGCGGTGAGTATCATCTTTTTTACACTATGGTACACGCACCGTCTGGCAGAGTCTATAGCCAGTGAGGAAATAAACAAAGCATCAGAAATTGCAGATGCTTATAAAATTCTGAATAGTAATACTTCAGATGAATTAGAATTATCAAAAGCACTGGATAAAATTAAATTGAATCATACCATTCCGGTTATATGGGCAAATGCGCAGGATGATATTCTGGCTGAGAAAAATTTTGATTCACTGAAAGTAAAAAGGATAGTAAATATTTAGAGAAAGAACTCCAGAAATTAAAAACAAGAGGTCAGTTTATTAATATTCAGCTTCCGGAAAATGAAAAACAGTATCTGTACTACAAAGATTCTGATTTATTAGTTAGCATCCGGAAGTATCCTTTTTACGTCCTTGCTCTCGTAGCTTTGTTTTTTGTTATCAGTTATGCAGCGTTTACTTCTGCCCGTCGTGCAGAGCAAAATCAGGTGTGGGTAGGTTTGGCGAAAGAAACGGCACACCAATTGGGTACACCCTTATCTTCTTTGACTGCCTGGATAGATATTCTGCGGGAGAAACTGGATACGGAAGAAGATTCCATGATGTTTGATGAAATGCAGAAAGACATTGACAGGCTGGTATTGATTGCAGAACGCTTTTCTAAGATTGGTTCTGTGCCGGAGCTGGAAAAAAACCGTGTGGTGGATGTATTGCAAAACGGCGTGGATTACATCTCCAAACGTGCATCTAAAAAAATCAATATTTTCCTGGTAAAAGATACGGATGTTAATTTGTTTGCGCTGCTGAACCCGCCTTTGTTTGAATGGGTGCTGGAAAACGTGATGAAAAATGCCCTGGATGCAATGGAAGATACAGGAGAAATTCATGTGTATGCCTTTGAACGCGATGGATTTATTAATATCGACATCACAGATACCGGAAAAGGAATTTCAAAAAATAATTTTGAACAGATATTTGAACCGGGATTCAGCACCAAAAAACGTGGCTGGGGCTTAGGTCTCACATTGGCCAGAAGAATTATTGAAGAATACCACCACGGGAAAATATTTGTGAAAGAATCGTCTAAAAGGCACTTTGATTTTTTGAATTGAAGTAATTTAAAAAATTAGAGGGTTGGTTTTTATTATTGAATGAAATTGATAAATTGCTAATTATTGTGTTTAAAGCATTAAAGAAGTCTTTAAAGATAGGGAATACATTCCGTATTATTTTGAAAAGCTGCGGAATAAGTTGCATGTCTGCAACGGATTAATTTGACAAATACAAACTATAAGCTCTTCTTTTTTCCTTAATTTTGTAATCCAAATAACTTGCTAATTGCAATTGATATGAAAGTTTATTTTGATAATGCCGCCACCACAGCCATAGATAAAGAAGTATTAGCCGCTATGATGCCTTATCTAACGGAGCATTTCGGAAATCCTTCCACTCAATATTCGTTTGGCAGAGATACCCGCGCCGCTGTAGAAGAAGCCCGTAAAACTATTGCTCAGCTCATCAATGCCTCTGCCGGTGAAATTATATTTACGTCGGGTGCAACAGAAGCAAATAACATGGCTATTAAAGGGGCAGTAAATTACCTTGGAGTGGAGCGGATTATCACATCTCCCATTGAACACCATTGTGTGGAGTATTCCGTGGATTTTTGCAGAGACAATTTACATGTGGAAACAGCTATGGTAAAAATTGATGGAAATGGAAATGTAGATTTGGAAGATCTGGAGAATTTACTGAAAGCCTCTGATAAAAAAACATTGGTAACGCTGATGCATGCCAATAATGAAATCGGAACTTTGTTGGATATAGAAAAAGCAGGCGCTTTGTGTAAGCAGTATCATGCATTGTTTCATTCGGATACGGTACAGACATTTGCACATTTCCCAATAGATGTACAAAAATGAATATCGATTTTTTGTCAGGTGCGGCACACAAATTTCACGGTCCAAAAGGAATCGGATTTTTATACATGCGCAAGCAAAACAAAGTACAACCGTTTATTCACGGGGGCGGACAGGAGCGCGGTTTCGGGCTGGTACGGAAAATGTATACGGTATTGTTGGAATGGCGGCAGCGGCAAAAAAAGCATATGCCAATTTAGA
The DNA here is from genome assembly GCA_016721245.1 of Sphingobacteriales bacterium. Taxonomy (GTDB): domain Bacteria; phylum Bacteroidota; class Bacteroidia; order Chitinophagales; family JADIYW01; genus JADJSS01. The sequence goes on from JADKIQ010000002.1 coordinate 492,047, forward strand.
AATCGACAGAGCGTATATTCTGGAACTGAAAAATTATTTTATAACAAAACTGAAAGAGAATTTCCCGGATATAGACTTTAATGGAAATATAGATGAACGGAGTTTGTTTACCGTGCTCAATGTTTCTTTTCCACCGAATGATAAATCAGCGTTGTTGTTGTTTATGCTGGATATGGACGGTATTTGCTGCAGCGGCGGAAGCGCCTGTGGCAGCGGAGCATCTGCGGGTTCACATGTAATTAATGCCTTGCATAAAGACGAAAACAGAGTGTCTATCCGTTTCTCATTTTCTAAGCATAATACCAGGGAAGAAGTGGACTACGTAATAGAAAAATTACGTAAGATTTTTGTCGGGTAATATAGTTGTCTAATCCAGACTATTTCTAATCAAATTACTTACATCTATTTCATTACTAAGGTGTGGAATGGTATTGCATGTAATTATTCTTCCGACACCGGCTTTCAGTAAATCTTCATAGGCATTTCCGGCAAATAAACCGTGTACTCCGATACAGGTGACGGGTTTTAACCCTGCTTCCGATAAATGTTTTGCAGTTACAATCATGGTTTTAGCTGTAGAAATAATATCGTCGACTAAAACAGGCGTATGATTTTTAAATTGTACCACATCCGGTACGGAAATCTTGACTTCGGTATCGCTTATTCTTTCTTTGTTTAAAACGATATACGGCGTGTTCATTTTTGCCGGCAGTTTCTGCCACCCATTGTTCACTTTCACTATCCGGCCCAACAAGTAAAGGCATTTCAATATTTTCTTTTATCCAGGAAGAAATTAATGGCGCAGCGTGCAACACTTTACAGGGTATCGTATAAATTTCCGACATAGAATTTCTTCGATGCAAGTGCGGGTCTATCGTAATTAATTCATCCAAAAAAGAAGATAACAATTCAGCAAAATATTCACTGCTTACCGCTTCACCGTCGTGGAATCGTTTGTCCTGACGCATGTAAGACAAATACGGCGCTATTAATGTAACTTTTGCTGCACCTAAATCTTTCAATAGTTTCGCTAAAAAATAAAGTGGTATTAGTTTTGCATCGGGTTGATATAAGGTAGAGACAAGGATTGCATTTTTACCATCCACATCCGACAGAACACGAACATAGGTTTCTGCATCCGGGAACGAACGCAGTACCATTTCTCCAACAGGAAAATGTAGTTTATCCGCAATAGTGTTTGCAATAGTTTCATTACCGGGCAGTGCAAAAATGATTTTATCCATTATTTTATAACTATTAAATGATTGACGCTTTTCAGATATTCTTTTACATATTCCAGTTGCCCTTTTCCTTCTGCATAAATAGAATATAGAACATCACCTTTTGAGACTTTTTATGCAAGGGAGCATAAAAAACAATACCTGCACCGGGTGATTTGGGAGCACCTGCTAATTTGGCTATTCTCGCTAATTTTCTGTTGTCAATTTCTTTTACTATTCCATCCACATCCGAAATAACATCAAACATATATTCACCCTTTTCAGGAATGTTAAACCCGCCTTGTGCATTGCAAATTGCTTTAAATTTTTCAAAAGCTTTTCCGGATGCGAGAATGTCTTCTGCCATCTTTTTTCCTTCGGCTTCACTGCACGAATGTGCGATTTCTAATAATTTACCCGCAATTAAGATTGAGCGTTCCCTCAAATCTGCCGGTGCGTCCGGTTCATTTTTTAGAACGGCTAATACATCCAATGCTTCCAGCGCAGGACCGATTCCTCTGCCCACAGGCTGCGAACCATCCGTGATAAGTACGATAACCTTTAAACCAATCGCTTCACCCACTACTTCAAAATAATATTTGAGTTTTCAGTGCTTCTTCATGCGAACGCACTTTAGCGGTTTTTCCATACGGAATATCTATCACAACATCTGTAGAACCGGCTGCTGCTTTTTTGGATAATACAGATGCTACCATTTGTGCTTCGCTGTCAATATCCAGCGCCTTTTCCACGTAAATCAGTAAGTCATCTGCAGGACTTAATTTTACGCCGCCGCCCCAGACCAGACAGGCATTTTCTTTTTTTACCACTTCTTTTATTTCTTCAACAGAGAGATTCACTTTGGTGATAGTTTCCATCATATCGGCAGTTCCGGCAGGAGAAGTGATGGCTTTGGAAGAAGTTTTTGGAATGATTAATCCCGCAGCAGCTACAATGCTGACAACGATAGGAGTGGTTCTGTTACCCGGTAAACCTCCTACGCAGTGTTTGTCAAAGATGACTGCTTGTTCCCATTTAATTTGTTGTCCAACACTAATCATCGCTTTTGTGAGATACACCATCTCATTTATCTTCATATTGTTTCCGGCGCAAGCAGTAACAAATGCAGCCAGTTCGATGTTGGAATACAGCCCTTCCACTACATCTTTATAATTTCCTGATAAGCAGTTTCGCTTAATTCTTTACCATAAATTTTTGCTCTTACATAGCCAAGAGAGGAGATGGGCTGAAGATGTTTAACTACAATGGTATCTCCGTCTTTTACATTCAGTCTTATCATTGCTTCTTCCGAAAGTCCTGCTTCACCTTCTTTTAAAAGGTTAGAATGTACGGTATTTAAGGTGGCAATAATTTTAGATCCGTTAAAGTGAACAAAAACTCTTGTTAATACTTTAAAGCCCTCGGAATGTGTTAGCGGAGAATCTTCCCGGATAAATATAGTATTCTCATGGGAAGAATGAATACCGATATTTCTCAGGTGAACATGGATGAGTTGGTTATTGATGGTTTTTATTATTTGATGACTGTTGACATAACTGCGCACCTTCTGTAAAAACAGATTTTAGTCGGGCATCTTTTATACCCCGCACTTCTCAGGATATTTTCGTTGTTATAAATTTCATTCACCAGCACGTAATTATTCTCCAGCAGAAATTGTTTTTCAATTTTAGTTAAAGAGGTAAGGCAAGTTAGCGGATATAATCCGGTTTGTCGACAATATCTTTCAGTGAATTATCTTTCGGGTAATTCCAGCTCAACATTTTAGGCCCTTGCAGTTTCCGTAGCTTAATGCATCATCGGTAAATTTGGTATTAGTGGCTATAGAACCGGTAAAAACAGTTGTATCGTCTTTAAGCAATCCATTGTCCAGCACATCCTGAAATCTGGAGTAAATATAAAGCGGTGTTTTACATCCACCGTAAAACCCGCCT
>JADKIQ010000003.1:0-67500 GCA_016721245.1 Sphingobacteriales bacterium
TGTTTTCCGGCATTTCCCCAGTAAGCGTTGGTCTATTCAGAGTTGGATTGAGGTTTGTCTTTTTTTGCAAGAGGGTGGTGCCTGTTAAGTTAAAGCACAATATGCATGTTACGAGGAGTACCTTTGCGAGTTTGGTTGTAGTGTGTGGTGTTTCCATTGTAATTGTTTTTATTTTTAAAATAATTTTCCAAATAATGAAAACCTGTCCGCTTGGCAAACACAGCTCCATTTTGGTATTAGCGGCATTTAAAAATTGGTGGAACATCACCTTCTTCTAAATTGGATACTTTTATATGACAGTACGCCTTCCTTTTTACAAGCCATTCAAATAAAACGAATTCTTTCATTCGAACAACACCCCTCTGTTAGACGTAAATGTCTTTCAGCGCCTGTTCCATCCGCTTTTAAATGCTTCTTCCTGTAAAGTCACTTATATTCCATTTCCCGTTTAATACGGTGATGGTGTGAGCGGACAGTTACCTACTAATTTCTGATCAATTACTTTTTTAGAAGGCACGGCTCGCAACGGCTTCTTTTTTACAAGAGGTAGTGCCTGTTAAGGTAAAGAAGGCGATACAAATAAGTGCGATTGATTTTACTGCTGTTGTTTTACTCATTAATTTAATTTTTAAATTTTTGAGTTCGTGAATCTTCGATTTCATTGTTGTTATTTTATTTGATGAATAATTTGAGTGATGTAAATTCTACAAAATCAAATGCTGAAACATCAATAAAACAATGGAAAAGGTTCAGGGTTTTCCGCTAGGTGTGGAATGTGTTAAATGGGATAAATTATGTGGAAGTGTATTTGGGTTATTTTTTATTTTCTTCTAGCTTATGCCAACTCGAGATTTCGTTTAATTCTAAAGTTATCAAGTCTGCACTAATAGTTGAAAATAATGTTTTGACTATCATACTAACATTCTCTATAATTAATACAGAATTATTTCCTGTTTTTTTTATAAAAACAATAGAATCCTTAAATTGAAAGAACATAAAGTCTTCCTAAACAGTTCGTTTCTTTTATTTTTTCTAACAAAGTTTATTTCTTGCTGTTGTTTTTAGAAGAAAATAACAAACATAATTCATCATCTTCTGAAGCTTCAAATATTTGGTGCTTATAGTCATAATAAAGAAAGGTTCCATTAAAATCTGGAATGTTAATCTTCAAGCTCAAAATATTACCTAACCCAATGTTATTAATATAATTATCGACTAAGGTTTTAAGCTGATGTATGTCGTTCATGAAGCTTTGGCTGGCTGCTCCAAACTTACGAATTTTAAGGACCTGTTCTCCGTAGCAGCCAGCGCCGCTTCTTTCAGCGCTTCTGTATACGTTGGATGGGCGTGTGAAATGCGTCCGATATCTTCTGCACTTGCACGGAATTCCATCGCTACTACCGCTTCTGCAATTATATCTGCGGCACGTGCGCCAATGATGTGTACGCCTAAGATTTCGTCTGTTGTAGCATCTGCCAATACTTTTGCCAAGCCGTCAATGTCGTGCACCTTGTATCACATCGCCGATAGCATAAATATTTGGAACAGCAGTTTGCAAATGCGCGTCCACCGGAATTTGCTTGCGTTCATTCAGCGTGATACCGATATTTTCTAATCCAAGATTATCTGTATACGGTTTTCTGCCAATCGCTACCAAGCAATAATCTGCATCAATTTTTATTTCCTGTTCTTTTTTTATCCAATGCAGATACCGTTACGGAATCGCCGTTGTTGACAGCACCGGTTACTTTGTGCGACAAATAAAATTTCACGCCTAGTTTTTCAGACTGCGTTGTAATTCTTTTCCCATATCATCATCCATCGTCGGAATGATTTTATCCATAAATTCTATGACGGAAACTTGTGTTCCTAAACGTTGATATACAGAACCTAATTCCAAGCCAATCACACCACCGCCAATAATCACCATTGATTTCGGTAATTCTTTTAACGATAACGCTTCTGTAGAAGTAATGATTCTTGTTTTGTCGATTGGTAAAAAAGGCAATACAGTTGGTTTAGAACCTGTCGCGATAATAGCTTTAGATGTTTCAATTTGTTCTTCTGCGCCATCTTGTTTTTTAATAGAAATCGTAGTTGCATTTACAAATGAACCATGTCCGTTATACACCGTAATTTTATTTTTCTTCATCAGGTAATCGATACCAGATGTGTTGGCGTCCACTACTTTTCCTTTGCGTGCAATCATTTGCGTGAAGTTCACCGTTGGTGTTTCTGATAAATCGATTCCGTGTTCTTTAAAGGCATGTGTGGCATTATGATAATGTTCGGAAGAATCCAGCAATGCTTTGGATGGAATGCAGCCAACATTTAAGCAAGTGCCACCAAGCGTGTTGTATCTTTCAATGATAGCTGTTTTAAACCCTAATTGTGCTAAGCGTATTGCGGCAACATATCCACAGGACCTGAGCCAATAACTGTAACGTCGTATTTTTCCATGATAATTTGATTCTGTTAGTATGAACAACAAAAATAGGCTATAAAAAATTCAAAAAAAACAAGATTTAATAGATAATTCTGATAAACCGATAAATGAATCGTTAATTGATGCCAATTTTTTCTTTCATCCATAAATAAGGTGTGTAATTTAAAAACATTGGAATGTTGGCTTGGATAATTTTATAATTAGCATCTTGTATTTCTTTTATAGCCTTTTCAGTAAATTTTTTCTTCCAGCCAAAAGCGTTAATATGTTTAATGCAAACAAACATGAAATATGTTATTTCATTAAAATGTGTGTCAATTTCATTCATTAATTTAGAGCGTTGTAGGTTTTGGATTTCAGTAAAAGCTAATTCAAATTCTTCTTTCATCAAAAAATAAATGCAATAAAAAAAACGATAAAAAATACGTTCAAAAGGTTGCAAAGTTTCAAAATCTATAGCTAATAAAGAGCCTAGTTTTTCTATATCATTCAAGTAGCATGCAACTACAATTTCCTGTGTTTTAAATTGACTAAAAGATTTTATTTTATATCTAAAAAGATTTATAGCTTTTTGCATTTCTTCTTCACACTTTTTGTATTGTTTTAGTTTATTTAAATTAGTAATGTAATTTAATGTTAGTGCAATATTTTGTTGTGTAATTTCTGTTGGAATTGTATTGAATAAAATAGAAAAATAATAATCAGATTTTATGTAATTAGTTCTGATAGAACAGATAGTTGCTAAATTGCCAAGTGTGAAGCAATACTCATTTTGTATATAAGTATTTTTAGTAGAAATTTGCTGTAATAAATTATATACATTTTCCCATTCTTCTATAGTAGAGTTGTCGTAATTTTTATAAGCATTTGCATAAGCAATATGGTAATCAGTAAATGAGTTTTTATAATTATCTGTGTCAATTTTAAGAACATCATAAGAAAAATTAGTTTTCACAATTTGGTTGTCTAATTGTTTTTGTTGAAATAAAACATGTGATTTTAATAAACATAATTTACTGTATTGCTCACTAATATATTGCTGTAAACTATCTTCAAATAATTGCTGATTCAATTGCATTAATTTTAAACGATCTGCATAATTTGGAGTATTTAAACGAATAAAATCTGCATAAGCAAAACTATTTTCGATAGTGTTTTGTATCTCGTTATGTTCCGTATTATAATTTGATATTTTTTTAAATATAGATTGATATTCGTCTGTTATTTTTAATTGGTGATACAGCTTTAATTTTAGCTGATTTATGTAATTTTCTGGTAGCTCTTTTGTTTCTTCTTGTATATAAATTTCTTCGATTTTATCTTTCAATAATTTTAATTCATTGCGCAATAAAAAGTCATTTTCTTTCGTCCATTTTTTCTTAAAAAGTTTTAAGAAAATTTCTGATTTAGAAATTTCAACATCATTTTTTGTATTTATTAGCCATTTAAATAACTGAAGTAATGATTGTCTTTTTTCTTGTTTTAAAGCAATAGAAATTAATTTTTTTCTTGTTGCTCATTTAATGCATGAATTATTCTTACTGTTATCAAATCTTTCATTACATTCTTTTTGATTTAATTAATTGATTTACAAGTCTTTTGTATTGTAATATTAAATAAATATACAAAGATTTTCATTACAAAATAGCTGAGATTGATTTGTGTCGTTATAGAAAATACTTCAACTTTGAAATATCAAAAAATAAAACAATAATTATGAAAAGATCAATCTATTCGACTATTTTATTACTAATAATAGGAATATCTTTAATTTCTTGTAAAAAAGACAAAACAGCAATAGAAGAACCACAAATACAAATTTTGGCGGGCGGCACTTTTACTTTAGTATTAAAAACAGACAATTCGCTTTTTGGTTGTGGTGGGAATGATTATGGGCAATTAGGTAATGGTACAAATACAAATAGGAATACTTTAATAAACATAGCAGATGGTATAAAATCTATTAGTGGTGGAGGATACCATACGCTAGTATTAAAAACAGATAATTCACTTTGGGCTTGTGGCTATAATGTTTATGGTCAATTAGGAGATGGTACTAATACAAATAGGAGTAGTTTGGTAAAAATAGCAGATGGCATAAAATCTATTAGTGCAGGAATTTTTTATACGCTAGTATTAAAAACAGATAATTCGCTTTGGGCTTGTGGTAGAAATGATAATGGACAACTTGGCGATGGTACAACAACAGATAAGAATAGTTTAGTAAAAGTAGCAGATGGTATAAAAGCTATCAGCGCTGGTTCTCGTCATACTTTAGTGCTAAAAACAGACAATTCACTTTGGGCTTGTGGTAATAATTATTATGGACAATTAGGCGATGGTACTACAACAAATAGGAATAATTTAATAAAAATAGCAGATGGAATAAAAAATATCAGTACTGGTGAATCTCATACTTTAGTGCTAAAACTAGACAACTCATTTTGGGTTTGTGGCTATAATTCTTTTGGACAATTAGGAGATGGCACTACAACAAATAGTTCTAGTTTAGTAAAAATAGCAGACGGTATAAAAGCTATCAGTACTAATAGCAATCACAGTTTTGTATTAAAAACAGATAATTCGCTTTGGGCTTGTGGTAGAAATGATAATGGACAATTAGGTGATGGCACGACAACAAATAGTCCTAGTTTAATAAAAATAGCAGATGGCATAAAAACTATTTGTGCTGGAAGATACCATTCGCTTGTATTAAAATCTGATAATTCAATTTGGAGCTGTGGTTCTAATTTAGACGGACAATTGGGTGATGGTTCAAACTCAAATAGAAATTCATTTGTACCAATTACTATACCTTAGTTAAAACTCAAAAAATAATGATATTTCAAAATAATACAAATGACAAAACTATGAAAAAAATTAAATCAATAATTATAATAACTATTGCACTTTGTACAATATCATGTGCATCTTGTTCTAAAGATTCAAAAAAAACTAGTTCAGCTGGAAAAAATTTTTTAAGCTTTAAAATTGACGGTGTGCTTTGGGAATCTAAAGCAGATAAAGTATTTGGAAGTTATCACTTTAATGAATCTCTTGGTAATAAATTATTACAAATTTCAGGTAGCAAAGGCGATGCACCAAACGACCAACCTTTTAACATTAATATTTATAATACTTTAGCTGAAGATACATACACCTTTAATCAGGATAATCCAGATAATAGTGTTGCACAAATAGCTCAACTTTCTGAAACAAAAATTTTATGTGGAGGCGCTGGATATGACTATGATTTTACAGTAGTTGTTACCAAAGTTTCAAAAACTCCACAGATTGTAGAAGCTACATTTAATGGAACAATGGTTTGTAGTGATGGCAGTACAATTAGTATCACAGACGGAAAATTTTCTTACCACGAATAAAAAATAGAATATGAAAACATCAAGATTAATTTTATTTATCGGAATAACATTTCTGTATATAAGTTGCAAAAAGGAAAAAGAAACAGACAATCCAAATAATATTATTCATCGAGTAATTAATAAGGAGATAATTTCAAAAGGTGATTTTTCTTCGGATTACACAGAAATTGATATCGACGACAATAGCGTTGTAGATTATATATTGGAAATTAAATTGCAAAAATTCTCCAAAAGTACACGCTTTCTTGGCATGATAACAGGAAACGAAAGTTTAGCAACAGCTGCTAGCAATGAAGATCCATTTATTGTAAATAAATTGAGTAAGAATTCAATAATAAATAGTACTTCAACTGCTTGGACTCAATTGTCTTTTCTTGCAAATTATAGTAACGATTTAATTTCAACTATTAAAGAAGATGGATATGCTGGAAATGGTGATGTAATAGTTGGTGTAAAATTTCTAATAGATGGAAATACACATTTTGGTTGGATAATTATGAATACTTCAGTTAGTTATAAATATGCAATTGTTAAAGAAGTTGCTTATGATATTCGTCCAAATATTGCAATAAAAGCAGGAGAAAAATAAAATGTAATACAAATAATTTTCTCTAATGTTCAATATTTAATTAAAAACTTCTAAGCAAAAAATTTCATCATCAAAAATAAATAATTATGAAAAACCATAAATTACTTCTTTTAATCGGCGTTGTCACATCAATTTTATTGATAAATGGATGTACTAAAGACGCTGCACCTAGTTCTCCTTCGTTAAACACTCAAACTTTGTTTGTGCATGTATTTTTACCCCAAAAATCGGATTTGCATTTTACGATTTGAATCATGATGAAAATAAGGATAAAAAATATTTTATAGCTGAGCTAATGTATCAAGGTTCAGATACAATGAAAATTATTGATGGACCTTTTCCAATTACTAAACTAGCATCTAATTGGCCATCTCAGGTAAAGGATATTGGCATGGATAATAATTCATATTGGATAGTTTCAGCATCTATGGGAATTAAAATAACATCAGGTATTGCACAATATGATTCGATAAGTATTCTTGATGGTAATCCTGGTACTTTAAGTCTTTTTGAGGATCCAAGTTTTGCTCGCTCAATGGTTGGAAAAACTCCACAAGGATTTACTTTAATTCAAGTGCCAAGTGGTGTTGGAGGTTCAACTCCGATGTATCCTATATTCTATTTTAAAGAAGGTTATTATGTAGATAAACCTTATAGCTGGTCAGCTATAGAATCAGCACCTATTGCAAGCCTATTGCCAGGTAGTGCTGCCGCTAAATATGATTGGGCAAATATAGATAATGTTATATCATTTGCAAATGATGCTACTGGAAATTTTAGAACACACCTTTTTTTCGATTTTAAAAATTGGCGGTATTTTTCTTGGGAAGAAAGTTGTGCAGTTGGTTGTACTGAACGAAAACTTACATTGAGTGAATATAAAAGTTTAGATGGGCTTTTAAAGTGGCCTGAAGGTTGGGGCAAACCATAAGGTTGTTTAAATTAAATTTAAAATAAGAGACATTAATTACTTTTCAAAATTATAAACAATAAAACAAAATACTATGAAACAAATAAAATTATAAATTGCTTTTGTTTTTATTCTATTTTGTTTTACGTCTTGCATACCAACTGGTTGAACTCCAACGCCAGTAAATAATGCAACTATTACCATAAAGGCAAAAATATTATTGCACCTTGTGGCGATACAATCATTCCAAAAGGTGTTAATTATGCTGTGTATGGTTGGGGTTGGAATACATCGGAAAATTTGTTTCCTGAAATAGCAAAAAGTGGTGCGAATTGTGTGCGCATTGTTTGGTACAAAACAAATGCTGCTCCAGCGTATGCAAATCTTGCATTATTAGATTCTGCTTTATCAAGATGTATTCAACAAAAAATGATTCCAATTTTAGAGTTGCATGATGTAACTTGTCTTGATGATACAAGTTCAATAATTGCAACAACAAATTGGTTTTACAAGCAACTGTAAAACCAATACTTTTAAAATATCAAAAATGGTTGATGATAAATCCTGTGAACGAAGCTGGTTATGTTACGTGGAATAGCAATAACGAAACAAGATTTAAAATTATGTATCAATCAATTATTGCAAATTTTAGAAATGCTGGATTAAATATGCCATTAGTTTTAGATGCATCAGACTGCGGTCAACATCTTAATCTTTGGAAAAATATTGGAGCAACTTTACAGAGTTTTGATCCAAAACATAACCTCATTTTTTCTGCACATACTTATTGGACAAGTTATGCAAATACTACAACTGCAATAACTACTTTATTAAATGATGCAGCTACTTGGAATATCCCTATTTTATTGGGTGAAATTGCCAACAAGCAAGATGACAATGCTGGAAATTGTATTTACGATTTACCATTAACTACAGTAATGCAAATTGCAAATAACAATAATATTGGTTACTTAGCTTGGGTTTGGACACAAGATAATTGTGGTGCAAGACAAATGACCACAAATGGGAATTTTTCATCGCTTACTGCTTATGGAAATACCATAGTAAATTCATCAGGTTATGGGATTAAATTTGCAAAAAAATCTAAATGCTGGTAGAATAAAAAATGGCTATTAATTATTAATAGCCATTTTTTATTTTACAATTCCAACAATGCTTTCACTGGATCTGTTCCGTACAACATCTTTTCAGGGTTTTCTAAAAAGTCTTTTACCATCACCAAAAATCCAACACTTTCTTTTCCATCTACAATTCTATGGTCGTAAGATAAAGCTAAGTACATCATTGGTCGTATTTCTACTTTACCGTTGATTGCCATTGGTCTATCTTGTATTTTATGCATACCTAAATAGCACTTTGCGGTTGGTTGATAATTGGAGTTGATAACAAAGAACCAAACACGCCACCATTAGTAATTGTGAATGTTCCGCCTTCCATATCTTGTATGCTTAATAAGCCGTCACGACCCAATAACGCTAGTCGTTTCACTTCTTTTTCTACACCAGCAAATGATAAACTTTCTGCATTTCTAATTACTGGAACTACTAACCCTTTTGGTGTAGAAACAGCAATTGAAATATCTACAAAATCATGGTAGATAATATTTTCATCATCGATGTAAGCATTGATAGCTGGAAATTTTGTAAGCGCTAATGCACAAGCTTTTGTAAAGAATGACATGAAGCCTAAACCAATACCATTTTTTTCTTCAAAAGGTTTTTTTATATTGTTCTAATTTGATGAATACGTGTCATGTCAACTTCATTAAAAGTGGTCAACATTGCCGTTTCATTTTTCACAGCTACCAAACTGCGAGAAATAGTTTTACGCATGCGCGTCATTTTCTCTGTTTTTCTTTGCGAAAAAAGTCACCAGTCGATAGTCGACTGATTGGCCGATTCTTTCGTTTTTCTTTTATTGTTTCTGGACTGACTCGACTGTCGACTTTCGACTTCAACGCATCTTCTTTTGTAATTCTTCCATCAACGCCAGAACCTTGAATATCTTTTGCGTCAATACCTTTTTCATCTAATATTTTTTTTGCCGATGGTGATGGTGTACCTGTTGCGTAAGTCTTTTGGTCTTGGTCAATTGTCGATGGGTCTTCTTCGTTAACTTCAGCTTCTGCTTTTCTTCTACTTTACTTCTTTTTTCTGTCGACTGTGGACTGTTGACTGTGGACTTTTCTGGAGCAGCAGCATCAGTATCAATATAAGCAACTAAGCCACCAATTTTTATATCATCGCCTTCTTTGGCAACACGTGTAATCACGCCAGCCACTTCTGATGGCATTTCAAACGTTGCTTTGTCGGATTCAAATTCTGCTAAAGGCTGGTCTAGTTTTACATAATCACCATCTTCCACTAACCAGGATGATAAGGTTACTTCTGTTACGGATTCGCCAACAGTTGGTACTTTTATTTCTATTTTTGCTCATTATTTAGATTGTTTGATTTATAGATTCAAGATTATTAGACAAATTTATTGTTTATGCAGTTTATGGATAATTGAGTTTTTCCTATAAGCTAATAAGCATTAACTAAACGCCAATTCCACCAATGCTTTTGTTCTTTTTCATGCAGTTTGCTGAAGCCTGTTGCCGGTGATGCCGCCTGCGGTCGTGCAATGCATTGTAAGTATTTTGCTTTATTGTAATTTAATAACAAGAAACCGTATGCACCCATATTGATGGGTTCTTCTTGTACCCAATGGAAAGTGGCTTTGCCGTATTTCTTAATCACAGCATCCAGTTGTTTGTCAGCCACCGGATACAATTGCTCTACTCTTACAATGGCAACATCCGTTCTGTTGTCTGCTTCTTTTTTGCCAGTAAATCATAATAGATTTTTCCGGTACAGAACAATACTTTTTTCACTGCATTTGCTTCCGTTGTATTTTCATCGTCTATAACTTCCTGGAATTTTCCTTCATAGATTTTTGAAATATTATCTACGCATTTCGGATGACGCAGTAAGGATTTCGGCGACATATTAATCAATGGTTTTCTGAACGACCAGGCCAATTGTCTTCTGATTAAATGAAAGAAATTGGCTGGTGAAGTAATATTAGTTACTACCATATTATTCTCACCACATAGCTGCAAGAAGCGTTCAAGTCGTGCAGAACTATGTTCGGACCAGCGCCTTCATAGCCGTGTGGTAATAACAATACTAAACCACTTTGACGATTCCATTTCGTTTCGCAAGAAGCAATAAACTGGTCGATGATGATTTGCGCGCCGTTATCAAAATCACCGAACTGTGCTTCCCAAATAGTTAGCGGTCCCGGCGAAGGCAGTGAATATCCAAACTCAAAACCCAATACACCATATTCAGATAAATGGGAATTGAAAATTCTGAAAGTTCCCTGTTTGCCGTCTTCTGCAATATGTTGTAAACGATTGTATTCTTCATTCGTTACTTCATCATATAAACAAGCATGACGATGCGAAAAAGTTCCACGCTTGACATCTTCGCCACTTAATCGAACATCTTTACCATCTAATAAAATAGAACCATATGCAATTAATTCTGCAGCTGCCCAATCCACCGTATTGTTTTCACGCATCAGTACACGACGTTGTTCCAGGTATTGCTGTATCTTTTTTAGAGGTTTGAAACCTTCAGGAACCTTTACCAGTGCTTTAATAATTTTCACTAAATTATCTTTAGAAATTTTTGTTTCCGGAGAAGATTCAAAATCTTCATTGGTTGCTTTTCGCAATGCTTTCCAAGCTAATTCTGTTGGTTGCGGATTGTATTTCTTTTCCTGTTGTTTGTAATCATTGAGTCGAGCCTGCAATTCTGACCAGAATTCTTCTTCCATTTTTTTGGCAAATTCAGCTTCTGCAACACCCCATTCGTACAGTTTTTTCTGATATAAATCCCGAACACCTACATGATCTTTAATGATTTTATACATCTGCGGTTGTGTGTATGATGGATCATCACCTTCGTTGTGACCCCATTTTCGGTAACACACCATATCCACAAATACATCTTTATTAAAACGCTGACGATATTCTGCTGCTAATTCAGCTACATACGTTACACATTCCACATCATCGCCGTTTACATGAAAAACAGGAGCCTGAATGGTAGACGCTATGGATGTACAATAGTTTGATGTTCTGGCATCATCGAAATCTGTGGTAAATCCGATTTGGTTGTTGATGACAAAATGTATTGTTCCGCCTACGGTATAACCTTTTAACGATTGCATTTGCAATACTTCATATACAATACCTTGTCCGGCAACAGCCGCATCACCATGAATGGTAATAGGTAAAATTTTATCGTAATCTTCGTCGTAGATGGCATTTGCCTTTGCTCTGCAATAGCCTTGTACTACAGGATTTACGGCTTCTAAGTGAGATGGATTTGGAAGTAATTTGATATACACTTCTTTGCCATCCATTGTGTCATACTGAGAAGAATAGCCTAAGTGATATTTTACATCACCGGTGCCGGTTGAAAAATCATTAGGTGCGATGCCTTCAAATTCAGAGAACACCTGCTCGTATGTTTTTCCTACAATATTGCACAATACATTTAAACGACCGCGATGTGCCATACCGATAACAATTTCCTGTACACCGTGGTTGGCGGCAACATTTATCATAGAGTCTAATGCCGGAATGGTAGATTCGCCGCCTTCTAAGGAGAATCGTTTTTGACCGATATATTTGGTGCCTAGAAATTTTTCCAATACTTCACTTTCATTTAGCTTGGATAAAATTCTTTTTTTCTTTTCTATCGGATGCTCATAAGCTACATAGCCATGCTCGATTTGTTCGCGCAGCCAGGCACGTTCGTCTCTGTCGAGCACATAATTATATTCCCAACCGATGGTGCGGCAATAAATCTGTTTCAGTCGAGAAATGATGTCTTTCAGCTTTGCCTTTCCGATACCAATTTCTTTTCCGGCATGGAATTCCGTTTCCAGATCTTCTTCTGTTAAATTGAAATAATGCAATTCTAAGTCGGCATGTCGGTCTCTGCGCGGACGCAAAGGGTTGGTATTGGCTAATAAGTGGCCTTTATTTCTGTAGCCGCTGATCAGTTTCAGTACTTTAAATTCTTTAGGTGAAACGACTTCGATATTTCCTGAAGCTGTTGCGCCATTCAGTTGCGCGCCGTTTTCACCATATTTGTAAGCCAGGTCGAAGCCGGCAAAGAATTTTTTCCATTCCGGATCAACAGAATTCTGGTCTTTTAAGTAATCCTGATAAAGAGCATCAATGTAGCTCGGGTGTGCATTCGATAAAATCGATAAATCTTCCATGTTAAGTATATATTAATCAGAGTGCAAATATCGCGCTTTTGAATACAAAAAGGTATTAAAAAGCGTTATTTTATATCTATAAGCGAAGAATTATGCAAAAAGTTCAGAATTAACCTAAAATTCACTTTTTTTAATCTAAACGTTTGATTATCTTTGCACACTCAAAAAGAAAAAATGGCACATCATAAATCGGCAAAAAAGAGAATCAGACAAACGGCTAAGAAAAGATTAGCAAACCGTTATTATGGAAAAACTACGAGAAATGCATTACGCAAATTCTTAGGTTTAACCGATAAAGCTGAAGCAGAAAAAACAATGGGAAGCGTTGTATCTCTGGTAGATAAATTAGCTAAAAGAAACCAAATCCACGATAACAAAGCAGGACATTTGAAGTCTCAGGTGATGTTACATTTGAATGGATTGAAAAAATAGTTGAAAAATAATTCCGTATTTTTTATGGAAAATGAGTGATTGGTGTATCTCAATGGTACACCAATTTTTGTTTTATGCATACGGATAACAAACTCACCATTAAATGCTGGGCGGAAGAAGACCGGCCAAGAGAAAAACTTCAGCTAAAAGGTAAACACAGCCTTTCAGATGCCGAATTGATTGCCATTATTATCGGTTCCGGCAATGCCAAACAGTCCGCAGTAGAACTTTCCAGACAGATTTTAGCTTCCGTACAGCACGACTTATTTCAACTCGGCAAGAAATCCATTCAGGATTTGATGCAATTCCATGGAATTGGCGAAGCAAAAGCCATTTCGATTGCTGCCGCGTTGGAATTGGGACGACGAAGAGCGCAATCAGAAGCAAAACCGCAGGAGAAAATAATCAACCACAAAGCCGTTTTTGAAATGCTGTCGCCGATTTTGTCGGACTTGCCGCACGAAGAATTTTGGGTGGTTTACCTGAACCGAAATAACCGGTTTATATCCAAACATAAAATCAGCAGCGGTGGCGTTTCCGGCACGGTTGCCGATATGAAAATGATTTTCAATATAGCCGTCAGAGAACTGGCAAGTTGTATAATTCTGTGTCACAATCATCCTTCGGGAAATCTGAATCCAAGCGAAATAGACATACGATTAACACGAAATGCCGTGGAAGCAGGGAAAATGTTAGAGATTGCTGTTTTAGATCATATTATTATTGCACAGCAAAGTTATTGCAGTTTTCGAGAGCAAAACTTACTTTAATTAACTCAATAGCAACACCATATACACATCCTTTCGTTGTAACATTCAGCTAATCAGCGTATCTTTGCAGTTCATTAGTATTAAAAATTTTTATGGAAGGATTTAGAGCCTTAGGCTTAAGCGACGACATCTTAGACGCGCTAGAAAAAAAAGGGTACGAAGTACCCACCCCAATTCAGCAACAAACTATACCACTTTTATTAAATGGTGATTTAGATATTGTAGGACAAGCACAAACAGGAACAGGAAAAACTGCAGCATTCGGTTTGCCAATTTTAGAAAGATTTGACCCGACACAAAAAAGTGTGCAGGCATTAGTATTGGCACCAACGCGTGAGTTAGCCATTCAAACAGCAGAAGAAATCAAAAGTTTCAAAGGTTCTAAAAAAATCTGGATAACCACGGTTTATGGCGGTGCACCAATCAGCTCGCAAATGCGCGAACTGGAAAAAGGAACACACGTAGTAGTTGGTACACCAGGTCGTGTGATTGATTTAATTGAAAGAAAGAAATTAAAACTCGAAGACGTAAAATACGTAGTGTTAGACGAAGCCGATGAAATGTTAAACATGGGTTTCATCGACGACATCGAGTTGATTTTAAAATCTTGTAATGAAAGCCGCAGAATGTTGCTGTTTTCCGCAACAATGCCCGACAGAATTTTATCCTTAGCGAAACGCTACATGGGAAAATTCAACATGGTGCAGATTGCAAAACAGGAAATCACAAACGTAAACATCGAACAATCTTATTTTGAAGTGCCGGACAGAGATAAATTTGATGCTTTGTGCCGTGTGTTGGATGTGGAGGAAGATTTCTACGGTATTATTTTCTGTAATACAAAAGCGGAAGTGGTGGAAATTGCCAATCACTTAAATGATAAAGGTTACAGCACAGATGCATTGCATGGCGATATTCAACAGAATTTACGCGAGAAAGTAGTAAAGCAATTTAAAACCAATAAATACGGTGTGTTAGTGGCTACAGATGTGGCTGCACGTGGTATTGATATTTCAGATTTAACGCACGTAATTAATTACGGTTTACCGCAAGATCCGGAATCTTATGTACACAGAATCGGAAGAACAGGACGTGCCGGAAAATTAGGAAAAGCGATTGCTATTATTTCGCCATCAGAAAAAAGAAAATTAATTTTTGTGGAGAGAATCTCTAAAGCAAAAATGAAAAAAGGTAAATTACCTGATGCAAACGATATGGTGAAAATTAAAACACGTCGTTTAACAGAACACGTGGAAACCATCATAGGCACTGAGCATTACAGCGAATACTTAGAGTTGGCATCGCAAATTTTAGGTGAAAATGAACCACAGGTTATTGTTGCAGCATTGATAAAACATTTTGCAAAAGATGAGTTGAATATTTCTGCTTACAAACAAATTAAAGAAGCTGCTCCAAGGGAAGAGTTTGGTAGAAATGACCGTTTTGCGAGCAGAGACAGACGTGATGATGGTCGTGGAAGACGTGATGACAGAAGAAGTGACGACAGAAGAAGCGATAGCAGACGTGACAGCGGAAGCAGAGATGCCGCGCCACGAAGAAGAAATGCATCTTCTACACGGTTGTTTTTTGCCAAAGGCAGAGCAGATGGCATGACACCACGTGAATTACTGGAAGAATTAAAATCAACGGCTGGAATAGAATCCAGAAGAATTGATGATATCAGAATTTTGGATAACTTTTCTTTCTTCGCCACTAACAGCGATGATGCTGAGCAAATTTTAGCTGTGTACAAACGTAATAAAGGTGCAGGCAAACCAATGGTAGACCGCGCAAGAGAAAGAGAAGAGAGATAATTTTTCTTAATAAAAAAACGAAGCCTTTCGGCTTCGCTTACAAAAAATGAATAAAATGCTCACCAATCAAAGTGAGCATTTTTTCTTTGATTTAGTTAATTTGGTATTCTACAATAGGCATGTAATCACCTAAAGATGATGTTGTTAAAACTGCACCAATATTTTTTGCATAATAATATTGAGTTTTCATGCCTGATGGAATAATGTTTCCATTCATTGAGAAAACGCTTTCACCTTCGATCAGCATTACATCATTGAAAACTTTCCCTTCAATTTCTTTGCTAGCTGCAATTTCTATTACATTCATTTTTAGAATACTATCAATGCCATTTGCCTTGTATTTTATTTCCCAGGTATCACCAACTTTTGAGTTGTCGATAAAAGTTGGTTGAAAATTACCAGCTTCAAAACTATCAGAAAAGTGAGTGCCATTTTCTAATTTTACTTTTGATGTTTGATTACCAGTACTACATGTTGCAATGTAATAATCGGCACCGCATTCTGTAATTTCATTGGTAAAAGAACCACCAGTTTTTAAGTTATACTTCCAAAAGTTTCCTTTTTGTATTGGATAATAAGTGTCTGCCATTTGTGTAGTTTATTGGATTAAAATTTTTTTAAAAGCAATTTATAGTTTTATGGTTTTTGTTGTTATAGTTTGATGATATAACCACCTGGCGCATCTACTTCGCCATCAATTACAAAAGTTTGTTCAGTAACGCCATCATTAATTATTATAGTAGCAGAAGCTGGTGGATTGGTGCCTTCGTTATCTACATTAATTCCAATCCAATTGTCGCCAGTTTCTAACGTTACATCAAAACATTTTTCAGCATTCAACAAAAAGTAATCGTTGATTAATGCATTGCCATTAAACAATAAGTCTATAATATCGCCATCTTCTACACTATTATCGTACACGCAGATAGAGATATTTTTATTTTCAACAGTAATAGTTCCTTGATTGCTAAAGTTAGAAGGCAATTTTGTTTGCACACTTTTGTCTTTTTTGCAACTTGTGCTGATGCTTGTAGCCAATACTAATAATAGCATTGGTAGAGAGAATTTAATTTGTTTTAACGTGTTTTTACTCATGAATTTAGTTTTTAAATTTTTGAGTTCGTGAATCTGTGATTTCATTTTTTTATAATTTTAAATGTGATAAATTTTTTTTTATAATTGGCTTATTTGTCATAGAATAAACCGCTATCGAAAGTGCCATTTTTAAAATCGTAATAAACACCAATGCAACCCCAATTGTACTGTAAATGATAGTGTCTGCCAGCAATTTTCATATTCCAAATAAAGTTGCTTTTGTCGTTCATTTGTTGCGCAATCCATTTGGTTTCTAAGTCGCGTTGGCTTGTCCATGCTTCTCTTTTTATGGGTTCGGTTTCTACTTGAAAGCTGATTTTTTTTAGTTTTTCATCTTTAAATTCAAAACCAAATATTACATAGTATTCATCAATTTTGGTTTGTGGCAAAGAATAATAATCGTCTGCATATTCGCTTTGTCTAAATTTATCTTTACCAAATTTTTTGAGTAAATCATTTAATTTAGTTTCTTTAGTAACAACAAAACCATTGTTTAAAGTAAGTTCGCCAGTATCTTTATTTATAAGTTGCTTCATCGTTTTCTACTAAAAAATAATTTTTAAAATTCTTCGTAAGTAAAAGTTTCTTTGCTTTTATTGCCATCAATCACATTTGTTGAGCTGGTTCTTTTTAATGGATAACCATTGAAATCTCCTTCAAATGTGTAAGTACTTTGGTCATATAAATTTCCTCCATTCCAATATGATATCTCAGCAGTTTCTATATTTGGTAATAAAGCATTTAGGCCATTGTTGTAATAAAATAAAAAGCCAGTAACAAAAGCTTCGGCTTCAAACCCTGAAATTAAAAATGGATTTTTAAAAGTTGATGAAAGATTATAACGAGCTGATATCTCTTCTGGAGTTGAAAGTGGTTTGTAATATAGTAGTACAGAATCACCTTTATATTCATTTCTGAAATAACTTCCATCAGAATAAATTTTCTTATCTATCAAACCATTGCTATTGTAAGTAAGTTGAGTATTTCCACCTGGTGTTGTATAGCCTGTCATTTTATTGCTTGTCCAGTTTATTTTGTAATAGAAAGTCAATGTTCCTGATGCATTTTTTTCTAAGATACTATCCAATTTATTAGAAGAATTGTATATACAATATTGTGTTTGATATAGTGCATCATTAATTTCTGTAATAACTTTAGAGATTTTGTTAGAACTATTGTATTCAATAATATATTTATATGAAGATGTTGGAATACGCGTGTAATAAACATGTGTGTACGTTTTTAAACGTGTTTGTTTTGCTTTGTTTTCTTCTTTTTTGCAACTGCTTAGTGCAATAGAAAAAAATGTTAGTATAAAAATTATTTTTTTCATAGTTTTTTTTTAGAAAAGTTATTTTTCGCCTGTTTTAATAGCAACGTTGGCAATTTTGCTAAATGCATATTCTATGATTTTAATAGTTCTGCCATTAGCTGTAACATTTATTTTTGCCCAGCCATAATATTTTTGGTTTTCTGCACCACCTTCATAAAGTCTAAATCCAACGTACTTATCGCCATTGCCGGCTAAATTTCCTTTTGGTAATCCTGGGTTTGCAACATAATCATTAGAAATGCTAGAGTAAGTTCTCCAGCTTTCTGAAGTGGAATCAACAGTAACTCCTGCATTCATAGCTTTAGTGTATCCATTTTCATCTAATGTTTCTCCATCGGCATTGTTTACATAAAACTGAATATCGTCAGGGTCACTTTCCCAACTTATTACAACACTAACAGCTAAGCCTTTTGCTTCAAAAGGAATATAGCCAACATACTCAAATCTATCACTTAGTGTTGGTTGCGGAAAAAATGATTTTAATGTAGTATCAACTTTGTGATATTCTATATTCGGATTTAATTTTTCAGTATCATCTTTTTTGCAAGATGCAATGCCAATAAATACGAATAGTATAATGCTTGTAATAATTTTGATGTTTTTCATAGCTTTATTTTTAGTTTTTATAGATGGTTAATTCGCCTGAAACTGTTGCTGTTGCATTTAGTTCGCCTTTGTTATACATCATGCTTGGTTGCAATGTAAGATTAGAGAAATTGCATTTTATTTCATTGCCATTTACTACAAAATCTAACTTACCAGTGTTATCATCGCTTTCCCAAATCATAGTTGATGTACTTCGCATGTCAGCATAGCTAACTGTAACATTGTTTGCGTCTTTATCATCAATACTATATTTGTTTATTTTGTAAGTTGATGTAGCATCAGGTAGTTTGTCATTTTTGAAACTTATGCTGAATAATTTTGCGGGAAAACTATCGTCAGGCACAGCAATGGTTAGCGTTCCCATAGATGTTACTGCACCGCAAACGCCATTTATTTCGTATGTTTTCCCATTACATTGAAGCGTAACTTTTCCTTTGCCAGCTTTGCCTTGTTCTGCAGTAGATGATTTTATTTCATCCATGTTTTGCTCGATAGCTGTTTCAACACTATCTGTTTTGTTGGATTTGCATGCAATAAATAAAAGGTTGCATGCAAATATTAATGTGATAAGTTTATTTGTTTTCATTTTTTGTAACTTTAAATTGTTAGTCTTTTACAAATGTAAATCCAACACCACCGAACGTATAATTCACAGATTCTCCGAACATACCATCGATTGAGGATGATGTTGGTTGTGCCTGATATACATACCTGTACAGACCAATATTACCATACACCTGATTCATACCATTTGTTCTTAAATATTGATATTGTGGTTTGTCTAAATCATTAAATGTTAGTTGAAAATCATTACCAGCATTTACTACCATTGGTGTTATTCCACTAAAAATAGTTCTTCCAGTATCTGCAGCCGTAATATTAATACTAACAGAATCTTTTTTGCCGGTGTCTATATTAATGATATTAATTTGATATACTCCAATTGATGGTGTGCATAATGCTAATTGATTAATAACTCCATTACTAGTAATATTAAACTGGTATCCAACTGCATAAGCACCTACTGAACCATTAGAGATAGTTTCGGTAAAATCTCTTTGTATAGAATCTAAGACAGTTTGACGTGGTTTAAGAATTGATGTCGCTTCTTTTTTGCAACCAATTATACTTATTGCTAAAGCAAATGCTATGATATATATATGTACTTTCATTTTTTAAAATTTAAATATTAGAAATTAATACTTGCACTGTTTACTGTTATAGATGAAGTTCCTGCACCAGTTGAAACTAAATCTACATTGCTAATAGTGATTTTTTTACCAGAAACAGATATTGTTTGTGGTCCATCATTTTCATATGTATGAAACATTGAAGCATCTGCAGATATAGATACTTCGCCAGATGGTGTGTCAATTATTGAAGCACCAACATCGAAAGTTCCACCAGCTTCTGCTTCTGCTTTGTTGTGAAACGTAATTTGTAATAAACCATACGGAGAATTTTGTTCGCATAAGATAGAATAGTTGCCGTTTGAAAATGTTTGAATGCTTGTTTCTCCAGAATAGGAAACACCATCTATTGAGAAAGTGCCTGTTTTTCCTGTACTTCCACCGTTTTTGTCTTTTTTACAAGAGGTTGCTACGATTGCTAAAGCAAAGAATAGTAGGATCGAAAGTGTTTTGATTGTTTTAGTTGTTTTCATTTTTTGTAATTTATTTGTTAGAAAATTTAAAATATCTTGTTATATGCTTTTTGTAATGCTTCCGTTAATTGTGTGTTTTTGCCATCGGTGTAATCTTCAAAAAATGATTGCGACATGCCAACGTTTACATCGTTTGTTGTGCCTGTGAAAAATACATTCGCGGTTTCATCAAACAGATACAGCCAGCAATCATACAATATTTTATCTTGGTCGTTAGCATCAACAACATCAAATAAAAGAACGTAACCATCTTCTATGTTGCCATCACCACATTGTTCTAATAAATGCTCTGGTGTTGTATATTCTTTTCCAAAGCCAGCTGTAGCACACATTGCCATTTGCTCTAGATAAATTGCTGATAATTCTTTATAGTTTTCACCAGTAATTTTTCTCTTATTTTTAAATATCAATTCCATTGCAGTCCTTTTTTTATGATTTTTGATGCGATTATTTTAAATTAATATTTGGTCCTACTTGGATAGCATTACAGCTTAGCGGATTTATGGTGTTTGTAAAATCATAATAGTATACAAAACCGGTTTGGTCTTTTACTTTTATTTCGATTTTATATCGTTTATTACTGATAAGTACATTTGCAGTTATTGCAGTACTGTCATCGCAAGAAGGTGCAGTTTCCCAAAAAACATCATCTACAGTAGATGTTGCTACCACTTCATTGTCTACATAAAATGTAAGCGTTTCAGCTCCATCATCTAAAAGATTTCGAGATGTTTCTTCGTTAAACCAAAAGACCATCTTATGATATTCCAGAAATTCTGTTGGATCTTGTGCACAAGAACTTAGCAATGTCATAATTGTAATGAATAATGACATAATACATGTTTTTCTGATTGCTTTCATTTTGTTGTTTTGTACTTTCATACTTCTGTTTTTTTGTTGATGTAAAGTTGCTGGTTTCTTGATGTTTACACAACCAAATTATTCTTGTTTTGTGAGTGTTCGATATTGTTTTTTGTGTGTATTTGTATGATATAGAATACTTTGCGTGTGTTTTTGCATGTATTTTTTAGTTTGTATTTAGCTTTAATTAATTTTAATATTGTTTTCGGCATTTCCTGATTTTGGATGCACACCCATAATCGCATCATTACATAATGTACAAACTAAACCAAGCTCTGAACCTACTTTGTTGTCTTTATAATCATGTATTATTATGGTAGCATCAAAATGAAATTTCTCTTTTAGCTTTTGTGGATTTAAAATTGCATCGTAGTAAATCCATTCTCTGCAATTCTTCGACCATACTTGACCTCTATACACTTCTGCAATGTTTTCACTCTTTAGAAAGTCTTCTAAAGATTTTAAATGAATGCACATGATTTTATTATTTTGTTTTCTTCACTGTTTTGCATAAATTTTTTTCACCATTTTTTGGCGCAATTCCATTTGCAGTGAAACCACATTCGGTAATTTTTTCTACAATATCATTGTATGGTGTTCCGTCTGAACTGTAATCTAAGGTGATGGTTCCGTCAGTGGAAAATTTGACTTCGAATACACCATCTAATTTTTTTAGTTCATTTGTAATTCTGTCTTGTCCGGCTTTGCAAGTAGCATTGGTTCTAATAGTGTTGTTGTCTTGTGCTTTTACTGCAAATGATGCAGATAGTAAAAGCAATGTGATGAATATATTTTTCATTTTCTGTAAATTTTATTGTGATAAATTATTTTATGTTTGTTGTGGCTTTTTATTTATTTGCTAAAATCGAATGGCAATTCATTGCCGTTGTTCGATCCAAATTCATTAAAAAATGCGTTGTTAAAATCGATAGGTGTTGAGTTTATTTGAAACGATGGATTGTTTGTGTTTTTGTTTATTCTATCAATTATATATAGTTTTTGTCCATCAAAATCAAAGAAATAATAATTGTCTGGATTTGTTTTTTCGTTAGTGCAAGTAACTGCATCAATTGTTTTCCAAGGTATGTTTTCGCAAGTAGGACAAATATCTGACAAGTTATTTTCTAAAATTAAATCAGCACCAGTTCTAAATCCATAGTACAGATATTTCTGATTTGGAAAATCGTAAAAAATGTAAGTGCTTGTTTTTGAGTTGTTATCGTAAGCTTGCTCTAAAGAAAATGTAGCAGCACTAAATTTGCTAATTTTGTTAGATGTAATTGGCATATCTGGAAAATCACCTATAAAAGTGTTAAAGGTTTTAAATCCAACTGGATCACCTAAAGGCCATCTTAAATTACCTTGGTTATATACTTTGTCATCAGCAGGATCAAATAGTCTTACGTTTGTTGTAATAAACGAATTGGTATTATTGGTTGGTAATTCAAAAGCACTTGGTGTAATAATTCTTTCTAAATTAAATTTTGTATAGTCATCTGGCGACATTTGTACAATGCGCCATTCGTTGCCTTTTTTCTGATAAAAATCTAAGCTAACCATGTAGCCATCGTTGTCTGTTGTAATGTTTACTAGTTTTGTAAATTGCCAGCCTTCTGGTGTTGCGTTTTCTTTTTTGCAAGAAACAAGAATTGTACTGAGTAATATAACACTCAAAAGTAGTTTAGTAATTGATTTACTCGTTGACTTTGTTTCTAAATCGTTGAGTTTTTGGTAGATCGTTTTCATAATTCATTTTTTGTTGATGTAAAACTGCATCAAACAGAAAATGAAACAAAACGTAGTATTTTAATTTTGTGAGTAGCTATATTATGGATTACTGTTTTAAGTAATTGAAAAACAGTGTTTTAAATTGATTTATGAGCTATGTTTTTTAATAAGATTTAGCTCAATTTCATCTTTTATCCATAAATAAGTTGAAACTAATTTAAATTCAGCAGGTGCAGTTTTTTCAAATTCAAGAATGCCATCTTGCAATGTCTTTATGTCTTTTTCTGGCCATTTCTTTTGTAAACTATTTTTTTGTGAAACAGTATAGAGTCGTTTAAAAATAGTAGCAACAGGTTGATAATATTGCATATTGTCAGAAGAAGATTTTGCTTGCAATAAACTATTGATAACAGAAATAGCAGTCTCATATTCACCAATCAAATAAAAGTAGGCAGACTTTATCATCTTAAGTACATAGTTTTGAGGAAATGGTGCAGCATCTAAATCATAAGTAATATAAGTTGCCAGGTTCTTGGTGTCACGAAGAAATAAATAACACAGCAATCTATTATATAACAGCATGTTTTTATACAATGAGTTCTCTATAGTAAATTCATTTTCTAATGTGTGTAATGCTTCTTTATAAAATTTACATTTCACTAAGTTGGTTATGTAGTTTACATAAAAAACAGTTTTATTATGTACGTTTAATTTATCTGCATCTGCTTTGATTTTACTTAGTGTTTCATGTGCCTCTAAAAAATGACCAAAGGAAGAAATTTCTCTGCCTTTTCCCATTAAAACCAAAAAGCGAGCTTCATGTAAAAGTTTATTTTTCTTATATAGTGGTTCAATTATTTCTATGGCTTCATTCAAGTGTTTAAGTTGGTTTTCAAATGAATTTGGATCATCAGATATGGTAAACGATTGTGAAAAGTTATTAAAAAAATTACTGATAGGATTTTTTTCTAACACAATATGAAATTCATCTAGTAGTAAAGTTTCTCGTTGTTCTAATTTGTGATTGTAAGATATCCAGTTATAATAGGAACTTTGTACATTCAATTTGGCACAATAAGCAGAAATCATATCTTTCAAAACTTGCCTGCTGTCTTTGATTTGAGCCGGATATTCATTCATGCGTTTAATTAAATCCGGAACTTTATGATGTAAATTATTTAACTGTAATAAGCAAGCATCCATAACAAAAGAATAGGATGCATAATCATCTTTTTCTTTCAACAAAGTTTCGTGTTTTTCATCCATGCCATCACTAAACTTTAATTTATCATACGCATGTATTAACAACCAATCATTATACGCTTGATTGTTCTTAGAAAAATGTTCATGTTCTTTCTGAATTAAAAATGTTTCCAGTTCTTCTTTCAGTATACGTATTTCATTACGCCATAAATAGTCATTTTTTTCGGAATAAGATTTGGCAAATAATTTTTAAATAACAAACTTTTATCCAGTTGTTCTTCATTTTTTGCAATAGTTATAAGCTTATAAAATTTCTCGGTTCGTTGTTTTTTAGAAACAGCAAAAAATTTCTGTATTTCTTTAGGATAGTGTAATTCAATCTTTTGAACTAACAGGATAACAGGATGCAGCATGATACAAAATAAGAATTTTTGAGTTAGTAGTATTAAATCTATAAATAAAATACACTTGAATCTGAACATATAATACCGATTGGGCTCAATTTGAGTTCAAATTCCCACCATTTTCTCTACATTTTTCTTTTTGTGAATAAGTGCTTGTTAATAAATAGCTGTTGATAATCAGCTATTTAGATTTTTAATAAACATCAAATTCACACAAAATTCGCAGATATGCACATTTTTAGACTTATTAACATGATAATCAACGGTAAAAAGTGGTAGAAAGTGGGAATTTGTGTAACATTTAGACTATTTTTGTCTATCAGAATTCACCACACACCACATGAACGCATTAACAGGTCAATATGAAGTAAAAGTAGACGGCAAAGGCCGCCTTCGGTTACCGACTGATTTGTTGCGTCAGATTCCGGAAGAAACTAACAGTAAGTATGTCATCAACAAAGGGTTGGATAACTGTTTGCGCTTATATCCAATCACACAATGGAATACGATTACGGATGAAATGAACAAAAAACTGAACTGGTTTCAATCTAAAGAGCGTGAGTTTTTGCGCTATTTCTATCAGGCTGCATCACAGGTAGATTTAGACAGTAACGACAGAGTGTTGATTCCAAAAAGATTGACTGACGCGGTGGGCATTAAAGACGAAGTAGTGATTTTGGCATTTGGCGATGTAATAGAAATTTGGAACAGCGAAGTGTATTATAGTTCAGTTGCGAAAGAGCCGGAAAACTTTGCACAAATGGCCGATGAAATCTGGGCAAAATTAAACAATAACAAATAGTTCTTTAAAAGAGGAGAAAAGTACATGTATCATATTCCGGTAATGTTGAATGAATGTATGGATGGTTTGAATATCAAGCCGGACGGAATATATGTAGATGTGACTTTCGGCGGCGGCGGACATTCAACAAAAATTCTGGAACGATTAAGTGAGAAAGGAAAATTGTTTGCATTTGATGTAGATGATGATGCAAAACGAAATGTGCCAAATGATAATCGGTTCACACTAATACAGGCAAATTACAGACACTTAAAACGATTCTTAAAATTGCACGGCATTACACGCGTACAAGGCATCTTAGCTGACTTCGGCATTTCATCGCACCAAATCGATGAACCGTCTCGTGGTTTTGCCACACGTTTTGATGCACCGCTGGATATGCGTATGAACACCAAAGAAGGCATCAGTGCAAAAGAAGTAGTGAATACATATTCTGCAGAACAACTTCAAAATATTCTGGGATTTTACGGCGAAGTGATCAATGCAAAAACATTGGCACATAAAATTGTGGAACAGCGAAGCATTCAGCCAATTGAAACTACCAAAGATTTAGTAGATATCTGTAAGATGGTTTCTAAAGGAATTGAGGTGAAATATTTTTCACAGGTTTTCCAGGCAATCAGAATTGAAGTAAACGATGAGTTGAATGCCATAAAAGATTTTTTACAGCAAAGTGAAGAAGTATTAGAAGAAGGCGGACGATTGGTCATCATGAGTTATCATTCTTTGGAAGACCGGCTAACCAAAAATTTCATGAAAAATGGTGTGTTTGAAGGCGAACCGGAAAAAGATGTATTCGGAAATTTTGAACATCATTTAAAAGTAATCACCAAAAAACCAATTGAAGCAAGTACTGCAGAATTGAAAATAAATTCAAGAGCAAGAAGTGCCAAATTAAGAATAGCGGAAAAAATAAAATGACGGAAGAAGAAATAAATATCGAACAACTGCCAACACAAACCAAACTGCAAAAGATGGTGGAAACGATATTGCGTGCATTCGGTATAGATGATTTTATTTCCTATGCACAGGTTATGCATAATTTCTTGTTCGTTGTCGCCATTGTACTGATTGGTGTTATCGAAATTTTTAATACACATATGGCAGTTCGTCTGAATCGCGGAATAAATAAAAAACAAGAAACGATAAAAGAATTGCGTTGGGAATATATGACCGTTAAAACAGAAATGAATCAGAAAAGCAAACAATCTGAATTACAAAAAATTCTGGAACCATACGGATTGAAATCGTTGGTGCAGCCACCGCAAAAAATTGAAGTAAAAAAAGGAACATTAGAATAAAGAAATTTTTCAAGTAGTGAATATTAAGTCTAACATATTATTTCGTATCTACCTCATCGGCGGATTGTGCTGCTTGTTTGGAGTTGCCGTGCTGGGAAAGGTATACCATATTCAGACTTACAAACAAGGCTACTGGAAGTCATTGGCAGATAGCTTAACCACTAATTATTTTGATGTAAAAGCTGAACGCGGAAATATCTATTCTGCAGATGATAAGTTACTCGCTACTTCTGTTCCTTACTTTGAGCTGCACATCGACTTTGCTTCCAAAGCAATGACAGATGAAATTTTTAAGAAAAATGTGGATTCACTGGCATTTTACATGTGGAAGAATTTTAATAAGAACACCGTTCAGGGTTATAAAGAACAACTTATTAAAGCAAGAAAACAAAAGAAGCGTTATTATCCATTGTGTGCCAATGCAGATTATTCCTTATTAAAAGAGATAAAGAAATGGCCGCTTTTCCGAGAAGGAAAATTTAAAGGTGGATTGATTGTAGAAACACATCAGGAACGCAGAAATCCTTATGGCCATCTTGCTCAGAGAACAATCGGCTTAATCCGTGATAATGCACAGGATATCGGCCTTGAAGAAGCATCTGATTCTTTGTTAAAAGGTGTGAACGGAAAAGTATTGAAACAGAAAATTGCCGGTGGCGAATGGGTGCCAATTAAAGGTGCAGGACAAATTGAACCCAAAAACGGATACGATATTATTACTACTATAGATTTAGGATTGCAGGATATTACGGAGTCTACATTAATGCAGGCAGTCACGGAATATCAGGCTGATTTTGGCTGCGCTATTCTAATGGAAGTAAAAACCGGCGCTATAAAAGCAATTGCCAATTTAGGAAAAATCAAAGATGCAACCTACAGCGAAAACTATAATTATGCAATTGGCTTAAGCAATGAACCTGGTTCTGTTTTTAAAATTGCAGGATACCTGGCATTATTCGATGATGGCTTTATTAAGCTGACAGATTCCATAAATTCTAATCATGCAAGTGCTGTTTTTGCAGGTCAACTTCTAACAGATGATGGTCATAATTCACAATATAGTTTTCTGACACCAGGAAAAGCATTGGCAATTTCTTCAAACGTGGCAATCGCGAAATGGATAACACAGTTCTATGGAAATAACAAACAAAAAATTCTATAATAAATTAGAGGATTTCGGATTAACGGCAGCTGCTCATATAGATTTAAAAGGTGAATCATCACCGGTAATACATAAACCAAAAGACTGGAGTGCACTTTCTTTACCATGGATTGCACATGGTTATGAAGTCAAATTTACACCATTGCAAATACTTACTTTTTATAATGCTATCGCTAATAACGGAACAAGAATGAAACCATATTTGGTGCAGCAAGTATTAGATAATGGCAATGTTATTCGAGAATATAAACCAACATCTACAAAACAAAAAATATGCAAACCGGAAGCTGCTGCGATGGCAAAAGAAATACTGTTGCGTGTGGTAGAAGATAAAAACGGTACAGGAAGAGGAATTAGTACACCACATTATCGTATTGCAGGAAAAACAGGTACTGCAAAAATGAGCTTTGGAAAAACTGGTTACACAGATAAAAATTTGTCATCATTCGTTGGCTTTTTTCCTGCTGATGATCCACTGTATTCCTGCATCGTTGTTATTGGTGGACCGCAAGGTTTGTTTACAACCGGTGGCGCTGTTTCTGCACCTGTTTTCAGAACAATGGCGGATAAAATTATCACTTCAAATATTCAGTCAAATAAAGCGATTAATAAAGATTCAACCATTTTGAATAAACCGCTGCCAATGTTAATCGGCACTAAAGAAGAAGTGAGTGAATTCAACAAACGCTTCAATATAAAATTTGATTTTAAAGAAGACTGGGAATATGCATTTGTAAAAAGTGACAGTTCCAGAAAAATAGGAGTTGGAAAATTAGATATGGATCAGAATACAGTACCTAGTGTAAAAGGTATGCTGTTGGATGATGCCATTTTTTATTGGAAAATAAAGGATTGAAAGTTTCCTTTTTCGGAAAAGGTAAAGTGGCAGGGCAATCTATTCCTGCCGGAAGACAAATCGTAAAAGGAAGTTTAATACAACTGGTTTTAAATTAATGAAAGAGCTGAAACACATATTAGAACAGGTGAATCCAATTAAAATCATTGGCGATACAGCTATTGCTGTCAATGAGCTAAAACTGGATTCCCGTAAAGTAGAAAAAGGAGATGTGTTCTTTGCTGTAAAAGGTACAACGGCAGACGGTCATTTTTTCATTCCAAAAGTAACGGAGCAAGGAGCAAGTGTAATTGTATGTGAGGAAATTCCAAGCGAACTGAATGCGGCTGTTGTTTATGTACAAGTGAAAGATGCACGTAAAACATCGGCGATCATGGCCTGTAATTTTTACGACCATCCGTCAAAAAAAATACAATTAGTGGGCGTAACCGGTACAAATGGTAAAACTTCCGTTGCGACTTTATTACATCAGATTTATGTGCAAAAAAATCATAAATCAGGATTGTTGTCTACGATTGTAAATAAGATTAATAACGAAGAAATTCCTTCCACACATACTACCCCTGATCCTATTGCCATTAATGCTTTGCTGCAAAAAATGGTGGATGAGAATTGTGAATATGCATTTATGGAAGTGAGTTCACATGCTGCCGATCAGGACAGAATCTTCGGGTTGGAATTTACAGGAGCGATTTTTACCAATATCACACACGACCATTTAGATTATCATAAAACATTTCAGGAATATATTTATGCAAAGAAGAAATTCTTTGACCAGTTGCCTGCAACTGCATTCGCTTTAACAAATATTGATGATAAGCGCGGCGAGGTAATGCTGCAGAATACAAGCGCAAAAAAATATACCTACGCAGTAAAAAGTTTAGCCGATTTCCGTTTTAAAATTTTAGAAAATGCATTCTCTGGTTTGATAGTGGAATCCGAAGGAGTAGATGTGCATTTGCAAATGACCGGCCGTTTTAATGCGTACAATCTCCTGGCAATTTACGCAACCTGTGTATTACTTGGAATGGATAAAGAAGAAGCATTAAGTGCTATTTCAACACTGAGAGGTGCAGAAGGAAGATTTGATTGTATCATGTCGTTTCAGCAAAAGATAATCGGAATTATCGATTACGCACACACGCCGGATGCATTGAAAAATGTACTGGATACTATAAACGAAATCCGTACACACAACGAACAGGTAATAACGGTAGTTGGCTGCGGCGGAAACAGAGATAAAACGAAACGTCCGGATATGGCACATATTGCGAGTGAGTTGTCGAATAAAGTAATCCTTACTTCTGACAATCCGCGCAATGAAGTACCGGAAGATATTATAAACGATATGAAAGCAGGCGTTCCTGCTCAGAATTATAATAAAGTAATGTCGGTTACCGATAGAAGAGAAGCAATCCGCATAGCCTGCAATCTTGCCAATGCAAAAGATATTATCCTGCTGGCTGGAAAAGGACACGAAAAATATCAGGAAATAAGCAACATAAAATATCCATTCGATGACAAAGCAATATTGCTGGAAACATTTAAAGAAATGAATAAATAATGCTGTACTACTTATTTAAATATTTGCAGGAAAATTTCGGACTATCGGGTTCGAGACTGTTTCAATACATTTCTTTCCGTGCATCCATGGCGATTATTGTATCGTTGATTATTTCCATGCTGATAGGCAGAAGAGTAATCCGCTGGTTACGCAAAATGCAGATTGGTGAATCTGTGCGCGATTTAGGTTTGCAGGGACAGGTAGAAAAGAAAGGTACACCAACGATGGGTGGTGTTATCATCATTGCGGCTATCGTAATTCCAACACTCTTGTTTGCCCGTTTGGATAATGTGTATGTCATTTTGTTATTGATATCTACGATATGGATGGGTGCCATCGGATTTTTAGATGATTATATAAAAGTATTTAAGAAAGATAAGGAAGGTTTGCGCGGCATGTTTAAGATTTTGGCGCAGGTAGTGTTAGGATTAGTGGTGGGATGTGTGTTGTATTTCCATCCTTCCGTAAAAGTGCGTGATTTCGATAATGTCTTCGAATACCAGATTGACAAAGACGGAAAAATAAACTGGGATAAACCGGAACAGGTGTTCTCTTCTGCCAACGCTATGTATGAAGGCAAAGGAATAATCGTGGGCGATAAATATTTATCGCATGAAACCAAAGCACTCAAAACGAATATTCCGTTTCTAAAAGATAATTTACTGGACTATTCATATTTCTTAAAACCATTTACGAATGACTATCAAAAATGGGGATGGATATTTTTTATTCCGTTTGTGATATTTATTATCACAGCAGTTTCCAATGCGGCTAATCTTACCGATGGTATTGATGGTTTGGCAGCAGGTGTTTCCGTTATTGTGTTAATCACACTCGCCATCTTTGCATATGTATCCGGTAACGTAAAAATTGCTGACTACTTAAATGTATTATACATACCTGACTCTGCAGAAGTTGTAATTGTATGTGCAGCATTAATCGGAGCTACGATTGGTTTCCTGTGGTACAATGCCTTTCCGGCTACTGTATTTATGGGCGATACGGGCAGTTTAATGCTCGGAGGTGTAATTGCAACCGTTTCCTTAATTGTCCGTAAAGAGTTATTGATTCCGATTCTATGCGGCATCTTCTTCGTTGAAAATTTATCGGTGATGTTGCAGGTGGGTTATTTCAAATACACCAAAAGAAAATACGGACAAGGCAGACGGATTTTCAAGATGTCGCCGTTGCACCATCATTTTCAGAAAGAAGGATATCATGAAGCAAAAATTGTATTGCGCTTCTGGATTATCAGTATTCTGCTGGCCGTTATTTCATTTGTAACCTTAAAAATCAGATAAGAAGCGTGGTGGACAAAATTGTCATATTAGGAAGTGGTGAAAGCGGAGTAGGTGCCGCCATTCTTGCACAAAAGCAGGGAATGGACGTGTTTGTGTCTGATTTTGGCAAGATAAAACAGTCTTACAAAGATGAACTGACTGCTTTAAATATTCCATTTGAAGAAGGTCAGCATACCGAAGAAATTGTCTTATCCGCTACAACGGTAATAAAAAGCCCGGGTATTGCAGATAAAGTCGCTATCATCAAAAAAATCAACGAAAAAAATATCCCGCTTATCTCTGAAATAGAATTTGGATATCGTTTTTCAAAAGCTAAAGTGATTGCCATTACGGGTACCAACGGAAAAACAACGACCACTTCTTTAACGTATCATATTCTCGAAAAAGCCGGATTAGATGTTGGTCTTGGCGGTAATATCGGTACTTCTTTTGCCCGTCAGGTAGCCAATGGCGACAGGGAGTATTTCGTACTGGAAGTAAGTAGTTTTCAGCTTGATAATTGTATTACGTTTAAACCATTTATTTCCATTCTTTGCAATATCACAGAAGATCATTTAGACAGATATGATTACAAATTTGAAAATTATATCAATTCTAAATTCAGCATTACAAAAAATCAGGATGAACAAGATTACTTTATCTATAGCCAGGATGATGAAGTTACCATGCAATATTTAAATAAAGCAAATCCACGCGTTCAGAAAATACCTTTCTCTTATCATCAAAAAGTAAGCAACGGTGCTTACGTAGAAAATCAGGAAATTATTCTCCAACTAAATAAAAACAACTTTACCATGCCAATCAGCGAACTATCACTGCACGGAATTCACAATTCCTACAATTCAATGGCTGCTGCCATCTCAGCAAAATTAGTAGGTGTACGCAACGACAAAATCCGCGAAAGTTTAGAAGATTTTAAAAATCTTGAACATCGCCTTGAATTTGTTGCTACCATCAGAGGTGTTGATTTTATTAACGACTCCAAAGCAACCAATGTAAACTCTACATGGTATGCTTTAGAATCCATGACGAAACCGGTTGTGTTAATTGCAGGTGGTGTAGATAAAGGAAACGATTACACCTTAATTAAAGACTTAGTCAACAAACGAGTGAAAGCCATCATCTGCCTTGGAAAAGACAACGAAAAATTACACGCTGCATTTGCTTCTGAAGTTGGCTATATCGTAGACACACAAAGCATGGAACAGGCGGTGCAAATGGCATACAACATTACCGATAAAGGTGATGTGGTTTTATTGTCACCTTGCTGCGCAAGTTTCGATTTATTTGAAAACTACGAAGACAGAGGAAAACAATTTAAAAGAAATGTACTGAATCTGTAATTTTTAATCGGATCAAAAAGCGATTATGCTGGGTAGAATTATCAATAACATCAAAGGGGACAAATATGTATGGTACATAGTAGCCATACTGAGCGCCATATCTTTGTTATTGGTCTACAGTTCCACGCGTTCTCTCGCTTATAAAAACGAACATGGTAATACAGAATACTACTTGTTACGGCATGGATTTATACTTGGAGTAGGTTTGTTTATTACGTATGTTGTTCATCAGATAGATCATAGATATTTTTCACGTATCGCACAAATGATGCTGATACTATCGGTGCCCTTGTTGTTATATACAAAATTTTTTGGTGTTAGAATTAATGACGCAAGCCGCTGGGTGCGTATTCCTGTCGTTGGATTAACTTTTCAATCTTCCGACTTTGCCAAGCTCGCACTGATAATGTACACATCCCGGATGTTGTCAAAAAAACAAGGTGTCATCAAAGACATTAAAGAAGTGACCATTCATATAATGGCACCTATTTTATTAATCTGCGGACTCATTATGTTTGATAACCTTTCCAGTGCCGGTATTTTGTTTATGACCTGCATCGTGGTGTTGTTTATCGGCAGGGTTAGTACAAAATTTATATTGGCAATTATCGGTTCCGGTGTACTTATGGTTTCGTTAATCGTAGCATTCTCCTGGTTTTTTCTGCCAGATCACGGCCGGGCAGACGTATGGATACAGCGTGTGGAAAGCTGGCAGAATCCCGATATAAATTCAGACGAATTTTATCAGCAGAAGCAGGCATATATTGCTATTGCAAAAGGCGGATTGTTTCGTCTTGCTCCAGGAAAAAGTACACAATGTAATTTTTTGCCGGATGCATTTTCAGATTTTATATATTCCACGTTGATAGAAGAATATGGCATGTTAGGTGGAGCCTTTGTTCTGTTCCTCTATTTGTTTTTTATGTGGCGCCTGATTATCCTCGTTAAGAACAGCCCCCGTGCATTCGGAGCTTTAATGGCAGTCGGCTTGGGGGTGAGTATGGTTTTGCAGGCCATTATTCATATGGGCGTAAATGTGCATTTGCTGCCGAATACGGGTATAACGTTACCATTCATAAGTTGGGGTGGTACCAGTATATGGTTCAATGCATTTGCCATTGGAATTATTTTAAGTGTGAGCAGACATGTGGAAGAGAAAGTTCAATCAGCACCACCTGCTGTAAAATCTAAAAAGAAAGTAGTAGACGAAATTCACGGATAATAAGATGAAAATAAAATTTAAAATACATATTGTAATTATTGCAGGCTTATTTACTTTAAATGCATGCTGCTCTAAAGAAGACTTGGCAGGTAATGATATAGGGAAATTTATATTCTTGGATAGTATTGGTAATAATATATTTTTTGGACCATCTAAAAGCCTAAATAGAGACTCTATTTTTATTAAGAATGGTAATAGCGGATATCAAAAGTTGACTATAAATGCAAATGATTTGGATTCTATAATCTTAATAAATTTTA
Source organism: Sphingobacteriales bacterium (assembly GCA_016721245.1). Classification (GTDB taxonomy): domain Bacteria; phylum Bacteroidota; class Bacteroidia; order Chitinophagales; family JADIYW01; genus JADJSS01. The sequence goes on from JADKIQ010000003.1 coordinate 34,353, forward strand.
ATTATGCAGATACCAGCTATATTAAATTTTCAAACAATGATATAGATACATTCAGTTTGACGTATGAAGTGATTACAGGAAAAACATCGGCAGGAAACTGTAAGTTATCAGTAGTGGTATTAAATGGTATTAAATACAATGGAACTGCATTAAGTAGTGATTTTCAAAATCCAATTAAAATCTACAAATAAAAGACTCACGACTTACCACTTATGACTCACGACTTGAAGACATATAAATTTATAATTGCCGGAGGCGGCACAGGAGGCCATATCTTCCCGGCTGTCGCTATTGCTGATGCACTGAAGCAGCATGTTCCTTCTTGTGAGATTTTATTTGTTGGAGCAAGTGGAAGAATGGAAATGGAAAAAGTACCGCAAGCCGGTTATAAGATAGTAGGTCTGGAAGTGGTGGGTTTGCAAAGAAGCCTGACCATAAAAAACTTGTGGTTTCCGTTTAAATTATTGAAGAGTCTGTTTCAGGCATTTAGGGTAGTACGAAATTTTAAACCCGATGCCTGCATTGGCGTGGGCGGATATGCAAGCGGACCGGTTCTTTTTATAGCCACTTTATTAGGTATAAAGATATTTATTCAAGAACAAAATTCTTATCCGGGCATCACTAATAAGATTCTCTCAAGATTTGCAAAGAAGATTTTTGTGGCGTATGATAATTTGAATCAGTTTTTTAAGGAAAACAAAATAGTGCTGACAGGAAATCCTGTTAGAAAAGATATTACCGCGGCCTTGCCTGAAAAAACAGAAGCTCTTGCGTTTTATAATTTAAAAGCAAATAAAAAAACAATTTTAATCATAGGGGGAAGTTTGGGCGCACGAACGATTAATGAATCGATTGAAAAAAATATTGGATTATTCGCACAAAATGAAATTCAGTTGTTGTGGCAAACAGGAAAAGTATATTACGACGGCATCATAGACAGAACAAAAAATAAAGATTTAACGGATGTGAAAATTCATCAGTTTATAAGAGAGATGAATATGGCGTATAGTGCGGCAGATATCATTATTTCCCGTGCAGGCGCATTGTCAATTTCCGAATTGTGCATTATAGGGAAGCCCACCATTCTGATTCCGTCACCCAACGTTTCTGAAGATCATCAGACAAAAAATGCTATGGCGCTGGTCAACAAAAACGCGGCGGTGTTAGTGAAAGATATAGAAGCAAAAGAAAAATTAGGCAATGTTGTTCTTGAACTAATGAAAGATGAAATCAAATTAAATCAGCTTTCAGAAAACATCAAAACATTAGCCAAAACAAATGCAGCAAATGATATTGTAAATACCATTACTAGTGAAATCCAAAAATCTTAAAATCTGATTAATCCAAATTCAGACAAAGAAAAAATGATAAACTTAAACAACATACAACGCATCTATTTTCTCGGTATCGGTGGTATCGGTATGAGTGCATTGGCACGTTATTTTAATCTGCACGGAAAAATGGTGTCCGGTTATGATAAAACACGTACTGCATTAACAGATGAACTGGAGAAGGAAGGTATAAAAATTACGTTTGAGGATAGTCTTGAAACGTTGGATAAAGCAGCAGAATTGATTATTTATACGCCTGCAATTCCAAAAGACCATCTGCAATATAATTGGTATCTGGAAAATAATTATACATTATTGAAACGGGCGCAAATATTGGGTCTCGCGGCAAATTCTATGTTTAATATTTCAGTAGCCGGATCACATGGAAAAACATCCACCTCATCGATTGTAGCACATATTTTAAAAACTGCCAACAAAAGCGTAGCAGCATTTTTAGGAGGTATCTGTATTAATTTCAACTCTAATTTCATTGATGGAAGTGAATATGCCGTTGCCGAAGCAGATGAATTCGACCGTTCTTTCCTGAATCTGGAACCGAATATTGCATTGATAACATCAGTAGATACAGATCATTTGGATATATACGGAAATCTGGAAGCCATTGAGAATTCGTTTCACCAGTTTTGTAATAAGGTTCGTTCAAACGGAATCTTAATTACCAATACATCCGTCCCTGAAAAAATATTAAATAAGCATGTGACAAATTATCGTTACAGTTTATCAGATGCTTCTTCGGATTATTACACAAAAAATCTGAAAATAAACGATGGAGAATATACATTCGATGTCGTTCATCCGGATGGTGTGATTCTGGATGTGAAATCATACTACGGCGGAAAGCATAATATAGAGAATGCAGTAGGTGCCATCGCAATAGCTTTAAATATTGGTGTTTCAGAGGAACATGTTAAGAAAGCGGTAGCATCATTTGAAGGTGTGAAACGCAGATTTGAAACGCATGTTCGCAATGAAAAGTTTGTATACATTGATGATTACGCACACCATCCACGCGAACTGGATGCGACTATTTCTGCGGCAAAAGAGCTGTATCCCAACAAGAAACTGACGGTAATTTTTCAACCGCATTTGTTTTCCCGTACGAAAGATTTATGCGATGAATTTGCTGTTTCTCTATCAAAAGCAGATGAGTTATTGTTGCTCGATATTTATCCGGCACGTGAAAAACCAATGGAAGGTGTTACCAGTAAGATCATTTTAGATAAAGTGACAATTCCTGAAAAAAGAATAATTAATAAGAATGACCTTGTCGATTTCCTGAATACAAAAGACGATATACAGGTATTATTAACCGTTGGTGCGGGGGATATTGATACTAAAGTCAGAGATATTGAAATCTTATTAAAAGAAAAATCCAAAAATCCCTGAATCCAGCAAATCCTAATTCAGACAAAATGAATAAAACCGTTAAAAATATACTTGTCCGTGTCTCCATGCTTATTGGATTGGCGGCGTTTATAGCTTTAGTGGTGATAGCTAAAATAAACCGCGATGCCAGCAGAGTAGATAAGATAAAAATCGGAGTGGATGAATGGAATGGCAATTTCTTTGTCAGTAAAAACCAGGTGCTGAATCTTATCCAAAACCAGTTTGAGGTGAAAGGTAAAATACTTTCTGGAAAAGATCTCGAGCGCATTGAAAAAGCAGTCCGCGTAATTCCTCAGGTAAAGAATTCAAACGCGTATACAGATGATAAAGGAAATTTAAATATCAAAATAGAACAACGCAAGCCATTAATGAGAGTGTATAATCTGCTGGGACAATCTTTTTATGTGGATGAAAACGGAATTAAATTTCCTGTAACCAGCACGTTTGCGGCTAAAGTTCCGATAGTTACCGGAAACCTGGTGGAAGCTTGTGATACAACGGTAAAAATCCACAGCGAAGAATTGATGAAAATATTCAATACCATTCAAACAGTTAATAAAAACAAGCTTTGGCAGGCAATGATAGGGCAGTATATTATCAACGAAAAAGGACAGATAGAATTGATTCCGAGATTCGGAAATTGTACCATTCTTTTCGGTGATGACAAAAATATCGAACAAAAAATTAAACGACTGGATGTTTTTTATTTCGATGTTTTGAAAAAAGTAGGCTGGGATTATTATAAGGTTATAAACATAATGTATAAAAATCAAGTCGTTTGTTTGAAATAAAAATAAGAAATATGCAAGTTAATAATGTAACCAACTCCGACATGGAAAAAAATTTAGCAACTCCGACAGAAAATATTGTATGTGCCATCGATATCGGTACATCAAAAATTGCTGCATTGGTCGGCAGAAGAAATCAATTTGGCAAAATTGAAATTCTGGGAATTGGCAACTGTCCGTCTTTTGGCGTACAGCGTGGTGTGGTAATAAATATTGCCAGAACGGTAGAGTCTATCAAGAAAGCGGTAATGGATGCAGAACGTCAGTCGGGAATCAAATTCCAGAAAGTACACGTTGGTATTGCCGGACAACATATCAAAAGTTTGCAGCATCGCGGAATTTTAACACGAAACAACAACGATACTTGGATCAGCTATGAAGATATTCAGAAACTGAAAAATGAAATGCATAAACTGGCATTACCTCCGGGCGACAGAATTTTGCACGTTTTGCCACAGGAATATATCGTAGACAATGAGCCGGGCATCTACAACGAACCAATCGGTATGATGGGTATTCGTTTAGAAGGTAATTTTCATATCATCACCGGTGCGGAAACAGCGATTCAAAACATCGAACGTTGCATTACCATCGCAGGATTGGAAGTGGCCAGCATCGAGTTGGAACCATTAGCTTCTGCAGATGCCGTGTTGAGCAAAGAAGAACTGGAAGGTGGTGTTTGTCTGGTTGATATTGGCGGCGGTACAACGGATATTGCAATTTTTGAAAACTTTGTGATTCGTCATACAGCCGTAATTCCGTTTGGCGGAAATATCATCACAGAAGACTTACGCAATTTCAGAATTCTGAAAGAACAAGCGGAAGTGTTGAAAGTGCGTTACGGCAGCGCTATTCCATTTGAAGAACTGCGTAATAAACACGTTTCTATTCAGGGCGAAGGCGGTACCAGAGCGATTGGTAAAAATGAAGTGAATCTTTTAGCAGTATCTAAAGTGATTTCTGCACGTGTGAAAGAAATTTTAGCACACGTTGCTTTCCAGATCAATTTATCCAAATTCGATAAGAGATTGATTGGTGGTATCGTTTTAACGGGCGGTGGTTCTCAGTTACAGCATCTGACACAGTTGACAGAATCTGAAACAGGACAAAGTGCACGATTAGGATTGCCAAGAGAACACCTGGCAACTACAAAAATAGCAGATATAGACAGTCCGATTTATGCAACGGGTATTGGCTTGCTGATTCGCGGATTTAAATTAAGAGACGAGGAAGCATTATCTAATCAGGATGCATTGTTTGTAGAATCTGTTACAAAAAAAGATATAAAAGTAGAAGAAGAAAAAGTAACAACACCTGTAGTAGAAAATACAGTAGTGGATATTACGGAAAAAATAGAAGAAGAAGAACCAATGATTGTTGCGGAAGAAGAACCGGTTAAAAAAAGAACCAGCAAACCTTCTTTAATATCTTCATTAGGTTCAAAATTAGGTAACTGGATTAAATCGGATGTCGAAGATTTCGACACCAAATAATAAACCATAAAATATAGTATCATGGAATTTGAAATGTTTAGTGAAAATAACTCTATCATCAAAGTATTAGGCGTTGGTGGTGGTGGTTGCAATGCCGTAAACTATATGTACGAGCAGGGAATACCGGGTGTAAACTTTGGTGTGTGCAATACAGATAAACAGGATTTATTAAAAAGCCCGGTGCCTACAAAAGTGCAGTTGGGAACAAATTTACTGGAAGGTTTAGGTGCCGGCGCAGATCCTGAAGAGGGAAGACGTGCAGCATTGGAATCTGAAGAAGAAATACGCATGTATTTGTCTAACAATACTAAAATGGTTTTTGTTACGGCAGGTATGGGCGGTGGCACCGGAACCGGCGGTGCACCTATCGTGGCAAAAATTGCTAAAGAATTAGGTATTCTGACGGTAGGTATCGTTACGATTCCTTTTTCTAATGAAGGCAAACCGAAACGCGATAAAGCAGAACGTGGTATCCAGAACATGAAAGAAAACGTGGATGCACTCATCGTGGTGTCTAATAATAAATTGTACGATATATTTCCGGATTTAGATATCGATGAAGCTTTTTCTAAAGCAGATGATATTTTAACTACAGCAGCAAAAGGTATCACGGAAATTATCACGAAACCTGGTAAAATAAATGTAGACTTTAATGACGTAAAACGCGTCATGTCTAACAGCGGTGTTGCTATCATCGGTATTGGAAAAGGTTCCGGCGACAACAGAGCTAATCAGGCAATTGATGAAGCCATGAATTCACCACTACTGGAAGATGCTGATATCTTTGGTGCAAAAGGTGTTGTGCTTTATATTACTTACGGCAATGGCATCAAAATGCGAGAACTGGATTTGATTACAGATGCTATTCAGGCGCAGACACAAACCGACTGCGAAATTATTTGGGGTGTTTGTAAAGATGATTCTTTGGGAGATGATATTGGCATTACTTTGGTTGCGACAGGTTTCCAGACAGGCGAAATCAAAAAAGAACGCAAACAGGTACAACGCCAGATAGAAGAAAAAGTGGTATATACGCTGCAAACAAAACCTACTGTCGTTCCACAGACGGATAACAAAACAGTAACTGAACAACAGGATACTAAATCTGTTATAGAAACAGTTGGGTATATAGGAAATAAACCGGAAGTAAATTCCGTTATAGAAGATAAGCAAGAAGAAATTGAAGAAGAAGATTTGTTCAAGCCTTCTATGCAGAGTGATATTACCAGTGAAAATGAGATTGAGTTTGAAATCAATTTGACTGCACCAGAAATGGATATCAAAATTGTAGACAAACCGAGAGTACATCTGGTAGAAGAAATGGAAGACGAAACACATTTCTCAGCAGAAACACAGTTTTCTTTGTTTGAAACACCTGCCGGAAAAATTGCAGATGAAATCGACAATCAGGATCTGGAAAGAGATTTGATTAAAAAAAGAATAACGCTGGATATGCAGAAACACCAGATTAGTTTATATGAACTGGAAAAAGAACCTGCATACAAACGTTATGGCATGGAATTGGATAATTCTATTCCGTCAGAGGAATCTAATTTCTCCAACTACATGATTTATAATAATTCTGAAGATCCAAGCAAAATTGAAATACGTCCGAATGCAATGAAGGACATTACCTTAGATTAAACCACGAGTTTAATTATCTGTTCCCCAGATTGGCTACATCGCAATGGTGTAGCTTTTTTTGTTCGTTACTGTAAAATATTTTGATCGTTTTACCGTATATATTTACACTAATTAAGAGTTTATGTGTAAGAAATTATCAGGTAAGAAAATCTTCTTTTATTCCGTTCTTCTTATTTTCTTGTCGGGATTTTTAATGCCGCAGCATTTAAAAATGCCCGTAGAGGGAGCAACGAAAAACAGTTATAATCAGCTGTCTTTCTGGTATTACCCCTGGGGTAAATCCGGCACGCACAAAGGCGTGGATATTTTCGCAAAAGAAGGTACCCATATCCGTTCATCTGTAAACGGAATGGTGGTTTATACTGGTCAACTGGGTATGGGCGGTAATGTAGTGGTGGTGCTCGGCCCCAAATGGCGCTTCCATTACTATGCGCACTTGCAGGAAATTAAAACGAAACGATTTGCATGGGTATCAAAATCTACCATTATAGCCACTGTGGGTACTACCGGAAATGCCAAAGGCAAACCGCCGCACCTGCATTATGCCATTACTACTTTGCTTCCTTATTTCTGGCGTGTCGATAAAAGTCCGCAGGGCTGGAACAAGATGTTTTACCTCAATCCGATAAGTTATCTGAATAAAGCTTAACATAACTGCAGATATAAATAAAAGTGGCGCGCCGAAGGCGCGCCACAGAATTTTACTAACCAAATAAAATCCGATAAACTATTATCTAATTACTTAGATGCTTTTTTCTTAGCAGGCGTTGCAACCGCTTTCTTAGCCGGTGCTTTTACTGCCGCTTTTTTAGCAGGAACTTTAGCTGCTGCTTTTTTTGCCGGAGCCGCCGCTTTTTTAGGTGCCGGAGCTGCTTTTGCTGTTGCTTTAGCCGCAGTTGCTTTCACGTCTTTCGTTACCTTTTTGTACCTTGCTTTCTATTTTCTTTTCTGCTTTCTTTAAATTAGATTCAAATTTAACAGTCGCCTTTTCTACGTTTTTTTGCAATTTTCCGGTCGCTTTTTTAACATCTTTTTCTACCGTATTGGTGAATTTTTCCGCTTTTTTAGAAAAATCAGCCGCTGCTTTTTTAGCTTTTGTTTCGCCCTGATTTACATTCTCATTGATGAAATGAAATAATTTTTCAATTCTTACTTTCGCTTCATCTACTACATTTTCTGCTTCTGCCAATACGTTTGCACGTACTTTGTCCACATCCACTATCTGATTGATTCTTCCTTTGATTTTCTCGCCGTATTCCTGAAGATTTTCTTTCTGACCTTCTACCTGCACTTTTACATCCGATGAAAGGTGCTGAATGTTAGATTTTACTTCTTCTACTTTCGCATTAAAGTCTTTTAATAAGGCATCAAATGCTTGCTGAAATTTTTTAGTTGAATCCATTTTGTTTGTTTTTTTGATGATACAAAATTATGCACGTCGCATTAATCGAGCGTTACAATCATATTAAGTATTTCTGAATTAAAAGCACTTGATTTTAAATTAGTTCGTGTTTTTTGCAAATTTCAGGTTAAGAAACCTTGATTTTGGTCAATAGTAATGCCATTGAATCCTGTTTTTATAACTATTATTTCTGTCCCGACTCGTCCCGTTTCATATATTTAATCTATCTTTGCCAAAATTTTTTTATGTTATTAGTAAATAAAGATATGGTAGTGAGTGTTCACTACGAACTAAAAGTGGACAACAACGGCGAGTTAGTTACTGCCGATAAATCAAATCCGGAACAGCCTTTGGTATATATACAAGGTGCCGGTATGTTATTGGCAGACTTTGAAAGCAATCTGGCCGGTAAAACTGTAGGTGATACCGTAAGTTTTAAAGTGGCAGCTGAGAACGGTTATGGCTTGAGAAACGAACAAGATATTGTGAGTGTTCCGGCTGACAGTTTTAAAGACAAAGATGGTAATTTAGACACCAACGTTATCAAGGTTGGTAACGTATTGCCAATGATGGACGATCAGGGACATCAGTTTCAGGGTATTGTGTGCGAAGTAACTCCGGATGCGGTGATTATGGACTTCAATCATCCGATGGCTGGAAAAGAACTGAACTTTACCGTTACGGTAGCAGATGTTCGTCCGGCAACGGCAGAAGAACTGGAACACGGACATGTGCATGGTCCTGGTGGTCATCACCATTAATTGTCATCCCGACCGTAGCGAGGGATCTTAATGAATATTATACAAGACCTGATAAGTTTCAAACTTGTCAGGTCTTTTTTTTGTAAATAAACTATATTTATAGTATAAAAATAAAATCATGAAACAACTTTCAACCATAGTAATCTTATGCCTCTTCTTTTTTTCCTGTCAGCAAAAACAGACGGTACCGGTCGCAGATAATACCGCTACGGAAGTACAAACCGGAAATATTAAGATGATTCCGATAGAAACGCCCGTTGGAAAGTTTAAGGTTTGGACAAAACGTGTGGGTGATAATCCAACGATGAAAGTACTACTGTTGCACGGAGGGCCTGCATGTACACACGAATATTTTGAATGTTTCGAAAATTTCTTTCCGCAACAGAATATAGAGTTCTACTATTACGACCAGTTAGGTTCTTATTACTCTGATCAGCCTACGGATACGTCGCTCTGGCAACTGGACAGATTTGTAGAAGAAGTGGAGCAGGTGCGCAAAGCACTGAAACTGGATAATTCTAATTTTTATTTACTCGGGCATTCCTGGGGTGGTATTCTAGCGATGCAGTATGCGCTCAAATATCAGAGTAATTTAAAGGGAATGATTATTTCCGATATGATGTCGAGCGCACCGAAATATGGAAAATATGCCGAAGATGTTTTGTCGAAACAAATGGATAAAAACATTCTGGATACTATACGAGCCATTGAAGCGGCTAAAGATTTTACGAATCCAACGTATATGCGTTTACTCACGCCTAATTTCTATGAACAACATATTTGCCGGTTTCCGGCAGATGAATGGCCGGATCCTGTGAAGCGAACTTTCAAACATTTGAATGGTGTAATTTATACGCAAATGCAGGGGCCAAGTGAGTTTGGTATTGCAGGAAATTTAGCAAATTGGGATGTCAGCGATTTATTAAAAAATATTACGACACCAACATTGACTATTGGCGCAAAATACGATTCTATGAATCCTGAATTTATGAAATGGATGTCGACACAATTTCCGAATGGATCTTATCTGTATTGCGCAAACGGCAGCCATATGTGTATGTACGACGACCAGCAAACCTACTTCAAAGGTTTGATTAAATTTATAAAAGCAGTAGATAAAGGCGAGAAGAAAGTGATGTTGAATTGATTATATTAGTTGCAAATTTTTATAATAGATAGGATGATGCATAAATTCATAGAGAAAAAAGTTTTAATCAACAAACCAATAGTAGCATATCTAATTATTTATTCGCCATTTATTATTGGAATTCTATTGTTTTTTATTGAACCAATTTTTATTGATTCTCATCTAAGTACTCCATTAGTTGTTTATTTTTTCCCGTTTCTATTTATTTATTTTCAAATTATTTGGATGGATTCTATTTATAAATCAATTAAAGATAGAATACATTTTGAAACTAATCTAAATGAGAAAAAATTTGAAAAATTGATAACAATATCGAAATGGACATTATTCATCCTTACAATTATAATTTGGTTGTCTGAACCTGTAGATTTCATTTACACAGAAAAATTACAAAATTTTATACCAATATTTTTAATAATTATTATCTGGGCAATTGCAATGATTTTTATGCTGATTTCTTTTTATACGTATTATTATGGACACAGTTTTATTGCGAAATTACTTATTGTAGCTGAAACAAGAGAGCCATTTAATAATGTGGAGAATTCAAATGTATTTATTGGACCAGTAAGCATTTTCCCAAGTAGTTATGTACAGGCGCATAATAGAATCAAGAAAATATTAGATGAATCTTAAGCTTATTAATTCTTTATCCCAACGCTTCCAGCATTGCTTTTGCTTTCAGTAAACATTCTTCGTATTCTTTTTCCGCGTCGCAGTCGATGGTGATGGCACTGCCGGCTTGTATAGAAACGTATTGATTTTGCTCGTTGTACAAAATACTTCGTATCACCACATTAAAATCAAAATTTCCTTTGGGTGTCATATAGCCCACCGCACCGGAAAACAAACCTCGTTTGGTTGGTTCATATTGTTCTATCAATTCCATGGCGGCAATTTTTGGCGCGCCGGTCATCGAACCCATCGGAAATACAGCTTTGATGATTTCAGAGAAACTTAAGTCTTGCGGTATGGTACAGGTCACTGTAGAAATCATCTGATGTACCTGTTCAAAAGAATAAATACCAAATAGCTCCTCCACTTCTACAGAGTTTTTAAGGGCAATTCTGGAAAAATCATTTCTCACTAAATCAACAATCATAACATTTTCACTGCGTTCTTTTTCGTCGAAGAATAATTGTTGTTTCAGTAAATTATCTTGTTTTTTGTCTTGTATTCGTTTGCGGGTACCTTTTATCGGCTGCGAAATTAAGGTATTGTTTTGTCGTTTTAAAAAGCGTTCAGGCGAAGCGCACATTAAATAATTTCCTTCGTTTTTAAAGAAAGAGGTAAATGGTGCTTTAGAGAGTTGATTTAATTTCTGAAAGACACGAACGGTATCAATTAATGCATCTCCTGCGTAAAATTCCTGACAAAAATTCAACTCATAAATATCTCCAAGCTGGATGTGGGTTTTGATTTTTTCTACGCTCTTTATGTATTCATGCTTTGAGATTCTGTTCTTTATTTTATAATCAGATATGCGCATTGCGTTTGTTCTGTTGTTTACGGATTCTAATAACTGCTGAAACTCATGAAGTAATCCTTCTTCATGTATACCAATCTCAACCAGTCCATTTTCAATTTTCAGCAGATATTTCGGGACAAAAAAATGCAGCAATGGATTCTGGATATGATCGATATTACCGGATGTCAGAGCAGGTTCAATTTCATTTTTTAAATCGTAATTCAAAAACCCGAACATCCAGTCCTGATGTTTTTGCCGGAAGCTGTCAAATTGCGCTAAACAATCTTTATCAACTGAAATAACGTCAATAGCACCAATGGCAAATAAAGAACCAAAGGTAGAATAAGGATAATTGGGATAATTGTTGGAGTCTAAATAACAGAAATGTTTTACCTTATTGGAAACCTCTAATAGTTGAAGTATAAATGCTTCAATATCCGATACGGGAAATGAATGGAATGTTCTCATTTATTCTTCGCTTTGCTCAGAAGGAAATAGTGCTATGCCAGTAGTTTTCCTTCCGTCAGGTCGATTAATTGCTCTCTGCCCGGACCATTAGAAACCATGGCCACTTTTGTATTCAGGTATTTTTCCAGGTAATCAACGTATGCTTTCAACTCAGCAGATATCGGTCCGCTTGCAGGAATATCTCCCCAGCTTTTAAAGAAAATGTTAGTCGGAACGATTTTTTTGTTCACCATATCATATGGTAAATCTTTAGTTTCCTTATTGTCGTATTTATAGTGTGTTGTTACACCAAACTCTTCAAAAGAATTTAAAATATCTGCTTTAGTAATAATTAATTTGGTAACACCATTAATTAAGCAGGCATAATTTAATGCCGGTAAATCAATCCATCCGCAACGACGGGGTCTGCCGGTGGTAGCACCAAACTCCGAGCCTTCTTTGCGTAATTTTTCGCCCACCTCATCATCTAATTCAGATGGGAAAGGACCGCCGCCAACACGGGTGCAATAAGCTTTGGTGATGCCGATCACTTCTCCGATATGTTTTGGTGATATACCCAATCCGGTGCAAACTGCCGCAGAAATAGTGTTGGATGATGTAACAAACGGATAGGTGCCGAAATCAATATCCAGCATAGAACCCTGTGCGCCTTCTGCCAGAATTCGTTTTCCTTTTTTCAGTGCTTCATTGATAAAATAAACAGACTCTACCTGTTTGAAATCTTTCAGTTTTTCCACCGCTTCGAACCAGGCGTCTTCCATTTCCTTTAATTCATAATCAAAATTATAAATCTGCAGTAACTGCAAATGTTTTGCTTTCAGCAATTCATATTTTACAATAAAGTCCTCTTCCTGAATATCTCCAAAACGCAAACCATTGCGTCCCGTTTTGTCCATGTAGGTAGGTCCGATTCCTTTCAATGTGGAGCCGATTTTAGAAGTTCCTTTTGAACTTTCAGAAGCAGCATCTAAAATTTTATGTGTGGGCAAAATAAGATTGGCGCGTTTTGAAATCACCAGCCTTTCTTTTACAGGAATGCCTTGTTTCTCTAAGTTTTCTATTTCTTTTAATAAAGTAACAGGATCAATCACCACACCATTGCCGATATAATTTATTTTTCCGTCACGAAAAATACCGGAAGGAATGGTATGCAAAACGTGCTTCACTCCATCGATGTAAAGTGTATGTCCGGCATTTGGGCCGCCTTGAAAACGCGCGATGATATCATATTTATCTGCGAGAAAGTCAACGATTTTTCCTTTTCCTTCATCGCCCCATTGTAAGCCTAAAATTACATCTACTTGCATGTCTATATATTGGTAAACAGTTATAAATTAAAGACTAAAAATCCGAAAATTAATCAGCAAAAGCAATTTTTGTAGATAAATTCTGTGTTACTGTTAAGAAAAGAGAGTGAAACCTGATAAATGATTTCTTATGGAAGATTTGGTGGTACGTATTTTTAACCTACCGATTTGTAAATCGTGTAAGAACTAATAGTTATAATTAAAAAACCCACTAAGCGCATAATCGTTTTAGGTGTCATAAAACGTAATATAAATGCACCAATTGGTGCGGCAATTACGCCGCCAATTATTAAAGCTAACACAGGCTTCCAGGCCTCAATTCCTAAAAAGAAAATAAATACACCGGTGCTGAAAAAGGTAACAAAAAATTCTGCCGTGTTTACGGTTCCGATTACTTCCCGCGGTGAATTACCTTTGTCTATTAGGTTGGAAGAAACAATAGGACCCCAGCCACCACCGCCAATAGAATCAAATAATGCACCAAAAAAACCTAAAATTGGTGCAAATTTCCAACTACTTTGTTTGCTTGGAATTTGTCTGACACTTTTTACTAAAATATAAATTCCAAGCAATAATAAATAACCTGCGATATATGGTTTTATTAATTTACCATCTAACACTTTTGAAATTAAAAAAGCACCAACAATAGCACCAGCTACACCAGTAAATACGAGTCTAAAAAATAATTTTTTATCAATATTACGCATAAAAATATGTGACAAACCTGAAACGCCTGTTGTAAAAACTTCTGCCGTATGTACACTTGCAGAAGCAATAGCTGGTGGAACACCAATACCAAGTAACATAGTAGAACAGCTTACACCGTAAGCCATTCCTAAGGCACCATCAATAATTTGCGCTACAAAACCAGCTGCGATAAACAATAAAAATTCTTTATCAAAACTAAAAGTGTACAAAGGATTTGGATGCGAAGTGAATATTTTCCATAATAAAAATGAAACTAAACTCACTTTTAATGTTATCATCACGATGGCTACGTATTTAAAATTTACTTTTTCCATACTTATATTTTTTGCGAATCTATTTTTTCTTTTTCTTTAAATGAATATGGTGAACAACGCCAAAACGAAATATATTTCTGTTGAAATATTTATCGCCTGTAGGTCGTTGTTGAAACCAGTTGACATAACCAACTTCAAATGCTACTGCTTGTATTGGTGCATAAACTAATAAAACTGAAATCCTGTTCTGATCTAATGCATTATACTTTATCTTCTTACCGAAATTTATCATTACTTCTTCCATGATTTTTAGCTTTAATGCATGTTTTTCTTCTTTTGGTTTATTTAATAAAATATCTAATCCGAACTGATAACGAAAACGCATATTGCCAAAACTAAAACCTTTCACTAATTCTGTTCCATCTATGTTGTGAAAAAATCGAGCTTCCATACGCGCACGATGTGAAACTGTTACACGCTTGAATGTTTGCTTATTGTTGAATTCTATGTACGGTCGAACTTCCGGTGTTTGCAAATCATAATCAACAGTCGGATCAGTATTAGATAAGAAAAAACAAAAGCCGACACCAAAATCAAAATTATGCTTAATAGCTGTTTTAAAAGTGGAGCGCATAACCAACTGACTTTGTTTCACTGGTGAAACAAAATGCCTTTCCTGAATATCAGTGTATACAGAAAATCGATCGTTGATTTTCATATCTTGTACATAGGTATACCATATCAGACTTTGGTGAGTTATATTCTTTTGTGCATTACTATACTGCATCAAACCAAGAATAGCTATAACAAATAAACTTGTTTTCATTTCTACCTACTTAAACTATATACTCTATAAAATTTATAGAATATCAAAAATAGAAATTAGATATTTATTTTCAAAGAACTTAGTCTTGGAAGACTATAAATTATCAATATTTATTAATTAATTGAGGTTTCATTAATGTTTTTGTCTATTGACCATTTTCCACCTCCTTTTATCAATAAAAATATGGATGATAATAACATTGCCCAATCTGTTCTGCTCTCGTGCAATAAATTCCAGAATCCGGTGGCCATGAATAATTTGTATTTGGTAGTTGAAAGTGCAATTAACATAATATAAATCAAAGGAATTACAGCTAAACGAGTAAGTAAACCAATAATTATAAGTATTCCGCAAACAATTTCAAAAGAACCAACCAGACTACTGAAAAATTCAGGATAGTAAAACCCAATTTTTTCAAACCTGCCTGCACCACGCTCTTGCGGCAAGATAAATTTCTGAATACCTTCAGATAAAAAAATAACACCAACAATTACCCAAATGATAATTGTTGTCGTATCGTTATCTGTTTGCAGTACGCTTTTTATTGTTTAATTAGATAAAACGTAGTTTTTAGATTGTTAGTAGAAAATAACCATGGCAACACTATAAGCATTGCCATGGCTTCCTAACAAATGTACGCGAAAATGATTTTTTTGCTTTTTCTCAACTTACTTTTTTGCCGTTTAAGAAATTGAATCTGCTGGTTTTATTTTAAAAATTATATCTCACAGTAGCACCAAATGTTCTTTGGTCACCAAGTACACCTGCATAATTTCCCGGGTTTCCGGCACCTGGTAATAATTGTTCAAAATATTGTTTGTTGGTTAAATTTCTGCTCCATACAAAAATGGAAAATCCTTCTACCGCACGGTAACCTATTCTTGCATTCAGTAAGTAATAACCATCTATATTTAAATATTTTGAAGGTGATGGACTGGAAGAAAATTTAGAACGATAGTAATTATCTATTCCTAAAAAGACTTCACCTTTCTGTTTAAAGATAGTTACAGGATATGCGGCATCAACACCAAAGGTGGCAATATATTTAGAAATACCTGGTAATACACCACCTGAAATATCTTTGAATGCTGGTCGTGCACCCGTTTCTTCCAACGGAAGCGGCGCATTTTTAAACGATAAATATTTGCCATCTGTAAACGTAAAGCCACCATTTAAGGTTATAAATCTTTTAAAGCGATAACTTAATTCCAATTCAACACCAATTAATCTGATTTTATCTGCATTCGCCAGATAACCTCTGTTTAAGGTTAAGTCAGGTGTTTGTACCAGTGTCTGATAATTTTTTATTTGTGTAAAGAAAGTCGTTACGTTTAACGTAGAATTTTTTATAGGTTCTGTTTTCAACCCAAATTCAAAGTGATGTGTAAGTTCCGGTTTCACTTTTGCTAAATCTGTTAAAACACCGGTACTGTCTGTTGGAAGTCCGCCTAAGTTAAGTCCTATTGGTTTAAATGTATTAGCATAAGTAGTGTAAATTTTAACTTGTTTATGTGGTGAGTAGGCTACTGTTAGTTGACCGGAAGCATTGAAATTACTGGCACTTGCTTGAAAAGCCTGATTGGAATAAACAGAATTTTTTAATGCTAATAATGCTGGATTAGTTGTTTCGAGACCGCCATATACTTCTCTTCTGAAATCAACAGATTTTTTGTCATAGTTTAGTCTTATCCCTGGTAGAATTCTGAAACCTTTAAAAATTTCCCAATCTACTTGTGCAAATAATGCACCACTAAAATTATCTAATGATGGATAGGATTTTAAACCATAGCCTCCCAACAAACCTGGTGTTTTCCAAAGTGCACTGGTAGAAGATTGAACGAATCTCCAGGTGTCTTTTCCGGCTTCTTCCTGATGAAATCCATCGGCGCGCAATCTCTGTCCAAATAAGAAAGCACCAAATACACCACTTAATTTTTTAGAAAATGTAGCCGCATATCTGAACTCTTGTGACCATTGTCTGTGTTTAGATGGTGCTTGTGACAGTGCTAATGCTTGCAAACCTGTAAAATCTCTGTCGTTGGAAGGCATCCATTTCCAAAAACGTAATGCAGTAGTAGAGGTTAAGGTTCCTTTCCCTAATTTGTAATCAACATTAACAGAAACGCCACCCATATTTTGTCCGGATTTCCATGGTGTATCATGATCTATTATTCTGTCAAACGGATTTTGAGAAGGTAATGAATAGCCTAAACTTGAAATGATACTATCAAATTGTCTGTAACCTGCTCGTTGTGTATGTACCACACCTGCATTTACCTGTGCATAACCATCAGGTCGTTGAGAAGTGAAATCGCCTGATACTAAAATTTCTATTTTATCAATAGGTTTGTATAACAATTGGAGTCTTGCACTTATATTACTCAATGTATTTACATCGTTGCCTGTTTTTATATTTTTTAATCAAACCGTTTCTGTGCGTTCCTGAAAAGGATATACGAGCTGCCAATTTATCTTTCACTATTGGGCCGGAAATGGAAACTTTTCCTTGCACATATTGAAAATTTCCATAACTTAATTCTAAATTTCCCTGTCTGATAAATGTTGGTTTTCTGGTGGTGATATTAAAAGCACCTGCAGTAGTATTCTTACCAAACAATGTACCTTGCGGACCTCTTAAAACTTCAATTTGTTGTATATCTACAAAATCCAAAGTAGTGGCTGCCGGTCTTGCATAATATACACCATCTACATAAAATCCAACACCAGGATCCAAACCATCATTAGAAAGACCAAATGTAGTACCCAATCCTCTAATATTTAAAGAAGTATTTCTTGGATTGGATGAGTATAGCTGAACAGACGGAATTAATTCTTTTACCCTGTTTACATTAAAAGAGCCACTATTCTCTATTTGATTGGCACCAATAACAGTAATAGGAATTGGAATATCCTGTGCTTCTTCATTTCTTCTTCTTGAAGTAACGACAATTTCATCAAGGTTGCTGTTTCCTTCAATTACTCCAATTCTTAATTCTTTGGTCCAGTCCTTTATTTCCAGTTCTTTATCCTCATAACCTAAATAGGTTATTATCAAAATATTATTGGTTGTAGTATCATCTACTGCTATTTCAAAGTATCCTTTTTCATCAGTAGTTGCACCAAGAGTTGTTCCTTTTAGTACAACATTGGCACCAAAAAGACGCTCATTTTTAGCAATATTTAGAATGGTACCCTTTAATAAGTGTTTTGAAGTAAGCTTATTTTGAACGGATACTTGAATTGATTGCGTCGTATCAGATTCTTGTGCATGCAGCAAAGATGATATTGCAATCAGAAGAATAAGGCTGATTATTTGTAAACTATTTTTTTTCATAACAGATATTTTTTTTAGAAAGTGCACAAATCTATAAAATCTACCAAATATATAGAGTATATAGATTTATTAAATTAACGTTATGCTTTAAATCGGAATGATAGTATATTTAAACAAATAAAAAGAGATGCTTACAAACTATTGGATATGGCTGGCTATTATTTTTAATGCACTGACGAACATTGGATTTAAATATGCATCCATGGTGGAAGATAATGCAAAGAAAAAATGGATTTTGTTTTCCGGCGCTTTGGTATTCGGATTGCTGAACTCAATCTGTTTTACAGAGGCATTGAAAACAATACCGTTAAACATTGCGAGTGCGGTTTTCTTTTCGCTCACCATCGTCAGTTTATCGATGGTTTCTTATTTCGTATTTAATGAAGAAATGAACTGGCTGCACGTAGGAGGCACCTTTGTCATTATTGCAGGTGTAGTTATGATAAATGCATAATAGGATTAGTTTTCCTTTTTCGGTTTGATACGCACCATATCTATTTTCGGCATTTCTTTTTCTTTAAAGAAATAATTCTTCTGAGCTTTTAAACGCTTCTCAAAATCCGTAAATTTTTTATTACTACTTTTTGTCCAAAGACATTCAGCTATGGCCAGCAGTCTTGGAAAAACCATGTATTGCAAATCATTTTCATCTTTGATAAACTGCGTAAAGACAAATGCTTGTCCACCCAAAATATGTGACTGTATTTTGCTGTCTTTTATTTTGCCCATTGGGTTAAAAGAGTAGGCTTTGTCCAAAGGCAGGAAGGTCATACTAAACGATTTTTTCTCATCATCCCAGTCCTGATAGTAGTCCAGAGAACAGGACTGGCGCGGAGCCATAATTACATCATTTCCTTTCTCTGCTTCACTCCAGCCGTTCTTACTGCTTTTGTAGCTCGTCATTATTTCATTGTCAAATAAACGATAGTCTGTGCCGATAATTTTCTTATTCTTAGAAGATAAATAACGAATAGTTGCAGTATCTGTAAGACTGTTACCGATATGAATATAAGGTCCGGGAAATAAGGCGCAAACCTCGTCAATGATATTTTTATTGTTTTGCAAATACAAATCTTCCGTTGCTGACGGTAAACTGATTTCAGGAATTATATTGATATAGCGTTCCTGTGCATATTTCAGAATCTCTTTTATCTGCGCTTGTGTGTAGAAACTACTTTTATCTATCAGTAAAGAGTCTTTCTTTAATTCAATTCTCCATTTTGATTCATCCGCCAGCTGCCAGTGAAACTGATTTAATTTCAGTTTTGCCATTGCATCGAGATACTGTTTTATAACATCGGGCCCAAAAAAATGATGCACAACATCCAGGTGCATACCGCGAAAGGAGAAAGCTGGATTGTCTTTTATTTCCAGACAAGGCAGCGTTTTTACAGAGTCTTTTTTCAGCAACTGCATCAAACTCTGAACACCGTAAAACAAACCGGCATTTCCGGAGGAGGTAACAGAAATCGTAGTGGGTGAAACAGTTAATGTATATCCGTCTGATGGAATATCTGTAGCCTTAGGCTGTAGTAAGTTTAAGGTAACAGCGGTTGTTGCGAAAGCCACCAAAGGAATATTTTTTTCTTTAATAAAATCCGTTAATTGCTTTTGAATTAATTTAGTTGCATCATCTCCGCGTATAATTTTGATATCAAATCCTTTTGCGTAACTGAAAATTCCCGCATTGTATTTTATATCATTTGGTTTCGGAATAATAGAAACCTGAGCATTTGTTTTAGCGCAGAACAAAAATAAAACAATTAGCAGGGTTGTTGTAACATGCTTCTGTGTCATATAAGATGGTTTATGGTTTTTTGTGCTCGCAATTGTCTTTATTACAATTGCCATATAACGTCAGAGAGTGGTTTTTTATTGTCTGGTGAAACAACTCACCGGCACTGGTTTTTACCTGCTGCAAACGCGGATCACAAAATTCAAACACCTTTCCGCAATCAATACAGATTAAATGGTCGTGATTTCTGTTGCCATATGATTTTTCGTACATGGCATGGTTTTGTCCGAACTGATGTTTGGTCACCAGTTCACATTGTACCAGTACATCCAAGGTGTTATAAACCGTGGCGCGGCTCACATTGTAATAATTATTTTTCATCTGCAGGTACAACTCTTCTGCATCAAAGTGATCTTCGCGGTTGTATATTTCTTCCAGAATAGAAAAACGCTCAGGTGTTTTACGCTGTTTGTTGTTTTCTAAATAGGTAGAAAAAATATGTTTAACCTCGCTGAAAAGTTTATTGTCTAATGCCATCCTTGCAAATTTATGAAATGTTCTTGCTTATTCAGTATAATTAGTGTAAATAAAAACATTAGACCATAACTAATTATAACAATCAATCAAATCTCTTCCCTAATAACCGAATCAATACCCGGAATCGATTTTAATTTGGTAATCAGTTTGTTTACCTGATCGTTGTCTTTTACAAACACTTTTATCACGCCTTCAAAAATTCCTTCATTTGTTTCTATGGAAATCGATTGCATATTCAGCTTCATCTCTCCGGAAATAATAGTAGTAAGTTTGTTAATAACGCCAATGTCATCTAAGCCGGTAAGTTTTACGGTAGTCAGGAATGCAGGGGTGGTTTTTGCCGTCCAGCGTGTTTTGATGATTCGATAGCCGTATTTTGAAGCGAGATTAATGACATTAGGGCAGCCCGTTCGGTGAATTTTTATGACGCCATTGATAGAAATAAAACCAATCACATCATCGCCGGGAATGGCATTACAGCATTTTGCAAATTCATACGGAAATTTAGATGATTCATCAAAAATAACCAGCTCGGCATTTTTAGGAATATCATCGTTGTTCCCTTCCGTATTATAATAAACTTCCTCGTCTTTTGGTTTGCCAATTTTTTCTGCCTTAATGATTTCTAAGTTGCCGCCAACATTCTTCAGTTGCTTTAAATCAGATAAATTAATGGTGCCTTTTGCAATTCCATATAACAAATCCATCGGACTTGGCATCTTGAAAAACGATGCAAGCAAGGTGATGTTTTCATTGTTGTAATTTGCTTTAAGCTGACTTAGTTTTCTTTCCAGAATTTCTTTTCCGTCATCTGCAATTTTTCGTTTCTCTTCACGCAGTGAATTTTTGATTTTCGATTTTGCGCGCGAAGTAGTCACAATGTTTAGCCAGTCTTCGCTGGGTCTTTGTTTACGAGAGGTAATGATTTCTACCTGATCGCCGTTCTTTAATTCGTGACTGATGGGAACCAGTTTGTTATTCACTTTTGCACCAATGCAATTATCACCCACATTCGTGTGAATCGTGTATGCAAAGTCTAGAGCGGTAGCACTCGCAGGTAAAATTTTCAGTTCACCTTTTGGCGTAAAAATGTAAATCTCTTTTTGATAGAGCTGTAATTTAAAATCGTTAATAAACTCGATTGGATTGACATCCGGGTTTTTTAAAAACTCGCGTACCTGCATCAGCCAGCTTTCAATGGCTTCTTCCGCAGAGTTGGCTGCTTTGAATTTATTTTCCTTGTATTTATAATGTGCCGCTAACCCTTTCTCCGCCACTTCATCCATGCGTTGCGAGCGAATCTGCACTTCCACCCATTGTCCGCCAGGCCCCATTACCGTTGTATGCAACGATTCGTAACCATTTCCCTTTGGATGCGAAATCCAGTCGCGCATACGGTTTGGTTGCGGAGAGTATTTATCGGTAACAATAGAATACGCTCGCCAGCAATCCGCTTTCTCATTTTCAGGAATCGAATCCAGAATAACACGGATGGCAAACTTGTCATACACATCATTAAAATCCACTTCTTTCTTGCGCATCTTGTTCCAGATAGAAGAAATAGATTTTGGCCTACCGAAAACATTTGCTTTTAATCCTGATTTATCCATTTCTTCCTGCAGAGGACGAACGAAATCGTTGATGTATTTTGCTCTGTCTTTTTTGGTAGATTCTAAGGCTTTGGCAATTTCTTTGTACTTCTCCGTCTCGGTATATTTCATCGCCAGATCTTCCAGCTCTCCTTTGATGGAGTACAATCCTAAACGATGGGCGAGTGGTGCATATAAATAAATGGTTTCTGATGCAATCTTTAGCTGGTTCTTTCTGCTTTGTCCGTCCAGCGTACGCATGTTGTGCAAGCGGTCGGCAATTTTTATCAGAATAACGCGAATATCATCACTTAAGGTCAGCAGGATTTTACGGTAATTCTCCGCCTGAATCGATTCCGTCTGATGCGATATTTTGCTGATTTTTGTAAGCCCGTCAATAATTTTTGCTGCCGTATTTCCGAATTCTTTTTTTACATCTTCCAGCGTCATTTCGGTATCTTCTACCGTATCGTGCAGTAATGCACAAATAACGGAAGTAGTACCCAATCCCATATCGCCGGCAACAATTTTGGCAACGGCCAGCGGATGGTGGATGTAGGGTTCACCGCTTTTGCGTCGCATGTGCTTGTGAGCATCCACCGCTAATTCAAAAGCATGACGAATACGTTTATCGTCTCCTTTTTTCATGCGTGGCGTTGCCAGTCGCAGCAATTGGCGGTAATCTTTCAGGATGGCAAGCTTCTCGGCTTCTACATTTACTTCCATGGATGTACAATATACAATACTACCCGCTAAAAATAAAAAAGTTCAGGCATTTAACCTGAACTTTTATAAATTGAATTGTATGGTTTAATTATTTCTTTGTGGAAGCATATTCATCATTCATACCTTTCAGCACTTCCAGTGTGATGTCATTTGCAGGATTTACGTACAAAAGATTGATGGTTTCTTTGGAATAAGGCAAGATGTAAGTATATCTTCCGTCTGCATTATATTTTTTCAAATACTCAATCATTTTTTCCTGTAAGGCAATATTGAAGTTTTGCGTTTCTGTCATAAATTGCTCTTCCATCGTTTGTTTGCGCTCTTCAATCTGTTGTTGTTCCATTTGCAGTTTTTGCTGTGCTGCCATGCCTTCTTCTTCAGTCATGGTTTGCGCTTTTTGCTGCAAGGTGGCAATTTTTGACTGAAATGCGCTCAGACTTCTGCCTAATTCTGCTTCCATTGCTTTCTGTTTTGCTTCTAAAGCAGCTTTCTTGGTCTTGAAAAAGTCATAATTTGTTTGGAAAGAATCAATATCCACATAAGCAATTTGTGGAACTGCTACGGATTTTCCGTTGGCTTGTATGATTTGCTGCGCTCCTGTATTGTTTTTAGAGCTGAAATGCAGGTAGAATAAAACACCTACCAAAACGAATAAAACCGCATTTAATGCTAAGGATAAATTTTTCATCTGGCAAAGATAATTGATTTTTTGGTTCAATAATTATATCAAACCGTCAATATGCATTAAAATTAACACCACTTTCCTCCTGAATTTTTCCGTCAGATTTTCAAAATTCCAAAATATCCTTATCTTTGCAACCCATTCTGAAAAGCGGAATCGGGAATTTTGCGGGTGTGGCGAAATTGGTAGACGCACTAGACTTAGGATCTAGCGGGTAACCATGGGGGTTCGAGTCCCTCCACCCGCACAAGTTTGAATGTTGAATGTTGAATTATGAATGTTAAATTTTAATTGACATTTGGGTTTTTCATTCAACATTTATCTTTTATCATTAAATACTACAAAAGTGAACATCACCAGAAACAACATCGACGATTTAAATGCGATCATCAGCATTGAATTAAAAAAAGAAGATTATTTACCGAAGGTAGAAAAGGCGTTAAATACAGCAAAAAATAACGCGGTTATTAAAGGTTTCCGTAAAGGACATGTACCTGCCGGCGTAATCAAAAAGATGTATGGTAACTCTATTTTACTGGATGAATTGAATAAATCGGTTTCTGAGGCGCTCAATAAACATATAGAAGAAGCAAAGCTGAATATGCTGGGCCGCCCATTGCCAAAACCAAACGAAAGTGCGCAGATAGATATCAACAATCCGGCGGATTTTACGTTTGAATACGAAGTAGGCTTGGCACCGGAAGTAAAAGTGACGGCTGTTGACAAGAAAACAAAAGTTGCTAAAAATGTTATTACTATAGATGATAAAACATTAGACGAAGAGTTGGAAAAACTGGCTCAGCGCTACGGAAACGTAACCAATCCGGAAGAAGTGAAAGAAGGAAAAGAGTCTGTGATTGAGAAAGCGGAGTTAAATCAGGAGTTATTTGACAAAGTATATGGTCCGGGTATCGTTACTACTATAGAAGAGTTCAGAGAAAAAGTGCGCAAGGAATTACAGGATTTTGCGGATAAGTCTGCTGCAAATAAATTCAAAGACGATATTTATCTGACCTTGATGGAAAAAACAGACGTGAAATTCCCGGATACATTCCTGAAAAAATTTATCAAGGCAAGCAACGAGAATCCAATAGACGAAGAACAAATCGAAAAAGAATATCCTCAGTTTGAAAAAGGACTGAAGTGGAACCTGATTACGAGCACTATAGCAAAAGATAATGCTATAAAAGTAGAATTTGAGGATGTAAAGAATTTTTCTAAGGAACAACTGCGGGCGCAATTTATGATGTACGGCGGTGGTATCACGGATGAAATGATTGAAACCTTCAATGACAATATGATGGCTAAGGAAGACCATGTCAAAAAGTCATACGATGGCGCTTTGGAACAAAAATTGTTTACTTTTATCGAAAGTCAAATCAATGTAGAAGAAAAATCCGCTACATTTGATGAGTTTTTTAATAAAAAAGAAGATAAGTAGTACGTTGTAGAGTACGTATTGCGTAATTCGGTTTTTAAAATTCAATCTCTAATTACTCAATACTAAAACTAACAACAATGGACTACGGTAAAGAATTCAAAAAATATGCTACCAAGCATCACGGCTTATCCAGCATTTATCTGGAAAATTATTTAGATTCCAATATCACCAATCTTACTCCTAACATTATCGAAGAACGTCCAATGAACGTGGCTGCTATCGATGTGTTCTCCCGTTTAATGATGGACAGAATCATATTTATGGGTACCGGTATCGATGATTATGTGGCAAACGTCATCATGGCACAATTATTATTCCTGGATTCTGCCGACAGAAACAGAGATATCCAGATTTATGTGAACAGCCCGGGCGGAAGTGTGTATGCAGGTTTAGGTATTTATGATACGATGCAATATGTAGAGCCGAATGTGGCAACCTGTTGCGTAGGTATCGCTGCTTCCATGGCTGCGGTGTTGTTATGTGCAGGTGAAAAAGGTAAACGCAGTGCATTGAAACACAGCCGCGTAATGATTCACCAGCCGATGGGTGGTGCGCAAGGACAAGTGTCTGAAATCGAAATTACCTACAAGGAAATCACGAAACTAAAGAAGGAATTGTACGATATTATTGCCAATCATAGTGGACAACCCTACGAAAAAGTAGAAAAAGACAGTGACCGTGACTATTGGATGACCGGCGAAGAAGCCAAAGCATACGGTATGATTGACGAGATTTTAGTTAAAAAATAATCAAATCCTGTACTTTTCTAAAGTTTTAAAATTTGGAAAAGTTAATAATCTTAAATGGTGCGTAAACTACGCACCATTTTTTTGTAATTTTGTACCCTCTGTCATCCTTAGCAAAGTGAAGGATCTCGATAAATATTTTACAGTAAAGAAATTCAAATGTCAAAAAAAAACCCAAATAAGTGTAGTTTTTGCGGAAAAGCAAAAGAAGATGTGCAAATCCTGATTGCTGGTGTAGATGGCTATATCTGTGAAAACTGCATTACACAAGCTAAACAAATAGTAGATACCGAGATTTTTCATTTGCCTGAGAAAGCAAAAGAAAAGGTGGAAATGGCAAAAAATCTCAAGCCAAAAGCAATTAAAGAATACCTGGATGAGTATGTAATCGGTCAGGATGATGCCAAAAAAGTAATTTCGGTGGCGGTGTATAATCACTATAAGCGATTAATGCAGTCTGTAGCAGATGACGAAGTGGAAATAGAAAAATCGAATATCTTAATGGTTGGTAAAACGGGAACCGGCAAAACGCTGATTGTAAAATCAATTGCCAAATTACTGAATGTGCCCTTTGCCATAGTGGATGCTACCGTTTTCACAGAAGCCGGTTACGTAGGAGAGGATGTAGAAAGCATATTGACACGCTTGCTGCAGGTATGTGATTACGATATTGCTGCGGCTGAAAAAGGAATTGTATTTATAGACGAAATTGATAAAATTTCCCGCAAAGGCGATAATCCTTCTTTAACCAGAGATATAAAAGAAGGCACACAACAATCTTTACTAAAATTAATTGAAGGCACAGAAGTGCTGGTGCCGCCGCAAGGAGGCAGAAAACATCCGGAGCAAAAACTTTTAAAAGTAGACACCAAAAATATCTTGTTTTTGTGTGGCGGCTCATTTGACGGAATAGACAAGCTGATTTCTAAACGCTTAAACACCTCTGTCATCGGTTTCAAGCATAGCAAAGCAGGACAGGAAATAGAAAAAGAAAATTTATTATCATACATTACCCATCAGGATGTTCGTTCTTACGGTTTAATACCTGAATTATTGGGACGACTACCGGTCTTGGTACATCTGGAAGAACTGGATAAAGAGGCGCTGACCAATATTTTAACCAAACCAAAAAATGCCTTGTTAAAACAATACAAGAAATTATTTGCTTTAGAAGGCATAGCATTAGAATTTGCACCGGAAGCAATAGATTTTATTGTAGAAAAAGCACTGGAATATAAACTTGGTGCCCGTGGTTTGCGCTCTATCTGCGAAGCCATTATTACAGACGCTATGTACGAATTGCCTTCACAAACAGACGTGAAAGAATACATTATTACAGAAGCATACGCAAAACAAAAACTCAATAAATCGAGATTGTCTAAGCTGAAAGTGGCGTAATTAAGTTTGTTTATGAGTTTATCAAGATTTTTGATAAAACTTTAATCACTCTATTTTGTTAAATTTGCAGATATTAATTCATTAACTCATAAATTAAAATAAAAATGGCATTCGAATTACCAAATCTTCCATATGCACATGATGCACTGGAACCACACATCGACACATTAACCATGCAAATTCACCATGGTAAACACCACAACGCATACGTAACCAATTTAAACGCAGCGGTTGCAGGCACCGAAAATGAAGGAAAATCGCTGGAAGAATTAATGGCAAACATTTCTAAACTTTCTCCGGCTATCCGTAACAATGGCGGTGGTCACTTCAACCACTCATTATTCTGGACGGTGATGAGCCCGAACGGTGGAGGTGAACCTACCGGCGCGATTGGCGAAGCTATTACTTCAACATTCGGTTCTTACGATAAATTCAAAGAAGAATTTACGAAAGCGGCCACTACCCGTTTTGGTTCTGGCTGGGCCTGGTTAATTGTAACAGACGGAAAACTGGCAGTAACTTCTTCTCCTAATCAGGATAATCCAACAATGGATATTGCAGAAGTAAAAGGAACACCTGTTTTAGGATTGGATGTATGGGAGCACGCTTACTATTTACACTATCAAAACCGCAGACCGGATTACATTTCAGCATTCTACAATGTAATTAACTGGGATGAAGTAAACAGAAGATACGCAGAAGCATTGAAATAATGTTTCATTTATCCGATAATAAAAAACGTCCTCAAATTTGAGGACGTTTTTGCATTTTATTTTTGTCAGAACCACAGATTTTCGCTGATTTAATGATTACGCCGATTCCTGATTTTAAAATCTGAGGAATCTTCTAATCCCTTAATCATTGGTTCAGACAAAAGAATTATTCCTTCACAAAAGCCTGATTGCTGATTTGTCCGTCATCCGTAATAATTTCTACCTGATAAATTCCTTTTGAAAAATGCTGCAGTGAAATTGTTTTCAGAAATTCTTTTCCTTGTAGAGATTCTGTATAAACCATTTGACCGATAGAATTAATAATTTTTAAAGTAGATTTTTGGGTTATATTAAAACGAATATCCAAGGTCAGATTATTTGTTGCAGGATTTGGGAAAATGGTGAATTGCTGAATATCTGAGATTTTGTTTTTTACGGAAACTCTTATAACAGCAAAATTATCTGATGTTGCCTTGCAGCCATTTATGTCTGTAATTTCTACTTTATAATTGCCTTCTGTAAGAAATTTGTAAAATACCTGATTAGCATCAAGTATGTTCGTGTCATTTTTCTTCCATTGATATGAATAACCAGTTGCAGTATAGAGTGTATCTGAAGATTGTGTAATAGTTGGCTTATCCAGCGTATCTGCATTAAATAAGACAACACTGTCTTTTGCAGTACAACCCACCGAATCTGTTGCTGTAACCACAAATTTTCCGGGTGCAAGGGTAGAAATCGTGGCAGCACTTCCGCCATTGTTCCAGTTGTAGGTAATTGGCCCGAATCCGTCGAGCGCCTGCACGCTGATCTGGCCATTGCTTACATTCGGACAGCTTGGGTTTTGTTGACTCAGTATTCCTACCCTTAAGGTATCCTGATTAACCAATGTAAAACTGTCTTTTCTTATGCAGCCAATACCGTCAGTAGCTGTTACCACATATTTATCAGGGGCAAGATTAGAAATAAGATTGCCGCTACCTGAATTTGACCAGTTGTAAGTAACCGTTCCGTTATTGCCAGTGCTCGTCAGTTGAATAGAACCATTTGAAATATTCGGGCAATTTGGATTTTTTTTATTGACAAGGTTTAGCTTAAACGAAGAGCACCGCTCGCGTATTTTATAAATAAAACCATTATTTAGATTAGTAGCATATAATTCACCTCGAATATCTTCTCCGAAACTGCTAATACTTGCCTGCTTTGGGGTGCTTTGCTGTATTGTAGTAAAAACAGAGTCTGTCTTTTTAGTCAGCCAGAAATTACCCGTTACAAAATCTGCAAAAATATAATAACCCCTAAAGTCTGCATATTTGTTTCCCTTATAAACAAAACCACCGGTAATAGAATAACCACCGCTGGTGCTATTATGTCCATAGGTGAAAAAAGGAAATTTATAATTAGATGCTCCTACGCATCCGGAAGTGTTAAATGAACTATTTCCTTCATAACATCGCCACCCGTAATTTTCGCCACCAGCACTAGTTGATGCCTGGAAATTTACTTCTTCGCTTGAATTTTGCCCAACATCGGCTATCCAAATATCGTGTGTTTCTCTGTCAAAACTAAAACGCCACGCATTGCGCAACCCATACGCCCAAATTTCTTTTCGAACATTCGTTTGTGAAAAGAAAGGATTGGAAGATGGGATAGTGTATGTTGAAGAAAAATCATTGACATCTATTCTTAATAATTTTCCTAAAGTGGTATTCTTGTTTTGACCGTTTCCATTTTGATCACCTCCGCCTCCGCCATCGCCAATAGAAATATATAAGTAGCCATCATTACCAAATTTTATACAACCACCATTGTGATTGGTAGCACCAGGATGCGGCAAATTAATGATCAATAATTCAGAATCTTTGTTTGCACGGTTTGGATTTCCGCTAAGCTTGTATCTGTAAACAGCATTGTCAGTAGTATTCTTTTTAGTATAATACACATAAAAATAACCGTTGTTTTGATAGTTAGGATGAAAAGCTAAGCCAAGTAATCCTTGTTCTCCATTGGCACTATATTGTACTTTTGTTCTTAAATCAATAAAAGTATCAAGCTTTGTTCCGGTAGAATCATAAACAAAAACCCGACCAGTTTGATCTGCAATAAATAAACGCGAAGTAAAACCATCATTTGTAATATCCACCGGTGTAGGTACTGTTCTAATAAATGTATCCAGTTTTATTTTTGGCTGAGCAAAAGAGAAGTTAAAAAGAAAAATAAAGGACAAAAGAGTGTAATGTCTGGAATTCATATTATTCATTTACTTCTAAAGTTAACAAATAATAGTATAGAATGTTGGTGATCCGTGACTATTTCGATTGCTCAAACGCCTGCATGGCATCTACCAGCACTTGCACACTTTCAATAGGTAATGCATTATAGCAGGAAGCGCGGAAACCACCAACCGTACGGTAGCCTTTTATGCCATGGATACCATATGGTTTTACAAATTCCAGAAAGGCTTCTTCATCTTCAGGGTGTGTGCTTACAAAATTGATATTCATTCTGCTTCTGTCTTCCGGTACCGCATGCCCTGTAAATAAAGGGTTTCTGTCGATTTCCGCATATAATAAAGCAGCTTTTGCTTTGTTGCGGTTCTCCATTTCCGATAAACCCCCAAGTTTTTTCAGCCAGCGCAACGTTAATAAACAGGTATAAATCGTAAATACAGGAGGAGTATTATATAAGGAGTTATTTTTTGCATAAATACTGTAATCCCACATTTTTGACTTCGGACGTTTGCTTCTGCCCAGCCATTCATTCTTAATGATGATTAAAGTAATACCCGCACAACCCAGATTTTTCTGAGCACCGGCATATATTAAATGATACTTTGAAATATCTACAGGGCGAGAAAAAATATCCGAACTCATATCACATACCACCGGTATAGCATATTGCTTGTCTTCAAAGAATTCCGTTCCGTATATAGTATTATTAGATGTCAGATGCAGGTACGTTGCATGTTCATCCACTTTAAAATCTTTTGGGATATAGTTGAAATTTGCTTCTTTGGAAGAGGCTATAATGTTTGTTTTGCCATACAGCCTTGTTTCTTCCTCTGCACGTGTCGACCAGATATCCGTTTCAACAAAATCAGCCGTTTCGTCGTCGTTCAAAATGTTGTACGGAATCATATTAAACTGCATATTGGCACCGCCCTGCAGAAATAAAATAGAATAATCATCCGGTACATGCAGCAATTCCTTTATTAAGGCAAGACTTTCTTCCAAAATGGCCGTGAACTCTTTGCTTCTGTGCGATATTTCCAGCAGTGATAGTCCGATTCCATTATAATCCAGGCATGCCTGCGCACTTTGCTCAAATACTTCTTGCGGTAAAATAGATGGTCCTGCTCCGAAATTGTGTTTTTTCATCTTTTATGTCATTTCGAGTGAAACGAGAAACCTTATGACAATTATAGAATTGCTCAAGTTTCCTCAAAACGAAATTACCAAATTAAACATTACTGACAGATTATAGAATTATTAATGGTGCAATTGCTAACCGCTGTTGTTATTTGTCATTTGTAACTAATAATCTAAATGCTACCTTCGTAGTATAATAGATATGTATGACTTTCGAAGAACTTAACCTGACCAAACCTTTACTGAATGCATTACAAGATGTTGGTTACACCACCCCAACCACCATACAGGCAAAAGCATTCTCCGTTATCATGTCGGGTAAAGATGTACTCGGTATTGCACAAACAGGTACCGGAAAAACCGTTGCATACCTGTTGCCATCTATTAAACACTGGAAATACGACAAGGAAAAACTGCCGCAAATATTAGTCTTAGTACCAACACGCGAACTCGTGGTACAGGTAGAGGAAGAAGCGAAAAAGCTAACAAAATATACTAATGCAGATGTGGTAGGTGTTTTTGGCGGAGTAAATATGAAGCCTCAGGCAGCTTTGCTGAAAGCAGGTGCAGATATAGTGGTAGCCACTCCCGGCAGATTATTGGATTTGGTATTAAACGGTGCCCTGAATCTGAAGAATGTAAAACGCCTGGTGATTGATGAGTTTGATGAAATGCTGAACCTCGGTTTTCGTCCGCAATTAATACGGGTGTTGGATTTACTGCCTAAAAAAAGACAAAATCTCTTGTTTTCGGCTACTGTAACAGAGGATATAGAAGAACTGGTAACTACCTTTTTCAATTTTCCGGTTAAAATAGAGGCGGCAAGAACCGGTACACCACTTGAAAAAATCATTCAGAAAGGATACAGCGTTCCTAATTTCAATACAAAAGTAAATTTACTGGAGTATATACTAAAGAATGATGATACCATGACGAAAGTATTAGTGTTTACGGATACTAAGCGATTGGCGGATCAATTGTATAAGAATATAGAAAAATACTTTCCTGAAAATATAGGTGTGATACATTCCAATAAATCACAGCATCAGCGTTTTGAAGCCGTTAATAAGTTTCACAACGGAGATTTCAGAATACTGATTGCAACTGATGTAATCGCCAGAGGTATAGATATTGCTGAGGTTTCACACGTTATCAACTTTGATACACCCGAAGTACCGGAAGACTATATACACAGAATCGGAAGAACGGGAAGAGCTGATAAAAACGGGAATGCCATCATCTTTATTTCTAAAAAAGAAAAGCCGTCTCAGACGAAAATTGAGAAATTAATGAAGATGAAAATCCCTATGGAGAAGCTGCCGGCAGAGGTGGAGGTGTCAAAAGAATTGATAATTGAGGAATTGCCGGTGGTAAAACAGAAAGTAATTGTAGTAAAAGCACCTAAAAAGGAAGCGGTTGGCCCTGCATTTCACGAAAAATCTGCGAAAAATAGCAAGGTAAATAACAAAATTCGCCATGTAGATAAGATGAAAAAGAAATATGGCAAGCCAAAAACACGCGGACAAAAGAGAAAATAAGGCAGTCAGGGTATATTTTCATTGAATATTGGCACAGTAATACACATTCATGAACACCTGAAATTCAGCTTATACAACTGTTTTTTATAAAATGCAGGATTAAATCCTGCTATAAATTACTTCACAGTAATTTTTTTTGCCTGTTTCTTCATTCTGAAAACTCTTTTTTAGAAGAAATTTTAAATAAATACACTTCCGATTATTCAATATTCATTTCTTTTTTTAACCTGATTTGATAGTTTTATGCTTCAAATCGTCAAATTCGTTGTTATGGCAACTAATTTCCAAATCAGAATAAATGGATTTTATAACTGCTTGATTCTTAATAAATGACTGC
>JADKIQ010000003.1:72500-435634 GCA_016721245.1 Sphingobacteriales bacterium
AGAGCTCATATCGACGGGGAGGTTTGGCACCTCGATGTCGGCTCGTCACATCCTGGGGCTGGAGAAGGTCCCAAGGGTTGAGCTGTTCGCTCATTAAAGTGGCACGCGAGCTGGGTTCAGAACGTCGCAAGACAGTTCGGTCCCTATCTGTTATGGGCGTTTGAGATTTGAGAAGATCTGTTTCTAGTACGAGAGGACCGGAATGGACTGACCTCTAGTGTACCAGTTATGTCGCCAGATGTACCGCTGGGTAGCTACGTTGGGAATGGATAAGCGCTGAAAGCATCTAAGCACGAAACCAACTTCAAGATGAGATCTCATAGGGTCGTCGAAGACTACGACGTTGATAGGTCATAGGTGTAAAGGTGGTAACATCAAAGCCGAGTGATACTAATAACCCATCAACTTTTTAAAATTTGTATAATGATTTCCCAATATGTTATAATTTACTGACACACAAGTCATGAAAATGTAAGGCATCCTTAAACGGACTAAAATGCCAAAGATTTAATGGCGATTATAGCGTAGGTGATCACCTCTTCCCATCCCGAACAGAGAAGTTAAGCCCTACAGCGCCAATGGTACTAGGTCAAACCTGGGAGAGTAGGTCGTCGCCAACCCATACAAGCCGCAACAGCAATGTTGCGGCTTTTTTTATTTATATCCAGATTAAAATCATTATTTCTGATTACATAATCCAATATTTCTTTTTCTACTTTTAGCACATGTTTACATCATTTACATTGCCCTGCATCATATACATATGGATTGCCATCGCTGTTATTCTGTTTCCCATACAGTTATTTATTTCCGCTCCTTACGGCAGGCATTCAAAAACTACCTGGGGGCCGATGATATCAAATAAATTGGGGTGGATATTGATGGAAGGCTGGGCATTGGATTGTATACTTTTCATTATATCAACCGCAGTTTTATTTTTCCATTGCACACTAATACAAAAGGCAAAGAGATGCCGTTAATGATTGCATTGTCCGCGATGCTATTTAATTCTGTGAATGCAAGTTCAATCGGCTATTTTTTATCAAATGTGACTGTTTATCCCGAAAACTATTTTCTTCAATGGCATTTTTTGCTCGGACTCCCGTTATTTATATTCGGGTTTTATGGAAATTACAAATCTGATGATATACTGATTAAACTAAGAAAACCGGGTGAAACAGGTTACAAAATACCAAAAGGATTTTTATTCAGGTATATTTCCTGTCCAAATCATTTTTGCGAAATGCTGGAATGGTTTGGTTTTATGCTGATGCTTTGGAACTTAGCGGGTGTATCTTTCTTTATATGGACAGTCTCCAATTTATTGCCTCGAGCTTTACATCATCATAAATGGTATCTGCAAAATTTTGCAGATTATCCGAAAGAAAGGAAGGCTGTGTTCCCTTTTGTTTTATAAAAAAAGGATATCAAAAAATTGATATCCTTGAACATTATGTTAAAGTCAGAAACTTACTTTAAGCTCCAGTCAAATTTATGCAAGTTTTCGACGCAGTGTTTGAGTAATAACACAGCGCCTTCAATATCCGATTTGTGTGCCATTTCTATTACCTGATGTAAATGTCGTGTTGGAATGGAAACAGCACCAGCTATAGCTCCGGTTTTTCCGTTGCGCTGAATACCAGCTGTATCTGTGCCACCCATTGGTAATAGTTCTGGCTGCCATTTTATTTTAAACTTTGTTGCAATTTCTTTTTGATATTTTACCATTCTGTAGTCACAGATAGTAGAAGCATCCATCAGCTTAATGGCAACACCGCCACCGAGTTTGGTTACCTGTTCTTCCGGTTTGGAATCGGGTAAGTCATAGGCAATTGTTGTATCCAAGCCAAAACCGAAGGATGGATTTATATTGTGTGCTGCTACATTGGCGCCACGTATACCCACTTCTTCCTGCACAGAAAAAACAGCATATACATCATATGGACAGTCTTTTAGTAATTTCAACGTTTCAATTAAAATGTACACGGAAACCCTGTTGTCAATGGATTTGCAATTTACACATTCGCCCATTTCTATCAGCTGACGATCACGAGTGATTACATCACCTACAGAAACGTATTTAATGACTTCTTTATAAGGCAATCCTAAGTCAATAAAGAAATCACTTATTTGAACATGTTTCGTTTTTTCTTCAGCCGTCATGATGTGAATAGGTTTGCTGCCCATTACACCAATCAGATCTTTTTTACCATGTACAATCACACGTTGAGCCGTTAACGTTTTAGGGTCAAAACCACCTAAGGTATGAAAACGTAAAAATCCGTTTTCATCGATGTGTTTTACCATAAATCCAATCTCATCCATATGAGCGGCAATCATCACACGTTTGCTGCTGTCTTTTCCTTTTTTGATAGCATATATGTTGCCGATATTATCCTGTTCAATTTTGTCTGCAGATCCTTTGATGTTTTTCAATACAAGCTCTCTAACTCTTTGTTCATAACCTGGCGCACCAGCCACTTCGCAAATTTGCGCTAATAATTTTACATTTGTCTTCATGGTGATTTTTAGAATTTAATTTTATGGGTTTTGATAAAAATATATATTCAAATATAAGTTGATTTTTTATAAAGGCAAAAAATACTAGTGTTTTTTCGGCAGGTAAATATAATACTTTCTTTTATTACCTATCTTTAACAAGTAAACGAAATGTATGTCAGTATTGAATAATATAGGTGGTGTGGTGTTAAAACCTATCATAAAAGAAATGAGCCGGGCCAGATTACCCAAAATTGATGGACAGGTCTTTCTGAAAGGGTTAAAGGAAGAGGTTGAAATCATAAGAGATGAGTGGGGTGTTGCCCATATTTATGCAAACAATATTAATGACTTATTGTTTGCACAAGGTTTTGTTCATGCTCAGGACCGTTTATTTCAAATGGAGTTAAACAGAAAAGTGGCTCGCGGCAGATTAAGCGAAATCATTGGTAAAAAAGCGTTGGACAGCGATAGAATAGCCCGCACGATGGGTTATGAACGGGTAGCTAAAGAGGATTGGGATTTATTTGGCAAAGAAGAACAACAAACCATAATTGATTACTGCAATGGCATTAATGCCTACATAAAAAGCTCAGACTTTAAATTGCCGGTAGAATTCACCTTGCTAAAGCATCAGCCCGAGCCCTGGGAGCCTATGGACGTGGCCTCTTTCAGCAGGTTGTTAATATCCTTGTTAACATGGGGCTGGTATGATGAAATTATACGGGCAAAATTGATAGAAGCGGTTGGCCCTGAAGCAGCAGCGGAACTGGATAATACCTATCCGAAAGATAATCCGATTACCCTGCCAAAGGGAATTGAGTTTAATATGCTGGATATATCCGGAAAATTTGAGGCTATGCGCGGACCTTATATGCCGCAAATCAGCGGCAGTAATGCCTGGACGGTGAGTGGAACCAAAACAAAAACGGGAAAACCATTTTTATGCAACGACCCGCATCTGACCCTGAAAAATCCGAATATATGGTACATGAATCATTTGCACTGTCCGGAGATGCATGTTAGCGGCGTAACAGCACCGACATTGCCGATGGTACAGATTGGGCATAATGAGAAAATCGGATGGGGAATTACCCTTTCATTTACAGATATTGAAGATGTGTTTGTAGAAAAGTTTACCGATGAAAAGTGTACTTCGTATATGCACGAAGGCAAGTTGATGGAGACAAACATCATTGAAGAGAAAATATTTATAAAAGGTGAAAAAATGCCGCATATCGAAAAAGTATACGAAACCATACATGGTACGCTGATTTCTGATGTAACCGGGCATTCCACGATGAAACTTACCTTATGTTCTATGGCTTACAGAGCCGGCACATCCACAAAAGGATGGTTTCAGCTCAATAAAGCCAAGAACTGGAATGATTTTGCAGATGCCGTAAAACATATCACAGCACCGGGATTGAATATAGTTTATGCAGATACCGAAAGTAATATTGGATATTATAATTCCGGAAAAGTACCTTTGAGAGATAAGGCAACGGCTTCTATTCCTCAGCCCGGTTGGACAGGTGAACATGACTGGAAAGGTTTTGTGCCGTTTGAAGAAATGCCGCATGTGCTGAATCCCGAAAAAGGATATGTAATCACTGCTAATCATAAAGTAGAACCGGATGATTTTCCCTATTTTTTAGGAGATATTTATATGAATGGATATCGTGCTAACAGATTGGAGAAAATGCTTTTGCGCAAAGATAAACTGGAGCCCAAAGATTTTACCGAAATGCAAATGGATTTTCATTGTATTCCCGGAAAATTATTTGCAGCACATTACAAAGACATTCATATGGACAATGCCGAACTGCAGCGATATATTGATATGTTGCTGGCATGGGATGGTGTTTTAGACACTGAAAGAATTGAAGGAAGTTTGTATAAAGTGGGTAAGCTAATGGTGGTTAGAAAATTATTTGAATCTTCTATTAATGATAAAAAACTGATTGATGAATTACTGGGAAGAGGATTTCATGCCATTTTTGGACCGGTGAATTCTTACTTAGGGCATAACACACCAATACTTTTAAAGATTTTAGATAATGAAGATTCAATCTGGTTGAAAGCTGCCGGAGGCAAAGAAAAACTTTTAAAAGATGGTTTTAAGAATGCGATAGACTGGCTGAAATTAAATTACGGAACTAAAACACATAAATGGAAATGGGGTGATTTGCACGCAATTGTTTTCCCGCATGCCTTAAGCGCTCAGCCACCTTTGGATAAAGTATTCGATGTAGGACCATTCCCAATAGGCGGCGATACGGATACTCCGTTCCAGACATTCATTATGGCAGCGGAAGGATATGGCGGAGAGTTATCAGCACCATCCTACCGGCAGATAATTGATTTCTCCGATTTTGACCAATCAACAGTGGTGATGCCGTTGGGAAATTCATCCAATTTAGCCAGTCCATTTTATAAAAATCAGTTGCGCGACTGGTTTGAAGGAAATACCTATCCGATGTGCTGGTCGAGAGAAAAAGTGGAAAAGCACAAGAAACATAGTTTGGTGTTGAAACAACTTTAACTTATTACCTGTTTTGGTATATAATTTTGTATTAAAATAAATATAAAAAAAAAAATCAAGAATCAATTTTTCTTTTTAATTGCAATCTCGTAATTTTCTGGCTTTCAGAGGACCTAAAAAAGTAACACCAAAACAAGCCATGTACCCAGGATATTGCAACGGATGCATTAAAATATTCAGATAACAGTAAAGAAGAAGAAATAACCCTTGATGGAAAAGATGTTTTGCTTTCGGGCAATGATAATAAAATTACGTTTAAAGGCAGCATCGGGAAATATTCAAATAACAGGAAAAATAATGATATCACTATCGTATCCGTAAAACAAATCATCGTACCAGGAAGCGGCAATTTTGTAAGTTGGGAAAAATCGGATAACGCGGGTGGGAAACCAGTAATACAGGATAAAGGCGGATACAACAATATAGAAAGACGATCCGATAATGCAATGGATCAATCAAAGATAATTAAATTTTATCCTAAGTCTTCACGATTTTATAAAAGCCTGGTAATACTATATTATTAAAAATATAGAAAATGGCTTTTCATTTTTATAACCCCTTCGATTTTAATGACCCTGTTGCTTATG
This sequence comes from Sphingobacteriales bacterium, assembly GCA_016721245.1. Classification (GTDB taxonomy): domain Bacteria; phylum Bacteroidota; class Bacteroidia; order Chitinophagales; family JADIYW01; genus JADJSS01. Next base: position 78,132 of record JADKIQ010000003.1, read on the forward strand.
CGGTACCGGGTTTCATCCTGCTAATCGTTGCAGAGTTTTTTCTGTACTATAGAAAACATCACACTGTCACCAAAGAATTTTATAAAGACGCTGCTGCAAGTTTAGAGTTAGGTATTGGTTCTACCATATTGGATTTAGGTATTAAAGCCATAGCCGTTGGGTATCTGTTGTGGTTCTATCAGTTTCGAGTAACAGATACTTTGGGTCCGGCTTCCATTCAGGAATTTTGAAACTTTAGCAATGGCATAAAGAACATTGGTATGTATGGGTACTCTTGTTTTTTGCACAGGATTTTATTTTTTACTGGTATCACCGCTTTGCCCATGAGATAAGACTTTTATGGGCTGCGCATGTCAACCATCACTCTTCAGAGTATATGCATTATTCCACGGCATTGCGCCAAAGTTGGTTAGAGTTATTGTTTAAAGATGCTTTTTATATTCCGATGGCTTTACTCGGCTTTCATCCGTTGATGATTTTGACTTTGCATCAACTGAATTTAATTTATCAGTTTTTGCCACATACAGAAACGATAAAAAGAATGCCGCGTTGGTACGAATTTATTTTCAATTCACCTGCACATCACCGCGTGCATCATTCCAGCGAAGTGAGATATCTGGATAAAAATTACGCGGGTATTTTAATTCTTTGGGACAGAATTTTCGGTACGTTTATCGATGAAGATGAGAAGGCGTTTCCGGTATATGGCATCACGAAAAATATTCATACCAATAACTTGCTGAAGATTACATTTCATGAAGTGGCTGCTATCTGGCAGGATGTGAAACGCGCGCCGGATATTACATCCAAATTGAATTATATTTTTCAATCACCCGGCTGGAGCCACGACGGCGAAGACCAGCGCGCAAAGACTTTGCAGAAAAATTTGAAGTAATAGTTTTAATTGCAACATAAAAAGAACAGCCGAACAATTTTGTCCGGCTGTTTTTTATTTTGAAGATGATCAGTTTTTAATTCTGTTCTTCTTTTGCTTTTTTAGGCTTTGATTTTTTTCTGATGTCGAATTTCAGTTTGTCTTTATTTTCTTCATCCAAATCAGCTACAATGGTATCGCCTTCATTGATATTGGTGTTCAGAATTTCTTCCGCTAAAGGATCTTCCACATATTTCTGAATTGCTCTGTGTAATGGTCTTGCACCAAACTGCGGGTCGTATCCTTTTTCTGATAAGAAGTCTTTTGCAGCTACCGTTAATTCAATGGCATAGCCTAATTTCTCTAAGCGTGAATAAACACCTTGTAACACAATATCGATGATTTTATGAATTTCTTCTTTGCCTAAACTGTTGAATACAATCACATCGTCGATACGGTTCAAGAATTCCGGAGAGAATGTTTTCTGTAAAGCTTTCTGAATAACACCTTTTGTCAGATTATCGGAATTGTCTTTAATTGCGGAGGTGGCAAAACCAACACCTGTTCCGAAATCTTTCAACTGGCGAACACCAATATTAGAGGTCATGATGATAACAGAGTTTTTGAAATCTACTTTTCTGCCCAAACCGTCTGTCAGGATTCCATCGTCTAATACTTGTAATAAAACATTGTAAACATCCGGATGTGCTTTTTCAATTTCATCTAACAAGATAACAGAGTATGGTTTTCTTCTAACTTTTTCCGTTAATTGTCCGCCTTCTTCATAACCAACATATCCCGGAGGTGCACCGATTAAACGGGAAATGGAGAACTTTTCCATGTATTCACTCATATCAATTCTGATTAAAGAATCTTCTGTGTCGAACATATATCTTGCCAACGCACGAGCCAATTCTGTTTTACCAACACCAGTTGGACCTAAGAAAATAAAGGTACCAATTGGTTTTTTAGGATCTTTTAATCCAACACGATTACGCTGTATTGCTTTCGTGATTTTTGAAACAGCTTCGTCCTGACCAACTACTTGTTTTTTCAAGTCGTCTGCCATTTGAACCAATTTTTTACTTTCTTTTTGCGCCACACGTTTCACCGGAATACCTGTCATCATTGCCACCACTTCTGCAATATCTTCATCTGTTACCGGGAAACGTTTTGTTTTTGCATCTTCTTCCCAGTCTTTCTTAGCCTGTTCCAATTGCTCCTGTAAACGTTTTTCAGAATCACGCAAACGTGCTGCTTCTTCGTAACGTTGATTTTTGACCACCTGATTTTTTTCTTCTTTTACATTTTCAATTTCCTGTTCCAGTTGAGTAATATTTTCAGGAACATGGATGTTTTTTAAATGCACACGTGCACCAACTTCATCCAGCACATCGATTGCTTTGTCCGGTAAAAAACGGTCGGTAATATAACGCGTACTTAATTGCACACAAGCTTTAATAGCTTCTTCGCTGTATGTTACGCTGTGATAATCTTCGTATTTATCTTTTAAATTTGTTAAGATGATGAGTGTTTCTTCAGGGCTTGGCGGATCCACAATTACTTTTTGGAAACGTCTGTCTAATGCACCATCTTTTTCAATGTACTGACGATATTCATCTAACGTAGATGCACCGATACATTGTAATTCACCACGTGCTAATGCCGGTTTGAAAATATTTGATGCATCTAAAGAGCCTGTTGCACCACCTGCACCAACAATCGTATGAATTTCATCGATAAACAAAATGACATCGCGATTTTTTTCCAGCTCTGTCATAATGGCTTTCATACGCTCTTCAAACTGACCACGGTATTTGGTACCCGCCACTAATGCTGCTAAGTCAAGAGAAACCACACGTTTGCCAAACAGCACACGCGAAACTTTTCTTTGAATGATTCTTAATGCCAAACCTTCTACGATGGCAGTTTTACCAACACCCGGTTCACCAATCAGAATTGGGTTATTTTTCTTTCTGCGCGATAAGATTTGCGAAACACGTTCAATTTCCGTTTCTCTCCCCACAATCGGGTCGAGTTTTCCTTCTTCCGCTAAACGGGTGATATCCCTTCCGAAATTATCTAAAACCGGAGTGTTGGATTTAGAAGCCGACTTTTTGGCAGTCGACTGTCCGCCACCGCCCTGATTGCCGAAACCACGGCGTTCTTCTTCGTCTCCGTCATCAAACGGCTCGTTTGGTAGTTCTGATGTGAAATCAGTTAATTCTTTATTGTCGTTTTGCATAAAGTCTAATTCTGCTCTGAATACTTCATAAGTTACATCCCATTTGCTCAGCAATTGCGTCACAATGTTTTCTTTATTTTTCAAAATAGACAGAATTAAATGCTCGGTGCCCACAGTTTCCTGTTTCATCGATTTTGCTTCCAGTAAAGTAATTTTCAATACTTTCTCTGCCTGTTTGGTTAAAGGTAAACTGTTCACGTTTCCGGGAATCGTCGTGACTCTGTCTTTAATAGCATCCTCTATCTTTTTACGGAATAAAGCAATGTCTATATCCAAAGAGCGCAATACCTTTATAGCCATACCATCGCCTTCGCGAATAAGTCCAAGCAATAAATGCTCAATACCAATCTGATCGTGTTTCAGTCGAAGTGCTTCCTCTCTGCTAAAAGAGATAACTTCTTTTACTTTAGGTGAAAATTTTGCTTCCATATAGTATAGTTCTCAAATTAGTTGCCAAGTTGTAAAACCTGACAGAGTTACTTAAATTAAAAATAGAACGCTTTTTTTACTTTTTTTATTTTTTTTTGCACAATGCGTCAGTTTCTGAATTTTATTAACAAAAAAGTGACAAAAAAGATTTCAATCCTTTCATTTATTGATTTAAATGAAAAATCAATACTTTTTTTGAATATTTAAAAAAAACAAAGAAGAGTGATTTGATTATCTAAATAGATGCAATTTTTACACAATTAGTTCTATTTTTGGGTAAATTAACAATAGAAACATTTTTACTAAAACTTTTTAAACAAGAAAAAACATGAAATTCAGCGTAGACAAACAAGATGGTGTAGTAGTGTATGAATTATTAGAAGAAAAATTAACTTCTTTAAATGCACCGATTTTAAAATCGGAATTGGTTTTGGCAAATGCAGAAGGCTACAAAAATGTAGTGGTGGATTTAGACAAAGTAAAATTTGTAGATTCATCCGGATTGAGTGCGTTGCTAATCGGACACCGTTTATGCAAAGATGAAAAAGGAATTTTTGCGTTATGCGGATTAAATGATTCTGTAAAAGGATTAATAAAAATTTCTCAGCTGGATGATGTACTGCATGTTTATTCTACACAGCATGATGCAACAGGTGCGATAGATAAAAAGAAGAAGAAATAAGTCGTAAGTGATAAGTCGTAAGTAGTAAGTAAAAAATTACTATTGACTGTTGACCATTGACCGATGACAAATTTCGATATCACCATATTAGGCAGCAATTCTGCCATTTTCAATCACGGGCGACATCCTACGGCACAGGTAGTAAACATTAATAATGCCTGTTTTCTGGTGGATTGCGGAGAAGGCACGCAGGAGCGCTTGCACGAAAATAAAGTTAAGTGGTTTAAGATTGACCATATTTTTATTTCTCATTTACACGGCGATCATTATTTTGGATTAATTGGATTGATCACAACATTTAATTTACTAAAACGTACCGCTAAGTTGACGATTTTCGGCCCGAAAGAGTTAAAAGAAAATAATTGACATTCAGCTGAAAGCGAGTAATACCAAACTGAATTATGAGTTGAAGTTTGTGGCAACGAAAGACGATGAAAAAAGACTGCTGCTGGATTTGCCGGAATGTTCGGTGTACTCCATTCCGCTGCATCATAAATTGCCTACTACCGGATTTTTATTTGCAGAAAAAACAGAACCACGTTTGCTGGATCTGGAAAAAATAAAAAAATATGCTATTGCCAAAACAGATTTCAAATTATTGAAACAAGGCTTGGATGTGCTGGATAAGGATGGCAGAAAAGTAAAGAACAGCGCCGTTACCACCAAAGGAAAAACGCCGCGTTCGTATGCATTCTGTTCAGATACGATGCATCATTTACCCTTGGTGAAAGCGATAAAGAATGTGGATGTGTTGTATCACGAAGCCACATTTTTACATGCAGACTTGCAGCGCGCCAAAGAGACGACACATTCTACTGCATTGCAGGCGGCACAAATTGCGAAAAAGCCAATGCTAAAAAATTATTCTTAGGGCATTTTTCTTCCCGCTATCTTGACCTTTCTGTTTTGGAAAACGAAGCGAAAACTGTTTTTAAAAATGTAGAGTTGGCGATTGAAGGTGCGGTTTTTAAGGTTTGATTTTATTTTTCTTTTAGATTTTCAGGTCTTTGTTGTTTGTGTGAATTTGTTTGGTTTAAGAAGTTATTTATTTTTTTGGAGGTTGTTTTGTTTTTTGTTGGGGGATGTTTTTGAGTGTGGTTAAACCAAAAAAGGCTGCTATTTTAATTAGAAATTTTCTTGTTCAATATAACTAATTCTTGTCGTGCGCTCAACAAATCTTCCACAAAATTCTTTGTTATGTTTTACAAGTTGGGATTTCAGTATTGTTGGTAGTGGAAAACTCTATAACATCTTTTTGCAATCGCGCAAAATCCCTTCGTGGGTCATTTCACTCCAGTTTTCCGTACACGGTTCAGGAATACTGATGGTAAATCTTTTGGTTTTCATCTAATTAAAGATAATTATAATTTATCGTTTCTTCAATCCCAAACTTTCCAGTTTTTCTTCCAGTGCTTTTTTGCTGAGGCCAATATCATCAGCAGTTTTTGAAGTGTTCCAGCTGTTTTTATCTAATTTATTTTCGATAAAACTTCTTTCTACATAATCGTTGAGTTGTTGCAGGTTGGCGAATTTATCAAAATCAATTCCTTTGTTTTCTGCTTTTGAACTTGGTCCGGAATAATCAATCACATCTTGTTTGGTAATTGTTTTCTCGCTCATAATTACTAAGCGTTCTACCACATTGCGCAGCTCACGAATATTACCTGTCCAGTTGCGTGCCTGCAAGCTTTCTAAGGCATCCTTTTCAATTTTCTTTACCGGAATTCCATAGTCGCCGCAAATCTCATTTAAGAAATGATCTGCCAGCACGGGAATATCATCCTTGCGTTCGTTCAGAGATGGTACATGAATCAAAATCACACTTAAGCGGTGATATAAGTCCATACGGAAGCGGTTTTCTTCTACTTCTTTTAATAAATCTTTATTGGTAGCAGCCACTACACGCACATCTACTTTTTCTTCTTTGTCGCCGCCAACTTTGGTAATTTTATTTTCCTGCAAGGCACGCAATACTTTCGCCTGCGCGGATAAACTCATGTCGCCGATTTCATCCAGAAAAAGTGTGCCGCCGTTGGCCTGCTCAAATTTTCCGATACGTTGTTTTATAGCAGATGTAAACGCACCTTTCTCATGGCCGAATAATTCGCTTTCAATCAACTCTGATGGAATCGCTGCGCAGTTCACTTCTACCAAAGGTCCGTTAGCACGGTTACTTTGTTCGTGCAGCCAGCGTGCTACTAATTCTTTTCCGGAACCGTTATCGCCGGTGATTAATACACGTGCTTCGGTAGGTGCTACTTTTGCAATCGTTTCTTTTATTTTTACAATCGGGTTGGATTCACCCACGATATCTTTGGATTTGGCAATTTTCTTTTTTAAGATTTTTGTTTCCGTTACCAGGGAAACTTTATCCATCGCATTACGAACCGTAATCAATAAGCGATTCAAATCCGGTGGTTTTGGAATATAATCGAAGGCGCCTTTTTTTACAGCTTCCACTGCCGTTTCAATATTTCCGTGTCCTGATAAAACAATCACCGGCGTGTCGATGCCTTTCTGCTGCATTTCTGTCAGTACTTCCAGTCCGTCTTTTTTCGGCATTTTAATATCGAGGATAACGACATCGTAATTGTTCTTTTCAATTTTCTCCAAACCGATTTCGCCGTCTTCCGCTTCTTCAATGTCATATTTCTCGTACTCTAAAATTTCTTTTAAAGTTCTTCGGATGGCTTTCTCATCATCAACAATTAAAATCTTTGGCATATACTAGTGTTAAGTCGTAAGTAATAAGTGGTAAGTAACAAAATTTGTACCACATTTCTAAGCGTAAATATACTAAAAACAGTTGCTTTTACCTTTTGAACATCGGTAAAGGTTTTAATGGATGCCGGAGCAGGTTTTTGAAAAATAATTTTACCAGAAAGAAATGGAATCCTTTGTAAGGGAATTGAGTTTTTGCCTGTTGGGTGAATGTTGCCGGAATCTCGAAGTGCAGGAGACCTAAAGAAACATCGGACCAGTCTGCTTTGCGAAAGATTTCTGTGGTGCTTGCAAAGTTTCCTTTGTAAGAACTTATTTTGTGGTGCTGGTCTATCATCAACACAATTTCTTCTGACCAATTTTCTTTTCCGGACTGAATTAAATATTCTTTTGCTAAAGCGATGGAAGGTTGCAGGTAATCAAAGGTGTGGTTGGTCCAGATACCAATGTCGTGGAAGAAAGCTGCAATCGCATATTTTTCTTCCTCGGCATTGCTGCTTAAATACAAACTGTAATTGAAAATGCGATATACATGGTTTTTGTATCTTTCCATGTTGCTGCCCAGGACATCCGTATAAGAAGCAAACAATGCCTCAATAATCGGATGCTGTTGAACGATGTTATCACTCATATATTAAAAGCAAAAGTTAATAAATTTTCTAACTACTTATACTCATAACTCATAACTCATAACTTCAAAAACGCAGGCTCATAAGCCGAATTCTGTTTCAACTCTATCATTTATCTGGGACAATCATCGCTGATTGCCTCTATCCATCTACCCACCAACTTTAGCGAGCAGCTATCAAGCGTTGGCTTACATGATGTTTCAGCGTTTGAGGTTTACCTGAACAATGCATTGCTGCAAAGTAAGTTTCACTACAGCATTACCTGTACTATTTTCTGTGGCACTTTCTCTTACCTTTCGGCAAGACAGTCGTTAACTGTCAAACTGCTCTGTGCTGTTCGGACTTTCCTTACTAATTACTTAGCACGATAGATCGACCTGCATAGCAAATTTACGAATTATGTTCTGAATTCCGAAGCTTCGAAACGGAATACGATTTGAGATTTATTTTACCGCTACTCAAACACCATCACATTCACACCTTCTGTATTGGATTTCCAGTTGGTGGCCTTTAAAACTCTTCCGTTAAATGACATTGTAATCGTTTGTTTTGAGGTGGTTGGAAAATAAATATCGGCACCTTTTAAAAATGGAAATGCATTAAATGCACCGATGGATGTCATATTGGTCACCTTGTTTTTATTGTCGTCATAGGTAAACAAAGCAATTGTAGTATTTTCTTTAGAGCAAAAAGTATTGGTAGATAAAACATTGCCATCCAGTATCAGCTCATCTCTGTCGGCTACCGCTGCCTGGCTGGCACCGAAAAAGGCAGTTACACCCTGTGCATCATCTTTCGGGAGTGCTGCCAGAAATAAACCTGCAATACTGACGCCGGTTGGGAATGTTCTTAAATAAACCAACTTGTCGCTGCGTTTAAATGGCTCTCTGTAATAATGTACTTTACGACTGCCGGAAATATTATCGTACACTACAAATTCATAGTAGGTATTTTTATCGGCTCTAAACGGCCCCCAGTAACCTTTGGCATCCGTACTAAATTTATAATCTGCAACTCCGTTTTTTCTAAAACCGGTAGCTGGATCTAAAGCATATACCTCAACAACGGTGTTGGCTTTAAAAATATTTTCGCCAAAAAATCCAGCCCTGCCTGAGAGGATGACGTCGTTTTCTTGTGTGTATTCTAATTCTGAGGGTACAGCACCTGCATTAAAAAATTTATACATCGCTTCAAAGCTTTCCTTGCAAGTTGCTACTTCATAATGGTCTTTATCCGTTTGTTTGATGTTGGTGCCGCCAGTAACGTCTTTGCCACCACGTGCTATGAAATCAAAAGTAGAATAAATGTTCAGAATAGGAATACTGTCTTGTCTGTCTGGTGGAAAGCCTGCTAATAGGGTTAAACTTTTCACTTTGCTGCCATAAGCGCGCGCATAATCTTGTACTACACCGGTGCCTGCGCTATGACCTACCAAATGCACTTTTGTTTTTCCGGTTCGTGTCAGCACGCTGTCAATCAAGGTGTTCAGGTTTCGGTTGATGACACTTCTGTCGCCTAAGGAATTCCAGTCAAAGGCATACAAATCAGCCAGAGAATATCCATTGGAGGTGAAGCGTTTTACCTGTTTTTCGTAGGTATCGCCGGAGGCTAAAAAGCCGTGTACAAATATGACAGGATCTTTGCCGGATGGCACAGGTGCGGGGATTGCTAAGTTGCCCGACGTTTCTTCTTTGCAGGAAAATAAAAGAAGTGTTAATACACCGAAGAACAGGAATTTTCTCATAGCTATAATTTTTACCTTAACGTAAATTACAACTATTTGTTCAATTTACATATAAGACCAATCCTTTTAAATAGGATCCTTCCGGATGGAAGATATTGATAGGATGATCTGCAGGCTGAGATAAGTAATGCAAAATCTTCACTTCGCGGTTGGCTTCTATGGCTGCCGACATTACTGTAGCATAGAATAATTCCTTATCCACCACCTGCGAACAAGAAAAGGTAAATAAAATTCCACCTTTGTTGATGCGTTTGAATCCTTCCGCATTCAGCCGTTTATAGGCCTGCACCGCATTGTGACGCTTTGCAATGTTTTTGGCAAATGCCGGCGGATCTAAAATAATTACATCAAAATTCAAATCACTGATTTTAAAAAAGTGAAAGACATCATCACAAATAGTATGATGATTAACGCTTGCGGAGTCAAAATTCAATGTAGTGTTTTTAGTCACCAGGTCCATGGCTGTTTTAGAACTGTCAATAGAAACAACTTCTTTGGCATTGTTATTCAAAGCATACATCGAAAAGCCACCGCTGTAACAATAGGTATTTAAAACTGATTTGTTTGTGCAATATTTTGCCAGCAGATTTCTGTTGTCGCGCTGGTCTAAAAAGAAACCCGTCTTTTGTCCGTGTTCTGCATCAATCAGAAATTTATTGCCATTTTCTACAGCGATAATTTCTTTCGCATTGCCCGTTAAATAAGTATTTTCGATGGTTTCGGCATATTCTTTTGGTAAATATGCGGCGCTTTTGTCGTATATCGTATCTATAAACTTTACTTCCTGCAGAACGGCGTTCTTCAGTTCATTTATGGAACGGTGCATGCCAATAGAATGACATTGTATCACAGCAGTGGTGTCGTAAATATCAATAATCAGTCCCGGGCAGTTGTCGCCTTCCGCATGGATTAAACGAAAGCAGTTGGTGTTTTTATTATCACTAAAACCCAATGTTTTACGCAGTATAAAAGCTTGTTTTATTTTGTTGTTCCAGAAATCCTGATTGACAGTTTCATTAGTGAAGCTTAAAATTTTCACAGCAATACTTCCATGGTAAAAATGTCCAATGCACAGGAAATTACCTCTGAAATCCTGCACTTCCACCAGATCGCCGTCTTTCAGTTGTGTCGTGTCAAAAGACAATAAAGCTCCTGAGAAAATCCAAGGATGGAAACGTTGTAAAGAACGTTCTTTTTCTTTCTTTAGTTGTATAATCGGGTACATAATTAATTGCAAATATAACCCTAAATCCCTAAAGGGACTTTTTTGATTTATAACAATCCAATTTAAGGGTTAAAGGGGTCTTTCTAAAATAATGTAGGTAGAATCGAATTCATTCTTTTCATCTTTTGGGATAAACTCGGAATGCAGTACTTTCCAGTTGGAGTCGTCATACTCAAAATGTGTATCGCCTTCTATCTCGGTGTGTACAATGGTTAAATGTATGGTGTTTGCCAGGGTCATCGTTTGTTTATAAATTTCACCACCGCCCACTACGAAAATTTCTTCCTGTCCCTGCTGTGCTGCATAAATAATCGCATCGCTGATGGTTTTAAACACATAGCAATTTTCAAAATCACATTCAAAATTGCGGGATATAATTAAGGAAGTTCTGTTGGGTAATGGTTTCCCAATCGACTCGAACGTTTTTCTACCCATCAGTATGTAATGTCCGGAGGTAATATTTTTGAATCGTTTTAAATCGGACGATAATTTCCAGAGCAACTGGTTGTCTTTGCCTATGACGCCGTTTTCGGCTGCTGCTACTACGATAGAAATCTTCATTTAATTAATTGTGAGTTGTGAATGTTGAATTATGAGTACAATATACAATTAATACAAAATTTAGAATTCAGTATTCCAAATTCTCAGACGGCTACTTCCCCTTTTATATGCGGATGGCTTTGATAGTTGATTAGCTCAAAGTCTTCGTATTTGAAATCAAAGATAGAGGTAATATCTGGATTTATTTTCAATTGTGGCAATGGATAAGGATCGCGGCTCAATTGCAGTTGCACCTGTTCGATGTGGTTGCTGTAAATATGCGCATCGCCAAAGGTGTGTATAAAATCACCTAATTCAAGATTACAAACTTGTGCAATCATCATCGTAAATAAAGCATAAGAAGCAATATTGAAAGGCACGCCTAAAAACGCATCGGCACTGCGCTGGTACAATTGGCAGCTTAATTTTCCATCAATCACATAAAACTGAAACAGTGAATGACAAGGCGGCAAGGTCATGTCTTCGATATCAGCCACGTTCCACGCAGAAATGATATGACGGCGTGAATCGGGATTGTTTTTTAAATTATGGATTAAGTTCGACAGCTGGTCAATTTCGCCGCCTTTGCCATCCGGCCAGTGCCGCCATTGATAGCCGTATACCGGGCCCAATTCACCGTATTGTTTGGCAAAAGCATCATCTACTGCAATTTTTGCCGCAAATTCTTTCATGGTTTCGCCCTGATAAGCATTGCTTTTTTGATATTTGGCATAAGGCCAGTCGTTCCAAATATTACAGCCGTTTTTACACAGATATTGAATGTTCGTGTCGCCGGCAATAAACCAAAGCAATTCGTGGACAATCGATTTTAGATGTAGTTTTTTGGTGGTTACCAATGGAAATCCTTCCTTTAAATCAAAACGCATTTGATAGCCAAAAACGCTGACGGTTCCCGTGCCGGTTCTGTCTTCTTTTTTGGTGCCGTTGTCTAAAATATGCTGTAAAAACTGCTGGTACTGTTGCATGAAGTAAAAGTAAGTGTTTGAACTAATTTTTCCATGTCTATTTTATTGACAAATCGTGAGAAAGCATTAAATATTGTTGGAAATATGTTATCTTTAAACATAATGAATATGATTTGAATTCATTTTATAAAAATAGTATCATGAGGACTTTTAGACTAATAATAGCTATAACCGTTTTATTTGTGCTTATGCTGGCTTGCCAGAAGCAGGAAACAGTTTCGTTATCGGGAAAAATAAAAACATCAAAACTGGTTTTATTTAACGGTACAGATTCTATTGATTATAAGTACAATTATCAATACAATTCAGATGTTAAATTGGAAAGTATATTGATGTCCAGTGATTATTATGCATCCATGCCTGTGGTTTTGTATCAGGTGCAATATCAGACGGATAAAGTGATTTTAAGCGACACCACCTCATTAACCGCTGTTTTTTACCTTCAACCCGGCACGAATTTGGTCGACAGCGTTATTAATTTTTACCAAAGTGAAAATAAAAATGGGATAAAGGTTTTGAGAGCAAGCAATAATAATATTATCAAGATAGTTCCGGCTCAGGAACCGGGACTGATTTCAAGTAATTATACCGTAGATTCTTTTGTTTATGTTGGAAATGAATTAAAATCATACACGGTATTCTTTTCAAGTTTCGGTACAAGTTTTTTCGTTAATTATGAATTGAGTTATAATTTAACACAAAACAAAAGAGTGGATAATGATAATTTTCAGATGGATAACAAAGCAGGCTTCCTTGGGATATCTTCCTTTATTTTAAATGATTTTGGCATTTTAGGAATCAGTTTGGGCAACACAAGCACACATGCTATTGCTTCTGTCAGACAAGGGATATAAACAGTTTAACTGGAAACACAGACTATACGTATCTCGAAAATACACCGGGTAATCTTTCTGTAGATTATACGACAACTCCTTTATCAGGTGCAGATTTCACACAATTGAGGAATACCTATTATCCTTAATATAATTCTTAATTATTTATTTTTTACTGACAAGCTTATTGTTTAAATAAATCTTAATTTGTTTGTAATCAATGTGTTAATATTTTTACATGGTCTATTATTTATGACAAAGCCCTTTATTTGTACCTGAATATTTATTTTATTTCATTCAATTTTGAATAGTAAAATAAATAATCATGAAAAAAATCACAACACTCTTCAAAACAATGCTTTTAGCTGTAGTTGTTTTAGCAATGGCGCAAGGATGTATTCCAACAACACCAGTTGGAGGAAATCCAACAATAACCGGAACATTTGAAGTAAATATTTCGGATGGCAGTATATTGCAACAAACAATTTTGGATAGTAGTCAGCATAGAATAACGAAAAAGATATTCGTTGATAATGATAGCATAGAATTTACATTTGTAATAGAATCTAATGGTTATAATACTAATAACGAAAGATTGTATAGTGAGTCTTTTCTAATTGAGACAGACTATAACGCGATATACAATTATGGTTTTTTAGTGGGTCTTTCGAATGGTGGTAGTAGTAGTGATGATTTATCTGCGTTAGTTGCTGGTATTTCTATTCCGAGTACTATAAATAATGCGTCATATTATTGGCAAAGCTCAGGCAGTTGGCTTGCAGCACCACAAATAGGAATTCCTATTTTCACTAGCGTATCAACAATGCAAGACAAATATTTAGTCTTTAGGAAGCAAAAAGGCACAAGCTACTTATATTTTTGGGTTAAACTAAAATATGATTCAAATGGGTTAAATGTTTTAAATGGTAAATACCAAATGGATAGTATAATAACAGGACAATAATTTTTTTAATAATCTAATCAAAATAGTCATGAAAAAAATCACAATACTATTCAAAACAATACTCTTAACAGCAATTGTTTTAGTAATGGCGCAAGGATGTATTCCTAATGTTCCTGGTGGAAATCCAACGCCAAGTTTGACCGGAAAAATAAAGAATATTAAAAATATAGGCTTCATACAATTGCCTTTTAGCACAATTCTTATTCGTTATAATTTTGAGTATAGGTTTAATTATGATTCTTTGGCAAGAGTTAAAAGTATTGATATTTTAGATTCTACAGGAATGCCATTAGTGCCACAAGTATCTGTTGAATGGCAAACAAATAAAGTTATTGTAAAGCAACCTTATGATGCAACACTATATGTTGAAGATGTTTTTTTTCTAAAAGCAAATACAAACCTTGTTGATAGCATTTACAGGTTAGAAAATTCAAGCGTAATTAGAAGAACATTAGTGGTAAGAAATAGCTTAAATAGCCTTGTTAGTACAAATGAAATTCAATATTTTGACAACATTCCATCTGATACATTAACATTAGATAGCTTTGTTTATGTAAACAATAATATTGTCTCGCTAAACAGAAAAAGATTTGGTGTAGGTGGTTTAAAAAAAGAATTTCAGTACAATACAAGTTTTAATGCAAAAACAAACACCAACGCATCTTTAATGCATGTTATAGGTTTTCCATTATTGCTTATGAGTGCTTATTTTCCTGCACGTCTGGATGTTGAAGTGTTAGGTGTTTCCTTAGGAAATGGAAGTCTGAACTTAATTTCAGGATATAGAGAAATTTATGATGATCCAAGCGTACCTTTTGTTTTGCTTCCGTCACCAGGTGTGTATACAGCCACACAAATAAAATATGGTGAAAGTGAACAGAATTACTACTAATCTAAATATTACTGTATTAAGCCTGTTTTTATAAATCTGATCATTGGTTCGTAATTTGCGAACCTTTTTCATTTATTTTAAACTAAATTAACATCAAATCAGCCAATTATAGGCATTTTCATCCCGAAATCGTCGGGACAAATTACCTCATTTTCAAATTAAACCCTATCTTTGCGCTCTTATGTTTTTTAAGAAATCACTATATCTTTTACTGTTTGTCACCATTTTAGCTTCCTGCAGCCGCCAGTACGACAAAGTATTCAAAAGCAATGACATGGAAGCCAAGCTGAAACTGGCGGACGAATTGTATGCAAAAAAGAAATACGAGAAAGCAATTCCTATCTACGAGCAGCTTCTGACGGTATTAAAAGGGCAAAAAAGTGTAGATGAAATCTACTACAAATACGCCAATTCTCACTATTTAAACGGCAGTTATGAATTGGCCGCATTCTATTTACGCAGTTTTTACAATACATACCCTGCCAGCGAGCATGCTGAACAGGCTGCTTTCGATGAGGCAATGTGCTACCTGAAACAATCTCCGCGCTATTCTTTGGAGCAAGCAAGTACCCAAAAAGCGATAGATGGCTTTCAGGAATTCGTAAATAGATATCCGAAAAGCACCAGAATGGAGCTTGCTAACTCAAAAATTGACGAATTAAGAGGCAAATTGCGTAAAAAATCCTACGAAAGTGCTTATCTTTACTACAAAATCGGACAATATTATGCCGCTTCAGTAGCATTGACCAATTTTCTGAAAGATTTTCCGGAATATGAGAATCCTGAAAAAATAAATTATATAGTTGTCAAAGCATTAAAAAAATATGCAGATGGCAGTTACAGAAACAAGCAGGAAGAACGATTAGCAGAAGAACAAAAAGCATACGAAGCATTTAAAATAAAATATCCGAACAGTGCTTACTTACCGGAACTGCAGAAAATGCAAAATTCAAAAAAGAAAATAAATAAAAAGTAGAGATATGTCAAACGTAAAAAAAGAAGAAGGAAAAGCAACATCTGCTTACATCGAGACAAGAAATCTGGATGAATTAACTGCAAAAACAGGTAATTTATACAAATCTATCAATGTGATTTCTGCGCGTTCATCTCAAATGAATTCTAAACTAAAAGAAGAATTGCACCGAAAATTAGAAGAGTTTGCGTCTGCAACGGATAATTTAGAAGAAGTTTTTGAAAACCGTGAGCAAATTGAAATCTCCCGTTATTATGAAAAATTGCCAAAGACAACCATTATGGCTTTGCAGGAATTTTTGAATGACGAAACGTATTTCAAAGACAAAGAGAACTAATAATTAAGATGTAAGTTGTTAACTGAATTCTTAATCGTTAACTAAATACACGAACAATGCTGAAAGATAAAAAAATTTTACTGGCTGTTTGTGGAAGTATAGCTGCCTACAAGGCAGCTTTTTTAGTGCGCTTACTCGTAAAAGAAGGTGCACAGGTAAAAGTCATCATGACAAAAGCGGCAACGGAATTCATTGCTCCGCTCACCATGGCCACCCTCTCAAAAAATGAGTGTCAGGTGGATTACATTAATTCAACCAAAACCAACTGGAATAATCACGTGGATTTGGCACTTTGGGCGGATTTGATGCTCATTGCACCGGCATCTGCAGGTACTATTTCTAAAATCGCCAACGGCTTGTGCGATAATTTACTGATGGCTGTTTACCTGTCGGCACGCTGCCCGGTTTACATTGCACCGGCCATGGATGAAGATATGTGGAAACATGCTTCCACCAAAAGTAACCTGCAAAAGATTCAGTCTTTCGGCAATAAAGTGATTTCCGTAAATGCCGGCGAGCTGGCCAGCGGATTAATCGGCGAAGGACGCATGGCCGAGCCTGAACAGATAGTAGATTTCTTGGCTCATGACTCACGACTCACGACTCATGACTCAGTTTAAATTCATAAATAAAAAAATCTTAGTGACCGCCGGACCAACCTATGAGGCCATCGATCCGGTTCGTTTCATCGGGAATCATTCTTCAGGGAAAATGGGAGTTGCGCTGGCAGAACATTTACATGATTTAGGAGCGAATGTTCATTTGGTTTTAGGTCCATCTAAATTGACGGTAAAAGAAGGCATAAAAGTATCGCGTGTGTTTTCTGCCAATGAAATGTATGCCGCCTGCAAGAAGGAGTTTGCAAAAGCAGACATTTGTGTTTTTGCAGCAGCTGTAGCAGACTATACCCCAAAGACGGTTTCCAATCAGAAGATTAAGAAAAGTGATGCCGAGTTTTCCGTTGTTTTGAAGAAAAATGTAGACATTGCTTTCGAGTTCGGGAAAATCAAAAAAAGCAATCAGTTGTCTGTTGGGTTTGCGCTGGAAACCAATGACGAATTAAAACATGCAAAAGCAAAACTGACAAAGAAAAATTTTGACATTGTAGTGCTGAATTCGCTGAACGATAAAGGTGCCGGATTTCAGTTTAATACGAATAAAATAACGATTGTGAATCGTAACAATAAAATCACTAAATTCGAGTTAAAGAATAAAGACGAAGTGGCGGAGGATATTATAAACGAGATTGAATAAACATAATAAAAATAAACAGATGAAAAAGATATTCTTAATACTTATCACTTATCACTTATTACTTACTACTTGCTTTGCACAGGAATTGAATTGTACAGTATCTGTAAATGCACCTAAAAATCAAAATATAGATCCGCAGATATTTAAAAATATGGAAACGTCCATACGTGAATTTCTAAACGGCAGAAAATGGACAAGTGATAATTTCAAGGATCTGGAACGCATCAAATGTAATCTGGTCATTAATATCACAGAAATTCCTACGGAAGGAGAGTACAAAGCTACCGCCATTATTCAGTCGCAACGTCCGGTGTATAAAACCAATTTAAATTCATTAATGTTGAATTTACAGGATAAATCCTTTGATTTTGGTTATGCGGACTTGCAAAATCTGGATTATAACGATAACGGATATACCACTCAATTAACTTCATTATGTGCTTATTATGCTTATCTGATACTGGCATACGATTATGAATCTTTTGGTAAAGAAGGAGGTACTATTTATTTTCAGCGTGCACAAACTGTTTGCCTTAATGTTCCTTCAAATGAAAAATCAAAATATAAAGGCTGGAGCCAGTTTGACGGTGGCGTTAGTTTTACGACAGGAACCATTAATCGTTTTGTGATGGTAGACAACTGGCTGAATCCGCGTTACAAGGATTTTAGAAATGCATTTTATACCTATCATTTCAACGGACTGGATAGAATGTACGGCGATGCTTCACAAGGCAGAAGCGCCATTACCACTTGTTTAACCTTATTGCAAAATATTAATGCGGATAATCCGGGTTTATTGCCGTTGCGTAATTTTTTCCTCTCCAAAAGTGCTGAATTAATCAATGTCTACTCTAAAAGTGATATGACAGAACGCACCATTGCGACACAATTATTATCGATTTTAGATCCGATAAACGGTGATAAATACAAACAGATAGGCAAGAACTAATTTTCTTGCTGATATTTTTTATTTCTCTTTTTTCTTATTGCTTACTACTTATTACTTACTACTATTTTGTAAATTTGTTACGTGTTACAGTCACTTTCCATAAAGAACTATGCCATCATTGAAGCCGTAGAAATTCAGTTTGATAAACAGCTGAATATCATTACGGGAGAAACCGGTGCGGGAAAATCCATCCTGCTGGGAGCGATGAATTTGATTCTCGGTAAACGGGCTGATACCAATGTGCTGCGCAATAAAGAGGAAAAATGTCTGGTGGAGGCAAGCTTCAGCCTTAAAAAATATAAACTCAAAAAGTTTTTTACAGAGAACGATTTAGAGTACGAAGATGAAACCATCATCCGCAGAGAGATCAACAGCAACGGGAAATCAAGGGCGTTCATCAATGATTCGCCGGTGACGCTGGATGTGCTCAAGGAATTAACGGAGCAGCTCGTCGATATTCACGCGCAGGGCGAGACACAGAATCTGTTAGACAAGTTTTTCTTTTGTGAGATTTTAGATGAGTTAAGCAAACAAACTCCGGTTGTAAAAGAATACCAGGCTGCATTCTCTTCTTATAAGCAAAAACAAACACGTTTACATCAGTTGCAGGAAGAGCAAATCCGTTTGCAAAAAGAATTTGATTTTATTTCGTTTCAGTTGAATGAATTGGTGGAGGCGAACCTGAACGAAGAAGAATTTGAAAGTATTGAAAGTGAACTGGGCTTATTGCAAAATGCAGAAGTGATAAAACGCAATCTGGCGGAAGCCTACAATTTAATAGACGGGAATGAGTTTGCTGCCTTAAGTCAACTGCTGCAAGCCAATAAGCAAATCGCTCAGTTGACGGATTTTCATGGCGCTTTGCTGGAAATGCACGACAAACTATCTTCCATAACAGATGATTTAAAAAGCATTACGAGACAGATTACTAATGTTGCTGATGCTACCGAATATAATGAAGAGCGCGTGCAGGAACTGATGGATAAGCAAACGACCGTCAATAAGCTGTTGCAAAAACATCATTTCTCAGCAGTGAAAGAGTTGCTGGCGATGCAGGAAGAATTGCAGCAAAAAGTGGATGCATACGCCAATTCTACAGAAGAGATGGTGCGTCTGGAAAGTGAACTGAAAAAAGAGCAGAAAGAATTGTTTGCCACGGCACAACGCATTTCTAAAAACAGAACGGAGAAAATAAAAACAGCAGAAAGTAAAGTATCTTCTTTATTAGTAGATTTAGGCATGCCGTATGGTCATATTATTTTAGAACAAAAAACGGCCGATGCAGAAAAACTAAACGCATTTGGAATTGATGAAATACGTTTGTTGTTTTCCGCGAATAAAGGTTCTGCGCCACAATCTTTAGATGAAGTGGGCAGCGGCGGAGAGAAATCCCGTTTGATGCTGGCGATAAAAAGTCTGGTGGCGGAAACCGTGACCTTGCCTACCTTGATTTTTGATGAGATTGATACAGGGATTTCCGGAGAGGTGGCACAGAAAGTGGGCAATATATTGAAAACCTTAGGCAAGAGCCATCAGGTGATTTCCATTACGCATTTGCCGCAGGTAGCAGCCAAAGCCAGTAAACATTTCTTTGTGTACAAGAACCACGAAAAGGAAAAAACCTATACTGAAATAAAGACACTTGCCGGCGATGAACGCCTGCACGAAATTGCCGTAATGCTCAGCGGCAACAACCCACCCAAAGAAGCGCTGGAAAATGCGAAGAGGCTTTTAAATTAGGTTATGGATATATATAATAAAGAGGAAGTCTCGCGATTTTTATTAACCCTGCCAGGCATATTTACTAGGTGGGTATATTATGTAATAATAGGTCAAAAACATTCGTTTAAAGATATTGTTGATTTAAAAGATAATTGGGATTATAACCTACTGATTGCTTTTATTTTTTATTCAGTTGTTGCAGCTTTGACAATTATCTACTAATAATCAAATTGTCTGAACTGTGATTTAGTTTGATTTTTGTGATTAACATGATTTTTTTAATCATAATTCATCACAAAAATCACAGTTCAGACAACTACCCAAAAAACACATAACACACCACAATACTAAGCACAATACTCACCAATTCGGCAAATAAACTGGTGGCTACTACGTAACGTGTTTTCTTAATGGCTACGGCTCCGAAATAAACGGCTAACACATAAAAAGTCGTATCGTGACTGCCGTTAAAAATGCCGGCTAATCTTCCTGCAAAACTATCGGCACCCAGGCCGCCTTCCGCTACCGGTTTTATCAAATCCACCATCAGTCCGCGCGCACCGCTGCCGCTGAATGGTTTCATAATCGCCACCGGAAGCGCATCTACAAAACGCGTATCAAATCCTAAGGAATTAAATAAGGAAGCAATACCATGCGTAATCATTTCCATCCCGCCACTGGCTCTGAAAATGCCGATACCCACCAGCATCGCCACTAAGTACGGAATAATTTTTACCGTGACTTCAAAGCCTTCTTTCGCGCCGTCAATAAAGGATTCATACACATTCACTTTCTTAAAAAAAGCAAACGCGATGAAGGTGATGATGACAGAAAAGATAATTAAACCACCCACTATATTGCTCACGATTTCCATGTTTTCTTTCGGCATGGTGCTGAATAAATATGTAAGGCCGCTGATAAATGCGACGATGCCAAGCACCCAGGAGGTCAACACCAAATCCCATTTTATTTTCTGGAGGAAGGTCACTAAAATCAATCCTGCAATCATGCCGCCGTAGGTGGAAATCAATAAAGGCAAAAAGATATCTGTTGGATTCAAGGCACCGGCCGTGGCGCGAAAGGCAATGATGCTGACCGGAATGATGGTAAAGCCTGCGGTGTTCAGCGTCAGGAACATAATCATGGCATTCGACGCCTGTTCTTTATTCGGGTTGATGTCCTGCAATTCTTTCATCGCTTTCAGCCCTAAAGGTGTGGCCGCATTATCCAAACCCAGCATGTTGGCAGAATAATTCATCAGAATGCTGCCCATGGCAGGATGGTCTTTCGGAATTTCCGGAAACAAACGGCTGAAGAACGGACTAATGAGTCTGGAGAAAATGCGGATGGCACCGCCGTTTTCGCCCACTTTCATGATGCCCAGCCAGAAACACATCACGCCGGTTAAACCCAGAGAAATTTCAAAAGCTGTTTTAGACGAATCGGTAATGGCGTTTATGGTGGCAGGCATTACGGTCGTATCGCCGAATACAATCATCTTTATCAGCACAATAATAAACGACAAAACGAAAAATAAAATCCAGATATAATTCAGTACCATTTTCTTGATTTACAATGTATCCCGAAACAAGTTCGGGACAAGCTAATTTACGATGAACGATTAAGATAGAAATAATAAAAACATCTGTTAATCTGTTTTATCTGTTAAATCCGTGTTCTAAAAAATTGTACATTTGCATCGTGAGCAAGAAATACGAACTGCCTGAAATTGTGAACCGCAAAGCGAAGTTCAACTACGAATTCCTCGAGACGTATAAGGCGGGTATGGTATTAACCGGAACGGAAATAAAATCGGTAAAGGAAGGTAAGGTGAATCTGGGTGACAGTTTTTGTTATTTTCGTCAGGGTGAATTGTGGCTGAAAAACTTGCATATTTCAGAATATAAAAACGGCAGCTATGCCAACCACGAACCCCTGCGTTTGCGCAAATTATTACTGACCAAAAAAGAAATGGGCAAGCTGGAAGGTAAAATCAAAGAGAAAGGTTTGACCATTATTCCGTATAAAATATTCTTCAGCGAACGCGGATTGGCGAAAATTGAAATCGTACTGGCGAAAGGAAAAAAATCCTTTGATAAACGCGAAAGTATTAAAGAACGCGACACGGCGAAAGAAATCCAACGCGTGAAAAAAGCTGTGCGTTATTAGTTTACATACCCAATCGCTTGTATTTTTAGTTTTATAGAAATTGCTTACATTTAATGTATGAAGTATTTATTTTCTTATTACTTACTCCTTATTACTCTTTACTCTTTTGCAGATATGCCGGGCAATAAACCTCGTCCGGATTATAGTGTGAAAATTACCGGTTTAAAAGAATACAAGGAGTATACGTTTTATTCGCAGGGATATGATTCGGCAGTTATATTAAGAGACAGCAGCAGTATTTATATACAAGGCGGGTTTGGCGCACCCATGTGTGTGAATGTTTGGGCGGTACAACAAAAATCCAATAAACATACGGATACGCTTAATTTTTGTAGTATAAGTTCAGAAAATGATAAGGCAGGCATTCTGACTATTCAGAACAATCATTTAATTTTTACCATAGATACAACATTCAGTAAATCCGAAAAAAGTGATATTCAATTTGAAACATCAATAGTTAATACAGAGGATGTTCAGTCAGTGAAAAACAGAAATATCATGTACCTGATTTCCGGTTTGAGTTTTTTGGTTTTAATAACGTTGATTTTCTTTGTCTGGAATAAAAACAGGAAATCTAAAAATCAGCAACCATGATAAATTATCATCCGATTTTATCAGATGCGGTTTCGCCAATCATACTGGCTATGCCGGCTGTAATTTTGTTGGTAGTTATTGCGGCGCTTACATTTGGCATTCTTTGGCTGATTGCGTATATTCGGAAAAGAAATCAAAATCAATGAAAAAGTTTTGCTCATTCTATACCTTGTTTCTGCTATTACAAACTTGTTTTGCAGATATTCCGCTGGATAAAAACGGAAATAATAAAACAGCTTTCAGCGATTTTAATTATCTGCCTTTAACACTTGGAGTGTTGTTTGCTGCCGGCATGCTGGCTTTTTATACACCTTAAAAAACGAAAAAATGCAAATAAATAAACTATCCGTTCTTGTTATATTGTTGTTGAGCAGGCTGTTTGCTTCAGCAGATATTGCCCTTCCCAAACAAAAGAACCAATTGGATACTAAGTATTATTTTGCAAATGTAGACAGCTTTGCGACACATACTTTTTATGTAAAAAAGAGTGCTAATGATAAAACGTACAAAATAAAACAAGATGCCGCTTTTTTTGTTAAAAGTAAATGGAGCTAAAGGTGACGAAAGACTGGAGGTTTGGGCAGTAAATAAAAGCAATCAGCAGAAATCTAATTCGTTTATTTTGATAACGGTTAAGCCAACAGAGCCCATTAGTTCCAGCACAAATTATATTGCCATCACTTTTTCTTTTGATAAAGCGGGAAAACTCAATTATAAGCAAACGGTTTTAAAACCGGACTGTTACAGTAAAAAACAATTTGTTCCTTTATTGTCAATAAATAAACCAGCCTCAGGATTCAACTCCTTGTCTCTTCTGTCCATTTTTTCTTTCCTTGTTTTATTATCAGCGTTTTTATTTGCTAAGATGAAACAGCGAAACGTGTATGTTTAAATATCTGGCACTGACGATTGCGATAGAGATACCCATCTATTTTTTGTTTGACAGAAAAAGGATTTTATATTCTGTTTTTATATTGGTGTTGGCCAATTGTTTTACCTGGCCCATCATTAACATATTATATCAAACTACTAATATTCATTTGTTGATTTTTGAAAGTGGCGTAACCATTGTGGAAGCATTTATTATCTATTGGTTCTTAGAACAAAAGTTCTCCAAAGCGCTCTTGATTTCTTTAGTGCAAAATTCTGTCACTACTTTTCTCGGTATCTGGATAAATAATATCAGGCTATGAGCAATAAATATAAAATAGCAGTTTTGTTCGGTGCAGGTCATGGATTCAATGATTTTATTGCCGGTTATTTGCTGGCTCATTTGTCGGTGCAATCTGCCAATTGGCAATTGAACACCATCGCATTTCTGGTATACAGCGTGGTGGCGTTTGGCGGACAATTACCGGCCGGCATGATGCTAGATAAAATCAAGCGATTAAAAGTATTCAGTTTACTTTCCGTTTCTCTTATGGTGTTTGCAATTGAATTATCTTTTTTAAATATTTATGCGGCAATTTTAGCAAGTGCGTTTGCTTCTGCATTGATTCATGTTTGCGGCGGTGCGGCCTGTTCTATTTCAGACAATAAAAGTGCTACGTTGGCGGGTATTTTCACCTCACCCGGTGTAATTGGATTGATTACCGGGGGCATTTTAGGAGCAACAACGTTTTCTTATTTCTATTTATTGATATTGCCATTGCTCTTGCTGCTTTTTTTGCTGGCAACATCAGCAATACCGTCTTACGCAATCATAGATGAAAGGAAAGAAGAGTCACTGTTAGATACACACGATTTCTTTATGCTGATGCTGTTAGTCGCCATAGCATTTCGTTCATTATTCTGGAATGTGCTGCACATGATGTGTTTTGATAATACGCAATGGCTTTTGGGCTTAGGAATTTCAGCTGCGGCAGGAAAACTAATGGGTGGATATATAGCAGATAAGGTTGATTGGAAGAAATTTGTATTTGTCAGTATTCTTTGTTCGGCGCTATTGTTGAATGCAGGAAAGTACTACTTTCCGGTTTTCTGTGTGGGCGTAGCATTGTTGCAAAGTGCGGTGCCGGTAACGTTGTTACTGATGCAGCATTATATGCGTAATCGTCCTGCTACAGCAAGCGGACTGAGTTTGGGTGCAGCTATTATTATTGCGGGATTACCTACGTATTTTGAGCAATTCAGGTTGGTACAGAACAATAAAATTTTTGTAATACTACTAAGTATAGCATTTTTTGCCTCCAATTTCTGGATAATCAGAAATTCAAAAACAGCTTAGTTTAGTTCAGCTTCCAGGTCAGCTTTATGGAATCCAATGATGCTCAGGCAGCATAATAATACGACTACAGCAGAAGCAAACATTAAACCTCCATCACCTTCGATGTTGATTTCGCTAAGTGTCAAATGCATACAAATGGCACCAAACATCATCAGTGAGCCTAAAATTGCGCCACGCCATGCCATTTTGGGTACAAGCAACAATAGAATGGTGATACATTCCAATACAGCAACACCATAGCGTCCTGCTGATTCCATGCCGATACGCTGGAAAATGTACACTGCTGTCGGCGCAGAACTAAATTTCATAAATGCTGAATATCCGAAAATTCCGGAAGCTACTAAACGGGTTCCTATGTCCAGAAGTTTGATATTGTTTTTCATAGACATAATTTTATACTATAATGTGCACCTATTTTTAATATTTGTCAAGTAGGTTCTGTTAAACGGAGCGTATCATTTAGTATTTGGCGTGAAAATGAAGGTATTTGGTGTGTTTTTATTCTTTTTTTTAAGAAGTTGATTAAAAATCATTGATTTATAAATAAAAAAAAGAGGAACCTTGAAGATTCCTCTTTTTAAAAAACTCGAATAATATTTTTATACAGTTACAACACCTTCTGTCAGAACAGAAACATTGTTTTTTAACACTTCAACAATACCGCTTTTTAGTTTAAACTCCTGTTTCCCAGTACTTGTTTTAATTTTCACGGTACCTTCAATAATAGAAGTAATCATCGGAGTATGGTTGTTAAGCACCTCAAATTTTCCGTTAGTACCACAAAGTTGAACGGAATCTACTTCTCCGGAGAAAACTTTTAATTCAGGTGTCAGAATGTCTAATTGCATTTTTTATGATTATTTTGCTTCAGCCAATAATTTTTTACCTTTTTCGATAGCATCTTCAATAGATCCAACTAAGTTGAATGCTGCTTCCGGATACTCATCTACTTTACCATCCATAATCATTTCGAAGCCTTTCAGCGTATCTTCGATAGAAACGAATACACCTTTTAAGCCGGTGAATTGTTCTGCCACGTGGAACGGCTGAGATAAGAAACGTTGAACACGACGTGCACGGTGAACGACTAATTTATCTTCTTCAGATAACTCGTCCATACCAAGAATGGCGATGATATCCTGTAATTCTTTGTAACGTTGTAAGATCATTTTTACACGTTGAGCAACACCATAGTGTCTTTCACCTAAAACAGCCGGGTCTAAGATACGGGAAGTTGAATCCAACGGATCCACCGCAGGATAGATACCTAATTCAGCAATTTTACGGCTTAATACCGTTGTTGCATCTAAGTGAGCAAATGTTGTTGCCGGAGCAGGGTCAGTTAAGTCATCCGCAGGTACATAAACCGCTTGTACAGAGGTAATTGAACCAGATTTAGTGGAGGTAATACGCTCTTGCATCAAACCCATTTCAGTAGAAAGCGTTGGCTGATAACCTACCGCAGATGGCATACGACCTAATAAAGCCGATACCTCAGAACCTGCCTGTGTGAAACGGAAGATATTGTCAACGAAGAATAAGATGTCTTTACCTTTTCCGTCGCCGTCACCATCACGGAATTGTTCTGCAATGGTTAAACCTGACAAAGCAACACGCGCACGTGCTCCCGGCGGCTCGTTCATCTGACCGAATACCAAGGTTGCTTTTGATTCTTTCAAGGCTTCTTTATCAACGGAAGCTAAATCCCAGTCACCTTTTTCCATAGAGTGCTTGAACGCTTCGCCATATTTAATTACATCTGATTCTAAGAACTCACGTAATAAGTCATTTCCTTCACGCGTTCTTTCACCTACACCGGCAAACACGGATAAACCACCATGACCTTTGGCAATATTATTTACCAATTCCATGATTAATACCGTTTTACCTACACCAGCACCACCGAACAAACCAATTTTACCGCCTTTTGCGTAGGGCTCAATTAAGTCGATTACTTTAATACCAGTATATAATACTTCTTTAGAAGTAGCTAAGTCTTCGTATTTAGGGGGTTTATTGTGAATTGGGTATCCGCCAACTTTACTCACTTCACCGATGCCGTCGATAGCATTACCGATTACGTTGAACAAACGGCCTTTGATCGCTTCACCTGCCGGCATCGTAATCTGACCGCCTGTGTCAGTTACCAAAGCACCACGGGTTAAACCTTCAGTAGCATCCATCGCCACACAACGAACGCTGTCTTCTCCCAGATGTTGCTGACATTCCAGCACCACTTCAGAGCCATCGTCTTTTTTTACGATTAGTGCATTTAATATTCTCGGAAGAGCAGAACCCTCGCCGCTGAATGATACGTCCACTACAGGACCGATGATTGATGTAATTTTACCTACGCTTGCCATAGTATATTGAGTGTATTTTATTTAAAAATCGGTGCAAAAATACGTTTAAGTCGCTGTATATCAAAATTGAGGCTCCAAAGTTGTCCACATATAAAGATTTGGTAATTTTTAAGGTTCCCTGAAAAAAGGTTATCTCGCTGTAGATAAAGAACTTTTCCAAAGTTTGTTGTTTTTTAAAAATCTACCAATTAAATTATTTCTTATATTTACATTTAATCGAAAAAATAACCAATACCCAATGAAAAAGACATTACTGCTTACTTTTCTTTTAATAAGCTTTTTGTGCGAAGCGCAACAAAAAATTGCAGTTGTAGAATGGGATAAAACTATTGGAGGATATGGAAATGATTACTTAAATTCCATTATTCAAACAAGGGATAGTGGTTTCATTGGTGGTGGATATTCTGACGGTGGGGGTTACGGTATTGTAAAATTAAATAAGACAGGCGGTCGGATTTGGGGTAAATCTTATAGAGGCAATAATATTGATATTTTAAAAATAGTTCAACCTACAAATAATGGTGGTTACATTCTTGGTGGCTATTCAACATCTTCCAATTTTTACGAAAAAAGTGAGATGAATTTAGGTGGTGCTGATTTTTGGATTTTAAAAGTAGATTCAATAGGCACAATAATATGGCAAAATACTATAGGAGGTAATGATCACGATAAATTAACTTCATTGAATAAAACAACAGATGGTGGGTATATATTAGGTGGATATTCAATTTCGAATATCTCATTCGATAAAACTGAAAATAGTAATGGTTACGATTATTGGGTGGTAAAGATTAACTCATCTGGTTCCATCGTTTGGCAGAACACAATTACTGCCGATAATAATGATTACTTGACATCAATAATACAAACTTCTGATGGAGGTTATCTAGTTGGTGGTTATACAAATTCACAACTTAGTGGTGATAAAACAGACTATAATCATAATTATTACGATTATGATTTTTGGGTATTAAAATTAAATTCATCAGGAAATATTATTTGGCAAAAAACATTAGGAGGAACGAACGATGAAAAACTATCAACGGTTATTCAAACAAGAGATCATGGTTATTTATTAGGTGGCTTTTCAAATTCAAATAAATCTGGAAATAAAACGGAAGATAGTAAAGGTGGTTGGGACTATTGGATGATAAAATTAGACAATAACGGAGATGTTCTTTGGGATAAAACAGTAGGTGGAGACCGTGGAGATTCCTTATATTCTTTAATTCAATTAAGCAGTGGAGGTTATTTATTGAGTGGTATATCTAATTCTAATTCAAATACAGGTGATAAAATGGTTGGGAATAGAGGTGGAACCGATTATTGGGTTTTAAAATTAGATGAATCACTTAATATTGTTTGGCAAAGAACTTTAGGTGGACAACAGAATGATGTAGCAAAATCAATAATCGAAACATTTGATAAAAAATATGTTGTTGGTGGCGAATCAACCTCCGGGCGTGGTTATGAAAAAACAGAATTTAATACAGGAATAAATGAGTCTGATTATTGGATTTTAAAGCTAAGTGAGAAAGATGCAAACTCTATATCAGGTAAAATATTTCAATCTAAAAATAGTAACTGTATGCAAGATATTAATGAAAAAGGCGTGCGAAATATTATCGTAAATACTGAACCACAAAATTTCTACGGAGTTTCTGATTCATCAGGAAAATACACTATTCTTACCGACACAGGAAAGTATACCTTAAATCAAATCATTCCATACTATACATTGCCATTATTTAGAAATGTAGTTTGTCCATCAAATGGTCTTTATCAAAATATTTCATTTACTCAATACGGACAAGATACTACAGAAATCAATTTTGCAAATGATGTTACACTTTGTGCATACTTACAACTAGAATTAGCACAAGGAAGAATGCGTCGTTGCTTTGATAATAATGCAACTATAAAATATTGCAACATTGGAAATGTTGATACCAATAACGTGCAGGTAATTGTACAGTTGCCGGAATATGTAACATTCGTTTCTGCAAGCAATCCGAATTATACTGTTAGCGGAAAGAAAATAACTTTTAGAATCGGTGCTCTTCGTGCTAATGAATGTGGTACTATTAATTTAGTTACGCATGTAGATTGTATAAATGGTATTACAGGCTTAACGCAATGCATTAAAGCATATATTTTGCCGCGCAATGAATGTGTGAAAAAGATACAAACTGATTATTCGCTTTGGGATGGAAGCGAAATTACGGCAGATGGAAGTTGTACCGGATCTACAGTTCGTTTTGTTATTAAAAATATTGGACAAAACATGGCTGATTCATCAACCTACAGAATTTATAAAAATGCAGTGGAGGCACTTTCAAAAAACTTTAAATTAACTGCAGGTGATAGTTTAATAATAAATGTAACGGCAACAGGTCATACCTTTCGTATAGAAGCTAACCAGACAGTACATTACCCAACAGAGTCTGCACCAAATATTACAGTAGAAAATTGCAATAATACAAATATTGCCAATCGAGGTTTTGTGAACCAGCAGGAACAGGACAAAGCAGAGCAGGATGTAGAAAAAATTTGCTTAGAAATTAGAGATAGCTATGATCCGAACGATAAACAAATTTTTCCAGCTGGTGTTGGAGCCAATAAACTAGTGCGGCATCAAATACCTTTGGATTTTAATTCGTTTTCAGAATACCGGAACAGATACTGCTTACAAAGTAGTCATCACCGATACGCTCAACCAGAATTTAGATTTAGCAACACTGGAATTTGGCGCTTCATCACATCCATATAAAATTGAGTTTACAGGAAGCGGAAAGCCAATTCTGAAATTAACGTTTGATAAAATCAATCTGGTAGATTCATTTACCAACGAACCGAAAAGTCATGGTTTTATTTCTTTTAAAATCACCCCGTACGACAGTATCCCCAATGGAACGCTCGTAAAAAACAGTGCGGATATTTATTTCGATTTTAACTTACCCATTAAAACAAATACAACACAGGTAAGTATTGATGACAGATTGCCAACTGGCGCAACGTTAAATCTGGTGACCTCCGTAAAACAAAACAACACTATTTACGAAGCCATCCATGTATACCCTAATCCGTTTACA
This sequence comes from Sphingobacteriales bacterium, assembly GCA_016721245.1. Classification (GTDB taxonomy): domain Bacteria; phylum Bacteroidota; class Bacteroidia; order Chitinophagales; family JADIYW01; genus JADJSS01. The sequence continues at coordinate 108,576 of JADKIQ010000003.1, forward strand.
CAAACCACTAATTTTGAATTTGTGTACAATACGAAAGCACATCAGCTGTTTATTTACGATGTAAACGGAGAATTGGTGATACAGGAAAATATTGCCGGTAAAACTACGTTTCAGTTACAACGTGCCAATATGCCGAATGGGATGTATTTCTACAACATACAGAATAAAGACGGAGATATCATCGGCCGCGGGAAATTGGTGTTGCAATAGTTGGTTTTAAAATGTAATTTCAATCTATGTTTCTTTTTAAAAGTCCATTTGTACTTTTTGTCGGTATCCTGTTGCATATTGTAACCGGCCTGAGTGCAGATAAAATTCGCTGTTCAACGGCGGAGGTTTTTAAAAGAAATGCGCTAAACCATCCGGATGCTATTTTGCGGAAACAGCAACTGGAGTCGGATATTCAGCATTGGATAGCCCAAAATGCTGCAAAGAGAGAAAATGGCATTCAGGCGATGATTACCATACCGGTAGTAGTGCATGTGGTATATGGCAAGGATGTTCAAAATATATCAGATGCGCAGATTCAGTCCCAAATAGAAAGACTCAACAAGGATTTCAGTAATTCCAATGCAGATAAATTACACTCCTCTCATCCATTTTTTACAATTTCTGGAAATTCCAACATTGAATTTTGTCTAACAAGAATAGATCCCAACGGAAATTCTACCAATGGGATCACAAGAACGGCTACAACTGTATCTGAATTTTCAGATAATAACGACGTGAAATTTGCTGCAAGCGGTGGTGAAGATGCCTGGGATGCCAGGCAATATCTGAATATATGGGTGTGTAATCTGGGTGGAGATTTACTGGGATATGCTCAATTCCCTTCTGATTTAGCTAGTGCTCCGGAATCTGATGGCGTGGTGATTGGCTATCAGTATTTCGGAAGTAGTGGCGTAGTGGAGGCACCTTACGATCTGGGCAGAACCGCCACCCACGAAATTGGACATTGGCTGAATCTGGAACATATCTGGGGAGATGATGATAATTGCAGCGGCTCGGATAATGTATCGGATACACCAAATCAGGAAACAGAAACAACAGGCTGCCCGTCCGGGGTAAGAACGGATAATTGTACTGGTAACTCACCGGGCGTCATGTATCAGAATTACATGGATTACACCGATGATGCCTGTATGGTGATGTTTACCAAAGGACAGGTCGACAGGATGAATGCTGTTTTTGATATCGCACGGTCAGCTATCAAAACATCCAATAAATGCTCCGGAACTACTGGTGTTTCTTTGCTGGCAAATAACAAATTGAAAATTTATCCGAATCCGGTGCAGAATTATCTGACGATAGAAGGTTTGCCTAAAACAAGATCCGGAAATTTCAACATAGATATTTTTAATGCTTTAGGTCAGAAAGTATACACTACCGAAATCTCTTCAGATACAATGATAGAAATGACGGATTTAAAAACCGGCACTTACGTGATGACCATTTATAATGATGATTTTACGGTTACGCAAAAATTGACGGTATTAAAGTAATTTTACTCAATACTTACTACTTATCACTTGTCACTTACTGCTTTTTTACCATTTATCTTTCTCATCCATAAATTTTTCCAGCAGAATTTTTTTAGCTCTGTGTAGCTGTACTTTTATGGTACCTACCGGGATGTTTAATTCTTCGGAGATTTCTTCGTAACTGTATTCTTTAAAATAGCGCAAGGCAATGACCCGCGAAAAAATTTCATCCATAGAACTCACTACATGCTGTAATTTATCGATGCGCTGAGATTTTATTAAATCCATTTCAGGATTGGAATGCGTGCTGAAATTCAGGTTATCCAGAATTGCTTTACCTTCTTTTTCCAGAGAAACTTTGTCGATGCTTTTTTTACGCAGGAAGTCAATACAGGTGTTGGAGGTGATTTTATACAACCAGGTAGAAAAGGCAAAATCCGCAGAATACTGGTCGAGATGGTCGAATGCTTTGGCAAAGGCTTCTATCGTCAGATCTTCCGCGTCTTCAGGTGTTTTTACAATTTTTAAAATCAAATGATACACCGATTTTTTGTACTTCTCCATCAAAGCTGTATAAGCCTTCTGGTCGCCTTTTTTAGCGGCAGTCAGTAATTCGTTATCAATCGTATTGTGCGCCTTTACTTCCAATTTTTTACAGGTTTTAACTGGCTCCAAAGACCCAGTGTGACAGTAAAAATACAATATAAAATATCATTTAATAACGAGAAGTACCAACGTTTGTTTAAGTGTAAAAAATAATCCAGGCTTAAATTCAACAACGTTATAGAAATAAAATAGAAGAAGAAAATTCCAGCGGATATATTCTTTTCATTAGAATCCGAAAATAGCAAATAAAACAGGCAGGCATACGTCAATAATTTAGTAAATAAATATGCACCCAACTGCATTCGATGCGATAGTTTATATAAACTTCCGCTTTCGTAATGTCTCAGTTTTTGTTGTATCCAATCTGCCCATGTTTTCTTTGGTTCGCTAATCGTAAAACTTTCTTTTGATAAGCAAACGGCAGTATTGTCTTTTGTAGCCAAAGATTGAATCGCTAAATCATCATCGCCGGAAGCAATGGATAATTCTTCTGCAGACCATTTTTTTGATTTTAATAAAACAGCGTTGTACAATACATTTCTGCCCACACTCATATACGGATTTCCCACTAAGGCAAAACCAAGATATTGTAAAGCGGTTTGAGCGGTTTCGTATTCAATTAACCCATTTAAAAAAGACGACTCTGTTTTATAAGGTGAAATGCCCAATACGATTTTTTTCTCTTCCGTAATACAATTTACCATTTCAGCAACCCAGTTTTCAGAAACCGGCCAGCAGTCCGCATCCGTTAATAAAATCAACTCCTTTTTTGCTGCTTCAATTCCTTTTTGTAAAGCGTACTTTTTACCTAACCCAATTTTCTCGTCTTTAGATAGATTAATAATTGTCAATCGTTCATCATTAATTGTTAATCGTTCATCAGAGCCATCATCTACCAGAATCACTTCAAAATCCGGATAGTGCTGATTTAAGATAGCAGGTAGGTTTTTAAGCAGATTTTCCGTTTCGTTTTTTGCACAGATAATAACCGAAACTGATTTGAGATTATTGGAATCAGGTTTATTAGATTTTTTCTTCTTTATAATCACAAAGATCAACACTAATTGATAAACAACCTGATAAATACAGCAAATAACAAATAAATACAGCAGGAAATTCACTCAATAAAAATAAAGGTTTTTATCGTATTTTTGACTTTTAAAATTTAATAAATAACCACATAGATACTAGAACAAAGAATTTATTCTTTCTATGTTTTCTGTTTTCAAAATATAAAGAAATATTCTCGATATTATAAACGGATTACACAGATTATACAAAAGTTGAATTTTTTTAAGAAAAACTATGTGTCTATGTGTTTAAATAATGAAATACGAAATACAGCATACAGACGAACACTCAAAAGCCCGCGCGGGAATTATCACAACCGAGCACGGCGATATTGAAACACCTATTTTTATGCCGGTGGGAACACAGGGCACCGTAAAAGCAGTTCATTTTTCCGAACTGGAAACGGAAATACACGCCCAGATTATTTTGGGAAATACCTATCACTTATACCTGCGTCCCGGCTTAGACATTTTGAAAAAAGCGGGTGGCTTACATGCCTTCAATACCTGGCAAAAGCCCATATTGACGGACAGCGGAGGCTATCAGGTGTATTCTTTATCGCACCGCAGAAAACTAAATGAACAGGGCGTTACCTTTCAATCGCACATTGATGGCAGCCGGCATTTGTTTACCCCGGAAAATGTGATGGATACGCAACGCATCATCGGAGCCGATTTCATTATGGCCTTTGATGAATGCACGCCCTATCCCTGCGATTACAGATACGCAAAAAAATCTCTGAAAATTACGCACGACTGGCTGCAGCGATGCATACAGCGTTTCGATACGACCGAACCTTTATATGGTTATGAGCAAACGCTAATTCCCATTGTGCAGGGTTCTGTCTATAAGGATTTACGTACCGAATCGGCAGAATTTATCGCCGCGCAGAACCGGCCGGCAAATGCCATCGGCGGACTGGCGGTGGGCGAACCGGCAGAAATTATGTATGAGATGACGGATTTGGTGTGTAGCATTTTGCCGAAAGACAAGCCGCGTTACCTGATGGGGGTGGGCACACCCGCTAATATTCTGGAATCTATTGCACTCGGAATTGATATGTTTGACTGTGTAATGCCGACGAGAAATGCGCGTCACGGTTTGCTGTTTACATCCGAAGGCATGATCAATATTAAAAACAGTAAATGGAAAGAAGATTTTTCGCCGATAGATAAAAATGTACCGGCTTCTACCAGTCAGAAACATACGAAAGCATATTTGCGTCATTTGTTTGTGGTGGAAGAGTATCTGGCGGCGCAAATCGCCAGTTTACACAATCTGTCATTTTATTTATGGCTGGTGAAGGAAGCACGTACTAAGATTAAAGAAGGTACCTTTACAACATGGAAAAATGAAATGGTTCCGAAATTATCTAATAGGTTATAATGAACGATTAACAATGAACGATTAACAATTAATATATTGCAGAATTGAAATATGGAAAAGGAATTATCAAAAAATTTAATTGTCAGTTTAAGTTTTGAGTTTGCTTTGGAAATTATTGAATATTGTGAATTGTTGGAAGAAAAGAGAAAATATGTTATTTCAAATCAATTATTAAAATCAGGAACTTCCATCGGTGCAAATGTAAAAGAAGCACAAAATGCGGAGAGCAAGGCTGATTTTATTCATAAACTAAAAATTGCATTGAAAGAGGCTGAAGAGACGGAATATTGGTTGCAGTTATGTTTAAGTGCAAAGCAATATCCGAATCCTGAAAATTTACTGGATAAAATAAAATCTTTGCTAAAAATCTTAACCAAAATAATCAATACATCAAAAAATAACAATCGTTAATCGTTCATTGTTCATCGTTAATCAAACTCTTGAAAACACTCGACTGGTATATCATCAAAAAGTTCCTCGTTACTTTTTTCTTCGCCATCTTTTTGCTGAGTGCGATTGCCATTGTGATTGATATTACGGAGAAAATTGATGATTTTATCGGAAACCATGCACCCTTACATGCCATCATTTTTGATTATTACCTGAATTTTATTCCGTGGATCGGATTGATGCTGGCGCCTATTTTTGTGTTTATTTCTGTCGTTTATTTTACCTCGCGTTTAACAGCCAATACGGAAATTATTTGCATGCTGAATGGTGGCGTTAGTTTTTACAGATTGTTATTTCCGTACATGTTCACGGCAACTTTACTGGCTTTATTATTCGGATATTACAACCATCATTTGCTGCCGAAATCCAATAAGGTGAAAATTAAATTTGAGGAAACCTACGCTTCTAAAAAAGACCAGCGCAGCTCGGATATCAACTATCATTTTCAAATAGGAAAAGATACCTTCGTTTACACACAATCCTATGATATAAATGCCAACTCCGGCTTTAAATTCACGATGGAGGAAATTAAAAAAAAGGTACAGGGTTTTAAATTTACTGCGGAAAATATGCAGTGGGATACGACAAAAAAGAAATGGAAACTGACGAACTGGACCTTCCGTAAAAGTCTGGGCAAATACGATTCTATTGGCCGCGGATTGGATACTTTTATGGTGCTGCCGATTACAACAAAAGAATATGTGAAGCAGAATTACGATATCGAAACGATGACTACCGTTGAGCTGAAACAGTTTATTGTCGACCAGATTCATAAAGGAAATGAGAACATTAAAATTTATGAAGTGGAAAAATACCGCAGAACGGCCATTCCGTTTTCTACCATTATATTAACGCTGATTGCCGTGGCCATGACGACCAAGAAAGTGCGCAACGGCATGGGTTTGTATATTGTGGCAGGTATGTTGCTGAGCGGTGCCTACATTATCATTCAGCAGTTTTCTACGGTATTTGCCACCAAAGGCAACCTCGATCCGTTGATTGCCGTTTGGATACCCAATATCATTTTCGGAGTGATTGCATTCTTATTGATTTTGAGGGCACCAAAATAATTTGCATCACTGAGCTTACAGAGATTCATGTAGTTTACAGAGAAACTAATGGTCTACTGTAATGCCGCGAAAGCCCCGCCCTCACATGTGTTGTCACCTGTCGACTACAAACCCGTTTATTTTCCATTGATTGTACACTCCTGAATTTATGAAATAAAATTCCTTTGAAAATACGTATTCATTATGGCTCAGTGGTCGCACAGGTCACACGACCCGTCGAGGAGCCATAGAGGAAGTCAATACACCGGAAACCATTGCAACGAAAGTGTTGCAACTAGAACATGAATTTTTTCCGCGCTTGATAGAAGAATATGTGTTGAGCGGGAAAGCATGAAACCCGGCGAAAATGATGGAGATGCTAAATAGCCTTTTTCAGCAGATCAATAACAAGCGGCTCTCTCCGGCTTTTTCTGTTGGTGCACGGTGAATACAAGGAGCTACCTGACTTTCGGGATGATCTACCGCCAATCTCCATAAGTGACCGAGACCTAAGCTGAAAGGTTGTGCTTTGGGTTTGGCCTGATAGTGCAAGTCAAAGAAATGTTCATTTAAAAAGGATTCAAAACCTTCCTCTGTTCCACCATATAGTTTTTTGAGCGCATCCCGTATTTCGGGCAACAGCACTTTTTGTTCGGCTTGTGCATTGGGCAGTATTTCACTCGACTCGCCATAGTAAGTGCATAAAAAGGTGTCGGTTGGTACAGGAGAGCGATCTACATGAAAAGAATAGACATCGGTTGGGAAAAACGGGAAGCTTTCATCTCTTTCATAGCATCGGATCAGATTAAGTATGGGAGATGCACCCTGCGCTTTCAGCATCTTCAGGTCATTTAAAAGAATGGCACGGGCAAGCTGCCCCTGTTCACTCAGGGAAAGCGCACAAAGCAGCTCCTCGTCAAGTTCCTCCATATTTTCGTTCAGTTCTATCTTTTGAACAATCTCGGAAAAATCACCGCTTAGTGTACGCGTCCAGCAGATTGCATTCATTTCTCCATGAAAAGGCGTGGAAACAAGGTCTTGAAAATTCGTGACACGGTGTATGTGATGCTCAGCGGTGGATAAATCTGTCATAATGGGTATACGTCTAAAATTATTTCATCTGCTACTATGGAGGCTTACGGTACTTTAAGGTAATCAAAGAGGCTATAAGGCAAAGCTTGGATAACGGTTGAAAATTGGCGATGGTTGTGCGTGTTTAGCACAAACTATCACTTATTTACAAATGTAATTTATTACACAAAACTTTAATTACCAAATCTACCACAACTATTGCCAATTTTTTGTTAGCAGTAGGCATTTTTTTAATTGCAAGTTGTATATGGATTTTCACATTGTTTGTCGGGTTGTAACCATCCTTTTTTTATTTTTCCTTTATATTTGATAGAAACAAAAACCCATTCTTTATAGCATTTTTCAATAGTGTAAAGTTGGTTTGTCCAATCAGGAATTGTCGAAAAAATTTTTGATTTCGTATCAGCTTTTGAATACAAATACAATGTTTCATCTGACCTGTAGTTTCTTGCATAAGTTCCTATTGCTTTTGATTTTTTCACCCAACCTGAAATGTAGCTGTCTTCTGTCAAAGCAAAACCAATAATCACATGGAGAAAGTCTAAGCTATCATTGTCAATCGACATTACTAAATAATTCTCTCCTTTTATGTTGTTCTTCAATTTTTTAATTTGATTTCCATTTGGTTAGTCAAAAACTAATATGTCACCTTTGTATTCAGTATCAACTAATGCACCGCAATTGCATTTTGTTTTAGTTTGTCCTAAAACTTTAAAAGACATAACTGTTAAGATGAATATGATTAATTGTCGTGTCATATACGCTTACCGCTAACGTCCGGCAGCTTTGTGAAGTGAGTTGACACCGATGAACTATTTAAAGGAGGTCAACTCATTTTACAAAACTGCCTGTTAGGCGCTGTTTTAGTTTATGCAATTTACTAAAACAGTTCCAGTTTTAAGCTGCTCGCACTGCAAAACATTTAGATAAAAATTATTGTCGTAAATACTTGTATTTCCGCAGTCATTTTGTCGTGAAAACTCATTTTATCAAAACGATAAGTTACACTCAAAATATTGTTTCTCAATTTTTTTTTGTAACTTTGCTGAGTATTAAGCGTCTCACGCTTTAAAGAGTAAACTCTTTCCGCGATTCGTCGCCAATACTCAAAGTAAAAATCAATTTATTTTTACTATCGTTTTGCACCAAATTTCACTAAAGTTTTCATTGTTTTGCAGTGGCTTTAAAATTGCGCTCGGGGGCGGGGGAGACGGCCATTTCTGCTAACTCTAAAATAGGCGCAATTGATGAAATTTCCAAATATTTGTATAATTTATTATAATGTACTATTTGTCAGTTGTTTGTAAACTCTGGCAATACAAAATACGCATTGCGCATTTTGTATTGTTTTATCTGGCGACAATACAAAATGCGAACATCCTGCCACTAGTCCTGCTTCGAATTCCGAATCATCATCTTATCAAAAAATCCTTAACAAATCATTCAAGCACTTTTCCTTCTTAATCCGCAGGAACTCCGTACTTTTGCGGCACAAATTCGCTTCCCATGCAAAAAATCAAAACCGCACTCGTTTCCGTCTACTACAAAGATGGCCTGGATGTCTTAATTCATACCCTTGCCAAACAAGGTGTAACGTTCTACTCTACCGGTGGCACGCAGGCATTTATTGAAGGTTTGGGCTATACCGTCATTCCCGTGGAAGAACTGACCTCGTACCCGAGCATCCTTGGCGGCCGCGTGAAAACCCTGCATCCGAAAGTGTTCGGCGGTATCCTGGCGCGCCGCGAAAATGCGGAAGACCGCGCACAGCTGAAACAATACGAAATTCCGGAACTGGATCTGGTGATTGTAGATTTGTATCCCTTTGAAGAAACCGTAAAAAATCATACTTCACTTTTTGCCGGCGAACTGACCTCAGAAATCATCGAAAAGATTGACATCGGCGGGATTTCCTTAATCCGCGCAGCGGCTAAAAACTTCAGCGATACCACCATCGTTTCGCAAAAAAGCCAGTATGCCGAATTAGCCCAATTTTTAGAAGTCAACAACGGACAAACTTCACTGGAATTCCGTCAGAAATATGCCGAACAGGCATTTGGTGTAAGCTCGCATTACGATACCCTGATTCACCGTTATTTTGCGTCTCAACATCCTTACGAAACGTTTAAAGAAAGTTACCTGCAGGGTGAGGTGTTGCGCTACGGCGAAAACCCGCACCAGAAAGGCTTTTTCTACGGCGATATCAACGAAGTGTTCGATATTCTGAACGGCAAGCAATTATCCTATAATAACCTCGTGGATATTGATGCTGCGGTGCATCTGATAGGTGAATTTAAAGACACTACTTTTGCGGTGCTAAAACATACCAATGCCTGTGGCGTGGCGACCAAACCTACCGTAGTGGAGGCCTGGAAAGCAGCACTGGCGGCTGATCCGGTGTCGGCGTTTGGCGGTGTGCTCATCACCAACGCAACGATAGATGCGGAGACGGCTGCTGAAATTGATAAATTATTTTTTGAAGTATTGATTGCTCCTGCTTTTAAGGAGGATGCCCTGCAAATACTGATGAAAAAGAAGAACAGAATCCTGCTGAAACAGAAACTGTTTGACTTTCCGGCAAAACAATTCAAGTCCTTGCTGAATGGCGTGATTGCGCAGGATTTCGATAAAAAAATTGAAACCAAAGAAGAGCTGAAAACGGTAACTAAACTGGCACCGACGGATGCACAGGTGCAGGATTTACTGTTTGCCAATAAACTGGCGAAACATTTAAAATCGAATACGATCGTACTGGCAAAAGACCAGCAATTACTGGCAATGGGCTGCGGGCAGACTTCGCGCGTGGATGCGTTGCAGCAGGCTATTCATAAAGCAAAAGCATTCGGTTTTGATTTACAGGGTTGCGTGATGGCGAGTGATGCATTTTTTCCGTTTCCCGATTGCGTGGAAATAGCAGATAATGCTGGTGTTTCTGCGGTGATTCATCCCGGCGGCAGCATCAAAGATCAGGATTCTATCGACTATTGCGATGCGCACAATATGGCCATGGTGCTGACAGGAATCAGACACTTTAAACACTAGATTTTATTGTACCTTTCTAAGTTTTTTTATCTTTTTAGGATGTCTTTTTCCATAAATTACACCTAAAACAATCACTTTATTTTTGGCTATTTTATAGATAATTAACCAGTTCTTACAGGATACGATTCTGTATATTTTGTCTGTTGTTTTTAGCTCCTCACACTCTTTAAATTGATAAGGATTGTTTGCAATGCGTTCAAATACTAGGAATATTGCATCAATAACTTTGATAGCATTAAGTGGCTGGTGTTTTATATAGGCTAAATATTCTGCAATGTCATCCAGGTGTTGATAGGCATTTTCTGTAATTCTTAATGTATAAGCGCCTGAAGTTTTTTCTTTTTTACCTGCCATTTTTTTTCAGCTTGCTGTAAAGAAATAGTTTTGCTTTTTTCTGTATTATTTATCATGGTTTTTAATTCCTCAACGGTGAGTTCTTTACCCGGCAAGGCTAAGGATTCCATGTTAGGTTCTACAATGCGAATTAGTTTTTTTGTTTGCAATGATTGCAATTCATATAACGCATTTTTATCGGAAATTTCAACAAATAATGTTTGCATTTCATTGAGTTTACTATTCTAAAGTTACATAAAAATACTTAAACCCAAATAAAGATAATTTTACTAATTATGAATTTTCATATTTAATATAAATACCGAAAAAGATGTCATATAGTTATTAAAAATTAAATTTTCATTTCCCGATTATAATCTCGTTTATAAATCTTACTTTTGTTTCTTATTAAAAACACAAGCTTAAGCGTAGAAAAATGGGATTATTTAGCTTCCTGAACAAAGAAATAGCGATTGACCTTGGAACGGCCAATACGTTGATTATATACAAAGACCAGGTAGTAGTGGACGAGCCGTCAATAGTAGCAATTGACAAGAAAACAAATCAGGTAATTGCGGTAGGAAAGAAGGCGATGCTGATGCATGAAAAAACACATGCCAATATCGAAACGATTCGTCCGCTGAGAGATGGTGTAATTGCCGACTTTACAGCGGCAGAAGCCATGATACGTGGGTTTATCTCCATGATTACGGAAGGAAACCGCTGGTTTCGTCCGTCGTTGACCATGGTTATCTGTATTCCATCGGGTATTACAGAGGTGGAGAAAAGAGCGGTAATTGAAAGTGCGGAGCATGCCAATGCCCGTGAACGATATTTGATTCACGAGCCGATGGCCGGTGCTTTGGGTATTGGTCTGGATGTGGAATTGCCGGAAGGAAACATGATTATCGATATAGGTGGTGGTACCACGGACGTTGCGGTAATTGCATTGTCCGGTATTGTTACCGACCAGTCTATCCGTGTGGCGGGAGATGATTTCACGATGGATATCGTGGAATATGTAAAACGTCAGCACAATATCTTAATCGGTGAGCGAACTGCAGAGCAGGTGAAAATCCACGTGGGTTCTGCGTTGCAGGATCTGGAAAATCCGCCGGAAGATTTTGCGGTACACGGACGAGATTTGCTAACCGGTATTCCAAAACAAGTTACAGTAGCCTACAGCGAAATTGCAGGTTGTTTAGATAAATCTATTTCTAAGATAGAAGAAGCCATCATGAAAGCGCTGGAATCTACTCCGCCGGAATTAGCCTCTGATATTTACCGTAAAGGTATTTACCTGACGGGTGGCGGTGCTTTACTGCGAGGATTGGATAAGCGAATTGCCATGAAAACAAAATTGCCTGTAAAGGTGGCTGATGATCCCTTGCGTGCGGTAGTGCGTGGAACCGGAATCGCTTTAAAAAACAGACACCGTTACACTTTCCTGATGAGTTAAGATAATGCGCAGCATATATTACTTATTTACTCGTTTTTATGTAGCCATATTATTTGTGCTGCTGGAAATTTTTGCACTCTCTCTTGTTTTTAAGTCCCATAAATACCAGGAAGTACGTTTTTTGAATACGTCGGGTAATTTTACCGGTACCGTTTTGGAGTATGTAAACGGAATCAATACCTTTATTCATTTAGGAAAGAACAACGAAATACTGCTGGAAGAAAATACACAGCTGAAAAAATTAATCGCGTATCAGAATCAGTATCCCGGTGATTCTTCTCTGCCAAGAAATTCCAGTACCTACCATTTTGATTACATACCGGCAAAGATTGTCAATAACACTATCAGCAAAAGCATCAACTACATTACTATTGATAAAGGCAGCAAAGACGGAATTCAGAAAGGACTTGGGGTAGTGAGCAGTAACGGAGTGGTGGGTATTGTGACGAATGTTTCTGAAAATTTTTCTTTGATCATGTCTGTAGTGAGTGTGAAATCTCTGATTGGCGTACGGCATAAAAATACCAATGCGCTGGGGAATTTAAGATGGAATGGAGAGGACCCTTATACTTTACAGATAGACGGCTTGAGTAAGACCTTGCCGATAAAGAAAAATGATACGATTCTGACGGCCGGATTTTCTTCTATTTTTCCGCCCAATATTGTGGTGGCTACGGTTAAAAAATTAGAACCGGATGAGAGTACAAGTTTTTATAATATGAATGTGCGGCTCACGAATAATATCAATACGCTGAGTTATGTGTACGTGGTGAAAAATGAAAAAAAGAAAGAACTGGATTCTTTACAAATGCAAATGATTAATGAATAGTAAGTTCGTCATAACAAATTCTATCCGTTTTGTATTGCTCATTGCTTTACAGGTTTTGTTATTGAACGAGCTCCCTTTGGGACGTGTGTATATCATGATTTACCCGCTGACCATATTACTGCTGCCGGTTTTTACGCCGAGGCTGGTCGTTTTATTTTTAGCCTTTTTTACCGGACTGATTATAGACATATTCAGTAACGGCGGTGGCTTGCATACAGCCACTTTAACGGCAATCGGATATTCGAGAAGTTATATTCTGGATACCTTTCAGCCGCGCTCCGGCTGGGATAAACTGGATGTGCCCAATGTGTCACAGCAGGGCGTTACCTGGTTTTTTTATTATTCGCTCATCATGTTTTCGCTTCATCATTTTTTATACTTTTTTTTAGAAGTATTTTCGTTTGCTAATTTTTTCTCCACTATATTTAAGACTATCATCAGTTTGTTCGGTTCATTATTAATAGTCTGGATGATTAGTCTTTTCTTCATGAGAAACAGCAGAGAGTAACAGTAATAAGATGCAACGGGGTAACGAAAGTGGAATTTTAGAAAAAGCGATTTTTATCGCTGCATTTATTCTTATTGTCAAATTATTTTTCCTGCAGGTATTAACGCCGGGTTATAAGCTAAAGGCGCATGATAATGTGGTGAAGAAAGTGACGATTTATCCTTCGCGTGGTTTAGTGATTGATCGTAAAGGAAAAGTGATCGTATACAATGATGCGGTGTATGATATTTTAGTACAATGGAATATCACCAAAAACTTAGATACCCTGCGCTTGTGCGAATTATTAAATACCGATATAGAATATGTACGTAAAAAATTAGATGAAATAAAACGTACCACACCCAACAAACCTACACCATTTATTAAACTGTTAGATCCGCAATCATTTGCCCGTTTTCAGGAGCATTTGTTTGAGTTTCCTTCCTTCTCTTTTCAAACAAGAACAGTAAGGAGATACCCGTATTACGGAGGTGCAGCAGTATTAGGATATCTTAGTGAGGTAACGGAAAATAATATAGAACAATCATCCGGCTATTATGAGTTAGGTGATTACATGGGTACCACCGGACTGGAACAATTTTACGATAGTTTATTAAGAGGAGAAAAAGGATATAACTTCCAGGTAGTTGATGTGAAAAACACCTACAAAGGAAAATACAAGGATGGTAAAGATGACAAAGCACCGGTAGCCGGCTGGGATATGGTTTCTGGTCTGGATGCAGAGTTGCAGGCGTACGGTGAGAAGCTCATGCAGGGAAAAGTGGGAGGCATTGTTGCAATTGAACCGGCTACCGGAGAGATTTTAGCGTATGTAAGCAGTCCGGGGTACGATCCTAATTTATTGACAGGCCGTTTTCGTCGTCATAATTTTAATATTCTCTTCAACGATTACTACAAACCTTTACTAAACCGCCCTATTCAGGCGATGTATCCTCCGGGTTCTACTTTTAAAGCAGGTGCGGCTTTGGTGATGTTGCAAAGTCAAATTCACGAAGAAAAATGGCAGTGGTTTTGTCCGGGTGGTTACCGCGTCGGCAATCACGTGGTGAAATGTCACGGCGTGCATGGCATTCCGGATGTGGAAACAGCCTTGCAATATTCCTGTAACTCTTACTTCTGTAAAATCTACAACGATTTTATTATGGATTCTATTTTTGCATCTCCGGCAATCGGGTATCAGAAGTGGTGGGATATGACCAGCCAGTTTGGCTATGGCAAGAAACTGGGAATTGATTTAAAAGGTGAAAAGAAAGGGAATCTGCCAAGCGTAAAATATTACAATAAAGTATTTGGCGAAGGCAAATGGCGTGCAGCCACGGTTATCTCTAACTCAATCGGACAGGGAGAGGTGCTGGCAACACCTTTGCAGATTGCCAATGCGATGGCCATCATTGCCAATAAAGGATATTATATCACACCAAAAATTTGCCGGTATTTTGTAAAAGATAAAAAATACCGTTCTCCTAAAAAGCAGAAAGTAATCACCAGTATTGATACTGTTTATTACAGGTATGTAATTGACGGGTTGGAAAAAGTGGTAGAATCAGGAACGGCAAAAGGTGCAAAAATTCCTGACATTTCTTTTTGCGGAAAAACAGGTACCGCTCAAAATCCGCATGGAAAAGACCACTCCATTTTTGCCGGATTTGCACCGAAGAACAATCCTAAAATTGCAATCGCCGTGTTTGTGGAGAATGCAGGATTTGGTGCTACCTATGCAGCGCCAATTGCATCGCTGATGGTAGAAAAATACCTGCATGATACCGTTGCTAAAAAAAGAATTCCTTTGCAGGAAAGAATGTACAAGGCACGTTTGATAAAAGACGTGACGCCAACAGGAGTGCCTAAAACACCGCAACAGTTGGCTGCAGATTCGATAGCGAGAGAGAAAGCAAAGAAAGATCGTATTAAATTTGTTAGCGACTCTATTGCCGGTGCGAAACAGAAAAGTAAAGAACAGAAAGAAAAACAAAAGCAGGACAGTGCGGCGATAAACAGAAAAGAAGAAGAAATTTTCCAAGAATAAAAATGCAAGCATCTAAACGAGCATACGATCCGATTGACAGTACTGTTTTATACTGTTTCCTGTTCTTAGTAATACTGGGCATCATGTCTATTTTTGCTACGGAATATAACGGCGATGTTACCGCATCCTTTTTCAGCTTTAAACACAGTTATGTAAAACAGGCGTTTTTTGCCATTGTCGCTGGTTTAATGTTTTTTGTAATCTTAGGATTTGACAGAAGAATATTACAACTTATTTCTTACCCGATGTACGGATTGGTATTGGTTTTATTGTTGTTGGTGTTAGTTGTTGGGCAAAAGACAAACGGACAACAAAACTGGATAAACCTTGGCGTTTTTAAATTACAACCTTCAGAGTTTGCGAAGTTCGGAACGGCAATGGCTTTGGCAAAATATTTTGATACACCCAATATGCGATTTGTCACACAACGTGAGCAATTTATAGCATATGGAATTTTGGGATTGCCATTATTATTGGTGGCCGCTCAAGGAGACGCAGGTTCTTGTCTGGTATTTGCAGCATTTATCTTTGTTTTAAACAGAGAAGGATTGTCTGATTTATTTATTTACCTGGGTTTATATATAATTGCTGTCTCTGTTTTGTCGCTCATTATTCAACCATATATTATCATTGCCATTAGTGTTGCGCTTTTTTGCGTATTGATTTATTGGAACTGGTTGAATAAGCAGTTGGTGAAAATTTTAGCGGTTATAATGATTGGCACCTGTTTGTATACCTATTCGGTCAGCTATATTTTTAATAATGTGCTGGAGAAACATCAGCGCGACCGTATCAATGTAATTCTCGGAAAAGAACTGACCAAAGAAGCAAGACGTGGTGTTGCCTACAATCTCAACCAGTCAAAAATTGCGATAGGCTCCGGAGGTATTATCGGAAAGGGCTATTTGCAGGGAACTCAGACGCGGTATAATTACGTTCCGGAGACGAGTACGGATTTTATTTTCTCTGCCATCGGAGAGGAATGGGGTTTCTTAGGTTCATTAGTTTTACTGGCTGTATATGTAACGATGCTGATAAGATTGTTGTTGTTGGCAGAGCGACAACGGAGTCCTTATGGCAGGGTGTATATTTATTCCGTGGTGGCTATTATTTTTACGCACGTCGTTATTAATATTGGCATGACAATCGGATTGCTGCCCGTTATCGGGATTCCGCTTCCTTTATTGAGCTATGGAGGTTCATCCTTACTTTCCTTTACATTTATGATTGCCACTGCGCTGAAATTAGACAGTGAGCGTCGAATGACCATGCGTTGATTTATGTTGAATCACACCATGTATTTTTGTAAATTAGCATTATGGATACCATTGAAGCATTCAAAGAAATTTTTGAACCGGGATTGATTAAAGAATTAGTTTCTAAATCAAAACTAATAGAAGCAAAGGCAGGCGATGTAATTCTGGATATTGGAGAAACAGTTCGCCAGATTCCGATTATTATCAAAGGCTCCGTTAAAGTTTCCCGTATAGATGAAGAAGGAAAAGAATTGCTGTTGTATTACGTAAATCCGAAAGAAAGCTGCGCGATGACATTTACCTGTTGTATGCAGCAATATCCCAGTGAAATAAAAGCCGTTGCTGAAGAAGACGTAGAAATGCTGACCGTGCCTACTGCTGTCATGGATCAATGGCTGGTGAAATATCCAAGCTGGAAAAGTTTTGTAATGAAAACTATTCATCATCGCTTTAATGAATTACTGAGAACCATCGATCAGATTGCTTTTCAGAAATTAGACGAACGCTTGATTTCATACTTAAAAGAAAAAGCGAAGGCAACTAATTCTACACTCATTAATCTTTCTCACCAACAGATTGCCGATGAATTGGCAACTTCACGCGTGGTCATATCCAGATTGCTCAAGAAATTGGAAAATGATAAAAAATTACTCCTCTACAGAAATCAGATTAAACTTTTAAAGAAATGTCTAAATAAAGCTCGGCAATCACTTTATTAATTTACAGTACTTACCCATATAGATGAATTGTAACATTTGTAACTGACAAGCAGTTTTGTTTGGTATATCTTTGTAATACAAAATCAGATATATGAAACAGAATATGGGAAATTTAGACAAAGCCATTCGCGTAGCAGTGGCTGTTATCATTGCGGTTCTATACTTTACACATGTAATCAGCGGAACTATAGCAATAGTCTTATTAGTATTTGCTGCCGTTTTCGTACTTACCAGTGCTGTGGGAACCTGCCCCTTGTATTTACCTTTCGGAATATCTACCAAGAAAGAGAAAGAGTAGTCCGTAAGAATTATACAACAAAAAAATATAAAGTCACATGACTTAAAGAGAAGTTAATTTCTAAATCTAAAAAATAAACAGATATGTTAGCACAAATGAAAAGCTTATTAGGCCTTGGACCTAAAACCGATTACAAACAATTAATGCAGAATGGTGCAGCAATTATAGATGTTCGCACAAAGGCTGAATATCAGGGTGGACATATAAAAGGCTCACTGAATATTCCGCTGAATAATCTTTCCAACCATTATTCCAAACTGGATAAATCAAAACCGGTTATTACCTGTTGTGCTTCCGGTATGAGAAGTGCTCAGGCTAAAAGTATCTTGCAGGCAAATGGTTTCAAAGAAGTATACAATGGCGGCGGCTGGTATGGCTTACAACAAAAAATAAAATAAAAGGATGGAAACATTAAAATATAATCTCGTCAATAATTGGAATGTTATTCGTTTGATTCGTCTGGCATTAAGCATTATCATCATTGTTCAGGCCGTACAAATTCACGACGTGTTATTCGGATTATTTGGAACCTTCTTTTTGTATCAGGCGCTGTCAAATACAGGTTGCTGCGGGGTGAATGGTTGTGCTCCATCCGTCAGTAAATCTTCCGGCGATACAGAAGAAATAGAATTTACGGAAGTTAAAAAGTAACAACATGACAACAGCAGTAAAAAAATCTTTTTCAGATTATATTAAAGAAGACAAACCGGTGTTGGTTGATTTCTATGCAGATTGGTGCGGCCCGTGTAAAGTGATGCATCCAATTCTGGAAGAACTGAAAAAGAAACTGAATGATAAGGTGACTGTCCTTAAGATTAATGTAGACAAGAATGCGCGGGTGGCTGCAAAATATCAAATACAAAGCATCCCTACTTTAATTCTGTTTAAAAACGGACAGATAAAATGGAGACAATCCGGAGTGGTACCATCCAAACAACTGGAACAAATTATTTTGCAACACAGTAAATAAGAAAAAATGGAAAATGAACATTATTATGAAGTGGCAGTTAAGTGGAGCGAAGACAGAAAAGGAATAATGAGTTCCTCTGTACTACCTTTGAAAATAGAAGTCGCAACACCGCCTGAATTTCCAAAAGGAATGGAAGGTATCTGGTCGCCTGAACATTTGCTGGTGGCTGCCGTAAACAGTTGTCTGATGACTACCTTTCTTGCGATTGCAGAAAATTCTAAACTAGAATTCATTACATTTGACTCGAATGCCAAAGGTAAACTGGAAATCGTTGATGGTAAATACATGATTAGTGAAGTAGAATTGATGCCGACAGTAACAATTTCCAATGAGGCAGATAAAGAAAAAGCGATACGAGTATTGATGAAATCTGAAAAGGCTTGTTTAATTTCAAACTCCGTAAAGTCAACTATTATTTTTAATCCAATAATTACAATAGCATGAACATAAAATTTCTTTCCTTTTTCTTTGCAACTATACTTGTTTCTGTATCGTGCAATTCTCAGAATGCAGAACAAGTGCTGAATCCTGCAGCATTTAGTCAAAAAATCAGCAATACACCGGATGCGGTTATACTCGACGTAAGAACTCCGGGGGAATTTGCCGGCGGATTTATCGCCAATGCCGTCAATGTTGATTATAACGGTGCTGATTTTAACGGAGAAGTTTCAAAACTCGATAAAAACAAAACCTATCTGGTTTATTGTCTTTCCGGAAAGCGAAGTGCGTCAGCTGCAGCGTTTATGCGCAGCAACGGATTTAAAAACGTGATTAATTTAGAAGGCGGAATTCTGGCTTGGCAGGGAAACAATCTGCCATTAAGCACCACTTCAGCAACCGTTGCAGATAAAATATCATTTGATGACTATACGCAAATGATTACATCCGATACAATGGTGCTGGTAGATTATTATGCGCCTTGGTGCGCACCTTGCATTAAAATGAAACCGATGCTCGAACAGATAGATATAGAATATACCGGTAAAGTAAAAGTAATCCCGTCTGGATATTAATGAAAACAAGGAATTGGCGAAGAAACTAAATATTGTGGAAATTCCGGTTCTTAAAATTTTTGTAAAAGGAAAAGAAACCTGGACACATCAGGGATATATGGAAAAAGCTGATCTGGTTAAACAGTTTTAACATTACTTAATGGTTTTAGAAACTCATTTACAATTTGTAAATGAGTTTTTTATTTTAATACTTGACAAATCCATAAAGAGATGTTATATTTGACGTATGTTTACGACATACGAAATTAATTAAATTGAAATTATGTACGCTAAAGTAGAAGATTTTACCACAGAACAACAGGAAATTGCAAAATATGCAAAGCTGCTGGCGCATCCGGCAAGAGTAGCCATTATAGAATATCTCGCCAGAGAAAACAGATGTATTTCAGGTGATATTTCCAATGAACTACCTCTGAGCCGAACTACGGTTTCCCAGCATCTGCAGGAATTAAAAAATAATGAACTCATTAACGGAGAAATTGAAGGGCAAACGGTTTGTTATTGCATCAACTGGAAAACATATAACAGGGTGCAGAAACTGTTTAATAAGTTTTTTGATAAAGTGGTTCAGCATAAAAATAATTGTTGTTAATCTAAATAAAATAAAAATGAAAATATCAGCATTAAAACATCACCTGAATTCGGTAACAGAATTGAATTTTAAATTACCGGATGGATCAAGTATTCCGGCGCACTTTCATTTAACGGAAATTGGTTTAATCACCAAGCATTTTGTAGACTGCGGCGTTTCCATTCATCTGGATAAATGGGCATCGCTGCAAATTTGGGTGGCAAACGATACAGACCACCGATTACAACCCGAAAAATTCCTGAAGATTATTGATAATTCAGAAAAGATTATCGGTACCCAGGATTTAGAAGTGGAAGTAGAATATCAATCGGATACTATTGGCAGATATGGCCTGGAATTTGACGGAGTAATTTTATACTTACGATAAAACAAACAGATTGCCTGGCTCAGGATAAATGCGGCATTCCGCAGGAAAAACCAAAAATGCTGATGTCTGAATTATCAAATAGCAATCAAAGTTGCTGCACACCCGGTGGCGGATGTTGTTAATTAATACAGTTTAATATGAATACGCAAACCTCAAATACTGCTCCCGTAAAGAAACTTTCTTTTCTCGATAAGTATCTAACCGGTTGGATTTTTCTGGCAATGATTTTGGTGTCAGTCTCGGATATTTTTTCCATCCATTCCAACCCAAGTAAATTCGCTTTCCGGAACCACCAATATCCCACTGGCTATAGGACTTATCTTAATGATGTTTCCGCCATTGGCAAAAGTAAAATATGAAGAGATAGGAAAGATATTTAAACATCCGAAATTATTGTTGCTTGGGCTGTTTCAAAGCTGGATAGTAGGACCATTATTAATGTTTGTGCTAGCTACCGTATTCCTGCACAATCATCCGGAATACATGACGGGGCTTATTCTGATTTCACTGGCGCCTTGCATTGCCATGGTCTTAGTCTGGAATGATTTGGCGAAAGGAGATAATGAACTGGCGGCTGGTTTAGTGGCATTCAATAGTATTATGCAGATTTTATTTTACAGCACCTATGCATGGTTTTTTATTACCATTTTGCCGCCTGTATTCGGCATCAAAGGCTATCAGGTGAATATTGAAATCTGGCAGATAACGAAAAGCGTATTAATTTATTTAGGCATTCCGTTTTTTGCCGGAATGATTACCCGGTTTGTGCTGATGAAAATAAAAGGAGAAGAATGGTACAATACTGTATTTATTCCACGAATCAGTCCGGTGACTTTAATCGCATTATTGGCTACCATTATTCTGATGTTTAGTTTAAAAGGAGAACTGATTATACAAATACCAATGGACGTAGTATTAATTTCTATACCCTTAACTATCTTTTTTGTCCTGATGTTTTTCTCTACTTTCTTTCTGGTAAAATCATTAGGAGGAAATTATAAAGAAACCACTACACTTTCGTTTACAGCCGGCAGCAATAATTTTGAACTGGGAATCGCTGTGGCGATTGCTGTTTTTGGAATCAACTCAGGCGCTGCCTTTGCTGCAGTAATCGGACCGCTGATTGAAGTACCGGTTTTAATTTTATTAGTAAATGTCGCTTTAAAACAATTCAATAAATTCAAATGATGAATATTTTGGTTTTATGTACAGGCAATAGCTGCCGGAGTCAGATGGCGCATGGTTATCTGGAGTCTTTTTACAAAGGGAAAGCGAATGTATTCAGTGCAGGTGTGGAAATACACGGCGTAAATCAAAAAGCCGTTTTTTTTATGAAAGAAGATGGTGTTGATATTTCCCATCATACCTCCAATAATATCTTAGAGTATAAAGACATTCCTTTTAATTTTGTCATTACGGTTTGTGATCATGCAAAAGAAGTATGTCCGTATTTTCCAACTAACGCAAAAATGCTGCATCATAATTTTGAAGATCCGTCAAAAGTAAAAGGAACAGAGGAAGAAATTGCCATGTCTTTTCGTAAAGTCAGAAATGAGATAAAAGAATACTGCAGAAAATTCGTGGAAGAATATATTGATTAAATAAATTTTTCTTTTTGTTCGTCCGGAATGTCACTGGAAAGACTTTGCCGGGCAATGTCAGCGATAATTTTTATGACCACAAATAATCCGACACAGGCAATCATCGAGTTTTTGTGATTCCAGTGTAAATTTTCCGAAACACCTTTATATAAAAAGGTTCCTAAAACTACGACAATATGTACCACCAGAATATGTACGTCTAAAATCTGAAAATTGTCTTCCGGTTTTGCCCTTTTATATTCACCATTCAAGATGAATAAAACTAAGAATTCAACGACATTATATAAAATGAAACTGAGGATGGTAATTCTGTAAAATGTACCTTTGAAAAAGATAACATCAAACATCCTAATACCGCTGGTGCCGCCATCATTTTTTGCACTGGCTAAAAACCCGAGAAATACCACAATGAACAGCAGGTAGAAAAAGAAGATACCGGTTCTGAAAGCAAAAAATTTAATAGCCAGCGATAATTTACTGAAGAAAGTGGCGTTTGTGTCACCTTTTGCTGTCATGATTTTCAATAACTGAAAAGTACTGATGATTAATAATTCTATCCAGTAGATATAAACGACGGTAAAGATGGTCCAGTTGTAATTGATAACGCCGTACAGCGGAAACAGGTTGGAAAAAATAATCAGCGGCAGCATCACATTTTTATTTCGTGGCAGCACGATTTCCTTATCGTTATATTTCATCGGGTGGCTTTTGTCTTTCAAATATAATTGCTAAATTTCAGATATGCCAAACAGAGATGTACACAATATGAGAGAAAGTTACGAGTCTTCTTTTTTGCTGGAAGAAGATTGTGACGTGAATCCGTTTCATCAATTTGATAAATGGTTTCATCATGCCATAGAGGCAAAACTACCGGAACCCAACGCCATGACCCTGGCTACTGTTGGAAAGGACGGACAGCCCTCCGCGAGAATCGTGTTGCTGAAGAGTTTCAGTAAGCATGGTTTTATTTTTTACACGAACTACGAAAGCAGGAAAGGAAAACAAATGCAGGAAAATGATAAAGTTTCATTGCTTTTTTGGTGGGCGGAGCGGCAGGTAAGAATTGAAGGAGTGGTTAATAAAGTAGATAAAGAAACTGCGGAAAAATATTTCCATTCCCGTCCGAAAGGAAGCCAGATAGGAGCAGTGGTTTCTCCGCAAAGTCAGGTGATTGAAAGCCGGTTTGTGCTGGAAGACAAATTTAAAGAAGCAGAACATTCGTACAAAGGAAAAGAAGTGCCGTTTCCCGATCACTGGGGCGGTTATATCGTTACGCCGCACCTGATAGAATTTTGGCAGGGAAGAGTAAGCCGTTTGCACGACAGAATACAATACACGCTGATAGAAGAAGACAACTGGAAGATGGAACGCTTAGCGCCTTAAAATAAGAAAGCCTCAACATTGTTGAGGCTTATCTTTTCTAAGTAAGAAGTAATCTTATTTGCTTTTGTTTACAGCGTCACCCAATTCTTTACCAGCTTTGAATTTCACCAATGTTTTAGCAGGAATTTTGATTTTAGCACCTGTTGAAGGATTTCTTCCGTCTCTTTTAGCTCTTTTCGCTGTGCTGAAAGTACCGAAACCAATCAGGGTAACTTTGTCACCTTTTTTCAAGGTTTTACGAATGCTGTCTAACACTGCATTCAAAGTGTCGTTTGCTGTTGCGTTAGTTACACCTGCTGCGTCAGCGATTACTTTTACTAAATCTCCTTTGTTCATTATTGTCTTATTTAAAAGTTAAAAAAACATTATGCCACAAAGTTAAATCCTTTATTGAATTATCCAAATAATTAATAAAAAATGTTAGTAAAAACGGGGGGCTGTGTAAAATTATCAGCGGGAAGGCTTGTTTTTGTTGGGTTCTATGCAGAGAATGACGTGCCACACCCGCAGGTACTGGACGCATTCGGGTTGTTAAAAATAAACCCTCTGTTATCTAAGCCGCTTTTGAAATCGATTTCGCAATCGTATAAATATATCTCCTGAGATTTGTCTATAAATAAAGGAATGCCCTCTACTTCAAAAATATGATCATTTTCTTTTTGTGTATCAAAGTCTAGAATATAACTGAAGCCGGCACAGCCACCGCCTTTTACGCCTAATCTCAAGCCAAACTCCTTGCCGTAGTTAGCTTTCTGCATTAAATCCTTCACCTCCCGAACGGCGTTTTGCGTAAGTATAACCGGTATTTTGTTTTCTGTAAGCGTGTTCATATTCTGTTAAACAATGATAAATCAAAGTTAGTTCAAATTTTATACTTCTCCATGTAAAATATGTATTAAGAGAAGAACGTTTAAGAAGTACGGTTTTTTTGTAAAAAATAGCCTATTTTTAGAGTCCTATTAAAAGAAATACAAAAAGTAAAATTCATGGAGTTTACAGATATTTTGGAAATGATGAAGTACGTAGTACCATCTTTAGTAACCTTAGGTGGTATCTATTTGGTGATACGAACCTTTATTGATGATGAAAATACGCGCAGAAATCAGGAAATAAATAAAACATTATTGTTTGAACAACGCAAGGTTTCTTTGCCGCTTCGTTTGCAGGCATACGAACGTATTATTGTTTTCCTGGAAAGAATACATCCCTTTAGTTTGCTGCACAGAGTATACCAGCCAAATATGCTGGTGGCAGAGCTGCAACTGGAATTGATAAAAACGGTTCGTATGGAATACGAATACAACTTATCACAGCAAATGTATATCAATGATGATGCCTGGCAAATGGTGGCTACTGCAAAAGAAGAGACTATTAAAATCATTAACATGTTTGCCTCTCAGATGCCGGATGAAACGGATGGTATAGAATTAAGTAAAGCAATATTTAATTACTATATGCAAACGAATAAAGAAGTACCGGTACAAATCGCCATAAATTTTGTAAAAAGTGATGTCAAGACATTATTCTAACATCGGTATTTTTATACTGGCAGTTGTTTTTACGACAGCATGTAAAATTTATTATCCGGTTCAGGAAAATTCCACTTTAGTAAAAGTAAATACATCTTTTGCGGCAGATACCGCAATAAAAGGATTCTACAAACCATATAAAGATTCTTTAGATAAAATCATGAAAGTTCCGCTGGCTGAACTTACAGAAGATTTGACCAAAAAATTACCTGAAAGCACACTCGGAAATATGATGGCAGATATTTTAAAAGTAAAAACAGCGGAATACACCAATGATAAAATTGATGTTGCCATTTTGAATTACGGTGGCATCCGATCCTCTTCTTTAACGAAAGGAATGCTGAATGTGGAACATGCTTATTTATTAATGCCCTTTGATAATTATGTGGTAGAACAAACTTTAACGGGACAACAACTCAGCGATTTCTGTGATTCATTGGCGATGAAAAAGGCTGGCCGGTTTCCGGAATTTCCTTTCAAATAAAAAATAACAAAGCCATAAATATTTTGGTGAACAGTGCACCACTTGATTTGAATAAAAAATATAAAGTAGCCATCAATGATTATCTGGCGAATGGCGGTGACGGTATGACATTTTTAAAATCCATTCCGCAAATCCAGACCGGAAGATTATTCAGAGATGCCATTATGGAATACTGGTCAGTACAGACCAAAGCAGGCAAAAAGATTTCAGCAAAATTGGAAAACAGAATCAGTTATGCAGAATAGAAGAGATTTTATAAAAACGAGTTTAGTCGGCGGTGCGGTATTAAGTGCTGTTGCTTCTCCTGTGGAACTGATGGCGAATGAAGTGAAAACACAACTTACGATTCTGCATACCAATGATGTGCATAGCCACGTAGAACCTTTTGCGGACGATGACAAAAAATATCCCGGAATGGGAGGTGCTGAATATCGCGCGACCATCATAGAAAACATCCGTAAAAAAACAGCACATACTTTAGTGTTGGATGCCGGTGATATCTTTCAGGGAACACCCTATTTTAATTTCTTTCACGGTGATTTGGAAATTGATTTGATGAATAAGATGCGTTATGATGCTGCTACAATCGGCAACCACGATTTTGACGGCGGTATCGATATGCTGGCAAAACAAATCACACGTTCTAATTTTCCATTCGTGAATTGTAATTATGATTTTACAAACACGCCGGTGGAAGGAAAAGTACATAAGCATGTTATTCTTAAAAAAGGAAAACTTAAAATCGGAATTACGGGCTGCGGAGTAGAGTTAGATGGACTGGTGCCGGATAAGTTATACACCAATACAAAATATATAGATCCGATAAAATGCGTACAGGAGCAGGTGGACATCCTTAAATTTAAGGAGAAATGTCACTTGATAATTTGCTTGTCGCATCTGGGGTATAAATATGATAATGCAAGAATATCGGATGTCGTGTTGGCACAGCAAACAACCAACATCGATTTGATTATAGGAGGACATACACACACCTTTCTGGAGGCACCTGTAAAAGAGAAAAACAAAGACGGAAAAGAGGTGTTAATTAATCAGGTTGGATGGGCCGGAGTGCAAATCGGACAGCTGGATTATTTTTTTGAAAAAAGTTTCAGGAAAAAGTTATCAAACTCTCAAACTGTAATTGTTGATAAAAAGTCAATAGAAAAATAATTTTTTTATTAAAGAAATTTTCCTCAACTTAGATTCGTCGATAGTAGTCAATTTAAAATTTCTAAAAACCGAATAGAGCGTATGAAAAACAAGCATGAACTTGTGTGGGAAAATTGTCTCAAAATTATCAAAGATAACATCAATGTACAAAGCTATAAAACCTGGTTCGAACCGATTAAACCTGTCAAACTTGACGGGAAAAGTCTGACCATTCAGGTGCCTAGTCAATTCTTTTATGAATGGCTGGAAGAACACTATGTAACTTTACTACGTAAAACGATTAAAAGAGAATTAGGAGAAGATGCTAAACTGGAATACAGAATTCTGGTGGATTCTTCCAACGGTACCAAATCCGAACCAAAAACAATCGACGTTCCTAATTACAGAGAAGGTGTTTACGGCACTAACGAAGTTTCTATGCCGGCAGTGTTTTCCAGTCCTATGGTGAAAAATCCTTTTGTAATTCCGGGATTGAAAAAGATACACGTTGATTCTCAGTTAAATCCAAATTATACATTTGACTCCTTTATAGAAGGTGACTGTAATAAATTCGCCCGCAGTGCCGGTATGGCGGTAGCGAAATCTCCGGGTGGTACCGCTTTCAACCCATTGGTAATATATGGTGGTGTTGGTTTGGGAAAAACACACTTAGGGCAGGCTATCGGAAATTATATTAAAGTACATACTTCCACCAAAACAGTGTTGTATGTAAGTTCCGAAAAATTTACCAGCCAGTTTTTAACGGCATTAAAAGATAACAGCACGAACGATTTCATCCATTTCTATCAGCAGATAGATGTGTTGATTATTGATGATATTCAGTTCTTTGCCAACAAAACAAAAACACAGGATATCTTTTTCCATATTTTCAATCATTTACATCAAAACGGCAAGCAGCTGATTCTGACTTCAGACAGAGCACCGAAAGATCTGGAAAACATGGAAGAACGATTGTTATCCCGTTTCAAATGGGGTTTAACTACCGACCTGCAAATTCCGGATTACGAAACACGCATCAGTATCTTGCAGAAAAAATTACACGCCGACGGAATTGAGATGCACGAAGATGTTACCCGTTTCATCGCGACCAACATCAAAACAAATGTGCGTGAGCTGGAAGGTGTATTGACCTCCATTTTAGCACAGGCAACCTTAAACAGACAGGATATCACATTAGAACTGGCGAAGAAAACCGTTATCAATTTCGTAAAACATGCTACGAAAGAGATTTCGCTGGATATGATACAGAAAACGGTATGCGATTTCTTTGAAGTAGCGGTAGAAAAATTGAAAGAACCAACTCGTAAACGTCAGTTTGTGCAGGCACGACAGTTATCGATGTATTTTGCCAAAGAATATACCAAGTCTTCATTAAAAGCAATTGGCCAGCAGTTTGGCGGACGTGACCACAGTACGGTCATTCACTCCTGCCAGGCAGTACGTAATTTAATTGACACCGATGAAGAATTCAGAGATTCTGTGGAGGAATTGAAAAAACGCATTGAATTAAGTTTATAGAATTTAAATCAACGTCATTCCGAGCATAGCGAAGCAATCTTTTAATCCAAATATATATTCCCGTTCCGAGGCTTTGGAACGGGAATTTTTTATGACAAAAAGAGGTTATCAATATATTAAAGAGGCAGTAAAATAAAAAGGAGTCTTGAAAATCGACAAAAAATGTTTAATTTTGCGTGAGAGAGTGAAGTAATTTTGTAAAAAAAAATTGCATCGATTTGTAAAGTTCTTTTAGAAAACCTATCTTTGCCGTCCCAAAGTTCTGTTAAAGGAAAAATAAGGAGGTGAGATGGGTGAGTGGCTGAAACCACCAGTTTGCTAAACTGACGTACGGGTAACTGTACCGAGGGTTCGAATCCCTCTCTCACCGCATCGGGATGTAGTTCAGCCCGGTTAGAATGCCTGGTTTGGGACCAGGAGGTCGTTGGTTCGAATCCAGCTATCCCGACTAACCACAAAAAATGCCGCTTAGAAATAAGCGGCATTTTTATTTTTATGAATTGCCCTCTACTTTCTATAATTGCTGTCTTTTTATTTAATCTAAAACCCTGATAACTGTCATGTTTATTTGCCTGAAAGTATGATTGCACGCATAATTTTTATCGTGTTTTGAAAGTAATATTGTATGTATTAATTATCAATGTCAAAATACTTAATTATGAAAAAGAATGTATTTATTTTACTATCTGCCTGTATGGTTTTCCTGATGGTTTCGTGCAAATCAAGCGGAACAACAGATGATTCAACGGTTGCCACTTCCTCTGAAGCATCGGGTGTCGGACAGTCAGGCGTACAGGATGATGTATCACAAAAAAATTGGTGCAGGTCGCTATCGGCAGTAAGGACCACAGTACGCTGGTAGCCGCAGTGAAAGCGGCAGAACTCGTAGATGTATTGAGTAACGCCGGTCCGTTTACGGTATTTGCACCTACCAATGCAGCATTTGATAAATTACCTGCCGGAACGGTGGATGGCTTACTGAAGCCTGAAAAGAAAAATGATCTGGCTGATATTCTTCAGTATCATGTGTATGTGGGTTCATTGAGTGCGGAGTCGCTTCAGGATGGACAAACACTTGGAATGGTAAATGGAGGCACTGTAAAAGTGTCAAAAAAAGACGGAAAGATTATGCTGAACGGAACAGCGACGATTGTTGCTTCTGTTCCGGCCAGCAATGGCATCATTCATGTAATAGATGGAGTCTTGCTTCCTCCGGCACCGGCTAAATAATTTTTTATAATATTGGTTTATGAAAGAGGGTGAGAACTTCGTTCTCGTCTCTTTTTTATCACTAACCTTATTACAGTTTAAAATCTAAAATATTATGTTATCAAAAAGTCAAGCGCGGTTGTTCTTTTTAGGAGGAACTATCGTAACATTCGCTATTTTTATCGGATTATCCTGGCACTCTCTCAGTGTGGAAGTTCCTAAACATACTCATGAAGAAAACCTCACTGCAGCAGGTAATTAGAGGAAAACATTTATGGGAATCCAATAATTGTATGGGATGCCACACCATAATGGGGGAAGGAGCATATTATGCTCCCGAACTTACTAAAGTTGTTGAAAGAAGAGGAGAGGGATATATAAAAGCTGTACTGATGTCTAAAACATCCTGGGCACCAAGAGGAAGAAAAATGGTAGCGTATGGTTTTTCTGAAGAACAGGCAAATGATTTGGTCGCATTCTTTACATGGATTGGAAATACAGACTTAAACGGATTTCCGCCAAAACCGGATTACAAATCAACTATTAATTCAAAATAAATCGAACTGTTATGAGATATAAATCACAAAAATTGGCGTATTGGTTCTTTGCATTGTCAATGCTACTTTTAACGCTGCAGATTGTATACGGATTCATTATGGCATTTGCACATTTGGGTTATGATGTGTTGCATCCGGTTATTGCATTTAATACAGCCAGAGCTGTACATACTAATCTTTTAGTTGTTTGGTTATTGTCAGGTTTTATGGGTGCAGCTTACTATATAATTCCTGAAGAAGCTGAACATGAAATGGTCAATGTAAAACTGGGATTTGTTCAGCTGATTTCATTGGCTGTTGTGGGTGTTATTGCCATCATAGGATATCACTTTAATTATTGGGAAGGCCGTAAATTCTTAGAAATTCCTAGACCGTTAGACTATCTGGTCGTAATAAATGTTTTGACTTTTCTTGGGTTAATTTTAGCGACGTTATATAAGGGAAAAAAACGAACAACTACTTCTTTGGTACTTACCATGGGGTTGGTGTTTGCAGCTTTACTTTACTTGCCAGGAATGATTTGGTTTGACAATCAAACACTCGATTCATTTTTCAGATGGTGGGTAGTTCATCTTTGGGTAGAAGGTGTTTGGGAATTAATTATGGGTGGTATTTTAGCTTTCTTATTAATTAAAATTACAGGTGTTGACAGAGAGGTTATTGAAAAATGGTTGTATGTAATTGTTGGATTAACATTTATTTCAGGAGTATTAGGTACTGGTCATCATTACTATTATATAGGGACACCTAAATACTGGCTGATTATCGGAGGTATATTTTCTGCAATGGAACCATTGGCATTTTTAGGAATGGCATTATTTGCGATTGCCATGTATAGAAAAGGTGAAAAAAAACATCCAAATAAAATTGCACTAAGCTGGACATTAGGTACAGCAATTGTATCTTTTGTTGGTGCTGGTTTATTAGGACTGGCTCATACCATTCCTCAGGTAAATATGTATACACATGGTACGTTAGTTACAGCTATGCATGGACACTTGGCATTTTGGGGAGCATATGCAATGATTGTACTTGCTATTATCAGTTATACAATGCCAAACATGACCGGCAGAAAATTATATGACAGCACTACAGGTGTATTGGCGTTCTGGCTTTCCAATATTGGTATGCTGGGTATGACGGTAGCGTTTGGGGTTGCAGGTGTCGCGCAGGTTTACCTTGAAAGAAAAATGGGATTGGATTTCGGTGATGTTCAGAAAGAAATCCAGGTGCATTTTTTAATCTTAATAGTTTGTGCAACTATGTTCACTACAGGAATTGGTTTGTTTATCTATGAATTCATCAGATACGGAACACCAACAGATGAAGCAATGGAAGTAACGAACTAAATCATTTATTCAGTAATAATTTAATCAGGTAGTTTGTATTACTTCTGTAGTATAGGTTACCTGATTTTCCTTTAAAATAGTATCATGTCCGTTTCAGTACCCTATTATCATCCCGTTTCAAAGGAAATAGAAGTCTTTGAACAATGCTATAAAAATAAAATTCCTGTTTTACTGAAAGGCCCGACAGGCACAGGAAAATCAAGGTTTATAGAATTTATGGCATTTCAGTTAGAAAAAAAACTGATTACCATCAGTTGTCATGAAGAAACTTCTTCTACCGATTTAATCGGACGCTTCATTATAAAAGGAGCAGAAACGGTCTGGCTAGACGGTCCGCTTACGATGGCAGTAAAAGAAGGAGCTGTGATTTATCTGGATGAGATAGCGGAAGCACGTCCGGATGTAATAGTGGCGATACATTCGCTGACAGACCACAGAAGAGAATTATTCATAGATAAGTTAGGACAAACCATTAAAACTCATGAAGACTTTATGTTGGTGGCTTCCTTTAATCCCGGATATCAGAGAGGGTTTAAAGAGTTAAAACCATCTAGCCGTCAGCGATTTGCTGCGCTTACCTTTAATTATCCGATAGCAAAAATAGAAACAGAGATTCTGATAAATGAAACGGCTATAGAAGAATCAATTGCAAAACAATTAGTAAGCATAGGAAATAAAATAAGAAACCTGAAAGAACTTGGACTAACAGAAACAGCTTCCACCCGATTATTAATAGATGCGGCAAAATTGATACACAGTGGATTGCCCAAGCGACTTGCAGTTAAAGTTGCCGTGATAGAACCTTTGACTGATGATTCGGAAATTATTGAGGCATTAACGGATCTCTGCAATCTGATGATTTAATTTTTATGGAACTCGATGAATATATATATGGAAAATTTGTTAAGTATTTTCGAAATAAAAAGAAAGTAACTTCAGATATTCAGAACAGGATAGTTACACTGGAAAATATAAAGTCTAGGTTAATCATACTGGCAAGTGCAGCAACTGGCAGACATATAGAAATCTATCCGGCAGAGAGGGAAGGAGGTTATAAAAACAATAATTTCTTTTTACCTGTTTCTTTTTCAAAGTTTGAAACGTTAGATCAAAATATTTCTTATTACTTTTTTCGAGTACTATATCTTTCCATTCAACAAAAGTTAGGATTCAACTGGAATACCGGAGATACTATTACGTCTGAACAATCAACAAAAAAAGCAGAAGAATATGCTGAGAAAATTCTACCGGTTCTCTTTCTTGAATACCCCGTTGCTGAAAGGATGTATAATGAATTTAAAGAAAAACTGACGGAGCAGACAGAAGAAAAAGCACTAACTGATTATACCTGGCTGTACGGAAAGTGGATGAAGAATGAAAAGGAAGATGCCGGTGAAAATCAACTCAGAAATTTCACCGATAAAGTGAAAATTATTGAAGATAACAGGGCAAAAACCATTTTAAAAGCAAAACCTGTGGAGGAAGTTGTAAGTGTGGAGATAGATAAAAAACAACAGGAAGATTATGTGCTGACACACAATTTTGAAAAGGTGGAAACGGCGGAAGAATTCAGCGGCGTCTGGAGAGACTTTGACGGGGATGATGAACTGGAAAAACACCAGGATGCGTTGGATGAACTGAATATGAAATATACAGTTAGATCGGATGACACTTCGCACAGTGTTTATCAATCTGATTTTGTTGAAAACACAACTATTTCAGAAAGTGATTATCTGAATTCAGAAGATTGTTTTATTACCTATGATGAATGGGATTTCAGCAAAAGGATATATAAAAGGGACTTCTGTAAGTTGTATCCTAAAGTTCAGAAAGAGAAGAATATTGCTTTCTATGATGCCACTATTGCAGCCAACACTTCTGTGTTATCTGGTTTGCGAAAAATGCTGACCAGTATTAATAATAAAATGCAGCAGCAAAGGAGACAAATACAGGGCGATGAATTTGACATTGACAGTGTAACCGATTTATATGTAGATGTTCATACAGGTCATACGCCTTCAGAAAATATCTATATTTCAAACAGGAAAAAGGAAAAAGATATTTCTATTTTATTATTACTTGATATCAGTTTATCCAGTGATGGTTATGTTGACGGAAACAGAATCATTGATATTGAAAAACAGGTAGCAATTTTGTTTGGTGAAATTATAAATGAGTTTAATATTGATTTTGCTATTCAGTGTTTTTATTCTAAAACCAGAAATTATTCTACATACCTGACAATTAAAGGATTTGAAGATGACTGGAATAAATCCAAATATAGAATTGGATCCATTATTCCAAGTGGTTTTACAAGAATAGGCACAGCACTGAGACATTCAGGTTCATTACTTGATGCCAGAAAATCAAAAAACAAATGGGTTATTCTGATTTCTGACGGTAAACCAAATGATTATGATAAGTATGAAGGGAAATACGGCATCAGAGATGTTAGACAAGCATTATATGAATTAAAACAAAATCAGATTAATTCCTATGCGCTGGCAATAGAAGCTACTGCAAAATATTATCTTCCTCAAATGTTTGGACAGAATCATTACCAGATAGTTTCCTCACCAACGGATTTGGTGACATCCTTAGTTAAACTGTATGAAAAAATTAAGTATCAATCATAAAATTCTTTAAAGATGGAAGCATGAGATGAGAATATGTTGTAATGATACTCAATTAAAATATTTATGAAATATCAAACAAATGATAAGAATTACCAAAATATTTCACTTTGAAATGGCACATGTCATATCAGGTTATAATGGTCGGTGTAAAAATATTCATGGTCATTCCTATGAATTACATGTATCTGTAGCCGGGCAAAATACAGGGGAAACGTATATCACCGGACAGGGTTTTGTAATTGATTTTAAAGAATTAAAACAATTAGTTTATAAGGATATTATAGATTTACTCGATCACAGTCTTGTCCTGTCAGAAGCATTTCTGTTAAACCATCCCGAGTTGTTAAAAGAGGATCATGTACTGGCATGGAAGCATGAACCAACTGCAGAGAATATACTGTACTATTTAAAAGAAAAACTAGATACTGTTTTTCCTGATCATATAAGACTTGTTCAGTTAAAACTGTATGAAACAAAAGATTCTTATGCTGAATGGGTATTGTAATAAATAAAATACACTTTGCATTCATTTGTCTGAAAGATCATTCCTTAACTCCTGAGCATAAACAATGATAGTGTTATTAGAACTATTAAAAGGGAAAGCGCCATTCTCCAGAAGGTATGCGCTTTTTTCAATTCCATAAAATGAAAAGCGACTAAGAATAATTTTATATCTGCTAACAGAAGGATGGCAATCAATGCATAGTGATTTCTTGATATAAATGCTGTTATAAGAGTAAACAGTATTAATAAAAGCCAGATGATTTTGTTTTTTCTCATCAGAAACAGTTAAAAAATCAGATACAAAACAGGAAATAACAGAAGCCATATTAAATCACACATATGCCAGAAAGCAGCGCTTGCCATCAAATCTGTAAATTCCATTTTTGTGTTGTTTTTTCTAATCGTTATATAAAAATAGATTAGAATGCTAAGGCCTATTAAAACGTGTATCAGGTGAAAAGCAGTTAGTATCCAGTAAAAGGTATAAAATGTATTGGTTGTCAGAAATTCACCGGCCTGTATTTTAAGATAGTAATCAACGCTCTTCATACAGACAAACAGTAACCCTAGAATAATTGTAAGACCGATGTAGTCAGCCGATTTTTTCACATTCTCCTTCTTTAGATATTGCATTGCTGTTGCCACAAAATACGAACTGGTCAGTAATACCAATGTATTGATGATGGCGATATTTGTATTTAAAGTCAGACAGGAGACGTGAAACAGAGTAGATTCAGCTTTTCCATAATACACCATTGCAAGAAGCCCTAAACTGAATGTCGTTAATTCTATAAAAATGATCATCCAGATTAGAACACCACCTGGCGGATAAAAGATTTCCCTATAGTTGTGTTCATCTTCTTTCAAGATATTCCGGAGTTTTGAAGTTATTGATTAATCAGTTCATTTATTTTTTCTATACTTTCTTTCGGTTCCTGAGCCAGCCCGATTTGCTGGTATACGATGTTCCCTTTATTGTTAATAATATGTATAATGTTAGAATGGTCGAAATTTCCGTTTTCCGTTTTGCTGATGCGAACATTCAGTACATTCGCAATTTCTAAAACGTCAGATTCACTTCCGGTCAGCAGTGTCCATCTTTTTAAATCCAGCTGATGTTCTTTAGCAAATGCAGTCAATTGTTGAGCAGTGTCTCTTGCAGGGTCCATGGTAATTAAAACAAACGAGACATCCTTTAATTTATCTTTAGGAATTGCCGCTTCAATTCTTTGTATGTCAGCAGTAATCCTGGGACATGCAGACTGACAATTGGTGAATATCATTGCTGCAACAATGGCTTTGTTTTTAAAGTCAGCCAGCTTCGCTTTTCTGTTGTCCTGTGTGGTCCACTCGCTGGTAATATCATGCAATGTAATATCACTGTTTATTGCGGAAGTACTCGCTTCGTTTTCAGGTTTTTTACAGCACTCACCCTTTTTTTCTTCCTTGTTTTTACATGATATAATCAAAGAAAAACAAGTACACAGTATCAGGATTATATTTTTCATCTTTTTAAATTTTATTTTTTTATTCTCAAATCATTTCTTTACGTCTTTCACGCATCTGAATCCTACATTCGGAATATTATAATTTGCCTTCAGGCTCGAACGCATGGCGTAGCGCATAAAAGCAGCATAGTTTCCGGGATTTTTTGCACCTTTGCCTCCTGCACCGCAGAATTCATTTTTATCCAGATTGTTTCCATCGCGAGAATCACGAGTTGCCAATGCAGAAATAAAATCCAAATTCCATTCCCATACCAATCCATGTATATCGTAAACGCCATATACATTCTTAAATTTTTTGCCCACATTGGGTAATCTGTCAGTTGAAGCATTCCCATACCAGTCCAGTATTTTCTGGTAAAATGCCTTGTTAGCAGATGCGTTCTTTTTTGTTTCACTTGCCAATGCCACATACTCCCATTCTGCAACGGTTGACAATCGTTTGTCCTGGCATTCGCAATATTTTTTAGCAGCAAACCAGGATATATTTACTGCAGGACTGTTCTTTAAAGCAATGGAATCCTTTCCTAATTTATTCGAATATTGCCAGTGTTGTAAATATTTTTTGTCCGCATAAATCGGTTTCACTTTGCCTTTCTGCCATTCTGGATACTGATCAACAAATTTTTCAAAATCAGCATTTGTAACGGGAAATTTATCCATGTAAAATGAAGCCACTTTTACTTTGCCTGTATCCAAAGAGTAGAGCGGCACATACGTGCCGCCCTCAATATAAACCATACTCTTAGGGGTTTGTCCTACTGACAAATTGAAAATATACATCATTATTATGAACAATAGTTTTCTCATTATTTAGTGGTTGTTGCCGGACCCGCTTTCCTTATTACAGAAACCTGTACCGGTGTGACTTCTCCGCCGCCGTTTCCAAAACTATTTAAGACATAAGTAACCACATTAGCCACTTCTTCATCACTTAATGTTTGTGTTGGCATGACACCATTATATGGCTTTCCTTTCACAGTAATTGCACCGGATAAACCATGTGTTACCGTATAGATTATTTTTGATGGATTGCCTTTAAAATAATCAGAACCCGCTAACGGAGGGAATGCACCAGGTATTCCGTTTCCGTCTGCCTGATGGCAAGCCTGACAAGTGGAAGCAAATGTTGCTTTGCCCGCTGCAATTCTTTCGTCTTTAGTTAACAGTTTAACTGGACCTTTTGCTTCTGTTGGCATATTTTGTACTGCACCACCTTCACTCTGATAAATTCTATCATCTAACTGACCTGAGTAAATTGCTTTATTAGGTTCGCCTTCTACTTTTAATATACCTAATGTACCTTTATTAAAGGTTCTGAAAATTGAGTGATCTACTAAAATATAATTTCCTGGAATTTCGCATCTGAATTCCACAATGGATGAACCACCTGCAGGTATTAAAGTTGTTTGTAAATTATGGTTAATTAATTCACCACCTTCTACATAAACATTGTCAAAGATTTCTCCGATAACGTGGAAACTGGATACTAAATTAGGTCCGCCATTTCCTACGAATAAACGAACTTTTTCTCCTGGTTTTGCGGTTATTGCCTTGTCACCGGTTAAAGAACCCACCTTGCCGTTAAATAATACATAATCCGGTGTTTCTGTTAATGCTTTAGACATTTCAAATGGTTGTGTGCCAGCTTCGCCGTAAGCACCTTTTGTATAAAAGTCTCCCTGACAAACATAATATTCTTTATCAACCTTAGGCAAACCCTCTTTAGGTTCTACTAAAATCATTCCATACATACCATTAGCAATATGCATACCTACCGGTGCTGTTGCACAATGGTAAATAAATAATCCTTTATTTAAAGCGGTAAAGGAAAATACCGTTTCATGTCCTGGTGCTGTAAACGTTGAAGATGCACCGCCACCTTGTCCGGTTACTGCATGTAAATCGATGTTGTGCGGCATTTTGGAATTTGGATTGTTTTTCAAATGGAATTCCACTAAATCACCTTCACGGACACGGATAAATTTTCCGGGAACAGTTCCACCAAATGTCCAAAACATGTATTTTACACCTTCCATAATTTCCATTTCTTTTTCAATCACTTCCAGTTCTACAATTACTTTGGTTGCGTGGTCACGCGTAATTGCAGGCGGAACCATTGGAGGATCAGTTAGTATGGCTTTCTCTTCTCCAACTATTTTTTCTGTTGGTTCTGTCGACCAGATTGTACTTCTGGCTCTTTCTCCGGAAGAATTGTTTTTACATGCAGTAAAAAGCAATGAACTACATATCAATACAATTATGTATTGATAGTTTTTAATTAAACATTTAATTTTTTTCATTTTTTCAAATTTTAGTTGATTAATATTATTGATGGTTCTATTTTATTTTTTTTCCTCTGTTTTTTCCCATTTGAAGAAGCTAGGTTTTAAGGATACCATAATAAATGACCATCCTTGATAGGCTTTTCTGCTTCCTGTAGGTTTAATAATTTCCATAGAATGCGTGGCAGCTATTATTGAATAGCCAGCACGTACATCCATAAAATCCCAAGGTTTGTATGTGCCATATAATCTAATTCAAACCCTAAAGGAAGTTTTAAATATGTTCCGGCTAATGCTGGGTCTGCTACTTTGTTTCCACTAAAGAAATAATGCGCATCAAAACCTATCATTCCTTTTGGTTTAGGACGATAATTTAAACGAAGATATACGTCCTGTAAACCTCCAAATTTTGTATCAGTTGGTATGTCCAGAAAATAATCCATGTGTCCATAAAACTTATGGTTGGTTGGATATAATGTATAGAAAGCATTATAATTTGTATTGGATGTTTTAGAAGCATTTTGTCCGGATATATAATCGTAACCTAAGCCAACAGTTATCTTTTTGCTTATAAATTCAGCATAAACATTCGCCATAAATGCAAGTATTTTTCTGTTTGTTATTGTTTTTCCTGCTTGTAAATATGCGCCTATGTTCGCGTTTAAATGTTTGTATTTAAAATCTGCACGTGGTCCGAAAGTAAATCGGAATTTGGTAGTTGGTGTAGAGTCATTTATTTGCATACCATCTGCTACTGCATATACGGATAAGGAAGCACGGCTACTGTCAAATTTTTGATTATACCACCCAAAGGCAAGTGCTTTATAGTTCTTTACTTTATAAACAGTACCTATAAGGTTTTCACTGCTCTGGTTAAATCCGCCACCAATATGTAATTGCGCATTTTTATGATTTACTTTAATCACTAAACCATCATGTGAACGAGCTGCCATCACCCAATCTAAGTTTCCTAAAAGACGGTGATCATCGTATACTAATTCCTGACGGCCTAATTTTATGGACGCTTTGTCTTTAATAAATATTTCTGCCCAACCTTCGTGTAAACCAAAACTTCCGACATTTTGTGCCTGAGGTTCATTTCCCCAAACACGTGCGTCTTGTATGCTTGTAAATAATCTGATGTACTTATTTTTGGTAATCAAAATTAAGTCTAACTCTTGTGTAAAAATACAGCACTTTTAGAGTTTAAAGGAGCTAAATTTCTATAGCCATGCCTTTGTTCTAATCGCGTTATATACTGCCCGGATAATTCTATTTTATGCTGCGCATAAAGGGTAAATGTCTGAACTAATAATAGTAAGATTACTAGTTTCTTTTTTGTGTAATTTTGCATATTAATAATATTTAAGATAAAAAGGTATTAATATCTAAAATTAATTAAAACCTTCACTTAATTTTTGGTTTTAATAATAACATAATATGATTTTTGTCATGTGTGTTATTGAATGAAAGTAAAAATTAGTGTAGTATTTGATTATATTTGGATATGATTTTTTCTAAGAGCACTGAATATGCAATCAGAGCAACGATGTTTCTTTGTTTAAATTCAAGTGGTAACGAATGTTTTAAAATTAATACAATTGCATCGGCAATCGATTCTCCGCCTTTTTTTACATCTAAAATCTTACAAACATTGGTTCGTCAAAATATCATTTCATCGACGAAAGGTCCCAATGGTGGTTTTTATGTTGACAAAAAATCTAAACCAATTATTTTATATGATTTAATAATTGCAGTTGAAGGACCAGATTTCTTTGATAAGTGTTTGTTAGGTTTAAGTACGTGTACAGAAAAGAACCCATGTCCGTTACATAAAGATTTTAAAAAACACAAAGAAGAACTTAAACAATTATTTAAGAAAAAATCTGTTTCAGATATTATGACTGAAAATAATAATGGTAAAATTAATCTTAAAATTTAGCTCATCTGTACATAAATTATAATTACATTAATCTGTACTAACATTAGAAGATCTTTCCAACTGAATAGCCTTTGGAAACAGGATATTATTTTCTAAATGAATGTGTGTATGCAAATCGTTCTCAAATTCGTTTAATAAATTATAAGTAACCCGGTATGTATTGCAGGCATCAGCTGGTGGCGTATAGTCATTACTTAATTGTGCAATTCTTCTGAAACGTTCACCTTCCGTATCATGTTCGTGCATCATCATATGAACAGGATTTTGTACAGTTCCGAAATGGGGCGTACTTATTTCCTGATGTGAAATGGTTGTTTTTACCATCTTTCGGATATAAGGAAATAAAACCAGTTCTTCTTTTTTCATGTGTGCTGTAAGTGCAGCTGCACATTCCGTAAATTCTTTGTTGATTTCAAATAACTCGGGATGCTGTGGTCCGTGTACTTTGCATAATTTATTCAGGTATTGCAATAATACGGGCATGCTGCCTTCCACATAACGGTGATGTTTCTTTTCTATGTAATCAGCTAGTAAATCCAGATCCCATGCATTAAAATCAATGATGTTTTTTTCGGCAGGTTTTGTAACAGCGTTTAATTCTTCGATTAAAAAAGCTGTATTCAGATTTTTATCTGCACAGACTTCTGATAAACTGCGGTTACCTTTGCAGCAGAAATCAATTTTATGGTTTTTAAAGACGGCGGCGGTGCGGTAGTCTTCTGCTACCATTTCACCAATTTTTTTATCAAGTGTATTCATTGTCGTTTTTTTAAGATTAGAGTTATTCATTTTTTATAAAAATATTTTTTTGAATGATGCCGGCGATACTTATCGCTTTGTTTTTTAGTAATGTAGCTTTTTCTCCTTCAAATAAATCATCGATAGTAGCCGTGAATAATTTATTCCAGCGGTTGAAATGTTTTTTGTCTATAGACTTTATTTTACTAAGGTGCAGATGAAGGTCCATAGGATTGCCTTTATAGTTTCCGGTAAAAAATAAAATATTCTCCCAGAAATTATACATCGCGGGCAGATGTCTTTCCCAGTTTATCTTCACTACTTCGGTAAAAAGTAACCAATCTGTTTGTCTGTTTTACTTTGTTGTAAAAGGCATCTACTAACAATTTGATATCGGCCCTGTTTTTAATATCCTGTTTCATGATACATATTTTATTCCATCTTTATAAATCTTTCTTTTTGAATTTCAGAACAGATAACCAAACAGGGATAATAAACCAGCAAATTAATGTTACGCTTGCAACCAGCAATCCCAAATTGGTTCCGAAAAAATCTTTAAATACCGCACCTGTATAGCCCATCAGTGCAGAAACATCCAGCCGTAACAAAATCAAAATTCTTCCTAAGATCAATCGGATTTAAGGCACTGATGATGACTACTGCTTTTTCGAGCGGATAATCCGAAAATTGAAAAAGAATAAATAATACAAGTCCATCAAACAGCAATGCAAAATATAACCACAGCAAAATCGCCGTTCCGATTCCTTTTGCTTTATCTCTGGTATTGACTGTGGTTAGAAAAGCAATC
Organism: Sphingobacteriales bacterium; assembly: GCA_016721245.1. GTDB lineage: Bacteria > Bacteroidota > Bacteroidia > Chitinophagales > JADIYW01 > JADJSS01. The sequence goes on from JADKIQ010000003.1 coordinate 150,341, forward strand.
GCAACGAAAATAACCGTAATGATACAACCTATAGCCAGCATCATTAATCCGGTAGGAGATGGCTCATAAATCAGTATCGGAATACCTGCACCGATAAAAAATGCCAGCACCATAGAGCCGGAGAGCCCGAAAAATAAACTCAGCCAGATGTTTTTGCGTTGCAGCGGCTGACTTACTAAAAGCTCAATAAACTCGGAGCTATTATAAATATAAATGGTAGAAAAAATAATGGAAACTAAGGGTACAATAAAAAGTATCAGGTTTAATAAACTCAATAATCCTTTCGCTGAATTATCTTCCAGATTAAAAACACTTAAAGAAGTTATCAGTAAGAATAAGGTGTACACTAACACAATCTTATTTCTCAGGATATCTATAATGACGAATTTTATAATCTTTTTCAAGGCGTTGTTTTTAACATGATACTGGCAATTGCCTTCGATAATTTTATTTCTCCTGTTTCACTGCGCAGTGCATCTATAGGTTTGTGGAATTTTAATTTGCCATCCTGCATAAAAATGATATGCGTCACCAGGTCATCCAGTTCGCTGAGGATATGCGAGGTAATTAAAATCAGTTTTCCTTTTTCTTTCTCTCTGTTGATTTTTTCTTTTAAGATTTCGGATGCCACAGGATCCAGCCCTGCCGTTGGTTCATCGAGAATCAATACATCCGGATTGAAAAGAAAAGCGAGGCAAGCGCTTACTTTCTGACGGGTTCCGCCGGAGAGTGTCTGCATTCTTTTGTCTGATAATTTATCCAGCCCGAATTCAACATAGAGTTCTTCGTCAAGTTGGATGGATTCATCTTTGCGGATACTTTTCATCATATCAAAACCTGTCCAATGGTCATGTTTTCCGGGTATCTTCCGATTTGCGGCATATAACCTATGTGTTTGCGGTATTTCCAGTCGTGTGCAATATTTTTCTGATTAAATAAAATAGTACCACTATCCGGAACAACCATACCTAACATACTTTTTATAAGTGTCGTTTTTCCACTGCCGTTCGGACCGATTAAAGCAATACATTCCCTGCGGTTGCATTGAATGGAAACATTGTCCAGTGCGGCCAATTTGCCAAAATTCTTTTTCACATTTGTTACCGTAATCATAGTGGAAGTGCTTTCATTAATGGGGAATCGTCTTTCAGGTTTTCCGGTGTGATGCTCGGAATTATTTTTTCTGTTTTGTCTAAAATGGTAACCATAAAACTGCGGAAGAGCATCATTGCCGGTGGCATCTTTTCCAGTATCATTGAAAATAAACTGACTGGCCTGAATGGAATGTCACCGATTTTGTCTTTGTTTAAATCATACCCTTCATATTTATCCCAATAGTTACTGTTGAAGGTGTTTAACACAAGAGAGCCGTTAGTGCCCACATCAAAAGTATTACTGATGAAGTTGTTTCCGGTGACGGTGATATCCATGCAGCTTGCCTGTACTTTCATCGCCCAACCGTTATTTTTAAACAGGTTGTTTTGCATTTGCACACGGTTTACACCTTCCATAAAAATGCCGCTGGTGTTGCGGATAAAGCGGTTGCCTTCTATATAACTGTCAGAAATTTCTTTGAGCAATAAGCCGTAGGCGGCATCTCCCCAGTTTTCTTCAAATAAATTATTAAACATCTTTACACCGTGCGTAAACATGACAGCAACGCCGGCACCATTGTTTTTAAATACATTGGTGATGTACGCATCATCATTGGAAAACATAAAGTGTAATCCGTAACGGATATTCTTGGTGGAGATATTTCTCCAGATGACAGAGTTGGTAACAAATTCAAAATAGATACCGTCACGATGTCCGCTTATTGTGTTGCCGATGATCTGCATGCTGTCGCATTTCCAGCAGTGAATTCCGTTTCCGATTTGCTGTTCTGCCACGGCATAAGATTGCAGTGTATTGTTTTTGATGATACAGTTTTTCCCGTACTGTGTATAGATACCGAAAAAGGTATCGTGCAGTTTATTATTAATAATGGTAACATTATGGCTGTCGTATATTTTAATGCCGGCCGGATCTTCCAGAGTGCCACTGCCTGAATGGATTACTTTAAACCCGTCAATAGTTACATAGCTTGATTTTATGGAGATGATTTCATATTTACTTTCTCCGTCTAATACAGGAAAGTCAATTCCTTTCAATACGATAGATTTATTTACAAGTAAATTCTTTTCATGATAAATACCGGGTTCTACCAGTATCGTATCGCCATCTGAAGCCTGGTTAATGGTTTGCTGGATAGTCTGTGTGCCAAATTTTTTGCCAACATGATAAGTTCCGGCAATTGCCGGAAAGAACGTAAAGAACAGTAGGAAGCGCAACAGCAAATTCATGATTATTATTATTTGAAGAGTTCATTCCATATGGTACTTTCTCCCTTGATTTTCTCCATGACAATATTCATACTATCGATATTGGAAAAAGCTGCAATGTTGCCGCCCATCGGGCTTTTGAGGTCTGCACTTTTTATTAAGTGTGCATTTTTTGCAATTATAAAAGTATGTTGTCCTGTATAGTCGCTGAGGTAAATATCTTTTACAGATTTTTTTATTGTCTCATTTTCTTTTACAAATCTCAATGCGCAATGGAGATCATCAAAAATGAAAATTTTTCCTTTCATTGTAATAATTTCTACCGGAAATCGTGCGTCGCTTACCGTCATCTTACAATAATCACATTGATCGATTCCAAGTTTAACAGCTTTGGGTTGTGCAGAGCAGGATGTAAAAAAGCTAAGGGCTGTTATGCAAAGGAATACAGAAGATAATGTGCCGGATTTTTTTAATTTGGCATTGAATCTTATTTCTGTGATTACGCAAATCAACAGTATAACTCCTACTGTGATAAATATCCATCCGCCAATATCCGGTACAGAGAATGCTCCGAAATTAAGCAGTTGTTTATATCCTATTAAAGGTGGCTGGTATGCCATGCCAGGCACAACGATAGCAGCTTTCGGATCCAGATTGTGACCGTAGTTATATTCCCATCTCCAGAAATCTATCATTGCTAAAACACCAAAGGCAGCAAACAAGCCAAATAAGGCATACATCATTTTTCTGTTTCCGATGGCTGCTACGATTATAAAAAGAAGTGCATAAAAACCAATGATGTAGGTAAGTACGGAAAATTCAATGAAATCTTCTGCGTGCAGTGTTTTCATGCCTATGTAATGATTAAGACCGTTGATGATTGCTACGTCACCTCCCAGTTTATTGGCGTAAATCAGCATCCGTAAACCTTCCGGATATTGTGGTGCTGCCAGGTCAATTCTCCAGATAGGTACAAATAAAACTAAAAACAATGCTATTCCGCAAATGGCCACTGCGATTCTGATCCATATGTTTAATTTATTCTTTTGCATGGCATTTTATTTATGTGTGATTCAAAAAAAATGGAACAGGTTTTCTTTTACCTGTTCCACCTCTATTGCTGATATAAAATTATTTTGCTTTTTCAGGAGTGGCAACAGGCATATTTTTTCCCGTGCTGAATGTTAGCGGTACATTGCTTCCTGCCGGCGATACTCTTATGTATCCCTGCATTTCCTGATGCAACGCGCTGCAGAAATCTGTACAATACATAGGGAACATGCCCACTTTGTCCGGTGTCCATTTTAATGTTTGAGTTTCACCGGGCATGACCAGTAATTCACCATTAGCTGCACCTTTTATGGCAAATCCATGCGGTACATCCCAGTCTTGTTCCAAGTTGGTCAGGTGGATATACACTTCGTCACCCATTCTGATACCTTCGATATTATCCGGTGCAAAGTGAGAACGGATACAAGTCATATAAACATCAATTCTATTTCCCGTTCTTACTACTTTCGTTTCTCCTTCTCCTTTGGCGACATACGTATTTGCGTTGTCTTCAATTTTGAATATTTTTAACGATTTGTCTTTTATAACATCTGCTGAAACAGCCTGTGCGTAATGCGGTTCGCCGATAGTCGGGAAATCAAGTATTAGCTGCATTTTATCACCGCTGATATCATACAATTGAGCACTTTGTGCTAATTCAGGACCGGTTGGTAAATATCTGTCTTTCGTAATTTTATTGTACGCGATTAAATATTTAGCATTTGGTTTTTTGCTGTCGCCGCCCGGAATACATAAGTGACCCACAGAATAATAAGTAGGAACGCGATCCAGTACTTTTAAATCTTTGATATTCCATTTTACCACTTCAGATGAAACGAAGAAAGAAGTATAGGCATTTCCTTTGCCGTCAAATTCTGTATGCAAAGGTCCTAAGCCCGGTTTTTGAACTTCACCGTATAAAGCAGACTCATATTTCACCACAGGAATACCGTCAAAATCTCCAACAAAATCTTTCGCTGCAATCGCTTTCATTAATTTATCGAAACTAAATACAGGAATCAGTGCGGCTAATTTACCGCTGCCTACAATGTATTCACCTGTCGGGTCAACATCGCAACCATGCGGTGATTTTGGACAAGGTATGAAATAACAAATGTCTTTTAACTCTTTAGCACTTAACACAGTAACTTCTGTTTTAATTTCGGAAGTAGCACTGTGTGTTTTGTCGCTGTACGTGTTGTGAGCATATTTAACAGGAACTTTTTTCCCTTTTCCAGCTTTTAAATATTCTTCCGCTTTTTTCCAGTTCACTGCCATGATAAAGTCTTTATCTTTTTGAGACGCATTGACTTCCAACAGCGTATTTGCCTGCTCTGTATTGTAACAAGAGAAGAAGAACCATCCGTGAGATTTTCCTTTACCCGCATGACTTAAATCGAAGTTTACACCCGGACATTCAATCTGGAAAGCGATGTCCATTTTACCATCTTCTTTTCCAACACTGATAAAACTTAAATATCCTTTGAAGTTTTGTTTGTAGGTATTAATCGGAACATCACCGTTTGCGTTGTCAGACGGCACACTGAAACGTGTTCCGGCCACCACATACTCTGTATTTTCTGTAATGAAAGGAGAAGAGTGATTACCTGCACTATTTGGCAATTCAATAATTTCTGCCGTACGGAATGTTTTTAAATCGATACGGGCAACACGTGGTGTATTATTTGCATTTCCAAAAATCCAGCGACCATCAATTTCACCATTCGTTTGTGATAATTCTGTGTGATGTAAATCATCCCATGGAACAAAGCCATGTGAGGTGTTCAGCATCGGTTTAGTTTCTTCACTGAATCCCCATCCTTTTTCTGGATCTACAGAGAACACCGGAATCACTCTGAGTAATCGTCCGCTGGGTAAACCATATACACTCATTTGTCCGCTGAAACCGCCACTTACAAAATTGTAGAAACCGTCATATTTCCCGGGTGCCACATAGGTTTTAGCAGCAGCATCTGCACTTACGGCATTTCCTAAGTTCTTAGGCTTGCAGGCACTCATAGCAAACACGATGGTTATGCTTAACAATGCAATTAATTTAAAATTTTTCATTTTGATTAGATTTTAGTTGAGAATTATTTTACACCATCGTTTTTACGCATGAATTCAAGCAGGTGTCTTGCATCATCATCAGACAGACTTTGGTTCGGCATTCTAACTAAACAAATCTCGAGTTGTGCCTGTGCTGCCGGATCTTTGTTAATCATTTCATCCGTGTTGGTAATGAAATTCATGATCCATTCAGGAGTGCGACGTGTGGTTACGCCTTTCCATCCCGGTCCCACCAGTTTTTCATCAGTTGTTTTATGACAGGATGAACATTTAACACCATACACTTTTTCACCCGAAGTTGCCATAGCTGCATCCAGCGTGGCACCTATATCCACTTTGGTAAATTTCCCTTCCCCTCTATTAGGGTCATAAGATGGATTCCCATTTTCTGTTGTTGCTGCTGGTGTTTCTGTCGTTTCTTCTTTAGAACTAAAGTCATCTTTAGTTGGAGTAGAATTACACCCAATAAAAATTGCCATTGAAGAACAAATGCTTAGAATAATTAATAACTTTTTCATTTTACTTGATTTTATACTACAAGGTTAGACAGAACTCATTTAAAGATTTATGATTGCAGTCATAAAGCATAGAAATGTGATTTTATTTTTAATTTTTAACGTAGTAAAAATTGAAACATGATATAAATCATGTTTTAAAATGTCAGATATCACGTTTAGCTTAACTTATTTTGAAGAAATTTACATTACATAATATTATAATGTATGATGATAAGTGAAGATGTGTTGTTGGCAAGAGGGGCCGTTTATAAAAAAATAAAAAAAGGCAACTTAATTTTTACGGAAGGTTCCAAATGCTACTTCTATTTTCAGTTGGTGGAAGGCAAAGTAAGCTGGATAAATTACGATGCAGATGGAAAGGCATTTATTCAATCTATTATCCAGCCGGGTGAGTGTTTTGGGGAATTACCTTTGTTTGATGATGAGTCTTATGCTGCTAATTCTATTGCAGAAACAGATTCTGTGGTAATACAATTACCTAAAACAACTTTTCATCAATTGCTGAAAGAAAGACAAGATATATTAATGGCATTCACTAAGTTGCTTGCACAGAGAGTTCGTTATAAATTTTTGGTACTCAAAGAATTTGCAAGTCATGATCCGGAGCATCAAATAATTACGCTGCTAAATTTCTACAGAGAGAAATATCACACACTTTCTGCAGAACCATTCAAGGTGAATTTTACAAGACAACAAATAGCGGGTATGACAGGACTGAGAGTAGAGACGGTTATCAGGACAATTAAAAAGCTTAGTGAGAAAGGGAAGTTGTCTATTAACAGAGGAAAAGTCTTTATGTTAAATAGTGACTCTGGTCATAAAAAGTTTGTCTTGTAAGCGTTTATTTTGCGTTGTTTACAGTTAATTCGCAAAATGAATATTTCTCTCAGCCGGTATTTAAAAATATCTCTTTTCAATTTATTATTGGTTGCTTTAGTTGGCGTGGTGATGCGGTATAAAATTTTATATTCACTTCCATTTGTCGATCAGAAACATTTATTACACGGACATTCGCATTTTGCTTTTGCAGGCTGGATTACACAGACATTGATGGTGCTGCTGGTGGCTTATCTTTCCAAAGAGACACAGAAAGATGAATTTATCGCGTATAAGAAATTATTACTGGCAAATCTATTTACAGCTTACGGAATGCTTATTGCATTTCCGATAGAAGGGTACGGGTTGGTTTCCATAATTTTCTCTACGTTATCTGTCTTTATTTCATATCTCTTTGCTTTTAGATTCTGGAAGGATTTAAATAAGTTAGGCAATCAATCTGTAACGCATTACTGGTTTAAGACAGGATTGCTGTTAAGCATACTTTCATCTGCAGGTACTTTTGGACTGGCTTACATGATGGCAAATAAAATCATCCATCAAAACTGGTATCTGGCTGCAGTTTATTTTTATCTGCACTTTCAATACAACGGATGGTTTTTCTTTACCTGCATGGGATTGTTTTATGCGATTCTGCCATCGCAAATCATCATCGAAATAGAATTTAAAAAAGCATTTTGGTTGTTTGCTTTAGCAAGCGTACCGGCATATTTTTTGTCCACGTTATGGATGTCATTACCGTTATGGGTTTACATATTGGTAGTAGTGGCCGGTTGTTTGCAACTCATTGCCTGGGCTATTTTTGTGAGATCAATTTTTAAGCACCGGCAAATAATATCGGAAAAACTAAGCAGAGAGAGTAAATGGTTGCTGAGCTTATGTGCTTTTGCTTTAACGATAAAATTATCATTGCAACTGGGTTCTACCATTCCGTCTTTAAGCCAACTGGCATTCGGGTTCCGCTCTATCGTTATTGCGTATTTGCATCTGGTGCTGTTAGGTGTCATAACTATGTTTTTGCTCGGCTATATTTTTTCTTTAAATGCTTTCTTAGTTAAAAAAACGACAGTGTGCGGAGTTATTATTTTTGCTGCCGGTATATTTCTGAATGAATTAGTATTGATGCTGCAGGGAATTGCGTCTTTCAGTTATACTATTATTCCGTACACCAATGAACTATTACTATGCATGGCATTGCTAATGTTTTCCGGAATATTAATATTGCTGCTTTCTCAGTTAAAAAAATAAAAGAGAAAAGGCTTGCAAACTGCAAGCCTTTTCTCTTTTTAATAACTGAAAATTATACAGTAGTATCTTCTGTTTCTGCACCCGGTGCGTTACTCTTTACACTTGAAATTCCATTTTCTCTTCCTGCTTCACTTTCGTAAAGTTCGCTGGTACCGATTACCTGTCCGTTGCCGGCTTTCAGGTTGAAATATGGTTTTCCGTTAGAGGATTCTTTTCTGTCGTATCTGCCATCATCTTCTGCATTTGCTTTCACCGAGTTGATGCCGTTTAATGCTGCCGGTTTGGTCGTGTACGCTTCGCTTTTTAAAATGGTTTGGCCATTGCCCGCTACTAAATTGAAGTAGAATTGTCCGTCTTTCTGTGTTTTAATTACAAATTTTCCCATAATGTTATTTTATATTTTAGTTAATGTTGCAGTACAGGCATCTGAAATTACAATACTGCCTGTAGCGTATATTCTATAATTTATAGTTATAATATCTCCATTTGTGTTGATATTACTTGATAAGATTTCAATTTCAAAAGATGGTGATATTGTTTGCCTGGTTGCAGAAAAAATATTTTTATCGCCGCTGTTTATAGTACAGACTGTAAGGGAAGCTGGTACTTCCCACAATCCTTTTACACTAAATTTTAAAGGGTCAGCTGGGTCAAGTATTATTGTTACTGAGTATGAAGCAGCACCCGTAGGACTGCAATTTTCAGTAAGTGTCCATGCTCCGTCATATTTTATATTTGCATTTTCCTCATTCTTTTTACAGGAGGTAATTGAAATAAAAAGAATAAACAGGATGCTTAGGATTGAAAATTTTGTTTTCATAATTTTTGGTGTATAATGGTGAATTGCAAATATACTATAATTTATCCATATTCACCTGCGTTTACATCTTTTACATTGCCAAATCCAATCACGTCATCCACTACATCATCATCACTTAATTCAGAAGCTCTTTTTATGGTTTTAGGGCCGTATTTATCCTTGATGCCGTAAACTGTTTTTCTAAGTTTGTTTGTTTTTATGTGGGAGTTGTCGAAGATGTTTAACTGCAGAATATCTTCGTCTATAAAATCACCAATCACCACGCCAATACTGGTGGTATTGTGGTTAATGACTGCCTCCTGTAAATTATTTTTCTGCTCAAATACTTTTTGCCGTTCCAACAATATATGATAGAGCTCCATGCCATCCTGAATCGGCTGTTCCGTATGGAAACTATCGCCATAAGACGATTTATCTTCATACCGAACAAAGAATTGTACATGTTTGCAAAAAAGCTGTTTTTTCATCATGCGCTTTTCCAGTGTCAGACACAGCATCATCATGATGTCCTGCAGGTTTTGTACTTCTTTTCGCTGCTCTTTAGATACCATTCGCATCGCCGACATATTTTTATACTCTTCCTTTGTTTGCATATCCACTTCCTGAAAATGCAGTCGGTGATACCAATGCAACCCCACAATACTTTTGCAGGCTGCTTTTAACTTTTCCGGTGTAGAGTGTCGTAAATCATATGGAGTGTAAATGCCTGCTTTATTCAGTCTGGCTGACATGCCCTTGCCGATACCGGGTAAGTCTATCAGTTCTAATTTTCTTAATACACTATCGATATTGTCGTGGTCAATAACCGTCAGTCCATCCGGTTTTTGTATATCAGAAGCTAATTTTGCAAGAAATGCATTCGGCGCAATACCGATAGAGCATTTCAGGTAATCGCCCACTTCTTCCAGAATGTCTTTTTTAATTTGTTTGGCCACCGCCACCACATCCGGATAGATGTTTTTGTAGCTGGTTAAATCCACGACGGCTTCATCAATACTGCGCGGAATAACGTCATCAGAATAACGTTTTAAAATCTTCATGATGCGTGCGTGATAAGTGCGGTATTTGTCGGGATTGGTTTCCAGCGGTACTAAATCCGGGCATAGTTTCATGGCTTCATTTAAACGTACACCCAAACGAATACCTTTTTTTTTTGCTTCTATGGATGGTGCAATCACGCAACCATATTTTCCCGTATACACACAAACTGCGACCGGTCTGCCACGCAGCCAGTAATTGGTCTGCTGTTCGCAACTCGCAAAAAAGCTGTTCATGTCTATAAACAAGACACGTGCTTCCGGTTTGATATGCAGGGAGTTTGTATTCACGACAGAAAGTTAATAGATTTTTATCTCAAAAAATCTTAAATCTTGCATCAAAAATTATAAATTCGTAGTATGAATCTTCCCTCCAAAATAGTAATTGGCTCCGACCATGCCGGCTTTGAATACAAAGAAGCTATCAAGCAATATCTGGCAAAAAATAATATAGAAACTATTGATGTGGGAACACACAGTACCGAAAGCTGCGACTATCCGGATTATGCACATGCGGCAGCACGTGAAATTGAAAACGGAAGGTGGAATTTGGTATTCTGATTTGCGGTTCGGCGAATGGCGTAGCTATTACAGCCAATAAACATCAGAAAATCCGTGCGGCATTATGCTGGCAAAATGAAATTGCCAGTCTGGCTCGACTGCATAACGATGCGAATATTATTTGTTTACCGGCGCGTTTTGTTACGATTGACGAAGCTGAAGAAATGGTGCATACCTTTTTAACTACCGAGTTTGAAGGCGGCAGACACCAGAAAAGGGTGGAGAAGATATAGCTTGTCTTAAATTGGGATTTACAGGATTAACGGATTTCAGGATGAAGAATCCCGTAATCCATAAATCCAACCAATCCTGATTCTGACAAAAAATCTGCGTAAATCCTCTAAATCTGCTCAATCCGCGTCCCAAATCACAGAAATTTAACATAAAACCCTCATTTTCTCATCATCCAATTACCTGATTATCCATTTAATCCGTATTTTTGCAGTCCGAAATTTTTAAACAAAATTATTTAACAATTATGAACAATTACGAAACGGTTTTTATTACAACGCCCGTACTCAGTAACGATGAGTACACAAGAACCGTAAAAAAGTACGCAGATCTCATAGAGAAAGCTGGCGGAAAGGTGGTTCAAAAAGAAGATTGGGGAATTAAGCAGCTGGCTTATCCAATCCAGAAAAAAACAACTGGTTTTTACACGTTGTTGCAATTTGAGGTAGATCCTCAGTTTATCCGCAAATTTGAAGTAGAATTTAAACGTGATGAGAACATCATGCGTTTTTTGACTACAAGATTTGACAAACACGGCTTGGCGTATGCAGAGCAACGCAGAAACAAATTAAGTGGTAAATCTAAAAAATCGGAGGCTTAAACTATGGCAACACATGAAGAAATCAAATTCTTAAATTCACCGAAGATAGGAATTAACAAAAAGAAATACTGCCGATTCAAAAAAAGCGGTATCAAGTACATCGACTACAAGGATCCTCAGTTCTTGTTGAAATTCATCAACGAACAGGGAAAATTATTGCCACGTCGTATTACAGGGAATTCATTGAAATTCCAGCGTAAAATTTCACAGGCTGTGAAAAAAGCGCGTCACATTGCAATATTGCCTTATGTTACTGACCTTTTAAAGTAAATCAATCATGGAAGTAATCTTATTAAAAGACGTAGATAATTTAGGTACAAAATTCGACGTAGTAAACGTAAAGCCGGGCTACGGTCGTAATTACCTGATACCACAAGGTTTCGCTCAGGTAGCGAATGTGTCGAACAAAAAACACGTGGAAGAAGTAAAAAAACAACAATCTGCAAAAATTGCTAAATTAATCGAAGATTATAAAGTACTGGCAGAGAAATTGAAAGCTTCTAAAATCATCGTAGGCGCGAAAGCAGGTACTACAGGTAAATTGTTCGGAAGTGTTACCAATATTCAGGTGGCTGAAGCGTTGAAAAAACAATTCGACCTGACTGTTGACAGAAAAAGAGTTCACATCATCGGAGAAGTGAAAGAAGTTGGAACGTATAAAGCAAACGTAAATTTATACAAAGAAGTTTCTACTGAAATCGAATTTGAAGTGGTAGCTGAATAATTAGCATAACTAAAAAGTTATTGAAATAAAGAAAAGCGCTGAACGAAAGTTCAGCGCTTTTTTATTTTGTCTCAACTGTGATGTTTGTGATTGGTGTGATTTTTATGATTAAAGAAATCACACTCATCATGAAAATCATATAAATCATAGTTCTGACAATTACTCATACCTCAATGCTTCAATCGGGTCTAACTGAGAGGCTTTAAAGGCAGGATAGATACCGGAAATTAATCCCACTACCAGGCAAAAGCCTACACCCACCAGCATCCACATCCACGGTATAATAAATGCTCCACCGATAGAAAGAGAAACGGCGTTGCCGGCAATAATTCCTAATATAATTCCGAGAAGTCCGCCCAACTGACAAATGATAATAGCTTCCAGTAAAAACTGTAAACGTATCGTTTTACTGTCTGCCCCAATGGCTTTTAATGTACCTATTTCCTTGGTCCTCTCGGTTACACTCACCAGCATAATATTCATTAGCCCAATGGCGGCACCAATCAGTGTAATGATACCAATAATAAAGCCGGCCATCGTAGCGTAGCTCATTTTTTCTACAAACATCCCGGAAATACTGTCGCTTTTAAGCAAGTCAAAATTGATGTCTTCACCAGGATGTAATTTACGTACATTTCGCATCAGCAAAGTTGCTTCATTCTGTACCGGTTCCATGTTTTCAGGGTCATCGCCTTTTACGCTTATTACATAGGATGGATTGTCCTGAGGGTATAGCTGTCTTGCCTTTGCTAAGGGGATCAATACCATATTGTCGGTGCTGATAAAACTAGAGCCTTTTTCATCCAGCACGGCAATTACCTTAAATTTTACATCATCGATACGTACAATTTTATCATCAATAGAATAATTGCTGCCGAATAATTTTTTAGCAACCGTATAGCCCAGCATCACTACGTTGGTGCCCAGTTTTAATTCCGTCTCCGTAAAATTTCTGCCCTGCAACAATACATAACTTTCATTGGTGATGTAATTCTCATCGGAGCCAAAAACTAAAATATTCGGGTTGGTTTTTTTATTACTATACTTTATTGTCGATCCCTGATTGCCAATGTATTGCACAGAGCAGGCATAGCGGTCGTTAAATTTGTTTTTAAATTGTGTAGCTTCCAGATAAGTGATGCTTCTGAATACTTTCTGCGGAGCATCGGCATCCGAATCCAGATTAAAACCAAGACTTCTGTTACGGATTTTAAAGGTACCTGCACCCATACTGCTGAAACTTTTGGAAAGATAGCTTTTCAGTCCGTCCACAGAGGTTAAGATACCAACCAGCGCCATGATGCCAAACCCTATGATGCAGCATGTAATAACAGTGCGGACAATATTGGCTTTAACCGAGCGAAACGCTAATTGTGTAATTTCCAGAAAGTTCATTGATGTAAAAGTAATAAGATATTGGTAGAAAAATTAAAAACAATATTACATCTTGTACAAATCATTATGGTCAGGATGTCGCCAGTTAATGTATAAGGACGTGCAAATTACGGTTCCGTTTATAAAATAATTCTCTTTTCCGATAATATTAAAAACGATTCCGAATACCGTTTTCCCTTCGGGAATCTCAATTTCTTTGAAGTCAATGATGTTTGCTAATTCATCATCGTCCAGCAGAAATAGCTGGTCGGTATGCCAGGCGTCCGGCCAGGAAGCATTCTGGTCAATGTTGGTATATAGCACTTCACGGCATTCAATATCCACGTTTACATAATAGGCGAAATCAAAGCTAGCCTGGATATACAGGCAATATTGGTCAGAAGTATAGACTTTAAACTCAAAACCGGCATTGTAAGCATGTTTGTTAAAGAGCGATATTGCTTTTTGTAAATCTGAATATGTTGAAAATACAGCCATGGTGATAAAAGTATTGTTTAATATACTCAAATTTTGAACTTTTTACAGCGTTTTACAGTTGATATTTAAGAATTCTATTCTAAAAATCGTACCTTTGCGGTCGATTTAAAATCTTATTTCTAATCTTTTAAATATTTATTCCATGATTTTTGATTTGGATATGATTAAAAAAGTCTACGCAGAATTTCCTGCGAAAGTAGACAAAGCGAAAGCGCTTTTAAACAGACCTTTAACTTTAGCAGAAAAAATCTTATTTGCGCACTTACACGAGTCGCAGGATTTGCAGAACTTTGAACGTGGAAAATCCTATGTGGATTTTGCTCCGGATCGTGTTGCGATGCAGGATGCTACGGCACAGATGGCTTTATTGCAGTTTATGCAGGCTGGTCGCAAAAAAGTAGCGGTTCCGTCAACTGTTCATGCAGATCACTTAATCCAGGCTAAAATTGGTGCAGACAAAGATTTACAGGAAGCAATTAATAAAAATAACGAAGTCTATAATTTCTTAGCTTCCGTTTCTAATAAATACGGCTTAGGTTTCTGGAAACCGGGTGCAGGTATCATTCACCAGGTGGTTTTGGAAAATTACGCATTCCCGGGCGGAATGATGATTGGTACAGACTCACACACGGTAAACGCAGGTGGTCTGGGTATGATTGCGATTGGCGTTGGTGGTGCAGATGCAGTAGATGTAATGGCAGGTATGGCATGGGAATTGAAATGGCCTAAATTAATCGGTGTTAAACTGACCGGAAAATTAAACGGTTGGACATCTCCCAAAGATGTAATTTTAAAAGTAGCAGGTATCCTGACTGTAAAAGGCGGAACCGGTGCTATTGTGGAATATTTTGGTGAAGGTGTAACTTCTATGTCTTGCACTGGAAAAGGTACCATTGCAAACATGGGTGCTGAAATAGGTGCAACCACTTCAACATTCGGATATGATGATTCTATGTCGAGATATTTATCCGGCACCGGCAGAGCAGATGTTGCTGCTTTGGCAGATACCATCAAAACGTATCTGAACGCAGATAAAGAATGTTATGATGAGCCTGAGAAATATTTCGATCAGGTAATTGAAATCGATTTGGATACTTTAGAACCACACTTAAACGGACCTTTTACACCGGATTTGGCTACGCCAATTTCTAAAATGAAAGAAGAAGCAGTGAAAAACGGCTGGCCTTTAGATGTGAAAGTTGGTTTAATCGGTTCTTGTACCAACTCTTCATATGAAGATATTTCACGTGCAGCTTCACTGGCAAAACAAGCAGTGGAAAAGCATATTAAACCAAAAGCACAATTTACCATTACACCGGGATCAGAGCAGGTTCGTTTCACTATTGAGCGTGACGGATTTATCGAGACGTTTGAAAAAATCGGTGCCAATGTTTTTGCAAATGCTTGCGGTCCTTGTATCGGCCAGTGGAGCAGAGAAGGTGCTGAATTAGGTGAGAAAAATACGATCGTGCACTCATTCAACAGAAACTTCGCAAAACGCGCAGACGGAAATCCGAATACTTACGCGTTTGTGGGTTCTCCGGAACTGGTAACAGCAATTGCGATTGCAGGACGTTTAGATTTCAATCCGATTACTGATACATTAACGAATGAAAACGGTGAGCAGGTGAAATTAGACGAACCGACAGGTTTTGAATTGCCGCCAAATGGTTTTGCTGTAGAAGATGCAGGCTTCCAGGCTCCGGCTGAAGATGGCTCTTCTGTGGAAGTAATTGTAAACCCTGCATCCGACAGATTACAATTATTAGAGGGTTTCAAACCTTGGGAAGGAACAGACTTAACAGGCTTGAAATTATTAATTAAAGCAAAAGGAAAATGTACGACAGACCATATTTCAATGGCTGGTCCGTGGTTGCGTTTCCGTGGTCACCTGGACAATATCTCCAACAATATGTTGATTGGCGCTGTAAATGCGTTCAACGATAAAACAGATAATGTATTGAATGAAGTAAGCGGTGAATATGGTCCGGTTCCGGCAACGGCGAGAGCATACAAAGCTGCAGGTTTAGGCTCTATCGTATTTGGCGATGAAAACTATGGCGAAGGTTCTTCCAGAGAGCACGCAGCCATGGAGCCGCGTTTCTTAGGTGTTCGTGCGGTAGTGGTAAAATCATTTGCACGTATCCACGAAACCAACCTGAAAAAACAAGGTATGCTGGCCTTAACGTTTGTAAACAAAGCAGACTACGATAAAGTACAGGAAAAAGATACCATTGATATCGTTGGATTAACAGAATTTGCTCCGGGTAAAAACCTGACCATTGTGTTGCATCATGCAGATGGCACCACAGACAGTTTTGAAGTGGCACATTCTTACAATGCACAGCAAATCGGCTGGTTCGTGGCAGGTTCTGCATTGAATTTAATTAAAATGCATGCTGCAGGATAATTGAATTGAAACGTCATTGCGAGCGTAGTGTAACGAAGCGAAGCAATCTGTTCAAATAAAACAAAAACCGTCAAGAATTTTCTTGGCGGTTTTTTATTTATAATAAAATTTATTATTTAATTTTATGAAAGAAAATTTTAAAATGAAAAATATTTACATTATTGTATTATTAGTTGGCTTTAGCATCATTTGCACAAACATATAATGGAAATTTGACACTAAGACACAAGAACAAGTAAATACATTTAAATATACAACATGACAGTTCACTTACTATAAAGGATTTGGAATTAACAATATTGATAGCTTATAAAATTACGGTTAATTACCAGCCTTTTAAAATGATAAATGGATTGAATAATTAAAGTTATTAACAGCTTAACAAATCTTGCATCCAATGAGGTCTTGATAAAATGATTATTTCAAACAATCCTAAGTTAAAGAGTATTGTACCTTTAAAAGGAAAATATCCTGCTGTTATTACTCAATATGTAATTATTAAAAACAATCTAGTATTGGATAGCATATCAGAAGCTTTTGATACAAGTAACAGTACAATTAGATACCTGCAAATTGATAATAATCCAGCATTTAATGAATTTAATTTCCTCAATAGAATTAACTTAGATAGTATTATTATAAGCAACAACAGTTTGTTATATAAAATAACATTAAAAAATTCTCCTTCATTAAAATATGCTGACGTTTCTAATAACGCTATTTTAGATAGTTTAATAATTGGCAATAATGCACTTTATGACGTGGTTAATTCTTTTTCAATTACTAACAATCCTAAGTTAGTGTATATAAAAGAGTTCGGTGCATATTCGTATGCAAAGAAATTAAATATTGTAAACAATAACACATTGAGAGATTTAAATTTTTTATATAATTTCTCACAACGAAGTTTCAGTAGTATTGATTCTTTAGTAATTTATAATAATCCTTCTCTTGTAAATTGTTGTGGTATATATAATTTATTATTAAGAGGTGGTGTCCGTTCAATATATATTACAAGTAATCCATCGGCATGTAGCAACGAAAGTGAAATTATTACCTATTGTAATAATCCGGCAACAACAAATTTTGTATATGGAAGAGTCTATTCCGATCTCAACACCAATAACAAACCTGATGCCTCTGATATATTTATAGATAATATTAAGATACAAATTGCAAAAAATGGAAATAATACAACACATATTACTTCAGATACTGGACGATATTATTTTGTAAATGATACTGGTTCTTATACCATTCAGCCAATTTCTAACTTTTCTAATTTTGCAACTATTCCTGTTTCGCAAATTATTACACGCATAACTTATGGCAACAAAGACACCATAAACTTTAAATTAGCACCAACTGCTTTGTTAATGATGCATCTGTTATATTAAGTAATAATTGGCTCACACGTCCAAATAGACAAGGTGCTTATACTATTAGTTATACCAATGAAAGCGGTCAAAATTACAATGGCACTATTAAACTAAAATTAGATAGTCGATTAAATTATCAAACTGCAACACCAAGTCCAACTTCTATTGTTGGCGATACCATGATTTGGAATATTAGCAATTTGCCTTTATTTACTACAAAAAATATTACTGTTAATTTTCTCGCATCATCATCTTTAGCGTCAAATGATGTCTTAACTTCTTTTGCCAATATTTATAATGCACAAACAGATGTAACACCTACTAACAATCAATATACTTTAACTGATATTGTTCGTGCTTCATATGATCCAAATAATAAAGAAGTAGATAAAATAATATTATCACCAGCAGAAGCTACACAAAGTCCGTATTTATATTACACCATTCATTTTCAAAATGTAGGTAATGATACAGCCTTTGATATTTCTATAAGAGATACATTGGATACTAATTTAGATTGGACTACTTTTCAGCCAATTACATCATCACATAAATATAGCTTAGATCAAACAAATAATAAATATGTGTTGTTCGGTTTTAAGAGTATAAAGCTGCCAGATAGTACCGTAAATGAAAAAGCAAGTCATGGGTTTATATTCTATAAAATAAAACCCAAAAACACTTTAGTAGTTGGGAATTCAATTTTGAATAAAGCATCTATCGTTTTTGATGTAAATACACCAATTGTTACAAACAATGCTAAAACAGTTGTTATACAAGCCTATGCAGGTCGAGATACCTCCATCTGTTCCGGTCAATCTATCACACTCACAGCATCTGGTGCATCTTCTTATATATGGAGTACAGGTGCAAACACTGCAAGTATTACTGTCTCGCCTGCAACAACCAGCAGTTATGTTGTAACCGGAATGGTAAACAATATTTCACAAAATGATACGGTAGTTGTTTTTATTAATCCAGCAAAAACGACCAATCGTGCGCAAACTGTTTGTCAAGGACAAATCTATAATTTTAACGGAACGAATCTAAGTATAGCCGGCATCTACAGAGATACCTTGCAACAGGTAAATGGTTGCGATAGTTTTATAGTATTGACTTTAAATGTCAATCCAGCAAAAACGACCAATCGCACGCAAATTATTTGTCAAGGACAAAGCTATAATTTTAACGGAACGAATCTAAGCACAGCCGGCATCTATAGAGATACGTTGCAACAGGTAAATGGCTGCGATAGTTTTATAGTATTGTCCTTAAATGTTAATCCAACAAAAACGACCAATCGTGCGCAAACTGTTTGTCAAGGACAAAGCTATAATTTTAACGGAACGAATCTAAGCACAGCCGGCATCTACAGAGATACCTTGCAACAGGTAAATGGTTGCGATAGTTTTATAGTATTGACTTTAAATGTTAATCCAACAAAAACGACCAATCGTGCGCAAACTGTTTGTGAAGGACAAATCTATAATTTTAACGGAACGAATCTAAGTATAGCCGGCATCTACAGAGATACCTTGCAACAGGTAAATGGTTGCGATAGTTTTATAGTATTGACTTTAAATGTCAATCCAGCAAAAACGACCAATCGCGCGCAAATTATTTGTCAAGGACAAATCTATAATTTTAACGGAACGAATCTAAGTACAGCCGGCATCTACAGAGATACCTTGCAACAGGTAAATGGCTGCGATAGTTTTATAGTATTGACTTTAAATGTCAATCCAGCAAAAACGACCAATCGTGCACAAACTATTTGTGAAGGACAAATCTATAATTTTAACGGAACGAATCTAAGTACAGCCGGCATCTACAGAGATACCTTGCAACAGGTAAATGGCTGCGATAGTATTGTAGTGTTGACCTTAAATATTAATCTAGCCAAAACGACCAATCACGAGCAAACTGTTTGTGAAGGACAAATCTATAATTTTAACGGAACGAATCTAAGCACAGCCGGCATCTATAGAGATACGTTGCAACAGGTAAATGGATGTGATAGCTTTATAGTGTTTACCTTAAATATTAATCCAACAAAAACGACCAATGTCGAACAAGTAATATTATCTGGACTAAATTATACATTTAATGGAATGAATTTAAGTAATTCGGGTATCTATCGTGATACCTTGCTACAATCAAACGGATGTGATAGTTTCATTATATTAACTCTTTCAGTTATTACATCTATCAAAAACAATATTTCATTTGTAGATAAGATTGAAGTATTTCCAAATCCTGCGGATGATTTTGTTACGGTACAGTTAAAGTCTAAAAAAGCTGCCGAATTCAGAATATTATTAATAACCATTGACGGCAAAATAATTGTCAGTAGAGAATATGTGAATACAACTATCATAAACGATGAAATTAGTTTGAAAAATTATAGTTCAGGTGTTTATTTCCTGCAAATTGAATCAGAAAACGAACAGGCAACTTATCAACTTATAAAGAACTAGTTATAGTTTTACATAAATAAAACCGCTTGGAGCTTTCCGGCGGTTTTTTATTTAAAGTAAAATTAGTAGATTAGTAGATATGAAAATGACGCGCGTTTTTTTACTATTTATTCTTACAGTTTTTCTTTTTCCTGCAAAAAAGAAAATTCCAATTCAGTTCCTGAAACATTGTTATATGCTAAACGTGGCGATAATCCGGGGATATACGACCAACAGGGAAGGTTCGTTATTTTACGTGGTGTCAACTATAATTCACTGGGTGATTACTGGCAGGGAAATGCAGCGGTAGCCAATATTAAACCATATGAAGAAAACGATCTGAAACTGATGGCGCGCTATGGCGTCAATTGTATTCGTTTATTGTTTAGCTGGAGCAAACTGGAACCTGTGCGCGGTCAGTACAATCAGGATTATATCAATCAATTGAAGAACGTTATTGAAACGGCTGCAAAGTATAATATTTACGTGTTGCTGGATATGCATCAGGATGCCTGGGGAAAGTATATAGTTAGCCCGGCAAGTGAGGCTTGCGAAAAACCCAACAAAGGCTGGGATGGTGCGCCCGACTGGGCAACCATTACAGATGGTGCTTCCACATGCACAAGCGATGGCTCTCGTGAAAGTGCACCTGCAGTATACCATGCATTTCAGAATTTCTGGGATAACACCAACGGTATTCAGGATGCGGCGGTGAATGCCTGGAAAGCACTGGCAAAACAGACCGCAAACTATCCAAATGTAGTGGGATATGATTTATTGAATGAGCCAAATTTAGGATACAGACCCATCAATTTGGAAGCAGATAAACTGGCAAAATTTTACAGAAAGGCAACCAATGCCATACGGGCCGCAGAGCAGGAATCTAAAGCATTCCGGCATATTATTTTCTTTGAAATGAGTGTGACCTGGAACGGGCAACCGATTCCTTTTGTTCCGTCATCCGACTTAATTACGGATGAAAATACCATCTTCGCACCCCATCATTATTTTGAATCTATTTCCTATTTGCTGACGATTGAACAAGGGCTGGATTTATTATACGGTCTCTCGGGGACTTATAAAACCGGAACTTTTATAGGTGAGTTTGGGTTTTTCGGA
This sequence comes from Sphingobacteriales bacterium, assembly GCA_016721245.1. Lineage (GTDB taxonomy): Bacteria > Bacteroidota > Bacteroidia > Chitinophagales > JADIYW01 > JADJSS01. The sequence continues at coordinate 171,595 of JADKIQ010000003.1, forward strand.
AATCCTGCCGACGATGTAGAAAAATATAAGCGTTTTGCAAAAAAAGAAGATGCAAATTTCAGTAGTTCTACCTGGTGGCAATGGGCACAGGCTCCCGGCGATCCGCACGGTATCAGCTGGGATGGCACACAATATGCCAACACATCCATGCATTTGGTGGAGGTAGATAAAGTCGGAAATTTTACAGGGGTTAAAAATGAATACTATCTGAATGTGTTGAACAGAACAAGACCGAATGCTATTTTTGGAAAGCCGGTAAAATTAATTTCCAATCCGGATAACGGCACCATGGAGCTGCAGGCAAAGTCATCTACGCAAGGGGTTACCACCTTATGGATTCCCGACAGGTTCGGCGAACCTCAAATTTCTGGAGTAAATGTGGTTTCACTACGCTTATTAAAGTGGAAGGAGGTTATCAGGCAGCCGTAAAAGTGAACGGGAATTATAACATCCGAGTTAGTTTTTAACGTTTATTGCTTTATTGGTACATCTACAAAAGAAGTAATTTACCCAATTATTTGATTGTCAATTATATTTATGAAGCTGAGTTTGATTTTTAATGATTCAGATTTCAGATTATTTATAGTTTAATTTAATTCAAAAATTAATATCAACAATTGTGAAAAAATGATTAATTTGGCTTTAAATAATTTACATGAAAAAAGTCATTACACTTTTATCTTTTTTACTTTCTTTTTCTTGCATGCAACTGATGGCAGAAGAACAGGATAGTATATCAATAAGTACCGCTCTTCCCAAACCCAGGATTTATCTGAATGATGCTCCACTGCGTGTCGATGAAAAAATTTATAAAGATAATAACAGCGCACTCAAAGAATTTGTAAAACACATTGACTTAGAAAGAGTGAATGAACTGGATAGTGTGGCCGTGCTGTTTTATAAATTCACGAACCAAGTCATCCATTAGCCAAACTATTTATGATCTGTTGGGGAATATGCGGAGATTGTAATACGGGTAGTTACAATTCACTAACAAATTATACGCTATTAAGTAATGATTATTTGTGCGGATGGCCTTCTGGAAATATTAATTTTACAGTTCAAACCCAAGAATGGGATTGTTTAACAACTTGTACTTCTATCCAAACAGTAGATTTAGCTCAGTTAAATTTCACAATACCTATCCCAGCATCTACTAATGGTTCATATTCGATATCTGGCTCTCCTTTTTCAAATACTGTAACAACGAATGTCACATGCGGAAATATTACCACAAATATACTGTATCAATGCATTGGGAAGTTTCAGGTAATTTTTGCTACTGCATATGATAATGTTTGTAATGCCAAATAATTTAGACATAAGTCACCAGGTTCAGGACATCAAATATCAATTAAAATTACAGATGTGCAGGTATTCAAGCGAGCGAACCGAAGCCAATAATTTAAAGAATTCTTTATGGCCAGGTACTAAACTCCTGCTGCACCTCCTGTAACTAATTATCCGGCTAAAATTTATCTTAAAGAAATTTAAGCTCCTGATAATGTAAATGTCATTTTATAAAAGAACAGGTACACTTGATTGTTCCTTTGCAGAACCTCTATTGGATATAGCAGGTGATTATACCTGTTCAAGTACAAACTCTGATGAATGGTTAGGTGATGTTTGTTTAGAATATGGACAAGAGTATTATATACAGGTGGAAATCATAATTGTGCGCTGGATTTAAATGTGTATTTCTTCCGTTTGTTTCAGATACAAATGAAATAGTGATTATCGGCAGATAACGTTTGTAATGCGTACGATTTGGGTATAATGCCTGGTGGTGCGGTATGTGCCAATCAAGGTAGATGGTAATAATATTTGGGCGACAAGAGGTGCTGGAGAACCTAGATTTGTACTGGAAATAGAACGTTTAATTCAAAAACAGGTGCAACATGACAATTTATTTATAACGCTCGGCTAAATGAATTTTGCATCAGCTGGTGGTGGTTCTGTTTAAGGATCAAACTGGAAGGATATAGAATGGGGGCAGATATTAATAATTGTTCTAAAGATATTTGGTAACTCACCTGGAATTCTTCATTTGGTGATGAAAGTGATATAAAATTCAATGCCCCCCCCCGAAATACCTGGTTTTATCCCCAAATACAGGCATTTAACCATTGCCGCATTTGTGACATGCAAAATTTAATGTCCGTATAAGTATAAATTTTTAACAGGTGCTAACATGGCCGGCAAACGATAATGTTTTATGCAAATTGAATGCTGATGGCAGAAGCTGGTCTTATAGAGCCAAGCGCATTAAATGAAAATAATCAATGCAAGTACAGAAGTAAATGGAATAGGTGGTGCAATGCATCCGACAAAACAATCTGGTCTTCCTGCAAACGGATCCACACCACCTACAGCATGTCTTTAATAACATTAAAGAGGAAATTGTATCAGTTTGGTCTGGGAATTGTTGATTTTCCAAGAGTTAGGTGTATAAAATAGAACAATTGCTGGTGTTACGCCGAATACTCAACTATCATCCGTACCAGATGATGGACGTATTTTAGGTATTGTCCTATTCAGGTTCTTTTAGAATTGATTGTCGGCTCAAACTTGGTCCTTTATGTGCAGATTATTAGCATGGTTCTACGTGATGGTTCATTCGATATAAAGTTATCAAGTGGTGTTGCCCGTGGTACAAATGATAATTTATCACAAGCTATAGATTTGGGAACTTTTAATACGGTAACTTTTCCAAATTCAGGAACCCAAAATTTACCTGCTTCCCCGCTTACCGGAAATAATAACTGCGCAACACTCGAAGCTAATGAACCAAACGTAGATTTGTCAGACCCGGATGAAGGTTCTGTATGGTACTCATTTACTACACCACCAGCTTCGGCACAAGGCTCATTACAATTAGGAAATATGCTAAAAGTAGATGTGCAGGAAGTATCGGGTATGTCTCTTACTGAGCAATTCTACGTGCATACATATTATGATGGCAACGGTGGTGCGTTAAATATGACAGACTTGATAGAAGTTGATAATAAAGAGGACGAAAAATATTATGCCAATTCTGTCTTGGCCTGTGCTACCTCTATTGTAGATGTAACACCACGCACGCGTTTATATGGTTGCCTTGCACCAAGTACAACTTATTATATTCAGGTAGTAGCAAGAGAAGGTGCATTAGGAGTTCCGTTAGATCTTGGACTCTATGATGAAGATGGTGTATTCACTATCCAATTGCAAAACACAAGACCGGTTCCGAATACGAATGATTTGTTGTGTAATGCAAAATCAATCTTACCTGACTTAAAAGCCTCACCAAGTACTCAATCAACTTATCCGCCAAATAAAGAATATAATACAGCAGGAAAATGCGTACCTGTTGTGTTAAATAATGAAAATAATTATTGCGCCGGTGTAGAAGGATGGGAAACGGTTTATAAATCAGAAGCGTATGATGATTTAAATCACACAGTATGGTACAAGTTCAAAGCACCACCAAGCGGCTCAGTTCAGTTTCAGGTAACTAATCAAAATGCATTTGGTGCTGTAAATGATCCCGAAAGAAATATTGAATTACAGCTTTCTGTATATGATTTTATATCGGGTTCTTGCAGTAGTAATCCTATTCTTTTGGAATTGGGAAGTTTTGCAGGCGGATTAGGGCATGATGATATTGTCTGGAATGACGAAATGTATGTAACTTGTTTAGATCCGGACAGTACTTATTATGTCAGAATTGATGGTGATTATGATGCAATTACCGGGTACTGTGCAGGTGATGCCATGCGTGGTATTTTCAAACTGGAAATGAGAGATTATGATGCATGGCCGGCAAGAAATGATCATATATGTGATGCAAATGGTACGAATACCATGCCTGTGAGTGTAAATCCTGCGAGCAATGAATGTGATTTCGGAGTGCCTACTGCAGGTGGTATAACGTTCTTTAATACGTTTGGAAGATATGCCAATAATTATTGTGCCACACCAGTTAATGAACCGAGACCTTCTAACTGGTTTCCGGAAGCAACTGTATGGTTCTCATTTATTGCTCCTCCTTCCGGAAGAGTTTCAGTAAAGGCAACCAGTGATCCAAGTGCTGGACCTACTTATGATAATATATTTTTGAAAGTAGCAGTTTGGGGTACAAACAACGGTACTTGTAACGGAACTCCTTATGAAATTACAAGTGAATACGAAGCAGGAGGCGTTACAGATGATTTAGATGTTCCTTGCGTAAGTTGTTCTTGCCACCGAAATGAACAGATTAATAAAGTTTCCTGTCTCGTTCCGGGACAAAGATACTGGATAGAAGTTGATGGTAATAACTACAATTCAGCAATATTAGGTTGTGGTGATGGTGTTAAGGATTTATATGGTCAATTTGATTTAGAAATCAAAGCCTTACCTGCACCAGCGGCAGATTTGACATACGATGAAGCATGTAATGCCAAGCCGTTCACAACATTTACCGGCGCAAGTGGTGCAGGTACTACTCAAACACTAACAGGTAACAACGAATGTGCTACTGTTGCTGCCGGAGAACCAAATCCAATGGGTTGGGACTATAATGGTGGTATATACGATAATACAGTTTTGGTAAATAATGGCATCAATAATACTATTTGGTACAAGTTTGTGGCACCGGCTACTGGGGCAATAAAAATTGAATTAACCAATAATAACGCATATGGTAATTCATTAGACGGACAAGTAGCTGTGTATAGTGCCACTGATCCTTGTGATTATTCTACTTTCAGAGAAATACAGGCAGAATATGATAGAGGTACTCTGGGGCTTTTAAAAGATGAGACGATTGATATGGTGAAATGTCTTATACCGGGAGTTACATATTACATTCAAATAGATGGAGATAAAAATGCAGCCAGCTGCAGAGACGAATACCCTTTAACGTATCCTGATTACATTAATGGAAATACCTGTAAAACAGGTTTGTTTGATTTGAAAATTACGGCAGTTACACCACCAAGTCCGGCACCTACTAACGATGATATATGTAATGCAAAATTCTTGCATGCAGGCGGAGCAGGTGGCAGTTTAACTACTTCAGGTCCATTATTAAATCTGGAAACAAATATTTGTGCTACAGAACAAACAAGTGAACCACTTACATCACAAAATGGAAATCCATTAACTTCTAATTATGATGAAACAGTATGGTATGCGTTTAAGACTGGTGCGGGTTCTGGAACAGTAACGATTGATATCACTAACTCAACAATCTATTCTCTGGCAGGTATCTTAGGTGGCCAACATACAATAGCAGTATATGAATCTATCTCTAATACATATCAGCCATCATGTCCGTCAACAAACTTCAGTGATTTAAAATTCTATACAGATGTGCCGAATTTGCCTTATATTATTGGCAGTCCGAATAACTCAGTCACACTTACCTGTTTAAAACCTAACTGGATTTATTATGTTCAGGTAGATGGTTTTGATTTAGGTTTAGCACCAAATATGCAGATAGGTGGTAAGTTTCTGGAACAGGGAACTTTCAGTATTCAGGCTACATTAGGTAGTGCAGGTTCCGGTGGAACAAGACCTGTAAATGATAATGTTTGTAATGCGGCATTTATTGGCGGAGGAAGCGGGGTGGTGCCAGCATTAGGTTCTATTTCATCTGCTAATCAGAATAATTATTGTGCCGGTACCGAAGTAAATGAACCAAATGGAATGGATTGGAATTGTGATGCAGTACAAACGCTTACTAACTTATATTGCTATGATGAAACAGTTTGGTATAAATTTACAACGGCAAATACACCAGGTTCATCCAGAACAGTAAGAGTTGATGTGAACAATGGAGCAGACTTTATTCAGCCAACTGTTGCTGTTATGAAAGATGCACCAATTTGTTCAGGAACAGCTCCGAATCAATTGGCTAATTTTTCAGCAATGTCTTTATATGATCAGAAAACTGCTCCGAGTGGTTTTGGTGATGTAAGTGTTACAGCAAGTTGTTTAGAGCCAAATACCACTTATTATGTGCAGGTAGATGGATGGGATGTTACAGATATTGCACAATTTGGTACATTTACCATTACAGCAACCGATTTAGGTTCTGGTGCATTAGCTACCAATGACGATATATGCGGAGCTATAAACACGGGAACATTTACAGGTGGGGCGCAAACATTGCCGGTACAAAACGGAACAACAGCCTGTGCAACAGAAGAAACAGCAGAACCGAACACAAGCGGTTTGGCAAATATTTATTCGGATAATTATGATGAAACAGTCTGGTATTATTTCAAAACCAGCTCAACACCGGGTGCAGTTACCATAAATCTGAATTCAGCCAGTAAATTCCAAGGGTTTAATTTATATCAGCTAAATAATGCATATACACCAAATACCGGTGGCTGGGATTGTTCTGCAACTCCTTCATTTGGCGCATTGACATTGTTTGACCAAACCGGTATTTTTAACGGCGTACAAAATGTAAGCAGAACTGTTTATTGTTTAAATCCGGATACTTATTACTACATACAAATTGATGCGTATGATGATTTAGTAAATGGAAATACAGATGGAGGTTCGTTTACGTTAACAGTTAGTGACAACGGAGTAAATACCGGCCCTCCTTTAAATGATAATATTGCTTATTTGTCAGGAGCAAACAACGCTAATTTTGGTACTATTACAAATGCTGCCGGAGTAACCAGATCAAGACCTGCAGATTATAATATACTAAATAACTATTGTGCTACAGATGAATTGGGTGAACCTGACGTTGATTATAGTATTGCAGATAATTTAAATGGAGCAGATGAAACAGTCTGGTACAGATTCAGAACTGACGCGACTCCGGGAGATTATGTACTTGATTTCACCAATAATACAGTACTGGGCGGTGATCCGGCAATTATAATAAAAGCAAACCTATACAAAAAGAATACAGCTGCTTACAATTATGCTCCGGGTAATCTTACTTTAGTTACTTCGGATGTACAGATACCGGGTATTTATACTGATTTTACATACAGGTGTCTGGATTTAAACACAGAATATTTAATTCAGGTTGATGGGGAAGATATTACCGATCAGACTTTCGCACAATTAGCAAAAGGCGAATGGGATTTAACCATCAGGAAAAATACGGCTAGTGGTGCCGTTCATAATGATTTATGTAATGCATCACCAGCAAATGCCGCATATAATTTAGGTACTGTTCCCAATACTTGTGCCGGTTCTCTTAATTTACCATTTAACTCTGTAGAGACCAATAATACCTGTGCAAATGTACAAAGTGGCGAGCCAGGGGTTAGTTCAAATGATGAAACGGTATGGTATTATTTCACTGCACCAACTTCAGGGGCGGTAACCATAACGGTAAATGGAAATGATCCGTCAACAACAAGCAACGTGAATGATATGATTCCTACTTTCAAACTGTATCATTCAACAACTGGCGCAACAACCTGTAACTTTGGACAATTAGAATATGTGGATGGTACAAGTTCTTTCCTTCCTGATTTAATAAATAAGGATGAAACATTAACAACGGATTGTTTAGTGCCGGGACATGTTTATTATGTACAGATAGATGGCTGGGATTCACCGCTTGATCAGTACGGCAAATTTTCGATAGATGTAAAAAACGGATATTATCAGTGTCCGGGTACAAACTTTACCGCACCTGCTAATGATGAACCTTGCGGTGCCATCACATTACCAATAGGAACAACAGCATGCAGTGATAATACAATGACAACCAACGCATCTTTTATCAGAAATGCAACAACAAGTCCTGCAACATGGAATCAGAATTGCGGACAATCTTATTGCAGCGGAGATCAATGGTATACATTTACTGTTCCTGCTGGAAATACGAATACCGTTTTAGTTCAGGGTGAAAATAATACATCTAATCCTTTCTCACCAACAGATTTAAATATTGAAATTTTCCGACAAACAGGTGGTCTTTGCCCTAATCCATCTTTAACACTGGTAACTTGCAGTCATAATGGTGAGCAAATTGGTGTTGACATACAAAAAACATTTACACCGGTGCCCGGTGCCACTTATTATGTAAAAGTTTCTGATGCTGATGGTACCTGGAATAATGAAACGTTTGGAATTTGTATTACTCAGATTTGCTCTTCAGATGCCTGTGCTTCTGCCACTAATATGGTATTAAATACAGAGTATTGCTGGGATTTAAATGGTTCTTCATCAGAGCCTGTTGGTAACAGTTATCCCGATTGTAATGACAATCAGGTGGCAGCTCACTCTGTTTATTATGCATTTGGAACTTATGGTTTAACCCCTGCAGAATTGGCGGATGGTTTAACAATTACTTTCTTCGGGTTTATGAATGTACAGCTTTCAGGACTTTTCGGTACTTCTACAGGCTGTAATGGTATAGCAGGTGTAGATTGCGACAGAGCAGGTGTTACGGTAAGTATTTTTGAAGACAATACTCCATGTGATGGTAACCCAGAAAATGTAATTGACTGTTATACAACAGATGTTTGTAATGGTGCATTAACCGGATTTATCAGAACATATACGAACTTAAAACCAAATCATTCTTATGTCATACAAATAAATTCTAATGAATTCCTGACAGCTTGTTTGGCTTCTACAATTGTAACAGATGTAAACCCTATAGATCACGGTTCCATCTCGATTTCCACTACAAACCCAACGGCAATACTGCCGGTAGAATTAACCACATTTACAGGATATAATAACGGAAGTATCAATGTGCTGAACTGGACGACAGCATCCGAATTAAATTCATTGAAATTTGTGGTGGAAAAAAGTATAGATGCGGTACATTTCGATTATTTAGGTGAACGTCCGGCTGCAGGCAACAGCAGCATACCTCGCAATTACACACTAAATGATTTACATCCGGTAATTGGAAATAATTACTACAGACTAAAAATGATAGACAGAGATGGTCAGTTTAAATATTCTGAAATAATAACTATAAAAGTTACAGAAATTGCTGCACCTTCAGATGGTATTGTAGCAATATATCCTAATCCTACCAATGATAAGGTAAATGTGGTTTATCAATCCGGGGCAGCTCAAAGAGTTAATTTAGATGTGTTTAATACCGTTGGACAAAATATGTACAATAATACCTACGAGTTCAATACAGGCTTAAATACAATTGTAATTGATGCGGTTCAGTATGCAAAAGGAATGTATATCATTAATTTACAAAATACCACAAGCGGAGATAAATACCTTTCTAAATTTGTGAAAGATTAATTTTGTGAATGCTAAAATTAAATCCCGACTATTGGTCGGGATTTTTTATTTTTGCAGATATGAAGTCCATCCTGTTTCTGTTTTGCTTTCTTTTCAGCTTAGTTTCCTATGCAGAAGATACTATTCCTGTTATGCAGGATAGCATGCTCAGTACGGATACAGCAAAGATGTCAATCCAGACAGATGTTTCATCAGCACCGGTGATTAATGCCGTGACAAGTGAACCGGTAATGACCATGCAAACTGTGCTTCCGGTGCAAAAGAAAAAATTTACTGTGGACAGGGTACGCATTCTGTTAGGTATAAATTATTCATTTTTGAATCCTGTTGTTACGGAAACAGATGTATTTCGTGGTGCCTATTACCCTGTGAAAGATTCCTCGCCGGTATGGACGGAAAGAAATACCAAAAGTAATTTGTCAAAAGCCTACCGTTCCGGCAACTTTCAGTTCAGTATTCAGGGCAATTTCTGGAAAGGGTTATTTGTTGGGATGAATTATCAGTTCTTCACCGTAAAAAAATATAAGAAAGACCCGAATCTGGGTAATCTGTTATCCAAAACAAATTCTATGTTTTTTATTGTGTCCGCACAATTCGGATATGTATTTGAATTTCTGAAAAATAAAGCATTGCAGATTCACCCGTCCGTTCGTATTGGCGGTTACTCAGCTGATGATTATTACGACAGCGGAAAAGGAAAGAAATTTTATTTCGGCACCGATTTGCAGATTCGTTATTTAATAAAACGCAAAGCAGGATTCAGTCTTGGATTTGATTATGATTTTCTGCAGTATAAGAAAAAAGATTACAGTGATATTTTCCAGAGAGAAACGTATCAGAAAACATCTTTCAGTAATATACATCTGAATGCGGGAGTTTATTTTAATATATCCATCAATACAAAAAAACAATAACAGGCTGCGGCCCGCTTTATGAAGAAGAAAATAACCCTCGGTAAGATTTTTACAGTCATCGTAATTCTTTTATTGAGTTTTATTGTCCTGACCTATAATGAAACCTTGCGGGTGCCATCTATCTTCGACGGTAAATTCTATACTACTGCGTTACTAAAGAAATCAGAAAAACCATATAGTTTGCCCGAAAAGCAAACAGCCTTGCCTGAGTTATCTTTATGGCTGGATAGTGCATCGGCAGCAGTGTATCAGTATCCTGATTTCTTTCTGCAAAATACCAGTACTACTTCCTTTCTCGTTTTAAAAAATGATACGCTTATTTTTAAGCGCTACCTCAATGGTATCAAAGAAGGAGAAAACACACAGTTATTCTCTGTCACAAAAGTTTTTGTAACCGCACTGCTCGGCATGGCCATTCAGGATAAATATATTGCGGATGTGGAAACACCGGTAACCAATTATTTTACGGATTTACCCGATAAGCAATTTCAGCAGCTGACTCTTCGCCATCTTACACAAATGGAATCGGGACTGAACTATGACGAATACGGAAAGATTTTTCAAACGCTGCAGTATTATTACAACAAGAATCTGACGCGTTCTATCTATGGAGCAAAGTTTGACTCTTTGCCAGGCAAACAATTCAAATACAAATCCATTGACACGCAGATTTTAGGGGAGTGTATCAAGAAATCATTGGGCAATAAAAAAATCCTGGATTATTTCTATGACAGATTATGGAATAAGCTGGGTATGCAGGATACTGCTTACTGGGCACTCGACAGCCGGATAACAAGAAACCCGAAGTATTACGGAGGGTTAAATATGTCGGCACGCGATCTGGCAAAATTTGGGACGATGATTCTGCACGACGGCAAGTTTATGAAGAAGCAATTATTACCTAAAAACTGGTTTAATTACTGCGATGACACCTTGCATCGCTGTAAGGAAGACGATAAATATTGCATGGGCTGGTATTATTCCATAGATGATGAGAACAGCGATGTGTATTATGCAGCTGGCTTTAACGGGCAGATTATGCTCATAAATGAAACCAAAAACGTCATTATCATCCGGCTGGGCAAAGACCGTGGCGGCGTTGATTGGTATCCAATAATGAAAAAATTGTCAGAATCGGTTTAAAAAGCACTATTAAAAATAGTTAATATGCACATTTATAGGTGCGAATACCTTATTTTTGCACTTCAAATTTCAAATTACATGAAACAAATTATTTCCACTTTTATAATTGCGCTGGTTTTTATTTCCATGGCAACAGCAAAGCCTAAGAAACCTAAAAAAGATACTGCAGCAACCGTTGCAACTACAGCTCTTGCCGTTGTTAAAGATACTATCGAGTTTAAAAATAAAGTAGACACCGTCTCTTACTTCATTGGTATGCAGATAGGTGCGGATATGGTGAAAAACGGTGCAAGTGATATTAATCCTATTGCTTTAGAAAAAGGACTGGCAGATGCCTTAAAAAGCACAACACCGAAAATTGACCCGCAGGTAGCGATGATGTTTGCACAAGCTTATTTCTCAGAAAAACAAGCACAAAAGAAAGCGGAAGAAGAAACGAAAGCGAAAAAATTCTTCGATGATTTAGCAGCAAATCCGGCTATAAAAACTACTGCCAGCGGATTGAAATATCAAATATTGAAAGATACTACGGGCATTAAACCAATAGCAACCGATAAAGTTACGGTACATTACACCGGTACATTGGTAAGCGGAAAAGTATTCGACAGTTCCATAGGAGGTGAGCCGGTAACGTTCCCGTTAAATCAGGTAATTAAAGGCTGGACGGAAGGGTTACAGCTGATGTCAGTTGGATCAAAATACAAATTCTATATTCCGGGTAACTTAGCTTACGGAGAACAAGGTGTTCAACAAGCTGGTATCGGACCAAACGAAACACTGATATTTGAAGTAGAATTACTGAAAGTTGAAAAACCGGCACCACAGGTGCCGCAAGCACCAAGTAATCTTAAATTAGAAGGTCAATAAAATAAACCAATATACTCATCAATAAATTTTTTAAAATGAATAAACACACCTTTACATTAATTATCGTTTCTGTTGTAACGTTAATGACGGCATGTAAACCTAAAAATGGTTTTGTAGATGTTACTCCTAAAAAAGAAATGGATTCTGTTTCTTATGCAATCGGAGTACAAATGGGCGACAATCTTAAGCAAAACGGCTTAGACAGCACCTTGAATATCGATGCTTTAGCTCGTGGTATCTATGAAGCGTTAAACGGCAAAAAATTATTATTCAGCGGCGATACACTTACAGGTGTGTTAATGAAACATTTCAATCCGCAGGCATATGCTATGATGCAGGAAAACGAAACCAAAGGAAAAAAATTCTTTGAAGAAAATGCAAAGAAACCGGGTGTTAAAACAACTGCCAGCGGTTTGCAATATGAAGTAATTTCTGAAGGAACAGGACCAAAACCAAAACTTTCAGATGTGGTGAAGGTAGATTATACAGGTACACTGGTTGACGGAACTATATTTGACAGCTCCATTAAACGTGGTGAGCCGGCTACATTCCCGTTAAACGGTGTTATACCAGGTTGGTCTGAAGGCTTACAGTTAATGACCGTTGGTTCAAAATACAAATTGTATGTACCAGGTAAATTAGCATATGGTGCGCAAGGTCAGCAACAAGCTGGTATTGGCCCGAATGAAACATTGATATTTGAAGTGGAATTGAAAAGCATAGAAGCTCCAAAACCACAACAAGGCGGAGATCAGGCAGCAATGCAGAAAATGATTGAAGAAGCTATGAAAAAACAAGCACAAGGAAAATAATTCCTTTCTGCATATTTATAAAGCCTCTCCATTTGGAGAGGTTTTTTGTTTAAAAAATTTATTGAAAAAATTAAACAGGTATCGTACATTGTATGTTAAACATGAAATAAGCTTATGAAGATATATACCAAGACAGGTGATAAAGGCACCACTGCATTATACGGCGGTCTTCGTTTGTCAAAGGCAGAGTTGAGAATTGAGGCATACGGAACAGTGGATGAATTGAATTCTTTTCTGGGACTGGCCGCCACATATCTGGAAGAAAAGGAATACAGCGACTTAATGCAGGGGATTCAAAGCCGCTTGTTTGATATCGGCACTCACCTCGCTGCAGAGCCGGGAAAGAAAAATTTAGTATTGCCTGAAATACCGGACACGGCAATTACGTTATTAGAGCAGTACATCGATAAAATGAATGAGACTTTGCCGGAGTTAAAGTTCTTTATTTTGCCGGGCGGTAACAAGGCTGCGTCCGTTTGTCATGTGGCGAGAACGGTTTGCAGACGGGCTGAGCGATGTGTGGTACGCCTGTCAGAAAACGATAAAATTGAACCGATTCTGATACAATACCTGAATCGTTTGTCAGATTTTTTATTCGTACTGGCAAGAAAATTTGCGCATGATGCGAATGAACCTGAAATTGTGTGGAAAAGCCATTGATAATCAGTGTATAAGAAGTATTTCACTTTTTGCTTTGATTTTTAATTTTTAGGTATATATTTGCAGTCCTTAAGGAAATTAACCACTAAAAAATAAACGAACAAGAATATGTATTGGACATTAGAATTAGCATCGTATCTGGAAGAAGCACCATGGCCGGCTTCAAAAGATGAATTGATTGATTTTGCCATCAGAACAGGTGCACCTTTAGAAGTAATTGAAAACTTGCAGGAGTTGGATGATGATGAAGAGTTATATGAAAGTATAGAAGACATCTGGCCGGAATATCCAACCAAAGAAGATTTCTTATTCAATGAAGATGAATATTAATTTTTGAATCAACAACATCTTTAGAAAAATTTATCGTCCGCTATCAGCGGGCGTTTTTTATTTTATGGGGATTCCAATGTAGACACTGCTATTGGCGGTGAAATGCCCGTAACCGTTTATAATATTGCTTTTCAGGTTGAGGCGCTCCAGTTGTCCTTCATTCAGATAATCGGTGCCTAAACGCAATTGCTGTACATTCCAGTCGTAAAAGTTTTTTCCCGTATTGGAAAGTTCAATAACCAGCAAGATTTCTTTGTATACATTGTTATACTGGCTCGGAAAATTAACCGTAAAAGAAGTCAGCTGTCCGTCGAAATTAATATCAGTAGTATAAGAACGCGCAAAATTTCCGGGGTTCGGAATATCCGGGGTGTAAGACGGAACACCAATGTAATCATATTTGTAAATGGTATCGCCGGCATCATTAATAGTGGGTTTTGAAATCCTGTAGTATGTCGAAAGAAAGTAATAGTTGTTAAACTGTGCACTGTCCTGAAACGCAAGAATATACTGTCCCGGTATGTTAGGATGTGCAGAATCAGCATGCTGCAATAATGCATAATTTACGATTGCCGGATTCGAGGGCAAATATTCTGTCGCCTCTGCAGTTCCTAATTCGGCATGTGTTGAAATAATCTTATAGGTTTTGTTTTGTTGCAGCTTAAACGTGGAGGTATAATAACCCAATCCGGATAAGGTATCTTTTAAAATAAACGGGATAGTTTCTTTGAAAATATCGTTTTCATAAAGATCTACTTTGCAATTCTGCAAAAACTCAACGGAGGAAAAATCATCCGGTCTTTTGCTTTTACTGATATTGATGTTTAAATAACTGCCCGGATATAAATTGGCAATGATTACCTGCTTAATCTCATTGTTATTGTACTTCAGTTTTAAATCTTTTTCGCAGGAAGTAAAAACAAATAGTAATGTAAATGAAATTAATAATGCAAGCATTGCCTTCATAAAATAATGAATTGAATAATTGTTATGTTGCATACTTAATTTCATCCACACTTATTTTTTTATCTTTTCAAATGTTACCGTATATCCGATAGATGGTATTATCGGAAACATGCTGAGTTGTTTATACTTCCTGAATCTATTTCCGTTATTATCTTGTTCTGATGCACGATATACGGTAAAAATATTCATATGGTTATACACGTTGTAGATGCTTACATTCATCTGATGTGTTACACGTTTGGCTTTCTTCGTGTAATTCATGCCGATATCCAGATGATGATATGCCGGCAAAACGTAGTTATTACGATCATTCCAGTAAGTTATAAAATTCTGATTGCCAACTAATGGTTCATTGGCTTTGTCATAGTTGTATAAAGTGTTGTCACTTGCATACTGTGAATTAGGCGTTGTCATCCGCCATCCGGTACCATAGGTCCATGCCACTGTAAAGTCAAAATGTTTTTTTAATTTGTATTGTAAAACGATAGAAACATCGTGGCGTCTGTCGTATTTATAATAAAACGTTTTTCCTTCGTTAAGTTCCGGATATTGTCTGGTGCTCCAGCCTAAGTTATATTTAAACCATGCCGTAAACTGACCTTTTGTTTTGGCAAAGAAAAGTTCCATACCATATGCTTTGCCCGTTCCGCTGTTTAGCAACTGGTCGTCCCAGGCAATTTTATCTAAAATAAAAGTAGTACCGTATTTGTATTCCGATAAATGGTGCATACTTTTATAGTAGGCATCAATACTCGCTGTATAGCCTTTCGGATGGTCGTATTGAATACCGCCCGAATATTGCCAACCTGTTTCAGGTTCTACTTTTGCGGTGGCTGGCACCCACACGTCGTTCAGGATATCTCCCGTGTTGTTGGTTAAGAGATGCATGGGCTGTACGGTTTGCACAACAGCTCCACGGATGCTCATGCCTTTTATAGGATGATAAATAATTTCTGCTCTCGGTTGCGGATAAAAAAATGTTTTCCCCTTTGCATGATAAACGAATAATTGCGCACCCGCATTTAATTCAATTTTTTCTTTCCAGGTAAAAGAATAATCGACAAACGAATAAAAATCCAGCGTTGGTACTTTTGGATTACTGCTTTTGTCTTTCAGATAAATAGTATTGGTGCTATCCTTTAAAGTTACGTTTACATCGTTTATGCTGAATGTGCGTTCACTTAGTTTGATGCCGTAATTAAAATGATGGTTTTTATTTATGCTTTGTTCTACAACTGTCTGCCAGCCGTGTTCACTTATTTTGGATAAGGTATTGTATTGAGTGGTGTTGATCTCATTAGTGAATCTTGAATAATCCCGGAAGGTGGTTGCCAGCATCTGACGCGAGTCCAGTTTGTAAAAACTGAAATTATAGAAGTTGGTGATGGTTGCTTTTTTTAGTTTTGTCTTCCATTCCAACGTATTGGCAATATTCATCCAGACCAGCTTCCGTTTGGTGCCTTCCTTGTAATAATTAGTAGGTTTCGGATAGTCTCTCGTTTCTCCAAAAGTAAACAAATCACTTCCTGCATAAAAACTCCAGGATAAGGTATTCTTGTCATTGACTTTATGTTGAATAGCTCCGTTTATATCGTAAAAGAAATATTTCAAGGTGCCTTCCTGTCCTCTTTTTTTGTATTGCATACCGGATATAGGTTCTGTGAAAAATCCTGCATGACAATCACGGATGGTAAAACTCATGGACGTTCTTTCTTTTTTCAACGGACCTTCAATATGAAATTTTGAAGTAATAAAACTGATGCTGTAACTACCTTTCCAGTGATCCGTATTTCCAAAATTTGGTTCTATGTTTATCACAGAGGATAAGCGTCCGCCGTATTGAACGGGAATGTACGATTTGTAAATATCCATCTTATTCAGTGATTCAGTCGTAAACACCGACAGAAAACCGTAAATGTGAGATGCATTGTAAACAGGCGCGTTGTGGAATAAAATCAGATTTTGGTCGGGACTGCCGCCACGTACAAAAATTCCACGTGCGCCTTCCTGCCCGCTTTGTATGCCCGGCGTCAGCAAAATGGCTTTCATTATATCTTTTTCTCCGAGAAATGCAGGTAAGCGTTCCACACTGGTGCTTGTCAAGGTCGTCATGCCGGAGGTATTCATTTCCGCAGTTTTGCTCAGTTTTTCAGAGGTTACCGTTACTTCCTCCAGGCGAACATCTTGCTGTAGTTGCAACACCAGTTCTATATTTTGTGTGAGATTTATTTCTTTGTAAATAGTCTGATAGCCGACACTGGAAATTTCAAAATGATAAATACCTTCTTTTAACTGTAATTCAAAATTGCCGTCCATATCTGAAGTGGCGTGTATATTATAGGTAGAATCGAATAGATTAGCGAACGGGATAAGTTCTTTCGTTTTTTGTTCTGTGATTTTACCTTTTAAAATAAACTGATTTTGGGCAAAGCAATGATTGCTTTCAAAAATGAAAAGAAATAAAAAAGGAATTGTCAGTAAGAAAGGTTTCATCTAAAAAGGTGAACTGCTAAAATACAAATTGTAAAAGTTAAATTTTGGATTATTTAAAAAAGCGCACCGGATTCCGGTGCGCTTTTTGGGTATATTTTGTAAAAAGATGAGGTGCTTATTTTTTTGCCGCCTTTTTTGCCACTTTCTCCTCTGCTTTCTCTGCTACTTTTTTTGTTGCCTTTTTGCCAGCCATGTGCTGTCTTTTTTTATCATCCGTTTTGGATTTTTCCAAATCAAACCAGACAGGTGTCTGCTCATCCGGATAAAAATTATAGTTGATGGTGATTTCTGTATTTGCCTTGATAAAACGACGCGCTTTCACTCTGAAAATATGTTTCTCGTAGAAAGTTTCATAAATCGCATTCGGGTTGTAGGAGTGATTGTACATAGGCCCGTAACCGCAAACAACACCGGCACTTTTTCCGTCATTTCCCCACTGAAAATAATAATGATACAAAGTCGTTTTGTCCAGATGTTTGCAGTCTTTTGGAGGGCAAACAATAACAGGACATACTTCAATGATGTCACCTTCATTTAAATCAATAGTGCAGAAAACACCTCTGCCTTTTCCTCTTACTTTTTTTAAATATAATTCCATGTTTTAGTAATAAGTTATATGTGATAAGGTATAGGTTTTTTTTGAATTTAGCCTGTCTTTTTAAATTGTTTTTTCAGGAAGTTTATTAAGTATAAGTAACCTTATTACTTACTACTTTCTACTTACTACTCTTTTTTACATTCTTTCAGGTACATCAATTCCGACAATTTCAAAACTTTGTTTGATAATATTTCCTGTTTGTTCGGTTAGTAACAAGCGGAAATGTTTCTCTTCTTCTCTTTCAGCGGCTAAGATAGAACAATCATTGTAAAATTTATTATAAGTTTTTGCAACCTCGTACGAATAGTCAATTAATTTCGCCGGATTCATTTCCTTGCAGCTGTCTGCCAATATGATTGGGTACTTGTATAAAGTCTTAACCAATTCTTTTTCTGTCGGATGAAGTTTGTATTCAGCATTTAAGTCTTTGTTCATGGTCCCTGCTTCCTGACTCTTGCGTAAGATACTTCTTGTACGTGCATACGTGTATTGCACAAATGGTCCTGTGTAACCGTGCAGGTCGATACTTTTGCATCCACTACGGTGCCTTCACGCGATTTCATTTTACCGCTCGGTAAATCCACCATACCGTAAGAAAAATGCTGAATGCCATTGGCGTAAGGTTTGCCCAGTTTCTGTAAGATTAACTTGAGCACTTTGAAATGATAATCCTGTTCGTTGCCCACCACATAAATGGATTGATCCATTTTGAAGTCTTTGTACTTTAAATCTGCCGTACCGATATCCTGTGTGATGTAAACAGAAGTGCCATCTGCACGTAAGACTATTTTTTGATCTAAGCCATCCGCCGTTAAATCAATCCAGACACTGCCGTCTTCTTTTTTGAAAAAAACATTGCTCTGTAATCCTTCTTCCACAATATCTTTTCCTAATAAATACGTGTCGGATTCGTAGTAAAATTTATCAAAGTCAACACCCAGGTTTTTATAGGTTACCTCAAACCCTGCATATACCCAGGAGTTCATCGTTTTCCAGAGTTCAATAGTTTCGGCATCTCCGTTTTCCCATTTTAGCAGCATTTCCTGCGCTTCCAGCAAAAGAGGAGCTTGTTTTTCCGCTTCTTCTTTTGTTTTTCCTTGAGCAATTAACTCTTCAATTTCTTTTTTGTAATGCTTGTCAAATTCCACATAATACTTGCCCACGAGTTTATCACCTTTCAAACCGGTACTCTCCGGTGTTTCACCGTTTCCGAATTTCTGCCAGGCCAGCATGCTTTTGCAAATATGAATCCCTCTGTCGTTGATTAAATTTGCTTTGATTACTTCATGTCCGTTGGCTTTGTATATACCAGCTAATGCAAATCCCAACACATTATTTCTGACATGCCCTAAATGCAAAGGTTTGTTGGTATTAGGAGAGGAGTATTCTATGAGGATGGTTTCTTTCTGTCGACTGTCGACCGTCGACTGTCGACAGTTTATTGCATAATCAACCCAATATTCATTCTTAATTTCTAAATTCAAAAAACCTTTGATGATGTTATATTCTGCTACATTCTTATTATTCGCCACCAGATATTCTCCGATTGTTTTTGCAGATTCTTCGGGATTTTTTTTAGTGAGTTTTAATAAAGGAAATACCACCAGCGTAATGTCGCCGCTGAACTCTTTGGGAGTTTCATTGATGGTTATCTTATTTAATTCCACTTCGCTGCCAAAAAGAGCCGGAAATGCCTGTTGTACCTGTTGCTGTATTTCTTGAAATATGTTCATCCTAAAAACAAAATTATATCGTTCAAAGTTATTACTTTTGAGGTGATAATGAAAATTCAGTAATTCAACAATTCATTAACTCTGTAATTTACGATGAGAGACCGTTATATTGACCTTATAGAACAGACCTATTA
The DNA here is from genome assembly GCA_016721245.1 of Sphingobacteriales bacterium. GTDB lineage: Bacteria > Bacteroidota > Bacteroidia > Chitinophagales > JADIYW01 > JADJSS01. Next base: position 191,467 of record JADKIQ010000003.1, read on the forward strand.
TTTTCCACAAGATGGATTTGATTTGGAAGATAACTGGCTGCGTTTCCATAAAATTGATTTAAAACATGTGATTGAACAGCATGGTGCTCCCTTGAAGATTACGTATTTGCCAAAAATTGGTGAAAATATCAATCGTGCACGCCGCTGGTTTCAGGAAGCATTTGAGAGCGTGGGCTATAACGGGCATTATTATTACTGCTATTGTACTAAAAGTAATCACTTCTCTCATGTCCTGGATGAAGTGTTGAAGAATAACGCGCAACTGGAAACATCGAGTGCTTACGATATTGATTTGATTCGTTCTTTGCACAAGAAGAAGAAAATTGACAAAAAAATCAGAATCATCTGCAATGGCTTCAAACCAAAGAAATATACAGATTCTTTATTGAGTTTAGTGAAAGATGGTTTTTCGAATGTGGTGCCGGTTTTGGATAATATGGACGAGTTTGAAGCGTACCAGAATTTCGAAAAAGATTTGAATATAGGTGTGCGCATAGCTGCGGAAGAAGAACCTAAATATCAGTTTTACACGTCACGATTAGGGATTCGTCAACGCGACGTAATTCCATTTTACATAGAAAAAATAAAGCCTCGTGCAAATGTGAAATTACGCATGCTGCACTTTTTCATTGATTCCGGAATTAAAGACTCTGCCTATTACTGGAGTGAGCTGAATAAGTGTTTAAGCATGTATGTGGATTTAAAACAGGTTTGTCCTGAATTAAACAGCATCAATATCGGCGGTGGTATGCCTATTCGTTACTCTTTAGGTTCTAAATATGATTATGCTTATCTGATAGAAGAGATTGTTACTAAAATCAAAAACTTCTGCGACGAAGCGGAAATCGATCATCCCAATATTTATACGGAGTTTGGTAACTTTACGGTAGGCGAGAGTGGTTGTACCATTTTTGAAGTAATTGGCCAGAAGAAACAAAATGACAGTGAGCTATGGTACATGATCAACGGCTCCTTAATGACTACCATTCCGGATATCTGGGGCATGAACCAGCGCTTTATTTTGCTGCCCATCAACAACTGGAATCAGGCGTACCAGCGAACGATTATCGGAGGATTGAGTTGTGATGTAAGTGATTATTATAACTCGGAAGTAGATATTAATCAGGTGTACATGCCGAAAATTATCGGCGACCAGAAATTGTACATCGGATTTTTCCATACCGGCGCTTATCAGGATTCTTTGAGCGGATATGGTGGCACCAAGCATTGTCTGATTCCTTCTCCTAAAAAAATAATTATTGACAAAGATGCCAACGGTAAACTTACCTACGAGGTATTCGCTGAAGAGCAAGGCGCAGATGCCATGTTGAAAGTATTGGGGTATTAAAACCCTGTTTGTTACGCAACTATTTCGCTTGGTTTACCAAAAATGTTTGTCATTTAATTTCAGAAACCTTCTGATACTTTAATTTCTATTTAATTTATTTTAACATAACTGTATGCTAATCAATATATAGTCTCAATTTTTCGAACATTAAAAACATTATAAAAATAAAAATGTGAATTATTTTTCGTTAAATTACCATTAAGCTATACTTTTTAGTTAAAATATTTAAAAATTATTCAATTACTTAGCGAAATAGATTTTTAACCAACTAAATTTTTAAACTATGGCAATGCGTAAAAAGTATTTACTCCCGGCAATCATCTTCTTAGGATTGGTAATTGCAGGAGCGTTCAATCCCGGACAAGTTCTCACAGGTAATAGTGCCGGTGGTTTTAATGCAAGTGATACAGCTTGGATGTTAATCGCTTCAGCTCTTGTATTAATTATGACACCAGCATTAGGTTTTTTTTATGGTGGTATGGCAAACCGAAAAAACATCATTTCTACAGTATTTCAAAGTGTAATTTGTTTAGGTTTTATGAGTGTTATATGGGTAGCATTTGGATTTAGTTTGTGTTTTGGAGATGATTTAGGCGGATTGGGTATTATTGGAAATCCAATGACATTCTTTATGTTTAAAAATGTAACACTTCATGCTGCAACAGAAAAAATGGAATTATTCGGCGTTGCTCCGTCTATGGCTGGCTTGCCACTTATTATTTTTGCTATGTTTCAATTGAAATTTGCAATTATTACACCGGCGTTAATTACCGGTTCATTTGCACAACGTGTAAAATTTTCAGGATACCTGATTTTTATTTTTTTATTTTTTGTGGTGATTTATGCACCTATTTGCCACATGACTTGGCATCCAAAAGGATTGCTGTTTAACTATGGTATTTTAGATTTTGCCGGCGGAACGGTCGTTCACATGAGTGCAGGTTTTGCTGCATTGGCTGGTGCTTTATTTATGGGACCAAGAACAGAAAGTGAGCGTACACATGAATTTGCTAATGTACCTTATGTGATTATTGGTACTGGTTTATTATGGTTTGGTTGGTTTGGTTTCAATGCAGGTTCCGCGCTTGGAGTAAACGCAAAAGCAGTAAACGCTTTTGCTACTACTAATACAGCAGCTGCAGCAGCTATGGTTGCATGGGTTTTAATGGATGCAATGCGTGGCCATAAGATTTCATCAATTGGTGCATGTATTGGTGCAGTAGTTGGTTTAGTTGCCATAACACCTGCCTGCGGTTTTGTAAATGTAGGAGAGAGTATTGCTATAGGTGCTATCGCAGCAGTTTGCAGTAATATGGCTGTTCACTTCAAAAATAAATCTACATTAGATGATACTTTAGATGTATTCCCTTGTCATGGCGTAGGTGGTATGGTTGGTATGATTATGACTGGTATTTTTGCAGCAGATTATGGAACCGGTATTACTGACTGGGGTTTGGCATACGGACAATATAAAACATTTACACACCACATGATTGGATTAGTAGGTATTGCAGCATTTACATTCATCGGTTCTTATGCGCTTTATTATATTGCTAATATGATTGAGCCAATGCGTGTAACAAAAGAAGAAGAAGAATTAGGTCTGGATATCACACAACATGGTGAATCTTACCAAACATTGAGAATTGACTTGTAACTAGCCATTTGAATTATTTATAGCAGGTTCACTCGTAAGAGTGAACCTTTTTAATTTTAATTCAGTACGTAAAATTAAAACCAACCCTGAATAAGTCTATTCTCTGTGCCGCAACTGCTGCAGTTAACCGGCTTTGCGGGATTATCTGGAACCGTATTTTCATTGCCACATGCAGTGCAGTTAAATACTGTTTTTATGGAATTGATTTTATGACAATGTTCACAGTAAACTTTATAAGAGCCTTTAGGCACAAATAAAGTATGGTGACAGTGCTGACAAGATTGTTTGTCGCCTTCGGGTAATACTACGTCGGTATATTCTGTGTTGAAATTTGTTTGCGTTAACAGTTTTTTTTCGTCTTGCTCAGTAAGATATGGAATCCACGCCTGTACAAACATGGATAGTTTCATTTTCAAATGCACATCAGGTGGCAGCAATTCATGCATGATATAATATTTCGGATTGTCATAAAAATCTTTAAAAGAGTCCTTTATGTATCCGATGAAAAAATCAGCCAGCTTAAAAAAGGCGACACTATCTGCATACGTTTTTCCATCTTTTGCATAATAGGTAACTGCTTGCTGCAATAAGGCTTGTTCTCCGGCTTTTTTTGCCCAAGATTCATCAAATGCATATTCCGCACTTGAAATTGCACACACGTCTAAATACAAGTTGTATTTTTCTTCAGTATTTACAGAAGGCGGTAAATATTCGGGATATATTTTATAATACAAATCCCAGTATGCATGTTGTACTTTCTGATAATTTTCTTTATCACCCTTTCCTAAAAGCTGAGCCAGTTTTTGTTCAAACTCAATTTTTGCCATGCTGTATTTTTCTGTACGTTTCGGGTCTTTGTTCCATGCTTCCAGGCCAACGGCAAAATCTACATCTGTAAATGAACCGCAGAAATCGCAAACAATATAAGGTGAGAGATACGGATTGATTTTAGGCGCACCGCACTGCATGCAGGTGAATTTTTTAATCTTCATAGAATAGTTTTTGGTCGTTTATTTATGCAGCTTCATCAGCCGTTCCACATATTTGCCAATGATATCAAACTCTATGTTTACCTGCGTCCCTGTTTTATATCCGGAAAAGATAGTATGCTCAAACGTATAGGGAATAATAGAAACGGAAAAGTTTTTTCCTTTAGATTTTACAACGGTCAGACTGGTGCCGTCAATACAAACAGAGCCTTTATTTACCAATGAAAAATGCGGTTTCTTGTCAAACTCAAAATGAAAATTCCAACTACCATTCTGCGCTTCTATTTTTGTAACTATAGCCGTTTGGTCTACATGTCCCTGTACCATATGTCCGTCAAGGCGCGCACTTGTCTGCATAGCTCTTTCCAGATTTACTTTACTTCCTTTTTTTAATTGTGATAAAGTAGTAATGTCTAATGTCTCTTTAATTGCCGTAACGGTATGTGAAGCAGCATCTTTTTTTACGACCGTTAAACATACACCATTATGAGATACGCTCTGATCTATTTTTAAAGATTTAGAAAGTTTGCTCTTAACCGTAAAATGTACATTCGTGCCGTCTTTTTTGACAGCGGTAATTTCTCCTATTTCTTCAACAATTCCTGTAAACATATTACTCTCTGAATAAGTGAATGTATCCGCTCAGCGGTTTTGATGTTTTTTGTATACCATCAATTGTTTGGTAGTAAACATCGCAAAGATAATAGTAAACGCCGGTAAATAAAGGCTTGCCGGTTTTGTAATCATTTCCGTTCCAGTTGATATCCGGATTGGTCGTCTCAAAAACCAGATTTCCCCAGCGGTTGTAAATTTTCATGTCTATTTTTTCTACAAAACGATATGGATAGATTGGAGTATATAAATCATTCTGGCCATTATTATTTGGCGTAAATGTATTTGGTAAATTGTATATTGGGCAATTGTCCACACATACCTTATCGGACAGGATACTTGCATTTCCGTTTTTGCGAATTGCCTGTACAGCATAGCATGCGGCTAAACTTCTGCTGTTTAAAATATGTGTGTAGTTATTAAATACACTTCCTGAAATACTGTCAATCTGCTTCAATGTATCAGCAGATGTCTTTGCGTAGAAAATTCTGATTTTTGTTATATCATCTACAACACAATTTCCTGTCTGATTGAAGGTCCAGCTTAAGTAATTTTTATATTCGGAAGTATCTAGTCTGCTGTCCGTACAAAAATTATTTACAGTCAGCACAGGTGTACAAGGTAGTGTGGTATCACTTGGACGTGCACAAACTTCCTGCGAGAAATTAATCAGCGGTGATTTTAAACCAACAATGGAATAACTGCCGATTGCTTTTATTTTGTAGCAATATAAACTATCGTTCTCGAGGTTAATATCTCTGTATGATTTTGTGTTAACGGTCGTTAGTGAATCAAAAGTGGAACCACCAGGGAGTTTTCTGAATATAACGTAAGAACTATTTACCCACGCAACATTAAAATTCCAGGATAGATTAAGAGCTTCAAAAGCAGGTGCAACGGTAAGAAATACGGATGAAGCAAGTTCGCTGCTGCCTAAACTGTCCGTTGTTCTGGCATAAAACACCAGTTTGTAATTGTAGGCATTTGCAACTGTATTTAATCCGTTATCTAAAAACGAAGTATCTGTAATTGCCGAGAAAGTAGCTGCATTAACGGTTTTAACCAAGGTGTAATTCGTGCCGGCCAAACCGGTTGCTCTAAACAGTTTTAATACATATGGTCCGGGATTGGTGATAGTATCTAATTTATCTGCAAAAGGTTTAGACCATTCCACATAAATTAGTCCGTTAGTTTCGTCTGTTGTTCTTACATCTACATTATAGATGACCGGAATATCTGCCGGAATAATTACACAAGATTCAATAGAAGCCAAGCCGGTAAACCTGTTCAGAATTAATCCTGCGTTGCTTCTGTCGCCAAAATCAGCTACGACTCTGTAACTGTATTGATTACCTGATTTAATAGTATTATCGATGAAAGAGTAATTGTTTGTTGTGCCGATTCTTTCATAACCTAAAGCGGTTAAATCAGGACTGCAAGTATCTATTGCATTGTTACAACCTTTCTTTCTCCAAATGGAAAAGCTTCTGAATTTTGCATTGCCTGCGCAAACGTATAAGCTGTCCCATCGCAGAGTAACCGTTTTATTAATAACATTTAAAGTAGCGGTAAAATTCTTCGGTGGAGGTGCCAGTAATTTTATAGATAATGTTTTTGAATCTGTTAATGGAGGACTGTCAAAATTATCCACCGCATTAAATACTACTAAGTAATCATTCTTTAGCAAATGATCGCAGGTGGTATTCCACTTAAACAACCCACTCACCGGATTTGCAGGAACACCTGCCGTAAAGGTAGCTGGGCTGCTGCTTACAATAAACGGTGCACCGTTAGCTTTCAGCGTTACTTTGTCCTGTGAATTAGGATCAAAAGCAGTTGCCGTAAAGGAAATGGTATCACCAATGACTTTACAGATTTGCAATGGTACGGTGAGGCGAGGAGGAAGATTATTGGTTGCATCTATAATAATTTGTAAATCGCGAATAACAGTGCCAATTAAAATACCGTTTCTGAATTCACGAATTACAATCACAATATTGTAAATACCGGCTAGTTGAGGAGTAATCCAGATAAACTCACCGGTACGCTGGTTAATTGAAATCTGATTGTCTGGACCAGGATTTATTAAGTTTGGAGGAGAATAACCGCCAACAGGAGTGCCAAGCGCTCTTAGCGGAGAAGAAATATAAAATGATAAACTATCACCATCCGGGTCAAAAGCATTTGGATTGTGAATGAAGGTCTGATCAACATTTCCATATTCAATAGGAGGATTTAATAATTGAGGAGAACTATTAAAACCAATGATATTCGGGTCTAAAATCTTTACCGTATCTTCTATATAAAATTCGGTATTTACTGCATTGTTTATATTGATAATCCCGGCGATTCTGTTGGGATCCTGTACTCCAACAATATACGTAAACGGTCCCGAATAGGTATGAATCCCGATATATTTATTTTGTTTGATATCTGCAGCTAAAAAAACCTCAGAAGTTCTGTCCAGTGAATCAAAGGTTCCATCACCCCAGGAGATGCCTAAACGGGTACGGTCGGCATCTGCACTTACGCCGCTTACTTTAGTATAAGTGGTAATTGTAAATTCGTATGTAAAGCCTGAAATATGTTTATAGGTGATTTCACCGGCACGGTTATGTGTGGCAAAACCTTCCATCGCAATAAGTAAAAAACAAAGGCTTAAAAGTATTTTATAAACTGACTTCATGAAATATAAAGATAACTGAATTTACTAACATCGTAAATATAAATAGGTTTACGGTAAAACAAGAGATTTTAACTTATTTTTCTTTATAATAAGTACCAAAAAGGATATCAAAAATAGGGTAGGTGATATTGAAATTATATTTCGTCATCAGCTTTGTATCGTGGTGCGTATGGTGCAGTCTTCTTAAGGTGCTGATAAATGGCAGTTTTGCCACAAAGTGCGATTCGGGTAAATGATAGGCGAAATGCAGCCACTCATAATTTAGGTAATAAGCAAATACGGTAACAACAAACAGTAAAGCCGCATTTTCAGACCAGATAAAATAAAACAATGCGGCAACGGGAAGTGTAAAAGCAAAGAAGAAAAACAATAACAAAACAGGAGGAAATAAGACAGCTTTTACATCCTGCGCAGAGTCGAAACTGAAATTGTCGTAGGTGAAAAAGCGATGATGCTGCATCGTGTGCCGTTTAAATACTTTGTCCAGTTTTTCCTTTCTGTGATGCATCGGTCCCTTATGTCCCATATATTCTACAAAATTGATATATAAGAATCCGATTGGAACAATCAACAACTCTTTCCAGGTGGGATGATGAATAAATAAAATACAGATTATAATCAATGCCAGACACCAGACGGTGGTAAACCAAAAGTGCAGTTTTCCCGAATAATTGCTGCCGATTTCTTCTTTTCGGTATTCATTTCTGAAGGCTATGGTGTCGTTTGTTTCCATCGTTAATCTGATATATTTCAGAATTTATGTTTAATTTAGTAAAAATTATTGATATGGCAGAGCAAATACCTGTAAATACTTCCGGACAAACACCTGTTGCGAAAACTACACATCCTGTTGTCAGGTTTTTCAGAAAAGTAATGCTGTTTTTTGTTTTACTGTCTGTACTTGTTTTAACAGGTATCTATCTGTACTTTAATTATACTTATAGTGAAGGAAGCCGTGCCGGCATGCTGATGAAATTTTCCAGTAAAGGCTATGTTTTCAAAACCTATGAAGGTGAATTAAACTTGGGCGGCATCAATCCGCTGCCGGGTAATACCATTGCCAATAATATCTGGAAGTTTTCTGTAAAAGATGATTCCATAGGAAACTTGCTGAAAAGCAAAGAAGGACAAATGCTGCGCTTGCATTACAAAGAGAAAGTAAGAAATATGCCTTGGCAGGGCGATACGAAATTCTTTGTAGACGGCGTAGATGTCGTCAAATAGAATTTTATTTCTCCATAAATTTCTGCACTAAGAATTTAGCAGCATTTACAGCTGTTATCTCATTGTTTTTAATTTTTTCTTTTAAAGATGTTTTCACTGATTGTATCGAAGTATTTTGTGAAAATAAATGCTGTAGTTCCTGTAAAATACTTTCTTCAAACCAGAATAAATCCTGCTGATTTCTGTTGTGTTTCAAAAAGCCGGTAGATTCCATTTTTAAAAAATAGCTGTCGATTTCTTTTTGTAGTGTATCAAGTCCTGTTTTTTCAAGAGAAGATATATTCAGTACCTGTGTTATCCATTCTTTTTCCGATGCTGAAAATAAATGCAGAGAATGTTTTACCTGAGTGGCTGCGATTTTTGCCGCTACATTATTTTCTCCATCTGATTTATTGATTAAAATAATATCGGCCATTTCCATAATGCCGCGCTTGATGCCCTGCAATTCATCACCCGAGTTTGGCAAGAGCAACAGCATAAATAAATCAGTCATGTTTTTTACCAGTGTTTCCGATTGCCCCACGCCAACCGTTTCCACAAAAATATAATCAAAACCGAATGCCTCACAAAGCAGAATAGTTTCTCGTGTGGTGCGTCCCACACCACCCAAATGGTTGTTGCTTGCTGTAGGTCTGATAAAACAATGTTCATTGCTCACCAAATCTTCCATGCGTGTTTTATCGCCCAAAATACTGCCTTTGCTGATGGTGCTGGATGGATCGATTGCTAATACCGCCAGAGATTTCTTGTTGTCTAAAAGTAATTTTCCGAATGCATTGATGAAGGTGCTTTTCCCGGCACCGGGTGAACCCGTGATAGCAATTCGTTTACTGGTGTTTTTTGTTTTTAAGCAGGCTTGCAGTACTGTTTCCGCAATAGCCTCGTCTTCTTTTTTAGTGCTTTCAATTAAGGTAATTGCTTTGCTTAAAATAATTCTGTCTTTTTGCAGGATGCCTTTAATATAATCTTCCGGTGACAAAATTGTTTGCATACCTAAATGTATTAAAATTTATGTTTAAAGTCAAAGAAGAACTACTCAATAAAAAGGAAGATTAATTGTATTGAATTACCTGAATTCCCGCATCACTTGTACCTGTCCCGCCTGAAAAACCTTTGAGAAACAGGGTGTATATTTTTCCGCTGCTCAGGATAATACCCGAAGCTGAAGCGACAACAGTTTGCGTTCCCGCTAATTTTGCTTTTATTGTGTATGTTTTTCCATCTATGGCAAGTAAATCGGTTGTTTCTTTAAATGCCTTATTCGTTAGGGCAATAGAGTCGGCTCCGCTACGTAAGATGAAATCTACATTTGCCGTATTTGGAGATAAGTGTAACATTCTGAAATTTATTTTACCAACTGCTGGTGCAACCAGGTTGTCTTCAAAACGTATAGCTGAGGCTTTGACGGCAGAGTCTACTATAAATACACTGTAAGCTTTATTTTTAGTAAAAGGTAAGGTGGCTGTTGAGAACAGGGACACGCCCGTACCTGCTTGTTTTATATCAAAAGACTGATTGCCTGTACTAACTATAAAATAAGTCGGAGCAGCAGCATATACTATGGAAGAGCTGTTGATTTTTGAAGTTCCTTTATATATATCTACAGCAGGTGCATCGGGCGAAGCATGAATCAGCATGACAGATGCAGTATCTGTATTGGTATTTGTTTCTTCTTTACTGCAGCTAATGATAAAGTTAGCTGAAAGCATCAGCAGTATAATTTTTTTGGTAGTTTCAAACATAAACATTATTTCTCATGTAAAATAAGAAATAAATAGCCACTTAACAATTTTAAATACAAGTATCGTATCGGAAGTATTCGCTTAAGATGATCTGTAGGCAATCGGATGGTACGCTTTTTTGTGTTGTCCTAAAAAGATACGCGCATAGATTCTTAAAACCGCCACTTCAATTAAAATAAATCCTAATGCAATACAGATGATTAATAATGTTTCATGTGTATGAATGTAGGTGAATAATAAATCAATGCCAATAAACGTAGGTGTAAGCGGAAAACCAAGTAAGGCAAGGCAACATATCAGAAATAGTGCAGCAATACCTTTTTGTTCATGTGCATAACCATGAAATTGATTTAAAGAAATGTCGTTATCTATCGCTTTTATTCTTAATAGACAAACAAGTCCAACAATGGCAGCCACCAGGATGCCGCTTAAGTATAAGAAAATATGGAAGAAGTCGATGTGTTCATTCATCGAAATGGCGAGTGCTATCAGCAGCTGGCTGCCAATGATATGCAGCCAGGCACGAATCGCATTTTTTCTTTCTGTAAACGCCTTTACAATAAATATAAAAGCTAAAAAAGCATAAAGTACATCTAAATACAAGATTACAGAAGTTGGCAGGAATTCGTCCAGAATAATATGCAGGATTCCGGTAAGAAATAGCAAACTGATTATCGCTATACTAATACTTTTATCGATAAAATTAAACCGGTTTCCAATCCATTTAAATGGCTTCCACAAAAAATTATACAAGAATATATCTACATTCCATTCTCTGATATTTAATATAAAAATCGTGTTTTTTAATTTTGCAATGGTTGTGTTTTCTGAAGCATGCTGTGTAGGAACATGGCTGAACACCATATCGTGAATCAGATAACCCAGTACGGACGGTGAAACAAGTAACTGATAGGTGCGCAGGAAAGCATTTCCCGCAAAATGCACCAGTGCCAGTATGTGAAAACCTAATGCCACTTCAATAAACATGATACCGATTTGTGTTATGGATGAATAGGCAATCTGTGTTTTTACAGAGGATTGTACACTGGCGATGCCTGATGCGATGATACTTGTAAATAAACCTATTGCGATTAAAACGACTTTTATAAGCAGGATGTTGTTCCAAAGGGGAAAAGTTCGTATGAGTAAAAAAACACCCAGATGAACCGAAAGTGAACCATAAAAAATAGCACTCGAGACAGTTGGTCCTTCCATTGCTCTGGCTAACCAGGAAGAAAAGGGTAATTGAGCAGATTTTATAGAAACAGCAATCACGATTAATAAACACATAGTTTGGATGTATAAAGGATGCTCTGCTATGACTTCATTTAAAAAAACTGCATTATGCAGTTCATTAAATGTAATATTTTTGTGAAAAATATGGTGAGCCATCCACATCGCAACAATCAGACAAACATCACCTAAACGATACAACGAAATAACCTTCAGTCCGTTTTTCACAGGCAAATACCGGTCGCGGTAAAAAGCGATTAATAAAAAGGAGGTGAGGCCTAAGATTTCCCAGCCGATAAATAAAGTTTCAAAATTTCCTGAAAATATCACAAAATTATATCCGAGGTAAAAGAAAAGTAAAGTGTTGAAAAACCGTTTAAATCCCTCATCCCGGTGCATATAATATTTGCTGAAAACTGTAACAGATAAAGAAATCAAAGAGCCTACTAAAGCATAAACAGCAGTAGTGGTATCGAAATAGAAATTAATAAAAAATTCAAATTTTTCGGATTTATATAATACCAGATGTTTGTAATCTATCGTGATAAAATTGTCCAGCATCCATAATACGGCAATTATCAGTAATACCAGAGAATGCAAACCAATGGAGGCAATAGCGATATTGGCGAGTGATTTTTCTTTTTTCTTATCAATAAATAAACTTATAAAGAATGCCAATAGTGGTAAGTATACAAAGATCTGAAGTAAATGTTTCATGTTGATTATTTATGAAGGTAGACCGGCATGTTTTCCTGCGTAGCGTGAACGATATTATTTGTTTCCATCTCAGTTGCATTTTCAATCATCATATGGACATCATTGACCGTGCTGATATTATTGTCGAATGGATGATATTGCTTAAACACTCCGTCCTGAAAATAATAAACAGTATTGGTTTCCGGATGAATGGCGGCAACGTGTACCCATTCGTTGATATACCACTCATACATTTCCGGTGAAGATTGTATAGACATTAAAACGATTTCCGGATAATGTTCTACGATGATTAATAATCGAACTGGATCATGTACTTCTATCATCTGCCAGGGCAGACCCGGACGTAAATCGCCGTCGCTGCTGTTGGCAACACCAAATAATCCCATTACATTATGCGGCAATTTGGTGCCTGCACCTAATTTCTGATTATCCACTCTGGAGAAATAATATTCCAGATTGATGCCACCGCAGACCGGACCCAGCGGCCGCATCACGCCGGTCAGCAGTTCTCCGTTTAAATCGGTTTTGTAATTATATGAATTTAAAAAGGCACGGCGGTCTAAAAACAATCCTCTGGTTATTTTCCGTTCACCTACAATACAAAGCGTATTGGTGCCATGTCCTAATTCAGGACGTGGTTCAAATAAGGAAACCGAACGGTCTAAAATTGCTTTTCGTATCTTTTTAATATCCTGTTTCGTGTTAATGGAGGCAAACCTGCGCGAACGTTCTTTAGCGTTAAGGTCTAGTGCATATTCAAAGGAGATACTGTTTTTTTTGTGCAATTCTTTATTGGATGCATACAGTATTTCTGTATCATAATATTCAATGCGGTCAGCTGCCGTATCATGTAAGGCACCTACAAACTGTGTAGTTTCAGGAATGGTAATGCCGTTTTGCTGCAAACACTCACGCACCTTCGGATGATTAGCCATAAAGGCAAAGACACGCGCATTTACAGAGCCTGGACGGCCGCTGCATGCACCGCAATCATGAGCACCGTGATGTGGATTGTTGGCACTGCTGGAACCATGACCCACAACGTATATTACGGAAGCAAAGTCTTTAATCAATCCAATGCCTTTTAACAGACCATTCACTCTTGCTGCCATTTCATCCACTGTAAAACCAACCTGTAAATTGTTTTCAATGTCATTTATATCTTTATTCTCAATGGTGAGTGTTGCTTCCTTATGCATATGTGCAAAGGCATTGGAAATTGCCGGACTCATTTTTGGTTTAAATAAATGCTGCAGTAAACGTACTGCCGACCATAAACCGAGTATAAACGTACTGAAATAACCAGTCAGAAAAGTATGCGTTTTTTGTGTGTACAATGTTTCATGCTCATGGCTTCTTTCGACATTCGTTTCTTTTATCAGGTATTTTGGGGTTACCGGTGCAGGACATAATTTGTCGTAAAATTTAGCACCCTGGGGCTGAAAATAAAATTCAACACCAAAGAAACCTGGACAACCAAAGGTTTCACATTCAGGATCTGCAGTTTCAATATTCCGGCGAATGGAACATTCCCGTTCATCAATACAAAAAATGGCTTGAAAGCTTTTTGAAGGGATCTGGCTTTTGTTTTGCTGATTGTTTAATAAAATACCCGATAACACTACGTCATAATAACTCCATTCAAATGCATCCTGCAAAATCTTGAAAACTTCCTGCAATTCTGTCACCGGCACATCTTCAAATAAATCAACCGGCGGTAGATTCAGATGTACTGAAAGTGGCTGCCAGTTTTTTCCTAACTGATCATCCAGAGTATCAATCTCCAGTAACAGCTCTAAAATAATGACATCGTTTAACGAAATAATTCTGGTGTCGAATAAAGTGTCCGGTCTTTCTTCAATGGTAGCCACCATACCCGACCAGCCGCGGTGACTGAATTGCTGATCAAAAATATATTGATTGAAGTAAGATTCATTACCGACTATTATTTTCAGTAAATCAGTAATAGTGATGTTTTCATGCAGTAATTTCTTTGCACGTCCGGTCTTAAAAAAACTGGTAAAGCTATTCTTTTCCAAGGCTCTGATTGCGGCAAGAAATCCTTGTTCACTATGTGGGAATTCCCAGATGGAAATTCCCTGATCCAGATAACCGGCTAATATTCGAAATAAAAAAGGCTGTACGGAATTGTCTAGATTTAGATGGTATATTTCTTTCCATTGACTCCTGAGCATGCCAATTCGTGGTGTAATACTATCATCGTATTTTTTAAATAAAACATTTTGTTTCCATTCCGAAAGCTGATTTTTGCCCTTTCTTTCAGTAATTATTTTATCTAAAACCGCATCATTGATTCTGCCGGTTTCATAAAGCGTTCTAAACTCATCCAGTTGCAGGGTTGCCTGATAGCCGAATATTTTTGATGCCTTAAAAATAGCATTATAAAACTTCATATGCTGAAATGCATGCAATGAATTATGATGAATGAAATCTTTCAGCGGAGTTTGTGAGGGCAAATAATGCTTCAGCTCATGAAGGATATGGTGTTCATCAAATTGTTTTTCTGACATAAATCTAGAATTTATTTTTTTCTGTTTTTGATGGACGGATAGTTTTCATCTGAATAATATCCACCAAAAAGGAAAAAGCCATAGCGAAATATATATACCCCTTCGGGATTTTAAACTGAAATCCTTCAGCTAAAAGCGAAACGCCAATCATCATTAAAAAACATAATGCTAAAATTTTAAATGACGGATGTTTTTTAATAAAATCACTGATTGGTTTTGATGCTATCAGCATTATAAGTACGGTAACAATTACCGCCGTATACATTACCCACAATTCCTGCACCATGCCAACAGCTGTAATAATTGAATCTATAGAAAAAATAAGATCCAGTACTATGATTTCTAAAAGCAGTCTTTTAAAATTCCCCTCTTTTGGGATTACCGGTAATTCTTCGTTGGGCAACTCTGATCTGTGATAAATTTCTATAGTACTTTTATACAATAAAAACAAACCGCCGGTAATTAATATTAAACTCTTTCCGGAAAAATCAATTTGTAAAGCAGTAAAAAGTGTATAATCTAATTTTAATATCCATGAAATAAATGCTAATAGTAATAATCTCATAACCATAGCCAAACCAATACCCCAATATCTGAGTTTATTCCGTTGACGTTCCGGTAATTTATCCGCCAATATTGAGATAAAAATAATATTATCTATTCCAAGAATTACTTCTAAGGAAATTAAGGAAATTAATGGAATGATTGCGTCCAGCATTATTTTATTATATAGTTTTTAATGTCTCAGTTCAGCAACACTAAAATTTGCATTCTGTTCATCACGTATAAATAGCACGTCATTATAAAATTCAACAACACCTGATTCAATATTATACATTGCACCTATAATGCCAACAGTTCCGTTTTCCACCATCTGTTCTAAAATAAAACTTCGTTCGATAATGCTTTTGACAGATCGTTTTACATTAATCTCTGCAACATTTTCTACAAATGAATGATTAGCTGAAGTCCTGTCTTTTTTAGTTGAATTTTCCTGATAAACTGCAGGTTGGATTTTTGATAGCAGTTCGGTTAAGTTACCCATTTCTACATGATCACATGCACCTTTTATTGCTCCGCACTTGGTATGACCTAAAACAACAATTAATTTGGAACCTGCTACCTTGCAAGCAAATTCCATACTTCCTAAGATATCCGTATTCACTATGTTTCCGGCTATGCGCACAGAAAAAATATCACCCAGGCCCTGGTCAAAAATCAGTTCTGCAGAAGTTCTGCTGTCTATGCAGCTTAGTACTGTTGCAAAAGGCCATTGCCCATCTCTCGTATCATTTACCTGTTGCAGTAAATCCCTCTGCTGTTTCAGGTTTTTTACAAATCTTTCGTTTCCTTCTTTTAAAATTTGCATCGCCAGTCTGGGCGTTAAAATATCTTGTGTTTCTTTTGTATGTGTTTTCATTTTTTTTATTGTTTATTATCATGAAGAGTTTTAACATGACTGTCGTTTTCTATATTATAGACTTCTTTGAAGCCTGTAAGCAAAGCCGTTATGTTCTTTTCTTTTGATTGTGTTTCTTTAAAATTACGTATTAATTCGAGTACATCATAGTCAATATAGGTAGTTTTTGATGCATCAATGGTGACTAATGAGTTTTCCGGCAAATGGGCCAGTGTCTGTTTAATGCTTGCTTTGTTCAGAAACGATACTTCTTCTGCTAATTGAATATTTATTTTATCACCTTTATGATAATCTTCTTTGTGGAAGAAATATGCATTCTTTAAGTTCCCTTTTAAAATAAAAAAAATACTGACTGCCAAACCAACACCAACACCTTTCAGTAAATCTGTAAAGACAATAACTATGACAGTTATAATAAATGGTATCCATTGATGTTTTCCGTTTTTAAACATATCCTTGTAAATGGATATTTTTGTTAATTTGTAACCAACCGTTAGAAGTATCGCTGCCAGTGCAGCTAACGGGATTTTATTTAATAAGGTAGGAATTAACGCAACACAAATCAGCAGCAGGAAACCGTGAAACATGGCAGATATCTTTGTTTCAGCTTTGGCATTTACGTTAGCAGAGCTTCTGACAATCACACTCGTAATCGGTAATCCGCCGATTAAGCCGGAAACAATATTTCCAATACCTTGTGCTTTTAATTCTAAATTAGTTGATGTAATTCTTTTATGCGGATCAATATTATCTACTGCCTCAATAGATAATAAAGTTTCAATAGAAGCAACAATGGCTATCGTAGCAGCGATGGTAATGACCTGCATGTTGGTGATTTGCGTAAAATCTGGAAAAGTAAAAAATCCTAAAAAATCGCTGAAACTATTAGCTATAGGAACAGTTACCAGATGAGATTTATCTGTCAGTGCTAATGAAGAATTTGTACTTAAAAATAACTCATTTAATGCTACACTTACAAAAACAGCAACCAATCCACCTGGAATAAATCCAATTTTATTTTTAATAAATGGTTTTTCCCAAACTAACAATATTATTAAAGCTATTACAGCAATCAGTGTAGACCCTAAATTGATATGCTGTAGCGGGTGCAAAAATGCTGTAAAGGTATTTTCTCCGTTTGTCTGAATAAAATCCAGATTGCCTTCTATATCTGCATCATAGCCAAAAGCATGAGGAATTTGTTTCAGGATAATTAAAATTCCAATCGCTGTTAGCATACCTTTAATTACATTAGACGGGAAATAATTACTGATAGTTCCGGCTTTCAAAAAACCAAGAATCACCTGTATTACACCTGCCAATACTACAGCCAGCAGAAAAATATTGAATGCACCCAGTTGTTGAATTGAGAGCAGAACTATAGCAGCTAAACCTGCTGCAGGTCCGCTGACACTTAACTGTGAATTACTGATAACGGCAACAACCAGACCGCCTACAATTCCGGATATCATGCCAGAAAAGAAAGGTGCACCGGACGCCAGTGCAATACCTAAACATAATGGCAAGGCAACCAAGAATACCACAATTCCTGCAGGTAAATCTGATTTCAGGTTTGATAACATACCTTTTTTAGAAGTCATAAACTTTAAATTTTGTTTGGATAAAAAAATGGAAATTACTGAGACAGAAAATCGTCAAAGTTTTGAAATATAAAGTTTATGCAAAATCTGGTGGAGGCGAAAAAGTTTCAAGCCAGTCTACCGCCGGAACATGCAGATGAAAATGAGCAAATTTCTCTTTGGAAATCTTATAAAAAACATCGTTAGAGAAATTAAAATACCTTACAGGCTGTAAGAGTTTTATGCCAAATTCATTGATATCTGTACCTTTTGAACTGCCGTGCTCTTCTTCAGCAGGCATTGAAGTGGTAAATTGTTTAGCAATACTTTTTTCTGTGTTAACAGGAATGATAAACAAGAGGAAATTTAAAAGTAATAATATGGCTGTAAGTCTGTTCAAAAAAGAAAAATTCGTTTTACAATTACGCAATATGCATATATTTTTGCTGATTGTGTTATAGTTACACGTTCAATTAACATATTTTTATTGTAGATAGTTCATTCTGCGTGTTTCCTTAACATAATGTGATACTTAGTTTTTTTGGGATACTTTTTGTGAATATTTTGTGAACGTTTTTTGTCATTCATGAACATTACAGTTAATTTGCACAAAAACAATCATGTATATAATTGAATATGAGCAAATTAACAATTTAAAATTAAATTCATTTTCAACTGTTTAAAAGTTAGCATGATTTATATCATACCAACTTTAACACTTATTGATGAACTTTGCAGTAATGATTTCAGGAAATCAAAACAAGATTAATCAAAAGCGTAATTCTCTGCCACACACAAAGAATACTCTTATAACGACGACTTTGAGTTCGTCGTTTTTTATTTCCTGCATCATTAAAAAACGTGCACACACACACCAACACACACATACAGATGAAAACATTGATTCAAAAAAGCATTTTTGCTTTTATGTTAATTTGGATTTTCAAAGGGAATGAGCAAGCCTATTCTAACAGTTCAGATTCTTTGGTAAATTCGGGTAAATATGATACGCTAAAATTTGCAGACACCGCCAGTATGAAACCTGTTTTAACAGATAAAAAACCGCGCACAAAATACAACGCATTTAAAAAATGGTATAATTCTTCTTATGCAGAAGAGTTTCAGCCGGCAAATAATGATAAATCAACTTCAGATAAAAAATGGTATGAATCGTTTGCTATCCGCGGTTATGCACAGTTCAGGTATAATGCCATTCTGGAAAAAGATTCTAAGCTTAAATGCGAACAGTGTGATAGAAACTGGAGTGAAACCGGTGGATTTTCTATTCGTCGTATGCGTATTATATTTTATGGACACATTGGTAAAAGAGTTTACTTTTACATTCAACCGGATTTTGCAAGTGCCTCTTCCAGCACGGCTTTACATTTTGCACAATTGCGTGATGCTTATGTAGATGTTGGGGTAGACAAAAATAATGAGTTTCGGTTCAGGGTGGGGCAAAGTAAAGTGCCTTACGGTTTTGAAAATATGCAATCCAGCCAGAACAGATTACCATTTGACAGAAATGATGCACTAAACAGTGCAGTCACAAATGAACGAGACTTAGGGGTGTTTTTCTACTGGGCACCAAAAGCAAAAAGAGAGTTGTTTTCCATTCTTGTAAAAGAAGGACTGAAAGGCTCCGGTGATTATGGTGTTGTTGGAGTTGGTATCTACAACGGACAGACAGCTAATAAACCTGAATTGAATAAAGTACCTCATGTGGTTGCCCGTGTTACCTATCCGTTTAAAGTAAAGAAGCAGATTCTGGAAATGGCATTTCAGGGTTATAGCGGCAAGTATATCGTATCAAAAGAGTTGGTTAGTAGCGGTACAGGTGCCACAGAAAAAAGAGATTATACAGACCAGCGCATAGCAGGAACTTTTATTTTATATCCAAAACCATTTGGTATTCAGGCAGAATATAATTTCGGAAGAGGTCCTGAATATAACAAAGTCACAGATTCCATAGAAATTCAGAAATTACATGGCGGTTATATTACATTGTCGTACATTCAGCATATCAAAAAACAAATATTGATTCCATATTTCCGGGCACAATATTATGATGGTGGTAAGAAGCATGAATTAGATGCCAGAAGTTACACCGTTCAGGAATATGAATTTGGATTCGAATGGCAACCCGTTAAGCAATTTGAATTGGTGGCAGCCTACTCTTATGCTAACAGACGTTTTGAAGATCATACATTGCAAAACAATCACGTAAAAGGAAATTCTATCAGAATTCAGGCACAGGTAAATTTTTAATCATAAATATTAACAACTAAAAATAAAGTTATGTCATTATCAATCTTAAAATTCTTTCAACCAAAAGACAAAATCTTTCAAAATCTTTTTGAAAAAACAGCAGATATTTCCGTACAAGTCAGTGAAATATTTCTAGAAGCCATGAAGGCATCCGATTCAAAACGTTTCGAATTGCTGGCACAAACCGGACATCTGGAACATCAGGCAGATGATGTAGCTCATAATTTGTATGTGGAGTTAAGCAAAAACTTCATCACTCCGTTCGACAGAGAAGATATTCATGAATTAGCCGCTGCCATGGATGATGTGGTAGATTATATTGACGAAGTAGGTAATAAAATGAAAAATTACGAATTCACGGAATTTAATGAATATGTTTTGAAAATTGCGGAATTGAACAACGATTCTGTCAAAGAACTCAGAAACGCCATTTTAGGTCTGAGAGATATGAAAAATCTGCATAAGGTAACAGACTCCTGTCTGAAAATTCATGGCTATGAATCAAAGGTAGACTTGTTGTATAATGACGCCATGGGTGATTTAGTACGTAATAATAAAGATAATCCGGTTAAAATTATCGTGATGAAGGATTTATACGAAGAGTTGGAATTAATTTCCGACAAATGTCAGGATGCATCAAATGTTATCGAATCGATTGTAATTAAATATTCATAATAAACTGTACAAAGTACATTGTAAATAATAAATATAAATTATGGAATTTCTAATTATAATTATAGCATTAGCTTTGATATTCGACTATATCAATGGCTTCCATGATGCAGCAAACTCTATTGCAACAATTGTTTCAACAAAAGTACTGACTCCTTTTCAGGCGGTTCTATGGGCAGCATTTTTTAATTTTGTAGCCTTCTTGATTTTTAAAGATCATGCTGTAGCTAACACTATTGGTAAAACAGTAAATGAAGGATTTATAACACTTCCGGTAATTTTCGCCGGATTAATTGCAGCCATTATCTGGAACCTCTTAACCTGGTGGTATGGTATACCTTCATCTTCTTCTCATACATTAATCGGTGGTTTTGCAGGTGCAGCTATCACTCATGCTGTTATTAAAAACGGTGGATGGGTGCCATTACAGGATATTGTTGACAGTTCTAAAATTTTAAAAACCGTTGCATTTATCTTTTTGGCGCCGTTAATAGGTATGGGTATTTCCATGTTTTATACTTTGGTGATGATGAACAGAAATACATGGATAAAATCGGGGGTTTTATTATTGACTTGTGTGGGAATATGGTTTACATTCATTCATTTTCAGGAAAAGAAAATAGATGAAAATATTGCAAAATTTTTCAGGATTGAGAAATATCAAAAAGATTTAAAAGATCCGTCTAAAAAAGATGAGTATCCAAAAATTGAAGAAAAATTAGCCAAAGCTAAAATTAATGCAGAGAAATCGTATCCGTTTATTGAACATTATGAAAGCAAAGGAAGCAAAATAGTTGCTGAAGAAATTGCACAAAATGTAGATTTAAAAGCTGTTACTACTTCCAGAATAGAAGATAAATTGAAATTATTTTTCGAACTTAAAAAACTGGAAAATCTGGCTAAAAAAGATTCAAAATTTGAGCGAGCGGCAAAACAAGCAAAAATTAATGTTGATTCTCTTAAACCTATTGCTAAGCTACATGCAGAAATAGGGATGGATACTATGGCTGAAAAAATGTATGCTTTAGGTTTAGTTCAACCGAATATGCACGACGATTTCGTAAATATGGTTAAAGTTGATATTAAAAAGGATTTGGGTAAAGAGATGGACAAATCGAACAACCGTATTATCCGTTTTGGATTAATTGTCATGTTGTTAATTATTATCTTATCTTTTATCTACACAGAACAAATCAAAGAACCGAGTGCACAGCGTACTTCTAATAATTTTAAAAAAATGCAATTACTATCCTCGGCTGCATTTAGTATAGGGCATGGAGGTAATGACGCTCAAAAAGTAATGGGTATTATTGCTGCCGCTTTAATTGCAAACGGCAATATCGTTGATATAAAAGCTATGCCGGATTGGGTTCCTCTTTCCTGTTATTTAGCAATAAGTTTAGGAACCCTCAGTGGTGGCTGGAAGATTGTAAAAACAATGGGTACAAAAATCACCAAAGTAACACCGCTGGAAGGTGTGTGTGCAGAAACGGCAGGTGCGACCACCTTGTTCTTAACGGAGCAAATGGGTATCCCGGTTTCAACCACTCACACGATCACAGGTGCAATTATCGGTGTTGGGGCAACCAAACGTCTGAGTGCCGTGAGATGGGGGGTTACCGTCAATTTATTGTGGGCATGGATACTTACTATACCGGTGAGTGCATTACTGGCTGCCATTACCTATTTAATTGTAAATATTTTCGTGAAATAAAAAATACTAAAATTTTTAAAGGCTCCGATTTATCGGAGCCTTTTTTATTTATTGTGAATAGCCGGTCTGATAGTCATTGAAATCAAAAAAAATTATATTTTATTGCTCAATTGACTTACTAAATGCTATTTTAGCCAATAATTTTTTCAAAAAATAAATGATGCACCTCTAGATGCTGTCGATTTTTAAAATAAATACCAATCCTGAAAAAAGATACTTCGGTTTCGATATTATCAGAGCCTTTTCTGTAATTCTGGTGATGAATATGCATTTTTTTGAAATATTCAGTCCATCCATAGGGCTCAACTTTTTTATGATCCCCCTGCCAGACCCGGTAGATATGTTCTTTGTGTGCAGCGGTTTCCTGATTGGCTATCAGCATTTGAAAGATGTGCATAAAATGGATAAGGTAACACCAAAATATACTGCACGTTTTCTGGTGATGCGCTGGGTGCGTACATTGCCCAGTTATTATATTGTACTTACGATAATCGTACTACTGACTGCTTTGGTTACGCATCATCTGGATTTTCCGATGAGGAATTATTTGTTTATACAGAATTTATATGAACAGCGCTCTAAAATTTTCAGAGAAACCTGGACCATTTCTATAGAAGAATGGTTTTATTTCACCTTTCCGGTATTCTTTTACATTATTAGCTCTTTGCTTAAAATCAATAAAAAGAAATCATTTTTATACATCCTGATATTTTATATCATCGTTTGTAACCTGTTGAAGATTTATTACTATTACTACGTGTTTCCCAACCATAACTTCGGACAATGGTTGAATTTCAGAGAGTTCGTGGTGTTGAGGATTGATACCATAGCCATTGGTTTGCTGGGTGCTTATGTCTGTTATTTTTATGAAGATTTCTGGGAGCGCAATAAGTATAAATTTCTGCCGTTTGGGTTAGTGATTTATTTTGGAAGTATCTTTTTTTACTGGTCGTGGGTGAATTTTTTACAGGGTAATGAATTTGCCACCTTCTATCATTTTACGTTTTATTACCTGGTGAGTCCGATTTCTATAGTGTTGTGTTTGCCTTATCTAAAGACGATTAAGTTTAAGAACAACTTCATCAATCACTTTGTATTGTATACCAGTTTGATTTCATACAGTTTGTTTTTATTTCATCTTTCTCTGGTGATGCTAATTTTATTTGCTATTTACCTCGGAGTCATTAAACATATCACCGGTACGCTCGCTTTGTATGCTGTTACGGCATTGGTATATATCATCTGGTTATCACTGACATTCTTTTTATCGAATCTGTTTTTCAATAAAGTTGAATTGCCGATTATGAATAAACGCAGATGGATTATTGAGAAACTAAAATTAAATGATTAGAATTTTTTGTAAACTGAAATTTTCTACGAACGTATAATATGCTGTCGATTTTTAAAATAAATACTAATCCTGAAAGAAGATATTTTGGCTTCGATATTGTTCGTGCATTCTCGGTAGTGCTGGTGATGCAGATGCACTTTCTGCAGCACTTCAGCCAGTTTTTAGGAATCAATTATTTTATGCTGCCCTTGCCGGATCCGGTTGATATGTTCTTTGTCTGTAGCGGATTCCTTATTGGTTACCAACACCTGAAAGAAGTGCACAAAATGGATGCTATTACACCAAAGTATACAGCCAGATTCCTGGTAATGCGCTGGGTAAGAACACTGCCGAGTTATTATATTATGCTTACATTTTTAGTATTGTTGTTTGCGCTTTTTTCCAGACATCTGGATATTCCGTTTCGAAATTATTTTTTCGTTCAGTCGCTGTATGAAAACCGTTCCAAGTTCTTCAGAGAAACCTGGACCATCGCAATAGAAGAGTGGTTTTATTTTACTTTTCCTGTATTGTTTTATATCATCACGTCCTTTCTTAAAATCAATAAGAAGAAATCCTTTTTGATGATTTTGTTGATTTATATTGTTGTTTGCAATGTGCTTAAGGTATATTATTACTATCATGTTTTCCCGGATCATACATTCGAA
Organism: Sphingobacteriales bacterium; assembly: GCA_016721245.1. Classification (GTDB taxonomy): domain Bacteria; phylum Bacteroidota; class Bacteroidia; order Chitinophagales; family JADIYW01; genus JADJSS01. The sequence goes on from JADKIQ010000003.1 coordinate 215,858, forward strand.
CAGTGGACAAGATTCAGAGAAATTGTAGTACTCAGAATTGACACGATTGCTATCGGTTTGCTGGCAGCTTATATTTGTTACTTCTACAATGATTTCTGGGAGCGAAATAAATACAGATTCCTGCCCTTTGGATTAATTATCTATGTAGGAAGTATTTTCTTTTACTGGTCATGGACGAATAAATATATAGACACAGAGTTTGCTACATTTTATCATTACACCTTGTTTTATTTTGTGAGCCCGATTTCCATTATGTTGTGCCTTCCATATCTTAAGACAATTAAATTTAAGAACAACTTCACGAATCATTTTATCTTATACACCAGTTTGATTTCTTACAGTATTTTTTTGCTGCATGGAACCTTTCTGCTGTTGCTGTTTGTGGTTATTTACGCAGGAATCATCAAACATGTTGCAGCCCCGCACATGATAATCGCCGTTACGTTTATTGTTTATGCACTCTGGATGTTTACCACATTCTTCTTATCCAATCTGTTCTTTAACAAAATTGAATTGCCGATTATGAATATGAGACGGAAAATAATTGAGAAACTAAATTTAAACGAGTAAAAATGCTGTCAATTTTTAAAATTAATACACATCCGGAGAGACGTTATTTTGGTTTCGATATCGTTCGTGCATTTTCCGTGATACTGGTCATGCATATGCATTTTTTACAATTAACCGCAGGTATCATTGGACTGGATTATCAGAAAATTCCGTTTCCGGATCCGGTAGATATGTTCTTTGTCTGTAGTGGATTTTTAATTGGTTATCATCATTTGAAAGATATTCATAAGCTGGATAAAATTACACCAAAATATACGGCGCGATTTCTGGTGATGCGCTGGGTGCGTACACTACCGAGTTATTATCTCATTCTGACATTTTTAGTGTTACTTACGATACTGGTGACCAAAAAATTTGATATCCCGGTGGGGAATTATGTATTTACACATAACCTTTTCAATTATCATGTGAAGTTTTATTCCGAAACCTGGACGATTTCCATTGAAGAATGGTTCTATTTTACCTTCCCTATTATCTTCTATTTTATCACCAACTTTTTGAAGCTCAACAAGAAAAAATCTTTTATTTCTATTGTGTTTTTATATATTGTAGTCTGTAATTTTTTAAAAATTTATTATTACTACCACGTTTTTCCCGACCATACTTTTTTACAGTATGCGAAATTTAAAGAGATAGTGGTATTGAGAATGGATACCATTGCCGTTGGCTTGCTGGCAGCATATGGTTGCTTTTTTTATCAGGATTTCTGGCACAATAACCGCTATAAGTTTTTGCTCATTGGATTGATTATTTATCTGGCCAATATGGCTTATTACTGGCTAACGGCAAATAAATATGTCGAAGGTGAATTCACCATTTTCTATTTTTTTACGTTTTATTATCTAATAAGTCCTATAGGTTTCATGCTGTTTCTCCCATGTCTGAAGACTATAAAATTCAAGAATAATTTTGTCAATCATTTCATTCTCTTCACCAGCAATATATCTTACAGCATGTTTTTGCTGCACGGTACGTTTTTTATACTGGTTATTATACTCCTGCGTATCATCGGGTTTAATGCTGCCAACCATATTTTCATAAGTTATGTTGTATGGATTTCAATGGCATATGTATTATCATACCTCTTCTACATAAAATTTGAAGTGAAAGTGATGAACATGAGAAGTAAGATAATTACTAAACTAAAACTGAATGAGTAATTATTCAATCAGCCTTCTGTGGTAGTTGATTTGACCTAAATGATATTCCAGGTGTGCCAGTAAATGCAGTAACATGAAATCTGTTTTTACAATTTGGCCGTGCTTTTCCAAAGGAAATACTTTTTCAAAATCTTCGGCAGTTAAATTACTCAATGTGTTTTTTACAACAATTATTGTCGCATCAATATTATCCAGTATCTTTTGAACCGGAATGTTTTTGTCAGAAAATTCATTATCGCGCTCGCGTACATAGCCTGTGTTTCCAAGTGTTGCACCGATAAAATGATTGAGATTCCCGATTAAATGCAGCGCCAGATTACCGCCGGAATTGCTAATTTGTTTCTCTGTTTTCCAGAGGTTATTTTCGTTGGTATATAAACTGATTTCTTCTTTCAGTTTCCCTAAATCTCTTTCAAAAATTTCCAGAAGTGCTTCTTTTACCATGATAAGATAATTAGATTGTCAGATATTAGAACAAGGATTTATTGCAAATAATTAGTGTCCTGTTTCTTGATTCTTAAAGTCTTGACTCTTTTAGAACTTCATCCAGTGCCAAGCCACTTTACTGCCGTTTTTATTATTGTTGATTTCTAAAGCCGGTGCCGGAAGTTTTATAATATTCAGAACTTTCATCAAGCCTTTTGCCCAGTGTTTTTTCACCGGCAGTTTTGTCCAGTCGATATCAAAGGAGAAATAAAAACGCTGCAAACGTTGAATATCGCTTCTGTCAACGATATCCGCCGGATCTACATTGTCAAGACTCACATCGCCGCTTAAATCGTTTTTATTCCATCGATTTTTATAACCACCCAGCATACCTGATGCGCCGTATCCGAAAGAAACCTGCAGGCATTTAGGAAATTTTGATTTAGGATTTCTGATGAAAGAACCCGGACTTACACTAAACCAGAACGTCATAGAATTATAGTCTTTCAGTAAAATCTCTGTAAAGGAAGTGCCGTATAATTTCTCGGCTCTTTCTTTTATCTGCGGGTCGTTGTATTTGCTGTAGTTTACAGGGAATGCAGAGATTTTCATTTGTATTCTCTGGTCGTGCCATAAATATTGCTGTACGCCAAAAAGCAAACTGCCGCTCACGTTCATCACCATATCCCCCCAGGAGAAGCCCCACTTTTTCTGAAAACCGTCATTCACTTCTATAGACAACTGCCACGCATTGCCCATTAGCATACCAATCCAGATGGCATTTTTTTCTTTCACACCTGCCCATCGGTATAAGTCATAATGCCATTTAGATTCGAAATAGCAATTAAAGCTGTGTGCAATTTTATCCATCTGATTCCATTCACCCCAATCATTGAATAAATGAAATTTATCTTTCTCCGTCTTAGAATACCAGGCACTGCTCCACCACGCGTTTGCTCCGGCATACAAGCCTCCAATCATACCGGAAACAAATGCCACTCTGGGGATATTTAGTTTTTCAGAAGGACGAAAGAAGGAATAAGGTTTTATCATTTTGATTTTACCCGTGTATCCGTATGCCGGATCTGTCGGGATATAATCGTAATGATTAATAGTGCGAAAATTAACGGAGTAGACATTGTTTGTCTGCCACGTAGTATCTGCCACTTTTTCAGAGGAAGTAATGATTCTTTTGAGTTCGTATTTTTTGTTGAAGATGGTATCCGGATGCGTTTCTACCGTTGCATTATTGATGACCGTATCCTGTACTATTTTATAGGGAGCCGTATCTTCTGCAACGACTGCTTTTCTTTTGTGTTTTTCTCTGGCACTAAGATTAGACGAATGAAAAGAACTGATAATCAGTAGTAGAATAAGTATCAGGAATTTATTTTTGCTAATAAATATCGGATGCATAGATTTCGCTCTTTCAGAAAGTGATTTTCAAAGTTACATATAAAAATTAAATCTTTTGGGTATAAAAAAGCAGCCATTTGAAGATAAATGGCTGCAAAAAATAATGTTATTATGGTTTTTGTGTGATGCTTATTTTTCGCCTGAACTTTTTAGTATTTTTATTGATTGATTGAGCGACAATCTTAATGTGTTGGTAGTCGGCGATGAAAAATCAGTATCATATTGTAAACGAGCCTGTCCTTCTTTAATAAATGCATGATCAGGGTCTTGTGAATCATCAATATTAATTAGTCCCCATTCTACATTTTTTATACTGCTGCCGTCTTTCTCTCCTGAAAATACGACGCCGAAGATGGCAGTATTGGAGCCGGAATAGGTTCTTACTTTTCCATATACGGTAAACTTATTTCCTGCGCCGGAGATGGCAGTGGATATGGACGAATCATTTATATTGAGTATGGATTTACCCAGCAGCCTTATGCTGAAATCACTGTTGCTTTGCTCATAAAATTTCACTTTTGCATTGGCAAAGAAAATAGAACCTGGCACATCGCCCGGCACATTGCTTGCTTTCGATTTAACCGGGTTTATCTCATAAATGCCTTCCACATTCGGGGGCGTAAGGCCTTCGTTTATGGAGATGCCCAGATTTTTCAGTGTATCCAGATATTTTGCCGGAATAACATCTGCAATTTTTTGATTCTGCACTTCCTGAGTACCTTGTTTTTCTTTTGTGCAGGAAGAGACAAATACTGTAATAAGTACAACGGTAATAAAGGTTAGTTTTTTCATAATGACAGTTTTTAATTTTATTGAATACACAAATTTGGTCATTCGGCATCGTGGTAACAATACATAATTTGTAGTACACCGTTTTGTCATTCCGAATGCAGTGAGGAATCTATTGAGAATATTTTATTACGCATTCGCAGATTAACCTCACCCTGTCAAGCTTTGCTTGACATCCCTCTCCAAATGGAGAGGGTGGCTCGCCGCTGGCGAGACGGGTGAGGTCTGGCAAAGAGTACCTACTACAAACTAAGTATTTCATTTGCATTTAAATCCACACAACTTTGTATCATAAAATTTACAAATGAAAAAAGTATTCATTTTCCTAGCTGTAGTAACTGCACTTGCATTCTGCACCAGAAAAAACAATAAAGCGGAAATCATGACGGCCAGCAATGGCATGCAATATGTAAAGCTGACACCCATCACCGGTGATGCGAATACGGAAAACGGCAGCAGTGGCGCCTATCAGGGATATGAAATTAAAGACCCCGGTATTCATAACATGTCCGCGATATTGTTGCAGATACCCAATGGCTGGCAGGCGCAAAATTCGTTCACGAGAATCTGGAACGGCTCAACACCTGTTAATCAGGTATATGTAAAAACAGTTTCCGCAGATAATACTTCATCGGTGGAAATATTGCCCTACTCGCCGTATTATTATGCAGACGGCCCCACGACCAGAAGCCTGCGCGAAACCAGCCGTTCTATGGGCATGGAACAAAAGCTGCAACCTTTTGAAATGCCGCCGATGAACCCCTTGGTGTATATCAAGCAAATCGTGTTGCCGCGCCTGCAGCAAAACGGTACTAGTTTCCAAATCAGCAATGAGCAGGATCTGGGCGAGCAAAACCAGTTTAAAGGACAGCCTGCTTCGCGTCATGCCTATGTGGATGGGCGATTAAGCGACGGCAGAAATATTAGAGTGGAATGTGGCATCCAGCTAAGCGCCAATAACATGAATGGTGAAATCTATTACAATTGGTCGGCGTTTCCTGCCATCATTACCGGAAATAACCTCGATGAAAATTACGACATATTGAAACACATACGCGGCACAGTGTTGTACAACCCTGAGTGGGAACAGCAATGTAATGCGATGAACCGCAAAGGAAACGCTGCCAATGCAGAGATTGCACAAAAAAATTTTGAGAATGTGAAAGCGTATAGAGAAGCGGTGAACAATATTCATCAGGGTGTTACAGATTACAGAAATGCATCCAACGACCGAAACAATGAAAGCTTCCGAGATGTGCTGGGCGGCGAAGCCAAGTTTGAAAACCCCAACAACGGCGAGTGGGTGCGCTTAGACGACAACTACAAACATTACTACACTGATGAAAAAGGTAACTACTACGGCAGCAACGACCCGATGGATTACAAAGCCATGGGCTGGACAGAAGTGAACAGATTGGATACGAAGGAGTATTAGCATCCAAACGTTGGAAGGGTTTCAAACCCTTCCGGCGTTAATAACAAAATAAAAAGCCGCTGATGTTCGCGGCTTTTTTTTGCTTAATAAATATTTATTATATTTATTAAGCAAAAAAAAACTTTGCGGAAATATTTTGAGAAATAAAATAAGAGATGCTAATTCAGATTGTTTACTATGTAAACAAAGCAAAGCATTAAAAACTAATTCTCATATTATTCCAGGGTTTATGACCAAATCTATTTTAGGCAATACAAATAAAAAAAGAGTTTATTTGTTAGGGACTGATAGGATGCATAAATCTGCTGAATATTCACAGGATACTGATAAAGAAGATTATATTTTATGTACAAGTTGTGAAAAATATCTTTCAATTTTAGAAACATATATAGCAAATAGGTTACATGATCGATTGTGGAATATCAGGTATGAAAGTCAATTTCCGACATATTCAAATGGTGAAATTAAATGGCGAGTATGTGAGCAAATAGACGAAAGCATTTTTCGTTTGTTTTTTTATTCAATCATTTGGCGATGCCATATTGCATCCACAGAAGTTTGCAAAAACTTCAAATTAATAGAAGAAGAAGCAGAAAGTATTCGTGTTCCTCTATTGGCTTGTAAATATGACAAACATGCAGATTTTATTGCAAATTTACCTGCATATGTAGATGAAATACCGATATTCCCATTTATAATATTTACAGCAGAAAATTTTGGTGATAGAACAAAAAATATAATTTCACCTAATTCATCAACTAGAAACCCATATGAATTTATTTTTAATGAATACGTGCTGTACTTTTCATTTACTAACAATGAAAAACAGAACGAGTTTCAATTCTTAAATAATACTGATAATTCAAAAATTAAGATTGGCTTTTTCTCTTATAAATTTTGGGAAACATTGAGAAAGCAACACATGGATTTTTTTGTAGATGTAACAAAAAAGAATTTAAAGAAGCGTGGAGAAATTCCATGGGGATTTAAACATGATGAATAATACACATACTCGCGCGAGTCTTCCGAAGGACGACTCGTGTGTACTAAATCATCTCGTCGGAGGTCGAAAATCCCACAATCCATTAATCCAACCAATCCCAATTCAGACAAAATAATACAAAAAGTTCTTACCTTTATTTCATGTCCAAACTAATCATTCCCGCTACCACTTTTACATTCTTAAAAAAGATAAAAAACAACAACAACCGCGAGTGGTTTAATGCCCATAAAGAAGAATTTATACAACAGCAAACACTGATAGAAAACTTTGCGGAAGCCTTACTGCAGGAGCTGAATAAACACGATGTTATCGAGACACCTTCCGGCAAAAAAGCCTGTTACCGCATCTACAGAGACGTGCGTTTCTCTAAAGATAAAACACCCTACAATACGTATTTCAGCGGCAGCTATCGTCGCGCCACCAAGTATCGTCGCGGTGGTTTGTATTTTCATCTGGAACCTGGCAATAGCTGGCTGGCCGGTGGTTTCTGGGGTCCTAAAGCGGAAGACTTAAAACGTATCCGCGAAGACATCGTCTTTGATGAAACACCGTTGCGTAAAATAATCAACAGCAAAACTTTTATTTCAACCTTTGGCACACTGCGCGGCGAACAATTAAAGACCACTCCTAAAGGCTTTGATGCCGCACATCCCGGCATTGATTTGCTGCGCTACAAACAGTTTTTGCTCGTTAGGAAATTTAACGATGAAGAAGTTTTAGGACCGGATTTTTTAAAACTCGCTAATCAGACCTTCAAAAACATGCGCCCGTTTTTTGACTATATGAGTGAGGTGCTGACGACAGATATTAACGGTGAAGAGGTTTAGTCTTTCTTATTACTTACTCCTTATTACTTATTCCTTACACCTTCTTTACAACCACTTATTCTTATGCGCCAGTGAAATGATTTGCGCTTTTGAACTAACGTGCAGTTTTTCATAAATGTTGGCGATGTGTTTTCGTACGGTCAGCACACTTACATTCAATTCCGAACTGATGCGTTTAGCATCCCAGCCGTTGATGGTGTGTTTTAAGATTTCCTTCTCTCGCTCCGTAATAAATTCAGGAAAATTATTTTCATTTGGGTTAGACGTTTGTGTTTGCGCGCCGCTTAATAGTTTCAGTGTTTTGCGTGCAATGGCAGGGCTCATAGGCGCGCCGCCGGTTTCAATCACATTAATCAAGGCTTCCTGTAAAACAGTTGCCGGTTCATGTTTCAGCAAATAACCGGAAGCCCCGGCTTTAATCGCTTCAAAGATTTTATCATCATCATCAAACACCGTCAGTACAATGAAATGAATATTGGGATATAATGATTTTGCAATTTGTATCGTTTCGATACCGTCCATCTTCGGCATTTCAAGATCCATAAAAATTACCTGTGGTAAATGTGTATGTGGCAATCCTTTCAGTTGCTCCAGGCAATCATTTCCTTCCACCGCTACAAACACCAGTTTGGTGTCGGGCATTTCTCTGGCTTTTTGCAGAAATACATTTCTGTTAATTGCATTGTCTTCCGTAACTGCTATTCTGTACATATCTGATTATTTATTTTGTTGAATAAACGTCATTGCGAATGCATTTAAAATATTGAATTAACAAGAAGGTGAATGCATGAAGCAATCTGTTGAATAAAAATAGACAGCTTGCTTCGTACCTCGCAATGACGTTGTTTATTCGCAATGACGTTATGAAATTATCTTTATTTCTTTATAAACCATATAATCAATTTGTAGTAGGAGCGATGATTACTTTTGTCCCGCCATTTTCATTTTTCAGCCATTCAATTGTCCAGCCCACTTCTTTACTGCGTGCCTGCATATTTACTAAACCATTGCCGCCTTCCTTTAATTTACTGGATTTCTGACTGATTCCGATACCATTATCTGTAATACTTATACTCCAATTAATGTGACTATAAACATGAATATCAATTCTGCTGCATTGACTGTGTTTTAACGCATTGTTTAATGCTTCCTGAATAATGCGATACAAATGATATGCATGGGAAGCACTGAATTCCACATCATTTTCAATGTCTTCTGATATATTAAATTCAATATCCGGAAAGCTTTTTTGTATCCTGCTGATGAGTAGTTTTACGCGGTCACAAATAGAGGTTAAAACAATCACTTCTTTTTTCAACACCCAGATAGTGTCACTTAATTGTGAAACGATAGCTTGTGAATTGTTGCGCAATTCATTTAAGGCTACCACATTTTCTTTATGCTGTTCATCAATTCTGATATGATTTAAATTAGAGGCAATAGATGCCGCGTACACTCCCAGATTATCGTGCAGGTCAGCTGCAATTCTGCTGCGTTCTTTTTCTTCCGCTTTTGCCACTTCCTGTTGGGTTAGCCAGCGGTCTTCTTCAATTTGCTGCTGTAATTTTAATTCCTGCCGGCTTTTATAACTCCAGAACAGGATGCCGAATATAATTGCCAAAGCAACAATCAAACCGATAGAGCCGTACAGTAAATTATTCTTTTTGGCTAAATCGAGTTGCTGCTGTATGATGGTGTTTTCTTTTTTCTGTGTTTCATATTTTACCTGCATGTCCGCCATGGCATCTGCTGCATTTATCTGGCTAAGCGTATCTTTCAGCTCTATAAATCTTTCCAACATATCACCATACAATGCCAGCTGATTTGTGGCTTTGTAACAACGTGCCAGCACCTGGTAGTAATATTGTTTAATTTCTAAATTTGATTTTGTATTGTGGTTGCGGTCTTTAGTTTGCCGCAGAGAATCATCGTATGTTAAACCATCTTTATATACCTGTATAGCCTTGTCGTATTGCCCTGAACGGAAATATAAATTACCTAAAGAAAGCTGTTCATTGGAGAATACAATCCTGCCTTCTGTCTTTTTTCTTATCTGTATTGCCTGAAGCATCCAGCGCTCCGCTTCCGTATAATTTTTCTTGTGCCGGTAATTCGTAGCGATTACCATATAGGCATTACACAAATAATACAGGTTTTGTATGGATTGAGAAATAGCTATGGATTGGTCTGCGCAATAGCGTGCAGAGTCTAATGCTTCCATCCAGTTATAGACGATGCCTAAATTGATATTGGCCACTGCTGCAGGCGCATAAAACCTCGGTTGCTGCTGAGTGATGGCTAATGCCTTATATTGCCATTGCCTTGCTTCCTCCAGCATATTCCTGTTATACGCAATTTCGCCGAGTGAATTGTAACCGGTGGCAAGCACCAATGTGTCTTTATATTTTTCAGCTTCTTTTATAGTGTTGTAAATAATGGAAACAGCATCCCTATAATTTGAAACAGTGGTGTAGCAATCACTTTTTAGTTCAGACAACCTGAAAAACAGTGGACGTTCTCTTTCATTTTTTACCGAATAGTCAGGCAGTAAAGCATCAATAATACTTTTTGCCGTATCTGTTTTATCAAATCGCATTAACGCATTGATATAGGCAATGGCGGCGAGGCCTTTATTTTCTTTTGAAGGTTGTTTTACTAACCCCTGTGCACGTATTGCATATTCTAAAAGGCTGTTTTTCTCAATATTTTGGTGCTGTTCGCATAAGATTAAAAGTGCCTGCAGTTTTTCATCGGATGTTTTGGCAAGATTTACTTTCTGTGCCAAGCTGTCCACTATCCTCGTTTGAGGAAATGCAGTAGTGCTTATTAAGCATACAAATAAGATGAGTATTTGCTTAATGACCTTCATTCAAGAATATATAACTAAAGATATTCAATAAAATGAATGAAAACAAGCATATAAAAAACGCCGGATAGTTTATCCGGCGTTGTAAATTCTAAAAAAGGAAAGTTAGTTCAGAAGCGTCGCTTTCACTGTTTCCAGTAAGTCAATCACCGCAGCTCTGTCTTTTGCTTGTCCGTACACACGAAGTACCGGTTCTGTACCGCTCGCACGAATCATGGTCCAGGCACCATCCGGCAGGAAATATTTCCATCCGTCAATATCTTCTTTTCGTTCTATCGTGTATTTACCAAAACTTTTGTAGACGTCGTTTTTGCAGTTGGCAATTACCTTTTGTTTTATTTCTTCAGAGATATGCAGGTCATATCGGTCATAATCAAAAGGTCCCACCACTTCGTACACTTCAGCAATCAACTCTTTAATGGATTTTTTTGTTTTTGCCATGAATTCCATCAGCACCAGCGCCATCCAAACACCATCACGCTCCGGAATATGTCCGGTGATAGCAATACCGCCGCTTTCTTCTCCGCCCACCAGCACGTTTTCATTCACCATGATTTCACAAACATATTTGAAACCTACCGGCGTCACTTCGTAAGGCAATCCGTATGCTTCACACATTTTTACAATCTTGTCAGAAACAGTAAAGGAGATGGCTACTTTGCCGGATAAGCCTTTGTATTTATGCAGGTAGTGAATCAGCAATAAGATAACATGATGTGAGTCGATGAAGTTACCTTCGTTGTCATAACAACCGATTCTGTCTGCGTCGCCGTCATTGGCGAAACCGAATTCGATATCGGTGGAATTTTTTATCAGTGCGGAAAACTCGAGTAGGTTTTTGTGTAATGGTTCAGGAGCTTGTCCGTCAAAGCCCGGATTTTCTTCGCAATGCAGGTATACTAAATTATTTGGTAATAAACGGCGGGTGATTTTTTGCCCGGCACCATACATCGCATCGTAACCAAATATCATACCGCAATTTCTAATCGCATCCATATCAAAGGAAGCTTCCACGTGGTTGAAATACATAGTTTCTAAATCTACATATTCCAGCAATCCTTTTGCCATATATTCTTCCAGAGAGGTTTTTGGTATTTCCGCTTTTTCCGGAATCAAGGCTTCCACTTTTGCGATTTCATCCGGTGTGGATGGTCCGCCGAAATTTGATTTTAATTTAAATCCGTTGTAGCTCGGCGGATTGTGCGATGCGGTAATCACGACACCGGCAGTGGTATCTAATTTTACACATCCAAGAGAAATCATCGGAGTGGAGCAGATGCCTTTATGAGCATATACTTTTACACCTTCATTGCACAATACTTTGATGGTGACTTCTGTAAAAAGCGGACCTGCAAAGCGGCAGTCGTGGCCAATGGTGATACTTGGTGTATCCGAGATGGATTTTACCCATCCTGCGGTTGCCTTTGCAACACGCGCTACGTTATCTGTGGTGAATTCCTGTGCGATAATGGCTCTCCAGCCGTCCGTTCCGAATTTAATTTGCATACTTGTTAAAATTGTACGCTAAAAGTACAAAAATTTATCTGTAAAATTAGCTAGAATACTTATGCTGCCTGTGAATGTTTTATACGAATAATTTAAATTTTGAGTACACAAAATGTTGTTTTATTGTAGGCATTGACTTGAAATAATTGTCAAATAATAATTGAAAGTGACCGAATACTAAATATGAATTACAGTTTTTTAGTTTTTACATAATTTTGAATTAAAATTATACCTATGAAAACTACACAAATTCTATTAATAATAATCGTTTACTTTTTTACCATATCTTGTAAAAAAGAAGATACAAACGGTTTGGCTAACAAAATTTACGATAACGGTCCCTTGTCTACCGGAAACCTTAATTCTGCGACACCTCAAGATGCCGCACCTGCAGGGAAATCCTGGTCTGAAATACAACTCACAAATGGTTTTTATGGTTTTGGTACAACTCCAAATTTAAGCGCAGATGATTTTATTGTACCGCCCGGCGAATCATGGAAAATTGATTCTATAAAAACATATTGTTACCATTCAGGATATACACTTGCGGTTAGTCCTGTTTATGCAACACGAATTAGAATCTGGAAAGGTGAACCCGATCAGGTTGGTTCTGCTATTATAGTTGGAGATACTTCAACAAATGTATTAAGATCAAGTACATCGTCTAATATATTTCGAATATCTAAAGGAGATAATAATCTTTTAAGAGAAATCTGGGAAAATACATCTGCTTTTAATAGTGCTATTTCGTTAACACTTACGGAAGGAGTCTATTGGTTAGAAGTTGTACATTATGCCAGTAATGATTTTGCTACTTACATCCCTCCGGTTACTGTAACTGGTCAGTTGAATAAATCAGGAGCAAATGCAATAACTAAGAACAGAACAGGAGGTGCGTACACTAAAATTGCAGATAGTAATTCTGACGCAATACAAGACATACCTTTTAAAATTTATTACAGAAAATAAAAAGCAGTGTTGTTTGTTGAATCAATAAATTCTATTTAATAATTTATTTTTAATCCGTTAACTGTTATGAGAAAATTAGTAGTATTTGTATCCATCACATTGTTTTTAATTGCCTGTAAAAAAGAGGATGGTTTGGCTGGTGGTGGCAGCGGTAACATGTCTTTCAGGGTAGATGGCTCACTGGTAAGTACAAATGTCTGGAATGCCAGCTATGGCAATTTATTTCCTGCATTTCTAACAACTAATATAACCAGTAATATGTATAAAGATAAACGTGCTGTAAACATAAATATAAATGCTGTAACAAACGGTACGTATAATTTTATTAACGGAAGCACATCTACATTAAATAAGGCTTATGGAACCTATTTTCCGGATTATTTCGGTGATGTCAGTAATACGTATCAATTCAGTAGCGGAAGTTTTGTGGTAACATCAATAGATACAATTGCTAAAACATTTTCCGGTACGTTTTCCGGTACGGCTACTAAATCTGGCAGCGGAGAGACTGTAAGTATAACTGAGGGTGTAGTAACCAATGGGACACTGGTTCGTTTTTAATTTGCTATGATACATTTAACAAAAAAGAAGGAACCGTAAGTTCCTTCTTTTTTATTAACCGCCAATTCTGCTTTTTTCTTCTTCGTTGCTCTTGTTTACGCGTGTATTTTGAAATTTCTTTCCTTTCTGAAAATTATAGGTAACACTTAGGCTGAAAAAACGTGAACTGAATTTAGTTCTTGTCTTTGAGTTCACGTTGAAGAAGTCAGTATTGTAAGACATATTCTTAGTAGCAAAAATATCATTGCCAGCCAGTCGAATTCGTAATTTCTTATCAAAAAATGACTTAGATACGGAAATATTTACCATCCCGTCACTTTTCATAATATCTGTGGCGTCAAAGTGAGGCGAAGTATAAAAAGCGAAAACATTTATCATAAAATCTTTGGGTAGCATGAATGTATTATCTAATGATATGTTGAATTTATTAGACGTTACGATAAATGGTGAATTGTTTACGATGGAGTTGTATTTGAAGAAAGTATATTGTGCTGAATAAGAAATCGTCCACCACTTAAACAATTCTTTGTTGATATTGAAACCAATATTTAAGTTGTTTCGTACTTTGAAATTGGTTGCCCTGTATGTTGAAATTTTTGTGCTGTCATCTTGAAATACCAGATGTGTATAATTGTTATTCAGGTTTTCATGTCCAATAAAAAGCTATATGCATTTTTGAAAGTATAGGTAAATTCAGTAATATTGGCGTATTGTGGTTTTAAATTCTCATTACCGGTCCAAATGGAATACGGACTCAGATAAAATAAAAACGGGTTCAGGTCTTCGAAATTGGGACGTTGGATTTTTCTGCTGTAATTGATATTTATGCTGTGTTTTTCCTTAATGTTTTTCTGAATAAACAAACTCGGGAAGAAGTCTACATAATGTCTTTTAGTTACAGTATTTAAGGTATACGAGCGCTGGTTGGTATTAGTTTGTTCTATACGAAGCCCGAGGTTGGTGCTCCACCCTTTTTTCCATGTTTTACTCCAGGTGGAAAAAATAGCGTTTATGTTTTCAATGTATTGAAATCTATTGGAGCGCGTGCTGTCAAATACATAATTGTTACCAATCAAGTTTTGAAATTGAATATTATTATTCGTTTTAGTCCATGTAAACTTTACCCCAAACTCAACGCTGTGTTGGTTTTTCAGGGGTTTGTTATAATTTAATTTTGATGTGTGCAGATTTACGAGGTATGGATTTTCCTGTGTAAAATCCAAATGTGGGATTGGCCTTTCCGCTTCTAAAGAATCAAAATAGGCCATATTTAAGTGGCTGTTTGTATTTAAATTAAAATAGGTATAGTCATAAGTCAATTCCAGACTGCTGCCAAGGCTGTCTAATTGGCTTCTGAAGTTGAAATTAACGGAAGGATTTACAGCCTTGCCCAAGGTGGTATTGGTTGTTTTTTGAATTGAATTTACATTTTCATTGCTAATTATATTATCAAATACATTTAGACGAGATGTGGTTAAGTGTGGGTTTCTAAATTGAAAAACCTCGCCTCCAATTCCAATTGTATTTTTTTCGTTGATGTTGTATTTTAAACTAAGGTTTGCGTAATGATTGATGAATTTATTTTTATCAAAACTACTTTCTGAGAAACGTTCTACTTTTATACTGTCTGTGAAATCTCTGGTATACGTATTTTTTTGATAGTTGTTGTTGTATCCGAAATTATAATTCAAGCTCAATGTCAGTTTTTTATGATTTACGTTGACATTAAAACCCATGTCTGTACTTGAGTATTCATTTTGACGGTAATTTGCATATACAGATCCGTTCATACCTGTACGTAAATTTGTTTTTAACTGGATTTCCAAGACACCTCCCTTTGCGTCGGCATCATAGCGTGCAGAAGGGTTGCTTACTACGTCAATTTTTTTTACGTTAGAACTTTGAATAGATTTTAATAAACTTGCTAATTGGTCTGAACTCAGTTGTTCCACTTTTCCGTTGATTATTACCTGTACATCACTTTTTCCATTGATACGGATCTGATCATTGCCATTTACCGTCACGCCGGGAACGGATCGCAATAAATCCATCACATTTTCTCCGCTCGACTTGGCACTGTTTTCTACATTATAAACCACTCTGTCCGCTTTGCGTTCAATCACCGGTCTGGATGCAGATATTTCAACACCCTTCAGCATATTTTCAATAAGCTTCAATTGAATGGTGCCGATATCTTTTGTTTCATTGTTTTGAACAAGAATATTTTGAATAGTATCAATTTTATACCCCACATATACAACCTCTAAAAAATAATTGCCGTCTTCGATATTTGTAATCTCAAATCTGCCCAGACTGTCAGTCGTTGTTCCGTTCAGGTAAGAGGAGTCGTTGAGTTTGTGTAAAATGATGTTGGAAAACTCTACCGGTTTTTTATTTTCATCTGTTATAATTCCATTGATAGAATTTCCGAAAATATTCAGACTCAGAGATATCAGTATGAAACTGAAAAATAAGTTTCTCATAATTTTATTTTTGACTATTGATTGGTAGCGGAAAAATTATTTTTATTACAAATGCAACTGAAAAAATAATTAATTTTTTCTGAACTGTTAATACGGTTCAACTTCTGATGCACCTGAAGTACTCTTGCTTACCTTTTGTGGTTCGCTCACATATGTAACATGTGATGCCCCACTTGCTTCTGCGTCCAGTGTGTTACTGCAGTTAAGTATTGCTTTAGAAGCACCGCTTGCCTCAATATCAATATTGGTGCTTTTGCAATCTTTTCCGTTGTAATTGGATGCACCGGAAATATCAATGGTTTGTTTGGCGGCACTTCCTTTAATAGTTAATTTTGATGCACCGGAAAGGTTAATATCCAGGTTTTCTACCGACATCATAATCTCTGCTTTGGAGGCACCGGATGTTTTAATATTCATTTCTTTTTCTGTAAATGTATAGTCACTTGTAAAACGGGAAGCACCGCTTACAAAAATCCCCGATAATGAATTTCCGTATACTTTTGCTTTCATAACGCTTGTGTGATAATTGCCGTAATCTTTCAATTTAATTGTTACTTCACCATCACTATTTCCAACAAATACATTATCAGCATCGTCTTCATCAATTTCGATGACCACTTTATTTTCATTGCTGTGAATAAATTCCGCCTGAAAAGCTGAACTTACTTTTAATCTGCTGAATTCTTTAACAGTATAATATTTTGTAACGGTACCGGCTGACATAGCCTGAATAAGGGTAAGGGTTAATACCAATGTGACAAGCGGTTTAAATAGATTTTCCATTTGTATAGATTTTTGTTGGTTAATTAATAATCAGGTCGCTGTTTTTAGAATTTATTTTTATGGTTGGTGATGTCTCTACAGCACTTTTTGTTTTAGCTGTCATATTCATAGTGTTAGATGTTTCATGTTTTTTAGTGATGATTAACTGTTGGTTATTCATTGAAATATCACCGTTCACATCGTTCACTACTAAATTCACCGGATTTTCAGGGTTGATTTTTATCGTGCAATCTGTGTAAACACCTGTTACGGCGATGCCGGAAATGTTCTTTGACAGATTATTCAGTTTTAAATCGCAATAGGTGAGCGTTGCATTTACTTCCTGCATTAACTGGTTTATTTTGATGTCCGAGTAAGTGGACGTTGATTTAATATATCCGACTTTCCCAATCGTTATATCGCCATAATTCATATTCAGAGATTGTAATAAAGAACAGGAAGTCAGTTTTATATCCCCATAACTCGAAGCAATGGTGAGGGTGTCAATCGCATTCAGAATAAAATCGGTATAAGATGCACTGATTTTTAAGTGACTCATCTCGCCAAAAGTTACATCAGAATACGTCGTATTGATGATGGTTCTGTTTTTGTTTTTTTGAACGGAAACGTCGCCGTAATTAGAGTTTATTTTTGTCGGAATATTTATCTCACCGATAATTAATTCACAGTAGTTGAGTGAGAAGCTTAATGATGCCAGGCTTTTTGGTAAATAAACGGTGTTGCTTATTTTATAGGCATCTTTACTTTTATTGCTGCTGAATATCCAGCTCCATATCGAAGAGGACCGCTCATTCATGCTGGTACTTACCTTTAGCTTATTCGGAGACCTTTCTGCGTTTATTTTCAACCCGTTTTTGAAATCTTCTTCATCCATCTTGCCTGAATTTGTTTCCATCACAAATTCAATCCGAACGACGTCTTTATCCCAGATTTCTACTTTGAAATTCTGATATCCGGCATTTAGCTCAAAAGCTGTATTTGCATCCACATTCCACTCTTTGATGATTTTGTAATCTCTGGCTGAGTTTTCTGCCTTTGCTGGAAACAGAATGAACCAGCTAAATAACAGTGCTATTATCTGTTTCATTGTTAATTGTTTTATCTTGTTTTTTTAATACTTCTTCGATACGCTGTATCAGTTCCAGTTTTGCTTTATAGTATTTCAGAATTGCATCTTTTATCTTCGGATTATCCGGATTCTTTTTTAATTCATTCAGTAATACCACTTTCATCGGACTGTCCAGCGTTACTTCGTTTTCTACTTCTTTAGGAATTGATACTTCGTTTGTGTTGATGCTGCTTAGCTTTTGCTGAATATTCGATTCATAGTCATTGACCTGCATGCAGAAATCTTTAGATACCCCGTCAATAGAACAAATAGTATTGGTGTGTTGCTGCGGCTGGGTTTTCAGCATAAATACGGTAATAATTCCTGCTATGGAAGCTGCAGCTGCAAACTGTACCCAGTGATTTCTCCACAACGGAATTACTTTTTGGGTAGTGCCGATGTTTTGCTCGATGTTGTCCCAAAGTTTGTTTTTATTTGGGAAATCAACATCAAACTCCTTGCGATGCTGTTTGATATGTTTTTCTATATTATCCATCTTATCTTTTTTTTGCTAATAATAATTCCTTCAGTTTTCGCTTTGCTTTAAACAACTGCGTTTTTGCTGTTGATTCCGATATTTCCAGCATGTCTGCAATCTGTTTGTGTGAATAATCTTCAAACGTAAACAGGTTGAAAACCACTCTGTATCCTTGCGGTAATTCTTCAATAGCTTTTTTTATATCATCTATCGAAAAATCAGTTTCATTATTATTTTCACTTTCTGTTTCACTCAGCTCCACGTTGTCATCCAGCTCATTAAAAATAATCTTTCGTTTTTTTAATACATTCAGGCAGGTGTTGGTTACTATTTGTTTTATCCAACTGCCGATACTGCTTTCATTTCTGTATTGCTGAATGTTGTTAAATACTTTAATAAATGCTTCCTGCAAGGCGTCCTCTGCTTCTGCCTGATGTTGTAATATTCTCAGGCAAACATTATACATAGCATCCGCATATTGCAGATACAATTGCTTACAAGCCAGCACATCTTTCTGTTTCAGCTTTTCTAAGAATTTATGGTCGGTACCGTATTCCAATTTTTTCTATTCAACTATATAGACACGAAAATAGATGATAGTTGCCTGAAGGCTGCTGAAAAATTCGTTTTTAGTCTATTTATTAACATTTAAGGATAGATTTTGCTTTAAAATCGCTCAAATCAAGCCTATTTTTACACCATGCAGGATACGTTCAGACATCAGGGATTACGCAAAAGATTGGTACAGGAATTGAGAGGAGAAGGTATACAAAACGAAAAAATACTGAAAGCCATCGAAAAAATACCGCGTCATTTTTACATCGAAACGGTTTTCGGAGATGATGCCTATGAAAATAAGCCATTTCCGATTGGTCGCGGGCAAACCATCTCCAATCCATATACGGTAGCCTACCAAACGGAATTGCTGGATCTGCAGGAAGGCGATAAAGTGCTGGAAATCGGCACCGGTTCCGGTTATCAGTCTGCGGTGTTGGCAGAATTGGGAGCTGATGTGTATACGATTGAACGGCACCAGCCATTATCCAATAAAGCGAAGAAAATACTCAACCATTTCGGATATTCGAATGTGAAAACATTTTATGGTGACGGATTCAAAGGCTTGCCGGCAGATGCTCCGTTTGATAAAATCTTAATTACAGCAGCCGCACCGGAAATTCCAAAAGAATTGCTGAAGCAGCTGAAAGTAAATGGCATTATGGTGATTCCGTTCGGGGAAGGGGATACCCAGAAAATGATCAGAATTAAACGATTGGATAACAATGAATTTGAAAAAGAAACGTTTTCTACGTTTACATTTGTACCCATGTTGAAAGGCGTGGTAGATTAAATATAAAATAAAGTAAAATGCAAAAAGTAATAATTACACTCATTATAGGAATTTGTTTCTATACATCCGGTATGGCGCAAAAACAGCCGATATCTAAAAAGCAATTTGATGAATTGTGGAACAAAGCAGATAGCTCGACTAAGATTGTCATCAAGACGGGAAATTCTACAAAAGATTTAAATGCACTGGAACGTGATAATATTAAGGCGGTAGATATCAAACAAAAAACGGTAACCAATCCGAATTATAATTTTAAAAAAGTAGATACGTCTAATCTGGAAGAACTTTCCACGCAGCCGATTGTAAAAGGTAGCGGATCAAAAACTAAAACCACCACAAAGCCTAAAGAAGCGGTAATTACCAATATACCGTCAAAAGTGAAAGATACATTAGTAACTAAAGTGAAAGAAACGATTCCCGTTAAGGTGACAGAAACAAAAGAACCTAAGAAGCTAATTTCTGGCGATGATTTTTCTACACAACCGATTGTAAAAGGCAAAAAAGCGCTTACAGAAATAAAAGAAGAAACTTACACCAAACCGGTTAAGAAAGCCGTGCTGGATACCAGCAAAAATTTCAAAGAATTTACTTTTGAAGGAACGCCGGTTGTAAATAAAAGCGCCTCTTATACCCGAAAAGACGAACCAATGCCTAAGTCAAAACAACAAATAGAAGAGGAAATTCCGGTGAACAGAAAACCAAACAATACGAATGTAGATAAGGATAATTCTTTTATGAAAGAAGCCTATGCACAATACGACAAAGAAGCAGACTCGCTGCATACTGCCAATAAAAGAAGACTGGACAGCATCATGCAGGCCCTGAATATAAAAGTGCCGGTAGTGATAAATCCTACAGAGTTTATTGATATTTACGTAAACGGCGGCGGCACCATTGCAGATGGTAACTCTAAATTGTATGACCGCATTTCCATTTTGCATACCGGTATTGTGCAGCGCGAATACAAAACAAAAAATGACGGTGTACAACGTTCAGAGAAAAAAATCTCTAAAGATGAACTGACCAAGCTGGCACAATACATCGTAGATATGGGCTTCCTGGATTTTAATGCGGAATACGACTGCGCAGATGAAGATGCGGCCTGCAACCAGCGTTTCAGTAAATCTCCGCAGGTAGTACCAATGGAGGTTTCGCTGACGGCAGGACAACGCAAGAACAAAGTGAAAGTTTCCATTTTTGCACCCAAGACGGAAAAAAATCTGGTGAACTATCCGGCAAATCTGGAAAAAATCATGAATGCGATTTATACGATAGTAGAGAAATAAGTGTGGATGAAAAATATAATTGTTGCATTTTTTTTATTTGCTGCAATTCTGCAGTTATCGCAGGCACAAAATAATCCTGTTGCTAAAAAACAAATTCCGGCAAAGAAACTCAGCGTTAAAGAGTTAAACGCATTGGAAACTGAAAAAATAAAAGCACTTATTGCCGGCGAAAAACCTAAAAAAGATACGCTTCCGGAAATAAATCCACAGTCCGAAATTGTTAAAGAAATAAAGAATGATTCTCTTAAAGAAAGAATTAAGACACCGGCATCTGTAAAAAATATTCTTCCACCCGATGATAAACTGAAAAAAAACACGGCTGTCCGAAAAGATACGCTGAGCATAATGAAACCAAAGCAGGTAAGTATTAAAGAAGTAAAGAAAGATTCTGTTAAAACGACGGTAAAAATTCCAACACCGCTAAAAAATAATGCTAAAATAGATTCGGTTGTCAGAAAAGTAATACCTATAAATATTGCTGAAGAAAAACCGGCAGAGATTGCGGAGAATAAACCGGTAGTAAAACCTGCAGAATCCAAACCGGACACACTGCCATACAGAGTGTATACCAAAAGTGAACGTTTGGCTGATTCTATCAGAAGTGTCCATAAACACTGGCTGGACAGTACCTTAATGGCATTGCCCAAAAGCAAACCTGTCGTAATGAATCCCGATGATGAGATAGAAATATTTATCAGCGGAGGCGGCTTGTACACGGGCGTAAATCCAACTGTGTTTAACCGGCTGACGATTTATAATTCGGGACTGTTGCATAAAGAGACCAAAACGAAACTGCAGGGAGAAAACACAGAAGATAAAAAAATATCGCGGGACGAATTGAGAAAACTGGCGCAATATATTATAGATCAGGGCTTCTTTGATTTTAATTATTTATACGATTGCGACAGCAAAGACAAAGACTGCAACACCCGTTTAAAAATGAGCCCGGAGCCATCTCCGCTGAGTGTGGTAGTAACGGTGGGGGCACGCCGTAAAAAAATCTATGTGGCCTTATACGCGCCGCACATGGAAAGTAACTGGGTGAATTATCCGGCTAATCTGGAAAAGATTGTGAATGCCATTTACGATGTGGCAGGGATGTAATTAAGGGCGGGCCTCGTATGAAACGAAAATGTTAATCCAGATGGCGCGGCTGTAGCGCATCAGCAAGGGTTGCAATAAAAGCATTACCAACAGCGATATAAAAAATGCCAGCCCGAAAGGAAAATCAAAGCAGAATATTTGCAGCAAGGCTAGCGGAATCAGAATGAAAATAACGATTGGATAACTTACCCATAAGGCACCCGAATAAAATCCCGGTTCCACTTTAAAATCTTCATGGCAAACCGGACAATAATCCGGCATATCCAGCATTCTTTTTAAATCATAGGAATTGGAAACGGAAAATAAATTCCCCTCCTGGCAATGCGGACATTTGAGATGCGTGATGCTGTATAGTTTACTTCCTTTTTTGATAATCGGTTTCATGTATGCTTATGATGCAAGATACGATAATGGAAAGTAAGAGTTAATCTAAATAGTTGGGATATGGAGGGGAGGTGATAATTTAAATATTATGGATTGAGAGCAAATTCACTAAAAGGTCTAATTTGAGCGGAACTATGATCTATTTTTTGATACTTTGCTTTATCTAAAATTTTAATAAAGGATAAATTTAAATTTATCTCTGCAGCTGTAGTCATTGTTAGTATTATGCTAGAATTCTTTTCTTTAACACCATTCTTGTATACATTAGTAATTTCTTTTGTAATTACCTTATTTGCTTTTTCGTATTTTTTAGATATTGTATATAAATTTTCAATAATCTCTTTGGATATTTTATCATTAAAAAAAACAGTTGTATTGCAATTTAAAAAATGCAAGATGTTTAATTGTTGGATGTCTTTTAAGTTTGAGCTTATTATAACTTGTTTACGAGAACTACCAATTTTATAACATGAAGCATCGTAAGCAATTAATAGCTTGTTAGGCGTTAATGGGAAAAACATTTGAAGACCAATATTACCAAACCCATTTGTTCCTCTGAAATATTTTTTTGTTTCTAAGTATGTATTATATTTAGTTAGTGGATTATCACATGTAATAAATGGTACTTCACTTTCATTTATAATTATTTTAAGTTGTAAATCACCGCATGCAAGAACTGAACTTTCGAATACTGATAATGATAATGATATAGCTTCTTCATTAGTAATTTTTTTACGAATCAGTTTTTGATATTTTTCTGATTTCTTGGATATTATATCTGAAAAGTTTTTTGCTGACTGATTTAGATATTCCACAGACTTAGGGTTTCTAAGTTGAGTAAGTATTAAGAACTTTATTAATTGTACATGATCTGGTGAATTTCTTTCTGGAATATAGTTTTCTTTAATGATTTTGTTTAACAGCTTTGCTTCAGAATTTTCAAAAAAGGATAAAATTTCTTCAAGTGAACCATCTTTACCATAGAAAAATGGATTGTAGGCTTGCGTTTTAAGTTTTGCAGTTTGTATAAAGAAATGGTTTTCAGTATTAAAAATTCCTATTTGCTTTTTATTTTCTTTAAAAGAGAAATATCTTAGATAGAACTTAGGTACATAATGTTGTTTCTCTTTTTCGCTCATCAGATAAAATGATTCAAATTAATGGATACCATTAGCTGGTCAACTTTATTTTTTTAATGATACTACTTCTTCGTAAATCCATCCTTCAAACCAACTGTTTTATTAAAGATGATTTTATCCTTAGTAGAATCTTTATCCAGATAAAAATAACCCTTACGTAAAAACTGGAAATGGTCATTTAGGGTGGCATTTGCTAATTCCGGTTCTGCATACGCAGTCGGTATAATATCCAAACTGTGTTCGTTGATATATTCTTTGAAATCGCCTTCTTCCGCATTCGGGTTTTCCACCTTGAACAAACGGTTGTATTCGCGCACTTCCACCGGAACGGCATATTGTACGCTTACCCAATGCAAAGTACCCTGCACTTTTATACCTGAAGTATCTTGTCCGCTCTTGCTGTCTGGATGATAGCTGCAATGGATTTCTCTGATGTTGCTATCTACATCTTTCACCACGCTGTCGCAGGTAACGATAAAAGCACCTTTTAAACGAATGGTTTTACCCACTTCCATCTTGAACACTTTCTTTTGCGGTTCTTCCACAAAATCTTCGCGCTCTATGTAAATTTCTTTAGTGAAGGCCACTTGTCGGTAGCCTGTGGTTTCATCTTCCGGATTGTTTTCAATATCCAGTACAATCTCATTCTCTAAATTGGTAATGATAACTTTCACCGGATTAAAAACCGCCATTCTGCGCAAAGAAATTTTGTTCAAATCTTCGCGTACACAAAATTCCAGCAGGGAAATATCATTGATTTTTTCACGCTTCGCGATACCTGCTCTGTCGCAGAATTCACGTATGGCGCTGGCCGTATAGCCGCGTCTGCGCATTCCCGAAATCGTCGGCATGCGCGGATCGTCCCAGCCAGCCACGTGTTGCTCTTCTACCAGCTGTTTCAGTTTGCGCTTGCTCATCACGGTATAGTTTACATTCACGCGGGCAAACTCATATTGTTTGGATGGATAGATGCCTAATTTATCGATGCACCAGTCGTACACTTCTCGGTGAGGAACAAATTCCATCGTACAAATGGAGTGTGTAATTTTTTCGATGGAATCGCTTTGTCCGTGCGCAAAATCATACATCGGATAGATGCACCATTTGTCGCCGGTGCGGTGATGATGTGCAAATTTTATTCTGTACAACAAAGGGTCACGCATCAGCATGTTGGTCGATGTCATATCGATTTTTGCACGCAGTGTTTTTTCGCCTTCTTTGTATTTGCCTGCCTTCATATCTGCAAACAGCTGTAGATTTTCTTCCACTGTTCTGTTGCGGTACGGACTGTTTGTTCCAACTTCCGTTGGTGTTCCTTTTTGTGCAGCAATTTCATCCGAAGTCAGATCACACACGTAGGCATCGCCTTGTTTTATTAACTGCACGGCGAAATCATATAACTGATCGAAATAATCGCTCGCGTAAAAAATATTCGCCCATTCAAAGCCCAGCCATTGTACGTCTTCCTGAATGCTTTCTACGTATTCCGTATCTTCCGTTACCGGATTGGTATCGTCAAAACGCAGGTTGGTTTTACCGCCGAATTTTTTAGCCACGCCAAAATTTAAGCAAATCGAAGAAGCATGTCCTAAGTGCAGATAACCATTCGGCTCCGGCGGAAAACGCGTCAGGATACTATCGTATTTTCCTTCCTTCAAATCATTGTCGATGATTTCTTCAATGAAGTTCAGTGATTTATTTTCTTCTATGTGTGATGGTTCCATTTTTCTTTTTTTCTTTTTCTTGAACCGCAAAGTTCGCAAAGTCTTTGTGTTCTTTGCGTAACACTTTTAATACTTTGCGGTTTAACTTTATAACTGGCTAAAACAATTTGTTACTCTTCTGCCCGTTTCTTCCACGCCCAGTAACACAATCAAATCCGGTATTGCCGGACCGGATAATTCACCTACCAGACTGACACGCAAAAACTTCATCAGGTCGCCTGCTTTTATTTCATTGCTGTTGGCAAAATCTTTTAACGTTGTTTCCAGAGCTGCCGTATCTGTTGAGGTGTATTCCTTCAGGAATGTTTCAAAAGCTCCCGGATTAAAACTGGAAGCTTTAATGTTAACGATTTTACTTAAAGGTGTTTCACCATATTTTTCTGTTGCCTGAAATAAATATCCAAACAATTCAATATCATTTAAAAAAACTAAACGCTCTTTTACCAGGCTAACAGCTTTAACTAAATAACCTGCATCCTGATTTCCGAATTTTGCAGTCACAATATCTTTTACTAAATCAACCAGCTCTTCATCTGCTAATTTTTTATGTATTCTGCATTAAACCATTTTGCTTTTTCAAAATCGAATTTTGCTCCGGCTTTATGAATATTTTCTAAACTAAACGCTTCAATTAATTCTTCTTTGGAAAATATTTCCTGCTCCGTTCCTGGATTCCAGCCTAAGAATGCGAGCATATTTAAAACTGCTTCCGGCAGATATCCTTTTTGTTTATAGCCGCTGCTGATTTCATTTGTTTTCGGGTCTGTCCATTCCAATGGAAAAACCGGAAATCCTAAACGGTCGCCATCGCGTTTGCTCAGCTTTCCGTTTCCGTCCGGTTTTAGTAAAAGCGGCAAATGTGCAAACTTAGGCATCGATTTCTCCCAGCCTAAATAGCGATACAACATTACATGCAGCGGCGCACTTGGCAGCCACTCTTCGCCGCGTATTACGTGAGAAATCTGCATCACGTAATCATCGCAAACATTGGCTAAATGATAAGTAGGCATGCCATCACTTTTTAATAACACTTTATCGTCCATTTGTGAGGTATTCACAATGACCCATCCGCGGATTTCATCATAAAATTTCACATCCTCATCTGCCGGCAATTTTATACGGATAACGTAGTGCTCCTTCTCAGAAAGTCGTTTCTCCACTTCTTCTTTAGAAAGTGTCAAAGAGTTTTTTCCTAACTCACGTGTGTTTGCATCGTATTTGAAATTTGCATTGGTCGCTTTCATTTGTTCCAGATCCGCTTCCGTATCAAACGCATAATAAGCAAATCCTGCCTGTAGCAGTTGTTCGGCATATTGTCTGTAAGTATCTTTCCGGTCACTTTGACGGTAGGGAGCATGCGGCCCGTCGCCGTAACCTGTACCTTCGTTTGGTTCAATGCCTACCCATTTCAACGTATCGATCACATATTGTTCAGCACCCGGTACCAGACGATTCTGGTCGGTATCTTCAATTCTTAAAATAAAATCGCCGCCATTTTTTTTGGCAAATAAATAATTATATAATGCGGTGCGTACACCACCAATATGCAATGGACCTGTAGGACTGGGCGCAAAACGGACTCTTACTTTAGTACTCATACTTTATTTTATTTGAAAATTAGCGGATTAGCCAATTTGAAAATTGTAAATTCGGACTGTAAAAGTAAGAATTTAGCCTTGTAAAATGTATTTTGTCAGGATACCAAATATTATTAAAAAACTATTTCCTCGCTTAATTTGGGATTTACCTAACGAGGAGCATAAGGTTTACCTCACTTTTGACGACGGACCGCATCCTGAAATCACGCCCTGGATACTGAAACAACTAAAGAAAACGGATACTAAAGCTACTTTCTTCTGTTTGGGTGAACATGTAGAAAAATACCCTGAAATTCTGCAGCAAATATTGAGTGAAGGGCATCGTGTCGGAAATCACGGGTATAAACATTTGAACGGCTGGAAAACAAATGACGATGATTATTTGCAGGATTATCTGAAAGGACAGGAGATGCTTCGTTTCACTCAAAATGATACCCTGTTGTTTCGCCCGGCATATGGAAAAATCAAGAAATCTCAAATCCCAAATCTTAAATCCCAAATTCCAAATGCTCAAATCATTAACTGGAGTTTGATGGCCGGAGATTTTGATGCAACGATCTCATCAGAAAAAGTATATTCAAATTTACAAAGAGTGCAATCAGGCGACATTGTGGTATTGCATGATAATGAAAAAGCTTGGAAACATTTACAATATTGTTTGCCGAAATTTTTAGAATTTTGCAAAATGAAAAACTACAGTTTAAATACAATAGATTTATAGAATACTTATTACTTTCCACTTACTCCATATGACTCTCATCGATACCCATACACATTTATACGAAGAGCAATTTGATGCCGACCGAACAGAAATGATTCAGCGTGCCATAGATAATGGCGTTTCCAAAATGATTATTCCAAATGTAGACGCCACCACGATTAAAGGAATGATGGATTTGGTGAAGCAATTTCCCGAGCATATTTTTCCAATGATGGGCTTGCATCCCTGTTATGTAAAACCTGAAACGTATAAAGCGGAACTGGAAATTATCAAATCAAATTTGGATAAGGGTGAATTTGTTGCCGTTGGTGAAATCGGTATTGATTTATACTGGGATAAAACCACGCTGGATATACAGAAAGAAGCCTTCGAACTGCAGTGCGACTGGGCCATTGAAAAGAGCCTGCCTGTTGCCATTCACTCCAGAGATTCTACCCATATCTTAATAGAATTACTAAAGAAAATGAAAGATAAGCCTCACGGTGTCTTTCACTGTTTTACCGGTAGTCTGGAAGAAGCGAATGAAATTATAAAACTCGGATTTTATCTGGGCATTGGAGGAGTGCTTACCTACAAAAATACCCACCTGAGAGACACCTTAAAACATATTCCGCTGGATAAAATAGTACTGGAAACAGATGCACCTTATCTGCCACCCGTACCACATCGCGGAAAGCGCAATGAAAGTGCGTATACTAAACTGGTTGCAGAGACGTTATGTACGGTATATGAGAAAGGACTGGATGAAATTGCTGTTGTTACCACACAAAATGCAACAAACTTATTTGGTATATAATTCGTAATTTTACAACGAAATTTATTTTATGAAAAAGTCATTTTTTATACTGTCAGCAATTGTATTATTTGCTGTTTCCTGTTCCAAACCATCGGAAGATACAGGACCTAAACTAATATTTAAATTCAGATTTGATTCCACACAAACCAGGCTCGATAATTTTGGAAATGTTGCAACCATGAAGCCCGGAAACTGGGCGCAATCACCGGTGTTTCATTCCATGAGCGCGCATTATATAGAACTGGCACCGGATTCCATAACGCCGCTTGGATTTGGTAATATTTTATACAAAGCCGCAGAAGTAGGAATATCACCTAATAATGCCATAGATTTTTCAAAAGCAGTATTTGCAGGAAACAATGAGGCTTTTTATGCTGTTCCCTTGAAAAATATTGCTGCAGGAACCTACAAATGGCTTAGAGTTTCACTGGCTTACCAAAATTATGACATTAAGGTATTGTATAAAAATGATGCACTACCGGCACCTTACAACAGCATGATGCTGGATGGGAGAGTCGCGTCTTTCGTTGGATTTAATACGTACATCACCTCCTATAAAGTGAAAGACCAGACTATAACGGTGAATGGTAACAAGAAACAAGGGTACGGAGCAGTTGAATTATTTAATTTACCCGCAGGTGTTCCGGCGCAGGCTGCAAGAGACTGGCAGGCGCCTGCATCCACCACCACTACTGTACCTAACCCAATTGCAAATACATCTCCTATTCCTTCCGGTTCTTGTGTGGTTACAGGTCGTTTTGCCACAACAGGGCTCATAATTACTGGCAATGAGACACAGGATATCGTAATTACCGTTTCCTTATCTACGAATAAAAGCTTTGAATGGAAAGATAAAAACAGCGACCATTTATATCAGCCCTTAAATGCAGCGGATAATTCGGTTACGGAAGATTCCGTTGTGGATATGGGATTAAGAGGTCTTGTTCCAATCATCAATTAATAGTGATAATCATTTTACGGATTAAGAAATGCGAAGTGTATACTTCGCCTTTCTTATTTTTTATAGATTCATTTAATTGATAAAACTGAAAATCTAATTAAATATTTTACTGTCCGTATTTTACAGGTAGAGTAATATAACAATTCACTTCTTTACCGTTTTGTTTGCCCGGTGACCATTTCGGCATTCCGTCAATCAGCATGATAGTTTGCAACTCGAAAGACGGGTCATCAGTTTTTATAATCTTTGGATTCTTTGCATCACCAAGAGTATTTACATAAAACTTCACTATCACCGTAGCTTTTTTACCAACCAAAGTATCCGGAATAAAAGCTGTCCCGGATGCGATATACTCTTTCAGTCCTTTTTCACCTTCCGGAAATTCAGGCATTATCTGTGCTTTTTCCAGAATAACTGTTTCATCATCTATGGAAGAAACTTCCTCTTTTGGTGCTTCTTCAACTTTATACAGATATGGACGAGCCAAAGAGTCTAACTTGCGTTCACCTGCCATCATCGAATCTACATTGCCGCCGTATTTGGAGTACAAAATATCACCTTTCGGATAGTTACTTTTTGGCGGCTTAAACCCTGTTAAACCTAAAAAGAAGAGTAATCCGGCAAGAAATGTAAAGAAATGTTTCTTCATGAAAAGTATTTTATCAAACTTAGTCAAAAATTACGCCAAAGTCAATGAATCAGTCATTTTTGTACAGATAGGAAAAAGCATAACTGACTACAGAAAAAATACCATAGGCTATAAAAAAGAAAATAAACCCGGTACGGTTTTTCATGCCTGAAAAAATAATGTAGAGAATAAGCATAAAGCCGGTTAGTATAAATTTTATTCCAATAGCGGCTATATTTCCGCCAATTACTTTGGAGTTGGTTTTTTTATTGGAAAATGTGACAATAAAATAGTAAATAAAAGAAATACAACTGATGCCCAGCGTCATCCACCAGTAATCAAAACGCAGATTAGTTTTTATTAAGAAACCTGAAATAAAAAAAAGGATGCTGAGAGATACTAATGTAAGTAACCATTTTTTCTGCATGGAGTGATTTAGCTTAATTGCTTGTAAATGCGATAGAATGCGATTCCCGATCCAATCATTAATAAAATAATGAGTAGAAATGGAGTTGTCAGCAGTTTTTTATCCAGAAAATAACCGGCAGCAGCAAAGATTCCAATGATGGCAAACATTTCAAATGCCATTCCGGAATATGCTAACCAGTTGTTTGTTTTATTATCCGACATGTTGTTGATGGATGCTTGCTTTTGTTTGTCCATTTTGTTCGGATTGTTGAATTGGCTTTACCACCGAAGAAACATTCACCAGTGATCCGTTGATAGCAGCACCTTCTTCTACGATTAGTTTCTTATATTTCACATCGCCTTCGAAACCGGCTGTTGTACGGAAAAATAAAACACCGTTTACTTCCAGATTGCCTTTCACTTTGCCTTCAATTGTCAGGTCGTTACATTTAATATGTCCTATAATCTGGGAGGTTGATCCAATTACCACTTTTGAAGCGCAGGTAATATTTCCGATGATTTTTCCGTCAATGCGTATATCTGTTTGAGCGTTAAGGTCACCTGAAATGACCGTTCCTTCGTTTATCTTGTTGGCAACCATCGTTTCCAGATTGCTTTTCGGGGCTATTTTAGAGAACATAGAATTATTTTATAAATTTTGTTGCGTCAATTGCCTGACCTCTGTACCAAAGTTCGAGGGTAGAAATATAGGTTTTAGCGGAATTGTTTTTACCTGCTTTTGCCAGTATCTCTCCCGAGTTGACAAAGTTACCTGTTTTCTTCAAAAGTTGACTGTTATTTTTTAATATGTAAACCAGTTGATTTTCAGCCTGAATAACGATATAATAACCGCTTTCGGGAGAATTCCCGGTTAAGATGACATTTCCTGAAATTACCGCTCTAACATCTTCATTGTTGCCAGCCGAAAAAGAAATAGCAGGGTTTGTTTGAGAAAATTTGGTCAAAATGGTGCCGGAAACCGGCTTTTGAAGCTGTAAGTTGTTTAAAATACTGGTTTTGGTGTCATGTACAGATTCCATTAATTCGGCATTTTTCAGCCCTTTTTCTACATCCTGCACAAATTTGGATTCGTCGGTGGTTTTAATGCTCAGAATTCCAGTATCTACTTTTGATTTTTTTAAATTGGATGTTACAGCATCTACCACTACTTTGTCGTTCAGTATATTCTGCAGATTGCTAATGTATTCTTGTTGTGCTTTGATTTTTTCGTCCAGTTCTTCTGCTTTCATACTCATCTTCACCACTTCTTTTCTTCCGGATGAAGATCCATAGCCCGGAATATACTGTTTCAGCGGAGTATAAGCGATTAATAAGAAATTCAACAGGGTGAAAAATGCCAGTAATAAACCAACACCTACCAGTACATTCAGACGATTTAACTCTAATACCATCTTCACATCATAGCTTTTTTCATCTACAATCTGGAAACGATACACGTTTTTCAGCTTTTCACGCCAATTGCTCCAATTCGGTTTTTTTAATGCCATATCTCGGAATTAAATAAAATTCACTCGAATAAGTAAAATAAATTTAAGAAATTGCGTTAAAATTAGGGAATTAAAACGAGCATGCGACTATCTACAGCTAAAAAACTGTTTTTCTTGTTAAGTTGTCTTTTCTTCTTTTCATTGCATTCCTATGCGGATAAGAAAAAAAAGACGGCTGGGAAATACGAAAAACCCAATATTATCAAGCGTGCCTGGGGCGATTTGACGACCCGTAATAATTATTACTTCAACGCCAGTGAATTGTATAAGGAACTGGTGCATACCTACGAGTTTCAACGGCAAATTGATTACAATAAATTACTGCCATTCTATTATCACGATCAGGCTGATTTTTCCGGCAACACTGCAGATTTGGAAACGGTGGCAAAGAAAACCGGTATCGTATTACAATTACACGATTACAGCCGCTGGAGAGACAATGCTTTTTTATTGTTAGGTAAATCACAATTTCTGCGTCAGCAGTACGATACTTCACTGATTACTTTCCAGTATATCGTAACCACGATGAAGCCGGGTAAGATGAATATGAAACTGGAATACAGCAACAAAGACCGGTTAAAGTATATTCGCAAGCGACAAAAAGAACTGGCCAAACAAATGGGCGAGAAGAAGAAGTTTATTGAAATAAAATATAAACTGCAACAGGAAGAAGCCAAGGAAAAAGCGGAAACGGCCAGAGAAAAACAGGAAGCAGCTATCGCCAAAAAGAAAAAGGAGATAGAGGAAATCATCAAAGCAAAAAAGAAGATAATTGAACTACAGAAGAAAGGTAAAAAAATTCCGCCTGAACTGATAGCGAAAGCAAAAGGAAAATCCACTAAAATGGATTCAACGGTGATGAATGCGAACACTACCGTAAAAAGTGCTCCCAAACCAAAATATGACGCCAATTTGCCCTATGTATTGTTAGGTGATCAATATGTTCCGAACCCGTACTACAAAGACACTACCGGCAACAGGAAAAATCAGCGACCGCTGGATAGTCTTTCTGCTAAAGCAGAAGCCAAATTTGACAAACTTACATTCTGGGAAAAAATAAAACACAAACCATCCCGCCCGGAAGCAATTGTGTGGATGGCAAAATCACTAATAGAGCTGGGTAATTTTGCAGATGCCAAGAGCATGATATCCTATGGTAAGGCTTTGCACAAACTTACTAAAAAGCAGCGCCGCGAATTTTATCTGATAGATGCTTATTACAACGTACGCAGAAACGATTATTCACCGGCAATAGAAGAGCTGGAAAATGCGATGTTATATTTTAAAAAGAAAAAGGAAAAAGCATACTACGAATATTTACTTGCGCAGTTATATCAGAAAAATAATCAGCCTGCAGATGCGGTGGATTACTTTGTTAAGGCCGGCAAGCATACCAAAACGGAAGAACTGAATTTATTTTCTCAGATTCAACTGGCTAAATTATACAGCGAAAATCCTGACCTTGCCAATCAGGATATTGTGAAAATGCTGGCCAAGCTGATTAAGATGGGTAAGAATAAAGATCACGCAGATGAAGTCTTATACACCATCGCTAATTACTATTATTACCAGAAAGACACCACCAATGCAATTGCCTATCTTCAAAAGTCTGTAAAAAAATCAATCAGTAATAACGAGCAAAAAGGCAAATCATATTTACGTCTCGGGGAAATTTATTACGATAAGGAAGATTACGAGGAAGCAGCCGTTAATTATGACAGTGCCATCGCATATCTGCCAAATACTATTGAAAATTACGACAAGATAGTTTCAAGAAAAGGTATTTTAAATGAACTTGCTTTGTACGCAAGAACAATTCAGGAACAGGATAGTTTGCAACGTCTGGGTAAAATGAGTGCGAAAGATTTGGATAAATACCTTGCAGACGCAAAAGCAAAAAAAGAAAAAGAAGATAAGAAAAATAGTCGTTTCAGCTCGGATGGTGGCGATAACAGTTTTGGACAAACTACGTTTGTGCCGGAAGATGCTATTTCAAACGGCTTGTGGTATTTTTATAATCCGGAAGCAAAAAGTAAAGGCTTTAATGAGTTTATCCGCATTTGGGGTGAAAGAAAATTCGAAGAGAACTGGAGAAGAAGTTCTAAAACAGATGTGTTTAACGATGTAAGCCTGACTGCAAATGAACAGCAAAACGATACCACTGCTGCGATAAAATCAAAAAAGAAAAACAATATTCCCGTCACTGCTTCCGCTGCAACAGATTCTTTAAAGATTCCTAAAACACCGGAAGACTTTATGGCATCTGATGTTAAAATTGCAAATGCTTTATTTGGAACGGGAGAGATTTTCAAAAATAAATTAAACAACATTCCGAAAGCAAAACAGGTGTTTGATGAATTGGTACGCCGATTCCCGAACAGCGATTTCGATGCCATTGCTCATTATTACGAATACCTGATTTATGTAGAAAAAAATCTGACCGGCTTAGCACAAAAAGAGAAGGATTATATTTTGCAGAATTATCCGCTGAGTGAAGTGGCCGATGTGCTGAATAACGCGGGTAAAGTTAAAACTATTGATACAACTACAGAAACAGCTGAGAAATTATATGCATCCACGTATCAGTTGTTTTTGAATGAAAACTATCAGCAGGTGATAAAAAACAGATTTATTGCTAAAACGCGATATCCGAATGCTCCGCAGCTTCCGCAGTTCGAGTTTCTGGAAGCCGTTTCATACGGTAAAACACAACAGTTTGATGCTTACAAAAAATCACTGACAGACATCATTATAAAATACAATAGCGGTGAAATAAAAAAGAAAGCGCAGGATTACCTAATCTCCTATATTCAGTTTGAGAGCAAGCTGAATGATTCTACGGTGCAGGTACTGACGGCTCAAAATGCACCTAAACTGAAAGATTCACTGACAGAGAAATTTACAATGGATACTACCGATTTACAGGTGTTGATTCAACTGAAAGATCAATATATAAAAGTATCTGATATCGTTACGAACGTTCAGAAATTCAACAAGAAATTTTTTAACGAACAGAAAATAAAAATCAATCCGATTTTTATCGACGGTTTTGCCATTCTACAAATGAAAAGATTTGAAGGTATTACAGACGCGTTAAAATATTTTACTACGCTGCAGGCAAATGCTACAACTGTAGTGGGTGAAAACAATCTGCAGAAGGCTTCTTTCTATGTGATTGCACCATCAAATTTTAAACTCATAAAGAAGATAGCAGATTTTGAGGTGTACGCACCATTTTTCATGACTAATTATTTAAAATAATGAACAGAGCTATTGATTGGTTAAAAGAGCCGAAAAGTTTATGGAAACTCTTCGGTGGATTTTTGGGAAGTATCTTTTTATTTTTCTTCCTGGTCAGAATTGGTTTGTTTGGTGCATTGCCAAGTTTTGAAGAATTGGAAAACCCATCCGCCAACTTATCATCCGAGATATACTCTGCCGATTCTGTGCTGATTGGTAAATATTATGTCGATAACAGGAGTAATGTATCTTATGAAGAGCTGCCTTCTTACCTGCCAAAAGCGTTGGTGGCCAATGAAGATGAACGTTTTTATGATCACTCAGGTATAGATTTTCTCAGAACAATAAAAGCAGTAGTAACCTTAGGAACTGATGGTGGAGGTAGCACTATCACACAACAGTTGGCAAAAAATATGTTTCACAGAAAACGGGCGAAAAATATAATACAGCGCGTTTTGCAAAAAGCCAAGGAATATGTAATCTCTATTATGCTGGAACGACGATATACCAAAGAAGAAATCATCGCGATGTATTTCAATACATTTGATTTTGTCAATAATGCTGTTGGTATTGAAAGTGCTTCCAGAATCTATTTTAATAAATCACCTAATGAGCTAAAGGTAGAAGAAGCTGCCATGTTTGTAGGCATGCTGCAAAATCCTTCGTATTACAACCCGCGCAGATTTGAACAACGCACCCGTGACCGTCGTGCAACAGT
Source organism: Sphingobacteriales bacterium (assembly GCA_016721245.1). Classification (GTDB taxonomy): domain Bacteria; phylum Bacteroidota; class Bacteroidia; order Chitinophagales; family JADIYW01; genus JADJSS01. Next base: position 251,801 of record JADKIQ010000003.1, read on the forward strand.
TTTGAGAAAGCTAATGGAACAGGGTGATATTACCGAAGCACAATTTAGTGAACTGAAAGATAAACCCATTAAACTGGATTTCCATCCGGAGTCCGCCAATGACGGGTTGGCGCCGTATTTCAGAATGGTGGTGGCAGAAGAATTGAAAAAATGGGCAAAAGAAAACAAGAAACAAAACGGAGAAGACTATAATATTTATACGGATGGGTTGAAAATTTATACCACTATTGATACCAGAATGCAGCGATATGCAGAAGAAGCGGCTACGCAGCATCTTACCCGTTATCAGGCAATTTTTAATTCGCAATTTGGCGGCAGCTGGAAGCCCTGGGAAACGAAAGCTGGGATTACCATTCTCGAAACTGCCTGTAAATATACCGACCGCTGGGCGGCTCTCAAAGAACAGGGATTGAGCAACGATAAAATTCTGGATAACTTCAGAAAAGATAAACACCGGATGAAAGTCTTTACCTACAAAGGCATGAAAGACACCACACTTTCTCCGTATGATTCCGTGAAATATTACAAGTCGTTTTTACAAATTGGTATGATGGTAGTGGAGCCTTACACCGGCTATGTACGTGCATGGGTGGGCGGTCCGAATTTTCAGTATTTTAAAAATGACCACTGCCGACCAAGCACTAAACGTCAGGTAGGTTCAACCTTCAAACCTATCGTATATGCACTGGCAGTAGATAACGGATGGTCGCCGTGTATGGTGATTGCACCGGGCATGGTAACGATAGGCAAATGGCATCCGAAAGGAGGAAGCGGCGGGCCGCAAACATTACTGCAGGCGCTCAAAACATCCAATAACCAGATGGCAGCTTACATCATAAAAAACTTTGGTGTCAATCCTGTTATTGATTTATCCAGAAGAATGGGTATTGTTTCAGATTTACCGCCTTATTCACCGCTTGCATTGGGAGCGGCAGATATTTCTTTATACGAGATGATGACAGTATACAGTACATTCCCAAGCGGCGGTATCAGTGTGAAGCCACAGTATTTATTGCGTATTGATGACAAAGATGGCAACACAATCCAGAATTTCACTACGGAAATGAAAGAAGTGTTTAATGATAACACCGCATATAAAATGTGTCAGCTGATGAAAGGACCTGTTTCCAGAGGCGGCACCGGAGCAAGTTTACCGGCTTACTTTAAATACGGCGTAGATGTAGCGGGTAAAACGGGAACCACCAATAAAAATACAGATGCCTGGTTTATCGGATATACGCCGGATTTACTGGCAGGTGTTTGGGTGGGATGTGATGACCCATTATTGCACTTCTTGTATACCGGCAGCGGACAGGGCGGACATGCGGCGATGCCGGTCTGGGGGATGTTTATGCAAAAAGCATACAGCGATCCAAAACTCGCTCTAAATAAGAATGCCAAATTCTTCAAACCTTCCGATTCTACACTGGTGAAAGATTTATGCGAAGACGGCGGCGGTACCCTGATTAGCGGCGGCGATGCAGGCAACTACGACCAGATTGATGAAGAAAATCCGGATTCTGAGTATTAGTGTTGATGTCATTGAAAGTAATAGTTGTTTTTATAGTAAACTTTGCGTGTTTATGAGTAATGATAAGATTTTAAAAGACGTACAGTTAGAAATGGAAAAAATTCTTGCAGAACTTGATTTAAAAAGTAAGAATAAAGAGCTTTCTGATCAAGAAATAGAAGACTATAAGAATAGAATTTCAAATGAATTTATTAATAGTGTAAAAAATAATGGATTTTCATCAAATAAAGGAGTGTCATTTACACAAATTGAAATTGAAAAGAAGAAGAAAGAAAAACTTAATAAAATATCGACACTACAGCAATATTATTTTGACCAAATAAGATTATTAAGAAAAGAACCAAGCACAGAACCTATTGAATATATTACTACTTGTTATATGGCATTTGTTTATCAGGTAGTATCTGATTTGTCAGGCTTTCCAATAGTCACAAATTCGTATTATTTTTTAAAGGAATCTTGTTTGTTAGAAAATAAAATACCCGATTATTATTACAATAAACATTTTATAAAATTATCTACAGCTATTAAAAAAATAGAAGAGATACCAAAAATAAACACCGAAATATTAAAATTTACGTTTTCAGAATTACCGTATCTAATGGAGGTCCCAATAAATTCAGACGGTGTTTTTTATGAATGGAGTGAAATATGTGAAAAATTTTCACCAAGTGAAAGATTTCATTTAATAAATAAATTTGCAACAAAAGAATTTGACTTAGATAATATTATAAATAACAAGGTTTCTTCTGTTGTGGAAAAACATTTAAAGATTTAGTATAACATTGATGCATTTGCTGACTAATTTAAACTTTCTTATTTTTTTAGTTTGGTATTCTAATAAAAAGAATTTAAGACTAATTCCCTTTCTTCGGCTTCATCTTGTCATCGTCGTCTTTCCCTTTCTCTTCTATCACAAAACTTGCGGGAAAATAAGGTTTTACCTGCTGCATAAACTTGAATGCTTCTCCCTGCGTTTCAAATTCACCGGCTCTAAGACGGAAATTAGGGGATGCATAGGTGACAAAGGTAACAATACCCGGAAAGCGGGCAGAAAACTGAGCTTTCGCTTCAAAAACCTGGTCTCTGGCAGCCGCCTGAAATACCTGCACCCGTATAGCTTGTTTTTTGTTAACAGGTTTGCGGGAATACATTTTTTGCAGTACATCCACGCGCTGATCCTTAAAAAATAAAATATTGTTCCTGATTTCTGTGGAATCATTATCGGCTGCTTTTACAAATGTAAAAGCAGTAAATAAAACCAAAAGTGTAATCAAATATTTCATTCAATACTTTTTATTGTCAATTATGATGCCATTTCTTTTCCGTGGCAGTGTTTGTATTTTTTTCCGCTGCCACAAGGACAAGGATCGTTTCTGCCGATTTTCACTTCTGCACGAACCGGTTGTTGTTTCTCGCGGGTATCAGCTGCTTCTGCACCTTTGTATTCATCTTCCATCGTTCCGTCACCGCGTGATTCTTTCGTTTTCTCCGCCACCTTTCTGATCGGCTGTCGGTGTTGCTGAATCTGATTGGCATCCTGCACCGGTAAACTTCCTTTCATTAAGAAGGTGGTTACATCTTTATTGATTGCCGATAACATTTGTTTGAATAATTCAAACGCTTCGAATTTAAAAATCAACAAAGGATCTTTCTGTTCGTGCACCGCCATTTGTACTGAATGTTTCAATTCATCCATCTGACGCAAATGGTCTTTCCAGTGATGGTCGATGAAGGATAAGATGATATTCTGTTCGAATACTTTTACCAGTTCTTTACCTTTGCTGCTGTATGATTTTTCCAGATTGGCAACCACATTGATATTTCTGCTTCCGTCTGTAAACGGAATTACGATATTCTGGAACTGATTGCCTTTTTGCTCATACACATCTTTTACCACAGGGAATGCTTCTTTCATGATAGCATCCGATTTACGAACATATTTCTGATATACTTCGCGGTATAAATGGTCTGCGAGTGCATCCACACTTTTTACTTTTAAGTCGTCTGCGGTAATAGCCGTATCTACAGAAAGGAAACGAATGCAATCCAGTTTGAATGCTTCTATATCCTGAGAAATTTTTCCGTCGTTACATACCTCAAAACTCAAATCATAATACATATTGATTAAGTCGAACGTAATACGCTCACCGATTAATGCATGCTGTCTGCGTTTGTAAATCACTTCACGTTGCGCATTCATTACGTCATCATATTCCAGCAATCGTTTACGAGTGCCGAAGTGATTCTCTTCTACTTTTTTCTGTGCACGTTCAATCGATTTCGTTACTAAAGAATGCTGAATGACTTCACCTTCTTTGTAACCCATTTTGTCCATCATGCCCGCAATTCTGTCGGAGCCGAATAAACGCATCAAATCATCTTCCAGAGAAGAGTAGAATTGCGTAGAACCTGTATCTCCCTGACGACCGGCACGACCGCGTAACTGTCTGTCTACACGACGTGAGTCGTGACGTTCAGAACCGATGATAGCCAAACCGCCAATATCTTTAATACCTTGTCCCAGTTTAATATCTGTACCACGACCGGCCATGTTGGTGGCAATGGTGATTTGTCCGCTTAAACCTGCCTGTGCTACTACTTCGGCTTCACGTTGATGTTGTTTTGCATTTAAAACGTTGTGCGGAATTTTACGCATACTCAACATCTTGCTCAGTAATTCTGAAACTTCCACATTAGTGGTACCCACTAAAACAGGTCTGCCTTCCTCTCTTAATTTTATAATTTCTTCAATGATGGCAGTATATTTTTCACGCTTGGTTTTGAAGATTAAATCTTCTCTGTCGTCGCGTAAGGTTGGTTTGTTGGTAGGTACTACAACGGTATCCAATTTGTAGATTTCCCAGAATTCAGATGCTTCCGTTTCTGCTGTACCGGTCATACCGCAAAGTTTGTGGTACATACGGAAGAAGTTCTGCAGGGTAATGGTGGCAAACGTTTGTGTGGCTGCTTCTATCGCTACGTTTTCTTTTGCTTCAATTGCCTGATGTAAACCATCGCTGTAGCGACGGCCTTCCATGATACGGCCGGTTTGTTCGTCTACAATTTTCACCTTACCGTCCATGATAACATACTCGATATCTTTATCAAACAAACAGTAGGCTTTTAATAATTGATTGACAGTATGCAGACGTTCTGATTTAATATTGAAATCCGTCAGAATTTCATCTTTCTTGCTTAGCTTCTCTTCATGTGATAAAGCTTCGTTTTCCACTTCAGCAATCAATGCACCCACATCCGGCATCACGAAGAAATCTTTTTCTTCTCCGGAAGAAGTGATTAGCTCAATACCTTTATCTGTTAAGTCAATCTGGTTATTTTTTTCATCAATGACGAAATATAATTCTGCATCACAAGTAGGCATTTCTTTCTGCTGATCCTGCAAATAATAATTTTCCGTCTTCATTAATATTTGCTTCATACCCGGTTCACTCAGGAATTTTATTAAAGCACTGTTTTTTGGTAAGCCGCGATGTGCACGTAATAATGCCAATCCGCCTTCTCCTTCTTTTGCACCTGTTTTTCCTTCTGCAATTAATTTTTTTGCGTCTAATAAAAATTGTTGAGCAACTCTTTTTTGAGTAGCCACCAATCGTTCGATTCTTGGTTTTAATTCCAGGAACATTTGATCTTCTCCTTTGGGTACCGGACCTGAAATAATCAAGGGTGTTCTTGCATCATCAATTAACACGGAGTCAACCTCATCCACCATGGCAAAATGCAGTTTGCGTTGCACTTGTTCCTCGGCAGTACGGACCATATTGTCACGTAAATAATCGAAACCGAATTCGTTATTGGTTCCATAAGTGATATCCGCTAAATAAGCATTCTTTCTGCCGTCTGTATGTGGTTCGTGTTTGTCAATACAATCAACCGTCAATCCTAAGAAATTAAACAGCATGCCGTTCCATTCAGAGTCACGACGAGCAAGGTAGTCATTCACCGTTACGATGTGAACACCGCAGCCAGCCAATGCATTTAAATAAGCAGGTAAGGTAGAAACTAAAGTTTTACCTTCACCGGTAGCCATTTCTGAAATCTTTCCACGGTGCAATACGATACCACCGATTAACTGTACATCATAGTGTACCATGTTCCAGGAAATCTCACCGCCTGCAGCTGTCCATTTATTCGGATATACCGCATCTTCACCTTCAATTTTTATATGGGGATTTTTTACTGCTAAATCTTTATCTAACTGTGTAGCTTTTACACGGATAAACTCATTAGTAGAAAAACGACGAGCCGCTTCTTTCACCACTGCAAATGCTTCCGGCAAAATTTCATTTAGCACTTCTTCAATTGCTTCGTCGCGTTCTTTTTTTAATTTATCTACCTGTGCGAAAATAGTTTCCTTATCGTCCAGTTCCAACTCTTCCGTTTCTGCCTTTTCAGTCAGGCTGTTGATTTGCTGGTCGATTTCGGACAGGTATTCCTGAATTCTGTATTTAAAATCCTGTGTTTTCTGGCGCAGTTCATCGTGAGTGAAATTCTGATACGACAAAAAATGCTCGTTTATCTCCGCCACGATGGGTTCAACTGACTTTACGTCACGATTTGATTTGCTGCCGAAAATTTTGGATAATCCTTTCTGTAAGAAGTTTAACATGATAATATTGTATAAATAGGTTGCAAAGTTAACATTTTACCCTCATTTTGAATGATAATAAAAGTGAAATCGCTTACTCTGTGCAAAAAAAGTTCCAAAGACAAAATGGCATTCCGTTTAAAAGGAGTTATTTTGCAGAAAAATCACAAAATGCACCTTTTATTACTCGGTTCCGGTGGAAGAGAACATGCTTTTGCCTATAAAATAGCCCAAAGCGCAAAATGTACGAAGTTGTTTATTGCACCCGGAAATCCCGGAACTTCAGAATTTGGTACGAATGTGCATATCTCTGCTACAGATTTTCCGGCTATTAAAGCATTCGTGCTGGAAAATGCGGTTAAAATGGTCATTGTTGGCCCGGAAGCACCTTTGGTAGAAGGCATTTTTGATTTTTTTCTGGAAGATGAAGATTTAAAAAATATTCCGGTTATCGGTCCGTCTAAAGTCGGAGCCCAATTGGAAGGCAGCAAGGCATTCTCTAAAGCCTTTATGATACGACATCATATTCCAACTGCGGCATACAATGAATTTACACAAGCGAACCTGCAGGAAGGCTTGGAATATATTGAGCAGCAGAAAACACCAATTGTTTTAAAGGCAGACGGATTAGCCGCCGGAAAAGGCGTCTTGATTTGCAGCACAATAGAAGAAGCGAAAGCAGAATTTCGCGAAATGCTGGATGGTAAATTCGGAGATGCCAGTGCCAAAGTGGTGATTGAGGAATTTATGGATGGCATTGAATTCTCTGTTTTTGTTTTAACGGATGGAAAAAATTACAAAATACTACCAACGGCAAAAGACTACAAACGTATTGGGGAAGGAGATGCCGGTTTAAATACGGGTGGAATGGGCGCTGTTTCACCACCGCCATTTGTTACAGAAAATATGATGCAAATTGTTGAGGAAACGATTATTAAACCAACCATTGCAGGATTTCAGCAGGATGGAATCGTGTACATAGGTTTTGTGTACGTTGGGTTGATGTATCTGAAAACAGGAGAGTTGAAAGTGGTGGAATACAATTGCCGTATGGGTGATCCGGAGACGGAAGCAGTTTTTCCGCGGTGGAAGAATGATATTATAGACGTATTTCAGTCGACGGTCGACGGTCGGCTGTCAACAATGAATATTGACATAGATGAACGGGCTGCTACAACCATTATTCTGGCAAGCGGCGGCTATCCGCAAGATTTTGAAAAGGGCAAAGTTATTACGGGAATTGCTGATGTGAAAGATTCTATGGTGTTTCATTGTGGTACCAAACAGGATGGAAACGGAACCCTGCTTACTAACGGCGGACGGGTTTTAGCGGTTACGTCTTTGCATGAAGATTGGAAGAAAGCAATTGAACTTTCGAATGAAAGCGCTGCAAAAATAAATTATGAGGGTAAGTACTACCGAAGAGATATCGGATTTGATTTATAAAAAAATCCCGCTTTTAAAGCGGGATTTTTTTATGTTATGCATTTAAATTTAATCAATAATCAGCATCGCGTCTCCGTAGGAGAAGAAGTTGTATTTTTTCTGAATGGCAATCTGATAAGCTTCCATCGTTAAATCAAATCCTGCAAATGCAGAAACCATAATAATTAAACTTGATTTAGGAACGTGGAAATTGGTAATCATGCAATTTGCGATATTAAAATCATACGGCGGGTGAATAAACAAGTTTGTCCAGCCTTCCATTGGTTTTAACAAACGCTCTGCAGAAACCGCAGTTTCTAAAGAACGCATAGAAGTTGTTCCAACTGCACATACGTTTTTGCCTTTTTGTAATGCACGGTTCACAATCTTAGAACATTTCTCATCAATCTTGAAATATTCAGCATCCATTTTGTGTTTAGATAAATCTTCCACATCAATAGAGCGGAAAGTACCTAACCCAATATGTAAAGTTAATTCTGCAAAATCAACGCCTTTGATTTCTAAACGTTTCATTAATTCTTTGCTGAAATGCATACCTGCCGTTGGTGCAGCTACTGCGCCTTCCTGACTGGCAAAAACCGTTTGGTAGTTTTCTTTGTCAGATTCTTCAGGTTCTCTTTTGATGTATTTTGGTAGAGGAGTATTTCCCAGTTTATCCAGCACCGCTCTGAATTCTGCATCTGTGCCATCAAACAAGAAACGGATGGTTCTTCCGCGGGAAGTAGTATTGTCCACTACTTCAGCTACTAAATCGTCATCGCCGAAATATAATTTATTGCCTACACGGATTTTACGCGCCGGATCAACCAGCACATCCCATAAACGCAGGTCGTGATTTAATTCTCTTAATAAGAAAACCTCAATTTTTGCACCGGTTTTTTCTTTAGTACCATACATACGTGCAGGAAATACTTTAGTATTGTTCAGCACCATTACATCACCGTCATCAAAATAATCCAGGATGTTTTTGAACAGTTTGTGTTCAATTTTGCCGGATTTACGGTGTACCACCATTAATTTGCATTCATCGCGCTGCTTAGACGGATATAAAGCAATCTTTTCTTTTGGTAATTCGAAGTCAAATTGTGAAAGTTTCATTGTTGTTGTTTATTATTTTACGGAATAATAGTTATAGGCTTAAAATGCGTTGCAAAGGTACGTGTAAGAAAAGCAAATTGCAAACGACAAATATTTTTATTTGATTAAATTTTGTAGGTTTGTTGTATGCGTCAACTATTCAGAGTTTTAGGTGAAACATTAAAATTAACTTTTCAGCAATTATGGTTGAATAAGCTGCGTACTTTTTTGTCCTTATTCGGCATCACGGTAGGGATATTTAGTATTATTGCTATTCTCACGGCGGTAGATGCACTGAAAAACAATATTAATCAGTCCATAAACAGTTTAGGGGATAATGTGATTTTTGTAAATAAATGGGCGTGGACCTTCGATGGCCCGAGCGATTATCCCTGGTGGAAATATTTTCAGCGGCCAAACGTAAAGTACGAAAACTATAAATACGTGCAGGCAAAGTCGAAACTGGCTGAATATGTAACCTTTGAACTGAACCCGCGTCAGGCACCGGAAATATCGTATAAAGACAAAAAAACACATAAAGGCGTCATTTCTGCCGTTACAGATAATTATGGTAAAGTTTTTCAGCTGGATATTGCGCAGGGCAGATATTTATCTACCATGGAAATCGGAAACGGCCTGAACGTATGTGTTATAGGTGGTGATATTGCCGATAAACTCTACAAAAATATTTCAAATCCGGTGGGCATGGAAATGCGGATGGCGGGAAAACCGCTTACGATTGTTGGGGTAATTACCAAAAAAGGAGAAGATTTATTAGGGTTTAATTACGATAAGGCAGTTATTGTTCCCTTGGATTATTATACCCGTAATTTTTCAATTGACGAAAATAGTATAGACAAAACTCTTGAAATCAGAACGAAGCCGGATGTAAGTTTAGAAGAATTGAAGCAGGAACTAACCGGTATCATGAGGGCGGCCAGAAAATTAAGGCCGACACAGGAAGATAATTTTTCCATAAACCAGTTAAGTGTAATAGCCAAAGGATTTGACGGTGTTTTTGATTCGCTCGGAATGGTGAAATGGGTCATCGGAGCCTTTTCTTTAATTGTCGGAGGTTTCGGAATTGCCAATATTATGTTCGTTAGCGTGTCAGAAAGAAAAGCCTTAATAGGTATAAAAAAAGCATTGGGCGCTAAACGTTCGGATATTCTGCTTGAGTTTTTACTGGAAGCTATTTTCCTTTGCATGATGGGTGCGGTAGTTGGTTTATTGCTCGTGTATATTATGTGTTATTTTGCCACGGATGCCTCCGGTATGGAATTTAAAATTGGTCCGGTAAATGTCGCAATTGCTTTTGGAATATCCTTTATGCTGGGAATTTTAGCCGGCATTATTCCTGCCTATCTTGCCGCTACTATGGATCCTGTGGAGGCTATTCGAAGTAAATAGAAGGTCGCATGAATACGAATTGGGAAATACTAAAAGATAAAATTTTTGCGGTTCATTCGTGAATTTTTTTTTGAAAAAGGGAAAATTTTTTATTTGTATTGACGAAATAGATAATGATATAATGCCAAAAGAAATTAATTCTATGTCAGATCACAATATACTGATAGATTATTTCAATAATGTTTCAGCTCTTTTAAATAAAAAGATTATTCTAACAGATGGAAACTGTTCTACAGATCGACTTGAATTAATTTCAATTGAAAACAATAAAGTGACAATTAATTTAAATTAATTACAATAGTTCCTCAAACGTAACAGGTTGTACATTCTCTTTCTGGCAAACTATAAAGCCTGCTTTATTAGAAAGCTCCGCGATTTGCTCTAAAGTAAAACCACAAACTAAACCAAGGGAAGCAACTGCAATAACGGCATCACCGGCTCCGCAAACATCAGGGTTTTCTAATGTTGAATGTTGAGTGTTAAATGATGAATTATTTCCGTCAAAAATAAAATTTCCATCGGCACCCATCGTAACCAACAGATTTTTAAAGTGGATTTTTGAATGTAATGCATCTGCAATTATATTCAAATCATTTTCTACCACTTTTAATTTATCACTCATTACTTTTAACTCATTCAAATTCGGTTTAAACAAATCCACTTCCTGATACAATTCCCAGTTGTCAAATTTCGGGTCTACGCAAATGAGTAAATTATGTTGTTTTGCTAATTTTAAAATTTCCGGAATGATGGCGGCATTCAGCAAACCTTTATTATAATCCTGCAAGATAATTGCATGCGGTTTATGATTGGTGATAGCCGTTTGGATATTTTTTAAAATAAAATGATTGACTAAATCCGGATATTCATTGACATCTTCTGCATCCAGACGAAACACAGGTTGCTTGTCCTGAAATATGCGCAGCTTTTTTGTGGTGCTTTGTCGCGGATTCGTATGCACATAATGATTACTGATGTCTTCTTTATGCAGCATTGCATAAATGGATTTTGCCGCATCATCATCACCAACTGTACCCACCAGATAAGGAATGGCGTTTAGTTTTTTGATGTTCAAGGCCACGTTTGCCGCACCGCCTAAGTATTGTTTCTTCTCCTGAATAAATAAAACTGGTGTCGCAGCATGTTCCGGAGAATTCCGGGTATGCGAAGTGTATACAAATTCATCCAGCATAATATCACCCACCACGATGATGCGTTTGTTTTCAAATTTAGAAATATCAGTGACAGATGACATGTTGTAAAAATACAAAAAATAAAAAGACCTCGTAGGTGTTAACCTACGAGGTCTGTATTCTACCTTTTTAATTCAAACTAATTTGGCCAGTGCGTTTTTAACACGCTTAAAGGCTTCAATTAAATTTTCCTCAGAAGCGGCATACGAAAAACGGATGCATTCCGGCGCGCCGAAACCTGTGCCGCTCACTGCTGCCACATGGCCTTCATGCAGCAAGTACAAGGCTAAATCGTCAGCATCTTTAATTGGTTCTCCGTTAAAATCTTTTCCAAAATATGCACTTAAATCCGGGAATACATAAAACGCGCCGTCCGGAACATTGCATTTTACATTCGGTATTTCTTTTAACAAACCTAATACTAAATCTCTGCGTTTAAGGAACGCCAGACGGAAAGCTTCCGTCGGTGCCTGATCACCCAAAAGTGCTGTAATAGTTGCGTGCTGTGCTACCGAGTTGGTACCAGAGGTAATTTGTCCCTGTAATTTGTCGCATGCTTTTGCAATATAGGCAGGAGCCGCCATGTAGCCGATTCTCCATCCAGTCATAGCATAGCCTTTTGCCTGTCCGTTTACTACAATGGTTCTGTCTTTCATAGACGGAAACTCTGCAATGGAAATATGTTTTCCTTTATAGTTGATGTGTTCGTAAATCTCGTCAGAAATGACATGCACTTGCGGGTATTTTTCCAGCACTTTCACAAAAGATTCGATTTCTTCGCGCGAGTAAACAGAACCTGTAGGATTACTTGGAGAAGAATACACTAAGAATTTTGTTTTGGGTGTGATAGCCTTTTCCAACTGTTCCGCTGTCATTTTAAAATCAGCATCCACCGTGGTTGGAATATACACACAGGTAGCATTGCATAATTTCACCTGTTCAGGATAAGAAACCCAGAATGGGGCAGGAATAATTACTTCATCTCCTTCGTTTAAGAAAGAAATAAACACATTTGCCAGTGATTGTTTGGCACCGGTAGAAACCACAATATTTTCCGGTTTATAATCGAGGTTGTTATCGCGTTTTAATTTCTCACAGATAGCTTGTTTCAAATCCAGGTAACCGGCAATCGGAGAGTAAGAATCATACTTACCGCTGTCAATCGCCTGTTTAGCTGCTTCTTTAATATGCTTCGGCGTATTGAAATCCGGTTCGCCCAATGACAAACTGATTACGTTTACGCCTTTTGCAGAAAGCTCTCTGCTGAGTTGTGCCATTTTAATCGTGGCGGATTCTGATACTCTGTTGAGTGTGTCGGAAGTTGGTAGCATACATTCAATGTTTGTACAAAAATATTGAATTGCAAACTGGAATATTAGAAAGATGTGTTATGTTTAATTAAACAAAAAAAGTCCTCCAAATGGAGAACTGTATATCTGTATCTGGTAAGATTATCTTATTTGCCAATTATTCTGCCGGCTCTGCAGTAACGTGCATTCCAGTAAGATTCATCCAAAGAACTTATGGTAACGCCCTTAGAGGAACAGGAATGCGTGAATTTTCCATCCTGTAAGTAAACACCTACGTGAGAAATGCCATATCCTTTTACATTAAAGAAGATTAAATCTCCTTCTTTCAATTCTTCTCTGTCAACGTATTCTGTTAAATCTGCTAATTGTCTGGAAGTAGCATAAGAATCTGAACATTCGTTCATCAGCTTAAAAACATAATTAGAGCAGTCGATACCTTTCTCTCCTTTGCCGCCATAACGGTACGGAGTGTACAACCATTTGAAAACAGTTGCATACATGTCTAAGTCTGTTGCTTTAGTAATGTTTACACCAACTCTCTGGAAAAAATCAGAAAATGCATCCGCATCTATATCTTTTTGCTGACAAATCTTTTCAAGCATCGTGCAGAAACCACCGCTTGCATAAGAATGGTTGCTGAACAGGGTAGTTGCGAACAAAAGTATTAAGGCTGCTTTCTTCATCGATTGTAAAAATACATACCGATTTGTAGGGAGGCAAGTTTTTGCCGTTCCGGAGCGGTTAAAAACTTGTTAAAAAGGGTTTTAATAAATGTAATGCATTGTTTTTGTGTTGTTTATGTAAAAATGATGTCTTGAATCCTGTGTTTTACTAAACAAAGTATAAGTAATTTGCAAGTAGCGTTAAATAATTATTAATCCAATGCATGCATTGGATTATTTACCCTAACTTTAGTTCAAATTAAATTTTAAGCCATGGCAACAACTAAAAGCAAACTAATCGGCGGAAACTTTTTGTTTTCAGAAACAGATATAAAAGATGTTTTCATCCCGGAAGAATTTACGGAAGAACAGAAAATGATCTGGCAAACCGTACATGATTTCTGTATGAAAGAATTACACGGTTTGGGCATCGAGCGTGTGGCCTTGATGGATGCGGAGAAAGACAGAGACCTCGTGATAGAATTGTTCAAAAAAGCCGGTGAGCTTGGTTTATTCGGCGTTTCCATTCCGGAAGAATATGGTGGTATGGGATTGGATTTCAATACCGGTTTGTTATTCACCGAGGCGCTGGCTTTAGGATTGTCGTTTGCCACCACCGTTGGTGCGCAGGTTTCCATTGGTTCTTTACCGATTGTGTTTTACGGAACACACGAACAGAAAGAAAAATATCTACCTAAAATCGCTACCGGCGAATACGCATGTTCTTATGCATTAACAGAACCAAGTTCAGGTTCTGATGCCAACTCTGCGAAATCACAGGCGGTGCTGAATGAAGCAGGAACACATTATATCCTGAACGGACAGAAGATGTGGATTACCAATGGAGGATTTGCAGATATTTTTATCATTTTCGCTAAGATAGACAACGACGAGCGTTTGTCAGCATTCATCGTGGAGAAATCATTCGGTGGTATTGAGATTGGAAAAGAAGAAAAGAAGATGGGTATTAAATCTTCTTCTACAGTTCAGTTATTCTTTAATAATGTGCCTATTCCAAAAGAAAACTTATTAGGAGAGCGTGGCAAAGGATTCAATATGGCCTTGAATATTCTGAATAACGGACGAATTAAAATCTGTGCCGGTGGTGTGGGCGGAATCAAATTCGGTGTAACCAAATCGGTGGAATATGCCAACCAGCGTATACAGTTCAATCAGCCGATTGCACAGTTTGGAGCCATGAAATATAAAATCGGACAAATGGCGATGATGGCATTCGTAAATGAATCGGCAGCATACAGAGTAGGAGCGGAAGTGGACAAGAAATACAAAGAATTATTAGCGAATGGTGCATCCGAAAACGATGCAAAAATAAATTCGATGCGCGAGTACGCGATTGAGTGTGCCATTCTGAAAGTACAGGGCTCTGAAGCGGTTTGCTGGGCAGCGGATGAAGCGATACAGATTCATGGTGGCATGGGCTATTCCATGGAAACCGGCGTGGAGATGGCTTACCGTGATGCGCGCATTACAAAAATATACGAAGGCACCAATGAAATCAACCGAATGCTGGCATTGGCAGAGTTTTACAAACGTGCTTTTCAGACAAAAGAACTGAAAATAAACGATGCCATGAAATCCATTCCGATGGGGATTGCACAAAACTTTAATCCATTTAACAATGGTTTTATGGCAGATGAGGAAGAAATCGTTTCCAACCTGAAATCGGTATTTATGATTATCACGGGTGCTGCAGGTCGTAAGCTGAAAACGAAACTGGTGGACGAGCAGGAAATCGTAATGAACCTGGCGGATATTATGGCCGTGGCGTTTATGGCGGAATCTGCTTTATTGCGTATCAAGAAATTAAATGCAGATAAAGAAAGCGATAAAGAGCAGCTGAAAACAAAAATTAAAATGACGCAATTGTATGTGTACGAAGCGTTGGAAATTGCGAGAAAAGCAGCAGATAATGCGATTGACAGTTATGCGAAAGGAGTAGAGAAATTCACGATGAAACGCGTAGTGAATTCCTTATTAAAAAACTACGATATCAATCCGAAAGATACCAGACGTGCGATTGCAGATGTGGTTATTGCAGCCAATCAGTATCCGTTCTAACTCCGACTGTCATCCTGAACTTGTTTCAGGATTTCATAATTCATAAAAAAAATCCCTGATAATTTTATCAGGGATTTTTTTTATTTTGCTAGTTCAAACAACAATTTCCACTGATTTTGAATGATGTCTCTTAGAAATTTTATTTCCTGTTATTCTTAAGATTTTCAGTTAAACATCACGCCATTACAAAAATGGAAGTTTAAAATTTATTGTCATTTAGGCAATTTTATTTGCTTTTTGATAATTTTATTATATATTAGCATTGTAGAAGATAATTAATCAATATAGTATTATTCACTAATTAGATTCGAAAAATATTTAAAACCATAAATTTATGATTATGAAAAGAAACATTCTGGTAATTTATATTCTAATGCTCCCTTTGTATATTTTAGCACAAAATGGAACAATTAAAATATGTCCTAATACGCCAACATGGAATGCGAATGCTAGCATGTATAATAATGAAGATTTTATGTATAATGATTATGCTAAAGGTCCAAATGGTTGTTGGTGGTATAAGCAAGGTGTATTCGCAACTTATGCTAAAGGACAATATATATTTAAGAATGGTAATGCAAAGGTGTATTACACATACACAAGAAAGAATGGAAAAGATGTTTGGTCATCGGGAAATGCATGTGTAAAAAATCCTTTCACTGGCAGATGGTAACACTTATTATATATTTAAAATGTATTTATTGGCTAAAAAATTAAAACTATGAAAAAAAGCATTCTATCATTGATGATTATTTCGTTGTCAATAATCACAAATTTACAAGCGCAAGATAATTCATGTCCGGCAACTTGGGGGCAGGCAACATTCAAGGCCGTTCAAACAAATGCTGATTTAGAGAAGATTTGTAATGAAAATCCAACGGTTGGAAAAGCAGTAAAGAAAGCCGTAAAAAGCAGTGCAAGTAGCGGAAGCGGTAACGGATATAAATGGAAAAAAGTAAATGGTAATATTACATTGATGTTTGATATTGCAAAATGGAATTATAATAATGTTATTGCTTCTATTAAGAAATTCTTAAATAGATAAAGAAACTAGAACTATGAATAAAATAACAATTCTCACATTCTTTTTATTTTTCCTTTTCATGCAAAAAGTAGACGCACAAATAATGGCAACTACTTCTGCTGGCAAAAAAGTAGTACTAAATTTAGATGGTACATGGAAATATGCCAATGCAGATGATGCAGAAAGCACTTGTCAAAAAAACAAAACCGGCAACTTGACGATAAAAAATAACACATCAAACGACATTTATTTCTATTATTCTGCAACTGGTAATGTATCTAACACTAAAATAAAAGCCGGTGCAAGTAAGACAATATCAAATCTAAAGTCTACAACGTCTTATGGTTCAAAGCTTTCTTATGACTGGCTAGTTTCATATGAGTTGTATAGTATAAATACAGCAAGTAGGGTTATGTATCTTGAAGGATTTGAACGAGGAGAAATAGGGATAGAGAGCTGTGAAACGCAAGAAATAGACATTGAAGAATAATTTTTAATAAATTAATCAAATAAAACTATGTCAGACTTTGATAACAAAACTGGTTTCAGGCCTTTCGGAAACGCACTTAAATTTTGGACGCTATTGCCCCAAGTAACATCTAATGCTGCAAACAATCCACCGTTGTTTGGAAAAATAAAAGGCATTGGAATTTATTATGCAATGATATTTGTTCTATTAGCATTAGAAGGATATTTGGCGTATGCATTAAATGAAGAAGGACTAGACTTTATAATGTTTGTAGCACTTTCTGTCGCTGATTTTGTTATAGTAATTCTTCCTGCGTTAATACATTTAAGTCCAAGTTTTAATCCAGCTATCATTAATGCAAATATTTTTGTTACTCAATCTAAAATGAAAATATCAAATAAACCAAGTAGTGGATATAATGGAAACATAGAAAATTACACTTTAGGCCTTCGAAAAGAGTTAGCAAACTATAAAAGCCAGAAAACAAAAAATAATATTGTCGGTATAGTAGTTTTCTTAGTGATTTTACTCTTATCAGGTTTGAAATTAAATAGTTTTTATGGAATATTAGGCAATGATATTTTTATTGAAGCAATTGGTAGATATATACTAATAGGTATTGTAATTAGCATCTTAGTGCACACATTTTGCACAAAAGTAGTCTTCTATCATTTTTGTTATAAAATGGCATTAAATAAACAAATGAAAGAATTTGAAGATTCTGGATATTTAGATAATAGAATCTCAAAAGACGAAACGAACAAATCATCGAGTTTAAACTTTAATGTGCCTTACACACCAGTCGTTAATAATAACCAGAGAGTTTGTCAGGAATTACCAAAAACTATTAAAGAGAAGCTAACTGAAGGAAATTTCAGTAGTATTTTACTGCAATATGATAATAGAGATATTGAATATAGGGTAGATAAAATTGATGAGCCAGATTTAGCAAAGCTTGTATACACTGGCTTATTGCTCGATTCTGAATTAACATCTTTGTCTATTCAACAATCTGAACAAGCATCACAAACTGCAGTAATTGTAACAGGAAAAGAAATTCAACTAAGTCAAATTGTCGCATCTTAATAAAAATTAAATTATGAAATTATATCGTCTAATTATCACTGTTTTTTTATCAATTTTTTTCTATAGTTGTGAAAAAGAGACAACAGTAAAAACAGAAATGGAAATTCAAGTATTTTCTCCTGTTTCTGAAAACAAGAAAGATAAGTACCCTGTAGAAATAGCTGAAGTATCTGCTCCATTCAAAGAAGGAAACGAAAACTTTGTTTTTTATCCACTTACCATAAAAAGAACTGATATTGGTGGAAAGAAAATAGAATTAAAATTCTTGGAAGGAAAAGCAGGAAACAAAGAAAAAATAGCATATGTAACTAGACAACATAAGCATTATTTTGAAGAGAATACTGTAAATGAGTCTTTAATATTACCTGCAAGTTCAACAACAAATTTTGAATCATCATTACAGGAATCAAAAGACAAACAAAATTATTTCATTTATGACTTCAATGGAAATTTAAAATTTAATGACAAAGAAGTATTTTCATCAATAGAGCAATTAAAAACTGCCATAAAAGAGTTTTTAAAGGACGAAGAAATAAAAAACAGACAAAAAATTGTAATTCTTATTGTTCCTTCAAATTATAATAATCCACAACAAGCACAACCTGTAGACACAGCAACAACAATCGATACACTTACATCTGCGTCAAAAGAAGATACGCCAAAAGAAGTTGTCGAAAAGGGAACAGTTGAGAAGCCAAAGAAAGAGATACCTGAATCTGACCACAAATTTCTGCAAGTAGTATGCAGGATTTTATTATTAAAGTAAAAAGCCGTTCTATTGCAGATAATCAAAAGAAAGTATGATAGACAATTATACTAAGTTTTTTACACCAGACGCAAAAGTAGCAATAGTTGATAATAATGGTATGACTATTAGATTTCATTCTATAAAAAGTTATATTAGTTTAATAAGAGGTACAGATAAAAATATTATACCAGAAAAAAATGGAAATATAATGAGTGGTAATAAATATCAAAAATTAAACGTAAGACATCCATGATAAAAAAGATATTTTACATAATTCTCTACATATTTCTATGTAACAATGTATTGATTGCTCAAGATGAGATTGCAATGGACGCATCACAAAGTATTGTTTCTTTTACAGAAGAACAATTGAGTGGATTTGAAAAGCAAGCAGAGCAAGAAATAATGGATTTGACATCTCAAATTAATATTATTGCCTATAAATCAAATCCATTAAAAAAGAAGATGGATGCTATATCAACAGCAATGGAATTATTTGCAAATGAAGAGAATACAGTTGAAGTAAGGTCTATAAAAAATCCTAACCTCATTGTTGTTAGAAAAATCAGAGAATATTTAAGTCGAATTAAATTATTGTCTTACAATAATATAACATTTACAGCATTTAATATAAGAATAACTAAAAATCTTACTAAAGGAGAAGATGGAAGATATTATGGTGTTATTTCATATTGTCAGAATTTTTCAGCTACAGCTATACAACAAACAATAGAAGGTAAAAAGTTTAAAAAAATAGACGATACAACATGTAGAGATGTTCAAGTAATAGTTAGTAAAGATTATTTATTTGGTGAAGAAGTATGGATTGTAAAACTCGGAGATATAAAAGTCCAAGACTATTCGTATGATAAATAAGATAATATTATACATCTTATTTGTAATTCCGATAAATTGTATTGCGGATAGTTTGCCAGATTTTAAAGATGAAACATTAAGTTTCTTTAAAACTAAATTTGCACTTCAAACCTTTCAGATAAATCAATTCATTGATAGATTCAATTTTGATGAACCAATATATTACAATAAAGTTCCACCAAGCAGGAAATTTAATTTGACATTATTAGTCAACAGAAAAGATACATCATTAGTTAATAGTAAAAATCTAATTGAATTTATTAATAAAGTATCTGAAGATACAATTCATAATTTATTATCTTTTACAAATGATAATTTAATAGCAATTATAAATTGTGATTTTATATATCGAGAAAAAGTTATGCCAGTTCAATTAAAATTAAAGTTAAATGGTAACGACTTTGATGGTTATAGTTGGAGAATAATTGATGTGTCTAGTAAATTATTTGAAGTTAAAAAGGATAATAAGAGAAATTATATTAATCCAATGAATAATGAAATTGGGTTTTCTGAATTATCTAAATTATTTAACAGTGGAGATGATATTGCCAATGTATTTAAGAAAGATTTTCTATATGATTCAATGAGTTCATTTAGAGACTATATCAAAAATAAAGAATTAGTTTTTAAACAAATTAAATTAACACAATATCATTTTTCAAATGTTGCGGGATATAGTTTTAATGTAGATTATTTTATGCGGATGGATATGAATGCAGGTTGGTTGATCTCAGATGTATCAAAAGATTAAGTAAATTATTAAATATAAATTCCATAAAAATAAAATCATGAAAAATATATTTATGGTTATTGCTTTTGCTTTTGTTGGAATAACATATGCTCAATATGGATCTAATGTTCAAAAGAAACAAACAAAATCTACTGCAAATTTAAAAACTCTGATTGTTTCACCTGAAATAGTACCATGTAGTTATAATTCAGAAATCCAATGCTTGAAGATTAAAAGTATAGGTAATTCAGACTATGAGACTGTTGAAGATATTGAAAATTTTGAATATGATTTAGGATATACTTACACTATACAAGTACAACCGATACTAAAAACACCGCCGATAAAAATCAATGAAAGTATATATAGATATATTTGGGTAAGGACATTAAACAAGAAGGAATTTGTGACTGAAGAAGTAGCTCAAAATACTGCTGCTGTTTTAGTAAAAGACTCATATCGATCTACTACTTACAGTAATGGTAAAGTAATAGGTCAAACCAAAATAAATACAGATTCAGAATTAGATAAAAAATGGTATCTGCGCAAAATGATAGAAACAGATGATTCTAGTTTTGTTATTGAAGATAATGTAATGTGGATAGAAATAAAAACATTTAATGATAGAATTGATGGCTTTGGTGCTTGCAATAAATTTGCAACGGTTGTAAAATCTGATTTAAACACCACATTTGAAGTAAGTAAATTAACCTCTAATTATGTGCAATGTGGCTACAAAAAAATAGAGGATATTTTCTATGATTTATTACAACAAGTAAATCGATTTGAAATTAGAAATGGAAATTTGATTTTATCCAATCAATGGAAATTTCTATTGGCATTTACTTCCAGCCCAAATAGTAAAGAAGATATTTCCAGAACTTATACGCCATCCACTATAGTAAAAGAGAATGGTGTTATATATGCAGCTAATAAGACTATTGTTGATAAGGATGAAAATAATTATATACCAGTAGTAACTGATTCTTATGTAACACAATCTAATGATAAAAATGCAGGAAATAAAATGACTATAAATGGCAATGAAGAAGATTCAATACAAATACAAATTGATGAATTACATAAACGACAAACAGAAATTTTAAAGAAAAAAGAGGACGATAAAAGAAAGGCAGAGCAAGAAAGATTACAAAAACAAAAAGAAGATGAATTTTTAAGGCAACAAGAAATAGAGAAGAAAAAAATCAACTTGAACAACAGCAGTTAGCCGAACAAGAAGAAGCTAAAGAAAAACAATTGGAGCAGGAAGAACTAATAAAAGGAAAGCAAATTGAAAATACAGCAGCTACATTGATAAATCAACCAGTAACAAAAATTGATGATAAAGACAGACAAATTGCAGAATTAAAAAAGCAGTTAGAAGAACAAAAAAAATAACTGAACAACAGAAAGTTTTTTCGAATAAACAACAAAATATAACTCCTGTTTCTCAGAGTCAATCAATTAATACTTCTGAAACTAGATTAATGAAGTATAAAGATATCGCAAAAGAGTGTGTAAATAATTACTATACGAGTTTATTACAAGTCGTAGATAATACAATAGACTATGAGTATAAGTCAGAAGCTAAAAAAGAAATAATTGATGTTTTCTTTGAAAATGAAGATAAAATCATTGGTAATGATTTGCAAAAACTTGGGTTTAATCAAGATACATATAAGGTGGGTGATTACCTTACTAAATGTATGTCTGTAAATGGAAATAACAAAGAAAAACAAGTAGTTGTCTCTGTTGCGGATTTAGAAATAAGCGACATGTATAAAAATAAGAATGAAAATATCTATATGTTCGTTATTACATTTGATAGAATTCTTAAAATAAATGAAAATATTGAAGATGAAAAATCTAAAGAAAAAGTATATTCAGATAAAATAATAATGACACTCACTACAATTAATGGAGATGATTATAAGATTTCTCAATTCACTAAGTTAATAAATAAATATGATCCATTAAAAGATGGTTATATTTTAGTAAAAGCAAATGAAACTACTAAATCTAATCAACCAAGCTCTAGTGCTTACTTTATTTGTAACATACAACCAGCAACAGCAAAATTGATTATAGATGATATGGAGATTGACTATGCAAATGGAGAAAAAATAGCAACAACACTTGGCTTTCACAAAATAATAATCAAAGCACCTAAATATGTAGATAAAATATTACAATTAAATGTCCGAGAGATTGGCAATAAGAATATTGATGTTAAACTTGAAAGTGCTAAAGGTTTTTTAACACTAATAGCAGAAAGAAGTGAATTTGATGGAGCATCTATAGAAATAATAAACACAGCTACAAATAATTCTTACAACGAATCATTACCGATACATAATTTTGAACTAGAACTCGGAACATATAATGTTGAAATATTTAAGAATGGATACTACAATAAGAAGTATAAAAATATAACCATTTTTCCAGAGATAAATACGACAAAAACAATAAAAAAACTTGTTTCAAAAGAAAAAGTTAAAGCTGGTGTAAAGACAACGATAGGTATTCTAAATGGCTTGTTTGGTAAATAATCTACCCCTCCAACTCCTTGCCGAAATCATCCAGCGAAATCGTGACTTGCTCAATCACCTCGCTAAATGCTTTGAGTTGTTTGGGTGTAAGTTTTTCAGTGATTTTTTTCTCTAAATCAAATACTGTTTTTAACGCAATCTTCCGTAATTTTTTACCTTCAGCGGTTAAAAAAACCAACACTTTGCGCTGATCGTTTTCATCCTGTTTGCGGGCAAGATAACCTGTTTCCTCGAGTGTGTTCAAGGTACGGGAAAGACTATTCGGTTCCATGCCAATACGCGGAGCTATTTTTGTCACCGGTACACCTTCTTCCTCATATATCGCCATCAGCACAAATGCCATGGAAATGGTGCCGTTATACTGGTGTGCTTTATCGTTAAAAACCTTTGCAATATTCAGCCATGAGGTACGCAAGTGGTACAACACCATTTTATCGGCTGCTTCCTGAAATAAATCCATAGGCTAAAAGTAAAAAATAAACCGGCATTTAGTATCTTGTAGTACCAAAAAAATGAATGCACGCATTGAAAAATATCTGAAAGCCTATAATTTGGTACAATTAGCAGGCTGGCTGCTGGCAATTATCAGTTTGCCGTTAAATTTTCTATTTGCTTTTTATACCATTTGCATCGTTCAATTATTATCCGTTTTAGAGATTTATAATGCACATAAAAAATGGAATAATTCCTCACCATTTTTTTGTTTTATACAAATAGCAGCACGATTGTTTGTGTTGTTTTTCAGTTTCATTTTACTCTTTGTTTCCATCTTCAGGAAAATACCTTTTTTGTATGAAGATATTTATATCATGCTGACGGCATGGTGCATTGCGGAAATAATCCGTTACGCTTATTATGTTACGCAATTATTTAAACAGGAAATAAAACTAATTACATGGCTGCGTTATTCTGCCTTTATTATTTGTTATCCTGTGGGATTGCTCTCCGAATTTTTTGTACTCTATACGGTATTTAAATACAACGATGTGCTTGCTGTAAAAATTCTTATGGTAGTGGTGGCTTTAATTTATGTTTTTATGTTTCCTAAATTATATCTTCACTTATTCAAACAACGAAAACAAAAACTATAATTTTCTAAAATATTACTAAAATGAACGATTACTTACAAAATTCCACATTACGTACCTTACTGAAAACACTCAATATTCCGGTGCCGGTGCCGCCCATCCTGAAGCGTAATTTAAGTGCCTATTCGGCTGATGAATTAAAAGCAAAAAAAATTGCGGTGGCAGGAAAAGAAACGGAATTTTTGCATCAGCTGCAAAAAGAATTTCATCCGAAAGTTGACAACGCTACTGTATACGACGAGAAATTAGATGGCCTGGTGGTCAGTTGCGTGGGAATGCAGACAATAGAAGATTTGGAAGATTTATATACAACGGTTAAAAATACCGCGAGTAAAATTAATGCAAACGGACGTGTGGTGATTATCTCCAGAACAGATGATGCAACTGCGTTATCTTATTCTGTTCAAAAATCAATTGATGGTTTTTCGCGTGCATTGTCCAAAGAAATTGGCGGCAAAAAAGGAGTAACCGTCAATCAGTTGAAGATTACGAATACGAATGTCATGCCTTTTGAAACAGCCAATGCGGCTTTCTTCTTTTTAAGTGATAAGTCTTCTTTTATTACCGGACAAGTGGTGGAAGTGGGTAATGCATTTTCTGCTTCGTTTTCTTCCCCTGAAAAATTATTGCAGGATAAAATTGCGATAGTTACCGGCGGAGCAAGAGGCATCGGTGCCGCAACGGCAAAAGTACTGCATCGCGAAGGAGCTAAAGTGATTATTGTGGATGTGCCGTTTGCGAAAGAAGATGCGGAAAAACTGGCACAGGAATTAAACGGAGATGTCATTCTGGAAGATATTACAGATGCTAAAGCAACTGCGGATATTCAGCAATACATCCTGAATAATTATAAAGGACTGGATATTCTGGTGAACAATGCCGGAATCACCCGCGATAAGACGATTGCCAAAATGAGTATCGATCAGTGGCGTGGCGTACTGAACGTGAACCTGAAGGCAATGGTGAACCTTACCGAAACGTTTATAGAAAAAGGATTCAATGAACATGCAAAAGTAGTCAGCTTGTCATCTATTTCAGGTATAGCCGGAAATGTTGGTCAAACAAACTATTCTCTTACAAAAGCCGGAGTTATCGGATTTACAAAAGCAATTGCTGAAAAACATACATCTGTATTTGCAAATGCAGTTGCACCGGGTTTTATAGAAACAAAAATGACAGAGAATCTTCCTTTCTTTGTGAAAGAAGGCGGACGAAGATTATCTACTTTAAAGCAAGGTGGTTTGCCTGAAGATGTGGCAGAATTAATTGGATTTTTAGCATCGCCACTTTCTGATAGCATCAATGGCCAATGCTTGCGTGTTTGTGGAGGCAGCATGATTGGCGCATAAATAATTTTTTTTCAATATTTATGTTGTGTAAACTTTTAATTTAATTTAGATTTGCGTATTATTACGTCAATATTAATTCAAGCTATTAAAAATCATAACAAACACTTGTAAATTTTAACATATGAAACGCACTCTTACATTACTAACTATATTAACATTAACCTTTTCTTCTTTTTCTATTGAGAATGCTATCATGATTACGAAGAAGACAAAGAAGAAGACTTCTGAAACTACGGTGAAAAATAGAGAAGGTCGTGGTGGTTATTTAAGTATTACAGGTGGATATGGAATTCCTTTTTTAACAACAGGTTTACGTTCACCATTAAAAGAAATTGGTGATAAAGATTGGTATCAACGAAATGGTGATTTAAGTGTTAAACCTAATTTTGGTACAAATGGTGCTGGTTTCGCATTAAATGTCGGTGGTGGGTTTATGTTTAATAAATATTTAGGATTTGATGCAATGTTAACTTTTGCATGGCACCCTGAAGTTCTTGATGCAAGAATTGATACCAAAGATTACTATGCTACTCAGAAATCTTCAACTTTCGGTATGTATTTGTCTCCACATTTAATGTTTCATTGGGACAATAATAAACGTTTTGGTTTAACAGCAAAAGTAGGTCCGTGTTTACCATTCTTTGGGAAACCAGATACAAGAGCATATATCAAAGACCAAAGAGGACGATTAATCGAAACATTAGCAGGTTTGCCAACTATTCCATTAAATACGAATAGTATTCCAATTTTAAATCAAATTCCAAATTTAGCAAATTTAGAAATTGAATTAATTGGACGTTCTCACACGGTGTTTAATCCAACTTTAGGTATAAGCGCTTCATTAGGAGCGGATGTTAAATTGAGTAAAAATTTTACATTATTTGCTGAAATAAGAGTTCAAGCTTATACAATTACTTTAAAAGAAACTATTTTTGATGAGTTTAAACAAACTGCTACTATTAGAGTTTTAGGTGCACCAATTCCTGCACCAGATGGTTTGTTGCCTTTTCCTTCAAATATTAGAAATGCATCAGAAGCTCCAGAATTCTTAAAACACATTGTGTTTAGGAAAGAAATAACTGAAGAATCAAATACTGCGCGTTATGGAACTAAATCGTTTTTTCCTGGTGGCGATTTAATTGGTTCAATTGTAAATCCAGACAATGCACCGTTAATCGATCCTAATAAACCAAGGGACGAAGTGATGCCAAAAATTAATGCATCTACATTATACTTCAATGCTGGTATTAGAATCAGTTTCCCAAGTAAAAAATATAATAGTGAATCAGCTACTAAAACTGTAAAAACAAAGAAATCTAAAAAATCAAAAACATCATCTACAACGTTTGATGATCCAGATGCTGGCGCTGAACCTAAATAATTATTATATCTAATAAATAAAAAAACCGAGCAACTGCTCGGTTTTTTTATTGACTTAATTTCATTATTTTTAATCATACCAAATCAATCAAATAATGAAAATAAAATTCTACACAACCATAGTAATATTTTCATTGCATGTAGGAATATCTTTCGCTGGTTTTATCGACGGAACATTTAAGTTTGATAACAAGGTGAGAAAGTTTAGTATCTATGTGCCTAATATTTATTACACTCAAAATAAACCAGTACCATTGTTAGTTGGCTTACATGGCTTTGGTGATGAAATCAGTAGTTTTAAAAATATTTGCATGAGCGGCATTGCGGATACAGCAAATTATATATGTGCATACGCAGAAGCATTACCTGATCCATTGTTACTTGGAAATGCATGGAATTCTGGAGCAGCAGTAGGTCCAATTGTTGTCAATAATACATCAAAAGATAATGGTTTTATCAATGCACTAGTTGATTCTGTAATTAGAAATTACATGATAGATACCACTCGCATGTATGTATTTGGATTTTCATTTGGTGCATTTATGACAGACAGGCTTGCTGCAGAAAATACAAATCGTTTTGCCGCAGTTGCAAATGTTTCAGGCTTAAGAGGAAATGCAATTACTGCTCTACCTAGTAGAGGAATGCCTTATCTTAAATTTCACGGAACTAACGATGCAACTATTTCATACAATGGTGCTTCTACACTTGGTTTCTTACCAGGCTTAGGATTGAGTGCAGAGAATACAGTAAAGTTTTGGGTAACACAAAATAATTGTGATGCTACACCTATTGTGGATACGATGCCTGATATTGCCAACGATGGAAAGCGTTTCGTGCGATTTACCTATAATAACGGAAAAGAAAACAGCAAAGTTGTTTTTTATAAAGTAATAAATGGCGAGCATTCTTGGTACGGCACACCAGCAAGTGATATTTCATATTGTCAAACTATATGGAGTTTCTTTAGACAATTTTCGAGAACTAGAGTGGTTACATCTATTAAAAATCAAAAAGAAGAAGTTGCAAAAATTAGTATCTATCCAAATCCATCTAATGGAAGTGTTACGATAGATTTTGCGGCTTCGCAAGAGAAATATACGCTGCTTCGATTATATTCTATTACAGGTGAAGTTGTATACACTAGAGCAATTGATAACGAATTGCAAATTGTTTTGGATAATAAATTAGCAGCAGGTATGTATGTAGTATCATTAACCAATAACGATGGCGTCACCATCACACAGAAACTAGTGATACAATAACAAATTGTATCATTAGCTATTACACAAAACGCAAATGAAACATTTGTGTCATGTCAAATAATTTATTAAAATTCATAGCAATTTTAGTTGATAAACGTTGGTTTGATTTTGGAATGCCTTCAAAGAATTTTACAG
Organism: Sphingobacteriales bacterium; assembly: GCA_016721245.1. Lineage (GTDB taxonomy): Bacteria > Bacteroidota > Bacteroidia > Chitinophagales > JADIYW01 > JADJSS01. The sequence goes on from JADKIQ010000003.1 coordinate 279,817, forward strand.
CACGAACTAACTCAATATGCTCGCTCCAATCTGTGACAGTTTTGGGGTTTAAGATTGCCCATTCCAAGTGTGCTTCTTTCATGCCAGCACTTTTAATGCGCATATCTACAAAGAACTTTCCAAAATTAGATATCACATCAAACATGATTTCTGCACCTTTTAATCGGTGTGCAATAGTGGTGAGAAATGCTTTTACATCTGCCTCTTTGAAGTATGGCAAAACACCGGGAACAGTAATAAACAAACCATTGCTGATATCGCCGATATCATCTATCCAGGAATAATCCAGCATAGATTTTGCAATATAGCAAACACGATTGTTTGGTTCTGGTAACAGTTGTTTTCTCAGTGCAATCGAATCCGGCAAATCTAAATCATACCATAAAGCTTTACCGTTATCACATCTATAATAGGTAGTATCTAAACCTGCACCGATATCTAATATTTTTCCGTTTGGATGTTGTTGTAAAAATACTTTTATCGCTTCATCCATTTTATAAGCACGATACGCTAAACCATGCACGCCAATTTCTGTAATATTGCGCAACAACTTTTTTCGGTCAACATCTAATTGCTCAAATAATTCCACGGCTTTGGTATCATTAAGTAAAGGTTTTTTATATTGCGTTTCCTTTGCACGCGATACCAGTGGCAACAACAATGTTTCCTGCACACGACCGAGTTGTATTTTTATTTTTTTCATTCTGCATTCATTTTTTACGTCATTGTTTTCAAAATCCAACACTATCAAGTTTTAAAACTTAATTAACTATTAGGACTATACACACTTTCTTTATCTCTCATAATTTCTTCATAGTTCATGCTCATTTTTTTGCATTTCTGTTGTACAAATAATTCCATTTGATCGTCGTAGTGTTTATTGCCTTCTACATTGTTGGCACCATACGGCGAAATACTTTCAATGATAGGTCCGTCTTTAGTAAACTGTACCAATTCAATATACGTTTCGCCTACTTCGGCTTTAAATTACCATCTTTATAATCGCTTAACCACATCGTTGCAATCACATCAGGCACACCACCAATCGGCATTTCTTTTTACCACGAACCAGATTTTGCAAATCACCTAATGGCATTTCATGCGTTCCAAAATGTTTCATTAAATGCGCTTGTGCATCTTCAACAGCTTTAACTAAAAACCATTCTTTTATTTTGGTACGCACAGCAGGAAAATGTCCTTCTTCTACAATTTTATCAATCACAGATTTTGTAATTAAAGCAACCAATGCAGCTTGTTTACTATTTACATTCGCATTTCTATCCCATTTTTAAAACATCAAATGCTATCTTTAATCTGCGGATATTTTTTAGTATCGAGATGCAAGATATCCTCAATGTTTTCCATCGCATAATTGTATGCCGGATTCATAAAGGACTGGTCGTATTTTATGGCTTTAAATTCATCATAAGAAATTTTCCGCTTTTGGCAAATAAATAACTGGTGCGCAAAGAACGATTGTCATCGTAAGCGAAATAATAGTCTTTTAGCGGATGTGTATTCCTGTCAGGATTATCTTCTTTTGCGGTGCAATTAAATGGTGTATTATTATTGTTGAATACATAACCGCATTTCGGATTGATTACTTTCAGTAAGGTGTCGTAAGGATAATAATCATTGGCTTTCCAGAGTGTTGCAGATGTGTCGCCAGGCAATACGTGCCACCAATCATAACCTTTTGCTCTTCGAGGAAAATGGCCGTTGTCGAGATACATAATGTTGTTGTCTTTATCTGCATAAATGATATTCATACCAGGCAACGCCATTTCTTTTAAAGCTGTTTGAAATTCTTCAAAGTTGCTTGCTTTATTCATGTGGTACCATTGTTCCGCACCGCGAATATCAAAAGCAGAAGGAAAACGAAGCGCAAAATAATTACCGTCTTTTTCCATTACCGGTCCATATACACTTTCATAGAATTTTTTTAGTCACCGGAATTTTAATGATCCAGAAAAGTTTCACCCACATTCTTACTTTCTTTTCTTTTAATTGCAACCATTTTCCATCAAACTGATATTTCAATTTTTCAGATGGATGCATCTTCAATAAATATACATCATCGTGGTCAGCCATACTTACCGTGTGTGCCCAACCTAAGTTTTCATTGGCACCATGAAAAATAGTAACACCACCGGGAAAAGTAGCCCCTAAAATATTCCAGCCTTCATCCGAATGCAGATGCGCTTCATACCAGGAATACGGACCTTCCAGCGGTTGGTGTGAGTTGATGCCAAGATAGGTATTGCCGTCTTTTGTTTTATTGGCATTTACAGCAAAGCCATTACTGCCTTTTGGTGTTCTGATTGTTGGATTGCCGATGGTGCCGTCAGAAATTTTCATAATGGAAAACGGAACATTTGTCATTAAAGCCAGGCCAACCGTATACCCAACAATCATATCTTTTTCGGTAATCGGCAATAAATCCTGCATAATACTTTCTTCCGGATGCAATCGGATATAGTTATTACACGCCAGCACATAGGCACTCAATATACTTTTAAATTTTGGAGAAAAACTTTTATCGTATAATTTATCTACGCTTTCACGGGCACCAATAAAAGCACATAAAAAATCCATGATGGCACCGTCTTTCCCTTTTAGTTCACCCAGTCTGCCGCGTGCAGTCAGTAAATTTTCCCGCATTGATTTGATATCATCTTCGCAGGTGGCCCAGGCTAAACCATACGCTACTTCCTCATCTGTTTTACCATAAATATGTGGCACACCCCATTTATCCCGGATAATTTTTATATTCTTCGTATTGATTTCAATGGAGAAAGAAGATGAAAGACAGCAGCTGAAAATGATCAGTAAAAATAGTTTTTGCATAGTTTATAATTAGACTATTAAGGTAGGTATAAATAAAATGAAATCAGCTATACCATTGTTTAGTTTTGGTTAAAGTTGCCGGCAGATAATCTGTGCCGGTCAATTTTATTATCTTAGCCAAAAATTAAATTATGTATATCCTTACCGTCAACTGCGGCAGTTCATCTTTGAAATTAGATGTCATAGATACACAAACTCAGCAATCCGTTACAGAACTGAAAGCAGAACGCTTACCCGAAGAGCGCGACATAACACTAAACGGCAAAACGCTGACGTACACCGGGGAATTATTATTTCCGTCTATTCTTTCATTTTGCCTGCAAGCGGTTAAGAAAGATCTGGCAGATAAGACCATCAGCGGAATAGGGCATCGCGTAGTGCACGGAGGAGATAAATATTACCAACCCGTTCTTATTGATGAACAGGTAACTAAAACGATTGAGGACTTAATTGATTTAGCGCCGTTGCATAATCCGGCAAATCTGTCCGGAATAAAAGCAGCTCAAGAGGTTTTTCCTGACTTACCGAATATTGCCGTATTTGATACTGCCTTTCATCAGACATTGCCGAGCCGAGCCAAGCATTATGCAATAGACAAAGAAATTGCAAAAAAGTATAACATTAAACGTTACGGATTTCACGGCACCAGTCACCGGTACGTTGCCCAAAAAGCAGCTGATTTTCTGAAACAGGATATCAAAAACTTACGCATTCTGTCTTGTCATTTGGGAAATGGAGCCAGCATCTGTGCCATTGAATTTGGACGAAGCGTGGAAGTATCTTTGGGCATGACGACCATGGAAGGTCTGGTGATGGGCACACGTTCCGGTGATGTAGACCCTGGTATTGTTACCTTTTTACAGCAAAAAGAAAACTGGACATACGAACAGGTAGAAACTTTTCTGAATAAAAAATCGGGACTTGCCGGCATGAGCGGATTTGGAAATGATATGCGGGATATTTTGCAACAAGCAGAAAACGGCAATGAAGACGCCCGTCTGGCAATACAGGTATTTACGCACCGGCTTACAAAATATATCGGTGCGTATGCAGCCGTGATGAGCGGTGTGGATGTGTTGTTGTTTACGGCTGGCATCGGCGAAAACAGTCCTGAAATCAGAAACAGAGTTTGTCAGGGTTTAGAGTTTTTGGGAATCATGCTGGATGATGATAAAAATAAAACGGTGAAACTGAGTGATGAACTGGAAGTAGCGAATATTTCGGATGAAAATTCCCGTGTAAAAATACTGGCGATTCGGACGGACGAACAACTGGCGATTGCACTGGAAGCACAGAAAATCATTGAAGAAAAGAATAAAGTCAATTGCATTCCGAAAATTCCGATTGCCATTTCCGCTCGCCATGTACACCTGACCCGGGAAACAGTGGATGTATTATTTGGAAAGGATTATGAGCTGACCGAATATAAACTTTTGTCGCAACCCGGACAATATGCCGCAAATGAAACCGTAACTATTGTTGGCAAGAAAAATAAGATTGAGAACGTACGTATATTGGGACCGCTGCGACCAAAAGATCAGGTGGAGATTTCCAAAACAGATGAGTTTTTCTTAGGGGTGGATGCACCGATACGCGAAAGCGGACATCTGGACGGAACACCCGGAATTACGCTGATTGGACCCAAAGGTACAGTGACACTTAAGGAAGGCGTGATTATTGCACTGCGTCATATTCATATGCATCCGTCGGATGCCGAGTTGTTTGGCGTAAAAGATCACGATATTGTTTCTGTTGAAGTAGATGATGAAGACAGACCGCTTACGTTTAAAAATGTAGTTATTCGTGTATCCGATAAATTTAAACTGGAAATGCACATTGACACGGATGAAGGAAATGCCGCCGAAATTAAAAGCGGGGAAGAAGGCGTATTAATGTCGTGTAAGCAAAGTGTAAGTTTACAGGCGAAGAATGTTTAATTCTTTTTGTAATATTTCCGCCAAATTATTCACTAATTTAGCAGCTCATATTTTTAAAATTAATCAGATGAAAAAAATACTTGTATTTGCACTCTCACTTTCTGTTTCTATGCTCTCATTTGCACAGCAAAATGATGTGGTAGGTAAGAATATTGACAAAACAGCAAAACCCGGCGAAGACTTCTTTAAATATGCCAATGGAGGCTGGACAAAACAAAATCCGATTCCGGCAGCCTATTCGCAATGGGGCATCGGTAATCTGGTGCAGGAAGATGTTTGGACGAAACTGAGAACCATCAGTGAAAACGCAGTCCTGCAAAATAAAACACTGGATAAGGTAGAAAATAATACCCGTAAAATAGCCAACTTTTACGGTACCGCTATGGACACGAACGCCATTGAACTGGCTAAGTTAACACCGCTGAAAGCAGAGTTAGCCATGATAAACGGAATTAAAGATATCCCCGGCTTATTAAAAGTAATCACCTATATGCACTCTGTGGGTATTTCTACTGCATTCGATTTAGGAGTGTATCAGGATATGAAAAACAGTGAAGTAAACGCCTTGTATTTATCACAAGGCGGATTGGGTTTGCCTAACAGAGATTATTACTTCAATAAAGATGCACGTACTGTAAAGATTGTTACAGATTATAAAACAAAACACCTGAGCAGAATGCTGACGTATGTTAATCCGTCTTTTACAAGCGGAGCAGCAGGTGTATTTAGTTTGGAGAAAGCACTGGCAACTAAATCCAGAAAACTGGAAGATTTGCGCGACCCATATGCCAACTACAATAAAATGTCGATTACACAATTAAACAAACTCACCCCAAAAATTAACTGGAATACCGTTTTTACGCAGTTGAATATTAAAACGGATTCAGTAATTGTCGGCCAGCCTGAATTCTTTACACAACTGAATAAAATACTAACAACAATACCATTGTCAGCCTGGAAAAATTACCTGCGTTTTCATTTAATATCCGGTAACGCAGATTATCTGTACAGCAAAGTAAATAAAGAAGATTTTCGTTTTTACGGAACTGTTATCAGAGGCAGAAAAGAACAACTGCCGCGCTGGAAACGCGCGCTGCAATGGGAAGAAAGTGCTATGGGCGAAATCTTAGGACAATTATATGTAAAAGATAATTTTCCGGCAGCTACCAAAGCACGATACAATAAATTGTGTGATGACGTATTTGCAGCATTCGCAGTACGCATCAAAAATCTGGACTGGATGAGTGAAGCAACGAAACAAAAATCATTGCAGAAGCTGAATTCTGTTACTAAAAAAGTAGGCTACCCGGATACATGGAAAGATTTTTCCGAATTGAATACCAATGATAAATCGCTGGTAGAAAATATTAAAAGTGCCAATAAATTCTGGTTCAATTATAATATCAGCAAACTTAATAAACCAGTGGATAGAACCGAATGGGATATGACACCGCAAACCTATAATGCATACTACAATCGATCTAACAATGAAATCGTGTTGCCAGCAGGTATTTTTGTTATTCCCGGTTTTAGAGATGAAGACATTGATGACGCGGTAATTTACGGATATGCGGCTGCTTCTACGATTGGACATGAAATTACCCATGGTTTTGATGATGAAGGTCGACAGTTCGATGACAAGGGAAATCTGCAAAACTGGTGGCAGGATGAGGATGAAAAGAAATTCAACGAAAAGGCACAAAAATATATCGACCAGTTTAATAATTATGTAGTGCTGGATTCCATGCATATCAACGGAAAAGCTACTTTAGGTGAAAATATCGCCGATTTGGGCGGATTGGTGATTGCATTAGACGCTTTCAAAAAAACAACACAATACAAAGAAGGAAAACTGATTGACGGATTAACTCCTTTGCAGCGTTATTTCTTAGGGTATGCATTAGGTTGGCTGGGTCATCAGCGAGATGAAGAACTGGCTACGCGCGTACTGACAGATGTGCATTCACCGGCATTTTTACGCGTGAACGGACCGTTTTCCAATATCGATGATTTCTTTGAAGCATTTGGTATAAAACCAGGTGATAAGATGTTCCGTCCGGATAGCGAAAGAGTAAAAATCTGGTAAAAAACCTATTTTCTTAGAAATCGTACTTATTGAGTACTTGCTTATAAGGAGAGCCGAATTTGTTGATAATAATCAATAAATTCGGCTTTTTTACCATATATAAGGCCAATTCCACCACTTAATCACTTAAAACCACCACATACTAAGTTGCACTGACTATTAACTTAGGTTGATGTAATATTGTATCAACAAACAGATTTGTTTACGTTTCTCTCTCTTTTAATCTGTTGTTTACGGCTTTTTAAAGGCCCTAAAGTATTTAGAAACTTTCTCCCCTAATTTTTAACACAGTTTCAGTTTCGACTTGAAACTATTAACGCAAATTAAATGTTTTTATAGTATACAACTAAAAAGCAATTTTGCAAGTCTGATTAAAAGACAACAATAAGTATGAATAACCACAATTTAACAGCCTATGAAAAATATATACAAAATATTATTACACCTTCTCATATTGGTAGTCACCTTTGTACCGTTTTCGGTCTTAGCAAACAATCATGATACCGATAAGAACTCTGATGCCATTATCAGAAGTATCTGGAAATACGAACAGGATCAAACCAAATATTCTCCGGAAGATGGCGTAGCCAAAAAGATTTTCTACTTATCGCTCAATTCTGACGGTACCTATCATCAGTACGTTCAGGTAGTTCCTATATCTCCACAAGACTATTTCCGCGTTAAAAACTATTCAGTAGACGGAAAATGGACGGAAAAAAACGGAAAACTGATATTAGATGAGTATGGTAAAGAAAACTCCATCGACTACAATTTCCTGTATTCTAATTTCGAGAATATCGATAATCAGTTCATCACAACAAAAAAATAGACTTAAAACCATAAAATTTAGTATTAATGTTGTTTTACGTTAGCTGCCTGTTTCAGGTGGCTTTTTTATTTTCAAATTATTAATTCTAAAAAGATTAACAAAGTATCCTGTTGCATTTTGTAAATTAGCACGTAAACAACTGTGTACATGCACAGCAGTACAGCAACATGAAACAGCATTTCGATACCGCTTTATTAGAAAAGTTAAGCACCTCTATAGAAGGAGAATTATATTTTAACGATACCATGCGTACCTTGTACGCTACAGATGCATCTGTCTATAAAGAATATCCGGTGGCTGTTTGCTACCCGAAAACCAACAAGGACATACAAACCTTAATACAGTTTGCCAATCAGCACAAAACATCTTTAATACCGCGTACAGCCGGTACTTCGCTGGGCGGTCAGGTGGTAGGTGGCGGCATCGTAGTCGATGTATCAAAGTATTTTGATAAAATTCTGGAAGTAAACAAGGATGGAAATTACTGCATTGTGCAGCCTGGTGTAGTGCGCGACGAACTAAACCGACAGCTTAAATCAGTGGGTTTATTTTTTGCACCTGAAACATCCACTGCAAATCGAGCCATGATTGGGGGGATGGTAGGTAATAATTCCTGCGGAACCAATTCCATCGTATATGGTAGCACCCGCGACCATGTACTCGAATTGACCGGATTCCTGAGTGATGGATCAGAAGTGGTGTTTAAAAATCTTGCAGCAGAAGAATTGGAGGGAAAAAGTCTGCAGGAAAACCGGGAAGGAATTATTTACAAATTTCTGCAGGAGGAATTGTCGAATAAAGACACGCAACAGGAAATTATAAAACAGTTTCCGAATCAGAAAATACACCGCAGAAATACCGGTTATGCTATTGATGAATTGCTAAAACAGCAGCCCTTTGTTGAAAATGGAAAGCCGTTCAATTTATGCGAACTGATTTGCGGCAGCGAAGGAACACTGGCATTTATCACGGAAATAAAATTAAACCTTGTTCCGCTTCCTCCAAAAGAAAAAGTAGTAGTAGCGATTCATTTTAAAACGCTGGAAGAAAGTTTACGAGCCACAGTGATTGCCATGAAACATCAGCCAAGTGCCTGTGAACTGATTGATAAGATTATTCTGGATTGCACGAAACAAAATATTGAGCAAAGTAAAAACCGTTTTTTTGTAAAAGGAGATCCGGAAGCTATTTTATGTGTGGAGTTTCATGGAGAAACGAAAGAAGAAATCGATGCGAAAGCGAAAGCCTTGCAACATGATTTTGAAAATGAAAATGTAGGATATCATTTTCCGTACTTATACGGAAATGATATCAATAAAATATGGACACTGCGTAAGGCAGGCTTAGGTTTGCTTGCCAATATTCCCGGAGATTCAAAAGCGGTGGCGGTGATTGAAGATACTGCCGTTGCAGTGGAGGATTTACCGGCGTATATCGGCGATTTTACAGACATGATGGCTAAGCACCGGCAGCGCAGTGTATACTATGCACATGCCGGTGCCGGTGAATTACACTTGCGACCTATTCTCGATTTAAAGAAAAAAGAAGACCGTGTTTTATTCAGAACGATTGCCACGGAGACCGCACATCTGGTGAAAAAATACAACGGCTCTCTGAGCGGAGAGCATGGTGATGGCCGTGTGCGCGGTGAATTTATTCCGCTGATGATTGGTGAAAAAAATTACCAGTTGCTGCGCAAGTTGAAATACACATTTGATCCGGATAATATTCTGAATCCCGGAAAAATTGTGGACACACCGCCAATGGATACTTCCTTACGTTATGAAGAAAATCAAGAGACGCCGGCATTTGAAACAGTTTTTAATTTTGACAGAGATGAAGGCATCCTGCGGGCAGCAGAAAAGTGCAATGGTAGCGGTGATTGTCGTAAATTACCCGGCAGTGGCGGTACGATGTGCCCTTCTTACATGGCTACACGCAGTGAAAAAGATACGACCCGTGCACGTGCGAATATTTTAAGAGATTTTTTATCCAATTCATCTCAACCCAATAGATTTAATCATAAAGAAATTTATGAAGTGATGGATTTGTGTCTAAGCTGTAAAGGTTGCACATCGGAATGTCCTTCGAATGTAGATATCACTACATTAAAAGCTGAATTCTTACATCAATATTACAAAGAAAATGGTGTACCCTTGCGGACTAAAGCGATTGCTAATATCGGTCAGCTCAGTAAGCTGGCTATGCTGTTTCCAGCATTGAGTAATTTCGGGTTGACGAATAAATACACATCAGGTATTCTGAAAAATATATTGAAGATCGCACCAAAGCGTTCTATGCCCTTGTATTACAAAGAGACATTGTTAAGCTGGTATAAGAAGAACAGTAAGGAACTGGAATTGAAGATTCCGCAAAAAGGAAAAGTCTATTTTTTCTTTGATGAATTTACGAATTTCAACGATGTAGAAATTGGTATCAAAGCAATGAAATTACTGACAAAACTCGGCTACGAAGTTGCATATATTGAGCATGCAGACAGTGGCCGTGCTCATTTGTCAAAAGGACTTATATTAGAAGCACAGAAACTGGCAAAAGAAAATGTTGCTGTTTTCAAAACCTGGGTAAATAACGATGTGCCGTTGATAGGGATCGAACCATCCGCTATCTTATCCTTCAGAGATGAATATTCGAGACTGGTAGATAAAAGTGAAATTCCGGCTGCCAGAAAATTAGCTGAAAATTGTTTTATTATTGATGAGTTTATAGCACGCGAAATCCAAAAAGGAAATATTACGTCAGCTCAGTTTACCAAAGCCAGCAAGCAAATTAAATTACACGGACATTGCCATCAGAAAGCATTATCCTCTGTTCAATCCTCCATACAGCTGATGAGTTTGCCGGAAAATTACCACGTAGAAAATATTCCAAGTGGCTGCTGTGGCATGGCCGGCAGTTTCGGTTACGAAAAAGAACATTTTGAAGTGTCCATGCAGGTAGGAGAGTTGGTCTTATTTCCAGCTGTGAGAAATGCTGACGCTGATACCATTATAGCTGCTCCAGGCACCAGCTGCCGTCATCAAATCAAAGATGGTACCCAAAGACATGCATTACACCCTGTGGAGGTGTTGTATGATGCATTGGACCTTGCTGTTCATAAAATTTTCACATTTATTGTCAAAAATCAAACTATTTATAGGCAAAAATGGTTAGTTTAGTATTACGTAAACGTAAAGAAACTCATGCAAAGCATCCAAATTTATACGGTTAAAACATTTATTAATATTTTCAGAAGTGTATTGTTCGTTCATAAAACAGAACCTAATACTGTAAGAGTTGGATTTGAACGATTGTCTAATATTACGAAATTTCCAAGATTTGTAAAAAAGGAAGAACTTAAATATGCAGGTTCTGATGCTGCCTGGTTTATACCGGATGGTTTCGGAAAATCAAAGACCATTTTATACCTGCACGGAGGTGGTTATGTAGTCGGGTCTTACAACACACATCGCGCATTAATAGCCAGAATTGCACGTGCAGCAGGATACAAAGCATTAGCAATCAATTATCGCAAAGCACCGGAAAATGCATACCCATGTGCACTCGAAGACGCACTGGCTGCTTACAAGCAAATGTTGGCAGACGGATATGAAAATATTTTTATCATGGGGGATTCTGCCGGTGGAGGTCTGACGCTTGCACTGTTGCAGATGATTAAGAAACAAAAATTAACAAAAGCGGCTGGTGCCGTTTTGCTTTCACCTTGGACGGATTTAACGTTGAGCGGCGACAGTATTCAATCTAAGAAAGACAAGGATCCATTAATTACACCACATTTACTTACTATTTTTTCTAAAAGATATATTGGAGAGGCCGACCCGACTGACCCATTGGTTTCTCCTCTTTTCGCAGATGTGAAAGGGTTTCCACCAACACTCATTCAGGTGGGAAGCAATGAGGTTTTATTCGATGACTCTATACGAATGGCTCAAAAAATGAATAAAGCAGGTGTCAAAGTACGACTGGAAATTTATGACAATATGATGCATGTCTGGCAATATCTTGGTGGAATTGTTCCCGAAGCCAATAAGGCAATTGACGAAATAGGTGAATTTGTACAATCTATACAGGTGCGTACTAAAGCAGATAAACAAGACACTCTTGCAGTTTATTAATAATGGAATACCTGAATACCAATAAACAAAAAATTACTTGTCCGCAATGCGGCAGCAATGATTTTAAATCCTTAGATGAAACACATATCCAGTGTACACATTGCGGTACACAGGTGGATACAACAATTTCGTTATCTGATAATACCAATCAGCATATGGTGATAAAAGATGGCGCAGATGTGCAAATTACAGATAATGCAAACGTAAAAATCAAAGGTGGACTGGAAATAAAAGGTGGTACTTTAATTATTAAAAATGGCGGCAGTTTGGAAATCGGATAAATAATGCATTCACATTATTTAAGAATAATAAATCCCAATGATTTTGTTTTAATAAACAATTTTTATAAGTTTGTCTAGATGAAAAGCTTTTTAAAAAATGAAATGTGTTGCTGTTGTAAAACAGAATGAGAAGGCTTTGTCAAAAACTGAAATATTTGAATAAAATATACTGCCTTCCTTGAACACGGAAGGCTTTTTTTTTTCTATTAATAACTTTTTAAAATAAAACAATGAGTACTTACAAATTCGAAACACTTCAACTTCATGCCGGACAAGAAGTAGACCCGACAACGGGTTCCCGTGCTGTACCTATTTACCAAACCACTTCGTATCAGTTTAAAGACACGGAACATGCAGCCAATTTATTCGGTTTACGTGAGTTTGGAAATATCTATACACGTATCATGAATCCAACAACAGATGTGTTTGAAAAGCGTATTGCAGCATTGGAAGGCGGTGTGGCTGCATTGGCTACTGCTTCCGGGCAATCTGCTCAGTTTTTAGCGTTGAATAATATTCTGGAAGCCGGTGATAATTTTGTTTCCACTTCTTTTTTATATGGCGGAACTTACAATCAGTTTAAAGTGGCATTTAAACGATTAGGTGTCGAAGCACGCTTTGCAGATGGCGATAATCCTGCATCCTTTGAAAAATTAATTGACGATAAAACAAAAGCCATCTATTTGGAATCCATTGGAAATCCAAGAGGCAATGTGCCTGATTGGGCAGCATTTAAAGCACTTTCAGAAAAATACGATTTGCCGATTATAGTAGACAATACATTTGGCGCCGGTGGTTATTTGTTTCAGCCATTGAAACACGGTGCGCATATTGTTGTAGAATCTGCAACAAAATGGATTGGCGGTCACGGTACTTCCATCGGTGGTGTAATAATTGATGGTGGAAATTTTAACTGGGGCAATGGCAAGTATCCGCAGTTTACAGAACCATCAGAGGGTTATCATGGTTTAAATTTCTGGAATGTATTCGGTACGCCGGGACCATTCGGAAATATCGCCTTTATCATTCGCGCGCGCGTGGAAGGCTTACGCGATTTCGGTGCAGCTGTTGCGCCATTTAATTCTTTTTTATTCTTACAAGGTTTGGAAACATTGTCTTTAAGAGTGGAACGCCATAACCAGAATGCTATTGCGCTGGCACAATGGTTGCAGCAACATCCGAAAGTGGAAAAGGTAACCTATACAGGTTTACCGGATTCTCCTTATCATGAACTGGCAAAAAAATACCTGACCAACGGTTTCGGTTCTGTATTTACATTTGATGTAAAAGGTGGATATGATGCTGCTAAAAAATTCATTAATTCATTAAAACTGACTTCTCATGTGGCCAATGTTGGCGATGTGAAAACACTGGCAATACATTCCGCATCTACTACACACGAGCAGCTGACGGATGAAGAGCAAGCAGCATCCGGCGTTTCTAAAAATTCAATTCGGGTTTCTGTCGGTATTGAACATATAGATGACATTAAAGCAGATTTCGACCAGGCGTTGAATGCCTGATATTAATTCTTTAGCAACATTGGGAAAGTTTTAAAACTTTCCCAATGTTTTTTTATTTTATCTTTGTTTTCAATTTATGTCTACACAAATACTGACACACAACCAGCCAATCACTTTAGAATGTGGTATAACACTTCCTAAGGTCGATATTGCTTATAATACTTTCGGAGAACTAAATGCCGACAAATCGAATGTAGTATGGATTTGTCATGCGTTTTCCGCCAACTCCAATCCTGTAGAATGGTGGCCGGGCATGGTAGGGGAAGGATTATTTTTAGATCCGAAAAAGTATTTTATCGTATGTGCCAATATGTTGGGATCTTGTTACGGAACAACAGGACCATTGTCTGTAAATCCTGAAACAGGTAACAAATACTATAAGGACTTTCCAACCGTTACTGTACGAGATATGGTGAAAACGCTGACCATTTTGCGTAAACATTTGGGCATTGAAAAAATATTCTTTGCCTGCGGCTTTTCCATGGGCGGTCAGCAACTCTTAGAGTTTGTAATTCAGGAACCGGATATATTTGATAATATTTTATTAGGTGCTACGAATATTCAGCACTCGCCGTGGGGCATTGCCTTTAACGAATCGCAACGCCTCGCCATCGAAGCAGATGGAACATTTGGTGAAGCCAATGATACTGCCGGAATCAACGGAATGAAAGCAGCTCGTAGTATCGGCCTGATTTCTTACCGGAATTACAAAGCTTACAATAAAACACAAGCTGAACCGGATAATGATAAACTGGAGAATTTCAGAGCCTGTTCCTACCAGCGCTATCAGGGTGAAAAACTAGCCAGCCGTTTTAATGCCTATTCTTATTATATCTTATCCAAAGCAATGGATAACCACAATATCACACGCGGAAGAAGTAATGCCAAAGAAGTATTGTCTACGGTGAAATGTAATGTATTGGTATTAGGCATCACTTCTGATTTTCTGTATCCGCTGGAAGAGCAGCAATTACTGGCATCGCTGATACCGCACAGTATGTTTGTAGAAATCAATTCCGATTATGGACACGATGGTTTTTTAATTGAGAACGAACAGATGTCTAAAATTCTGAGTGCATTTTTGAAGGTGTAGAATTTAAGAGATATTGATTTTTCTTTCAATTCCCTGCTCATATCCAAACACATTATTTGGGTCAAATTGTTGTTTGATTTGTTGCAGTCTGCTATAGTTTTCACCATAGTAAGCATGTTGCCAATCCTTGAAATTGATATCCGGATAATTTCTGTATTGTGTTTGTATATGGTTGTTGCTGAAAATGGACTGCACTTCTTCAAACGCAGTTTCGTATTTTTTAGATTGTGATTCCTTATCCCAGTAGGTTTGCAATTCTGATAAATACGGATAAGCTCTGTGCGGATAGGCAGATGTATCTTTAAAACTCAGTTGATTGATATTGCCGCCGAGCGTGTTGATTTGATAAATCATGCCCGGCGTATCAATTACTTTTTGTAATACATCTTTTATGAAAGGCTGAATGTTTGCATAGTTTTCATATAAACCTGCAGAGGCATTTTTGAAATAAATGGGATATTGAATACCATAATAATTCTTCAAAGATGCAGCCAATGGCTTAGGGGTACCAATCGTAATTTTATCTACGAACGCAGTCAATGTTTCTTTAAATTGTTGAACCGTTTTGACGTTGTTTTCGTAATCAGTCAGCAAGATATTCAGCGTTCTTCCATTGTGTACAAATGCCGAAAAACAAGAGACAGGTAAATTAGCC
Source organism: Sphingobacteriales bacterium (assembly GCA_016721245.1). Lineage (GTDB taxonomy): Bacteria > Bacteroidota > Bacteroidia > Chitinophagales > JADIYW01 > JADJSS01. Next base: position 295,201 of record JADKIQ010000003.1, read on the forward strand.
GTCAGCTGAAACCATTTTTCCATAATAGTTTGAACACGATCCGCATCCACATTCAATGCTTTAAATCGGTGACTGGTAAAATGCGCCGGAGCATCATACGTTTTAAAAATCATTTCAGTAACAATACCGAAGTTGCTGTTGCCGCCACCTTTACATGCCCACAGCAAATCGGGATTGTCTTTAGAATGATGTATGTTTCCTTTGCCATCCACTATGGTCAGTTCAACTAAACTATCACAAGTCAATCCATATTTTCTGCTGAAAAAACCATAACCACCACCCAAAGTCAAACCACCAACACCAACACCACCGCAAGATCCGGCCGGAATGATTCTGCGTTTGGGTAAAATCGTATCGTATAACTTGGACAAGGTACAACCCGGTTGAATTTTTATAGTAGAATTATCCAGCCATTCAACAGTATTCATCAAGGAAAGATTAATCACCAAACCGTCATTGTTAGATGAAAATCCTTCAAAACAATGTCCGCCACTTTTTACGGCAACTGCTAGTTTGTTTGCAATTGCATAGTTTATGGCTTCAGCAATACCTTGTGTGTTTTTACATTGCACAATGAGTTTAGGATATTTTTGTATTCTTTTATTAAAACCGCCACGGAGTGTTTCATAGATAGTCTCACCTTTCTTATGTATAATTAAATTTTGAGAGCTTGAAATATCAATAGAAATTGTGTCTGCTGGAATTTTCTCAGTGCTTGCTTCTGTTGCTTTTTTCTTATTTTCTGTACGACATGCATTTACATATAAACCGATGCTGCCTAAAGCCGCGAGTTTTAAGAATTTATTTCTGCTAATCTTATTTTTCATAGGCTGATTTACAACAAGAAATGTACAAAATATCCTTTAGACAGCGATTATTTGTTTTATAATAATTTGAGTATTCAAATTATTAATAAAATAGGATTAAATTTGAGGACTATTTACAAGCCGGAATAGTTCATATGATAAAAATTAATTCGATAATTCATTTTATTGTAAAAAGAATGTGGCTGAAATACAGTCTGATGATTGTGTTTTTTACATTCCTGTTTCTGTTTGCTCAAAAACCGCTTACACCTACCAGAACCTATTGCGGAGAATATATAAAGGTTTCAAAAATGGGTTTTGTATTGTTCTGTGATTCCTATCAGTATATTTATTTGACGAGCAAGCCATCCTTATTATTAGACAGTAATTTTGTAGCAGTACGACAAAACCGGCCTTTGTACATTTATGCGGCACATGTTATCGGATTGCCGTTAAAATTTATTATGGATGAAATTATAACCTCTGATTTTTTCAAAAGTATGGACGGTGAAAAACATTTGTATCAGAAAAGCATCAATGATAAATTAATCTCTAGTCCTTTTTTGAAAATCTATCATATTGATGATCATAAGAATCTGGTCATTGAATTATTGCCTTTTTATATCGCTTTTGTTTTCTTGAATTTTATAATACTGCTGTTTTCCTTATGTTTATTTGAGAAATTATTAATTCAGTTAAAAACAGAAAGATTTATTATTCACTTTTTGTCTTTGTTTATTGTCTGCAGTGGTATTGTAAAAGCATTTTTCTTTTCTGCACATGAGCAAATGTTTGTCTTCTTTACACCCATTTGTATCAGTTCTATTATTTACTTGTTTTTAAATAATAGAATTAAACAGACACAATTATTGTTGATTTCATTCGGTATGGGCATCCTGTGTCTGGCATATGGTAGTTTTATTTTATATTTTCCATGTTTGGGAATTGCCTACCTCATCAGACAAAAATCTATTCGTATAACAACGGTATTGATAAAAGATTTACTTCCGTCAGCCATTTTATTTGTGATACCAACATTCAGTTGGATATTTGTATGCACACATTATTCCGGTCATTATTTTAACGGCGAAGTTTCTACGTTTCGTGAATTCATCTGGATAAAAGATGCATTATCAATTGGCTTTTTTCATTTTTTGTATGTCTGTCTTGATTTCACCTTCAGATTTTTGAATACTGTTATGCTTACCCTGATACCTTTTTTTACGGCAGTTTATTTGCTGCGTAAAAAAAATAAAAATTATTCAAGTGAAGTAGAACAGAAAGAGTATTTTCAGTTTCTGAAATGGATGTTTGTATTGTTCTTCTTGTTTTTTCTGGTATTAGGATATTATAATTTCAGACTTACATACACGTGTGTGCCGATACTGTTGATTCTTATTTCGCTTGAAATACAGCATCTGTTGAATAATAATTTAATCGACAGAAATAAACTCTATAAGCGGTTCAGAACACTGTCTATCATCTGGATTATCTGGAGTGTTTTTAAGTACGGACCATTTCCTTTTCAATAATTTTCCGTTTCCATCAAATTCTTGTTACATTTAATATCGAATAAAATTTACGGTATGGATTTTCAGCACAGTGCACACGCGCAACAATACATCAAAAAAGTCAAGAAGTTTATCGATGAAAAAATTCGTCCGGTAGAAATGCAATACTTTCACGAAGTACATCAGCGCAATAACGGACAGGACTGGTCGAAATGGTCTGTTTCACCGTTGGTGAAAGAACTCAAAGAACAAGCTAAGGCAGAAGGCTTATGGAATCTATTCTTGCCCGATACTGAACACGGACAAGGCTTATCCACCATAGAATATGCACCATTGGCGGAAGAAATGGGCAAGAGTTTTCTCGCTCCGGAAATCTTCAACTGCAATGCACCTGATACCGGCAATATGGAAGTGCTGCACAAGTATGGCACAACAGAACAGAAAGAAAAATGGCTGACACCATTATTAAAAGGAGAAATACGTTCTGCCTTCTGCATGACAGAACCCGATGTTGCGTCTTCTGATGCAACGAATATGCAGGCAACCGCCATCGTAGAAGGCAATGAAATCGTCATCAACGGTACCAAATGGTGGAGCTCCGGTATTGGCCATCCGGATTGCAAGGTGATTATTTTTATGGGACTTTCCGACCCAACAGCGAATCGTCATTCACAGCACAGTATGGTATTGGTGCCGGTAGATACGGAAGGTGTAACAATAGAACGCATGTTGCCGGTCTTTGGAGAATACGATGAACCTTACGGACACGGAGAAGTGTCTTTCAAAAATGTACGTGTGCCTTTATCTAATATGATTTTAGGAAAAGGACGTGGTTTTGAAATTGCACAGGGAAGATTAGGGCCGGGTCGTATTCATCACTGTATGCGTTGCATCGGCGCTGCGGAATACGTACTCAAACTATTGATAGAAAGAAGCTTATCGCGTGTTGCATTTGGTAAACCGATTATAAATTTAGGCGGTAACCGTGAGCGCATTGCAGATTTCAGAATTGCTATAGATCAGGCTAGATTACTGACTTTATATGCTGCCTGGAAATTAGATACGATGGGCGCTTTGGGTGCGATGACCGAAATTTCTGAGATAAAAGTAGTAGCACCAAATGTCTTGCAACAGGTATGTGATGAAGCGATACAAATCCACGGCGGTGCAGGTGTTTCCAATGATTTTCCGTTTACCGCCTTTTTTGCAGTGGCAAGATGCATCCGTATTGCCGATGGTCCCGATGCCGTGCACCGCGGTCTGATTGCACGATTTGAATTGTTGAAATATCCAAATAGTAAATAGACCTCACCCGGTTCCGACTAAGTCGGAACCACCCTCTCCATATGGAGAGAGAAGTCGAACGTAGTTCGACAGGGTGAGGTAAAAAAATATAGCATGAATCAAAACATCATTGACAAAGCAAAACCCGTTCGCGAAAAAGAACAACTGCCCTTAGATAAGGTAGATATCTGGATAAAAGCCAATATTCCGAATGTTACGGGAACACCTGAAATCACGCAATACACAGGCGGTGCATCCAACTGGACCTACAGAATAAAATACGATTCACATGATTTGATTTTACGTCGTCCGCCCGCAGGTACCAAGGCTGCTTCCGCACACGACATGAAGCGTGAATACGAAATTCAAAAAGCCTTAATGCCTTATTACACGGTTCCGGAAATGCTGGCTTTTTGCAGTGACCAGAGCGTAATGGAGTGCGATTTTTATATCATGCGAAGAGTAGAAGGCATTATTCCACGCGCTAATTTACCGAAAGATTTACAACTCGAAAAAGAACAGGTGCGACAGCTTTGTCTAAATGTCATTGATAAACTGATTGAACTGCATTCTATAGATATTTCCACTACAGGATTAAATACTTTTGGAAAAGGCAAAGGTTATTGCGAACGCCAAATCAATGGATGGAGCGAGCGTTATAAAAAGGCAAAAACATGGAATGTGCCGAAGTTTGAAAAAGTGATGAACTGGCTGAAAGCGAATATTCCGACAGAAGAAAGAAGTTGTTTAATACACAACGATTTTCGCTTTGACAATGTGATTTTAGACCCGGAAAATCCAATGAAAATTATTGGCGTGCTGGATTGGGAAATGGCCACCATTGGCGATCCCATGATGGATTTGGGAAACACGCTGGCGTATTGGGTACAAGCCGATGATGACTTCATGGCAAAATCGACACGCAGACAACCCACGAATATTCCGGGAATGCTGACACGAAAAGAAGTCATTAGTTACTATTGTGAAAAAATGGGTTTTGAAGCAAAGCAGTTTGCTTTTTATGAAGTATATGGTTTGTTTCGTTTGGCGGTTATAGCACAACAAATTTACTATCGTTATTATCATAAACAAACCAGTAACAAAGAATTTAAAACCTGGTGGATATTAGTACACTACTTAAACTGGCGATGCAAAAAAGCAATTAAAAAACTCTAAATAAAATAGATGCTGAAATAATCCCGAAACTTCGGGACAGCACGACGATACGTAGAGTTGAGCTAGCAGAATGTCATCCTGAACTTGTTTCAGGATCTAAACAAACATAATATTATGGCAACGATATACTTAATACGACACGGACAGGCACAGTTTGGCATGGAAGAATACGATGCGCTTTCACCAACCGGAATAGAACAGGCGAAATTATTAGGCGCAAGTTTTTTACAACGTACTATTATTCCGACCAAAATTATTTCCGGTGCGATGAAACGGCACCAGCAGACGATGGACTATTGCCTGGAAAAAATGCAAATTGAAAATCCGGAAAAAATTACTAATAACGACTGGAACGAATTTGACCATCGCGATATTATTGCCAAATACGAACCTCGTTATGCAGATTTAAATGAACTCAAGAAAGATATTTTTCTGGATAAAAGTCCGAAAGAAAAAATAACAGAAGTGCTGATTGGCGCGGTTACGCGCTGGACCAGCGGACAACAAAACGACTATAACGAAAGTTGGACAACCTTCTGCGACCGTGTAAAGAATGGGTTACAAAAAATAGAAAAAGAATCACAAAAAGAAGATATTGTTTTTGTCTTCAGTTCCGGCGGCAGCATTTCCGTCATTATGCAGCAAATCCTGGATTTATCCGTACAGAAAACGTTCGAAATGCAGTTAAATATCGCTAATTGTTCCATTACCAAACTCAGAACTTCGTCACGTGGAACTCAATTACTTTCCTTTTCCGATTACGCACATTTTGAAGGTGAACATAAAAAATGGCTGACATATAAATAGTTGTCTTAACTAGGATTTTATTTTGTCTGAATCAGGATTTACTGGATTTATAGATGATTGGATTTTTAAAGGAAGCTAATCCTACAATCCTTTAATCTTACAAATCCAAATTCAGACAAAAAAAGGCAATATCTTATCCTAAGTTAAATTCCAATGCACGCATTGTTTTTTCTGAATTTATTTCCTATTTTTATCAAACGAACGTTTGGTATAAACGCGCGTCATTCTGAACTTGTTTCAGAATCTATTTTTTAATTATAAAATTCTTTAATTCAATAATTATGGCAGAAGCTTATATCTACGACTGCGTGCGAACACCACGCGGCAAAGGCAAAAAAAACGGTGCATTACACGAAGTAACACCAACCGAATTGCTGGCACAAATGCTCAAAGCAATTCAACAACGAAATAACCTCGATACCTCTTTAGTAGAAGACGTAGTGATCGGTTGTGTAACACCTATCGGCGACCAAGGCGGCAACATCGCGAAAACTGCGGTGATGATGGCAGACTATGCAACTTCCGTTCCAGGTTTTCAATTAAACCGTTTCTGCGCATCCGGTTTGGAAGCAGTCAACTTAGCAGCCATGAAAGTGCGATCTGGCTGGCAAGATTTAATCATTGCAGGCGGCGTGGAATCCATGAGCCGTGTGCCGATGGGCTACGACGGCGGTGCCTGGGTATTGGATATGCGTGTGAACAGTCATACTGATTTTGTCCCGCAAGGCATCAGTGCGGATTTGATTGCAACGCTGGAAGGTTTCTCCAGAGAAGATTGCGACAACTATGCATTGCGTTCACAAAAATTGGCAGGCATTGCAAAAGCAGAAGGACGTTTCAACAAATCCATCGTTCCAGTGCTTGATATCAACGGTTTGACGATTTTAGCGGAAGATGAATTCAACAGACCTGATACTACTTTAGAAGGTTTGTTGTCTTTAGCACCGTCGTTTCAGATGATGGGCGAAATGGGCTTTGATTCTTCCGCCTTGCAAAAATACACCACACTCGAAAAAATAAATCACGTACATACGCCGGGCAATTCATCAGGAATTGTGGACGGTGCAAGTTTGGTGTTAATTGGTTCTAAAGAAATAGGCGAAAAGTTAGGATTAAAACCAAGAGCGATTATTCGTTCAGTGGCCGTTACTTCTACAGAACCAACTATTATGTTAACAGGTCCTGGCCCGGCTTCTAAGATTGCATTGCAAAAAGCAGGCATGACCATCAATGATATTGATTTGGTGGAAATGAATGAAGCATTTGCATCGGCGGTATTGCGTTTACAACGCGACTTAAATGTACCTGATGAAAAGCTGAATGTAAACGGTGGCGCGATTGCCTTAGGACACCCGCTGGGAGCAACAGGCGCGATGATTTTAGGAACACTGGTGGATGAATTGGAACGTACCGGAAAATCTACTGGTTTGGCAACACTTTGTGTTGGTGGCGGAATGGGAATTGCGACGATTGTAGAAAGAGTGTAAAATAATTTGAAAGACAAAAATACATTTTCAAATTAATTCATTTTCAAATTTTCAAATTAAAATAAACATGTTTAAATACGAAAAAGATCAAGACAACATCGTCACCGTAACGATGGATATGCAGGGCAGAAGTGCCAATGTCATCAATGAAGAATTCGGTAAATTGTGGCTCGATACCATCGACCGACTGGAAAAAGAAAAAGCGGAAATTGCAGGCGTAGTTTTAACCTCTGCAAAATCTACCTTCTTCGCCGGCGCAGACATAGATGATTTGTTCAAACAAACAGATGCAAAACTGATTTTCGAAATGTGCGAAGGCCTGAAAAAACAATTGCGAAGATTGGAAACACTAGGAAAACCTGTAGTGGCAGCGTTAAACGGAACTGCACTCGGCGGCGGTTTAGAAATTGCGTTAGCTTGCCATTACCGTATCGCATTAAACAATCCGAAAGCACAATTCGGCTTGCCGGAAGTCGGCTTAGGTTTATTGCCAGGCGGCGGCGGCATCGTACGCTTAACACGTATGATTGGTTTACAACCAGCTTTGCCATTATTAACGGAAGGCAAACGTTTAAAAGTAAAAGAAGCTTTATCCAATGGTCTTATCAATGAAATTGCTGAAACAGCAGAAGACATGATTGCCAAAGCGAAAGCATGGATCAAAGCAAATCCAAAAGCCATCAATCCATGGGATGATAAAGCATTCAAGTTCCCGGGCGGCGATGCGCGCAACCCTAAAGTGGCGAGCATGATTCCAATCGTTCCGGCGATGACCAAGAAAAAAACCTGGGGCAATTATCCAGCGGTAGAAGCCATCATCAACACCGCCGTAGAAGGTTCTGTGGTGGATTTTGAAACGGCTTGCAGAATTGAATCGCGTTACTTCACCTCATTAGCAGTAGGACAGGTTTCTAAAAATATGATTACCGCATTCTGGTACAACCTGAATGCCATCAATGCAGGCGGTTCACGACCAAAAGGTTTTGAAAAATATACCACGAAAAAAGTGGGCGTGCTGGGTGCCGGTATGATGGGTGCCGGTATCGCCTATGTTTCCGCGATTTCAGGCATGGAAGTGGTATTGAAAGACGTGAGCGTGGAAGCGGCGGAAAAAGGAAAAGCATACTCCGAAGGTTTGCTGAAAAAACGCGTTTCCAAAGGCAAAATGACCAAAGATAAAATGGAAGAAGTGTTGTCTAAAATAAAAGCAACAGACAGCGCTGCGGATATGGAAGGCTGTGATTTAATTATCGAAGCCGTGTTTGAAGATCGCGCATTAAAAGCAAAAGTAACACAGGAAGTAGAAAGCGTTATGTTAGCAGAAGGAACTTTCGCATCTAATACTTCAACGCTACCGATTACTGGCTTGGCACAGGCATCTGCACGACCGAAACAGTTCATCGGTTTGCATTTCTTTTCTCCGGTAGATAAAATGCCATTGGTAGAAATTATCTGCGGTGCGGAAACAGACGATGCTACCCTGGCAAAAGCATTTGATTATGTTTTACAAATCAAGAAAACGCCGATTGTGGTAAATGATTCACGTGGTTTCTATACCTCACGTGTGTTCTCTACCTATGTAATGGAAGGCATCGCGATGTTAGGCGAAGGTCAGCATCCGAAATCTATTGAAAATGCAGGTATGAAAGCAGGTATGCCTGTCGGTCCTTTAGCATTGACAGATGAAGTGAGCATGAAACTAATGGATCATATCCGCAAGCAAACTGAAAAAGATTTGGCGGCAGAAGGAAAAACAGTTCCTCAACATCCGGGATTTGCCGTGTGCGAAAAATTACTCGCAGTTAACAGACCGGGCAAAGCAGCTGGTGCAGGTTTCTACGAATATCCGCAAGGCGGCACGAAATTTTTGTGGCCTGAGTTGACAAACATGTTCCCGCAAACTACACCATTATCCCAACAGGAAATGATTGACCGTATGCTGATTGTACAGGCTTTGGATACCGTGCGTTGTGTGGAGGAAGGCGTGTTGCGTTCGGTAGCGGATGCCAATATCGGTTCCATCTTTGGCTGGGGTTTCTCTCCGTTCAACGGCGGAACACTTCAGTTCATCAACGGCTACGGCTTGAAGAAACTGATTGAACGTTCTAAAGAACTGGAAGCCAAATACGGCGAACGTTTTTCCGTTCCAAAATTATTGCAGGACAAAGCCGACAAAGGCGAGTTGTTTGTAGATTAAACTCCTGCCACGATGTTCGTGGCAGGATAATAGAATATGAAAAGACCGAACGTGATGTTCGGTCTTTTTTATTTCGTTTTGTCGATAACTTTTATGATTTTAGATATTATGCTATTTTCTTATTTATTATTTTTATAGAGGTGAGCATACGAATTATACTCAAAAGATCTATCTAAAAATTATACCGTGAGTGAAAAAAAAACATATAAGGAATTTATAAGAGAACTAGCTGCTAATAGAAGTAATCTAAACGATCTTATAAGTAAAATAGATAAAATTACTATTTGTGATTTCTTCTTTTTAAAAAAGATATTCATATCATTATTTTTGCTGTGTTTCTTTATCTTCTTACAAACGAACATTGAAAATTTTATTAATGAGTTTCGTAATAATTATAGTGATATAAATAGTTCGTTGATTAAGGACATTGTTGTATTTATAATTATGATTTACTCTGTTGGGTATGTTTTATGTAGACCGAAAGGTTATGTATTTTCATTAAATTCATTATATGCTTTTGCGATATTTATTTTTTTATACACATATTATCGTTGGATTTGTCCCTATGAAGCGTTCAATTTTATACATTTTTCTTTTTACAGTTCAATTAAATACCTTGATATATCTTTTGTTATTTTCATTGCATTGTTTATTAGATATGTAATTTTTGTATTTAAGAAGGACAATAATTCTGATGTTAATTTTTTTACTCCTGATTCCCCAATAAATAAGATAGACAAAGATGTATTTGGTTATAGAAATTACGCTACAAATATTGCAAATTCTATTCTTAAAGGGAATTATGATGAAGCTTTTGTTATTGGGATTAATGGAGCATGGGGAGCAGGAAAAACATCATTAATGAATCTAGTTAAAACAAACTTGGAATTAAATAAGGAGAAAATTATTTTAATTGATTTTAATCCGTGGAAATCAACTTCATCAGAACTTTTGTTACAAGATTTCTTTGATTTAGTTCAGGAAGCTATAAAGCCATTTCATTCAGGATTGGCTAGAACAATAAATAATTATTCCAAAAGATTAATTGGAACTGAAAATGGTATGGTTATAAATACTATAAAATTTTTTACATCCCAATTTATTATAGAAGCTAGTTTAGAAAACTATGTTAATGAGATTAATAAAGCACTAAAACAAACTGATAAAAAATTAGTTGTTTTTATTGATGATTTAGATAGAATGGATACTGAGGAAATAATGAATATTTTTAAACTAATCAGAAATAATGCTAACTTTTATAATACATTTTTTGTCGTAGCGTATGACAGGGAATATGTTATTAATTTGATTAATAAAGATGATTCTGTAAAAGGGGCAACTTTCTTAAGTAAAATGTTTCAAGTGGATATTTCACTTCCAGTATATGAAGGATACAGAGGAGAAATATATAATAAGATTGTAGAGTACCTTACTATTGGACAATCCGAAGATTTTAAAACCATTGTTATAAGTGCTATAGAGCGAGAAAATACATTTAGAGGTATTGATTTTAATTATTTACTTTCTAATATTAGAGATGTTGTCAGATTTACTAATGCTTTAAAACTTAATTTAAATAATATATACAAAGAAGTTGTAATTAGTGAATTTATTTTACTTGAATTGTTGAGGTACAGGTATCCGGATGTTTATGATATGATGGCTAATGACATAAATAAATTTACAACTATAGATAAAGAGTATACAAATAATTATGTTTATAAAGCAAACGAAGAATCAACCAAAGAATCTTTGACGTCAATTAAATTTTATGATGATAAAGGAATAAAGTTTACATTAGAATTGTTGAATAAGTTATTTTTTAGTACAAAAGGTAATTTCAATATGTATGGTAAAAGTACAATATCAATAATTTATCCAGAAAACTTCTATCGGTATTTTTCTTATGGATTAAGTGATTCTGATTTATCTGAAAATGATTTTGTAGATGTCATAACAAACAATGATAAACTTTTTTTGCAACAGAAGGTTGAAGAATGGATTAATAAAGATAGTGATATGGCAAGAAAGCTAATATCTAAATTAGAAAAGATAACAAGCTATTCAAACAGACTGATTTATGAAAATGTCGTAATGTTAATCTTTTACATAGCCAGTAGACCACATGAACAGAGTTATTTTTCTTTTTCAGTTTGTTTGGGTTGTAATGAAAATATACTAATAAATAAAATTAACAATGAGAATGTGATAAACCTGTTTTATAGAGATGATCTGAAAAAATATATTGCTTTTGTTAGGCAACAATTTGATGGTGCACAATTTCCGTATCATTTTGAAGCTGGTTTAATATCAAAAGTTATAAAAGATCATGGTGATTTCCGTATTGATGAAAATACAATGTTGGTAATTGCACAAGATTATTTAAAGAAATTCACATCAACCTGCAAGGTGTTTGATAAAAGAGTATATTTTTTATATAAACAAGTCTCAGATGCGGAAATTAGTATACAATTAAAGTTGAGTACTAATATTAATTATACTGTTACATCTGATTACAAACCCGAATCAAAAAAAATAATGATAACATATTTTAAAAAAGATATTGTTGGTTTTATGTACCATTTAATAAATGTTGATCGCTCGATAAATAAATATAAATTTTCTATTTCAAATTATTATAGTAATTTCTTTACGGATTCGGAATTTGAAATTTTCTTGCAATCCTATAATGGTCCAGAATATGAAGACCTCAAACAACTCATATTTTTCTTTCATCAATGTAAATCAATTAATTTTAAAGAGTTTATTGAGTTTGATTTTTCAGATAATGTTTTCAATAAGATTAAAGAATTAAATCCAGTAAATATTGTAAGTGGTTCAAATTTCTATTAGAAGTAAAATTACTTTAATTTATCAATAGAGTCTCTAGAAGAGGACTCTGCGTGATATATACCTTGGTTGTCTTTATCAGATTTTTTATCTTTATCCCATGACCTTCACCGCCATCGATTTTGAAACAGCCACCTCTCACGGGCATTCCGCCTGCGCAGTGGGCATCGTTACAGTGGAGCACGATGTCATCACCGATGAGTTTTATACGCTCATTCAGCCGCCCCGGAATTTCTATTCGTACCACAATATCCGCGTACACGGCATTACGCCGGCACACACACAAGATGAAGGCACCTTTGATGAGCAATATGTAGAAATATATAAACGCTTATTGCACAGGAAAATAGTAGCGCATAACGAAAGTTTCGACCGCAGTGTGCTGCGACAATGTATAGCACATTACGGACTTTCTTCTCAAGGATTATTTCTGCATAAAAACTGGGAATGTACCGTAAAGATTTCAAGAAGTCTGGGGTATGCACCCAACAAACTCAGCGATTGCTGCGCCCGTTTCAATATAGATTTGAAACACCACGAAGCACTCTCCGATGCAAGAGCCTGTGCGAAGTTGTACTTGAATTTTATGCAAAATCATTTGTCTCATACACTTTGAAAATTCTTTTACTTACTTTTATAATTGAATTATAAATCACCGATTTGAAAAAAAATACATTTATTTTATTGGGAATTATAGTGTTGAAAATTGTATTTCAATTTATCATCATCAGTCCTGCGTATGATTTGCACCGAGATGAATATCTGTATCTGGCAGAAGCAAACCACTTAGCATTTGGTTTTATAGAAGTACCGCCAATTATATCGTTGTTTGCATGGCTGATTAAAATATCGGGCAATTCGGTTTTCATGGTCAGGTTGCTACCTGCATTATTTGGTGCGCTGATGATTGCTGTCACCTGGAAAACAGTAGAAGAAATCGGGGGGGCTGTTTATGCGCAGGTATTGGCATCGATTACCTTGCTGTTTTCTGCTTTTCTGCGCATCAATATGTTGTTTCAGCCTAATTCATTCGATTGCCTGTGTTGGTCCGTTTTATTCTTCATCCTGATAAAATGGATAAAAACGCGACAAACAAAATATCTTTATTATTTCGCAATGGTTGTTGCGGTTGCATTTCTGAATAAATACAGCATTATCTTCTTAATGGCGGCGTTCTTTCTGGCATTGATACTTTCTCCTTACAGGAATTTGTTTGTCAACAAACATTTTTACCTGGCCATATTACTGTCATTTGTTCTTGTCTCACCAAATTTATGCTGGCAGATACAGCACGGCATTCCATTTTTACATCACATGATGGCACTTAGTAGAGAGCAGCTGGAAATTATAGGAAGAATGAGTTTTATACAAGATCAGGTATTGTTTTTTATAGGCTCAATATATGTTGTACTCACAGGCTTTTTTGCAGTATGCATATCGTATAATAAAAAATACAGAATCATCTTCTTAACGGTATATTTTACTTTTGCGTTGTTTCTTTTTTTTAAAGCAAAAGGATATTATGCCATTGGGTTGTATCCTGTTATTATTGCTTTCGGTAGTGTGGCGTTAGAAAGATTACTGATGAGATGGAATTCAATAATGGCTGCATTTGTGCGTGTAGTATTGATTGTCATTCCTGTTTTTTTCTTTCTTTCTTTCTTTAAAGTTGCATTTCCTGTTTTAAGTCCGCAGGAGATTGCAAAAATAATGAAAGATTTGAAAAACTTGGTTTGCTGCGTTGGGAAGATGGGAAAAACCATGTTTTACCTCAAGACTTTGCAGATATGTTGGGTTGGAAAGAACTGGCAATAAAAACACAAAAAGTATGGAATATCATTCCTGAGAATGAAAGACCAAATACATTAATTATTACTGATAATTATGGCGAAGCTGGTGCCATCAATTGTTATACAAAGGGAAAGCTGACGGCATATTCTTCGGAAGCGAGTTTTGCATTATGGTTGCCGGAGAATATGGAGATTCGAAATATTATAAGAATAGGCGAAGCATCGGATAGCAATGTTTTAAATTATTTTTCACACAGCATAAAAGCAGATAGTATCACGAACATCTATGCGAGGGAATATCAAACAGGGATATATATTATGTATGGAGCCAATGCTTTGTTTCATAAAAACTTCTGGTTGCCTTACGTGAAAAAATGCCGTGAGTATTATAAGTATTTTTAAAAAAAAGTTAATAACATTCTTCCTTCCTCCCTTTTCTATTCTCCATTTTATTCTATTTTTGCAGCCCTTTAATACAAGTATGCAAACATTATTTCAACTGGTTTCCAAAGAGACCTTAATAGATATCAAACAGGTAGTCGCCACCATAGAATTGCTGGATGAAGGTGCCACCATTCCGTTTATTGCGCGCTACCGTAAAGAAAAAACCGGGACACTCGATGAAGTGGAAATCGGCCTGATAAAAAGCAGTATCCAGAAATTCCGCGAAATAGAAAAACGCAAAACAGCTATCTTAAAATCTATCGAAGACCAGGGTAAACTGAGTGATGAACTGAAAGAAAAAATTGAGGCCTGTTTTGATGCGGCAGTACTGGAAGATATTTATTTGCCGTTTAAACCGAAACGCAAAACAAAAGCTTCTGTCGCCAGAGAAAAAGGACTGGAACCTCTGGCTACTCTGATTTATAAACAACAGGAACGCGAGGTGCTTTCCAAAGCGGAAGGCTTCATTACCGATGAGGTGCCGACGGCGGAAGAAGCTTTGCAGGGTGCCCGTGACATCATCGCGGAATGGATCAACGAAGACATGATTGTGCGTGCCATCGTGCGTCAGCAATTCGAGCGTCATGCCACCATAAAAACTAAAGTGGCTTTCGGAAAAGAGGAAGATAAGGAAGCGCAGAAATTCCGTGATTATTTCGACTGGGAAGAGCCTCTGAAAAATTGTCCCTCACACCGCCTGCTGGCGATGCGCCGTGGCGAAGAAGAAGGATTTTTATATCTGCACATTGCACCGGATGATGAAGAGATACAGGAGATACTGCACCATCGAGTAATAAAAGGAAATAACGCAGCAGCAGAACAAGTTGCCATCGCCTTGAAAGATGCGTACAAACGTTTGATGAAATTTTCTATCGAGTTTGAGTTCCGCAACATCTCCAAAGAAAAAGCAGATAAAGAAGCGATAGAAGTTTTTGTGAAGAATTTACGTCAGTTATTAATGGCACCGGTTTTAAGACAAAAACCAATCTTAGCATTAGACCCTGGTTTTCAAAGTGGTTGTAAATTAGTTTGTCTGGATGACAAAGGCGCGTTGTTGGAAGAAAGTGTCATCTATCCGCATCCGCCGCAACACAAGACAAGAGATGCCGAAGATATCGTAAGAGGATTGATGTATAAACACGATATCCATACGATTGCTGTAGGCAACGGAACAGCAGGAAGAGAAACGGAAGACTGGCTGCATAAATTACACTGGGACAAAAAGCCAATGATGTTTTCTGTGAATGAAAGTGGTGCTTCTATTTATTCTGCATCCGATGTGGCGCGCGAAGAATTTCCGGATAAAGACATCACCGTGCGTGGTGCAGTATCCATCGGCAGAAGACTGATGGATCCATTAGCAGAGTTGGTTAAGATAGATCCTAAATCCATTGGCGTGGGACAATATCAGCATGATGTAAACCAGTTTTTATTAAAACAATCTTTAGATGACACAGTCGTAAGTTGCGTGAGTCAGGTAGGCGTGAACCTGAATACAGCCAGCAAGCATTTGCTGATGTATGTGGCAGGATTGGGACAGAGCACGGCGGAAAATATTGTACAATACAGAACCCAAAACAAAGGTTTTAAAAGCAGAAAAGAATTGCTGCAGGTAAACCGTTTGGGCGATAAGATATTTGAACAGGCGGCAGGTTTTTACGTATTGCAGATGCAGAAAATCCGTTAGACAATAGTGCCGTGCATCCGGAGCGTTACGCGCTGGTGGAGCAGATGGCAAAAGATCAAAACGTGCGTGTGGATGAATTGCTAAAGAGTAAGGAAGTGCGCAAAAAAATTGACCTGAAAAAATATATTACGGCAGAAGTAGGCTTGCCTACCTTGCAGGATATTTTAAAAGAGTTGGAAAAACCAGGCAGGGATCCGCGCGAAGAAATACAGGTTTTTGAATTTGATCCGACCATCAAAACGATTCACGATGTACACACCGGCATGGTAGTGCCAGGGCTGGTGACCAATATTACCAATTTCGGTTGTTTTGTAAATATCGGCGTGAAACAGGATGGCATGATACACATCTCCGAACTGGCGAATAAATTCATCAAAGACCCGAATGAGGTGGTGAAATTACAGCAGGCGGTAAAAGTGAAAGTGTTGGAAGTAGATATTGCGCGAAACAGGATTCAGCTGAGTAAGAAGCAGGCGGAATAAAATAATTAGTGGTTAAACTTATTATTTTTTCTAGCCTGAAACTCTGCGGTATCATTGACACGCGGATACGGTGTATCCGGAATCGGTTTGCCTAGAAAATTACACAAAGGTTCCCAGCCTTGTCTGGCTTCAAACACCAATAATTTTTCTGCAGGAACAGAACGTATTACTTCTTCCGTCCATTCATTAAATATTTGTATGGCAAAGTCTTTATCGTCAAATCTGCCTTTAAAGATGCCGTTCCAGATAGCATTGGTGGCATAATCAAAAACACCCAATACATTTTTTACCTGAGGGTCGGTTTTTGCGGCTTCTTCCATGGCAGCTCTTTCAGCACCTTTCGGCACCTGATAAATGGTGTTCAGGCAGCTTTCATACCATTTCTCAGGATCACGCACGCCCAGTACTACTTTAGCATCCGGATATTGCACCATTAATTCTTTATAATAAATGGCACCCGGAAAATCTACCGCAGCGGTGTAGCCTTTAAAAACAGCCTCATAATCGGTGCTGCGTTTTTCGTGCATTTCATTCCAGTAAGGAAGATTAGATGGATTCTGCAGCACTTCCATCATGTGGTGGCATTTCTGATATCCAAGTTGCTCAAGAGCGAATTTTAAAGACAAAGTTCCCGTCCGGCCCATGCCGGCACCTATTACTTCTATTGACATTATTAAATAGCTTTTCTGGCTACAATATACTATTTTTTGAGAAATTATTTAGAAAAGTTGATGGAATCCACTACCGCTTTTGCATCGCCTATTTCATAAAAATCAACCCCAAGATAATTGATGAAATGACTGTTGTCAGCCGAACAATCCTGCACACGTTTGCTGATGACGGAACGTTTGTTTGCCTGAGGAGCCAGTGTCTTATCCGGCAATCCTATGCCGTTCTGCAGCCAGTGATTGACTAAATACAATTCTTTGCTGCCACTTCCGCCTCTGTTAATGTCACTGTCAAATTCATTCACGTTTTTATAGGTATACTTAGTGTCAAATATTGTTGACCAGGCATGCATTAAATAGCTCGCTCTTGGTGTTTTGTTATTTTCTACAAATAAAACTAATCGCTGGTTATTATCTACCATCGTTTGTAAGGTTGGCCAGGCATCTCCGTTATTATGAATGAAGGTCATGGCATTTAAACTGATACTGTCAATAGCTTTTTCCAGCTGTACATTGCTGCCGTCATTTTGAAAAATAATGGTGATAATTTCCGTTGGGTTAGATAGCATAAAATCTTTTACTTCCGTTAAAACATCAACTAGTTTTTGTGAACCCAATAAAGCTAAAGTATGATAGGTTAGTGCAACGCCATTAGTGCCGTCATATGTGTCGAGCATTAGTCCTCTTACACCATTTTTCAATTGATTGGTCACGGAATGTGTCTGATTGGGAATGGTAAAACCTTTTTCGGAACTGTTCATGGCATTGTGTGTCATTAAAAAACAGACTTTGTCATATGGTTTGGATAACAGCAAAGAGGATTGATCAACGGCAGTTTCCTTTTTGCAACTTGTAATAACAAAAAGCAGCAATAAAATGATAAGATTAAATTTGTGTGTGTTTTCAATAGCCATAATCTGTATTTATTGTGTGTGTATTCATCCGTAAAATAAAAAATTACACCGATAATATTTAATAATTTGAGCCTTTTTCAGTAATATAGTATCGATTTTAACAATGGCTAAGACAAAACAAAATATCATCTCTAAAATTTTCAATGATAATTCAATACAGGATTATGTAAATGTGTTTCCAAACCGCGTGGGTTCGCAGGGTTTTGATGCATGGGGTTTTAATATTAAAAATATGAAAAACAACATGCGTCTTACAAAATACATGTATGAAGATTTTTATAAAGTGGAAACCGTTGGCCTGGAAAATATTCCAAAGGAAGGAAGATGTTTGATTATTCCCAACCACAGCGGACAATTGCCGTTTGACGGGATGCTGGTGGGTTATTCATTGCTGACAAATCCGAATGGTGCGCGTGCACCGAAAGCAATGGTGGAACGGTTTTTACCTACTGTTCCGTTTATCGGCAACTGGTTAAGTTCCGTGGGGGCCGTCATAGGTGATCCGATAAATTGTGAGCGTATGCTGGACAATGAAGAAGCAATCATCGTATTTCCGGAAGGCGTAAGAGGTTCTAATAAACTATACAAGCAACGATACCAGTTGCAGCGTTTCGGCAGTGGGTTTATGCATCTCGCGATGAAGCATAATGCACCGATTATTCCGGCAGGAATTGTGGGGATGGAAGAAACGATTCGTTCTTATGCAGACATTAAACCGCTGGCAAAATTACTGGGGATGCCGGTAGCGCCTCTGGTGGTGCCGTTTATCTTTCCTTCTAAAGTGTTTATTTATTTTGGTAAACCTATTTACTTTAAAAACGACGTACATAAAGAATCGGATATAAAAGATCGGGTGGATACAGTGAAGGCTGCTATTGATGATTTGCTGCAGCAGGGCTTGGCAAGAAGGGAAGAGTATCAGCGTGAGCAAAAAGAAAAAAACAAGAAAGTATAATTCCGGAATCTTAACTATAACCATGGAACCAAAAAAGAAAATATTAGTTACCGGAGCCGCAGGGGCCTTAGCTAAAAAAGTAATCGATAAACTGAAAAAAGATTACAAAATTGTAGCGGTCGATTTTCGTACGAAAGTGGATTTAGGCATTCCGGTAGAGAGTTATAAAGTGGACTTTAATAAACGT
Organism: Sphingobacteriales bacterium; assembly: GCA_016721245.1. Lineage (GTDB taxonomy): Bacteria > Bacteroidota > Bacteroidia > Chitinophagales > JADIYW01 > JADJSS01. The sequence continues at coordinate 314,446 of JADKIQ010000003.1, forward strand.
TTATTTGAAGATATTTTCCGTGAACATCATTTCGATGGTATTATTCACTTAGGAAGAATTTCTGCGCAGGAGCTAAATCGTTTTACCAGATATAATGCAAACGTGATTGGTACCAGAAAATTATTTGATCTGGCAAGAAAATATAATGTATCCAAAACACTGGTGATGTCTACGTACTTCGTGTATGGTGCATCGCCGTATAATCCATCATTACTGGATGAAACAACACCATTGAAAGCATCCGAATTAACAATGGATTTAGTAGACTCCGTAGAGCTGGAAAATTTATCAACCATTTATCTGTATAAACATCCCGAGTTGAATATTACCGTTCTGAGACCTTGTAATATTGCGGGTCCCGGCGTTCGTAATACTTTCTCTATGTTATTGTCAGAAAAACGTTCACCGGTGCTGTGGGGTTTTTCACCGCTGATGCAATTCATTCATATTGACGATATGCGTGATGCAATTTGTACGGCTTTTGAGAAAAATATTCCCGGTGTTTATAATGTTGCGCCGGATGATTATATCGGATTTCAGGATGCTATTAAAGCAGCCGGTTCCAGCCCTATTCAGATTCCTTCCATACCTCCGAGATTAACGGAGGCCGTTGCGAAATTCCTGAACTGGAAATCTTTTCCTGTGTACTTAATTAATTATTTTAAATATCCTGTGATTATTGACGGAAGCTTGTTTGCAAAAACATTCAACTTCAAACCTAAAAAAACACTCAGTGATATTTTTACGTATTACAAAAGTTTAAAGTAACATTAAGATTGTTATTGAGAACACAGTACCATCCTTTTAGTATCTAATAATTATCAGATGAATTCTATTTTTATCTCTTATGTTGAATCACCTATAGGAATGATAGAGATAAAAGCAGACGAACAGAGTATACTTTCTGTGCAATTTAAGGATACGAACAAAGTTGAGACATCATTTTCTGAAAACGAGATATCAAAAAACGGAAAGCAACAACTCAGCGAATATTTTGCATCTGAAAGAAAAGAATTTGAGCTGCCATTAAAATTATCAGGTACAGATTTTCAGAATAAAGTATGGACAGAATTACAGGTAATTCCATATAGCAAAACGATATCGTATTTGCAATTGGCAAAAAACCTGGGCGACCCGAAATGTATTCGTGCAGCCGGAACCGCCAACGGTAAAAATCCATTTGCTATTGTTGTTCCCTGCCATCGCGTGATTGGCAGCAATGGCGACTTAATTGGCTATGCAGGTGGTTTGTGGCGCAAACAATGGCTGCTGGAACATGAACATAATTTACAGAAACAGGTTTCTTTGTTTTAAATCATAACATTTCGCTAATTTTCTTACTTAAAATTAACTCGGGAACTTTTTCCGCTTTTTGTACATTTGTATAAAATTCATTAATTCTATAATTCAATAAATAATTAAAATGGGAAAAAGAGTTCTAATTATTGGTGCAGGCGGCGTTGGTAATGTTGTCGTTCGTAAATGCGCTTCCGTACCTGAAGTGTTCAGTCATATAATGCTGGCAAGCCGCACAAAATCTAAATGCGATGCGATTGCTGCAGATATAAAAAATATGAAAATTGAAACGGCTGCTTTAGATGCTGACAATGTTCCTGAAATTGTTGCCTTAATCAATCAATTCAAACCGGATTTGGTGATGAACATCGCCTTACCGTATCAGGATTTAACGATTATGGACGCTTGTCTGGAAACGGGTGTGCACTATTTAGATACAGCCAATTACGAACCAAAAGACGAAGCGAAATTTGAATACAGCTGGCAATGGGCATATCAGGAGCGTTTCAAGGAAAAAGGAATCATGGCTTTGCTGGGCTGTGGCTTCGATCCGGGGCAGTCGCAGATTTACGTAGCACACGCTGCAAAACATCATTTCGATGAAATTCATTATTTAGATATTGTAGATTGCAATGCAGGCGACCACGGACAGGCTTTTGCAACGAACTTCAATCCTGAAATCAATATCCGCGAAATTACGCAGGATGGGAAATACTGGGAGAACGGCGAATGGAAAATCATCAAACCAATGTCTATCCACAAACCAATCGAATATCCGAACATCGGTCCGAAAGAATCGTATTTGTTGTACCACGAGGAACTGGAATCCTTAGTGAAAAATTTCCCAACTTTAAAACGTGCCCGTTTCTGGATGACCTTTGGTCAGGCATATTTAACGCATCTGGAAGTGATGCAGAATATCGGAATCACAAGCATCAAACCAATCATGTTCCAGGGCAGAGAAATCATTCCGATTGAATTCCTGAAAGCATTATTGCCGGAACCGGGTTCTTTAGGCGAAAATTATTCAGGCGAAACTTCTATAGGTTGTCAGATTAAAGGTATTAAAGACGGAAAGGATCAAACCTATTTTATCTGGAATAACTGTAAACATCAGGATGCCTACAACGACTCGAAAGCACAGGGAGTGAGTTATACAACAGGTGTTCCGGCAATGTTAGGTGCTAAGTTGATGTTGGAAGGCATCTGGATGAAACCGGGTGTATACAACACAGAAGAAATGGATCCGGACCCGTTCATGTCGCAAATTGGCGGTTACGGTTTGCCTTGGCATGAGAAAGTGGGTCTGGAATTGCCGCACGAATATTAATCTCGCTTTGTCATTTTAATCCCGAATCTTCGGGAGAGGAATCTCATAAATAACTATCTTTAAACTTCGCAGCAAACTGCGAAGTTTTTTCTTTTAAATTTAGCATTATGCAAATCATCCAATCCAATTTTATTGATATTCCCAACAGGGAAATTTACGCTGCAATTATTGCCATTGAAAATGGCAAAATAAAATCTGTAAAAAAATCAGAAGCAACGTTTGAAACCTACATTCTGCCGGGTTTTGTGGATGCACATGTACACATTGAAAGTTCTATGTTAGTGCCAACAGAATTTGCAAAGAAAGCTGTAATACATGGCACCGTAGCCACCGTTTCCGATCCGCACGAAATTGCGAATGTGTTGGGGAAAGAAGGGGTGTATTATATGATTGAAAATGGGAAAAAATGTCCGTTTAAATTTAATTTCGGTGCACCGTCTTGTGTGCCTGCAACAAAGTTTGAAACGGCGGGTGCAGAAGTGACGGTGGAAGATATTGATGAGTTGATGGCATTAGAGGAAATAAAATACCTCGCGGAAATGATGAATTATCCTGGCGTCTTATTTCAGGATAAGATGGTGATGGATAAAATTGCCGTAGCAAAAAAATATAACAAACCGGTAGATGGTCATGCACCTGGTTTAAGCGGAGAAAAAGCCATTCAGTATATTTCAGCAGGTATTTCTACCGACCATGAATGTTTTACGTATGAAGAAGCAAAATTCAAATTAGATCACGGCATGAAAGTGTTGATTCGCGAAGGCAGTGCCGCAAAGAATTTTGAAGCACTGATTGATTTGTTGAATGATTATCCGGATGACATCATGTTTTGTTCGGATGACAAACATCCCGATGATTTACTGATTGGCCATATTAATCTGCTTGTAAAACGTGCATTGGTAAAAGGAATTGATTTGTTCAAGGTTTTACAGGCAGCATGTATTAATCCTGTATTACATTATAAACTGGATGTCGGCTTACTTAAAGAAAATGATCCTGCAGATTTTATTCTAATAAATAATCTGGATGATTTTGATATTTTGGAAACGTATATCAATGGAAACTTGGTAGCGAAAAATGGAACTTCATTTATTGAAACGAGCCCTGAAAAAATTGTCAATAATTTCGATATCGATTTTAAAGAAACTTCTGCTTTTGAAATTCAGCTGGAGCATACCAAAGTTAAAGCAATTGAAGTAATAGACGGGCAGCTCATTACTAAAACGCATATTGGCAATATACTCTTAGATGCTCAAGGTAATGCGGTTTCCAATATGGAAGATGATATTTTGAAAGTGGCCGTTATTAATCGCTATTACGATACACCTGTTGCTGTTGCATTTATCAAAAACTTTGGATTAAAAAGAGGTGCGCTGGCTTCTTCCGTGGCTCATGACTCTCATAATATTATTGTGGTTGGCGCGGATGATGAAAGTATGAGTAAGGCAGCCAATGCAATCATAGAAGAACGGGGAGGTTTATCGGTAACGGATGGAGAAATAACAAAAATATTAGGTCTTCCGGTAGCCGGATTAATGAGTACAGATAGTTGTGAAGTGGTGGGTGAAAAATATACGGAACTCGTAAAATTTGCAAAAGAAATCGGATGCACCCTGCATTCGCCGTTTATGTCATTGTCATTTATGGCATTATTGGTTATTCCTCAGTTAAAACTAAGTGATAAAGGCCTATTCGACGGAGAGAAATTTGAATTTTGTGATTTAGAAGTAAAAGATTAAGTAAATTTGCAGACTCAATAATAAAAATGGATTATTCAAAAATACCTTCACCGGCATACGTATTAGAAGAAGACAAGTTGCTTCGGAATTTATCCTTACTGAAGCATGTGCAGGAGGAAGCCGGCGTTCATATTATATGTGCACTGAAAGGATTTTCATTCCACGCGGTTTTCCCAACGGTAAAAAAATATTTACACGGTGCCACGGCAAGTTCACTGCATGAAGCAAAATTAGTATATGAGAAAATGCATGTGAAAGCACATACCTATTGTCCGGTATATGTGCCTAAAGAGTTTGATGAAATTCAACAGATTTCTTCGCACATCACCTTTAATTCTTTATCGCAATATGAGTTGTACAAAGATAAAATGATTACGGAGGTTTCTTATGGAATACGCGTAAATCCGGGCTATTCGGAAATAGAAACAGATTTGTATAATCCGGCTTCTCCTGATTCTCGTTTGGGTATTCCCGGATATTTACTGGGAGATGAATTACCAGCAGGAGTTGAAGGCATTCATTTTCACGCCTTGTGTGAAAATACGTCCTATACTTTAGAACGCGTGTTAGAATCTTTCATTAAGCTCTATCATCCATTGATTCAGCAGGCAAAATGGATAAACATGGGCGGTGGTCATTTGATTACACGAAAAGATTATGAACCGGAACATTTAATAAAAATTCTGAAAGCGTTCAAAGCAAAATATCCGAATATTGAAGAGATTATTTTAGAACCAGGAAGTGCAGTTGGCTGGCAAACGGGTGTATTGATTTCAACGGTGTTGGATATTGTACCGAATGGTAAGTTTCCTACAGCGATGTTGGATGTTTCTTTTACTTGCCATATGCCGGATTGTCTCGAAATGCCCTATAAACCGGCTATTTTGAACACAGTAGAAAATAGTAAGTTCGAATATAATCTCGGCGGAATGAGTTGCCTGGCAGGTGATTTTATGGGTGCCTGGTGTTTTGAGCATGAATTAAAGATTGGAGACCGGATTGTTTTTGATGATATGATACATTATACCATGGTGAAAACCACTACGTTTAATGGTATTAATTTACCGGACATAGGAGTCTTAAGTAAAGATGGAAATTATGAATTATTACAGTCGTTTGGTTATGAAGATTATAAAAAAAGATTATCATAGTAATTGTATTTAACTTTACTGTAAATAACAAAAATGAAATAGCAGATGCAAAAGATTTTTGATGATTTATATAAACAGGCAGAACGGATTATTTCCTCCGACACCAAAGTTTCTAAATTACTGGATGAGGTTTTTTTGAAGATAGGAGAGTCTTCTGAGTTGTTTTATAAAATACAGGACAGCTTGATTGCTTTAGCTCGCATGTTAAGTGCATGGGTTAAAGGAGATTACAGGAATATTTCTACAAAGTCAATAATCGCGGTGGTGGCGGCACTGATTTATTTTGTAAATCCATTGGATCTCATTCCGGATTTCATTCCGGTAATCGGACAAATAGACGATATTTTTGTACTAGGATATCTGATAAAGATGCTTAATAAAGAAATAGAGCGCTTTATGGCCTGGGAGAAAGAACAGGAACTGCATAAATAGTATTATTATGAATGCATCATTTCTTACATCTATTATTCAGAGATACTATCCGGAAACAGCAGAAAAAGTGCAGACATTAATTGAATCAAATGTATTGCTGGAAAAACTGGCTCTTTCCGTTTATCACAAAATAGAAGCTTCCCTTCAAAAGTATGCAGATATTGCCGGTAGATTGAATGTAATTACGCGATTAACAAAGGCATGGCGCAATAAAGAATATACGGATGTTTCTTATGCTACTGTTTTTTTAAGTGTTGCTATACTTTTATATTTTGTTAGCCCGATAGATTTAATACCCGATTTTATTCCGCTTATAGGCGGATTAGACGATGTGTTATTACTCGGCTTTCTTATAAAAATTATTGACAAGGAAATTGAACGCTTTCTTACCTGGGAAATGGAAAATGCCCAATAAAATTAAAAAGTGACTTTACTAATCGTCGTCTTTAGTAATATTTATATTAATGCCGTTTCTTGGTGCAGGTGTTGAATTGTTATTGATAATGATGGTTTTTCCACCATCCATTTCACTTCTTTTTTTACTGTATGGTGTTCCGTTTACCATTATAAATTCCTGCTCACTTTCATTAGATATCATTCCGTTCTGAACCAGATTCTGCTTTACTAAAATTTCCGCCATTTTTACCTGACGCGCAAATGCAGGTATTTCCGCTTTTTGCCCGCTTCCTAAAAATGTAACTTCATAATAAGTTACTCTGCCTTTTGGGTTTGCACTGGAAATTTCTTTGTAATCGTTGTAGTCGTAAAATTTCAGGAACGCTAATTTCTTTCCGCTCAAATCTTTCACATAATAGTTAAATGTACCCGGCATATACTTTATTTTTTCAAAAATAAAAGAAGCCTTGCCGTCAACTAAAACGCTGTCGTCTTTTATATCAACTTCGGTTTTGTCTTTAGCCTGAATGGAATGCATTCCTATAAATAAAATTACAGCGAATAGTATGTTTTTCATTACATAAATTTAGTAAAAAAAGATAATTTAATTTCATTCTTAACAAAAAAAGACGCATAAAAAATACACGTCTTTTATTTTGTGAAAGTGGTCTTTTATACCAGTCCTTTCTTATAAGCGATTTTTAACAAAGCTGCCGTATTATTTACGTTCAGTTTTGCCAGCATATTCTTGCGGTGTGTTTCCACCGTATTTTTACTGATAAACAATTTATTAGCAATATCCTGAGAAGTCAGACCCAATGCTATCAATTGCAAAATTTCCAACTCACGCTGTGTAATCTGTGCGGCCAGTTCATCGTAATTTCTGTCGTCTTCGTCATCCGCATTAGAGATAGAAGAAATCAGTTTTTCCTGAGAATCCTGATCCAGATAAGATTTATCCTGATATACTGTATCTATGGCTTTTAACAAATCATCCTTGGAAATATTTTTCATGACATATCCCTTTGCACCAATTTCCAGACACTCTTTGATAAAGCGCGGCTCGCTGTGCATGGTCAGCATTAAAATCTTCAAATCCGGATTTAGTTTTTTTAATTGTTTGGTTGCTTCTATGCCATCCATTTCCGGCATATTGATATCCATCAGCACCACATCCACTTTTGAATTTTTAATACGTTCAACAGCTTGTTTACCGTTGTGTGCCGTTCCGGCTATTTTTATATTCGGTTCATCATCCAGTAGAGAAACAATTCCATCTAAAAAAATCTGATGATCGTCCACCACAAACACATTTATTTCCTGCATATCGTTTATATTATTTTATTTCGCAAAGGTATTTCATATTCAGCAATTTTCGAGCCGTTTTACCAATATTTTGCAAAAGAATACCATTTCCTTGTTTTCAGGTAGTTATAATTGGATTCATTCGCATAAGCTTCCCGTTCAAAGGAGATATTTTTATAGGCTTTTTGAAAATCCCGGTGTTTTATTAACAAAAAGAGGAATTCGAAGTAGTAAATGAGAATGAAGAAGATAAAAAACAGCTCCATTTGCTGGTAAATATGTATCAATTCGTGATTGATGAAGCTTTTATCGTATTTAATTTCCCTTTTTTCCAGAATAATAAACGGGAAAATACTGATGCCGGAAACATTTTTCGGGGTAAAATATTTAATAAAGGAAGGACTTATCAGTATCCACATTGTCATTGGTTTTATTAAAGATAAAAAATCTAAATTGAAAATGCAGAATCCGCTGGTTGATTTGTATTTTTAGATGGTTTTAAAATGTTAATATCCTGAATTATGGAAAACAGAAAATATGATATTGTATTATTGGGCGCAACCGGATTTACCGGCAGTCTGGTGGCAGAATATTTTGCACAGAATGTTTCCTTTAAAAAAGTAAAATGGGCACTGGCGGGGCGCAATACGGAAAAATTAAATGCCATAAAGAATAAACTGATTGCCATCAATCCTGAATGTGAGCAGGCAGATATTTTACAATGTAACTCAGAGAATTTATCTTCTCTGGAAAACGTGACTGCTCAAACAAAAATAATCGTAACAACAGTTGGTCCTTTTGCCATACATGGAGAAGCGCTGGTACAGGCATGTGTAAATACCGGAACGAATTACTGTGACATTACCGGTGAACCTGAATTTGTAAAAGCTGTTTTAAAACTGCACGATAAAGCTGCTAAAGAAAAAGGAATATATATCATCAATTGTTGCGGGTTTGACAGTATTCCGGCAGATGCGGGCGCTTATTTTACAGCGCTGCAATTACCCGCCAATGAAACAAAAATCATTAAAGGATTTGTAAGTACGAATGCTACTTTCTCCGGCGGTACTTATGCATCGGCTATTGGTGCTATGGCAACAGCCGGTAAAGACTTCAGTTTTTTTCCTCCCAAAAGAAAGAGGCTAAATCTGAAAGCACTCGTGAGAAGAAAAGAATAAAATCCTCCATTTACTTCGACAAAGATTTAAAGAAATGGGCGTTGCCTATGCCGGTTATCGATCCGTGGATGGTGATGCGGACAAGTGCATACAGAAGGGAAGTGTTCGGAGAGAATTTTGAATATGCGCAGTTTTTGTCCATGCCTAACCTGCCGGCTGCAATCGGTTTGGTCGGAACGGTGGGTGCCCTGATGCTGGGTGCACAAATAAAACCTGTGCGGGATTTATTATTGCAGTACAGAAAAAGCGGAGAAGGCCCAAATCAGGAAGAACGCGATAAAAGTTATTTCAAATTGATGTTTATCGGAGAGAGTGAAACTAAAAAGGTAATCACCAAAGTTTCCGGCGGTGACCCGGGGTATACTGAAACCTCCAAAATGCTTTCAGAAACAGCTCTGACCTTATTGGAAAATTTAGGCAAGCTTCCCATTAAAGGCGGTGTGCTGACACCAGCCGGAACTTTAGGTAGTTTACTGATTGAGAAACTGCAATCGAAAGGAATTAAGTTTGAAGTAGTAGAATAAAAATCAAACGGGAATTTTAGTTTCCAACCGGGATTGTAAATCATCCAGTACAGCTTTTTTCCACGTATCACTTCCGGCGGGTAAAGAGAACATCGCTTTGTATTCGGAAATATCAAATGCTTCCAGATTCATTTTTAACGTTTTGAAAAGATGCGGTAGTCCTTCATCCGGCACCTGCACGTGATGCAAACCACCACTGTAGGCAATTACCATTTGTCCTTTCTCCAGACCGGCAAGGATATCCACCACACCGGGTTTTACAGTCATTTTCTTTCCATCCAGATCCAAACCTGTCTTGCGTTTCATTCTACCTTCCGGTGCAATGAGGATGATAGAATCATCGTAGATGGATTCCAGAAAGTTCCCCCAACTGTCATCTCTTTTACGGGTAATGGGAATCATCCCCGGGCTGAATAATTTAAAGAAAACCCCCACCAGCGGGCGATTGAGTGTTTTGTCGGCGGCAGGTGCCACCATCCGTTTAGAAAGTTTGCGCAGAAAATGATTCGGTAAAAAACCGAGATATAAAAACTCGTATAAAGACGTGTGATGTAAAAAAATAATCAACCTTACCTTTCCCCATTCTATTTTGTTCTCCGGCCAGCCTATTTCAAAACGGTAAAATAAGCTCGAAAAATATTTGATGCACAACAAAAAAAAATAACTGATTAGACTTTTCATTTTTCAGGCTCTAAGACGACTTCAACATGATTGCTAATATCGAAATATTTTTTGAAAGCGTCTTTTATTTTTTGAGCCGATAATCCGTCAATTTGTTTGTCGTAATCAAATAGCGTATTGATATCCTTTCCGTATTCATCATAATACTGAATCGCATTCAGCCAGAAATCATTTTCTTTCAGATCCGTTTCACGTTCGCGGCGTTGCGTTTCCTGTACTTTTTTAATTTTTTCGTCTGAAGTCAGGTTTGTTTTTAAAGAATCAATATTGTCATACACCGTTTTTATCAGTTCATCCACGCGCTTTGGTTCGGTGTTAAACTGAATGTTGATGCCGTACGCGTTTTTCGGACGCTGTGCAAATGCACCGTTTACGCCGACGCCGTAGACACCTCCTTTATCTTCCCGCATTGCTTCCCGTAACTGTATATTCAGCACTTTCACCATCGAATTAAAAATATAGCTTTCGTCTTCTGACCAATTCGCCTGACCGTGAAAATGAATACCCACTAGGTCTTTTTGTGTTTTTCCCATCTGGTTTCTCGAAATTACCAGTCCCTCTCTTTTAATAATATTCGGGTCTTTCCATGTCTCTTTTTGTCCTTTAGAAGGCAATCCGCCAAGATATGTTTCCAGTAAGGGTTTTATTTTATTTATGTCAAAATTCCCGACAAAAATAAAGCTGAAATCACTGGCATCATTAAATCGTTCCTGATAGATTTTAAAGGATTTTTCAAAATCTACCTGATTCAATTTGTCAATCGTGGTTAAACCTCTTCGAATGTTTTTATTAAAGATGATATTCTGGTATTTATTGGCAAAGAAAGCACCGGGATTGTCGAGCAGATGCTCGTTCTGGCTTTTTTCTTTCGACATAAATGTATTGAAATCACCCAGTGATTTTCTGGGTTGTGTAAAATACAGGTAGGTGAGTTGCAGCATTGTTTCCAGATCTTTCTGATTGCTGCTGCCGTTAAACCCTTCATTCAATTCACCAACATAAGGATATGCACCGGCCGTTTTTCCCGTCAGTAATTTTTGTAGCGTCAACTTGTCAAACTTAGAAATACCCGATTCAATAATGATTGCATTCGAATAATCTGCGCTCATATAATCACTGTCGGAGTATAAAGACGAACCACCAGGGCTGTAGCCCGTCATAAGTATTTCATCATTTTTAAAGTCCGTTGGTTTCAATAAAACGCGCACGCCGTTTTTTAATTCCAGTGTGGTGATGTTCAGTTTTTCATTTTTTGTTTCTTTTACAACCGGCGATGCTTTTGGATTTTCTGCTAACAAAGGTTCGTTTACCGTTTTATCTTCATAAGGTTTGATGTCGGCAGTTTTTACCTTTTCTGCGATGTCCTTGATGTCGTTTTCCCAGGGCAGAAATTTTTTTTCACTTTCAGGAGCTGTTAAGACAATCACACAATTTTTATCGGTGATGTATTTAGCCGGTAAAGAATTTATATCATTTAAGGTTATTGCAGGCAGCATTTTTTTAGCCAGTTCAAATTCCTTTTCAATACCGGGTGCCGGAACATTTTCTAAAAAGTTAGAAACATATTCTCCCACTAAGCTTGCAGATTCTGTTTTATCTTTTTCCTTTACTGCATTTTCGTAGCCCGTTAATAGTTCCAGTTTCTGTCTGTCCAGTTCTGTTTGCGTAAAGCCGTATCGGCGCACCCGTTCATTCTCCGTCAGGATGACTTTCAAGGCATCGATAGTTTGTCCGCTCTTGGCAACGGCCGTTAAATTAAACGCATCATTTGCTCTCGTTTCCTTTTCGTAGCCCGAATAGGCAGCAAAGAAAGGAGGATTTGGCTGTTGCATGAGTTCCTGCAGTCGGTTGTTAAACATGCTGTTGAACAAATTATTCATCACATATTTTTTATACCCTTCTACAGAATTTTCATCTTCTGCCGGATGTTTATATACTACTAACGCTCTGGAATAAGTCGCTTCCGGGTCAGTGCAAATCGATACGAGTGTCTGTGTATGTTCCGGTAATGTGTAAATCACTTTTTTTTGTTCAGCTTTCGGATTTTCCATTACACCAAAGCGTTTTTTTATTTCACTTTCCATTTCATCTACATTGATATCGCCGACAATCACCACAGCCATTAAATCCGGGCGATACCATGTTTTGTAGAAAGAAGTTAAACGTTCATACGGACTATGCAGTAAGATAGCCGTATCACCAATTGGAAGACGTTCCGCATAACGTGATTTGTAATACATCACCGGCAGGTATTTATCCATCATACGCTTGTTGGCTCCAAGACCGCTGCGCCATTCAGAAAAAACCACGCCGCGTTCTTTATTAATTTCTGTAGTGTCGAAACTCAATCCGTTTGCCCAGTCTTCCAGTACATTTAATCCTTTATCCAGAATTTCTTTTTTGTCGGTTGGGAGTTGCAGCATATAAACGGTTTCATCAAAACTTGTATAGGCATTTAAGTGTGCGCCGAATTTAGTGCCGATCCCTTCGAGGTAATTAACCAGTTCGTTTTTAGAAAAATGCTTGCTGCCGTTAAACGCCATATGCTCCACGAAATGCGCCAGTCCTTTCTGATTCTCTTCTTCCTGATTAGAGCCTGCATTTACGGCCAACCTGAATTCTACTCTGTTTTCAGGTTTGGTATTGTGCTGGATGTAATAGGTTAATCCGTTTGCTAATTTACCATAACGAACCTCTTTATTTAAAGGCAATGATTTTTGGTTATCTGATATCTCCACCGGAGCATTGACCAGTTCACCGGGTGTTGCAGCACCTTGCGATGGCATTACATCTACCGCGCTGTTCGGCTTTTTAGTGTCCGGTTTTTCAACTTCCGTTTTTTTTGCTTTTGCTTTTTTATTTTTTCCTTGTTGAGAAGATAATGATGTAAAAGCGACGCTGATGAGCAACAGTAAGCTGAATAGTTTTAAGGAAATACGCATATCGTTAATTTAACAAAAATTAGTGACCTAAATATCGGAAATATTACAAAGTAAAAGGCATAAAATATGTTATTACCTGTCATTCCCGCGAAAGCGGCAAACTTATATTGCTACTCCGATGGATGATGTTCTTTCAATTCCATTTTTCTGATGGAGGGAGAAATAAAATAGGTAACGATTACCACTAAACAAGTCATGCAGCCACCGAAAATAACTGCAGGTATTGTACCCATTGCAGCAGCCGTAGCACCGCTTTCAAACTCGCCGATTTCATTGGAAGAACCGATAAACATAGAGTTCACTGCAGAGACCCTGCCCCGCATATTATCCGGTGTGGACATTTGTATAATGGTGTGGCGTACAGAAACGCTGATACCATCCAGCGCACCGCTCATAATTAAACAAAACATAGAGAACCAGAAGATAGTACTGATGCCGAACAAAATAATAAATACACCAAACCCAAAAACAGCAGCCAGTAAAATCAAGCCCGCGTGTTTACGTATAGGATAGTAGGCTAAAATAAGCAGCATGATAATGGCACCAACAGCCTGCGATGCCCGCAACCAGCCTAAGCCTTCCGCGCCCACATGTAAAATATCTTTTGCATAAACGGGAAGCAAAGCTACTGCACCGCCAAACAATACCGCAAATAAATCCAGTGAAATACAGGATAAAATAACCTTATTTTCAAAAACAAATTTCAATCCCTGAATAGCACTCTGATAAACCGTTTCTCCTTTTGGTACAAACTGAATAGGTTTTTTTTCTATCTGTAAAATAGAAATAACGGCCACTGATAAAAAGACAACAATTATGGCAAAAGTATACGTAATACCCAGCTTACCTAATAAAATTCCGCCTACTGCAGGTCCTAAAACGGCACCCGACTGCCATGCGGCACTTGCCCAGGTGATGGAACTCTGATATACTTCCCGCGGTACAATCTGTGCGGCTAGTCCGAATGACGCCGGCCCCGAGAAACTGCGCGCAATACCGGTGAAAAAGATAATAAAGAAAATCAAGAGTACCACATTGTCTTTTCCGACAGAAGAAATAAAGGAAGTATGTGTGAAGACCAATAATAAAACGCACATTACCGTATATAGTGCAACGAAAGCCGCGAGCATATTTCGCTTTTCCGATTTATCGGCAACATATCCGCCGTACATCGCTATGCCGATGGCCGGAATTGCTTCCGTTAATCCTATCAAACCTAACAATAATTTTGAATTGGTGAGTTCGTATACTTCATACCCGATAATCACTGCCTGCATGGTAACGGCAATCGTAATCAGAAATCTCGCCAGCACATATGCCCTGAATTCTTTATAGCGCAATGCCTGATAAGGATCTCTTTTAGGAGTTGTCATAGATAATTTGAATGAACGCTCAATATTAGATAATAAAAGATGAACTCAGAACTCAAAATTCAAAACTCATAATTTATTAATGTATCCTTTCAGATGTGGTTTTTCCTGTGTGTGGTCTACTATATCAAAGTTAAACCCTTCGTCTGTTTTTTCATGTCGGAAGATGACACTTGCCGGAAGAAATATAGGTGTTTTAAACAAAACGGTGAATTCAAATTCCTGTGGCATTCTTTTTTCAAGAAGTGCCAGTATTTTTCCCGCACTCCACATACCATGAATAATATGCCGCTCAAAGCCGAACACTTTTGCTGTCAGCGGATGCAGATGTATTGGATTGAAATCACCGGACGCCATGGCAAATTCAAAACCTAAATTCTGATACAGGCTCCAGCTTTCTTTGATGCAGTTTTCATGCAATACTGGTTGTTCCCATTCCAGCACACTGCCTATGCCTTCTCTGCCTTTGTACAAATAAATACTCACATCTTCCCAAATGCGTTTGCCGTTAACTTCAATATAGCTCAATATCTCAAACGCCTGCCCTTTATCGTGCGCAATCAGATTTCCAAGTTTGCAGGTTACAGAAAATTCTTCTCCAATGTACAGAGGACGATGTTGTTTAATGGAATTGGCAAAATGAATCAGTCCCGGTAAAGGAAACGGTACTTCCGGCTGGCTGAGCAGTTGCGTGTGCATTGGAAAAATATATGCATGAATAAAAGTTGCCGGAATAATTAATGTATGGTCAAACCCGCAAACTTTATTGTACTTCTTAAGTACATTAGGTGTTAAACTTGTTTTTTTAAGATGAATGGAAATATCCGGCAAACTGCCTTTCCCTTTTTTTAAAATAGTAGTGGCTATACGGGCATATAGCGAAGCAGGATTGGTGAGCGTTTGCAGTTGTATGGTTCTCGACATAAGGTTTGTTATGCCAATAAAGATAGAGAAATGTTTGCCGAAAATTTATTGATGTAGGATAAAAAACGCAGGAGTATTTAAAAAAGTATGACTTCGTAAAATTTTTCAATTATTTACAGCATATTCTATTTATATTTGGAAATATTTATTGTTAGAAAATAATACTCTTTAACTGTTAATTACAAAAAATGAAAAATTGGTACTTTATTTTATTGCTTCATTTCCTGGTGTATGGATGTAACAGCAATGCGCAGCAGCAACAAGACCCGATACCGGTTCACGATAGCTTAAAAATTGATTCAAAGATACTGGGTGAAGTAAGAACGATTAATATCTGGACACCGCCACAATATGCTCAACAAGCAGATTCATTACCGGTCATCTATATGCCGGATGGTGGTATTAATGAAGACTTTCCTCATATTGCCAATACGATTGCTGCACTCATAGAAAGCAAACAGATTCCGCCTGTTATGCTGGTAGGTATCGAAAATATACAACGCCGAAAAGACCTCACCGGACCCACCGAAGTAGAGGAAGATAAAAAAGTAGCACCGGTAATTGGCGGTGCAGAAAAATTCAGGAGTTTTATTAAACAGGAACTTTTTCCTGAAATAAATAAACGATACAGAACAACTGAGAAGAAAGGTATTATTGGAGAATCTCTGGCCGGGCTTTTTATTGTAGAAACATTTTTGACAAATCCTGATATGTTTGATTATTACATTGCGATGGATCCTTCGATGTGGTGGAATAATCATTATCTGGTAAGAACAGCTAACAATTATTTGTCAAAATTTCCGGCAAATGAAAAACGTTTATGGTTTGCGGGTTCAAAGGCCAAAGATATATCCAAGTATACAAACGATTTTTCAAAGATTTTAGCATCAGAGAACCTCAGTACGCTGAAGTGGAAATACTCGCCGGAGCCAAAAGAGCAGCACCAAACTATTTACCGCGCTACCAAAGAGAAAGCTTTAATTTGGATATTTAATTTGAAGTAAATGACGGTTTTTACATAGTCGAAAATAACAGAATAGTTACGCAGTATGTAATAGAATTTTACACATCAATTATTCTACTTCATCTTCAGCGTATATCTTCCGCTTTTTACAGCTTTGCGTAAGCGTGCACGGCTGCCGTCATCCATTATCATCGCACCTGCCATTGCTGAAAGCCCGCCCAGCAGAGCACCGAGCAAGGTGGTAATCAGCAATAATATACCCACACTAATATCTGTTTTTAAACTGTCAGAAAATAAAGCTGCTATTTTCCCGCTTAGTAAATGGTCGTTCCGGATATCTAAAAACAAGGCATAACCCAACCAGAATAATCCGACGCCGAAAAGGCCTGCTAAAAAATTATTGCCGGGCTTATTGGATAAAGCGATTCCCGTTAAAAATGCCACTATAAAAGGTGTATACCATGGCAGAAAAAACGTGCCCAGGAAACTCAGGATGGCGATAGCTAAAACTTTTACTATAAACATGAATTTTGATTTACGATTTACAATTTACGATGTACGATTTTTCTTTTTAACACATAGGGACATAGAAAGTAAGGATAATCGGTAGTTAGAATATTTTTTCGGATAACCATAGCTTCACAGAGTTGTATTCATCAAAGATGAATACCTATGCACGACTATCTATTTCTTTATTTACCATCAATACTATGTGTCTATGTGTTTTTAAATTATTTCTATTTACTTTTTATTGCTTTCAACGCCGTTTCTTTTGAATCAAAGAAATGCAGTTTATAATATTCACCCTTGCTCCATTTGTCTATAAACTCGGTGAAGCCTTTAGTGGCAGGGTTGCCGCTTTGACCTCCCGGATACACGCCGTAACATTGCGGTTTGCCGCTAGCAAAATCTACAATCATACGCCAGGATGGACCTGCACCTTCGGATGCTGCATTCACAATGTTATTATATCCGCCAATTGCTACGTCTTTTACAGAGAAGGCATTCAGTCTTGCCAGGTGCGTAATGCTGGTGTTTTTATAATGTTGCCAAAGAACAGCCTCTTTGTTGGTTTCGGTTTCTGCTGCATTCTGTTTTGACAACATGTTATTGCTTGGCTTGCTTAACTGAGAAAAGAATGCCACTGTTTTTTTGAAGGCGATATTAATCACTTCTTTCGCTGTTTCAACGGTGTCTGTATTTACTACGTCAAATAATTTGAATTTTGCATCATTGATAATCAGGTTGGCCGTGTTATAAGGCTCCGGCAGTCGGAATGAAGTGGCAGTGCCTTCCATTTCATCATAGGTGCTTTGTTCCACATAATCCCAGAATTTATAAAAATAACTTGGGGCATCCGTGTTATAATCTGCCATGTAATTCCAAGATTTTAATGCGGCGGCAATTTTATTGGATTCCGCATCATCGCTTACCGATAAGTTGGATAATAAGGTTGGCAGAATTTCTTTTGCCAGTAAACTTAAATTATTGTTTTGCAGCTTGCCCATATCCTGCCACGTATAATTGGTGGCTGTTGTCAGTGTTGAATTAATAACGCGGTTTCTGTAATTTTCATAAATACCGTTAGTCAGGTAAGGATAAGTTTTATCCACCGGATTCTGATTGGCACTGCAGCAAAATCCTCTTTCCGGATTCAGTACATACGGATTTTGCTCAACCGGAATTCGTGCTTTTAATTTGGCAATGTTCACATTGGCCAGTGGTGTTACGAAGGAGCCGTCGCCGGAAACCGTACGCAGCATAAAATTGCCCTGTTGCTTTATGGAAATATTATTGTTGACATCCGCATAAACAAAGTTCTGACCCGGACATGAATAGTATTTCAAGGCATCTAAATAATCCTGCTGATTTTTAGCATGGTTCAAATAATAGAAAGTCATTAAATCATTGGAAGGTTCTTCCGCACGCCAGTAGGTGGCAATATGTTTCTGGTCGTTGATTTCTCCATAGGTTTCATCATAAACGATGGAGCCTACTTTTGTTAAACGAATACTGTCCACTATATCTTTACCGCCTTTTACTTTGTATGTTTGAACATCGTATTCAAACGGCACGTACTCATTACCCAGCTTGTATGCTTTTCTGTTTTTATCCTGATATTCTACAGAGAAATTATTGATGACATCGCGTTCTGCATTCGTTACACTCCACGCAATATTTTCGTTGTGTCCGATGATGACACCTGGAGCACCGGGAATCGTTACGCCTTCCACATTTAATCCCGGACAGTTCAGTTGTACCGAGTACCAAATAGAGGGCAGACTTAAATTTAAGTGCGGGTCGCCGCATAAAATCGGTTTTCCCGATTTAGTTTTACTGCCGTTTACACACCAGTTATTACTGCCGTAAAATTTACTGGAATAAAATTCTTTATACGGATTCTGATAGAGTGCTGCAGTAAGTTTATTTTTATCTTTTGCAGAAAATGAATCAACAGATTTAAAGTCCCACTTGGTACCAACGGGTATAATCGGATCAATTGCCGGTGCAGGAAAATCGGGATACATTTTCTGGTAGGCCTCTTCACCGAAGACACGCAATGCGTTGCTGTTTTCTACATCCGTATCGTAATAGGTTAAATCTTTAGCCATATACTTCATCAGTAAGGCGCATTTCAACGGTGTCCAGTGTTCCGGCTGGTAACCGATTAATTTATATTCAACTGGATAATCTGCCGGTTTCAGCTGATCGATATAGGCATTTACCCCAGCAGTAAAACTTTCAATCAGCATTTTACTTACCGGATTTTTTTCGGTTTCTACCAGAGATGCTTCCGCCGCGCGGACAATGCCTATTCTGCGGGAGAATCTGTCCATAGATAAGGCTTTTTCACCTACTAATTCTGTTAGTCTTCCTGCTGCGGCATACATCTGGAATTCCATTTGCCACAGGCGGTCTCTGGCTTCCGCATAGCCTTGCGCATACATCAGGTCTTCTTCGTTTTCTGCAAAAATATGCGGGATGCCGATTTCATCATACACGATGGTAGCAGTTCCTTTCGGACCTTTGATTTCAATGGAAGTGTTCCGGTTTTCTTTTGCTGCGGCACTTTTCCAGAATCCATGTGTAGGAGATAAGAAGGAGCCTAAAGCAGGAGTGTCGCCCAGTGGTTTATTCAGAAAATAAACAAGGACAACGAGTAGTACGGCGAGTAAAACGCCGGTTATTTTTTTTGCCATGGTAAATAGGTTATCCGAATTTACTAAAAAGTTAGAAGTAATAAGGTATTGTTTGAGGTAATTTTTATTTTACGGGCGCATGGGGGGGGTTCGGGGGGAATCGGGTGAGGTCTTTATATATTTTTCTTTATTTTTGACCTATGACAAACAAGGAAATTGCACAGCATTTTGGATTATTAGCCGATTTGATGGAATTGCACAACGAAAATCCGTTTAAAATAAAGAGTTATGCATTTGCCGCACGGCATTTAAAAAATATCAATCCTCCTTTGGCAGAACTCAGCATTGCAGAACTGGAAGAAATTGAAGGCGTAGGCAAAGCGATTGCGGAAAAAATATTTCAGCTGACAAAAACAGGGAAACTGGAATTGCTGGAAAAATACCTGAACATAACACCACTTGGTGTGGTAGATTTATTGCAGTTAAAAGGCATTGGGCCGAAGAAAATTGCCCAACTCTGGAAAGAACTGGATATTGAAAGCATTGGTGAACTGGAATATGCCTGCAATGAAAACAGGTTGATTGAATTAAAGGGATTTGGGACCAAAACGCAGGCAAATATTCTGGAGCAGATTCAATTCATCAATAAGAATTCCAATAAATTTTTATGGGCGAACCTGGAAGAACTGGCAAATGAAATCGTGGCAGAACTACAGGAACAATATCCGGATATGCTGGTTTCTACCTGTGGCGATTTCAGAAGAAAATTTGTCACTTTAGAAGGTATTGATTTTCTGATTGCGGAAGAAGATAAAGCAATACAAACAGCCATCTTTGAAAAGTACAAACAATACCCTGTACACTTTGAATATTGCAGCCAACATGATTTTTACCTGAAATTATTGGAACTGTCGAGCGATAAAGAACACTATGGTTTCTTATCGTACAAGATAGATGTTGCCGTAAAATATACTTCTGAAAAAGCCATTTATGAAGCGGCAGGATTTCCGTTTATTGCGCCGGAACTGCGTGATAACAAACTGGAATGGAAATTAGCAGAGAATAATCAACTGAACGATTTAATCGAATTGAAAGATATCAAAGGAGTGGTACATTCGCATAGTAAATACAGCGACGGTGCTAACACCTTAAAGGAATTAGCAACCTATTGTAAAGAACAGGGATTTGAATATTTAGTGATTTCTGACCATAGCAAAAGCGCGTTTTATGCCAATGGTATGAAGGAAGAAAATATCATAGCACAACACGCAGAAATTGAAGAACTGAATAAACAATTGTTTCCGTTTAAGATTTTTAAAAGTGTGGAGTCGGATATTTTATACGACGGACAACTGGATTATACAGATGATGTGTTGAAGACCTTTGATCTGGTAATTGCCTCCGTGCATTCGCAATTGAAAATGACGGAAGAAAAAGCGATGCAGCGTTTGATTAAAGCAATTGAAAATCCGTACACAAACATACTTGGCCATATGACGGGAAGGTTGTTGTTGTCACGGGAAGGCTATCCGGTAGATCACAAGAAAATCATTGATGCCTGTGCAGCGAACGATGTTTGTATAGAATTAAATGCCAACCCTTATCGTCTGGATATTGATTATAGCTGGATAGGCTATTGTCAGGAAAAAAATGTATTGATTTCCGTCAATCCGGATGCCCATAATTTACGAGGGGTGCATGATATTAAATACGGTGTAAGTGCTGCCAGAAAAGGTGGTTTGCTGAAAGAAAATACGCTCAACTCTTTAACTAAAGATAACTTTGAGCGTCGTATAAATAATAAAAATCGCTGATAGCATTTTATTATCTTTGCACCCAAATCCTCACCATATGAAGAAACTGGTTTATGTTTTAACGTTTATTGCATTTGCTGCGCTGATATTTGTACAATGCCGTCACAAAGAATCACCGGCAGAAGTTACCGTAGAAAAATTCAACAGAGATTCAATTTTAGCCAACGATCCGGAACTGAAAAAAGCGGATTCTATGGCGAATGTGACGGAACAATCTGAAGAAGAACGATTGAAAACAGTCACCTCTATCAAATTCGATAAGGAAGTGTACGATTTTGGCACTTGTACAGAAGGCGATAAAGTGAAAAAAACGATAGAGTTTACC
Organism: Sphingobacteriales bacterium; assembly: GCA_016721245.1. GTDB lineage: Bacteria > Bacteroidota > Bacteroidia > Chitinophagales > JADIYW01 > JADJSS01. The sequence continues at coordinate 335,957 of JADKIQ010000003.1, forward strand.
AACACGGGAAAATTACCCTTAGTAATTAATCAGGCGTATGGAAGTTGTGGATGCACAGTTCCCACCTACGATAAAGAACCGGTACAACCTGGTAAAAAAGGTAAACTGGAAATAGAGTTTAATTCTGAGCACAAAGCAGGTGCCAATACCAAAAGCGTGATGATAGAAGCTAACACCAATCCGCCGATAACGACGGTTACTTTCAGTGTAAAAGTAAATGCCTCCAAAAAGAAAAAAGGATGGTTCTAAAAACAGAGAATGAAAAATTACCTTTCCTTAGTTAAGTTTTCCCATACAGTCTTTGCCTTGCCTTTCGCAATGATTGGGTTTACGTTGGGTTTGTACTTAATGCAGATGGTGTTCCTCTTCTTCAAATTAAATATTGAATAAAGAGACCTTTTTAAATTATTAGGATATGATTTGATTTTTAGTATCAAAATTATTTCTGTGCTGATTTGTATGGCAACTGCCCGCAATGCAGCCATGGCGTTCAACCGTTATATCGACAGAAAATACGATGAGAAAAATCCGCGCACAGCCATAAGAGAAATTCCTGCAGGTATCATTACACCCAAAAATGCGCTGGTATTTATCATTATCAATTGCGTGTTATTTATCACCGCAACCTATTTTATTAATCAGCTGTGTTTCTTTTTGTCACCGGTTGCGTTAGCGGTAGTATTGGGTTATTCCTTAACAAAAAGATTTACTTTTTTGTGTCACCTAATTTTAGGCGTTGGCTTAGGTCTGGCACCCATCGGCGCATTTCTTGCCGTTACCGGAGGATTTGAAGCATTGCCATTATTTTTTTCGTTTGCCGTATTCTTCTGGGTAAGCGGCTTCGATATTATTTATGCCTTGCAGGACGAACAATTCGATAAAGAAAATAAGCTATATTCTATTCCATCCTACTTCGGACAAAATAAAGCCAAATGGATTTCCCGTTTCTTGCACATATGCTCTTACCTTTGTTTGTTAGCTGCCTTTTTCGTCGGGCATTTTGGTGTAATCTATTTGCTGGGTTTAACGGTATTTACCGGTTTATTGATTTATCAGCATTCACTGGTAATTCGTTTTGGCTTGCAAAAAATAGATTTGGCGTTTTTTACCACTAACGGAATCGCAAGTGTTTTATTCGGATTGTGTGTGATTACCGATATTATTATGCATTTTTAAATGAATTGTCTGAACCAGGATTTATCTGATTAAGATGATGAACAGGAAAAGTAATTTCGTTTTGTATATCATTGTTGTCACATAAATCATAATAATCATAGTTCAGACAAAAGATGTATTTTTGAATTATGAAAATCCTCGCCATAGATTACGGAACTAAACGCACCGGATTTGCCATCTCGGATGAAAGCAACATCTTTGCCTTTGGTTTATGTACGCAGGAAACAAAAAATAACATCAGCTATCTCCAGACATTGATTCCTAAAGAAAAAATTGGCATCGTTGTTATTGGCATTCCTAAAAAGCTAAACAACGAACTGGCAGAAATTGTCCCGAAAATTGAACTTTTTAAACGACAACTGAAGAATAAATTCCCCGACCTGAAAATTGTCGATATCGATGAACGCTTCACTTCAAAAATGGCGTTTCAATCCATGATAGACAGCGGAATGAGCCGCAAGGACAGACAAAATAAAGCGTTGGTCGATGAAATCTCGGCTACTATTATTCTTCAAGGCTTTTTGGAAACACTATAATTTACTAACTTTACACCGTAATCAGAATTACTTATTACTTAGATCTTAATACTTATACCTAAAGAATGATTTTACCTGTAACATTATATGGCGATCCGGTTTTGAAAAAACGTGCGGAAGATATTGCCGCCGATTTTCCCAATCTGCCGGATGTCATTAAAAATATGTGGCAAACCATGTATGCCGCGTCCGGTGTAGGCCTGGCGGCACCTCAGGTAGGTATGTCCATCCGTTTGTTTGTGGTAGATACGGTGCAGTTGCAGGAAAAGCGAAAGACTGATTTCAAGGGCATCAAAAAGGTATTCATCAATCCAACCATTTTAGAAGAGACAGGCGAGGAGTGGAAATATGAAGAAGGTTGTTTAAGTATTCCCGGTATCCGTGAAGATGTGTTCCGTGAGCCGGTTGTGAAAATTCATTATTTCGATGAGCATTTCAACGAGTTTACAGAAACATTCGATGATATCAACGCGCGCGTTATTCAGCATGAATACGACCATATAGAAGGTGTTTTATTCACCGATAAATTAAAACCATTGAAGCGTAAACTTCTTTTGCCTAAATTGACTAAAATATCCCGTGGAGAAGTAGATGTGGATTACAGAGTAAGAGTGTATAAGAAATAATTTGATTAGCAATTAGACAATTAATGATTGATAAACTTTAAATTGTTAATTGTACATCGTTAATCGTTCATTATTTCTTCTTCTTTTTAGCCTTAATATCTTTGATAAATCTGGCCCATGCAAACGGATCCGTTAAAGAAATGCCCGGACGCTGATTGCCGTTTCTGTTGTAATAGTAACCTACCTGCGATTGTACATACTGGCTGAAATTTTCTTTTCCGTCGAAATTCGTTTTCTTGGAAATCTCATCCGTCAGAATAGACTGCTCAATCGTATTTTGTGCCAGTTCCTGTAGATTATCAGGAATATTCAGATTCACCATCGCTTGTCGCAACTGAGTTGGTGTCGGTAGTGGCCGGATCGTAACGCCTTTCAGTTCATATAAATCTCTTTCCAATCCAATTTCTTTGGTAAAAGAACTGGTTTCCAAATCCGTAGGAATGGCTACCTTAAATGTTTTATATCCAAGGGATTTAACTAAAACAGTATCCCCCTTTCCGGCAGCAAATGTGAAGAATCCGTCATATCCTGTGATGGTACCGCGGTTCTCATTTTGAATGTATACAGCACAAAGCGGAACTACCGCACCGGTTTCCGCATCACGCACAAAACCGGAAAATTGAATAATGTCTTTGGCACTTACCGCGAATAAACACAGGCAATTTATAAGGAAAACAGTAACTAATTTCTTCATTTGGATATATCTTACCAAAATTAATACCAATATTTGGTTAATACTACACTTTACAATATTATAATGTTTTTTAACAACCTCTTAGGAGGAAACGGCTATTTTAATTTAACTTTGCGATATTCAACAATTTTACCATTTTTATTCATACTACAATCATTGAAAATATGGATTATATCAAAGAAACAATCGAACTGAATAAAGAACGTTTTGTACAGGAACTTATTGACTGGCTGAAGATTCCATCGGTTTCTGCCGACCCGAAATTTAAAGAAGATGTACTGAAAGCTGCGGATTATCTTAAAAACCAGTTTACACAGGCAGGCATGGAAAATGTGCAGTTATTGCCCACCAAAGGCTATCCGGTGGTGTATGCAGATAAAATTACAGACCCGTCTAAGCCTACCGTGCTGGTATATGGCCACTATGATGTGCAGCCCGCCGATCCTTATGAATTATGGACATCTCCGCCCTTTGAGCCCGTGGTGAAAACCACCGAAGCACATCCGCAGGGCGCTATTTATGCGCGCGGTGCCTGTGACGATAAAGGACAGGTATATATGCATGTGAAAGCACTGGAAATGATGCTGTCCAACCAGGATTTGCCTTGCAACATCAAAGTGATTATAGAAGGGGAAGAGGAAGTGGGTTCTGCCAATCTGGGCAATTTTCTCACGGAATACAAAGAGAAACTTAAAGCGGACGTCATCCTGATTTCAGATACGGGTATCATCAACAACGAAACGCCTTGCATTACCAACGGTTTGCGTGGTTTGTGCTATATGGAAGTAGAAGTGGTGGGACCTAACCGCGATTTGCATTCCGGTATCTATGGCGGCGGTGTGGATAATCCATTAAATGTATTGTGTAAATTAATAGGTTCGTTAAAAGACGATAATGGACATATAACTGTGGAAGATTTTTACGGTGATGTGATTGAATTAAGCGAAGAAGAGAAAAAACAAATCAATTCCGTACCGGTAACGGTAGCAGAGTTTGAGCAGAGCATCGGCTTGCCGAAATCATACGGAGAACAAGGCTATACTTTACTGGAACAGCTAAGTATTCGTCCGACGCTGGATGTGAACGGCATCTGGGGCGGCTATATTGGCGAAGGCGCCAAAACGGTATTGCCGTCTAAAGCAAATGCAAAAATAAGTATGCGTCTGGTGCCCAACCAGTCGTCTAAAAAGATTGCAGAATTATTTACAAAGCATTTTGAGAAAATTGCACCGAATACGGTAACGGTAAAAGTAACCGAACATCACGGTGGTGAGCCTTACGTAACGCCGATAGATTCCATCGAATATAAAGCGGCGGAACTGGCTTTGACGGAAACATTCGGTAAAAAACCACTCGCGATGCGCAACGGTGCCAGCATTCCAATTGTGGCTCTGTTTGAAGAAATATTAGGATTAAAATCCGTGCTGATGGGCTTTGGTTTAGACAGCGATGCCATCCACTCACCAAATGAACATTACGGTTTGTTCAACTATTTCAAAGGCATTGAAACCATTCCGTATTTTTATAAGTTTTATGCGGAATTGAAAAAATAATTCAACAACTCAACAATTCAACCATTGATCACCCGCGATACCATAGCAAAAATTCTCGATACGGCTCAGATAGAAGACGTGGTGCGCGATTTTGTCAACCTGAAAAAAGCAGGCAGCCTGCTGAAAGGTAATTGCCCCTTCCATCAGGAAAAAACCCCTTCGTTTGTTGTCAACCCAAACAAAAATATTTTCAAATGTTTTGGCTGCGGCAAGGGCGGCGACAGCGTCAGTTTCATCATGGAACACGAGAAGTTCAACTTCCCGGAAGCACTGCGCTATCTCGCTAATAAATACCACATCGAAATTGAGGAAACACAGGTTTCCAATGAAGATAAACAAGTACAGGACGAAAAGGAAAGCTTGCTGATTGCCCTGAATTACGCGGCGAAGTTTTACCAGACACAACTTACAGAAACTGAAGACGGCAAAGCTATTGGCTTATCGTATTTCAAAGAACGCGGTTTCTTAGATGATACCATCAATACCTTTCAGCTCGGTTATTCGCCCGATAGTTACGACACCTTTTACAAACAGGCCGTCAAAGATGGTTACAGCGAAGAGATGCTGTTAAAGGCCGGATTAATCAAAGAAAAAAACGGCAAGCACTACGATTTTTTCCGCGACCGTGTGATGTTTCCGATTTTCAATGTTTCAGGAAAAGTAGTGGCCTTCGGTGGCAGGATGCTGAAGTCGGGCAAAACGGATAATCCAAATGTATACAATCCCAAATACATTAACACTGCCGAAACTGATGTGTACCACAAAAGTCAGGTGTTGTACGGTATTTCGCACGCCAAAGCGGAAATACGCAAACACGATGTGTGTTATCTGGTAGAAGGTTATACCGATGTGATTTCCTTGTATCAGGCGGGCATCAAAAATGTGGTGGCTTCCAGTGGAACGGCACTGACCAAAGAACAGGTGCAGCTCATCAAACGCTTTACGCAGAACATGGTGATTTTGTACGATGGCGATGCAGCCGGCGTAAAAGCGGCGTTGCGCGGACTCGACATTGTATTGGAGCAGGGACTGAATGTGAAGCTGGTATTGCTGCCGGATAGCGAAGACCCGGATTCATTCGTGAAGAAAAATGGCACGGATGCCACGCTGGATTTTATACAAAAAAAGCAGCAGGATTTTATTCTGTTCAAGGCTACGCAAGGCATTGAAGAAGTAAAAAATGACCCGGTAAAAAAGGCGGAAGTCATCAAAGATATCGTTGAAAGTATTGCCAAAGTAGACGACAATATCAAACGTCAGTTATACATCAAACACTGCGCGGATATTGTGGAGGTACCGGAAAATATACTGGTGAATGAAACGAATAAAATCCGCACGCAGCAATTCAAAAAATCCAAAGAATTTAATCAGGAAGATGCGACGGCGATTAATGAGTATGTAAAAACGGACGTTGACCATTCGCAGCCGGAAGTAAGCAAAACACCGCCTTTATACCATCAGGAAAAAGATATTATACGCGTTTTGCTGGAGCACGGAGACCAGGAAATGAATGAAAAAGAATCGGTAGCGGAGCATATTATTTTTGAGCTGGTGGATGTAGAGTTTAAAACTGAAGTGTTTGGTAAAATCATTAAACTCTACATGGATGCGTACACGGATGAAACGCCGCTGGAAGAAGTAAAAAACCTCAATAACATCAGAGAAAATGATGTAAAAGATTGTCTGGTAGAGTTAATGTCATCACCTTACGAACTGAGTCCAAATTGGTTTGCCAAACACGAAATTGTGGTGAAAGACGCGAACCGTACCTATAAAACGGATGTGATTTCCGTGATGCAGCGTTTCCGGTATTTTAAGATGATGGAAGCCATTAAAATCCTGGACGAAAAAATAAAAACAGCCGACCAGAGCGGCAATTTCGAGGAAATGATAGCCTCCATCATGAAAAAAATGGAATTGATGGAAGTGCGCAAACAACTCGCTAAAGAGATACAAACCGTCATTCATCCGCACTAAAAGCTGACAAAAGGCACAAAGAACCCGTATTTAGCTCTGTAACTATTAACTAATCACTAATAACTTCAGGAATAGGAACGAATTTTGTAACTTCGCGGTTTAATCAGAGACAAATAGAGGTGAAATAATGAATGCTAAAATTCATAATTCACAATTCATAATTCATAATTAAAGAAAAACATGCTATTATTTGCCATAGGCGGAACCGCTACCAAAGTTATCTTACTCATTTTAAGTTTATCTATTCTAATTGTGCTGCACGAATTAGGCCATTTTATTCCGGCAAAATTATTCGGTACACGAGTACATAAGTTTTATCTGTTTTTCGATTTCCTCTTCCCGTTTCCAAACGTTGCCAATTTTACCTTATTCAAGAAAAAAATCGGTGATACGGAATACGGTCTGGGCTGGTTTCCTTTTGGTGGCTACGTGCAGATTGCCGGTATGGCAGATGAAACACAGGATGCGGAAACCCTGAACAACAGTGAACCGCAGCCCTGGGAATTCAGAAGTAAACCGGCATGGCAGCGACTGATTATCATGATTGGCGGTGTTACCGTGAACATGGTTTTAGCGATGGTGATTTTTTCCGGCTTACTATGGAAATACGGCGAAGAATTTTTGCCGATGAAAAACATGACTAACGGTATCATGGTGGTGGATTCTTTAGCCTATGAAATTGGTTTGCAAAACGGTGATAAAATCATTTCTATCGATCATCAGCCGGCAGGAAATTTTGAAGAGTTCCAGAAAGATTTAGTGCTGAACGAAGCTAAAAACATTACGATAGAAAGAAACGGACAGCAGCAGGACATCAACTTTAAGGAAGGTTTCCTGTCCAAAATAATGAAACAGAAAAAAGCAGCCTTCATTTTACCGCGTGTACCCAGTGTGGTGGCGCAGGTACAGGACGCTTCCGGTGCTTCCAAAGCCGGCTTGAAAATAGGAGATAAGATAACGGCTATCAACAGCGTGCCGACGCCTTTTTACGATAATGTAAAAGATCAGATTACGGCAAATAAAGGCAAACAGATAGCAGTTACAGTAGACAGAAACGGACAGCCGATAGAGCTGAAAGGCGAAGTTTCCAAGGAAGGTTTGTTCGGTTTTGGCACACAATCTTATGCGGAAATTTTAAAAACGGAAAGAGTGAATTATAATTTTGCGGCAGCCATTCCGGCAGGTATTGAAAAATCATTCAGCACGCTGGGAAATTATTTCAAGAGTTTAAAAATGCTGTTTACTTCGAAAGAGGTGAAAGTAAAAGACAGTTTAGGCGGTTTTATTTCTATGGGTAAAATGTTCCCGGATACGTTTGACTGGGAGCATTTCTGGATACTGACCGCTACGATTTCCGTAATCTTAGCCTTTATGAATATCCTGCCGATACCGATGCTGGACGGCGGTTACGTCGTGTTTTTGCTGTATGAAATGGTGAGAGGAAAACCGGTGCCGGACAAAGTACAGCAATATGCACAAAGCATTGGGATGTTCATTATTCTTGGGCTGTTGTTGTTTGCAAATGGTATGGATGTCATCCGCGCAATTTTTCATTAAAATAATATAGCATCTTCTTTCGGGAATATGCTTTTTTAATTATCTTTGCAACCCGTTCTTTTAGAGTAAGCAGTGATTAGTGTCGTATCACGAGACTTAAGTCTCATGACTCACGACTTACTACTTACGACTAATGAAATGCCGCGGTGGCGGAATTGGTAGACGCGCACGACTCAAACTCGTGTTCGCAAGAGTGTGGGTTCGATTCCCACCCGCGGTACAACTCTTTTTTATAAATGCGATGTAAATCAATTGATTACATCGCATTTTTTGTTTTAGGGGTGGAGAGAGGGGCGGTATTTTTAATGATATTCATATTGAAAATTTAGTTTTAAATATTTAAATTTGATAATTAATAATTAGGGACAAAAAATTCAAAGCTGCAACAATTAGAAATGGGAAACCAATTAGCAGGGAATATAAAGTTGAAAAGACAAATTCTCGTGGCGGTGTAAAGTATAAATTACTTTTTTATACTTATATTTAAGACAAGAGTTTGGATTTTTATTTATAAATTGTTAAAAATTAACATTTAAACACACCTGATGAAAACTTTAAGACCACTTAAATTACTGATAAACAATAAATTATATATTGTTTCCCTTATTTACGAGGGAAACATGTAAAAAGATATCAACAAAATTTTGAAATATGAAGGATTTAACAGTATCGGCAGTTGACCGTCAAAATATACTCAATAATAATAATGCCGTTGCAAATATTCAAATCTATTTAGGCATTACGGGGATGTTCTTTGAAGAAGAATATAGGTTTACAAGACAGCAAATAGCTGAATTCTATCTCATAGATAATTCTACTATTGATAGATATTTGTCTCAACACCAGGATGAACTAAAGCATAATGGATACCTAAATTTGAAAGGCAAACAACTAAAAGCCTTTAAGCAAGAATTTGGCTGGATGTTGCAAGAAGGTGCAAAAGCACCACAATTAGGTGTATTTAATTTTAGAGCATTTTTAAACTTAGGTATGTTACTTACTGAAAGTGAAAAAGCAAAAGCACTTAGGGGTGCCATTCTTGATATTGTAATAGATACAGTCAACCAAAAATTAGGTGGCTCAACAAAATACATAAATCAAAGAGAAGAAGATTTTTTAATAGCTATTGCCCGTGAACCTGCTTATAGAAAAGAATTTACTGAAGCATTAAACAAATATCTTGATATGGGTAACTACAAATACTCTGTTTATACTGACGCTATTTATAAAGCTATTTTTCTTGAAAAGTCATCAGATTATAAAGAAATTTTAAAATTAGAAGAAAATGAAAATCCGAGAGAAACGATGTATTCTGAAGTATTGCGCTTGATTGCATCTTTTGAAGTGGGTATTGCAGATGCAATGAAGTTGAAATATAATGAACTAAATAGGAAGCTTACCCCTGGTGAATTAAATAGATTGATTGACGATTTTGCACAACAAAGATTTTGGATACCTCAAATAGAAGATGCAAGAAATAAAATGGCAAGCCGTGATTATGGATTAAGAAATATAATACACGATAGATTGAAACCTTATATTAACTGTTTAGATTCTGCTGATTATGATAGATTTTTAGGAGATAAGAGTAAAGATTTACTACAAAGAGTAATTGAAAATCCTGAATTATTAGAGGTATTTAAAAGATTAAAAGATAGATAATATGGCATTTGCGTATTTTGACACAACTCATGCCATTGCTGTGCATGATGCAATTATAAACGAATCAGGTGGTTTGCATGGTATTGCAAAACATGGGCAGTTAGATTCCGTATTTGATTTTGTTCAGAATGATATGTATTATCCAGAAATTGAAGATAAGATTACCTACCTTTTCTTTGCAATAAATACTGGACATTGTTTTACTGATGGAAATAAAAGAGCATCTATAGCCTTATCAGCCTATTTTTTAGAACTAAATAATTGTGTTTTCAGGGTAGAACGTTTTATTGCAGAAATGGAAAATATAGCTGTAGATGTTGCAGACAATAGAATAGATAGGGATTTGCTTTTTGAAATTATTAATTCAATAATTTATGAAGACGATTATTCAGAAGAACTGAAATTGAAAATTATTTATGCTAAAGGTTTTTTATAAATTAACGGATTGCTAAAAACATTATTTATTAGTTATTCATTTTAGAAGAATTAATATTTTCTAAAATTTGAAAATTTTTATTATCCAGTTTGCTATATAGTCTTAATGTCTTTTGATTTAAAGGAATTAAATGAATAGTTCCTAATTCAGTTTGTTTGGTGGTTATATTCTATAGTTTCTTAAAGTTATCTAGTAATGGATTTCTTTAAATCATCTCCTCAATACTCAAACGGATATTTCTGATTGTATTTGTACAGATACAAATTGTTGATTTCAGGATTATGTTTTATGATTAGATATTCCTGAAACAATTCAGCATCTTTCTTTAATATTGCTGTCAACGTTTCATCATCAAATTTTACAATGCTCCCGGTTTCCATAGACAGCAAAAACCGATTAGTTTTGCTTTGGTGCCCTGTTGAATATCCAAGGTCTTTAGCGAATTCTTTTCTGGCATAATCCTGAGCATCCAATGCAGGTGAATTGTTATACAATTCTGCTTTTTCCGGATTCACCAATTTTGATGATTTCAGACTTTTGTACTGATTAATAATTGCATATCCTCCAATAGAAACCACCGGATAGAAATTACCGGCAATTTTGCAGTATATAAAATGTCCGTCATTGAAACCCCAGACGGAATCGAGATTTAACCTTGCCGATGTTGAAAGCACGCTTTTTAAATCAGCTTCAGATTTGTTACAGGGGTAAAACGGATCTTTGTCGTCATAGCTGGCATTCCGCCAGCTGATATCGGATTTGCAAAAGGTGGCATCCCTGATCTGATAGAGTAAGCTGTCAAATTTCCAGCCGGATATAAAAGGTTTACCTTTTAAAAAATGATCAAAATCGGAATAAAGACCTTTTTCAAAGGAAGCAGCAGTTAGGACAACCTGAACATCCTGTTTTTTATTCCCGAAAGAAGATTGTGAAAAAACCAGAGAGGGCAAGAGCAGTAAAATACAAACCAACTGTTTCATCGCTTATTCTGCTTTTATATCAGAAGATTTCATTTCGCTGCTGGATTTTTTGAAAACCAGTTGCTCGCCCCTTCCTTTTTTAAATACCTTTCTGCCGGGGTTGATGCCTTTGCGCAAAGCTCTTTGTTCCTCTTCGGGCAGCAAGGAAATTTTCATACATTCTTCGCAGCAGCAGCCATTGTATTTGGCAGCACAGGCTTCGCACTGGATGAATAACAAATGACAACCTTCATTTTTACAATTGGTATGTGTGTCGGCAGGTGTACCGCACTGGTGGCATTGCGCAATTACTTCGTGTGAAATTTTCTCGCCCAACCTTCTGTCAAACACAAAATTCTTTCCTTTAAATTTATTTTTTAAGCCTTTGGCTTCCACCTGGCGGGCGTATTCTATAATACCGCCATTCAGTTGAAAGACATTCTTGTAGCCGTTGTGTTTCAGCCAGGCACTGGCCTTCTCACAGCGGATACCGCCGGTGCAATACATCACCACATTCTTGTCTTTATTTTCCTGCAGCATATCTACCACCAGTGGCAATTGCTCTCGGAACGTATCAACGTCCGGCGTAATGGCGTTTTCAAAATGCCCGATTTCACTTTCGTAGTGATTGCGCATATCTACCAGAATGGTATCTTCTTTATCTGTCAGCGCGTTGAATTCATCTGCATTTAAATGCACCCCGCAATCGCTGGAATCGAAGGTTTCGTCATTCAGCCCGTCGGCAACGATTTTAGTGCGCACCAGTATCTTCAGTTTGGTAAAGGATTTTCCGTCATCATCCACTGCATAATTTAAGCGGATACCGTTTAAGAACGGATAAGAGTAGAGGTAATCAACAAATGCCTGTTGCTGATTGTCCGGCACGGAAATTTGTGCGTTGATGCCTTCTTTCGCCACATAAATTCTGCCGAGCACACCGAGTTTATCTAAAGATAAATAAAGTTCGTTTCGCCATTCTTCCGGATGCTCAATTCTGTAATATTTGTAGAAGGATATAGTGGTGCGTTTTTCGCTGCTGGCGAGCAGATGCTGTTCTAAGACACGCTTATCCACCCTGTTCCAAAGTTGCATGCTTTGTAGTTTTTGGGTTAAATAATATTCACAAAATTACAAAAATTAAAATCATTTACGTAATTTAACGTCGATTTTCAAACAATCATAAAATTCAAATTAACCAAAAACAACCAACAATGAAAAAATTAGTAGCGATTTTATTGCTTTTAGGCGCATTTGTACAGCAGTCGGAAGCTAAAATACAAGCAGGAGTAGGCATTACCGTAGGGCCGGCTTGCGGAAGATGGAATAACGGCATTCAAAACCCGAAACTGGCAACAGCCGGTGGTCAGGTAGGCTATCAGGTAGGCGTACATGCTGGTATTCAGGCGCGTATCTGGTTTAATAAATTTGTTGGTATCAATCTTGCCGGAGAATTTAATATGTCCGGAAGTTCTTTCAAAAAAATACAAGGTGTAAACGATTTTAAACAAACTCATAAAGAAAATCAGGTTACCATTCCTTTATCAGTAATGGTGGGATGGGGCAATGAGCGCTTGAGAATTTATGGTAATTTCGGTGGCTATTTTGGTTATAATGTAAGCGGTAAAGATAAAGGTGTTATTACACTGGATGGTTCTATACAACCCAACGACGGCTTCGTAAAATCTGACTACAAAAACGTATACAACGCAATTGATGCAGGTGTGAGATTAGGAGCAGGTTTACAGGTATATGTAGATAAAAAATTAAAAAGCTGCGTAACGTTTGATATCAACTACGATTACGGTTTAATCAAATCATTTAAAAACGAAGAACCAGGTTTCTTCCCTGAACCTACAAAGATTAAAATTACACCATCTAAACTGGTAATTGGTGTAGGTTTCTTATATACATTTGGTAAAAGCCAGGCGGAAGAAAAACCAAAGCGTGCAACAGATATGATTACAGAATAATTAGTGTAATCAAGCATAAAGAAAAAGGGAAAGTTTAAACTTTCCCTTTTTTTATGCTGTTTGCGTAATCTTTAGAACCATAGGAAATCACCACATCAGCACCGGCTCGGTGAATACTCAGTAAAGTTTCTTCGAGACATTTGGTATAATCAATCCAGCCGTTTTTAGCGGCAGCCTGCAGCATGGCATATTCGCCGCTTACATGATATGCAGCAATTGGTATCGGAAAATTCTGTCTCAATTCATGAATGATATCTAAGTAAACAGTTGCAGGTTTTACCATTAAGAAATCAGCGCCTTCCGCGTAATCCAACTCTGCTTCCACCATAGCTTCCCGTTTGTTGGCAGGATTCATCTGATAAGTTTTCTTATCGCCGGATTTTGGTGCAGATTCCAAGGCATCTCTGAACGGACCGTAGAAAGCACTGGCATATTTTGCCGTGTAGGACATGATGGAGGTTTCGCTGAATCCTTTTGAATCCAGTGTCTCTCTGATGTAACCAACTCGGCCGTCCATCATATCGCTCGGTCCGATAATATCGATACCGGCTTCAGCCTGTGCCACCGACATTTTTGCCAGAATTGGTAATGTCTTATCATTATGAATTTTCCCATTTTCAACATAGCCATCATGTCCGTCAGAAGAGTAAGGATCCATGGCTACATCGCTGATTAAACAGCACTCTGGAAATTTCTTTTTAAATTCTTTTATCGCTTTCAGGTAAAAATTCTTCTGCGAATAACTATAGGTAGCGGTTTTGTTTTTCAAGGCATCTTCCACCGCCGGAAATAAAATAAAACTGTTTACACCCACGTTCATGCAGGCTTCTATTTCTTTCAAGGCATTATCGATGCTCAACTGAAAGATATCCGGCAGGGATTTTATGGCGTTCTTTTTATTTTTGCCATCCACTAAAAATAAAGGCTGCACTAAATGTTTCGGAAGCAAATATATTTCTTCCGCTAAGCCCCGGATGGCGGCATTTTTTCTGTTTCTGCGAGGACGTTGTAACATGATGCAAAGATAGTGAAAATGTCTGAATTAGGATTTGCGGGATTGTTGGATGATAGGAAAGTATAATCCGGTAATCCTTTCATCCAATAAATCTAAATTCTGACAATAGCCTATACTCCTAATTTTTTCAGTGCACCCAAAATATCCTGTTCAATATTAGATGTATCGGCTTTTATGAATTTTTCTCCTAAAATAAGTTCGTAAAGTTCGATGTACCGGTTCGAGATATTTTCTACGATTTCATCGGTCATTTCCGGAACAGTTTGTCCTTCCTTACCCATGAAATTATTAACGATAAGCCATTCGCGGACAAACTCTTTGGAGAGTTGTTTCTGTGCTTCGTTGTTGTTCAGTCGTTCTTCATAGCCTTCGGCATAAAAATAGCGGGAAGAATCCGGCGTATGAATTTCATCGATTAAATAAATGGTATCGCCGATTTTGCCGAATTCATATTTGGTATCCACTAAAATTAGTCCGCGTTTTGCAGCGATTTCTGTACCGCGCTGAAATACCTGCTGCGTATATCTTTCCAGTTGTTCGTAATCTTCTTTACTCACGATACCGCGTGCCAGAATTTCTTCTTTAGAGATTTCCTCATCGTGGCCAACGATAGCTTTGGTAGTTGGTGTGATGATGGGTGTTTCAAATTTTTGGTTTTCCTTCATGCCTTCGGGAAGCGTTACGCCACATAAAACACGGTCACCGTTTTTGTAGGCACGCCAGGCTGAACCGGCAAGGTATCCGCGAATCACCATTTCTACACGGAAAGGCTCGCAAACTTTTCCGATGGTGACGTTGGCTGCCGGCACGTCCAGGACCCAGTTGGGAACGATATCTTTGGTAGCGGCCAAAAAACTGGAGGCAATCTGGTTCAGCACCTGACCTTTGTAGGGAATCGGGCGGGGCAGTACCACATCAAACGCAGAAATACGGTCGCTCACCATCATTACGAGAAATTGGTCGTCGATGTTGTACACATCGCGCACTTTACCTTTGTAAAAACTTTTTTGTTTGGGAAAATGAAAGGGTGCAGCCATATCGGTTTTTTGCAAAAATACATCACAATGGATTTAAAATGGAAAGATTGTTTCCACAGCGAATATTTTGTTAACAGGAATACCATTTGAAAGACTACAAAATCCAAACGTATATATTTGAAGACAAAAGAGATAACCTAAATTTCTTACCGTTTACTGCTCATCACTCATCACTAATTCGTATCTTTGCCCCGAATTTTTAGTTCTTTAATCAAATAAATTAAATAAAATGAAAGTTACCGTTGTAGGTGCAGGAGCAGTAGGCGCAACCGTTGCCGATAATATTGCACGCAAAGAATTATGCCACGAACTGGTTTTATTAGACATCAAAGAAGGTATTGCAGAAGGCAAGGCCATGGATATGATGCAAACTTCTTCTCTTTTAGGTTTTGATACCAAAATTACCGGTTCTACCAATGACTATACTAAAACTGCCAACAGTGATGTGGTGGTAATTACTTCAGGACTGCCACGTAAACCGGGTATGACACGTGAGGAATTAATCGGAGTAAATGCAGGTATCGTAAAAGGAGTGGCTGAAAATATCTTAAAATATTCACCCAACACTATTTTCGTTATCATCTCCAATCCAATGGATACGATGACTTACCTTGCCTTGAAAGCAACCGGTATTCCTAAAAACCGTATCATAGGTATGGGCGGTGCATTGGATTCATCAAGATTCAAATATTATTTGTCAGTAGCTTTAGGTTGCTCTCAAAACGACTTAAATGCAACAGTTATTGGCGGTCACGGCGATACAACTATGATTCCTTTAACCCGTTTTGCTACCTTGAATTCTAATCCGGTTTCTAATTTATTAGATGCTGATACCTTGAAAAAAGTAGCTGCTGACACGATGGTGGGCGGTGCTACGCTTACAGGTTTAATCGGTACATCTGCATGGTATGCTCCGGGTGCAGCTGGTATGGCAGTAGTAGAATCTATCTTGCGTGATGAGAAAAAAGTAATCACTTCTTGTGTATACTTAGAAGGTGAATATGGCCAGTCTGATATCTGCTTAGGCGTTCCGGTAGTAATCGGCAAAAACGGCTGGGAAAAAATCATCGATTATAAATTAAACGAAGAAGAGCAAGCGGCATTCAACAAAAGTGCAGATGCAGTTCGTTCTATGAATGATGTGTTAAAGACATTATCGATATAATCTACCTTAATGGTTAAACAAAAAAGGCAGCTGTTTTATTTCAGCTGCCTTTTTTTATGTTAATACAAAACAATACTCAGCATTTATCGTTAATTTTAGAGTACAAAATAAAGAGAATCACCCGCTGATATGAAAAAATATATTATTCTGTTATTGACAAGCACCTTGTTATTTTCCTGTAAAAAGGATGACACGGTTATGGTGCAGTTTTTTCTGAAGTCCAGTGGTAAAACACCATTTGGTCGTTCCTATTTATTGGATCAGGCTAAGACGAAGATGCTTTTCTCTAATTTCAGATATATAGATAATACGGGAAAAGAAACTATGGTGAAAGACGTTTTTTTGTATAAAAACGGAGATAAAGGATTCAGTTTTAAAGTTCCTTCAGGTAATTTTACTTCGTTCAGGTTTTCTTTCGGATTAGATAAAGCGACAAACAATTCAACACCTTCTTCTTTTCCGGCATCTAACCCTTTAAGTGTCGAGACTGGGCTTTATTGGGATATGCTTAAATACAGATTCCTGATTGTGGAAGGGGATATTGACGATTCACCAACAAAAGATAACACACCCGATGCGCCTTTTTCTATGCATTTAGGAGGAGATACACTATATACGGAAATAAATTTAACGGATATTCCGGCAAAAGGAACTACGATGAATATAGAATTGGATATGGATAAACTTTTTGTGCTGGATAGTGATCCTTTTCTGATCACCAATTTCAGTAACCATAGCGAAGCGGGAGAAGTGAGCAGAGGAATTGCTATTAAAAACAGTTTTGTCAGTGGAATTAATGCAACCGTATTGCGTCCTGAATGAGCAGAAAATTATTCATATCCATTAGCCTGCTGATAATGATTATGTCATTGTCTTTTTATGCCTGTAAAAAAGATAACACAATCGAAGAAGCTCCGAAGACAACGGCTTATGTGGCTCCTTCCATTCAGAATTTCCGGACAATGCCTATAGATGCGGCTAATCCTATGACAGTGGAAGGAATTGCACTGGGCAAAAAATTATTCTTCGATCCGATTTTATCCAGAGATTCTACTATTTCCTGTTCCAGTTGTCATAAACAGGAAAATTCTTTTTCTGATCCGCGTCCGAGAAGCCGTGGTGTAGATGATATGCCCGGACCAAGACATTCGATGGCACTGATAAATTTAGCCTGGCAGAAAGACCGCTTTTTCTGGGATGGAAGAGTGAGTACACTGAAAGAACAGGCCGGACTGCCTATTGAAGATCCTTTGGAAATGCATTTACCTATTGCACAGGCAGAACAGCGCATACAACGTCATCCTGAATACGTAGATATGTTTTGGAAAGCATTTGGAACGAAAACGGTTACAAAAGATTTAATTACCAAAGCCATAGAGCAGTTCGAAAAAACATTGCTTTCTTACAATTCAAAGTTTGATAAATACGCAAGAGGCGAGATGGAGTTATCTGCATCGGAATTGCGAGGGTTGGATATTTTTAAAACAGAAAAAGGCGATTGTTTTCATTGTCATAGTTCTACCGCACCGGAAGTATTTATTTCTCCCGACAGAACTTTTGCCAACAACGGACTGGATTCTGTTTCCTCTGTGCTGGATTTCGCCGATTTTGGATTGGGTAAATTTACCGGCAATACGAATGATTACGGACGGTTTAAAATTCCGACCTTACGTAATTTAGCTTTCACGGCTCCGTACATGCACGATGCACGTTTTGCTACTTTGGATGAGGTGATTGATTTTTATAATGACGGACCCAAAGGATCGCTTACGCTTGAACCTATTATGCGTGAAAAGGCAAACAAACGTGTAGAATTAACAGGTCATTGGGGACTCAATTTGTCTACTCAGGAAAAAGCAGACTTGAAAGCATTTCTGCTTACTTTATCTGACTCCACATTTATTCGTTAAATTTTATCAGGGAATAGATTGTAACCTACTATTGTACTCCTGCGCTTTTGCAGTATTTCCAGTATTCGTGTAAGTCACAGCCATATTCCGGATAGCATCTTTGTTATTCGGGTTAATATTTAGCACCCTTTGGTAAAACTCCAGCGCTTTATCGTATTGTTTTAAAACGGCATAACAGTTGCCGGTATTATTAAAAGCATTGACACTGGTTAAATCTGCAGGATTTAATGAAGGCACTTTATTATAGCACGAAATGGCCGTCATGTAATCACCGGTTTTTGCATAAAAATTGCCCATGTTATACCAGGTATCCGCACTCGTACTGTCTAGTTGTAATGATTTGGTAAGCGCATCTTTCGCCGTTTTTAAATCATTTAATTCCGAAGAGATCATCCCATAGGAATTCCACAGTAAGGCATTGGTATCTGTTACTGCAATACCTGCTTTTGCCGTTTCCAGTGCTTTTGATAAATTGCCGCTGTAATAATAGGCATTGGCACCCATCATGTAAAAATTATCCAGATATGGTGTTTTATCGGTATAGTATTTTATACCGGTTTCGTAGGATGCTAATGCCTGCGGATAATCTTTCAGTTGCAGATAGCAGTAAGTCAGTAAACTCCAGGCTCCGAAATTATCCTGTGTAATGGCCAGACTTTTATTGGTATAAAAAATAACTTCTTTGCAATATTCCAGTTTCTGCGGATCACCGTCTTTTAAGGGCATTATTTTTTTTCCAAACAAGGCATTGCAGTATCCGGAGAGGTTGCGATAACTGTTTGGATTGTGATCTTTATCTGCTGAGAACAAGGTGAAATTATCTTTCCAGTCCAGGTTTCTGGTGAATGTTTTAAGCGAAAAAAGTATCATTATAACGGCTAAAACAACTGTGAATGCCTTGTTTTTTTGCAGCACAGATAAGAACGAAAAATTTGCATCAGCTGTATATTTTGTTGTCTTTTCCAAAGTAAGAATTACCGCAATACATAATCCCAAAGAGGGAAGATACAGGAAGCGTTCGGCCAGCGTCGCTTCAATGATGACAAAAATATTGGATACAATGGAAAGCGTGATGCCGAAAAATAAAATACCAAAAGCGATAGCATTTTTCTTTTTCAAATTCAGTAATGCATATACTGTCAGGGCAATAATAACCAATGCTGAAATCAGAAAACGAGCGTCGCTGAATGTGGCAACAGGAATAGAGTTTAATGAATAATCAAAACTGAGCGGATGCGGAAAGAAAAATAATAAAATGTAATATCCGACCAGCACGATAGCCGTTGCAAACTGGTCGAATTTATTGTCTGTGCCAACGATGGAGTTATTCAATACGCTCACTTTATTAAATGTCACTAAGCCGCCAATGGCTGCTTTTCGCAATATAAAATACAAAACAACTCCGACTATCAATGCTGCAATGCTGTACATGTATTTTTTATTGTTTTCCGTTTTGGTGAAGAAGAATAAAGACATTGGAATCGCTGCCGCTAAGGTCACGGTACTTTCTTTGGATAACATCGCCAGAAAAAAATACACGGTACCCAGCAGTACCTGTTTGATATTGTTCTTTGCAGCATACTCATAAAATGCATTCAAAGAAAGTATTGAAAATAATAATCCTAAAATTTCATCGCGACTTTTTATGTTGGCTACCACTTCCGTATGCAGGGGATGTGCCATAAACAGGATACTGATGGCAAACAGGACAAAGGAATGTTTATCCGGAAACCATTTCCTTAATAATTTATACAATAGAAATCCCGTGAGTGCATACAGCAGCACATTGATGAGATGACCTAAAAATGGTTTGTTCGGCGATAACTGCCATTCTATGGCAAACATCACGACGGACAAGGGACGATACAAACTTTCCTGCCGGTCCTGCGAGCCCGCGCGGTAGGCCGTCAGCATAATTTCCGGAATCGCGGAAATACCTTTGGTCACAATTTTATTTTTCGCCATCACCGTCTCGTCATCCAGCACATAATCGTGCGTCAGCGTGTTGGCATACAGCAACAGCCCAAACAGTGCAATGATAAACGGATACCATTTCTCAAAATTAAAATCCGTGAAGGTTAAGGCAATTTCCTTTATGGTCTTTGTCTGCACACGTGCCGGATTTACTTTCTGTTGTTTAGATGCTTTCGCCATTAACTAAAATTAAAGGAATTTTTTTAAACACATAGAAAAATAGAGGAGTGAGTCTTGCAGGTCATCTGATAATTTCAGATAGCCACAGAAAACATAGCTATTTATCGAAGATAAATTTCTATGATAAACTTCAGCAACCCTAAATAAATAGATTTGTCTGTCATGCTGTCAGAAACTATGTACCTATGTGTTTTTATTTTATACTGTTTTATTTATGTTCTTAATTGTTTTCAAATGATGCCCCACATGATACACCGTGAAAAACAACAACTCACGTAAGGTCATCTTTCCAATCAGCGGATGTGGAATTAAATAAGTATCTAAGTCTTCTTCCGACCAGCCATCTATTGCATTCAGTAGCGTATCGCAGGAACCTTTCCAGAAACGCTCCACCAAACTGCGCACGGGCACCAGACTGATTTTCGGCTGAAACGGCAGACTCGCTTTGGCACCCTGGCTCAGCGTGCGCTGATATTTCCAAACCACCTCGTCATAATTCCAGTTGGGTCGATTATTGGTTTTATACAATTGCTTTAAGACTGCTTTCGGCATATTAAAACTCAGTGCCGTAATATTATTGGATATCGTTAAATGGTCGATATTTTGCGCGATGCTCCATTTGCCGTCAATGCTTTTTTTGAACGTCGTATCGTCTACGGTTTTGGTATAAGCATTCATTTCTTCGAAAATTGCCGACAATGCATTTTTGATGTCGTCTTTTGTATTCATTTTTGCTATCATTGTGGTGTAAAATAAGTGGAAACTTTTCATACATACAACTACTTTGTGCAAGTAATTTTGCCGCTGGCATTGCCTAAGACCTATACCTATGCCGTGCCCGCCCATCTGGAGGAAATGATTCAGACCGGCGTACGCGTGGAAGTGCAGTTCGGCAGGCAGAAACTCTACACGGCCATCGTTCATACTATTACACAGCAGGCGCCTGTGGAGTATGCTGCTAAAGAGATTTTATCCGTAGTGGATGAGCAGCCCATTGTGACGCAGCCACAGCTGGATTTCTGGCAATGGATAGCCACCTATTACATGTGTACGCTCGGCGATGTGATGCAGGCAGCCTTACCCGCTTATTTCAAGCTGGATTCGGAAACCTTCTTTGTCAAAAATCCGGATAATGAAACGGATATTCTGGAACTGACGGACGACGAATACATGATTGCGGAAGCATTGAATCATCAGGAGCAGATTTCGCTGAAAGATATTTTCGATATCCTACAAAAGAAGACGGTGAGCAAGCCGGTGAAAAGCCTGCTGAGCAAACGCATTATGTATGTGAAAGAAACGCTGCATGAAAAATATACGCCGAAGACGGAAGTGTTTGTGGAACTGGAGCCAGGAATCAGGAGCCAGGATCCAAGACTGAAAGAAGTGTTTGATATCGTGGCGAAATATCCGAATCAGGAACGCTTGTTATTAGCCTATCTCGAATTGTCCAAGAAAAATAAATCCGTCAGACGAACCGAACTGCTTAAGAAAGCAGGTGTTACAGCCGAAGTGCTGAAGTCGTTAATCAAGAAAGAAATTTTTGTAACGGAAGAAAAAATAGTCGACCGCATTTCCGTCACGGAAATGGAAGAGCTGAGTCACTATGAATTATCTGCAGAACAAAAAGATACCTTAAGCGATATCAAAAAGCATTATGAAGAAAAGGAAGTGGTGCTGCTGCACGGCATCACCTCGAGCGGAAAAACCTTGCTGTATATAGATTTAATCAAGGAGCAAATTGCACAGGGCAAACAGGTCTTGTACCTCTTGCCGGAGATTGCACTCACCGCGCAACTTGTACAGCGACTCGAAAAAATACTCGGCAATATCGCAGTCTATCATTCCAAATTCAACAATGCGGAACGCGTAGAAATCTGGAACAAGGTGCTGAAGAACGAAACGAAAATCATACTCGGTGCGCGTTCCTCCGTTTTTCTTCCGTTTCAGGAGTTGGGCTTGGTGATTATCGACGAAGAACACGATTCTTCTTACAAGCAATACGATCCGGCACCGCGCTATCAGTGCCGCGACGCCGCGATTTATCTGGCCAGACAATTTAACGCAAAAGTATTATTGGGTTCCGCTACACCGAGCATAGAAAGCTATGCCAACGCGAAAGCCGGCAAATACGGACTGGTGAAACTCATTACGCGTTACGGCGAAGTACAGACACCGGAAATTCTGTTTGTCAGTCTCACGGAAGCCAACAAGAAAAAGGAAATCACTTCCGGTATTACTTATATTCTGCGCGATGAAATTCAGCATACACTCGACAAAAAAGAGCAGGTGATTTTGTTTCAGAACCGCCGCGGTTATGCGCCCTATATTGCCTGCGGCAACTGCAACTGGATTCCGCAGTGCAAGAATTGTGACGTGAGTCTGACTTATCACAAATTCACCAATGATTTGCGCTGCCATTATTGCGGCTACACACAGGCGGTGATGCCGGCCTGCGGTGCCTGCGGTTCGCATGAATTGCAGCAGAAAGGACTGGGTACGGAGCGCATCGAAGAGGATTTGAAAACCATGTTTCCCGCCGCAAAAATAGGCCGTATGGATTACGATACCGTGCGCAGCAAACACGGCCATAATAAAATCATTGAAGCCTTTGAAGAAGGCGAGTTTGATATTCTGGTCGGTACGCAGATGGTGACCAAAGGACTGGATTTTACCAACGTGAGTTTGGTGGGCGTGCTGAATGCCGATGCTTTGTTGTTCTATCCGGATTTCCGCGCGATGGAACGTGCGTATCAGCTGCTGCTGCAGGTGAGCGGCAGGGCGGGCCGCAGGGAAAAGCGCGGCAAGGTGATGATACAAATCGGCAATGTACACCACGTGATTGCGAACTATATTTTAGAAGGCAATTACGAAGATTTCTATCAGGCACAGCTACAGGAGAGAAAGCAATTCCATTATCCGCCTTATTCAAGGCTGATACAGCTGACGGTAAAGCACAAAGACATCAAGACGACGATAGAAGCGGCCAATAAGGTGGCGGATTACCTGCACACCAAATACAGCGGCTGGGTGGTAGGACCGAACGCGCCCATCATTCAGAAAATCAATAATTATTATTTGCGTGATATTTTAGTGAAAATTCCGATAAGCTACAAGGAACTCAACCGCATTAAATTCGATATACAGCAAGCCATCAACGGCCTGTACCAGTTTCAGTCCTTCAAACAAATCCGCGTAGTAGTAGATGTGGATTGTTATTAATCTTTTACCGTCATTGCGAGGTACGAAGCAATCTCTTGCCGAGACACCGAAATCACCCGGCCATCAACCCAAAAATCATAATGGTCATCAGGATAAATACCAGCGTATAAAATGCTTTCCATCCTTCTCGTTTGTACAATAAATAGAAAATGGAAATAAGCGATAAAAAATATCCGAAAAACAAGATACCGCCGCCGATGAGCTGCAAAAGCCCTATATCCGCCAATGCACTGAGGATAAATATGGGTAAACCCACATACATAAGCACAATAGGTCTTATCCAGTTTTCAAAGGGATAACGCAGTATATCTTTTCCGCTCATAAATTAAAGATACGAATCTTGTATAAGTGTTTTATGGATGGTGGTTTGTTGTTGAAGAACACCAACAAAGGAACAACGATTATCGTGGTATGGTGTTAATACAATAAACTTTTTTTAGAAGAATTTTTCCAGCCGGCCTGACTTTCATAGTCAACAAAATAGATTTTTAAATCTGCCTGACTTTCATAATCTACAAAATAGATTTTCTTTTTTGCCTGACTTGCATAATCAGTAAAAAACCATTTACCGTCGTTGTTTCCTGCCTGGCTTTCGTACTTTACTTTGTATACTTTCAGGTCGCATTGGCTTTCATATTTTACGACAAACACTTTTATATTTGCCTGACTGGAGTAGTCAACGGAAAATACTTTTTGTGCTTTGATGCCGCCGGAAAATCCAATAAAGAGTAGAATAACTAAACTTAGCTTTTTCATAGGTATGATTTTAAGTAAACTAATTTAAGCATAAATTTTAATATTTCTAATCGGATGTAAATTCGCCCTATAAACATGTGAAAATTAGTAATGCTATTTCGAATGGATGGAGGGGTTATGTTTTAATTGCCTAAACAAAGATTTACAAACTGAATGGATTTGCTGAATTTTCCGTGTCGCTGTCATTCCGTTCCGAAACTTCGGAAGCAGCGAGGAACCTTGAATGACTATTTTGCGGAGGGTAGTTTGTCGGTGAAGAATACCAATAAAGGCAAGAGTATTACTCAAACTCCAACACTGCCGTATCCCCATCAATTTTTAGTTTTAGGTGGCTGCTGATGCTTATTGCGCGCGGAGGGAAGGGTTGCGTGAGCGACAGGCGAATGGCGCTCACGTGAAAAGGCGCATTGTCCTTTAGCTTGTAATTTATGCTGAAATGATTGCTTGTTATTTTTCCGCGTTTCACTCTCCATCCCATCAGCAGGGAATTTTGCTTCAGGTAATGCAGTTCTGCTTTGTTCAGCAGCACACTCACCGATTCGATGGCATTAAAGGATTTCGGGTATTTTTTGCCGCCGGAGAGCAAGGTGTTGTATTGCTCATACGTCATTTCTGATTGTATTTCCGTGTCGGTAAATCCTAAGAACGTAAGGTAATCTTTGTCATATTCCAGCAAACTAATGGAAAACGCAGCAGAAGCCACACTGTCCTTAATTTCCAGCGTTCTGTACCAGTTGATGAATTTGTTTTCAGCAGTATCTGTTTTCGTAGTATCTGTAAGAACAGACAGTTTCTTTTTAATCGCTTGTTGGTTGTACGCGGCTAAGTCGTTTAATTTTCTTGTCTTAAATTCTATGCCGGCATCTCCGGGTTTATCGCCATTCTTTTCAGATGTTGGCACCGGTTTAAAAAATTCTAATGTAGCCGCTTTTCCGATGGCATATTTTCCGGTGTACGCATCATTGCTGGTCGTGGTTTGTTGTTCTCTGCAAATAAAAAGCGTGTCCCTGATAAATGGATGATCAAAAAGTGTGGCATAACTCAGTGAGTCAATGCACACGAAAATGGTGTTGCAGTCAAGTGCTGCTTGTTTCGGTTTTGCAAATATGCTCAATGGCAGCAAAATCAGTAAATATAGGAATCTCTGACTCATGGTTTGTTTATTTTCCCTTTTCCTTTCCATAAAATCATCGCGGTGTAAATCAGGATTTTTACATCCATCAGAAAGGAGATGTTTTCGATGTAGAGCAAATCGTAGCGCATGCGCTGGTGCATTTCTTCCACAGTGGAAGCATAGCCGAATTTCACCATACCCAGCGAGGTGATGCCGGGTTTTACGCGTTGTAACAGCTGGTACTGTGGCGCGGTTTGTATAATCTGGTCGATGAAGAATTTGCGTTCCGGTCGAGGTCCTACCAGACTCATGTCGCTTTTCAGCACGTTCCACAATTGCGGCAGCTCATCGATGCGGTACTTGCGCATAGTTTTGCCAAAAGGAGTAATGCGTTCATCATTTTCGGAAGACAGACGCGGTGTGCCGTTCTCCGCATTCTCTATCATTGAACGGAATTTGATGATGGAAAATAAGCGGCCGTTCAGTCCCACGCGGTCCTGTAAAAAAAAGACAGAGCCTTTGGAAGAGCGTTTTACTTTCAGCGCCACCACCAATAAAACCGGGGAGAGCAGTAGCAGTCCGGTAAAAGAAAGCAATATATCTGCAATACGTTTGGTGATTTTTTCCCAGGGCGTCATCAGGTCGGTCGGTATCTCTATCAGCGGCGAACCGAAAATACTTTGCGTTTTAAATTTTCCCGAAAGGATATCCAGTTCGTCCGGCAGTATCTGCACGGTTTTTCCTTTGTTCAGGAAGTAGATGATATGGTTCTCGATGGTTTGCGTGGAAGTACTACCAAATGCAAGAATCACATCTTCGAAATTAAATTCGCTCAAGGTAATTTTGTCATCAGCTTTGTTCAGTATTACTTTATCGACGATGCTGTACGGCAGTTTTATTTTAGAGGTTTTGATTTCCTGTTCTATCTTTTCGCAGTTTTCTTTAGTGCCTACGAGTAAAGTCGGAATCGATATCGTTCCGTTTCCAATTTGTGATTTGATAAAACTCAATACACTGATTCTGAAAAATACTGTGATGAAAAAATGCAGCAGCATGAATCCGAAAAAAAGAAAATAATAATCTTTGTAGCCTTTGATAATGTCGTTCAGCATCAAACTGAAAAACAGGAGAATACCGCCGATGAATGCCTGAATGGCAGTCCGGAAGATTTCGCCCAAACGTGATTTTTTCAATACGCTGGTGTAGGTATTGGAGAAAAAATAATAAACGAGCCAGCAAACAGGAATCAACAGCAGGCCATATACAAACTTTGTATCCTGCAGCAATTCCGCAATGGAAAAGGATACATGCTCGATATAGGTTTTACGGAAAAGGAAAAAGCAAAACCACGACAGCAAGGCCGCCATGTAATCAGTGACCGCATACAGTAAAATACCCTTATTCGCATTCTTGCGCATATGGCAAAAATACAATTTAACCACATAGAAACATAGTTTTTTGAGTAATGGGGTAAACGGTTTGTAAATGGATATCCATAAGTATGCACATTGTAAGCAAAGCTTACAGCAATGATTTACTTAAGTTGCGGACAGTATTGCAAAGTTTGAAGTGCTTTTAGAAATTCTATGTGCTTATGTGGTTAAGCAATTTAATTTGCTAGTGTTCAATCGCATACCAGATACCGAAGAAGTGCATCACACTTCCAGTGAGTACAAACATATGCCACACCGCGTGGTGATAGGTATAGCGTTTCCAGGCATAGAAAATAACGCCCAAAAGATAAGCGAGTCCGCCCAACAGCATAAAGAGCAATACTTTATTGGGGGTAAACTGCATAATCGTATTGATTTCAAACAAACCCATGCAGCCCATCACTACATAGATGATGGTAGAAATGGTATCGTATTTTCCGGTCAGGAATATTTTTTTGATGGTGCCAATTAATACAATGCTCCATAATACTACAATAAACCATTGTATTTTTTCAAACGGAATAGTCTGCATCAGTAATCCGGTATAGGTGCCGGCAATTAAATAGTAAATACTGATATGGTCGGCTACACGCAGGATATACTTCGCTTTTTCGTGCATCACCGCATGGTAAATGGTTGAACTTAAATAAACCGCCACCAGCCCGATGGCAAAAAATATCAGTCCCACTAGTTTGTAATTCACTTCATAATGCGATGCCTTAACAAATAGTAATGGAATAAGGGTGGCAAATGTTATAAAACCTATACCATGGGTTATAGCGTTTGCGATTTCTTTTTTTATTTCAATTTTCATATGTATATTTCAATTGCTTTGTAAGCAAAACATAAATTACCAATGGCTAATAACAGTAATAGTGATTTTTATGTTTCAAGTTTGCATCTTAAAGATATTACATAATGACGAAAAAAGCCACAAAAAAGTATAAAACCGCTATTACCGTATCTTTAATAGTAGGTATCTTTTTTGTGTCCTGTTATCCTTTGTCAACAGGAGCCATCAAATGGCGTATTCACTGGGATAAAAATTTACTGCTCAGCAAGAAAGCTTTTCTCAAAGACACTGTTTTTGTTACCGAAAAGCAGCCGAATATCATTGTCATCGTTGCCGATGATTTAGGCTTGAACGATGTAAGCTGCTATGGTAATTCCAAGGTGCAAACACCCAACATAGATGCTTTGGCAAAAGAAGGGGTGCGCTGCACTCAGGGATATGTATCGTCGCCCATCTGTGCGCCTTCACGCTGCGGCATCCTTACCGGCCGTTACCAGCAGCGCTGCGGCTTTGAAACGCAGCAGATGGAATTCTATCCGACCAATCTGATTGAATATCTTACAGGGAAGTATTTGTCGCAGCGCGATAGTTCCTGGGTGGTGGTGACTAAACCGCATTATCCGCGGGAATGGGAGATTGCCAAACAAGGTATTCCGCCGACGGAAATCACGCTGGCTGAATTATTGAAGAAATACAATTACAGGACTGGTATCGTTGGTAAATGGCATCTGGGCGATAATCCGGATGTAAACATTCCCAACAAACGAGGCTTTGATTATCAGTATGGCTGTTACGGACCTTTTACATTGTATGCGGAGAAAGAAGTACAGGAAGATATCGTGAATTATAAACGGGAAACATTTGAAGCTAAATATCAGTGGCAGATGGCGCGCAAAGATCTGGCAATGATTTATGAAAACAATAAAAAAATCAAACACGAAAAACGATACTTTACGGATGCCATTCGTGACCAGTCCGTTCAATACATAGAAAATAATAAGGATCGTCCGTTTTTTTTATACATACCATTCACGGCTCCGCACGAGCCTTATCAGGCACAGTTGGACTTGTACAGTTCGGAATTTGAGATTACCAACAATAAAGGCAAAGCGGTGTACAATGCCATCATCCGTTCTATGGACAATGCGATTGGGGCAATCATGCAAAAACTGAAGCAGCTGGATATTGAAGACAACACTATGATTGTTTTTTTAAGTGACAATGGTCCTGCAACGTATACGAAGGTAACAACGAGTG
Source organism: Sphingobacteriales bacterium (assembly GCA_016721245.1). Classification (GTDB taxonomy): domain Bacteria; phylum Bacteroidota; class Bacteroidia; order Chitinophagales; family JADIYW01; genus JADJSS01. Next base: position 364,959 of record JADKIQ010000003.1, read on the forward strand.
CCCCGCTGAAAGGAGGAAAATTAACGGAGTTTCAGGGTGGGATTCGCGTGCCGTTTATTTTTAAATGGAAAAATCATTTTCCGGAAAATACTACTTATGATAAATCACTGAGCTCACTGGATATTTTTACTACCGTTGCAGCCTTGTGCAGCATTGATTTGCCTTCCGACAGAGTGTATGACGGCGTGAATCTGATTCCTTATTTATCGAAACAAAATGAGGGAACACCGCACGAAAAATTATTCTGGAGGGCAGATCATGTGCATGCAATTGTAAAAGGAGACTATAAGTTGATTTACAGTACCCGCGACAAATGGACAGAGTTGTATAATTTACAAACGGATGAAAGTGAAAAAAACAATCTGTATTTATTGATGCCGGAAAAAGTGAAAGAACTGAATGATGATTTGCTGGAATGGGAAAAAACTTTACCTGCAAAGCCTATGTGGCCGCGCATCATGGATCATCGCTTTGTGATTGATGGCAAGGAATATTTATTTCCGTCATAATTTTGTGCTATGCTGAATACCTTGAAACAATATGTATCTGTAGGGCAATTCTGTTTTGCTTTGATGCTGTTTCCGCTTTCCTGTAACCAGCGGGAAGTGAAAAAGGAAAAAGGCATGTTACTGATTCCAGCGGGAAGTTTTGATATGGGCGGAGATAATTATCAGGCACGGGCAGACGAGTTTCCAAAACATAAAGTAACGCTGGATGCTTTCTGGATAGATGAAACCGAAGTGACCAATGCGCAGTTCAGAAAATTTGTGGAAGCGACGAAATACATCACTACCGCAGAAAAAGATTTTGAGTACGCAGATAATGAAGGAAAGACGGTACATCAGAAAGCCGGTTCATTGGTCTTCAATATGTTGAAACCGGGAACGGAGGCCAACCCAAATACCTGGTGGCAGTTTATGGAAGGTGCAAACTGGAAACATCCGGAAGGACCGAACTCCACGATTGAAGGGAAAGATAATTATCCGGTAGTGCAGGTGTCGTGGTATGATGCGGATGCCTATTGCAAATGGGCGGGAAAACGTCTGCCAACAGAAGCAGAATGGGAATGTGCGGCGCGTGGTGGCCTTGCCGGCAATGTTTATTTCTGGGGAAATGAGAAAGTAACAGACGGAAAAGTAAAATGCAATGTATGGAACGGCGATTTTCCGTATGAAAATACATTGAAAGACGGATACGAAAAAAGTGCGCCGGTAAAATCATTTACACCAAATAATTACGGGTTATATGATATGGCCGGGAACGTATGGGAATGGTGCAGCGACTGGTACGGAAAACAATATTATCAGAATTGTGCGGAAAGCGGTAACTTTAAGAATCCCGAAAATAAAGAACCTGATGCGGATGCTGAAAAAATAGTACGCAGTGGTTCTTTTTTGTGTAATGATAGTTATTGTTCCGGTTTTCGCGTTGCGGCCAGAATGAAATCGACGGCAGAGACCAGCCTGGAGCATACCGGGTTTCGATGTGTAAAAAATGCAGAGTAAAAAATAAATGAAAAACTTTTTTGTCATAGTATTCTTTCTTCCATTGTTTGCTTTGTCAAAGCCTGAAATCTTTAAGACAGGCAGCCGTCCTCATTTGCAGTTTGGCGGACAGGTAGGAGCTAATCTTAACTATTTTGTCTACAAAAATGGAGTACAACGAGATGTATCTGCCGGTTATCAGGGTGGATTCTTTTTTCGGGTTACCCGCCAGAAAGCATTTGTGCAGTTTGAGCTGAATTTTTTACGTTCAACCGTCAAGCTGAAAAATGGTATTTTTAGTAGTCAGTTTGGAAATAATATTCCTTTCAGTGAGTTGAAAATGAAATATCATACGGTTGGGATTCCCTTTATTTTCGGAGCTTATGCGGTGAAAAAGCCCATTTACAAGCTTAGGTTTTATAACGGAATAGAGGCAGAGTTTATTGCTAAAACAAAAGCAACCATTTCACAAAACAATAATGAAGTATACCGGCTGAAACGTGAAGAAAAACGCGATATATTCAGGCCGGCACAATTCAGTTACCAATTAGGTATGGGTATGGATATTGCCATGTTTATTTTTGATGCAAAATACAATGTGGGTATGCGCAGTTTTTTTAAAGAGAATTACCGCACACAGACACATCTGTTCCAATTTACGGTGGGTGCCATTTTCTAGATTTTTTAAAATTTTTTAAATTTTTTCTTGCAACTTATTCCTTATTCCTTAGTACTTTAGCAATATGTCTGAATATTTGTTTACCTACGGAACCTTACGTTTAAATCAGAGCCACCCTGTAGCAACTTTCTTATCGGAGAATGCGTCTTTAGTGGGGTTGGCGGTCCTTCCTAAAGCAAGATTGTATCGCATTGACTGGTATCCGGCACTCATAGAAACCAGTGACGAAAAAGACGAAGTGATTGGCGATTTATTTAAACTGAACGATGAAACGGCTTGGCCAAAAATTGACGAATACGAAGGGATTGGCAATGGTAAGCCGCCATATGAATACAGGCGTTCTAAAGTTAAAGTAAAGACAGAACAGGAAGAATTGGAAAGCTGGGTGTATTTTTATAATGTTGAATTACCCAAAGGTGCAGAATTGATTGAGTCCGGAGATTTTCTGAACCCCTAAACTTTTATCAGTATAATTTGTTTTTAAATAGATGAAAAAGATAAGTTTTACAATCATTTTTTCTTTGCTTGTTTCTGTGATTCTGCAGGCACAGGATTCTTTAGCCGTGAAAAAAAACAAGACACTGAATACGCAAAGCATTTTGATGGTTAAAACAGATAATGCAAAACAAGATTCCTCTCAGTTTAAGACACCAAAATATAAGCAAGGTATTTTCTGCGATTTTGAAGATCAGTTGAATCGCAAAAAAGTACCCATTGATTTTTCACTCGGAAACAGTAAATACTGATTTTTTTCAATGCTAATTAGATATGCAGGATAGAGCGATATTGGATATGCACATAAATCTGGAAGATTTTTTCAGCATCCGGATTCCGCAAGTAATTGATACTGTAAAAGGAGATGAAGTGGCACAGTGGGGTTTGATGAATGTGCAGCAAATGCTGGAGCACTTATTGTTTCCGCTGAATTTTGCCATCACAGTAAATCCCATTATATTAGTTACACCGGAAGATAAACTGGAACGTCAGCGTGAATTTTTAGTCAGTGAATTCGGTATGCCTAAAAATTTCAAAACCCCATTTTTACCGAAAGATAAAACGGTTCCACTCATTAAGCAGGATTTACAGGAATCCAAACAATTGCTGAAAGAAACGATTGTGCAATTTTTGAATGTCATTAACGCATCGGATTTTACCACGAAATTACATCCCGTATTCGGACAGCTGGACAAACAGGGCTGGCTGACGTTTCAGTACAAACATTTCAGCCATCATTTTATGCAGTTTGGGTTGCTCTGATTATCTCCACCAACTGATAATCCCCCCGATAACTGCTAAGTTCAACAGCCAGTAACCGGCAGTAATACCAAAGTATTTAATTCCTTTTTGCTCATATAAAGTAGTAATACCTATTGCAGGAATTAAGAGCAAAGCTCCGTCCATTAATGCATGATATGCACCATGTTTGAAGGTTTGGTATTCAGGTTCGCCATGTGCCACATATTTCAAGGCATAGGCTACGCCAAACATTAAAATAACAGATAAAATCATCGTTAGCGGAATATTGGTTTGCTTATGCTGTTCATCCGTCATGCCAATAGAGCTTTTCCATGCTGAGCCGAATACTTTCGGGTGATACCAGATGAATCCGATGATTTGGGTGGCTATAACGCCTGCAACAAGCGCCAGCCAGTTAGTGTGTCCTTCCATAAGTAGCTTTTTTAGATAATTAAATATACCCTTAATTAGGAAAAATGTATGTTAAGATTTTCAGGGCAGCATTAGAATGGGACTGCCTAATTGGATGTGACTAAAGAGCTCATCAATCTCTGTATTGGTCAGTCCGATGCAGCCCCAGGTCCAGTCAGATCGTTCATAGTTTTTTTCGTCGTAGCCATTTGGTAAGCCATGTATTTTAATATCGCCACCGGGACGTTTCTGTTGAACCGAGGCATGTTTAATGTCTTCCGCATTCGGATAAGAAATATTCAGGTTTTTATGGTATTTGCTTGCAGCGGATTTGGCATCTATAAAATACAAACCTTCCGGTGTTTTCTTATCTCCTTCAAATTCCTTTTTGCCAACAGGATGTTTACCCAATGCCACATAATAGGTTTTGACTTTTTTTGATTGAGAGAAAACAGTCAGCGTTCTTGCTGATTTTACAAGCACCAGACTATCAATAATGGTCTTTTTGGGAATGGGAATATTGCTTTCTTTGTCTGTTTCCTGACTGTTACAGTTGGTAAAAATGCAGAGGCTGGCGATTAGAATAAGGATGTTATTGCACATGATTTTTTAGATACGTAAGAAGTCAGGTTCTATTTTATAGCCCTCTAAATATTAAACTTTATTAACAAGTCCGTATTTACCCAAAAAATCAGGGAGCATACCACTCAGTACTCGCTACTTATTGCTATTTTCGCACTATGAAAGCGACACCATCCACCGCACAAGGCATTCTGAAAGCAAAGAAAGTTTTAGAAAACGTAATTGAAACCACTCCGCTTAAATTAAACGAGCAATTGTCGGATGAGTTTGGTGCAAAGATATTTCTGAAAAGAGAAGATTTGCAGGTGGTGCGTTCTTATAAGATTCGTGGAGCATATAATTTTATGTCGCAGTTGAATGCGGCTCAGAAAAAGCAGGGTGTCGTTTGTTCCAGTGCCGGAAATCACGCACAGGGATTCGCCATGTCGTGCAGTTTACTGAAAATAAAAGGAACCGTGTTTATGCCGGTGACAACACCCAAGCAAAAGGTATCAGCGGTGGAGCGACTGGGTAAAAAATACGTAGAAATCATTTTATCCGGAGATACCTATGACGATGCTAAAAATGCGGCTTTAAAGTTTGTTCAGAAAGAAAATAAAATCTTCGTATCTCCATTCGACCATAAATTAATTATCGAAGGACAGGGAACCGTAGCGGCTGAAATTCTGGAACAAATAGGCAAGAAGAAAATCGATTATATTTTTGTGCCGATTGGCGGCGGTGGCCTGGCAGCGGGTGTCATCACATATTTCAAAGAATTTTCTCCAACTACAAAGATTATAGGTGTGGAGCCGCAAGGTGCTCCAGCTATGATGGAGTCCATGAAAAAGAACAAGGTTATAACGCTCGATAAGATTGACAGTTTCGTGGATGGTGCGGCGGTAAAACAAGTGGGTTATCATACGCTGCCAATTTGCAAAAAAGGGCTGGAAGATATTTTGCTGGTGCCGGAAGGAAAAATCTGTACTAAGATTTTACAGCTGTATAATAACGATGCGATTGTGGTGGAACCAGCCGGCGTGTTGTCTATTGCCGCACTGGATTTTTATAAAGAACAAATCAAAGGAAAAACCGTGGTGTGTATTGTGAGCGGTGGTAACAATGATATTGAACGCATGCCGGACATCAAGGAGCGTTCCCTGATTTACGAAGGCTTGAAGCATTATTTCATCATCAAGTTCCCACAACGCAGTGGTGCTTTGCGTATGTTTGTCAATAAGGTGTTAGGTGAAAATGACGACATCACCTTGTTTGAATATACCAAGAAAAACAGCAAGGAAAGCGGTCCGGCGCTGGTTGGCATCGAACAAAAAAACAGAGCCGATTACGATGCTTTATTAGCCCGAATGAAAAAGTATAAGGTAGATTATATTCCTATTCAGGAAAATCCGATGCTGTTCAATTTCTTAATCTAATTTCGATGTCGTAGTATTTCGATGGAGCACTTTTCCTCAAAAGTGTAGGTTTTTTTTGCCATAATTTACCAAATACTCAATAAAACTGCTGAATACTAAATGATTCGGTAGTTTAATTTTTCTGTACTTATTTTTAATAGTTATTAACCATATAGTATGAGAAAATATTTACATAATTTTACATACATAAAATACCCACTCTTATGCTTGCTTTTTGTTTGTAATACTTCCGGAGTTACATTTAGCCAAAATATCAAATTAAAAGTTGAACGATTAGGATTACAAATTTATCAACCTGCATCTGGCGAAGTCTCTAGTCTAGGCACACCACCTTCTCAAGATTGTGCAGGTTTTTTTTCATTCCCAGAACCAATTATAAATAATAAATTAACCATTAGTGGGATTGATTATCAATTACCAGAATTTAATCAAGATGAATTTGGATGGTATCTTACAAATGTATATAGCGTTAATCGCAGATTGTATGTTTGTGGCTGGTTATATAATGGTTATAAATACACTGAAACATCTTATTATTCAGGCTCTCCGTCAGATATGCCTTATGTCGATGTATATGCTCTTTGGTACCAAAATAATAATTTTAATACTTCAGCAAATATTGATGTTCAATTAGCAGCATATGAAGATGATAATGCACTCTGTGGAGATAATGATGCCTGGTGTGGTGGATGGAATACCATTAGGACACTCGCAGATATCCCAAACTCAGTATCACCATGCGGGCAGGAATTTAAAGATTCGATTTTTTGTACTTCAGATGGTAGTAGTCGCTGGTGGGGCATACATTATAAAGTTTCCTGGCAATGGGTGGCGTTATTTGAAGACGGAATTGATGATGTAAAAGATGTGTGTATAGGAGCCGATCATGTAAATGTTTACACACAGATTTATGGCAGCTTACAGAATGTAAATTATCAGTGGCAGAAAAGTACAGATGCAAACAATTGGACTAATATTTCAGGTAATGATGTATTCGCTTCCGTAGATTTATCAGCATACAATACAACGATGAATTTGTATGTTCGTAAAGTAAAAAAGGGGATTGCATGTAATGGTTTTTCTACACCAGCAGATGAATATTCTAATATCTGTATCATTCGGATCAGACCCAATCCAAGTATTGCACCAACGGCAACGCGTGCACCGGCAGCTACCAATACTTGCGAAGCTACCTTAACGAATCCAACAGGTGTTCAATACGATGGCTTGATTAGTTACACCATGGAATATCAAACATCGTATGATGGTGGTTTAACTTGGTCAGCTATTCAAAATACAATACCAACATTAATTAATAATACCAACGCAACTATCAATAATGCTAAAATTAGATTGCGTGCTAATTATACAACATTATCTAATTGCAGCGATTCGCCTTGGCGTGAATATAGCTGGAATTTGTATGCACAAACAGTTGAACCGATTGCAAGTTCTATATATCCAACGACAGTAGGTTATACCTGCAGTTCAGATAGCATGAGTATAATTTTTAATGCCGGGTATGGTGGTGGTCCATCTGCTGTAGATGATTTAGATTATACCACAGATGGCGGAACAACCTGGCTTGCTTATACTAGTGGTCAAAAGATACCAACGCCTGGTGGCGCAGGTTTATCGTATGGCATCAGAGCAAGAAGAATAGCGACTTTAACTACTAATTGTTCTAACACACCATTTACTTACTATGGATATTGGACACCATACAGACCGACGACATCACCAACATTAGGTGCAAAAACACCAAATGTAGCTGGGTTTTGTAAAGGGTCTTACGCTAATGTTTCTGCAACTATATTTAGTGGTAGTTTTGGCGTGCCCGGGCAAGCAGCTAATCAATATCAATATTCAATAGATGCAGGAAACACCTGGCAAACCTATACTTCCGGAGCAAATATCAGCACAACTAATGCTGTAGATTCTATCTACATACGAGTTCGTCGCGTAGATGGAAATCCAATTGCAAATGCAATTGGTCCTTGTTCATCTAACTGGACAATTATTGCAGCCTGGCGCATCATCGATCCGATTTGCAATTTTACGGCAACTTCCTCATATTGCTATAATCCTTCGGCACCTTACGTAGAAATCAGAGCAGTCAGGCCTTCACCGGGCATAGGTACCTGGAGCATTGTAAGTGGTAGCGGTTCTTTGAGCAGCACAACAGCACAAAACACACAATTAACTGGCACAACAGTTGGCGCGCCAACGCACATACGATGGTCGGTTACGGAAAGTGGTTGTACAGAAACTAAAGATTCTATTATTACACCGGCATCCGTTTCTAATGTCAATTTGACCAATGGAAATACTTGTCAAACTTGTCCAATCAGAAATGGCAGCACTTTGCGTTTTTATGATAACACAGGAAAATTAATGTCAAAAATAGAAGACATCACACCACCAACAGCAGAACTATCCATTACAGAAGTTTGTGTTGGAATTGATGCAAGTGTACAGACCGTTACGACAAATTATGGCGTACAACAACCTTTTCTACAACGACATTTCAGCATAGACCCAACAACCAATACCACATCCAATGTAACGTTGTATTTTACTGCTGCGGAGTTTAATAATTTAAAGTCTGCCTGTAATGCTACTCAATATGCTTTTACGAATGTCAATCAGTTAATCGTTTCTAAATTTCCGAATGGTGGCAATAATGTATATACTTTACCTAATACTAATGGAGCAACTTATATCATTCCAACTGCCAGCGGTTTAGATGCCAATGGATATTATTTTTTAACGATACCGGTAAGTACGTATTCTACATTTTATATTCACTCTACAAATGGATTACCAGCCGTACTGCCTATTGAACTAACTTATTTTACTGCCGCTTGTGAAGATGATAAAGTTAATATTGAGTGGCAAACAGCATCTGAATCTAACAATCATCATTTTGAAGTGGAACGGTCTGAGAATGGTGTTGACTTTAAAAATATAATAAGTGTGCCATCGCAAAATGGGAATATTAACAGGTTACAAGATTATACTGTATTTGATAAAGAACTGGCAAAATCAATCACTTATTATCGTTTGAAGCAAATAGATATGGATAGCAGTTTTTCTTATTCCAAAATGATCAGTCTAAATTGTTTTACCACCTCGGAAGTAACAACAGATATGGCTGTATATCCAAATCCAATAAATGATTTATTGAGTCTGTTTGTAAATGCTGAAAGGTCAGATGATGTGACATTCAGAATTTATGATATAAATTCTGCTGTGTTAATTCAACAACAATTCAAGGTTGAAAAAGGCAATAATAAATTTAATGTTATTACAACAGGTTTAGCATCTGGTCTTTATTTTATAGAAGTTTCAAATATGAATCAGGTGTTATTTCGAAACAAAATTATTAAACAGTAATCATAAGATATGTGTATGAATAAATCTATTAAAAACATTAGATATTATGTTGCTTTATTTTTGTTGTCTTTGCTATTTGTAACGCAGAGTTTATCCGCACAAAATATCAGATTAAAGGTTGAAAGATTGGGGCTGCAAATTTATCAACCATCTTATGGTAAAGTTTGTAACACACCAAATAACATTAACCAGGACATAGGTGTTCTTACAAAAATACCTGATCCTGTTGTAAACACACGTTTAAAAATCAATGGAGCATATTATACATTGCCAGAATTTTCAGCAGAAGATTTTTTATGGGAAGAAGTAGAAGGTGTATTTAATATTTATAATTGTGTTGCTGGCTGGACCAATCACGGTTGGAGTCATTCTGATTATTATGATCAATTTGATGTTACCGGGTATACTGTTAAAAATCCGTTGCCTGCAGCTAAGAGTTTATACGAACTTTGGCATCAAAACAATAATTTCAATACTTCAGCAAATATTGAAATACAATTAGGTGCCTATGAAGATGATTATCTTCAGGAAAATGATGCTTGGTGTGGTGGCTGGAATTTAATGCGGACAATCAGTGATATCCCAAATTCTATTGCACCATGCGGTCAGGAATTTAAAGATTCAATATTTTGTACTTCAGATGGTAGTGGTCGCTGGTGGGGTATACATTATAAAGTTTCCTGGCAATGGGTGGCGTTATTTGAAGACGGTATTGATGATGTAAAAGATGTGTGTGTGGGTTCTGACCATGTAAATGTTTATACACAAATTTATGGTACTTTACAGAATGTAAATTATCAGTGGCAGAAAAGTACAGATGCAAACAATTGGACAGATATTGCCGGTAATGATGTATTCGCTTCCGTAGATTTATCAGCATACAATACAACGATGAATTTGTATGTTCGTAAAGTAAAAAAGGGAATTGCATGTAATGGTTTTTCTACACCAGCAGATGAATATTCTAATATCTGTATCATTAGGATCAGACCAAATCCAAGTATTGCACCAACGGCAACGCGTGCACCGGCAGCTACCAATACTTGCGAAGCTACCTTAACGAATCCAACAGGTGTTCAATACGATGGCTTGATTAGTTACACCATGGAATATCAAACATCGTATGATGGTGGTTTAACTTGGTCAGCCATTCAAAATACAATACCAACATTAATTAATAATACCAACGCAACAATCAATAATGCTAAAATCAGATTGCGTGCTAATTATACAACATTATCTAATTGCAGCGATTCGCCTTGGCGTGAATATAGCTGGAATTTGTATGCACAAACAGTTGAACCGATTGCAAGTTCTATATATCCAACGACAGTAGGTTATACCTGCAGTTCAGATAGCATGAGTATAATTTTTAATGCCGGATATGGTGGTGGTCCATCTGCTGTAGATGATTTAGATTATACCACAGATGGCGGAACAACCTGGCTTGCTTATTCTAGTGGTCAAAAGATACCAACGCCAGGTGGCGCAGGTATATCGTATGGCATCAGAGCAAGAAGAATAGCGACTTTAACTACTAATTGTTCTAACACACCATTTACTTACTATGGATATTGGACACCATACAGACCGACGACATCACCAACATTAGGTGCAAAAACACCAAATGTAGCTGGGTTTTGTAAAGGGTCTTACGCTAATGTTTCTGCAACTATATTTAGTGGTAGTTTTGGCGTGCCCGGGCAAGCAGCTAATCAATATCAATATTCAATAGATGCAGGAAACACTTGGCAAACCTATACTTCCGGAGCAAATATCAGCACTACTAATGCTGTAGATTCTATCTATATAAGAGTTCGTCGCGTAGATGGAAATCCAATTGCAAATGCAATTGGTCCTTGTTCTTCTAACTGGACAATTATTGCAGCTTGGCGCATCATCGATCCGATTTGCGATTTTACGTCAACTTCCTCATATTGCTATAATCCTTCGGCACCTTACGTAGAAATCAGAGCAGTCAGGCCTTCACCGGGCATAGGTACCTGGAGCATTGTAAGTGGTAGTGGTTCTTTGAGCAGCACAACAGCACAAAATACACAGCTTACGGGACTAACAGTGGGTTCGCCAACACGCATACGTTGGTCGGTTACGGAAAGCGGTTGTACGAAAATTAAAAATTTAGATATTAATCCTGCAGCAGTTTCTCCATCAAATATTACAGATGGTGGTGTTTGCCAAATTTGTCCGGTGAAAAATTCCGGCACATTCAAGTTTTTTGATAACAATGGTAAGTTAATTGCAAAGATTGAAGATGCTGTTTCTCCTACAATAGAATTAGGCAATACAGAAGTATGTGCAGCAATAGATCCAAGTGTTCAAAATATAATAGACGATAATGGAAATGTACAACCTTATTTACAACGGCATTTTTCTATTAAACCTACAACAAATACTACTTCCAATGTAACGCTATATTTTACAGTAACTGAGTTTAATAATTTAAAATCTTCTTGCAATGCTACGCAATATGCTTTTACGAATGTCAATCAGTTAATCGTTTCTAAATTTCCGAATGGTGGCAACAATGTATATACTTTACCTAATACAAATGGAGCAACAGATATCACACCAACAGCTAGTGGTATAGATGCCAACGGATATTATTATATAACTGTACCAGTAAGTACATTTTCAACTTTTTATATAAAACCTAAGAATATTATAGGAGCAAGGTTTAGTGCTGAGTTTATTGATAATAAACCATTAGTTGATACTAGTGTTGCTGCAATTAACAATCTGGTTTTAACTGACAAAGATATTCATGTTTCTGTGTTCCCGAATCCTGTAAGTGATGAGCTAAAAGTTTTTATAAAAACAGTCGAACGTACTGATGCATCGGTAATAATCTATGATTTAAATACAAACGTGCTGTTTCAGCAGTCAATTTCACTCAACCATGGATATAATGATTTCAAAATACCCGTTAGTGTGCTTTCTCTCGGTATGTATATAATTGAAGTTTCAGGAGAAAAAGGTGTTTTGTATAAGGGGAAAATCATTAAGCAATAAAAAGTATCCGGTATACAAGAATGGTTAGCGTATTTTTTATTTGTAAAATAAAAAATGGGTAATATAATTATTTCGTATTTTTATTAGGATGAAATGCTTAAAGTACATACTATTTATTTTACTTGTTTGTCCGCTTGTGTTTCGGAATGTTGAACTCTCAGCATCAATTATAAATAATTATGCTGTAATACCACCGCAAAATAATCATACCTATTTAGATTCTTCGGTTTATAAGTTCACCACTTACTTTGCTTACAAGAAGGACAATCTTCTTACAATTGAAAAAAAGTATGACCACACATCTTATCGCTTAAATAAATACCTGCTGCAACTCATTGATTATACTAATACCACAGATACAGCCATTGCATTAAAATTTTATTCTACCGAATACCATTATTGCTTTGTCGGTGAGGTGGACAAAATAATATCAGATAAAGTATTGATTAAATCATCCGGCTATATAAAATCGAATAAACAATTTTACGAAGTAAGGGTATTGCCTAAATCAGTAGTACACGCTTTTCTATTATACAGGCCGGTTTCTTTTAAAGACTATCCTGATAATAAAGATGCATTGTTCAGATATACCAACAAATACCTCTTTCCTGAATTTGACCATGTAACCTATCAGGAAAATACTGGCTTTGCTGTATTAATGCTGGTGTTGCTGGGCATGGTTTTTATTTTGTTTATTTTTTACGTGTTGGCATACATCAATCTGAAAGATCAGATCTATCTAAGCTATTCCATGTATTTGTTTGTCACGTTTTTTCAGGTCTTGTACATGTCGCAATACATATTTTCTAAAAACTTCGTTATGTATAATTATTTTGGCAACAGTGGTTTCGACGAAGTGACCAAAGGAATGATGATTGTGTGTTATAGCATTTTTTATAAACAGGCATTTAATATTCAAAAACAGCAAAAGGTATTATATTTTTCCGTTGAATCCCTGAAGTTTATTTCTTTTGGATATGTGTTGGTTATTATACTGTCCTATGTGTTCAGGTGCAGCTGGTACAATGAGCCTGTGTGGTATACTATTTACAGATTTCCGATATTTTTTTTCAGTTTAATCGTGTTGATTTATTCCGTACAATTAAAAAACAATACAGGTTTTCAAAAATTAATATTGCTGGGAAGTCTTATCTATACCTTGTTTACGGCATTTACCACTTTTCAGAAAACGGATTTTCCTGTAAAAGATTTGCTGCCGGCAGTTAACGGTTTGTATCTTGGTGTAGCACTGGAACTGATCGTTTTTTCCATTGCGTTGGGTATTCGAATCCGAGATTCATTTTTAGCTACGGAAAGATTAAAAGATAAACTGATTGTTGAATTGCAGCAAAATGAAGAGTTTATCAAAAATGAAAATATTATTTTAGAAGAAAAGGTAAAAGATCGTCTTTCAGAAATTAAAAGCCAGAATATTTTAATTGAAGAACAAAGTAAACAAGCTTTGCTGCAACAGTTTGAAAAGGAAAAACTGGAAATACAAATGCAGGCTCTGTCTGCACAGATGAACCCTCACTTTATTTTCAATTGTATGAATGCCATACAACATTCCATTGTTACCAATAATACGGAAAAAGCCTCCGTGATGCTGCACGATTTCGCTTCTTTAATCCGCATGGTGCTGGAGAATTCCTCACAACCCGACATAAGATTAGAGGATGAAATAAAATTGCTGGAAACGTATTTAAAATTGGAGCAAATCAGAACCAACCATAGTTTTGATTATATAATTCAGATTGACGAATCTATTTCTACCGATTTTATCAGAATCCCGACAATGATGTTGCAGCCATTTTTGGAAAACGCTATATGGCATGGGTTTAAGTTTATTAATTACAAAGGGATTATACTTGTGGATTTTTCAATACAGGAAAATAGTATCTGTTGTACGGTTACTGACAATGGAATTGGAAGAAATAAAGCACGGATTAATAACAATGGAGATGTTAAAAAATCATTGGCCATTCAGATTATACAAAACAGAATAAACCTGCTGAATCATTCATTGACTGACAACAAAGCATCACTCGAAATTATTGATTTATTCGATGAACATCAACAGGCACAAGGTACCAAAGTTATTATCAGATTGCCCATTTTATAAATACAGCGTATGAATATATGCATCATAGACGATGAAAAAGATAACAGAGAGATTTTGTCTTTTATTATAAATAGCCATCATAAAGATGTTCACATCCTTGGTGAGGCAGACAGTGTAAAAAGCGGCATTAAGATTATTAATGATACGAAACCGGATTTGATTTTTTTGGACATAGAAATGCCCGACGGAACCGGATTTGATTTGATTCGTCAGTTGAGTGTATGTAAACCGGAAGTTATTTTTTGTACGGCGTATAATCAGTTTGCCTTAAAAGCCATTGAATGCTCTGCTTTGGATTATGTTTTAAAACCCATAATAAAAGACAGTATTGCAAATGCTTTGCAGAAGGCAAATAAAAAACTGGATGACAATAATAAAGTATTACAATACGAAATCCTGAATGAACAGTTGAAAAATCAGGCATCCGTAAGGGCCAGATTTCTGTTATCTAATTCAGATAAAATGCACATCATTTATGTGGATGAATTAATCTGTTGTATTGCACACAGCAATTATACAGATATTTACTTAGAGCATAATAAGAAAATCACCGTTGCCAAAACACTCAAAGAAATGGAAAGTATTTTGCATAACTATGCTCAGTTTATCAGAATTCATCAGTCTAACATCATTAATACTAACAAAATCAGTAATCTCATAAAGTCAGATAATAATTTATCCGTTAGGCTGTGTAATGATATGGAACTTGCGGTCTCACGAAGCAAAAAAGATCAATTATTAGAGTATTTAAAACATACAGTTTTTTAATTTATTATTAAACATACTTTCAAATAACAAAATTTACGCTATTAGAAGCGTTAATCTGACTATATTGCATTCTACAATTTATTAATGTATAATCATTATAGTTAAAATGAAAGATTACTCTTCAGAATCGCTGGCATTACACGAAAAGTTGAAAGGAAAGATTTCCATTTCCCTGAAAACAGATTTAAAGTCTAAAAAGGATTTGACACTTTGCTATTCGCCGGGTGTTGCAGAACCGGTTCGTCAGATTGCCAACGACGAAGAAAGAGTCTGGGATTTAACGATTAAAGGTAATATGGTGGCAGTTGTAACGGATGGATCTGCTATTTTAGGTTTGGGTAATCTTGGTCCTGAGGCAGCCATTCCTGTGATGGAAGGCAAAGCGATGTTGTTTAAAAAATTTGCCGGCGTAGATGCCTTTCCAATTTGTTTGGCTACTCAAAATACCGAAGAAATTATTCAGACCATCCGAAATATTGCGCCGGTTTTTGGTGGAATCAATCTGGAAGATATTTCTTCACCGCGTTGTTTTGAAATAGAAGAACGCTTGCAAACATTAGGTATTCCTGTGTTTCACGATGACCAGCATGGTACGGCTATAGTTGTACTGGCCGGTATTATCAATGCCTGTAAATTGCTGAATAAAAATTTAGGTGAATTAAAAGTGGTAATCAATGGCGCAGGAGCTGCCGGTTTGGCTATTTCCAAATTACTGATGTGTCATGATATCGATAAATCCGTTTGTACACCCGTGCAGCAAATCGTCATGTGCGATACCAAAGGAATTATTCATAAAGACCGATCAGATTTAAATGATTTTAAACGGGAGATTTTAAAATATACCAATCCGTTCAACACGAAAGGAACGCTGAAAACTGCACTGAAAAATGCCGATGTCTTTATCGGTGTTAGTCAGGCAAACCAGCTGACAACAGAAGATGTCATGACGATGAATAAGCAACCCATCATTTTTCCATTGGCAAATCCAATTCCGGAGATTTCGCCGGACAAAGCCTACAAAGGTGGGGCAGGTGTCGTAGGTACCGGCAGAAGTGATGTTCCTAATCAAATCAATAATGTATTAGCTTTTCCGGGTATTTTCCGCGGCGCGCTGGATATTCGTGCAAGAAGAATTACACCGCGCATGAAAGTTGCAGCTGCATACGCAATCGCAAATTGTGTAACCGATTTACATCGCGATAATATCATTCCTTCTACATTGGATATGAATGTGGCGGTGAAGGTAGCACAGGCGGTGAAAGATGCTTATTTAGAAGACATCAAACATATGGAAACGCCAAAACACGCGTTGTAAGAAAGAATAACTTCTGTTGCATGAGGAATAGTATTAATATGATGGTCGTATAATTACCAAAATATTAATTTAAAACGAAAAGTCTGACAAAAACAAGGTAAATCGACTATAATCAGTGTTTTAAGAAGAAAGTTATTCTTTTTTTTCGTAGATTTAATTATCATTTTTTCATTTATGGGGTAGTATGATAAATTTAGCACATGACTAAGATAATTTACACTATTGTATTTGTTATGATATCGCTTGTCTATGCACAAGCACAGTCGTCATATATTTATAAGTACAAAATTACTTTTAAGCAGCAGCAGGCTGCAAAAACAACAGCAGCTGAGAACTGGGTAAAAATACTGGCGCACACTGCAAAAGTCACACAGACAGGCGATGGTGAAGCAATGGAGTTTGAAACAACACATGAAATAAATCAGCTCATTTTTTTTGGAAAAATGGAAAAAGTTCAATTCCCTCTTGCTAATATTATTTTACTGAATAAAACAGAGATAACAAATGAGCAGAAAGATAAATTGGATCAAGTGCAGAAACAACTGGAAACTGAACTAAAAAAATCCGGCAAATAAAAAGACACAATATGCGGAGAAATTTACACTATATAATAATTTTACTTCTATGTTCGGGTTGCTTCAGTATGAAGATAAAAGCAGCGACAACATTGATAAGTCCTTCTGTAAACAACGGAGGTTTTGAAAGTGGTACAACTGGCTGGACTTATGCTAATGACAATAACAGTAAATGGTATGTTGGCACATTTGCAAAATTTGCAGGATCTAATGGCTGCTATACAGACGTAAACGGAACAGCAGGTGTTGGCAGTAATAGCTATCAGGCAGGTACAGCAAGGGTTTCTCACTTTTACAAAGATATTACTTTCCCAGCAGGAGAACCTTCCATTACACTCACTTTCCGTTGGCAGGCAAACGGGGAAGGTGCTTTCAATGATTGGGATAATGTGAAGGTTTTTTTAGCACCTACATCTGTAACTCCAACCGGTGGAACAGAAGTTTCTGCTACTTACCAGATTGGTGATGATTGGTATAATTTACAAACAACCTGGCAGCTTGCTACTATCACCATACCGGCAGCAGTAGCAGGTACAACTCAACGTTTAATATTTAGCTGGAAAAATGACGGTTCAACAAAGAATGACCCGGGTGGTGGTATTGATGATGTCACCATTATCACAGATACTTTATCTGCAGGCAGTGGTTGTACTTCTAACACTTCATTATACCCTACAACAACATTTACACCCGCATGTGTAGGTATAACCGAAACAATTACATCAGCAGGCTATGCAACGGAATATTCTATGGTGAATGTTGTCTCCGGGCAAACATACACGTTCAGTACAGATATACCCACAGATTACTTAACTATTGCAAACGGTGCAGGTGGTTCTCCCGTTTATGCTTTCGGTACAACACCGGTAAGCTGGACGGCAACTTTCACCGGTAATGTTCGTGTATATAACAATATTAATAGTTCATGTGGTACCAATACAAATTTTCGATACAGATTTGTGCAATGCGGCACACCGCCGCCGCCGCCGGCAAACGATAACTGTATAAACGCAACTGCTTTTCCGGTAATTCCAACAGATGGTACCTGCTCTTCATTAACGAACCAGTCAACATACGCGGCAACTAATTCAATTGTCACACCAACTGGAGTTTGCAGCAGTAATTCCGGTAATCCGGACGACGATGTTTGGTTTCAGTTTGTTGCCTCTGCATCAACTATTATTTTGAATGCCTCTTGGGTGTCTGGTGAAACAGATGTTTTCTGGCAGGTATTTTCAGGAGCCTGCGGTTCATCCATGACCTCCATTCTATGTACAGATAACAATTCCGGCGGGATATTAGCAGGGCTTTCTGTCGGACAAACCTATTACATAAGATTGTATACTTACAGCAGCAGTGTTTCAACCGTTCAGGATATTTGTTTGCAAACAACTCCTGCTAATGATAATTGCATAACGGCGAAAGCATTCCCCGTAATACCATCTGATGGTTCATGTGCCAGTCTTTTGAACCAGACAACTACAGGTACTACTAATTCCGGTGTATCACCTACAGGAGCCTGTACTACTAATCCGGGAACTGCGAATGATGATGTTTGGTTCTCATTTGTGGCAACTGCATCGGATCTTATATTGTCAGCTTCCTGGGTTTCAGGAGAAACAGATATTTATTTTCAGGTATTTTCCGGCGCTTGTGGTTCTCCAATGGCAGCCTTGCTTTGTACGGACAATAATAATGGTGGAATAATGTCAGGTTTAACCATTGGGCAAACGTATTATGTCAGAATGTACACTTATACAAGTGGCCCGAATTATACCACACAAAATTTATGCATTACAAACCCATGTCCGGGAGGGACACCGGCAAATGATTTACCATGTAATGCAGTTAATATACCTTTAGGCAGTATTGCCTCCGGAGATAATTCATGTTCGTTTAGTTCAGGTGAACCTGCAACACCATCTTGTTGGGATTCATACACAAAAAATACAGTCTGGTTTTCCTTTACAGCTGCTTCATCTACAGCTAAAGTACGAACTGCACCTGGCACCTTACGTGAAACACAAATAGCCGTATACTCCGGAACTTGCGGATCATCCATGACCCTTGTAGATTGTAATGATGATGCACCTGATTGCGGTTTTACATCATTAGATATTTCAGAATTGTCATTATCAGGATTAACGCCGGGAGCTACCTATTATATTTCAGTTGACGGAAATGAAGATTCTACAGGAACCTTTGCTATTACAGTAATTGATGGTGCGTCGAGCTACCCGGCTACTTCCGGTCAGGAATGTGTAGTGCCTATTACGGTTTGTAACTCAGTGATAAGTGTTGGCGATCCGGGTTATCAGGGCATTGGGTTTACGTGTGATCAAACAAGCGATAATGACGAAAATTGCACCACAGGGGAACGCGGAGTGGTATGGTATAAAATTATTATTGATAATCCGGGTACCTTGAATTTTAATATCATTCCAAATGATTATCCAACCGCTTCGTTTTCCGGAGATGAAACAGATTATGACTTCTTGTTGTGGAAAGTGAACGGTAGTGGATCTACTACATGCGGTTTAATAAATACAAATGGTGGTGCTAATACAGTTGCTTGTAATTACGATTCATATGGGGTGACAGGTTTGGCGCCGGCTGGTAATGCACCGTCTCCATACAGTTCGGATTATGATGCTGCATACGAACCTGGTGTTAGTGTAGCTGCTGGAGATATATTTTTACTCGCAGTGCAGAATTACAGTAATAGTACTTCCGGTTTTACACTTGATTTTACAAATACGGCAGCAGGTATAGTTAATTACGGAACACCGGCATCTGTAACATGGTCCGGTGGTGCAAACACCACATCCTGGACAACGATAGCCAACTGGGGCGGCTGCACCATCCCTACTTGTGGTATCAACGCAATTGTATCTCCATCTTCCGCATTTCAGCCAAGAGTAACTGCAGCAATGGGTACTGTGGTGGTCAGAAATTTAACGATAGACCCAGGTGCCACTTTGACATTGGGTGCCAATTCTGTTGTAAAAATTTGTGAAAGTTTATATAACAACGGAACTATTATCGCCGACCCAACTTCTACTGTTTTATTCAGTGATGATTATACTGGACATAGCTTAAATGGTACTTTAAGCGGTTCCAGTAGTTTAGGTAATGTATTAATCACAGATGTTGCCGGTAGTACAAATTGTTCTCTGATTACCAATACAAACCTTGAGTTAAAAGGCAGCATTACAACAAGCAACGCAAACAGCATTTTTAATCTGAATAATAAAAATCTAACGATTGCAGGAAATATTATTAATGCTGCAGGAGCAAGTACATTTACCAATACACCTAATTCTGCAATTACATTTAATGGCACTGCTGCACAAACATACAGCCCAAATCAAAATGCAGCAACACCGATTTTGACACTCAATAATGTAGTAATGAATCATACGGGCAGCGGTGTATCCATTTCAACAACCAATACACCTAATATGGTATTGGGAACAAGTGGAACGCTGACACTAACACAGGGAAAAATCATTACACCCAATACACAGGAAGTTATATTAACCAATACTGCAACATCTGCGGTTACAGCAGGTAATATAACCAGTTACGTTGAAGGTAATTTACGCAGATACCTGGCAGCAGGTGCAACGGGTTCTTTTGATTTTCCTGTGGGGCATGCAACGCCGGGTTATGAAAGAGCAAATATTACATTTAATTCACCTGCTGCATTATCAGCAATAAATTTACTGGCACGCTTTGATACCTGGGGAGGTGCATGGCCATTGCCGGCTGCTCCGGGCTGGACAGAATGCAGTGTTACTTATAATGCTCCTTATTTAAATAATGGTTATTGGAGCATCGATGCTTCCGCTGCTACAACTGGTGATTATACCACCACCTTGTACAACTTGGGCTACAGCAATGCACAAAATGCATGGACAATAGCTAAGAGTCCTTCTTTATCACCTGCATGGGCATTAAATGGAACTTGTGTGGTATCTCCTGTTACTGCAGTTCAACGTACGGCAATGACAGGCTTTTCCAAATTTGCTACGATACAAAATTCAATCACCCTGCCTGTGGAGCTTATTTCATTTACAGGAACTAAACAAACAGATGAAGTATTGCTGAAATGGATAACTGCTTCTGAAAAAAATAGCGATTATTTTGTAGTGGAAAAATCTGCGGATGGCATAAATTATACAGCAATTGGAAATGTAAACGCAGCAGGAAACAGTAATAAATTGCTGAATTATGCATTAACGGATAAAGCACCGTGGATAGGTGAGAATTATTATCGACTTAAACAAGTGGATAAAGACGGTACATTTGAATACTCTAACATTGTTCAGGTAGATTTTTATGCCACGAAATCTTTTGCAAATAACATTCATCCGAATCCGGTAAACAACAACCTGTATTTTGATTACTATGCATTGACAGACGATAAACTGCAAATAAAATTGTACGATTATTTAGGCAGTGTTGTTATTGATGACAGTAAAATAGTAAGTATTGGAAAAACCATTGTGCATACGGATATAAGCAGACTGGCAAAAGGAATTTATATTCTAAAAATCAACGCTACGAAATCAGATTATACGTTTACTCAAAAAATCATAAAGGAATAATTGCTTTGCTATAATAAAAATGCCGTAGTTGGATACTACGGCATTTTTTTTTGTCTTGAATTTTTATCGAATATCAGACTGAACTTATCGAAGCCTATTTCGCCATTGGTTTTTTATACCATTTTTTCTTCGGCTTATTGGCATTATTGTTTTGCGGTTTCGGTCCGGAAAATTTATGCTGATGCGGTTCTTTCAATTCCACCACGGCATTCGCAATCGGATATGGATGATCCACACGAACCGGAATTTGTTTTCCAATCAGTTTCTGAATATCACGCAGTAATAGTTTTTCTTCCGTATCACAGAAAGAAAATGCAATACCTGAATTTCCTGCACGACCTGTACGGCCAATGCGGTGTACATAGGTTTCCGGAACTTCCGGTAATTCGAAATTGATAACGTGTGTCAAATCATCTACGTCAATACCACGTGCTGCAATGTCAGTAGCTACCAAAACACGTATCGTTTTGTTTTTAAAACTTTGCAATGCAGCTTGTCTCGCATTTTGCGATTTGTTGCCGTGAATAGCGGCTGCTTTTACGTTCGCAGTCGCCAGTACTTTAACCACTTTATCCGCACCATGTTTCGTACGCGTAAATACCAACGCACTGCGTATTTCTTTGTCTTTCAAAAGATGTACCAGTAAGTTATTTTTATCTTTCTTTTCAGCAAAGAAAATAGACTGATCAATCGTGTTAGCCGTGGAGGAAACCGGAGTCACTTCTACTTTTGCAGGATTCGTTAAAATGGAATTTGCTAAGCTTTGAATTTCATTGGGCATGGTAGCCGAGAAAAACAAGGTTTGTCGTTGTGTCGGTAGCTTTGCAATTACTTTTTTTACATCATTCACAAAACCCATGTCGAGCATTCGGTCGGCTTCATCTAATACAAAAATCTGAATAGAACGTAAATCCACATATCCCTGATTCATCAGGTCTAATAATCGACCGGGTGTGGCAACAATAATATCTGAACCTTGATTTAATGCCATTACTTGTGCGTGTTGATTTACACCGCCAAAAATAACGCTGCGTTTCAAAGGAATATGTCTGCCATAAGCAGCAAAGCTTTCCATGATTTGTATGGCTAATTCACGGGTGGGTGTTAGAATTAATGCTTTTGGAGCTTTTGTTTTTTTACCAACGATTAAATCTTCTGCTAATAATTGCAGCATAGGAATCGCGAAGGCCGCTGTTTTTCCGGTGCCTGTTTGCGCGCAGCCTAATAAATCTCTTTTTTGTAATACAATAGGAATTGATTGTTCCTGAATGGGGGTGGGGGTTGTATACCCTTCTGTCTGGAGCGCCTTTAAAATGGGCTCAATTAAATTTAATTCTTTAAATAACATTTGTTTTTAATAAGTAAGAATGTATTGAATATGTGTAATACAAGCAATTTAAAATAGCCACGTGCAAGATTAAAAAAACGGAGAAGTTTAATTTTAAACCGACATATTCATGTGGCAAGTAAAAAACAAATTATCCGGTGTTGTTGGGTTTAAAACCGGTAAAGCGTTCAATAATTAGCGCAAAGATACATATTTAAGCGTCAGAAACCTAATTTGAGTGTTATGTGACTATTTTTAAGTGTTGCAGGATTGTTATAATAAAGTAAAAGTATATTATAATATTTTGTATTTAATAGAATGTTTGGTGCTAAAATTTTTGTGACCCAAAATATCCACAATCATAATCCATCCTTTACATTTCTGTTTAGTTTCATTCAAAAACAAACTGTATTTTTGTATAACCAAAAAAATGTTCTTACCCGGAACATAACACATGAGCGATCAAATAAAACACGAATGCGGAATTGCCTTAATCAGGCTGCTTAAACCGCTGTCTTACTATAAAGAGAAATACGGCGACATCCACTACGGCTTGAACAAAATGTACCTGTTGATGGAGAAACAGCATAACCGCGGACAAGACGGCGCGGGTTTAGCTACCATCAAATTGGATACTGCTCCGGGTAGTCCTTATTTTGACAGAGAGCGAAGCGTAGATAAACAAGCGATAAAGGCCATTTTTGATAAAGTATTCAAACCATTTGCAAATCTTTCTGATAAAGAAAAAGAGCAGCTGCAGGATATGGATTACGTGAAGAATCACTATCCGTTTATGGGTGAATTGTTGCTGGGACACTTGCGCTACGGTACACATGGCGGCAACGATATGAGTAATTGTCACCCGCGTATTCGTGCAAATAACTGGAAAACGAGAACCCTGATTGTGGCCGGAAATTTCAACATGACGAACGTAGATGAGTTATTTGATAAACTGGTGGATTTAGGGCAGTTCCCGCGCGAAATGTCAGATACGATGACGGTTTTGGAAAAAATAGGTCATTTCTTAGATGTAGAAAATCAAAAATTATTTAAAAAGTTCAAGCCTTCCGGTTTATCGAATTATGAGATAACGCCGCTGATTGAACACAGTATAAACGTAACAGAAATCCTGAAAAACTCTGCTGAAGATTTTGACGGAGGCTATGCGATGGCAGGAATGATTGGGCATGGTGATGCTTTTGTGATGCGCGATCCGAGTGGTATTCGTCCTGCCTATTTTTATAAAGATGATGAAGTGGTAGTAGTGGCTTCTGAGCGCCCGGCTATCCAAACAGCATTTAATGTACACAGAAGTAAAGTGCAGGAGATAAAACCTGGCTATGCTTTGATTATCAAAAAAGATGGTAGTGTAGGCGAAGTGGAATGTACCACACCATTGGAAAGAAAAGCCTGCAGTTTTGAGCGTATTTATTTTTCGCGCGGCAGTGATTTTGAAATATATCAGGAACGAAAAATGCTGGGACGATTACTGGTGCCTACTATTTTAGATGCTGTACAACACGATGTGGAGAATACCGTTTTTTCCTATATTCCTAATACAGCCGAAGTGGCGTTTATCGGCATGACGGAAGAAATTCAGAAGCAGCATATACAACGGAAATTAAAAGCATTTAACGCCGGCGAAATAAAGACAACGGAGGAATTGCATGAGCAGCTTTCGGTGATGCCGCGTGTGGAAAAAATTGCGATTAAAGATGTGAAGATGCGCACGTTTATTACGGATGATTCTTCGCGTAATGATCTGGTGCAGCATGTGTATGATGTGACGTACGGCCTGGTGAGAAATAATCAGGATACGCTGGTCGTTTTGGATGATTCTATTGTTCGTGGTACTACGTTGAAGGAAAGTATTCTGACGATGCTCGACAGATTGCAGCCGAAAAAAATTATCGTTGTTTCTTCAGCCCCGCAAATTCGCTATCCCGACTGCTATGGTATAGATATGAGTAAGATGGGCAGTTTTGTGGCTTTTCAGGCTGCCGTTCAGTTGTGGAAAGACAGAAATGAATATGCTGTTTTGGAGCAGTTGTATAAAGACTGCAAAGAAGAAATTCAGAAACCATTGCATGAAGTTCAGAATCTGGTAAAACAAGTATATGCTCCTTTTAGCCCGGAAGAAATCTCTGCAAAGATTGCCGATATCGTAAAACCGAATCATATTTTTTCAGATGTGCAGGTGATTTATCAAACGATTGAAAATTTGCATATTGCTTGTCCGAATAACTTAGGCGACTGGTATTTTACCGGCGACTATCCAACGCCCGGCGGTAACCGCGTGGCATTGAATGCCTTCATTAATTACATGGAAGGCAAGAATGTGAGAGCGTATTGATTTTTCGTCATAGCGAGGAACGAAGCTATCTGTTCAATTTATCAAAATGAAAAACGTTTATTTCTTCAGTGGTCTTGGTGCAGATGAACGAGTATTTCAGTATTTATGATTGTACAAAATGCACATGAAATTTATAAAATAATAAGTAACAATTTATAGGTATTTTCAGGTTGATAAAGGGGCTTAAAGAGCTAATTTCTCAATTTTCTGTTGCTTTTGCAACCCTTTCTATGTAATTTCACTCTTACATAAAAGTCCTGAAATGAAAAAATTAACCCTTTTTCTCTCAATTTTTATTGCCTTTATTTCAACTGTATCTGCCGTGCAACTATACAGTAACGAAGGTGTAAGCCTGAATCATAAGGTAACTAAAGAAAAAATAGTTTTTGTTCCGTCCATGAACAGAAATATCATTATATGGAAAAGCACCTTTGAACTGGATAATACCAGCAAAAAAGCAATAGCAGTAAGAATCCCTTGTTATTTATGTTATGTATATGCTTATCTAAGTCCGATGGAAATTTCATCTGTACAAAAACATGTTCCGGAATTAATATTATCCGATGCGTATAAAAATTATGTGGCGGAAAAACCCAGAATGGTTAAGGCGAAACAAATCATTACTAGCGAAAAATATTTTGCCACACTGGATAATGTGGATTTACGCACCGCCACCATGAACTGGGATTTCAAATTTTCTTTCTGGTATTAATACTGCTCTTTCTCGTTCGGGAAATCCTTATTTTTTATATCGGCAATATATTGCTGAGTAGCCTTTTTAATATCATCGTATAAATGCAAATACTGGCGTAGAAAACGTGGTTTGAATTCGTGCGTGATACCCAGCATATCATGTGTTACTAAAACTTGTCCGTCTACATGAGAACCTGCTCCGATTCCAATCACCGGAATGGAAATACTTTCAGAAACTTTTTGGGCTAAGGTAGCCGGAATTTTTTCCAACACCAACGCAAAACAACCTATGCTTTCCAGGTATTTTGCATCTTCCATTAAACGTTCAGCTTCTTCTTCTTCTTTTGCACGAACGGTATAGGTGCCGAATTTATAAATGGATTGCGGTGTTAAACCCAAATGTCCCATTACAGGAATGCCTGCCGTTAATATACGGATGATAGATTCCCCAACTTCTTTGCCGCCTTCAAGCTTCACACCGTGTCCGCCGGTTTCTTTCATAATTCTGATAGAAGCATTCAAGGCTTCGCGTGAATTTCCCTGATAAGAACCAAATGGTAAATCCACCACTACAAAACAACGTTTTACAGCACGCACCACACTTTGTGCGTGGTAAATCATTTGATCCAGTGTAATTGGTAAGGTGGTTTCATGACCTGCCATTACATTAGAAGCAGAATCGCCTACCAATAATATATCAATACCGGCATCATCCAGTATTTTTGCCATAGAAAAATCATAGGCTGTCAGCATGGAAATTTTTTCTCCACGCTCTTTCATTTCGCGTAGCTTTTGTGTGGTAACGCGTTTTATTTCCGGTTGTGCTGATGACATATGCTTGGTATTATTTAATGAACAAATATATTGGCCTAAATTTAGATGTTTTATTCAGTATTTGCAATGATAGCACTAATTATGACTATAATCTTGGATTACTTAATAATGATTTAGCAATCAGTTTTGTACCTTTGATTGTTTAAATTCCAATAAAATGAACTTTCTCAATAATAATATGTCGGTGCACGATTTAGTGGAATTAGGTAAATCACGTCATGGTGAATATGTGAATGCTAAACCATTTCCAAGTGGCTATTTCGATGATTTATTTAATCCGGAAATGCTTCGAACTATCATTAGTGAGTTTCCTGAAATCGGAAAAGCAAAAGAAGACATCAAATACGAAAATCCAAATGAGTTGAAACTGGCCACTAAAGGTGAATACAGATTCGGACCGGTTACAAAAGAATTTGTACATTTTTTAAACTCACAGCCATTTTTGGAATTTTTGCAAAACCTTACCGGTATCAAAGAAACATTAATTCCGGATCCTTATTTTGAAGGCGGCGGATTTCATGAAATAAAACCGGGCGGTTACCTGAAAATGCATGTGGATTTTCATAAAAATAAACTCACTAAACTGGACAGGCGTTTAAATATTTTAGTGTATTTAAATGAAGACTGGAAAGAGGAATACGGCGGTCATTTTGAATTATGGGAAAAGGATATGAGTAAATGTGTAACGAGAATCCTGCCAACGTTCAATCGTTTAGCTATGTTTTCTACTACTGATTTTTCCTGGCATGGCTTGCCTGATCCGCTCACTTGCCCGCCCGACAGAAGCCGACGCTCTATTGCGTTGTATTATTATACGAATGGCAGACCGGAAGGCGAAGTAAATGTGGGCGATAAAGCACGCATCACCACTACATTTGCTACCAGAGACGGGCAAGATTCCGGCAAGATGAAACTATTCAATTCAATAGTTAATTTAGCCAATGATTTACTGCCGCCAATTATAGTTAAAACCATCAAAAAATTCAGAAATACATAATTACAGAAATGAAGAAAGTCATCAATTTTTTAATATTTGCATTTGCACGAGTACAGCATATTTTCTATTTGTCTATTTCCAGATTCTTGAATAAGGAATATCAGATGGTTACACCCGGCGCTACTTATGCACCATGGGTATTGGATAAAGAGTTTTTAGATATTTATACCAGAGTGAAAAAGAATTCCCTGTTGAATTTTTATCAGGCCTGGGAATTATGGAAACTGGCGGAAAATGCTGCATCAAAAGAAGGGAATGTACTGGAAGTAGGTGTGTGGCGTGGTTCCAGTTCTATTATGATGGGTTCTAAGCTGAAACAAATGGGCAGCAATAAAACCATTTTTTCCTGCGATACGTTTGAAGGTGTGGTGAAAGCAGGTACCTCAGAAGATAATCACTACAAAGGCGGTGAACACAGTGATACCTCTTTACAGTTTGTAAAAAATCATGTAGAAAAAGAATTCGGGCTGAGTAATGTAAAATTATTGCAGGGGATTTTTCCGGATGATACCGGCCATTTGGTGCAAAATGAAAAATTCTGTCTGGTGCATATTGACGTGGATGCCTATGTTTCTGCCAAAGATATTATGGACTGGGTTTGGGAGCGCATGTCTGTTGGAGGCGTAATTGTTTTTAATGATTACGGATTTCCATTAACAAAAGGAATTACATTACTCGTAAATGAATATTTACAAAGACCGGATGCTGTTAGGATTCATAACCTCAACGGTCACGGAATTATTATCAAAATAAAATAAACGAAAGATTGGAAAATTTACAACAGTGTCCTTGTTGCTTAAGTAATGATATATCAGCGAATGGTAATCTGAAAGATTATTATGTGAGTCAGGAATCTTTTTCTACAGCAAAATGTAATAACTGCGGATTTGTATTTACCAATCCAAGACCCGATATTAATGAAATAGGAAAATATTATCAGTCGGCAAATTATATGTCGCACCATACATCCAGCACATCCTTTTTTCATAAATTATACAGACTCGTAAGAAATCACATGTATAATAAGAAGATGGACAGAATTGCGAGCCACCTAAACAGAAATATACAATCATCAACATTCCTGGATTATGGAGCGGCTTCGGGTGATTTTTTATCCTTTTGCATATCACAGGGAGTTACACAGGTATCTGGAGTGGAACAAGATGCTACATGTCGCAAGATTGCCTTGGATCAGCATGGTGTTTTCCTGAAAGCTCCTGAGGAATTAACGAATTTTCCGGATGCATCGTTTGATGTGATTACGCTGTGGCATGTCTTAGAACATGTTCATAATTTGGATGAAGTGATACTAGGTTTCCATAAATTGTTAAACGAAAAAGGAATTCTGGTGATTAGTGTTCCCAATGTAGACGCGCTGGACAGACTTATTTATCAGGAATATTGGTCGGCATATGATGTTCCGCGTCATCTATATCATTTCAACAAAAAAACAATTTCCACGCTTATGGACCGCTTAGGATTTAAGCTGGAAAATACCTACCCTTTAATTTTTGATTCCTACTACATCTCCCTGCATAGTGAGTGGTATAAAAAATCAGGTAAAATAGCTGCTATCTTAAAAGCAATTAAGAATGGATTTTTGAGTAACTGGTCAGCCAGAAAGACCGGAAATTACTCCAGTCTGATTTATGTTTTCACCAAAAAATAAAAAAAGTCCTGAATTTCTTCAGGACTTGTTGACCGACAAGGATTCGAACCTCAACTAAAAGCACCAAAAACTTCTGTGCTACCGTTACACCATCGGTCAGTTTCGGAGTGCAAATTTATGGATTTTTTTTACAAAAACGAAAAAATTTCAAAGTAGATTATTAAAAAAACTTTATCTTGTTTGTATATACAACTGTTGAACAATTTAATCAGTCTTGTGTTTAGCTTCAAATGTCAAAAACGCTTAAAGCAATATTATACCTGATAATTGCTGTTCTATTGCTTGGAGCAGGTTATGCCGCATACATATATTTTAAGCCAATTAAGGTGATTGCGGATCAGAAAGCGGATATTCAAATAAGCGACAAAGATTTACTTAAATACTTTACTGAAAATCAACAGGAAGCAAATATAAAATACGAAAACAAGATACTGGAACTGAACGGAACTGTAAAAAAAACGGAAGTAAATGACAGTGTATGTACCGTAATTTTTGACTCAGGAGGTGATTTTATTATTATAGCCAATTGTATTTTAGATGCAAAAAAGGATGTGCAGCAGTTAAAACAGGGAGACAACACAACTATAAAGGGTATTTACAGTGGTTATATTATTAATGATGAAACATTTATGATTCCGGCAGAGATTAAAATAGATAAATGCACTTTAACAAAATAAAATATACAATCGCACTTTTTTGCTTAGCAATATCTGGCTTTTTTACGGTCAGTTCCTGCACGCACGAGCCTGATAAAGTGGAAATAAAAGTGCCGGAACCTTTGCCGCCCTGTGATGCTAACAAGGTGTATTTTGTGAATGATGTAATGCCGTATATTAACTCAACGTGCGCAGTTCCCGGCTGCCATGATAATAAAGGTCCTGCTGCATTTATTGATTTGTCAAATTATGATGCCATCATGAATTCTAAGGTGAGAGGTGTGAACATTATTAAGCCGGGTGATCCGCTCAACAGTAAAATCTGCCGGGTTTTCTTTTTGCTGGATTTAGTCCCGATGCCGCCGCCATTCAATTACGGAATTCCGCCACAGGGAAGAGATAATATCATAAAATGGGTGCAGGATAGTGCACGCAACACGGCCTGTGAGGGTCGTTGTGATACCGTAAATTATACTTTCAGAAGAAATATCGGTCCGCTGATTAATAAGTATTGTACAGGTTGTCATTACGGGAATTATAATTCCGGAAATGTATTGCTGAGCAGTTACAGAGAAATAAAAGCAATGGTGGACAGTAATAAATTGTATCAGTCTATTACAGCTACGGAAGGGGTTTTGAAAATGCCGACGGGAGTGGTGAGCATGCAGCCCTGCGAGATTATTCAGATACGTAAATGGATAGAAGACGGAGCACCTAACAATTAAGTATGATTAAAAAGTTTACACCGGTTTTCGTTATGGGCTTGATGGCAGTTTTGTCCTCATTCTGTACGGCTTGTTATTACGACAAGGAAGAGGTATTGTATCCCGATTTGCCTTGTGATACAACACGGCAAATGTCATATTCTTCCGATGTGGTGCCTGTTTTGTCAGTTAATTGTTACAACTGCCACAGTCTTGTAAACGCACCTATTTACGGAGAAGGATTGGTACTGGAAGGATATGCCAATTTAAGAACTTATCTTTTTGAAAATCCGGATGTACTGTTGAATTCCATTAAACAAAACGGACAGGCGCTTGCCATGCCAAGAGGAAGTAGTAAGCTCGACAAGTGTTCTATCAGTGATATTGAAGTTTGGATTAAACAAGGTCAAAAAAATAATTAAAGTACTGAAATTATGAATAAACAAAACAGTTTTACGATTGCTTTTATATTTCTGCTGCAGGTTATGTTTGCACAGTCGGAAAAATATTTCACAAGAAATGCAACAGTAACATTTACGTCTGTTGCTCCTGTAGAAAAAATAATTTCAGAAAATAAAGTATCCAATTGCATATTGAATACACAGACGGGAG
This sequence comes from Sphingobacteriales bacterium, assembly GCA_016721245.1. Classification (GTDB taxonomy): domain Bacteria; phylum Bacteroidota; class Bacteroidia; order Chitinophagales; family JADIYW01; genus JADJSS01. The sequence continues at coordinate 396,427 of JADKIQ010000003.1, forward strand.
ATCTTGCCCTGAAAGTGGTTATCAAAAGTTTTGAGTTTGAAAAACAGGCGATGGCCGATCACTTTAATAATGATTATCTAAACTCTGATAAATTCCCGAATGCCACATTTGAAGGAAAAATTACCACTCCGTTAGATTACAAAAAAAATGGCAAATACAATGTTACGGTGGATGGTAAGCTCACGATTCATGGCGTTACAAAACAAGTGAAACAGTCCGGAATTATTGAAGTTTCTGCAGGTAAAATAATTGCCCGTTCAAAATTTTCAATTTTGCTTTCTGATTACGGCGTCATCGTTCCGAACGATTACCTGAAAAAAATAAGTAATACAGTAGATATTGACATTAATGCGGTGATGACACCCTATGTTCGTTAAAACAGTTTATGAAGAGAGTTTTTATTTTAATACTGTTCTGTAAGGTGTTTGTGTCACAGGCACAACAATATGATACGGTCTACAAAGTACGGTATGACACCATGTATGTGCTTCGTTCAGAAAATAATGCAGCTCTCGATTCTGCTCCGTCTTCTTCTGTTTCTTTATTAGATGAACTGGATGCTATTCAAGGCTCATTAGTTACACCTCCCAATCCAAAGAAAATAAAGGTTTACAGCACCTTTGGCGGAACGCATTTAATCAACGGGCAAACAGTTGAAACCATCAATAAAAAAACGATGGCCATGATTATCTCACACCGTTTCGGAAGAGTGAATGCAGGCTGGCGCGAATTTTTCGGGCTCGATCAGGCATCCATTCGTCTGGGATTTGAATATGGAATTTTAGATAATCTTACAGTAGGGCTTGGCAGAAATACCTATAATAAAACATTTGACGGCTACGTGAAATACCGCTTCTTAGAACAGAAACAGAAAGGTATGCCATTGTCTATGTGTTTCTACAGCAACATGGCTATCAGTACTGCCAAATATAAAAATCAGGCAAGAACAAACTATTTCAGCTCCAGATTATCCTATACTTTTCAGTTAATGATTGCCAGAAAATTCAACGACTGGTTTTCTCTGCAATTAATGCCTACGGTTACGCACAAAAATCTGGTAACATCGCTTCAGGAAAAAAATACAATGTTTGTATTAGGAACAGGAGTGCGGGTGAAGCTTTCCAAAAGAATGCACTTCATGGCGGAGTATTATGCGAGAATAGGCAATAAAAGCAGCAGAGCGGGATATCAGGACGCTTTTGCACTCGGTTTGGATGTAGTAACCGGCGGCCATGTGTTCCAGTTTCAGATTACCAATGCACAGGCGATGTATGAAACGGGTTTCATGCGCGAAACTACCGGAAAATTCTGGAAAGGCGATATTCACATCGGATTTAATATCTCCAGAACCTGGGGCGTAGGCAAAAAAGCCAAACAGGAACGCAAAGAAAAGAAAGCAAAGAAGAAATTAGCACAACAAAACGGCTCAACTTCTTATCATTAATAGATAAATAGGGTCCGATTCTCCATCTTTATTAACATTCACATTTATTCACAACTCATAAGAAGCTAAAAACGGCTTATTTTTTTTATTTTTGTTCAAAATTCAGTTTAATGAACAAACAATACAAACAGGTAAATGCCGTTGTCGGCTTTATTGTTTTTGCAATTTCACTCTGGCAGTACACATCCACGTTAGAATCAGCAGGTAGTTTATGGGATTGCGGAGAATTCGCATCTTGTGTATATAAGTTACAGGTAGCTCACCCGCCGGGGGCACCACTTTTCATGCTCTTAGGCAGAATTTTCACCCTCTTCAATCCTCATAATCCTGTGATTATGGTCAACTTCCTGTCTGGTTTGATGACGGCAGGTGCTGTTATATTCCTGTATTTTGTAATTGCCATGATAGCGAAGAACCTGATTGCAAGAGAAGGCGAAGAGTTAACTACAGGTGATGTTGTTGCTATTGTTGGTTCAGCAGCGGTGGGTGCACTGGCTTGTTCTTTTTCCGATACCATGTGGTTTTCAGCAGTAGAAGGCGAGGTATACGCATCTTCCATGTTCTTTATTTCAATTGTATTGTGGGCGGTAATGAAATGGAACGAAGAAGCAGATAAACCGCACGGAAACCGATGGCTGGTGTTTGCAGCCTACATGATTGGAGTTTCCTTAGGAGTTCACTTGTTATCATTGCTGGTTATTCCGGTAGCCGTATTGATTTATTATTTCAAAAAATTCAAACCAAGCACATTAGGTTTTATTATAGCTTTTGTGGTAGGGTTTATATGTCTGGGAATAGTGCAGATAGGCGTAGTACAAAGTGCATTAAAAATTGCCGGAAATATTGAATACTTTTTTGTGAATGGCTTAGGAATGCCGTTTAACATAGGTTTTGTTTTTGCCTGGGTATTGTTGTTTGCTATCTTAGCTTTCCTGATTTATTATTCACACAAGATTAAACATGCCGATTTACAATTGTTTGCAGTATGTTTTCTGGTAATTTTTATAGGATTCTCCTCTTATGTAATGGTGCCCATCCGTGCGGCTGCAAATCCACCGATTAATATGAACGCACCGAAAGATGCCTTTAGTTTATTGTCTTACTTAAACCGTGAGCAATACGGAACCAGAGCTTTGGTGAAAGGCCCCTTGTTTGATGCACAGCCTACGGGTTATAAAAGCACCGGAAAGGATTATTACCCGGATGCTAAAACCAAACGCTATGAAGTAAAAGGCGAAAAAATTGAGTACACTTACAATGCGGAAGACGAAATGATATTCCCGCGTATGGGACCCACCAACGATGGTGAAAGTGCGCAGGCATTATTTCAATACTGGACGGGCTTGCAAGGCAAACCAACGTTTGCTGATAACTTAAAATATTTCTTCCATTATCAGCTGCGTTATATGTACTGGCGTTATTTTCTCTGGAACTTTGCAGGAAGACAAGATGATTTGCAGGGAACACCCGGCAATGAACGTATGAACGGTGACTGGTTAAGCGGTATTCCGTTTGTAGATAATTTACATTTAGGTGGTACACAGGAAGGCTTGCCGGAGCAGATTCTAAATCAGAAAGCGCGCAATAAATTTTACATGTTGCCATTATTACTGGGTATCATTGGTTTGGTATATATGTACAATAAGAACAAACAATACACCCTTATTTTCGGGTTGTTATTTCTGGTAACCGGTATTGCGTTGATTGTCTACATGAATCAGCCGCCGCGTGAACCACGTGAACGGGATTACGGTTCCGTAGGTTCCTTCTATGCATTCTGCATTTGGATAGGATTGGCCGTATTAGCCATCTATGATTATCTGAGAAAGAAATTACCGGCAGTTCCGGTGGCGGTAGCAGCTACAATCTTCTGTCTGGTTGTGCCATATATCATGGGCAAAGCAGGCTGGGATGACCACAATCGTCATGGTCGTTTTATGGCGCGTGATTTTGCAAACAATTATCTGCAAAGTTGTCCGCAGAATGCCATCCTGTTTACACAGGGCGATAATGATACTTATCCGTTGTGGTACGCACAGGAAGTGGAGGGTATCAGAACAGACGTCAGAATTGTCAATCTAAGTTTATTAGGTGTAGATTGGTACATAGACTTCCTGCGTCATGCAGAAAACAAATCCGGTCCTGTACCTTTCTATAAAGATTTTACATCGGATAAATATCGCGGTAACAACAGAGATATGATTCAGTTCAATGATCAGTCAGGTTTTGCGGATCCTAATCAGTATTATGATATACAGAATATCATGACTTTTGTACTAAGCGATGATGCGCAGTTTAAAGCGACAACCAGCAGAGGAGAAGCGGTAAATTATTTGCCAACTACCAAACTGAAATTAAAAGTGGATACAGCGGCAGTTGAGAAATACAACATAGTGCCGGAGCAGTTTAGAAGTAAAATGGTTAAAGAGATTACCTGGGATTTAAGCAAAACCAGAATCATCAAATACGATTTGGCGATGCTGGCTATGATTGCTGCTGCAGACTGGAGCAGACCTATCTGTTTCTCGAATACGGTTGACGGAGAGTATTATAATGGACTGGAAAAATACCTGGTACAGGAAGGTCAAATCATGCGTTTAGTGCCATGCCGCTTTGAGGAGAATCAGAGAGGATATTATGCCATGAACACACAAAAGAGTTTTGATATCGTTACACAGAAATTCAAATACGGTGGTTTGGGCGAGCGCGAAATGTTTGTGGATGAAAACTCTTCCCGAATTATGAATACACTGAAAAGTGTTCATTTCAGCATTGCGGATGATTTAATCAGAAACAACAGAAAAGAAGATGCGGTGAAAGTGCTGGAACAGGCAAGAAAGGAATTCCAGTATGTAAATGCACCTTATTATTCACCGAATAACCGTTTCTTTAATATTCTGAGTGTGCAGTGGATTGATTTATATTACCGTGCGGATGCAGGTGCAAAAGCAAAACCTATCAAAGACTTATTTATTAAGGATTTGAAAGATTGTATCCGATTCTATAATTTACCAAATGATTTTGCTGCCTTGTATTCTAATGAAAAGAAATCGGCTGAAGAACTGGTGAAACGTATGGATATGCTGGCAATCATGTACAAAGACGCAGAATTTAAGAAACAATTATATGATGCTTTTCCTGGATTGGTACAAACTTCGACATTGGATCCAACGCAACCGGTTCCTATGCAGGTGTTTAGGTAGTATGAAATGTTAAATTATTTTATTACATTTGATTTAACTAAAAATTAGAAAATATGGGAATGTTAAAAGAATTTAAAGAGTTTGCCATGAAAGGCAACGTAGTTGACCTTGCAGTCGGTGTTATCATCGGTGGAGCTTTTGGTAAAATTGTAAGCTCATTTATTGATGATGTAATTACACCGTTGTTGTTGTCTCCGGCATTAAAGGCAGCTAATTTGTCCAAAATTGAAGAATTAACCATTTTTGGAGGCGTGAAATACGGAATGTTTCTTTCGGCCGTAATCAATTTTATCATTGTTGCTTTTGTTCTTTTCTTAATCATTAAAGGCATGAATGCCACTAAAAAGAAAGAAGCTGAAGCTCCTGCAGCACCTGCGCCACCACCAGCACAGGAAGTATTGCTTACTGAGATCAGAGATTTATTAAAGAAATAAGTTCGCAAACCCCAATTGGTCTAGAACTATCTTGGGCTGCTCCGAAAGGAGCAGCTTTTTTATTTTAGTAAACAGCTTTTTCTATTAATCTTGTATCTTGCATCCATAAATCTATTCGTGAAACAACAACTTATTGCAGGCAGAAATCCGGTTTTGGAATTACTACAATCTGATAAAGAAGTAGAAAAAGTGCTATTGTCAAAAAATGCCACCGGCGATGTGGTGAAGCAGATTATCCAATTATGCCGCGATAAAGAAGTCTACTATCAGTTTGTACCTGAGGTTAAGATAAATTCCTTGTCAAGAGCAAACCATCAGGGTGTGTTGGCCTTTACCGCCTTAATAGAATATCAGGAAGTACAAAAAATTATAGATTTTGTCTTTGCAAAAGGAGAAGATCCTTTGTTGCTGATTTTAGAGAATGTGACGGATGTGAGAAATCTGGGTGCACTGGCCAGAACAGCTTTAGGGCTTGGGGTGCATGCTATCATTTTTCCAAAGAAAGAAAGTGCGGCGGTGAATGATGTAGCGATGAAAATTTCTGCTGGTGCTTTATTGAAAATTCCCGTTTGCAGAGTGGATAATATTATTGCCACCATAAAAGATATCAAAAATAATGGCATCAAGCTGATTGGTTTAGATGGTACTGCAGATAAGTTTATACACGAGGTGAATACTAAAATGCCGCTGGCGATTGTGGCCGGTTCGGAAGATGAGGGTATCTCTAATCCTGTTATACGGCTGATAGACGAACTGGTGAAATTACCGATGAATACAGAACTGGAATCTTATAATGTTTCCGTAGCTACCGCAATGGCCTTATATGAAGTGAAGAGAAGGTTAACACAAAGCAATGGCCTTATATGAAGTGAACCGGCAGAAATCGGTTTAGAAATAAACCGCGTTGATAATTTTTCTTGGTTTGGGACAATTATGACCTTTGTAATATTTACTTACATAAACATTACTGCCGGATCTTTTATTTCTTTTGCTTTTCGCAAATGAATCAAAAGAAGATAAAGTGAAAACCAAGCACAGTATAAATAAAATATAACCTCTCATAATCAAATGTATTTTGATGAAAGGGTGTTTAATTTCTACGACTTTAGGGATATGTTTACATTCAGTAAGAATGCCAAGTAAAGATAAACACTTTGTAAGGTTTTGTCAAACACGTAAATGTTAAGAAACTACAAAATTGGATGACTTCGACCTTTTTAACATGAATTTAGTAGTGTTTGCTTAGTAATTTATTTTAGACTTGTTTTCTTTTAAATTCATCTAAATAATCAAAAAATTTATCAAATGCCTTCTCTTCATCACCATTACATTCAATTAGTAAAATACTATATATTGTGCAGCGCTCGGAACCAGTTTTAACTTTGTTATGAATCCAATTCCAAAACTGCTCAATATCTTGTTCTCCTTGATGATACATGTTATTTCTATACGGAATCGCCAAATAACCATTTATATAATTGAGGAGAGAGGATATAGATTTAGACGTTAGTAGGAGATCAGGTCTTCGTTTAATTAAATCAAGTAATTCGTATATCTTACATGCTTCAATAACTTTAATATCAGAATTCTCATTTAGCATTTTTATATGTTTTTAAAGTCTTGATTCCTGATTCTTGGCTCTTTAATCTATTTTATCTTACTAATCTTCACCATATTCGTTCTGCCGCGGCCGGTAATCGGCATACTGGCCGTACTTACAATAATATCACCGGAACTCACCACTTCTTCTTTTTTCAAAATGCCGATGATATCATCAATAGATTCATCGGTGCTGACAAATTTATTGTAGAAGAATACATCTACGCCCCAAACCAAACCCAGTTGATTTAGCAGATTTTTGTTGCTCGTGAAAATATGTATCGCAGCTTTCGGGCGGTTGCTGGCCAGCATAAAAGCAGTGTAACCGGAATATGTCATTCCGTTAATAGCTTTCGCTTCCACTTCAGAGGCAATCGTACAGGCATTGAAACAAATGGCATCCGACAGGAAGGTTTTAGATTCTTTGTTCGGCAACTGATGTTTGTGATAAATTTCATCTTCCTGCTCCGTTCGTCTGATAATTCTGTCGATGGTTTGAATAACCCTTGCCGGATTTTTTCCCACGGACGTTTCCCCGCTCAGCATAATGGCATCGGCACCATCCAGCACACCATTCGCCACATCCGTAATTTCAGCTCGCGTCGGCCTCGACATATCAATCATGGATTCCATCACCTGTGTGGCAATGATAACCGGTTTTGCATTCGCAATACATTTCAGAATAATGTTTTTCTGAATCAACGGCATTTCTTCCATCGCCACTTCCACGCCCAAATCACCGCGCGCCACCATCACCGCATCCGTTGCTTTAATGATACTGTCGATATTGGCCACCGCTTCCGGCTTTTCAATTTTAGCAACAATCTTTAAAGAAGAATCATTTTGGTGAATAATATCTCTGAGCTCATTAATTTCTTTTGCGGTACGCACAAATGACAAAGCAATCCAATCAACCGGTTGTGTTAAGATAAACGCCAAATCTGCCCGGTCTTTTTCCGTTAAACTGGGAAGTGAAATTTTAGTATTGGGTAAGTTAAAGCCTTTTTTGGAAGATAAAATTCCACCGGCAGTTACGGTGCAGCGGATTGATTTTTCACTCAGGATTTCTGCCACCTGTAATTCCAGTTTGCCATCGTCAATCAGAATATATTCGCCTACTCTTAAATCTTTTGCAAGGTATTCGTAGGTGACGGAAATTAAATCTTTGGTTCCGATTACGTCCTCACAGGTTACTTTAATACTTTCACCTTCCACCAGTTCAATCGCATTGTTCTGCATTAATCCGGTACGCAGTTTCGGTCCTTGTAAATCCGCCAGAATACTAACGTGTGCATTATACTCTTCGTTCAGTTTTACTATATGTTTGATTACCTGTTCATGGTCGTCATGGCGCCCGTGAGAAAAATTCAGACGATACACATTCACACCGCTATGATACAATTCTACCAGTTTCTCGTAGCTGTTACTTGCTGGGCCGATTGTAGCAACTATTTTAGTTTTTCTTTTTTGATTGTTCATTAAAATGTCTGATTAATAAATTGTGTTTGGATTTCAGAGAATTTACTTCAATAGGCATTACAGATTGTACACCCGGGATTTTTGCCAGTGAAGCAGAAAACGCCTCTTTATCGAAATAGTCATCTTCTCCGTTTAATAAGAACAGGAAATCAATATTTTTTAGTTCCGGAATCAGGATATTTCCGGTGTTTTTGTTTTGAATCAGTTCCAGTGTGTAAAAGTCAGCTTCATTTTTGTATTTGTAGGCATTAAAATGTTTAGCTGCTTTTATCTGCGGACTATAAAATTCGATATCGTGCACCCGTTTTAAATTCCAGTTCAGGTATTGATTCAGATGCAGACACAAGCGATAATCTTCCATGCTGGAGTTAATTCCCCAAATGGTAAAATCAAACGCAACATCTATAAATTGTCTTTTTGCCATATAATAGGTTGCAATTTAAGGAAGGAATAGATGAAAAATCAGATGGTTTTTCAACATTTAACTTAAATCATTTTAAAGTAGTTGATTTTCAGGTAGTTGGTTGAAAATTAAATTTAACCTTCTTTTATACAGAATATCAAAAATTACCCTAATTTTGCACATCAATTTTATAAAATACATTGACTATGTCAACCATTGCAGAGCGCGTAAAAAAGATTATCATTGAGAAACTAAGCGTAGAAGAAAGCGAAGTAACTCCTGAAGCAAGTTTCGAAAATGATTTGAAGGCGGATTCATTAGAAACAGTTGAACTTATAATGGAATTTGAAAAAGAATTCAATATTATAATTCCTGATGAACAAGCTGACAAAATAAAAACAGTAGGTGAAGCCATTGCTTATTTGGAAGCAAACGTGTAACTTAATTTTTTATTCAGATAAAATGGAGAACCTCATTCTTCATTTTTTTGTATTTTAATGCAATAAAATAAGCCTATGAAGTTTAATCGTGTAGTGGTAACAGGCGTCGGTGCCATTACACCCGTAGGAAATTCAGCTCCTTTGTTCTGGAAGCATCTGACAGACGGAGTAAGCGGCGCAGCCAACATCACCCAATTTGATACTACACAATTTCGCACCAAATTTGCCTGCATAGTCAAAGATTTTCAGCCGGATAATTTTTTCGATAAAAAAGAACTCAAAAAGCTGGATGCATTTGGCCAGTATGCCATGCTGACTGCTGAAGAAGCTATTAAAGATGCGGCACTTTTGGATTTTACAGAACTGAATAAAAAGCGCGTTGGAGTCTTGTTTACTTCCGGTTTTGGAGGAGTGCAGACTTTTCAGGAAGAACTGTTTCAATATTTTCAGAATGGCAGAAATCCGAGATATTTCAGTCCGTTCTTTGTGCCGCGTACCTTGCTGGATATTGTAGGTGGCGGCATTTCTATAAAATACGGATTTAAGGGAATGAATTTTTCGGTTGTGGCTGCCTGTGCAAGCTCCACCATTACCCTGATTGATGCCATGAATTATATTCGTCTGGGAAAAGCAGATGTGTTGATTGTCGGCGGTTCGGAAGCATCCATAACGGAAGTGGCCATCGGTGCTTTTGGCGCGATGAAGGCATTATCGGAAAGAAATGACGATCCATTAACAGCTTCCCGCCCATTCGATTTACACCGCGATGGTTTTGTGATGGGAGAAGGCAGTGGCTGTATCGTATTAGAAAGCCTGGAACATGCACAAAAACGCGGTGCAAAGATATATGCGGAATTAGCCGGCGGAGCGATGAACGCCGATGCATACCACATAACAGCACCACAGCCGGAAGGTGAGAGCGTGGTGGAGGTGATGCAGGAAGCTCTGCAAGATGCTAATACCACTTTAGAAGAAATTGATTATATAAATGTGCACGGAACATCTACACCTTTGGGCGATATTGCCGAAGTGAAAGCCATACAACAACTGTTTGGAGAACACGCGTATCATCTGAACATAAGCGCAACGAAATCTATGACCGGTCATTTGATGGGTGCAGCAGGTATTGTGGAGGCTATTGCTTCCGTGATGGCCATTCAGGATAATATGGTTCCGCCAACTATAAATCATATTACTGATGATCCGGCTTTTGATGCTAAATTAAATTTTACGTTTAATAAGGCACAGGCACGAAAAGTAAATGCAGTGTTGTCCAATAATTTCGGTTTTGGCGGACATAATGCTTCTGTAATTTTTAAACGGTTTATCGATTAACAGCACAAATTATTTTTATGTTTTCCTTTTTCAAGAAACTATTTTCCCCGCACAAACAACAAGAAGCAACATTTCTTTTTAAGGATATTTATGAATATGTGAACATGTATCCCGTTACTTCAGAAGAGCATTATATCCGTGCGTTGACACATTCATCTTTCACCAAAAAAATTGAAGAAAAGAATGAGCGTCTGGAGTTTTTGGGAGATGCGGTCATTAATTTTTGTGTGGCGGAAGCCTTGTATTACAGAATGGAAAAAAAAGATGAAGGTACCCTGACAAAAGCCAGAGCTTCCATTGTAAATCGAAAAAACCTAAACAGAGTAGGTATTGAAATCGGAATACCAAAATATTTGCGGCATAAATTATCTGAAAAGCAATTGTATGAAGCGCCCGATATGATTGGCAATGCGTTTGAAGCCTTGATGGGAGCTTACTTTTTGGATTATGGTATGCATGATATGGAAGTACTGATTGGAAAATTGCTGATGCATGATTTCGACGCGGAGAATTTTCATAAAAAGATTTCCGATTCCAAAAGTTATTTGATTGAATGGATACAATCGCAAAAGAAACAGATTGCTTTTGTGCATCATACGGCACCCAATGAAACAGGCATATTTTCCGTAACCTTAAAAATTGACGGTGAAGACAGAGCAAATGGTTCCGGGAAAAATAAAAAAGAAGCTGAACAAGATGCTTGTATGAATGCGATTAAGTTATTGGAATTGGATGTCTAAGTTTTAATAAAAAAATCTACTTATCCTCTTTCTCGTCTTCCTTCTTCACTTCTTTCTTTTTCGTTTTATCCAATTCTTTTACATTATCACCCTCTTTCAAATCTTTGGAGATGGTATTGTACGGTCCGGTAATAACTGTTTCAGTTCCTTTCAAGCCTTCCGTAATTTCGATATAGGAATCATCCTGAATGCCGGTTTTCACTTCCAGTACTTTGGCTTTATTGTTTTGTCGCACAAACACAATTTCTTTCGTGTGATTAGAACCGTTATATACGGAATCTTTCGTTGTTACAGCCTGTATTGGAATAGCTAATACGCCTTCTTTGGTTTTGGTTTTAACATCCACCGTGGCAGACATACCCGGTAAAAATGGTTTTAGATTTTCTTTCAGTAAGTCTTCATATGAAGATTTCAGTATTCTTATTTTAACTACGAAGTTAGTCGATTGATCGGCACTCACCATGGCAGAACCTGCACCTTTGGATGAATTGGCAACCTGCGTCACAATGCCCGTGAATTTTCTGTCGAGGTATGCATCCACTTCAATGGTAGCTGTATCGTTTAGTTTTACTTTGGTAATTTCGCCTTCACTCACATCCACCCGAACTTCCATATTATCGAAGTTGGCAATACGCATCATTTCCGTTCCGCTCATTTGCAGTGTACCCACCACTTTTTCTCCTTTCTTTACATTCAGCAAAGAAATAATACCATCCATCGGTGCGTAAATGGTTGTTTTATTTAAGTTGATTTTTGCTTCTTTAATAGTTGCTTCCGTCGCTTTGATGGTGTAAGATGCCGCATCGGAAGTATGTTTGGCTGCTTCCAAATCTGCCTTGGCACTTTCTACATTCGCTTTGGATGTTTTATACGCGGATTCCGCGCTTTCCAAATCAGCTTTGGAAATTATTTTTTTGCTGAATAATTCCTGCGCTCTGGTATAGGCTGCCTGAGAAGTTTCGTATTGCGCCTGTGCCTGCGATACAATGGCATTCGCCTGTGCGATTCTTGCTTTTGATGTGGAAAGCTGTGCTTTGGTATTGTCCAGTTGCGCCACGCTTTGTTCTACCACCGCCTGATAGCTTTCCGGTTTGATACGCGCCAACAGTTGGCCTTTGTGTACAATGTCGCCTTCTTTTACCGTTAATTCAATAATCTCACCTGAAACATCGGAGCTGATTTTTACTTCTTCTTCCGGATATATTTTTCCGCTGGCTGTTACCGTTTGTATAATCGTGCGTTTGGCAACCGCCTGTATTTCTACTTCTTTTCCGCTCTTGTCTTTTCTGTTCTTAGCAACAAAGTATGCAGCAATCAGCGCCGCGATGGTAACGATTCCAAGGATATAGAGAAGTTTATTGTTTTTCATTTGGTATAAGTTTACTGCTATAATTCAATTTTTTTGCCCTGATAAAAATCTAAGAGTTTGGTGTTAAATAGATATTCATATTTTGCCTGTGTAAATTTAGACAGGGCATTATCTAAATTTGTCTTTGACAGATTTACTTCCAATTGGTTGATGCTGCCAGCATTTAAACGCTCAACAGCATAATCGTAGGATTTAGTCGCCGTCTCCATGTTTTTTTGTGCTGCTTTAAAATTCTCGATAGCAGCCTGCGCTTTTAAATAGGCTTGCTGTATGGTATTGAATAAATCTATCTCTGTTTGTTTCTCAGTAAGAATGGCATTCTGATATTGCAGTTTGGATTGTTTTACTGCAGTCTGCACCTGAAACTTATTGAATATCGGAACATTCAGCGTTAAGCCAAATGCGTAATTCAGGTTTTGATTCAGTTGGTTTTTGTATGGATTTTTAGACTGTGTGGTTATTGTCTCAGGAATTAAAACACGCTGTAAGGTTCCTTCCACAAAGCCAACGGCAGTAGTGTTACCGGTTAATAGTTGATTGCTGATTTTATTCTGAGTGGTGAAAAAAGTATTCAGATTGCCCACAAAACTCAGGGTTGGATAATAATTTCCTCTGGCAGCTGCAATTTGTTTCTTGGCGCTTTCAATTTTCAGCTGACTGCTTTTTACTTCCGGTCTTAAACCTAAGGCATCTGCATAAATGGTTTGTACATCTTCCAGATTTCCTATATTTAAATCTTGCGGCAGTTCCGGAATTTTAACGGTGATAGTTTGTTTTACATCTAATTGCAAAATAATTTTTAAACTTAAATAAGCTAAGTCCAGCTGGTTTTTTATCTGTGAAATGCTTAAGTCTTCGCTGGTCAGTTGCGCGTCAATATCCAGTAAGGCTTTTTCAGCTGCAGCACCTGCTTCTATCAGTGCTTTGGTGCGTTCGTACTGGTCCTGCGTACTTGCTCTCTGGTTGATAGCTTGTTGGTGCTGCTCGTTTGCATTCATAATATTTAAGAATGCCGTCAGGATTTGTAACTGGATATTATTCTTCAGTGTTTCCTGATCCAGTTTTAATGCCTGTAAATCCAGTTTGCTTTTCTTTACGTTGTTCGGTGTCACCAATCCGTCAAAAATGGGTTGCGAAACATTCAATCCGTAATCCTGATAGTGTACCTGCTGTTGTTCGTAGGTGCTGGTGAAAAAGTTAAAGTTATTACCGATTCGAAGGCTGTAGTTGGAACTTCCGTTGATGTTAGGTGAATAATTCATGCGGTTGCTTTGCACCGTGCTTTCACCCAGTTGAATATTTAAATCCGATTGTTTGAGTTGTATATTATTTTTCAGTGCATACTCAATACATTTCTGCCAGTCCCAGACTTCTTGAGCATGGGAAATTGTAGAAAAATTAAGAAACAAAACGGATATGCTAAAGAGTTTAAAGAGTTGCTTCATTTGCTTGTAAAGATTTTCAAAATAATTAGTTGGAAAAAATGACAGATTATTACACATTAAAATTTCCAACATAAAAGTACGTCTAAAAGTTCTATCTTCAATTACCAAAACTAAAAGAATGTTGGATTTTGATAAATTTTTCATGCAGGAAGCGTTAAAATTAGCTAAAACTGCATTTGAAGAGGACGAAGTTCCCGTTGGTGCCGTGGTGGCGTATGGAAATAAAATTATAGGGAAAGGCTACAATCAGGTGGAAAAACTGAACGATCCGACAGCACATGCCGAGATTCTCGCCATCACGGCGGCCTGCAATTTGCTGGGCAGTAAATATCTCGATAAATGTACCTTGTACGTTACGCTGGAACCTTGTATGATGTGTACAGGAGCTATACGTGAAGCTCAAATCCAGAAAGTAGTTTTCGCCGCTTCCGATTCTTCACACCGGAAATCAGCACCTGATTTATTTGAAATACAGGGAGGATTACTGGAAGCGGAAGCCTCTGAACTCATAAAGTCGTTTTTCAGAAGAAAAAGATTGTAGTATAAATCTTGGCACAAAAATTGAAAATTACATAGTAAAAGTAAAAAAATCTGTATTTTTCAAATCAAAATAGTTTAAAATGAAGAAGATTCTTATCGTATTTGCAATTTTACTGGCAGGCAAATTCGTTGCAATGGCAGGAGAACCCAACATCGCAGGCGTTTGGCTGGTGGGAGATAAAGATTATAAAATCGAATTAAAAAGAACAGCAGCAGGTGAAATTGAAGGAAGGGTTGTGTGGATGAAAGAAGCCAATGATAAAAATGGCAAGCCAAGAACGGATGTAGATAATGATAATCCAGCTTTACGTAACGTGCCGGTACTGGGATTGAAAACCGTTTATAACTTCAAATGGGACGAAACGGAAAAAGAATTTATTAATGGAAATGTATATAAAAAAGGAACCGTGTATTGCGGTAAAATGGCACTGAATCCGGATGGCACACTGCATTTGCGCGGGTACGTTTGTAAAGTTAAATTTATTGGTAAATCTGATACCTGGACCAGATCCAAATTATAATATCAGCAAAAATATATACAGGAAGGCATTGCTCAGGCGATGCCTTATTTTTTTATAAAATGCTTGTTTCTAACATATACTACTTTCTCCACTTCCGCTATCACTTCACCATTTTCTCCGTTTACAGTGGTAAAAAAAGTAAAGTCGCCTTTGCCGTTTGTGTCAACAAAATTCTTTATCTCCGCAATCTGATTTTTTGGTATTTCAAAAGTTGCCGTTACTGTTTTTAGTCCCGGTTTCTTAAATTTTATGTTCGAGGCTTTGTCCCATACGATATAATCTTTACCTAAGTTTTCCATCAGAATAAACATATAAAATGGGTCGCACATACTATATAAGGAGCCGCCAAAATGTGTACCCACAGCATTCCGGTTATACCATCGCATTTTCAGCTGCACGTTTATTTGCGTAAAATCGTCATTTACCGATTTTAACGAAATTCCTGCGCCCATGTAAGGCGGATAGAAATTAATCAGTTTAATATTTTTTTTAAGCGAGAACTTCATGTAGTTTCCTTTATTTTAATGAATTAAGCCACGAATTTAGCTTTTGGGTGTAACTTTTTGCTTTTAATCTATTTTATTATAGTTTAAACAATTATTTTAGCGCACAGTTTACCGATGAAAAAAATACTTTCCGTTATAGTTTTCCTTTTTGCCTTTTCTGCAATTGCTCAGCAACTCAATTTTCCGTTGAATTATGAAATGCAGAATCGACTGGAAAGATATATTAATTCATCTTCTCATTTTATTACAGCAGCCAAGCCATACAATATGGCAGAAGTAGCTGCAGCTATTGGAGATTCAGCCTTGCAGGAATTAGGTTTTGATACGGATTCCTCTAAATCAGGATTCAAATTCGGTATACTGAAAGGAGATTTGATTTCTGTGGCTTCCAAACAAAAGAAATTTTATTTTGCTATCAATCCCGTGCTGGATATGCAATTCGGATATGATATTAACTCCAAAAAACTGAGATACACTGCAGGTTACGGTGTTAAGTTTGATGCGAATCTCGGTAAAAAGGTTTCTTTATCCTTTACCTATCAGGGGGTTACAGAAAATTATCTGCAACAGGTCGATAACTACGCGTCACAATATGGTGTGTTGCCGGGCTATAGAAAAGCTACTTTCAAAGGCGACAGAGTAAATTCACAGATGTTCTCCGGTTATTTATCTTATTCGCCTAACAAATATTTTAATTTACAGGTAGGAAACGATAAGCAATTCTGGGGCGATGGCTACCGTTCTTTGTTTTTGAGCGATAATGCCTCTAATACACCTTTCTTAAAACTAACCACGAATTTCTGGCGCATAAAATATGTATACCTGTTGAATGTAATGCGTTATGGTCCTATTAATGGCTTTAATGTAAGTAACAATCCATCAGACTTTAAAACGAAATACGGAACCTACCATTTAATTACTGTAGATGTGGCTAAATGGATGCAGTTCACCTTTTTTGAGGGAGTAACCTGGTTTCATGCGGATTCAAACCGTGTTCGTGGTATCGAATTCAGTTATTTGATTCCGGTGGCGTTTATTCGTCCAGTGGAATTTGCACTGGGATCTCCGGATAACGTAGTTTTGGGAATCGGGATGAAATTTAAAGCATCTCCAAAACAAATTTTCTACACACAGATTATGCTGGATGATATGGATGTAGGAGCGGCAAGAAAAGGAAAAGGCTTTTACCGAACAAAAGTATCCGCCCAATTTGGTTACAAAGGGTATGATATTTTTAAGGTAAAGCATTTAGATGTTCAGTCAGAATTTAATGTGGTCCGTCCGTTTGTATACGCACATAAAGCACCTGAACAAAGTTATACCAACTTCAATCAGTCACTGGCACATCCGTTGGGGGCAAATTTCTTAGAGTCGGTTACCTTTATCAATTACTGGTATAAACACTGGACTGCTTCCGCTAAATTCCAGTATGTGGTGCAGGGCTTAGATAAAACCTATGAGCATAACGGCAGCAATATCTTTGTTTCTGACTTTTTAATTACACCAAATTTAGGAACTGCATATGCTAATTATTTTCTGCAAGGCGTGAAAACACGTTTAATAAATGTAGAAGCACGCGGAGGTTATCTGATTAATCCTAAAATTAATCTGGCTGTTGAAGCCTTCGTAAATTACCGGTATCAAAAAAACGAGTTTTTAAAACAAAACAATTTATTCTTAGGTATCAGCCTTCGTACCAATATGTTTAACCGCTATACGGATTATTAATTTTCATTTCTGAATTTTCTTTTAAAAAAATCTTTCCAACTTTTATGGAATTCAAAGTGTTTTTGTCTCTCAATGAGTGATGAATAATGAATTGTTTTACGGAATAGCCCTGAGTCTGTTAAAAGGGGTTGGAGATTCAAATGCTAAACAACTGATTAGTTATGCGGGCAGTGCTGAAAAGTTGTTTAAATTGTCCCAGGCAAAACTGCAGAAAATAAATGGTATTGGTCCAAAACTGGCAGCTGCATTTGAGGATACCTATGAGGCACTTAAACGCGCAGAACAGGAATTGAAATTTATTGAGAAGCATAAAATTGAAACGCTTTTTTATTATGATAAACGTTATCCCAAACGCTTGCTGAATTGTGTAGATGCACCTTTGTTTATCTTTAGTAAGGGGAATTTTGACTTTAATAAAGAACGCTTCGTTAATATTGTCGGCACGCGCCATGCAACAGAGTATGGAAGAGAAATTACCGAAAATCTGATAGCGGACTTGGCGGGGTATAATGTAAATCTGGTCAGCGGACTGGCTTTCGGCATTGATATTTGCGCACACAAAGCAGCACTTAAATACGATATGCAGAATATTGCGGTACTGGCGCACGGATTAGACAGGTTGTATCCGGCACAACACAAAAGTGTTGCAGAAAAATTACAACAAAATGGAGCATTGGTTTCTGATTTTTTAAGTGAAACTAATCCTGATCGTCAGAATTTTCCCAGCAGAAACCGAATTGTGGCGGGTATGACGGATGCCACCATTGTTATAGAATCAGCCATTGCCGGCGGAGCCTTAATTACCGCAGAAATTGCCAATAATTATAACCGGGATGTTTTTGCTTTTCCGGGAAAAGTGACGGATGAATATTCGGCTGGTTGTTTAAAAATTATTAAACAACATAAAGCAAATCTTGTCACTTGCGCGAAAGATATTATAGAATCCATGAACTGGGATTTAGATGAAAGTAGTGTTACAAAAGAAAAAATACAACCGCAGTTATTTGTAGAGCTAAACGATAATGAAAAGATTGTGTACGATATTTTAAAAGAAACTGAAAAGATTCATATTGATGAACTGACGGCGAAAATTCAATTATCACAAAGCGTACTTTCAGGTGTTTTATTACAAATGGAAATGAAAGGATTGATTGTTTCGCTGCCGGGTAAAATGTATAAACTGCTCAGTTAATTACAGATTAGGTTTCTATTTAATTTAAGATGCTATTTTTGCTACTAAGTACTGACTACTGATAAATTGGTATTTTACGATATTCCAATTAAAACATCGTTAATGCAGCAATAAATTTACGAACAACAATATGGTACATCAAGATTCAGCCATAAATTTGCCTATCAATTTTTTTTATGCAAAAACGAAACTATAAAAGAGTAGAGAAAAATCCCGATGGTACCTTCTCTTATCAGGTGCTGGATATTGATTCCTATGATATTTTTGAAGAACCGTTGGAGATTGTCGTAACCGATATTAACTTCCTGCCACAAATGGGTGATGTGTTAGATGTGTTAGGTTATGTGCCGGATACCAAGTATTTCTTTCATCAATGTAAGGATATAATCTCTGTTCCTGAAAAGCATATTAATAACAAAGGACAAGGTAAGTTTGCATTTCAGGCATATTTTCATAATTTTCCGGATTCTGTTTTGTCGATAAATAATAATGCATTGGTTGTTTTAGTGTTGCATCCGCAGGGAACAAATGCAAACGGAAAGCGCGAATATAATGTGGTGGGCTACATTCACGTAAATCGTATGGATGTATATCACGAAGGACAACGCTATGATGCCTATTATTACAACATGCTTCGCGTAAGTGAGCGCGTGGAGAACAATAAGAAAATCTACCGCCGTAAAAAAATATTTACGCTGATGTTTAGCATTATGCACAGCATCGTAGGAGTGGAGGAAAATATTGCCTTTACGTATGGTGCTATGGGCAAAGAAAATCAGGCAATCAACGAAGCGCTGGAGTTAAATACCAAGTTGTACGAAAAGCATTATGAAAAATGGGCTTTCTCTAATAATACACATATCAATAAAGTATTCGGAAATAAGGATGCGTTTAAAAAGTGTATTGATATAACCAAAGACATAGAAAAACTGAAAGCATTTTATCAGAAATTACGAAAGCAAAAAGAGCATTATGCATTCTATCATATCAAATCAGAAGAAGAATTTTTAGAAACGTTGGAAAAAATTTGTGCATACTCTAAATCTTCTGCTGTATATATGGTGCCGGATGCAAACGGCAATATGGATGCCGTTTGTTTTGCCATTAACTGGGGTGAATATTTTGCTTTCCAACTGGAAAATCCGCAGGGATTATTTAAGGCATTGGCTAAATTGAAACTGACGGATAATATCTTATATCCGATTATGATAACCGGTTCGCCGGAAAACGTGGATACTTTATTGCGAGGTATTGCCTCCCACTACAATAAAACCTATAAATGTAAAGTCACTAACCTGAATTCATATGCTGGCGATCCATATCAGAAAACAAAGAAAAGTATTCTGAACGATGATTATTTGTTCCTGATTATTTGCAATGATGTAGAGAAATTAAATGCGATGAAAGAACGTTCCAAAGGAGCAGACGGTAATGTGAAGTTGTTTATAGATATTCCGTTATTGTAAGTCAGCAATTAAGGTGTGCATCCGGGCGATATAGTCCCTGATTTCTTCCGGCTGATTTTCTATGAAGTTGTCGACATTCCAGTGCGAAATAATACCGTCTTGTTTTAAAATAATATAGACAGCTCCGCCATCTGTACAATCCGGGCAACCAAAAGTTTCATTTTTATGATTATCCAGATAGGTCGGGAAATCAGTTAATAAAGGAGCAGCTATGTTATACTTTGATACTTCCAGCGGTGAGGAATTGAATTTCAGACTATCTGGTGAATAAAAGTAGTCATTCAGGTCGCCGTATATTTGCTTATCTTTTACGATAAAGAACCTGGCGCAATTCTCCGAGCAAAAACCTGCATATTCCCCAAAAATAAAATAATCACCGCTGCTTAAATCTAATGGTGTTATTGGATTTTCTTTTTTACAGCTTAATGTAAGCCCCGTAATGAATAATAGTAAAATGAAAGATTGCTTTTTCATGTTTGAGATAATTATAATACCATTTCAGGAATCTCGCCTTCAATAATTAATTTGCCTTCCGTGGCTTTCTGAATATCTTCCACACTTACCCCCGGCGCACGTTCCAGTAATTTGAAGCCATCTTTCGTCACTTCAATCACCGCTAATTCTGTAACAATTTTTTTCACGCAGCCAATACCTGTTAAGGGTAATGAACATTTAGGCAGGAGTTTGCTTTCTCCGGCTTTATTAACATGCTGCATAGCCACAATAATATTTTTTGCAGAGGCTACTAAATCCATCGCGCCACCCATACCTTTGACCATTTTTCCGGGAATTTTCCAGTTGGCAATATCGCCGGTTTCGCTTACTTCCATGGCTCCTAGTACTGTTAAATCCACGTGTTCGCCGCGTATCATGGCAAAGCTGGTGGCAGAGTCAAAGTATACGCCACCCGGTAAAATTGTTACGGTTTGTTTGCCGGCATTGATGACATCCGCATCTTCTTCGCCTTCAAAAGGAAAGGGGCCCATGCCCAGCATTCCGTTTTCCGACTGGAAAGTGACATTCACTCCTTCAGGAACATAATTGGCAACCAACGTTGGTATTCCAATACCCAGATTGACGTAAAATCCGTCCTGTAATTCTCTGGCGATTCTTTTTGCTATTCCGTTTTTATCTAACATGATTTCTTAATTTGAGGGCATTTTAAAAGTTTCAAATTTTCAAATCAATAAATTTTCAAATTGATTTTACAGTTCTTTGTTCAATTCTTTTTTCAAAATGTTCACCCTGAAAAATTCGTTTGATGAAAATTCCGGGTGTATGGATTTGATCAGGATCCAACTCACCAGCCGGTACTAATTCTTCCACTTCTGCAATCGTTATTTTTCCGGCACCGGCCATTGGTAAATTAAAATTACGCGTGGCAGCACGGTAAATTAAATTCCCGTTTGTATCACCTTTCCAGGCTTTTATAATAGAAAAGTCTGCATGAAAACGTTGTTCCATGATGTACATTTTGCCGTCAAATTCGCGCACTTCTTTCCCGATGGCAACTTCAGTTCCATAGCCTGCCGGTGTAAAAAATGCCGGAATGCCGGCTGCAGTTGCCCGGCAGCGTTCAGCCAATGTACCTTGCGGTATTAATTCCACTTCCAACTCTCCGTTCAGTAGCTGGCGTTCAAATTCTGCATTTTCACCAACATAAGAAGAAATCATTTTTTTGATTTGATGATGTTGCAGCAATAATCCAAGTCCAAAGTTATCGACGCCTGCATTATTGGAAATGCACGTTAAGCCTTTAACGCCTTTTTTTACTAAAGCGGCAATACTGTTTTCAGGAATTCCGCATAGCCCGAAACCACCTAAAATAATAGTCATATTATCTGTGAGGTCGTGTATGGCTTCGTCCGCATTTTTAAAAATTTTGCTCATGTTTTTTATGCTTGAGGTGATACTAATTATTTTCTTTTCTGTGTATTCTTCTGATTCTTCTGCTGTGAAAGAAAGCTTGTTTTTTTAATTCTTCCTGTGTGAAAACTTCCGGATGAACACCGTTGTCTGTGTTTCTGCTTTCTTTCGGTTTGGAAAATTCATCCGCCAGTTCTGCAAATTTTTGTTGTAATGCATTTAAACTCCACTGCCCGAAAACATTATGACCTGCTTCGTAAAGTTGCAGCTGGTATTCTTCATTAGTAGTGATATAGCCGTTGTATTCATTGGAATAAGGTGCTAAAATCACATACTCAATTCCTTTAACCTTTAATGCATCTTCCAGTGTTTTCTTTAAGCGCCAACTCGCAACGGTAGTGATTTCAAAAGGAAATGCACAAATGCCAATCGTTCCGATTTTTAAAATCTGCAAGGTCAATACCTGTGGTGTCCATGGATTCTGAGAATCAAAGCCACCCTGCTTCGACATTTTTTTTATGTTCAGAATAGTTTCATCTATGAACGCAGGTAAAGGCAGTTTTGATGCATCAAAATTGCCTAAGAATTTACGCTCTCCGCTGGCCACACCAATATCTTTTACAGACTGAGCTTTATTTTTCCGTTCGATAAATTGCTGATAGTCGCCGCCTTTTTTGATGGCTTCATTCAATTCTTTAGTACGGGTATTTTTTGCAATTCCTCTGGCTATTTTACCTAAAAAAAGCGGTAATCCGGGGCCATCCATTTGTGAGCCTTCCAGAAAGGCAATACCCATACAAGACGGGCTTGTTACGCAGTTGGTTTGCCCGTTAGTAAATTTCGGATTCAAATCAATCTTACTAAAATCAACATACAAGGAAATGCTGTCAATCGTTTCATCTGCTATGGTAACAACGCTGCTTTCTGTTATTTCTTTTGCTTTTTCATATTGCAAATTGCCGTTGAATTTCGCGCTTTTTAAATCATCGGGGAAATAGCCTTCCCATTTTCCGCGTTGCGTAGAAAGTTTTCTGTTATATTTTACACGCGCTGAAACATCGCCACAGGCACCTTGCGCAAATGCTGCAACATAATGCAGATTTTCTTTATGGAAACTTTCTTCCAGATAAGAAGCTGCATAACCTTTGTTATCTGAACAAAGTTTATAATAATTATTTGGCAGGTTGGAGGTGTGAACGGCAAACCAGTTGATACTGCCTAATGGCTGACCAGCTTCTGAAATGAGATGCATCAGGTCATTTCTCTGTCTACTGCCAGATGGCGGGTTTCCTGAGTAAGCTTGGTCACTTCCGGATTGGCGTTGTAAGCGTCAATTACGCGGTTAAAACTCACCGGAATGTCCGGAGAAAATGAACTTTTTCCCAATTGAATGTTAGCTTTTTGTTTATTTTTTTCAGCTTCCAGAATGGATTCAATGATACCGTTTACAATTTTATCATATACTCCCTGATGAAATCCCGGCGTAGACATATTGTAAATTACATGATAGGAAAATCCGCTGGGACCGCAGTGCGTATGTTGTGCGGAAAGTAACAAATTACTCGTATTGTATTGTAAATCAGGATGGTTTTTAGTTAAGTATTCCAATACACCTTGCTTTAATGAGGGGGTGATGAAGCCTAATTCACAGTTGACAAAACATACTTTCTGACTTTTGTCAAGTTGCTCAAATACAAAGGCACGGGAATAAAGAGGTGTCTCTATAGCCAGCATATGGTGCTGCGGAAGTCCGTAGCCCAGCAATCCGATTCCTTTAAAAAATGCGGTTATGTCACCTTTTCCTGTTCCTATGAATAACATTTTGTAATTTTACGACAAAATACAAATTCGTATCCAATAAAAAAATGATAGTTGTAAGATTAAATGGCGGTTTAGGAAATCAACTTTTTCAATACGCCACAGGGAGACACTTAGCACATTTGAATAATTCTGAATTATTTTTGGATACCTCTTATTTACTATCCACAAACAAATATGCCAGTAACTGGAACTATGAATTAGATGCATTTAACATTGTCAGTAAAATTGCAGACGAAAAACTATTGCATAGTTTTCATGGAAGTGATTTTTCTACCAGTGAACGAGTGCTGACCAGAATTATATCTCTTGGAAAAAACAGAAAGTATAAGTTTGATGAATACGGTTTTGATGAGCATGTGCTGGAATTAAAAGGAAATTATTACTTACGCGGTTATTTTCAATCTGAAAAATATTTTAAAAGCATCGCTGATATTATCCGTGCGGATTTAACTTTAAAAGAGGATTTTATTCCGAAAGATCAGGCACTGATTGATAAAATTACCGGAACAACCTCTGTGTCTATTCATATTCGCCGCGGTGATTATATCCGTAATTTGTCTTCTATGGATGCACATGGCTTATGTTCTAAAGATTACTACACCAAATCCATTGAATTTATAAAAAGAGAATTGGGTGAGAATATTCATTTCTATTTTTTTACGGATGATGAAGAATGGATAAACCGTGAAATGAGATGGGATATCGACTGCACGTTAATTTCAGGCAAAACAACTGTAGAAGACTTTTATCTGATGAGTTTATGCAAGCATAATATCATTGCCAACAGTACATTCAGCTGGTGGGCTGCCTGGCTGAATGCCAATACGGAAAAGAAAGTTATAATTCCAAAACACTGGAGAACGAATGTTAAAACGGAGGATATAAATCTGAATCCATCGAAATGGTTGATTAAATAAATATTCTGTTTCTGCTCTTTCCATAAAGCGAGTAAATGAACCAGCCGAGTTGAAAAAAATAGTCGAACATATCAAACAGTTGTCATTTTACAACACACTCAGACATGGTTCGGTGTATATGCTGTCGTTTGTGGTGATTCAGGTGATAATGGTATTATCCATACCGGTATTTACCAAATTATTATCTCCTTCAGATTTTGGAATTTACGAAGTATACAACAATACCGTGCGGTTTCTGGGTGTCATTATTTCATTGAATTTATACGCCGGGTTTTACCGTTATTATTTTGAAGAGCACATAGATAAGAGGATACTGATGCAGTTTTTGCTCAGGATTGCTTTTATCTCTTTTATTATTGGTATTGTATTATTGTATGTATTTAAATCACAGCTGCTCCGGCTGGCAAACTTGCCCGAAGAACTGTTTATCTGGATTCCCATTGGCATTTTTTCCACGATTATTTTTAATTTTTTCACCACCTATAATAACGCTCAGCAATTCAGTACAAGAGCCGGAATCTGGCAACTGGTAATACAGATTTTAAGAGTATCTTTTGCCATACTGTTTGTGCTGTTTGTTAGTAAAAATTATTTTGGCAGAATCGTTGGTGAGAATATTATACTCTTCATTATTTCTATTCTTTTGATTGCTGTGTATTTCAGGAAATATATTGGCTGGAAAGAAAATCTGGCCGATAAAATGCAGATTATAAAATATTCTGCAGGTTTTATTCCCATTGGACTTAGTAGCTATATAGTTAGTTATGTAGATTTGGTGCTGATTAATAATCTGCAGGGAAGTAATGCCTCCGGTGTATACAGTTATGCGTATAAATTTGCCATTATTTACTCCGGTTTCTCGCAGGCATTTGTTACTGCTAATCGCCCTAATCTGTTTAATTTACTGAAAGAAAATAATGAGAAAGAAGTCATCAGCCAGATGCGAAGCATGTTTAAGTTAATTACTGTGCTGGCTTGTGTCTTTGTCTTTTTTGCTGCGGATGCCGGTAAGATTTTATCCCTGAAAAAAGAATTTGACGAGGCACTTCATTTACTGCCGGTTTTAATTCTGGCATATGTGTTTTCTGACATCGCCGAAATTTATAATTTCTTCCTGTATTACTCTAAAAAAGTAAAATTATTTTATGTCAGCTTTGTTACTACGGCAATTGTTAATTTCGTCCTCAACTTGATATTAATACCCAAATACGGATATGAAATAGCCGCTTATACAACACTGTTCTCATTTATGGTGTTGTTTACAGCCACATACTGGGTTTGTAAGTTCTATACGAATCTTACTATTCCGAGATGGACGGTATTTGCAGATTATATGCTGATTATTGTATCTGCCATAGGAATCGGCTATATTTTCGGTTTATTTGTAACAAATATCTGGATTTTAATTGCCCTTAAATTGCTGGTCTTCTCGCTCGTAGTTGTTTATGTTTACTACGATAAACTGAAAAATATACTTAGTTTGGTCAAACAATAAGATTGTCCGCCTTTACATCCTTTAATTATCATGATTTTTTAACTATTTTTGCATAAAATATCAGCGTAACACTGATTGTAGATGTCTGTACAGAGATTTCATCAAATTACACTGAGATAATAAACAAACTATATGGCAGAAACATTAGGCATGCTTTGCGACAAATTAACCATCGTTAAACTGAAGCAATATCATACGGAAGAAGAACAAAAATCAGTCAGTCTGAATAATCAGGCGATACAATTACAGGAAGAAATAGACGAGTATGTTTCCAATGCGGTCAACGGTAATATTCCCTTGGCTAAACTAACATTTGCTTCTAATAAAGTTTTCAAGAAAGAGGGAAATGAAGTAGCTGAAGCAAAAGGCAACATGGGAGCATTGTTTTCTCAGTTGGCTGCGGTGAACTGTGAGCTATGGCACGAGGTAGAAAAAGGATATGATATCGAGAATGTTCCTGTTGAAGAAAAAGATAAGATAGTAAAAAGACTGGCGGTTCTAAATCTGGAACGCAATAATTGCATTGATGCCATAGACCAGACTTTTGTAGATTTAATAAAAAATGATAATAAGTAAAATATGCATATTCGTAAAAGAACAACCTGCCGTGTATGTGGTTCACCGTCTTTAACACCTGTTATAGATTTAGGTCCACAGTATTTGCAAGGTTCCTTTGTAAAGCCGGGCAAAGAAATGCCGTCGCAGAGAAAAATTAATTGTTCGCTGGTGAGATGTAATCCGCAAACGGATGAAAATGCCTGTGGTTTATTACAAATGGAACACAGCGTACCGCCTGAGATTTTATATGCTGCCTATTGGTATAGAAGTGGTACCAATGCCACCATGAGAAACCACCTCAAAGATATTGTGGATTCAACACTGGCATTGCTTAAAAAAGATAATTGTACGGTGCTGGATATTGGCTGTAACGACGGAACTTTATTAGGTTATTATCCTGAAAAATGGGATAAGTTCGGTTGTGATCCAAGTGATGTAGCTCAGGAAGTAAAAATTGCAAAAGTTGTTCAGGATATTTTTCCGTCAGCAGAGTTATTTAAAGCTATAGGTGATAAGAAAATGGATGTGATAACATCTATTGCCATGTTTTACGATTTGGAAAATCCGGTAGATTTTGTAAAAAGTATAAAAAAATATTTATCTCCTGAAGGTATCTGGGTATTTGAAATGAGCTATATGCCTAAGATGCTGGAAATGGATAGTTATGATACCATCTGCCACGAGCATTTAGAGTTTTACAGCCTTGCAGTTTTAGAAAAAATTGCTGGAATGGCGGATATGAAATTGTTCAAGATTTCCTTTAACGATATCAATGGTGGTAGTATAAGATGTTACGCTACGCACAAAGAAAACGGCTTATATTATTCCAAAGAAGACCATCATTTTATGAATGAAATCCGTCAGAGGGAATTTGATTTGGAATTAGATACCGATAAACCTTATGTGGCATTTCAGTACAGAATTGAAAAAGTAAAAAATGAACTGCATGATTTACTCGTGAAGCTGAAAAAGAAGGAAAGAAAGTACACATTTACGGTGCGTCTACCAAAGGAAATACGATTCTGCAGTGGTGTGATATCAACAACATGCTGGTGGATTATGCCGCTGAGAGAAATCCGGATAAATATGGCGCGTTTACACTGGGTACAAATATTCCAATTATCAGTGAGGCGGAAAGCCGTGCTATGAATCCGGATTATTATTTAGTGTTGCCGTGGCATTTCAAAGAAGAATTCTTAGAAAGAGAAAAAGAAGCATTGGACAAAGGCACCGGATTTATTTTCCCGATACCAACTATTGATATTTACAAAAAATAAGGAATGAATTTAAACAGAATAATTAGCAAACTAAAAGCAAGTCTGGATTTGTTTACCGGCAGTTCCAGGTTCTCCTATTCACAGTTTGCAGAAGATATTCTGATAGACACCTTATTCACGCAAACATTAAATATACCGCAACCCAGCTATCTGGATATTGGTGCCAATAAACCTAAAGCCGGCAGTAATACGTACTTTTTTTATCTGAAAAAATGTTACGGCGTTTGTGTAGAACCGGATATCACATTGTATCACAAGTTCTGCGCTGCCCGTCCAAAAGATAAAGTAATCAATGCAGGTGTCGGTGTCGGAGATGTTAAAAAAGCTTTGTTTTATTATTTCCCCTGAACCTTATACAGGATGGAATACATTTTCTAAAGCAGATGCGGATATAAAGAAATCCCAAACAGGTGTACAATATAAAAACGATAAAATTATTCCGTTTATAAATATCAATACATTAATTAAAGAAAATTTTAAAAGTAAACCTGATTTTATTTCAATTGATGTAGAAGGACTTGATTTTGATATACTGAAATCACTTGATTTTGAAAATTATGCTCCTTCTGTATTTTGTATAGAAACAATGGAATTCAACAACATGAAGCTGGGTAAAAAAAATACCGAGATTATTTCATTTCTGGAAAATAAAGGATATGTTGTTTATGCGGATACTTATATCAATTCTATTTTTGTAAAAAAAGAATTACTGAATATATGAACGCATTGATTTTTGGTGCCAACGGGCAGGATGGGTTTTATTTATCAGAATTACTGACACAGCAAGGCATTTCTGTAATTGGAATTTCAAAAAACGGAAATTTCTTAAAAACAGATATTACCAGTTACGAAGAAGTGTCAGCATTAGTGAAACAACATCAGCCTTCATACATATTCCATCTAGCAGCAAATTCTACTACCCGACATGATGCAATGTTTGAGAATCATGCAACCATCAGTACCGGTGCACTTAATATTTTAGAAGCCGTGAAAAATTATTCTATGGCAACCAAAGTTTTTATTTCCGGAAGTGGTTTGCAGTTTGTCAATAACAACCAAGCCATTAAAGAAACAGATGCATTTGAAGCGAGAGATCCGTATTCTGTAAGTAGAATACAATCCGTTTATTCTGCAAGGTATTTCAGAAGGCTAGGTGTCAAAGCATATGTAGGTTATTTTTTCAACCACGACAGCCCGAGAAGAACGGAAAGGCATATGGCTAAAAAGATTGCGGAAGCAGTCAAACGTATAGCAAACGGAAGCGAAGAAAAACTGGAAATCGGTGATAGCAGTGTGATCAAAGAATGGACATACGCCGGTGATGTGGTAAAAGGAATATGGACACTCGTGCAGCAAGATATTGTGTTCGAAGCAAATATTGGTTCGGGAAAAGGATATTCGATAGAAGATTATATCAATGTTTGTTTTTCCCTAATTCATAAGAACTGGCAGGAGCATGTAATTTTAAAAAATGATTTTACACCCGAATACAAACAGCTGGTGTCAGACTCGTCTTTGTTGTTCTCTCTTGGATGGAAACCGGAAGTTTCCTTTGAACAGCTGACTGAAATGATGATTAAATCATAAAAGAATGGCTGTTCCCAAAAAAATATTACTGGTGCATTTTTATTCTAACGGAGACTGTTTATATGCAACAGCTGTAGCTCGTCAGATAAAACAGGATTTTCCGGGTTGCCAATTAACCTGGGCGATTGCTTCCAATTGCAAAAATATTATCGCCAACAATCCAGATATAGATGAAACGATTGTAGTTAATTACGTACATAGCAATGACAATGCTGTAATGAAACAACTAAAGGAAAAGACCGACTTTAATCAATATGATCAAGTTTTTATTACTCATCCTTCTTATCTGCCCAATCTTGCATTGTATGATGGTTGTATAAGAAGCAACGTATTTAATGCATATCCGAATCCTGTTACTGTTCCGGTTACACCCGTTTTACAGCTAACGGATGAAGAATCGGCAAAATGTACTGCATTTGCACAACAGCATCAGCTTGAAAAATACAAGCATGTTATTTTATTTGAGTTTGCACCGCAAAGCGGACAATTAAACATTACAAAAGATTCTGCTATTGCATTGGCAGAAGACATAGTGAAAAATGAAAATACTGCAATTATACTATCATCTGCTCATAAAATTGAACATGCCAATAGTGCAATAATAGATGGCAGTCCGCTGACGTTGAGAGAAACTGCAGCATTGACACATTATTGCACATTGTTACTGGGATGTTCTTCGGGTATCACCTGGATTACTACTTCATCTGCGGCTAAATTATTGCCGATGGTGCAAATCCTGAATCCTGACGCCACTTGGGTGAATCCGATTTCAAGGGACTTTGAACGCTTTCATTTGCCCGTGGAGAAGGTAATGGAACTTTTTGATTTTAATCCGGCAAAGATTGTACAGTGTGTACACGAGGCATTAATCGATTTCCCATCAGCCAGACAAAAATATAATCAACAAGTGCCGCTGCATTTTAAAACAACATCCAAAATTGTATACGAGTTGTTGTGTCGTTTTAAATTTTATGCTATAATCAGGCATATTCAGGTAAACACAAAAGTGTATGGAAATAATCCCGACTTTTATAAAGAAGTTTTAAAAGGCATTGTTACAGCACCATTTGTGTTAATACAAAACACCTTCAGAAAAAAGGTTTTAAGAAATAAATAGATTTAAGTTTAAGTTGAATTGTTATATTTTTATAAAGTAGAAAAAAGTAATGGTCAATGTATCTGTTATTATAGTTAATTATAAGACACCTGAACTGATTCTGGATTGTTTATATACAATCTATGAACAGACTAAAGTCGTTTCCTTTGAAGTTATTATTGTAGATAATGATTCACAGGATAATAGTCAGTTTATAATTCAGAATCAGTATCCGGATGTACAATGGATTCAAATGAATTATAATGCAGGATTTGCACGTGCTAATAATGCCGGAATAAAAGCTGCTGCGGGTGAGTATGTGTTATTATTAAACAGTGATACTTTAATGCTGGAAAATGCTTTAGATAAAATTGTATCGTATGTTAGTCAGGATAATTCAGTGGTGGCTGCCAGCGTACAATTATTATATGCAGATTATACAGCACAAAATGCCGGTAATTATTTTGTTTATGGTGGTGTTAATGTGTTGCTTACATTGCCGGTTTTAAATTATGTTGTTAAAGGAATTGGTAAATTATTAAAACTAAGGAAGCCAAGTGTTAAAGCCTCTGACGTTATAAATAATGTAGACTGGATCAGCGGTGCATTTATGCTCGTTCGCAAATCAGTACTTGATAAAACAGGAATGTTGGATGAAGATTTTTTTCTTTTTTCTGAAGAAATAGAATGGTGCAGCAGATTAAAAAATGCAGGTAAGATTTCCGTATATACAGACCTTAGGGTTATACACTTAGAAGGAGGAACCACAAAAAATACAAGCGCAGGGGATGAACAAAATTATTACGAATACTGGACCGTAAAAGGCCGGCAATTAATGCTCTCTAATTTATTAAGAATTAGAAAGCAATACTCGATAATATCAATGTTTCTTGTTTATACTTTTTATGTGATAGAAATACCAGTTTTATTATTTGCGGCAATTTTCTCGGCTAAATATAATTTAAAAAAGGTTGTAAATTATTTTCATAATATTTTGCGTGTAACCATGTTTATACCAAAAATTATTAGCAATAAACCATATTTTTATAAAGTAATGTAATGATACGAGTAGCTTTAAATGGAGGATTAGGAAATCAGATGTTTCAATATGCCACAGGTAGAGCATTGTCAGTAGTAAACAATACCAATTTGTTATTGGATTTAATTCCATTGCAAAGTAAATTACAATCAAAGCAATTTGCAACATACAGAAAATTCGAACTTGATATTTTTACAACAGATGCTGTAATCAATAAGCCTGTTTTTACCCATAAGTATCTCTACCCTTTTGCAAAAGCTAATTTCTATTTAAATATTGCAATCAGTAAAATTAAATATAATTATTTTAAAGAAAAATCTTTCGAATTCGATGCTGCATTGCTGAGTCAGCCGGACAATACTTATTTAGATGGGCATTTTCAAACAGAAAAATATTTTAAAAATATTGAAAACCTTATTCGAAATGAATTAAAGTTCAAAAATGAATTGTCCGGAAAAAATTTAGAGTTTAAAAATAAAATTGAGAGTTGTAATGCTGTTTCACTTCATATACGTCGCGGCGATTATTTATTAAATAAAAAGAATTTAAATAAACATGGTGTTACATCTTTGAACTATTATTATAACGCAGTTAGTTTTATTGCATCTAAAATAGATACTCCGGTATTCTTTGTTTTTACAGATGATATAAAATGGACCAAAGAAAATTTTAATATAGATTTTCCATTTGAAATAGTTGATGAAAATACTGCACCGGAAACAAGTCATCTGGATATGCACCTGATGTCATTATGCAAACATAATATTATTTGTAACAGTACCTTTAGCTGGTGGAGCGCCTGGCTGAATGGTAATCCGGATAAAATAGTAATAGCACCGTTAAAATGGTTTGAAGATTCATCTATTAATTCAAAAGATATCTATCCTTCAGAATGGATAAAATTGTAATTTAGCAACATAAATTAGTATAAAATGTCAAAAAAGCAACCGCTTAAATCAACTGCATCTGGTCAAAAGCAATCTAGTATGCAGCCAACTAAGAAACCAAACGAAGGAAACGCAGCCTTTAATTTGTCAAATAAGATTCTTATTCCTGCAGTTATATTACTATTTGTGGTACTTGCATTTTTATATTGCAAACCACTAATTGAAGGAATGCGATTGTCTACACATGATAGCAACCAATATATTGCAATCAATAAAGAAAGTGCCGATCTCAAAGCAACAGAAGGACATGTTACCATGTGGTCTTCAAGGATGTTCAGTGGTATGCCAGCTTATATGATGGGTGGTCTGGAATTTTCAAAATTATTAAAATTTTCACCGCTAACTATTGCATACAGTATAGTTAGAGAAATCCCTGATCCGGCCTTAGAAATATTTTTGCTCCTTATCTGCTCTTTTATAGGTCTTTATGTGTTGATTAAAAATGTATCTTATGCTTTTTTAGGATCCATTGCGATTGGTTTTTGCAGCTACAATTTTATAAGTTTAGATGCCGGTCATATAACTAAAGTGAATACGATTGCCATGTTTTTGCCATTGTTTGCAGCAGTGTGGCTTACGTTTCAAAAAAAATATATTTGGGGTATTCTGTTATTCATGATATTTTCTTTTGAGATAATTTCGCAAAGACATGTGCAGATTGCTTATTATAGTTTTATCCTGATAGGTATTTATGGCGTCTATGAAATGATACGAAATATTATAAAAGGAGATGTTAAAAACGCGCTGATATCCGGAACTTCACTGGCAGTTGCACTTGTAATATCCGGTATGATGAACTTTGATAATTACCTGATTAACGATTTTTCAAAAGATACTACACGTGGCGGCGATATTTTAAACAGCGCTAAAATGAATCCGTCAGCAGATGCCGGTAAAAAAGCATCCGTTGAAAATGAAAAAGGAGTTGGGTTTGATTATGCCACCAACTGGAGTTTAGGTTACGAAGAATTAGGCAGTTTGTTTGTCCCGAATTTTGTTGGTGGTTCTTCAGCAGCCGGATTAGACGAAAATTCTGATGTATACAAAACCTTATCATCAAAAGGTGTTCCGGCACAACAAGCATCTCAATTTGTGCAGCGAATGCCTTTATACTGGGGAAGTGAGCCATTTGTGCAAGGGCCAATTTATTTAGGTGCCATTGTAATTTTCTTGTTTTTGTTTGGGTTGTTTGCCTATAAAGGCAATTTGAAATGGTGGATTGTTGGCAGTATTGTATTCACCATCTTAATTGCTTTAGGGAAAAATCTTGAAGTGTTTTACAGATTATTGTATGATTTTTTACCGGGCTTTAATAAATTCCGAGCACCAACTATGATTCTCGCCTTAACAGAAATTCTGATGGTGACATTAGGTGTATTGGGATTGAAAGATTTTTTTGACGATGCGGTTTCTTCGAAAGCAGACAGATTGAAAACTTTAAAGCTATCCGGTGGTATTGTTGGTGGTTTATTGGTTTTCTTTATTGTTTTAGGCAGTGTGTTTTCGTTTCAGTCAAAAGCAGTTGATAACGGAAAGTCTACAGATGACCAGTTTAAAGAGCAGTTGACACAAATGACCGGTGATCAGACTTTTGCCAACGATATTTATGCATCTTTAAAAAGTGACAGAGCATCAGCCATGCGTACAGATGCGATTCGTTCCTTGTTGTTTGTTGCGCTGGCAGCAGTATTGTTATTAGCTTTTGCTTCAGACAAAGTAAAATATCCAACGTATATTTCAATTGCGTTATCCTTGCTAATAATGGCAGATTTCTGGTCGATAAGCAAGCGTTATTTAAACGACAATGATTTTGAAGAAAAATCGGCAATAGAAGCGAATACGTTTCCGCAAACGCCGGCAGATGCTGCAATTCTGGCAACAAATAAAGATGGTGCAAGAATGGCTGACTTTACAGTGGATATATTCAACAGTGCCAACCCTGCGTATTATCATAAAACCATTGGCGGTTACAGTCCGGCAAAATTGCGCCGCTATCAGGATATTGTCGAATACGGATTGAGCTATGATTTTCAGCTTATCAATAAAATAGGTTTTGCGAAAGCAAACTTCCTGAATATGCTGAATACCAGATATCTGAAACAATCACCGGAAGCGAATGGCGTCATGCAAAATCCGTATGCTTTAGGAAATGCATGGTTTGTTAGTAACCTGGAAAAAGTAAGCACACCGGAAGAAGAAATTCTTAAAGTGCGTGATATCAATCCCGCTCAAACTGCGATTGTAAACAAGGAGTTTGACACATACCTGAAAGATGTTGTTCCAAATGCAGATTCATCTGCACAAAATGAATCTAGATTTATAAAACAAATTGATACCAAAGATCCGATGAAACTCGAATACAGTTTCAAATCACCGGCAAATGAATTTGTGGTATTTTCGGAAGTTATCTATCGCCCGAATCAGGATTGGATTTCCTATATAGACGGCAAGCCGGCCGACCATATCCGTGTAAATTATATTTTGCGTGGTATGAAAGTGAATGCAGGTGAACATAAGATAACTTTTGAATTTAAACCGAAATTATACGCAGTGACCAATAATGTATTATTAGCCGGTAACGCCTTATTCTATTTGGTAATTGCAGGGTTATTATTTTTATTCTATCGCGGCAGAAAACCAAAGGAAACCGAAGAGTTAGTATAATCATGGACGGCATCTTTTCATTTGTCATTATTAGTTTTAATCGTGCGGAAGACACGATTGATGCAGTTAAGAACGTATTGCAACTGGATAATGTGGACGATTGGTCAAAAGAAATCGTTGTACTCAACAATGGTTCCACACAAGATTATGCTGTTTTTCAGAATTATCTGGATACGCTTCCATCGATAGAAAGAAATCTCATTCATTACATCAACCATATAGAAAATTTAGGAGTTGCAGGTGGTCGTAATCTTTGTATAAAGAAAGCAACCGGAAAGTATCTGTTATTTATGGATGATGATTCAGAAATAGCGAATAAAGATGTTATTCAGAAAGTATTGGATTTGTATAAAAAATACGAAAATGAAAAACTCGCTATCATCGGTTTCTTAGGGCAAAACCCGTTTAGCGGAAAATTTGATATGCCGTTGAAAGATCCAAAGTTGATCGAAGGAAAACAGGAAGTTTTTTATAATTTATTTTTTGGATACGGACATGTATTTCCAAAATCATTGATAGAGCAGACCGGGTATTATCAGGAAGATTTTTTCTATGGCATGGAAGAGTATGATTTAAGCTATGCCACCGTAAAAGCGGGTTATTCTATTCTGTTTACAAAAGACATTTTAGCGATACATAAACAAAATCCAAACGGCAGAGAACCCGGCAATATTACACAGGCACGCTTTTTTGAAAACAAGATGATTGTGGTATATAAGCATTTACCGTTGTTTTATGTTATTTCTCATTTCATATTCTGGAGCGGCTATTTTTTATACAAATCAAAATTTGCCATTGCACTTTATTTTAAAAGTGTTTTCAGTATGTTTAAACGCATGAAAATCGCCAAACGCGAAGTGATAAACAGTAATGGAATGCAATACCTTCGTAAGGTAAAAGCAAGGTTATCGTATTAAAGTATTGATTTCTTCCAAATAGCAATTGGTGTTTTTTGTGCACCAAATCCTTCAAAATATGTCGCAATGCTTTTCTTGGAACTGCCGCAGAAATTGAACTCTAATTTTCGTTGTAGTGCATCCTGAATGATGTAATGAAGTAGGTATGTCATCGCACCTGAGTTTTTAAACGCTGTGTCATAACCACCAAATAAGTAGTATACACTATCCGTATCCTCAACAATAAATGCTGAAGCCAATAAGTTTTTATGCCCATCCAGACAGTCAAACGTATTTCCTGCGTGGTGTTTTTGCTAGCGTATTTATCTTCTCAAATTCCGTAAGTGAAATTTTGGTTTTATTTTCTGGCGAATAAAAGTAGATGTAAGCAAGAAAAAGACAGTTCTGTATTTATACTTTCTAAAATGGTGTAATTTAATTTAGTCCCTTTCTGAATGTTGCGTTTGTGATTGCTGCTTAAAGTAAGTGCCTGATTTTTTTGTATGGTGTAAGATTCATAAGTTTCTTTTTCAAAACCTGATTTTACTAAACTTAGTGCAGTATGTTCCGGTAAAAATTTAAAATAAGATTTTACTGTTTTAGGTAGTTGTTGTACCAATTGTTCTGTAAGTTTTTGCTTGCTGTTTCTGTCAGCCTCCGTAAAAAATAAAACAGACTGATAAAAACTCACATCCGGCAAATAAATACGTTTGGTAAATAAATTGCCTTTCCAGCAATAGGGCAGTGCTGCTATAATGCTACTTTCACCCTCACTTATCAATGCAACATCCCAGTTTTCTGCCACAGCATCCAGCCAGAACGGATTGGAAAATACAGGAACAACGGCATGCGTTGCACAAAATTTCCGGTAGCGCTCTTTGTTAGTCATTGTTTTTTCTGGCGACAACAAAAATAGAAGTAGATAAAAACGGGATACTGGTGGTTTCCGTATTGAAGATATATTTTAAGACAAATCGTTTCAGCCATCCGTCTTTCAGTACATCCATCGGTGCCGTGATATATTGAATGGAAAGCACTTCAAATCCTGCAGCTTCCATTGCCTTTCTGATACGCGATTTGGTATAGATTCTCGCATTTGCAAATCGCTCATGGATAAATCTTGGCAGCCAGGAAAAGAAAGGCACTCGGTTCCAGGGCAGCAATGGCAATCGTGCACCATGCGTTTCAAAAATCCACCATTTGTTCGGTACAGAAATAGCCGCCAGTCCGCCTGTTTTTAAAGCCTTGTAATAATTCTGAACATAAGAGTCACTCGTCAGGTGTTCTATCACTTCAAAGCTGATTAAGCGGTCATACTGCTGATTCAGTTTTTCCTGCTCTACATTAAATACCTGAAAACTGCAGTTGTTTATCTGATGTTCTTTTTTATAATTTTCAAAAGCAGGCTGATGGTCGTCGTTTATTTCCACACCAAAACAGGATTTGAATTTATCCGACAATAGAAACATGGAAGCCCCGTTACCACAACCTATTTCCAGCAGTTCTAAATTGGTATTTGTGAAATCCGGAATCTGATTCACCAGATTCACTCTGCGTGAAATAATGACATCCGTAAAGTCGGCCGGTTTGCCGAGGTAGTGTTCCCCGTCAAACATGGTGGTATCTACCCTTGAAGTATTCGACATGTTATAAGTTTAAATCTGTGATTGGTTGTTGCTTTTTTGCACAGAAAATATAAAAATTAAATTCGGTGCATAACTGTTCTTTTATTTAATGTATCAAAGGTAAATATTTTATCCAAACAAATCTTGCTGACTTCGGTCAATTAACGGTTTGGGTGGTCGGATATTTGTTCCTGCTTTTTTATTTAATTCCTGAATAAAGTAATAAGCTAATTCAGGACAGAGTGCTTTTTCAGGTGTGTGAACGAAAAAATAGAGTCTTTCCAAACCTTTGTTTATCCATTCTGTAATGCGCGTTGTCCATTCATCTAATCGAGAGTAATCTGTAGGATGCAAATCGATGGTCTTTTGGTAAACTGAAATCTACCTGTTCAATATTATTTAGTCGACCAAATTGCATACTACTATAATAGCAATAATTCGAAGAAACTTTTAATCTAAATATGTTTATTAAGAATTACCTTACAGTTCCATTAAAATATGATATTCTTTTGCCATTTGTGTCATTTACAAATAATACAGGGTATTGAGTACTATATTGTTTGCCTTTGGGAAAAGTTTCCATACTTTTTGCATATTTATTGAGCATAACTATATCCTGCATTAATGTTATAATACCCAAACTCTGCAGTAATACAATTAATTCTAAGTCGATTATATGTCATATCTTTTGATAGTGAATAATTGTAGAGATTTAATAAATAATCTAATGTTAGCGATGGAGTTGTATCTAAAGATATTGACGAAACTAATGAAAGATTATTTGTAAATTGCAAATTATCATTATTGTCAAAGATATAAACAACATTACTTGTATAGACAGGTAAGTTATTATAAAACTGAATGCCTCTTATTGAATAATAATCATAATTAAAATACAGCCATTTTGTAAAATCTAAATTATTTCGCTGCATCAGATATTGTATTCGGCTAATTTTATTATTAGTATTTATAGTATTAGTGTCATAATCGCCACCTTGAGGTTGAATACGTTCAATGCAATTTATATTGACATAATCTGAAGCAGGAGATTCTAATGTGTCAGAGCTAAAATATGGTGGAACAAAATCAATAGGAAGAGAATCAATTGACCAATTTGTATTGTTATTTTGATTGTCTATTGGAGCAACATTCAATTCTTCATTCTTCTTACAAGAGATAATAGATATGATAATACTAAGTAAAATTATTGTTTCTCATTTTTTAAATTTGTTAAGTTAATAGTTTTATTTTAAAATGCAATTTATATTAATAAGATTATTGATACTTATTAAATAAGGTAAAATATTTTTCATATCTTACTTCTTACTTACTACTTATCACCAACACATGCAACACTAAAATTACCTCATTCGAACAATACACCGAAACCTATAAAGAAGCATAGAACAACCGGAACAATTCTGGACGGAAATTGTGATTCTTTTGAATGGAGACAAACCTGGGATAAAGTGCTCGACTGGAATTTTAAAGAACCGAATGTAAAATGGTTTTTAAACGGAGAAATTAAACATCACGGAGAATTGCATAGACCGTCATCTGGAAGCAAACGGCGATA
>JADKIQ010000004.1 GCA_016721245.1 Sphingobacteriales bacterium
TGACAAAATCATACTTATATACCCTGTTTCAGGCAGATATGTATGGTTTTTGTCATCCTTATATCAAATATAATCTTTTATCTTAAATAATTTTATAGCTGTAAAATGGCTCCCGAATAACTTTAATACTCCAACTATTTTATTATTTTAGCTGCTATTGAAAGACTATTATAAAATACTGGAATTGCCTTTTGGTACGGCTTCAACAGAAGTGAAAGCTGCTTACCGCAGACTGGCATTTAAATTTCATCCGGATAAAAATCTGAACGATAAATTTGCGGAAGAAAAATTCAAGGAAATTACGGAAGCCTATTCCATTCTTTCGGATGACAATAAGCGTATGCTGTATCATGCAGCGTATAATGATTTTCTGAACAGCAGGTATTTAAACAGAATTCCCGAACCAACGTACCGCCGTCCGCCTTATTACAATCCGACGGATATTCCCAAACAACCCAGAGGGCCGGCTACTACAGCTACTATTAGTGTGGATGGTATTAAAATCGCCGTTTTATTAATTTTGATAATTGTGTTGATTAATTTTATATTTTTTAATCGTTTAAAGAAAATAGAAAACGAATCGAAATACAGAGATGTAAATATTTCGACTCCATATGCCGCACCGGTAGAAAATAATACGGACATAATGAGTAAAGATGATTTTTACAAAGTAATCTATCAGGAATTTCTGCTCACCGGCGATTCTACTTTACTGAATGCGAATATAGACTCTCTGAAACATGTGTTTGATTCATTGCAGCAAGCAGCAAAGCATTAAGCAAGCTTGTTCAGGTACAAGCGTATCGTGTTTTCCAATCCGAGGTAAATCGAATCGCAAATCAATGCATGCCCGATGGAGACTTCATCCAGCTGCGCTAAATTATCTTTCAGGTATTTCAGATTTTCCAGATTCAAATCGTGTCCCGCATTAATACCCAATCCGGCGTGTACCGCTACGGCACAGCTTTCTTTTATTTCTTTAACAGCAGCTTCGGGATTTGCCGGAAAGTTTTTGGCATAAGGGCCGGTGTAGTATTCAATCCTGTCGGCACCCACCTTGGCAGCACCTTCTATCAGTTTTGTATCCGCATCTATAAACAGGGAAACGCGAATGCCGTTCTTTTTTAATTCGGAAATAATTTCAGTCAGGAATTCTTTTCTTGCAATCGTATCCCAGCCATGATCAGAAGTCAGCTGATTCGGATCGTCCGGCACCAGCG
Source organism: Sphingobacteriales bacterium (assembly GCA_016721245.1). Classification (GTDB taxonomy): domain Bacteria; phylum Bacteroidota; class Bacteroidia; order Chitinophagales; family JADIYW01; genus JADJSS01. Next base: position 1,221 of record JADKIQ010000004.1, read on the forward strand.
TACACTGATGTGGTTTTACCTTTATCACGGCATCTAAAAAGTGTTTATCGGGAAAACCTTCAATATTGAACTCTGTGGTACAGGCTTCTTTTAATAAGGGTAAATCCGCAAACTTGCAATGCCGTTCATCTTGCCGAGGATGCACGGTGATGCCTTGTGCGCCGAAGCGTTCGCAATCTTTTGCCACCTGAATTAAATCAGGATAATTGCTGCCGCGGGAGTTACGCAGCAGGGCAATTTTATTGAGGTTTACAGATAAGCGTGTCATTGTTTGTAAAGGTATAAAAATCCTGGCATAGCATATGCAAATAGTTTTTCAGATTGTAACTGTTTGGTTTTATTATACCAAACGCATTAATTATATTTATAACACAAAATCAGTAACTATGAAAAAACTTCTATTTTTTATTTCCATTGTATTTTCATTAACGTACAGCGCATCCGCACAAAAAATCGGCGGTAAGGTAAAAGTGATGGACTTTGGTAACTGGATCAGCGGTACCTTGTTAAGTATCAAAGACGGACAATATTTTGTGACCTTCGATGATAAGTATTATAAAGACAGATTGGTAAAAGAAAAGGATATTGTCTTTCTGGATGGTGCTGCAGCTGTTGTAAAGGATACTGTTTTTAAAGTAAGACGCGATACGGTCTACATCAAGAAAACGCAGAGAGATACGATACTGAATGTAAGACGGGATACTGTTTCCATTTTAAAGACCAGACGCGATACTATATTTAATACCAAACGTGATACGGTCACCATTCTTAAAACCAAACGTGATACCATCTTTACCCTGAAACGCGACACGTTTACCGTGCTAAAAGTGCTGAAGGATACTATCTTTAAATACAAACGCGATACGGTGCTTATCAACCGAACGATAAAAGATACCATTATCAATAAAAAAATAGAGACCGTTACTGTAACGTCTGTAAAAGCTCCTGCTTTCAGATTAGGTGATTTGGTGCTGGCGTACAAAGATGCAGAATGGAAACCGGCTGTGATTCTGGAAATAAAGGGCAACGATGTATTCAAAGTGAAGTACGACGGCCTGAGCGATTATTATAACAGTGAAGTGGGCATCGGCAGCATTAAACTCAGGAACAATGCAGAAGTTTCAAAGGCAAGGGAGTACAAGCTGGGAGATTTGGTGCAGGTGTATGATGACGGCGAGTGGAAGCCGGCCGTGATTCTGGAAATCAAAGGCGGTGATTTGTTTAAAGTTAAGTTTGACGGCCTCAGCGATTACTACAATAAAGTAGTAGGCGTGGGCAGTATAAAAGCCAGATAATCCTATATAAGCTATACAAAAAAGACCATCCGTTTTTGGATGGTCTTTTTTTATTTATTGCAGCTTAAACGATTTTTTCTTTCTCAAAAATCTGTACAATCTTATCGATGGTTTCATCGATAGATAAGAAGGAACGCCCGCCGGATGCATTGCGGTGTCCGCCGCCTTCAAAGTTTTCGCGGCAAATTTTTTCTACGGATATTTCGCCCTTGCTTCTGAAAGAAAGTTTGATGATTTTAGGCTCTTGTTTGATGAGGATGGCCACTTTTACATTTTTTATGGATAAGGGATAATTCACCAGACCTTCCGTATCGCCCGTTTGCAAATTGAAACGGTAGGCATCTTTCTTATCTACGATAATAATACCGATGCCGATGTCTTCGCGGATAATCATATTGCGCGACAATGCATTACCAATGAAACGCAGTTTTTCCTCCCGGCCGTTCTGGTTCAGCTGCTCCTGCACATAAATAATATTCAATCCGCAGTCGAGTAAATGCGCGGTAATCTCCAGTGCTTTCTTACTGGTAGCACCATTGGAGAAACTCGCCGTGTCGGTAAGGATGCCGGTGTAGATACATTCCGATACTTCTTTGGTAGGCACATAGGCAGGTTCCAGTATTTCGTACAAACGGTACACGAGCTCGCAGGTAGAGCAGGCTTTGGTATCGTGCAATATCCATTCGGCATCAATCTGCGGATTCAGGTGGTGGTCGATTAAGACCAGTTTCGCCGTTTCATTCTTTTTGATGAATTCATTGAGCGGTTCAATTCTGCCTAAATCGTTAAAATCCAGACAAAATATCAATTCGGCGGATTCGATGGCAATCTGGCTGAGGCTGGGATTTTCCAGGTAATTCCAGACTTCGTCGCAGCCCGGCAGGTAGCCGAAATAAGCGGGAAACTCCGTAGGGGAGATAACGCGCACTTCGTGCCCGAGCGGCTGTAGGTAATTATATAAGGCTAGCGAGGAACCCATGGCATCGCCATCCGGCTTCTGATGCGTGGTGATCACGATATTTCTGGGTGTTTTTAAAAATTCCTGTAAGGCTGCAATATTTTCCATGTTCCTCAAAGATAGTAAAAGTGCCCCTGAAAGTGAAGTTGAAAGTGAGTATCACAGCCGGTAAAAGTGTATTAATTAATGGTAAATAATTGATTTTGTGAAGGGTAAACTGTAAACCGTGAAGTATCTTTGCCCAAAATTATACAAATGGCAACGAACAGAACTTTTACGATGATTAAACCGGATGCGGTAGAAGCGAACAATATCGGCTCTATCCTGGCTATGATGACAGAAGCAGGCTTTAAAGTAGTAGGCTTAAAATACACTCAATTATCTGAGGCTCAGGCTGGAAAATTTTATGAAGTACACAGTGCACGTCCTTTTTACGGCGAACTGGTGGAATTTATGAGCAGAGGCCCGATTGTAGCGGCTATACTTGAAAAAGACAATGCGGTGGAAGACTTCCGTAAACTGATTGGTGCTACCAACCCTGCGCAGGCAGAAGAAGGTACTATCCGTAAGCGTTTCGCGAAATCTATCGGTGAAAACGCGGTACACGGTTCTGATTCTGACGAAAACGCTGAAATCGAAGGCAATTTCTTCTTCAGCCAGCTGGAAAGATTCTAAATGCCATTCCCGAAGAATCGGGAATCTCTAATATGTAAACAGGTTCTTATTTATGAGAACCTGTTTTTTTTTTAATTAGTTTGAATGTATTCGATATTAAAACAGACAGTTAAAATGATTCAAATTGAATATCATTTTAATTCAATCAATGCTGGATAATCACTTTACGTACACCATCCTTTTTCCCATTTGAGATCTTCAGAAGATATATTCCGTTGGAAAGAGTATTGGTATTTAGCTCAATAACTTCCTGATTAGAATAATTATCGGAAATGACAGATTGCCCCACAAGATTGAATAGCTCAATCTGAATAATGTTTTTTAAACCATTTAAATTAACCAATAATTGATTGTTTGCCGGATTCGGATAAACATCAAAATCCAGTTTCTCTGTGAATTGATTTCTTATGCCAGTCAGAATAAATGGTGGCGGGTTCTGACTGAAAATAATCAAACCGCCGTCAATATTACCCGTCAGCAATTCGGGTTTGCCATCGTTGGTAATGTCAGCAATTGTGGAGGTTGTGCGACTGCCGAGATAGTCATCCACCACAAGTGAAGTAAGGCTGAAATTTTCATTCAAATGATCTTCGATATTATCATAAAATTGTAAACCGCTGGCATTGGTCCCTAAAATCAAATCGAATTTGTTGTCATTGTTGATATCTGCAATACAGGGTTGTGTATAGCCGAGAGCAAAGCCGTTGGTCTTTATTTTTATACCACCTAAACTATCTGTTGCCATTGAAAATTTTACGGCACTTAATGCATTTCCTTTGTAGAAGTTAAGGTTTCCCGTTGCGTTCACCGATTATCAAATCCGTTATTCCATCGCGGTTGACATCTGCTAAGTATGGTGCGGCATTGGAGCCAACAGCAATGTTATTTCTGGAAGAATCTTTCAGGATTCCTTTGTAAATTAAATTAGGAGCGTTGCCTGCAGGTGCTGTATTCTCCCAGTAAATCATCCGTCCATCCGATAATCCTGCTATCAAATCATCATCACTATCGTTGTCCATATCACCGGCTGCAGGAACAATATCTTTTACATTAAAGGTGCTGAGAGATAAGAAATCATCATTCTGTAAATCGTATTTCGGATTTGCCGCATCACCGGTGTTTTTATAAAACAATAATTTATAGATGTCCGGATTTACATAGTCTCTGAATCCGCCGCTGCCTAATAAAATATCTTTTAAGCCATCACCGTCCACATCAAAAAAGCAGGGATTGGAATTTTCACCTGCATCAATCATATTGTCAAGCAGAAAGTTTTTTTGCTGAAATTCAAGACGGATGGCACGTGAGCCGTTTGTTTTATTATTCTTAAAATACCAGATATTATTAATGTTTGCTGCCCCAATGTCAAATGTAGAAACGAGTAAATCTGAGGTGCCGTTATTGTCCGCATCCAGAAAAACAGGAGAGCCAAAAGATTTTGTATTGTAAGGTGTATTGTAATTTGGAAACGTGACATCCTGCAATAAAACACTGGCGTAGTTGCTGCTTCCGTAGTTATAAAGCATCGTTAGATTATCCAGCGAAACGCTACCGATCAGTAAATCTTTCGCTCCGTTATTGTCAATATCAATCGCTTCAATGGTAGAACCCGTATGCAAAATTTGTTCTGTTCCATTTAGCCGGTTGAATTTAAAACTGCAGGTATCTTTCAATGCGTAAGAAGCAGCAAACGAGTCGCGCACATTTCCCCAGCAATTATCTGCTTTTGTGAAAAATAAACTGTCACATGCTAAACCTTTTTCCTTTTGTTGGTTTTCATAATAGATTAATCGGTTTCCAAAAACATTGAATGAAATCATGTCTAAATCACCGTCATTATTCACATCTACAATAGCAGGTTTTATCACATCTGAACAATAAACATTAATAGTTCCGCTGTTTGACTGGTAAAAGAAACCATCTTGCTGTAATTTGTAATGCAACGTATCGCCCAGATAATACCCGGTATACACCATGGCATTTGCAACGCCGTTGTAGGTGAAAATGTCTTCAATACCATCGCAGTTATAATCCTTCAAAATAAACCAGCCACTGACCGGCGGGAAATATGCTGCGTATTTATTTTCAAATTTATAATTGATGGAATTATTAGACTGGGTAAGAAACACACAATATTTTTTATTGCTTTTGTCATATGCCACCAAATCTTTTTTACCGTCGCGGTTAACGTCTACTTTGCCAAACTGGACGCTGTTCAATCCGCCAGTCCATGGATAACGTAATTGTGTTCCGTTATGAGATACCGGCAAATAATCGAAACGCTGAAATGCCTGCGAAAAAAGGAGAGACGGGAATAAAATTAAAAAAATAAAAGACGGAAGTTTGTATTTTTTCTGTTGTAATTTTTGTGATATGGATGAATAGCGACTCATTTGTAATTATGACAAATAAAGGTAAGGAATAGTTGTTTGAAAAGAAACAAATCTGTTAAAACGGATAACCAATGGCAAAGTTAAAACCCATAAAGTCTTTCACATTGATTTTATAAAGCCCAAGTTCCTTGTTTCTGGGTTGTTTATAAATAGTATAATCTTCATTATTGATTTTGTTAAACGTCCATCTGTCGCCTTTAGGAAAAGCAGGATCGTACAGTGCGTAACCAACATCAAAGCGTACCACAAAGAAATTTAAATCCATTCTCAAGCCCATGCCAACATCCCAGGCTAATTCCTGCATAAAGCGTTTTCCATTAAAGTCTGCCAGCGGTTTATCCGGGTCAGCTTTTATCAGCCAGATATTGCCGACATCCGTAAAAAGAGCACCTTTGAAAATTTTGTAAATATTGAAGCGGTATTCCGCATTAAACTCAAACTTTAAATCACCGGTCTGATCCAGATTATTTCTGTTTATTTTATAAGTATCATAACCACCCGGACCTAATCTTCTGAAACCCCAGCCACGAAGGGAGTTTGGTCCGCCGGCAAAGAACTGTTTGATATAGGGTAAGACGGCAACTTCTTTTTCAAATGAAGTATCTACACCATTGTATTTTGTTTGAATGGTGGTGTATTTTGAATTCCCGTATGGTATGCCAACTCCTATAAACATTCTCAGAGCGAGTGCCTGTCCGCGCCGGAAATTAAAGAAATACCTGGGCTCCAATTCAAAACGGGCAAATTGCGCAAAATCTACTTTGCCTAATTTGTAAGGAAGCTCTTTATCTTTTTGTGCGAGTTTGGAAAATGCAAAAAGGATATTGCCGGCAAAGAATGCATTTCCTCTGAAATAGAAGAAGTTTTTATATTTTCCAACATTCAGTTTTTGATTGGTATAGGTAAATGAATATTCTTGTCCGAGAATAAACTGCTGATTAAAACTTTGTTTTAAACGTGCATTCTGATCCAACTGTGTCTGGAAAGAGTCACTGATTTTGGAAGGGAAAACATAGGTGAAATTCAAGGGAGAAAAGATATGCCTGAATTTGTCGTTGTACCATTCATAGCCATAACTGGTTCCCACGGTTTGTATGTTGTACAATCCGATTCTTTTCTGAAAATTATAATTTAAACTAATAAATGTGCGGGGTTTGTATTTTTGATAGGTTACACATTTGTTTTTCTTGAATGAAGGAAAAATACGGGCTAAATTTATTTTTGCTTCCATGTTAAAGTTTACCGCATTCACCGCATTGTTCTCCAGTCGTTTTTCTTTTAATAATTGAAACTCCACACCGCTGCTGACGTTGAACTGGAATTTTGCAGCGGAACGAAATAAATTATTGTTGCGATAAGAACCGACAAGATTGAACCCTAGCGTGCTTTGTGCATTCGTATTTAACTCCACATCAGAACTGAAAGCATGGCGTTTGGCAGGAGCACATTTGATACGTGTATACAATCCGCTTTCTTCCGGTGAAATGGAAATCGGAACGTGTTCTATATTTACGAATCTGAAAACACCTAAACCATTCAATGCATTTCTCGTTTTTAGGAGCTGGTCTTTATTAAAGTAGTCACCCGGTTTTATATAAATGGATTTGGTCAAAGCTCTCGGTAAAACAGAAGATTTCAGCACGCGGTAATTAACATCACAGATAGTATCGTAGATGAAATCCTTTCTGGTTAATTTTAAATTGGCTTTTTTATTGTCGAAGTCGAGAATTTCATAATTTATCTCTACGTACGAATACATTTTATGATTCAGAGAGTCGGCTTCATTTTTAACGAGCAGGTTAACATCAATCTGATGATTGCCGATAGTGCTGTCGATATTTAAAAAGATATAGTCAGGACTGAAGGTAAAAAAGCCACGATTCTGAATCATATCCGCCAAACGCTGCCGTTCTTTTTTTACAATATCAATATCAAATGGATCTCCTTTTAGCAAAAGTCTGTCTTTTACATTTTTATTGACTATTTGTAAAATCGAGCTGTCTTCCGTCGAAACGGTTATATTTCTGTAAGTAAACTGCGGTCCTGTAGATACGTGGTAGGAGACACTGGTTTTCTTCTTTTTTGTTTTATAAGAAGCCGTTACCTGGCTGTAAAAAAAACCATGATAGAACAAGTAATTTTGCATACGACGAATAGAGGTTTCCATCGTGGTGGAGTCAAACAATACAGGAGGCTCTCCACCGGAGGTCTGATTCAGGAAATTATCGAATTTCTTCTTTTTCAGCAATTTAACTAACTGAGCCGTATCTTTTTGTGTGTAATTTCCGGAAAGAATTTTAGCTTCCAGATCTTTTTTCTTTGTCAGTCGTTTTTCATTGGTTAAAATAGACATCGTATAAATCCCTAATTTTAAACGAAATAAACTGAGGAATTTTTTGTTTGGTTGCTGATTATAAACAACCTGCTTTGCCAATTCACTTTTGAGTTCTGTTTTATCACTCACCACTTTGCCGGTATATTTTACACCTATACCATTGCCAATCAGTAAACTTTGGTCGTCTTTTATTAAATGTTTGGTTGCATTGCAAGAATACAATAGCAGTATGCACACAACATATCCTATTTTTTTACATCTTTGAAACGAATTTTGCATAGTATGCTCAGCCAACCTGAAATTAAACATATCAATTCGCTCAAAATTAAGAAATACCGAACGAAGTATTCTCAATTTATCGCCGAAGGAGATAAAATTATAAAAGAATTAATAGATAAAGGTATCGAAGTTGTAAACATTTATGCAACTGACATTAATTCTTTTAACGGAAAACAAGTTAAAATAGTATCCGCAGAGGCATTAAATAAAGTAACAGCCTTGCAGCATCACTACAACAGTCTGGCCGTTTTCAAAATACCGGATAATACATTTGAGGTGCTTGCTGACGAATGGGTGGTTTTGCTGGATGATATTCAGGACCCGGGAAACATGGGAACCATTATCCGTACCTGCGACTGGTTCGGTAGTATCCGATTACCATTCCAAAAAAAGGCAAAGCTGAATCCTTAAATGCCGCGATTGCAACGGCGTTGATTCTGGATAAGTTGTAAATTTTTACTTCGCCTTTGGCGTGTACAATTCAAACTCTCTGATTTTACCTACGTTTGGTGCGTTACCATCTTCACGTTTTTCGTATGCAATATTATCAACGTGTCTCCATTTCCCTTTTTTCCATTCAAAACCTTCATAGGTGCCATCCGGAACGTAGTTGGCGTAAAAGCCTTCCAGTGCATCGCCATTCGGTGCTATATGGTCGTACATTACTTTTTTCTCATTCACATTCCAGTTTAAAGAAGCACTGGCTTCTTTAGAAAATTCCAGGATAAAGCGGTTCAGTATTTTGCCGCCTTCCATTTGTATAATCGGTGCACCAAAACGCGGTTTGCCTTGCTTGTTAAACGAAAATATTTCCATCACTTTTTTATTACTCGACATATTATTACCGTCCCAGCCAAACAAGGTATAATAAGTTTTCTTGCCGGCTTTCACCGTTTTAATGCCGTAATATAAACAGCCAATCCAGTTGTTATTGTCTACATTGATATCTTCCTGATGGTCGGTAAACTCTGAGTAATCAATCAATGGAAACATTTTAAGGGTGTCGCTTTTTACCTGAATGGTGCCGAAGAATTTATACATGTCTTCATCGCTGCGCGTATACCAGGTGAAAATTTTAAACGAGCCGTCTTCCGGTATCATAACCTTCCATGGCAGCGAAGAATCCCAGGTATAGTAAAATGAATTTTTTACTTTCAGTGCTTTCGTCAGCGTTTTGATGATGCGGTAACTTGCAATCGTACGGTTGTCTTTTTCCTGACTGTTAATCAGCGTGTCACCGTACATACGGATAGTATCTTCATATAACTTTATCTGCTTGAAATCTTCAGGACTTATCTGATTTTGAGCTTTGGAATGGAAAGAAATGAATGTAAAAAGGACAGCGATATATGTTTTCATGCTTATTGTGTTCAAAATTAATACCAAAAATAAACGTTATTATGGTGAAAATAGTATTTAAGTTTTTTTCTTGGTATAAATCTTGTTAATAATATTCTAAAATTGAGGGATTTAACTATATTTCATACAGAATAATTTAAACGACGCATAGAATGAAGAAATTAATTTTCTTATTGACTTATTTCTTACTACTTACTACTCATTACTGTTCTGCACAAGTACAATGGGCCAGTAAGGTGATTGATTTTTCTTCGGAATATAAAGATGATGTTATTCGCGATAATTCCACCAGATGGAGTGCTTCACAAGTATTGGGTTATCCGAATACCACAAAATATGTTTCATCACAATTAGCTTGGACACCTAAAAATCAGGATAACTCAAAAGAATTTATCACAGTTGGATTTAATACACCTCAAACCGTTCAGCAAGTTATTGTTGGTGAAAATGCCAATGCCGGTTCCATTACAGAAATTATTTTGTACGATAATAACGGAAAAAAATATACAGTATATGAAAATGAACATCCGACTCCGGTAGATAAATTATACGATGTATTAACTTACTTCAAAATAAAGCCAACCTATAATGTAGTAAAACTGAAATTAGTTATTAATACAAATGCTGTTTTTGGCAGACAGGAAATTGATTGTATCGGTATTTCATCAACAACAGCCCCATACAAGCAAAACATTAATGTCATAAAATATTCAGAAACGGTTGGACAGGCTGAAAATCTGGGTCCAAATGTCAATTCACAATTTTACGACCATCTGCCATTAATTTCTCCTGATGGAAGTATGCTGTATTTTACCAGAAAGCTCACGGATGAAAACAATACAAAAGATTTTAATGATGATATTTATGTTGCTCAGGTAATGCCGACAGGTAAATTTGCGAAAGCAGAAAATATAGGACCGCCATTAAATACATATGACAATAATTTTGTGTGCTTTATAAGCCGTGATAACAATAGGTTGTACGTAGCCAATAAGTATATCAAAAACACCTATAACTACGCAGGTTTGTCTGTCTCTGCCAAACAAAAAGACGGAGACTGGAGTAAGCCAAAACCTTTGGGGATTCCGAATCTGTATAACAAAAATGAATTCGCCCATTATCACATGAATCTGGATGAGAACATCGTGTTGATGTCTGTTCAGATGGACGATTCTTACGGTGATCTGGATTTGTATGTATCACAAAAATACAGTGACGGCGATTGGTCGGAACCTAAGAATCTCGGTCCGGTCATTAATACAGTAGGAGCAGAGGGCAGTGTATTTTTAGCCGCTGATGGTAAGACTTTATATTTCTCTTCTTCCGGACATCCGGGTTTCGGAAGTTATGATATGTACATGAGTAAACGTCTGGATGATACCTGGACCAACTGGAGTAAGCCCTTGAATTTAGGTGACAAAATCAACACCGATGAAATGGATATTTATTATACAATTCCTGCTTCCGGTGATTATGCCTATTTCTCCAGTGGGGTTACTTATTTTGGTAAAAATGATTTGTACAGAATAAAATTACCAAAGGAAGCTCGTCCGGAATATGTGGATATTAAAAAGTTTGTGGCAAGCGCGCCTTTAAAAAAAGGTACCACAACTACACCGGTTACAAACAAAACAACACCTGTTGCATCTCTTACTTCACCTGTAAAAACGCCGCAGCCAGTGGTTAACACTCCAAAGCCTGCACCGGCGTCAGTTACTAATCCGCAAACAGATGAGTTGCAAAAAAAACTGGATGACCTTAAAAAACAACAGGCACAGGTTATAGCACCGGTTAAACTGGTAACACCGGAAGCTACAAGCGTTCAGCCATCCCCGACACCGGCACCTGCAGTCATTAAAACAACACCTGTAACCACCCAAACACCTGTAACACCACATCCTGAAGTAAAAAAAGAAGTACTGAATACAATTCAACCCTATCAGTCACCGGAAGAACAGCGACCCAAACCTCCAACTACCAATACCATAAAACCGGTGGAAGCACCAAAGCCTGCACCAAAAGTATTAAGTCCCGAAGAATTGGCAGCCCGTGAACAGCAAAAAAATAACCCTACTGTCAACCCGAATGCAGATGGGTTAAATGCCTTGTCGAAAAGAACCATGCCGGTGACACCGGTAGCCACTGCTTCGCCTGCCACGCAGCCTGTTTCTAATCCAAATATCGTTACCAATGAAGTAGATCCGAATACTATAGAATCAATGCCGGCTGCACCGCCGGTAGTTTATAATGCACCGTTAAAAACATCCAATCCGCAAACAGATGAACTGCAGCAAAAACTGGATGATCTGAAAAAACAACAGGCACAGGCAAAATTAAATCCACAAACAAATTCAAATACGTATACAAAACCTACGGAAACAATAAGTGTTAGAGAGCAATATCCAAATCCGCAGGCAGTGCTGCCAACTTCCAATGCGAAAACGGATGATTTACAACAAAAATTAGAGGCTTTAAAGCAACAGCAACGTGAAGTAGGACAAAGCAATAAATTATATGCCGATCCTTACAAACCAAAACCATATGAGGCACAGCCCTTAAAAGAAAAACAGGAAGATAAAGCTTCTCAAGATTACGATGATTATCAGAAAAAACTGGATGCTTTGAAACAGCAGCAAAAAAATGCTCCTTTAATAGCAAGTACAAAGCCGGTCGTTAAAGAACAGCCCGCACAGGAAGTTCAGCAAACGCAGGTTACGCCGGTTATTACACCAACAGTTCCCGCAAATACAGATTCAAAACCGGTAGCACAGACACCCAATCCTATCATCTCAAAATATGAAGAGAAGCTAAGAAAATTAAAAGAAGAAATGGCTTTGCTGAATGCTCCAAAAGCTACAACAGATACGAAGCTTCCTGCTTCATCTGTGCCGGCAGAAACATCAGTACAATCGCCGGTTACAACACCGGAAGTTCAGTCAGCACCTGCTGTGGTGATATATGAGCCTAAAAATGAAACACCGAAAACAGAGATTGTTCCAATACCTGAAAAAATGGTTACAGAAACTATTCCTCCTGTTACAGAAACAACGACACCTGTAGCAGAACAGGATAAACCATATTCTAATGCTGCTATTGAGCAGGAAAAGGCAAAACTAGATTCTATTCAACAGGCACAGAAAAAGGCAGAGCAAAAAATGACAGAGACGCTGGATAAAATGGGAACAAGCAAACAATCTTTGGAAAAAGATATTGCAGATTTGAAAGATCAGCGCACAAAATTTAACGATGAAAAAGATAAACTGACGGCACAAAATTCACAACTTTCCGGAGAAAAAGAAAAGTTGGAAGCGGAGAAAAAAAAGATGGATGATTTACTCGCGCAGATGCAGGAAGAACGTGATAAACTGGCAGCCGAGAAGTTAAAGATGGAGCAGGATAAAGCAAAATTAGACCTCTTGAAAAAACAGCAGGAACGCGATGTGCTGGCTTTAAAACGTTCTATAGATTCTCTCAGTAAAGTGCAGCAAAAGTCTGCCAGCAGTGCACAGTTGCAGCAAAATTACGACTTGTTCAATGTGCCGTTGCAAGTAGGTGCGGTGGCGCAGGTTAATAACATTTACTTTGTGGCAGATGCATCATTTTTACAAATTCCATCATATCCGGAACTGGATAAAGTAGTTTTGTTTTTAGCGAGAAACAAAACACTGAAAGTCGAAATTGGCGGACATACGAATGGTTTGTGCGATGATTATTATTGCCAGAAATTATCTACGAGCCGGGCGAAGACCTGTGTAGATTATTTAATAAGCAAAGGTATTGCAGCAAATCGTTTAAGTTATAAAGGTTATGGTAAAACACAATTACTGAAACCGGATGCACCCGGCAATTCACTCAATCAGCGGGTAGAAATAAAGATTTTAAGTGTAGATTAAAAAAGATTAAATTCTGAAGATTTAAAAAAACCTTCAGGGTTTACTATCTTTACAGCATGTCATTAGATTCTTACGAAAGCATATTTCAGCAATTCCCTTCTGTTTCTGCAGAAGAATGGAAAAATAAAATCATAAAAGATTTAAAAGGAGAATCATTTGATAAATTAATCTGGCACTCAAAAGAAGACATTGAGGTGCTTCCTTTTTATACAAAAGAAGATAATGAAAAATACCAGTTACAGGTTCCTTTGAAACAAACAAGCAGCTGGCAGATTACGGAAAGAGTATTGGTGGATGATATCACAAGCGCCAACAAAGCGGCACTGCATGCCCTTCAAAATGGTGCAACCGCAATAATATTTAATTTGCAAAATAAATCATTCAATAAAGAACAGATTGAATTTTTGCTTCGGGATATTCTGATAGATATTGCACCGGTTACTTTTGAAGATTATACCGAAGAAGATAAAGTTATTCTGGAAACAGTAGTAAAAGATAGCTGTCCGCTAACTATATACACAGAACAAGGAGATTCCATCTCTGACGAGTTAGCTGCTGCTTTGAAAAAAGGAATCCAGCAAAGTAATTCAAATCTTCGTTTTCATTTTTACTGTACGCAGAATTATTTTTTTGAAATAGCTAAACTCCGTGCATTTCGATGGTTGTGGAAACAGCTATGCGAACTGAAACAGCAGCCGTATCATATTTTTATACAAAGCGAAACAAACCCAAAAAACTTTAGAGTGGATGATGAATACAGTAATATACTGCGAAATACTACCGCTGCCATGAGTGCCATTCTTGGCACTTGTGATGGTTTGATTATTAACAGCCATGATATATTAATCGGAGAATCAAATTTTGGGAAAAATATAGCCCGAAATATCCATCACATCTTGCAGCACGAATCTTATTTTAATGATATAGAAGACGCCGCAAAAGGCAGTTATTATATAGAATATCTGACCTACCAATTGTCTAAGAAAAGCTGGGAAAAGTTTACCAAACTTTAGTCAATTAAAAAATCTTTTTTTGCTTCTTATCTTTCTTTTATCTGATTATTCAATCGTAATCCGTAAATTGTCAATTGAAAGTATACAAATGGCAACTCAAACATACGACTACGATTATGTAATCATTGGCAGCGGTTTCGGAGGCTCCGTTTCCGCATTGCGCTTATCTGAAAAAGAATATAAAGTATTGGTGATTGAAAAAGGAAGATGGTTTAATAAACCGGAAGATTTCCCGGAAACTAACTGGAATCTGCGCAAGTGGATGTGGATGCCTTCTCTTGGAATGAAGGGTTTATTCAAACTTACCTTTTACCGGCATGTTGCCATATTAAGTGGTGTGGCAGTTGGTGGCGGTTCGGTGGTGTATGCCAACACATTGCCTGTGCCTAAGTCAGAATTTTACAACAGCGGACACTGGAATGGTTTGGAAGACTGGCAAAATGTACTGAAGCCATTTTATGCTGAGGCTAAAAGAATGTTAGGTGCGGAAAAGCATCCGTATATGAGCCGCAGTGACAAAGCCATGTTGCAACTGGCAAAAGATATGGGCGATGAAAAAGCATTTGATAAAACGGATGTTGCCGTATATTTTGGAAAAGTAGGCGTAACAGTTCCCGATCCGTATTTTGATGGCAAAGGACCAGATAGAACGGGTTGCAATTTATGTGGCGGCTGCATGCTGGGTTGTCGCTTTAATGCAAAAAATACACTGGATAAAAACTATTTATATCTCGCGCAGCAATTAGGCGCTGAAATTATTGCGGAAAAAGAAGTGTATGATGTAGTGCCGCTTAGTGAAGATGGCAACGCCGGTTATGAAATAAAGTACAAAGATTCTTTGTCCTGGTTTTCAAAGAAAGGTAGTGTGAAAGCCAAGGGTGTAATTTTTGCAGGTGGTGTTTTAGGTACGATGGATTTAATGCTGAAACTTAAAGAAACTTCATTGCCGAAATTATCTGATAAATTAGGCACCGGTATTCGTACAAATTCGGAAAGTCTTATTGGGGTGACCACCTATGATAAAGATGCTTCTTTCTCGGAAGGTATTGCCATCGGTTCTATCGTTAATATCGATGACAGCAGACATGTGGAGCCGGTAAAATATTCTGAAGGAGCGGGTTTCTGGAGATTGTTTATGGCACCGATGGTCACGGGTAAAAATATTTTTGTTCGCTTCTTTAACATGATAAAAGATTTTGTATTACATCCGATTCAGAATCTGAAAGTATTTTTTGTAGATGACTGGAGTAAACGAACACACATATTGTTGTATATGGAAAGTATTGATTCTACACTGAGTTTAAAAAGAACGAAAGTAGGTATCATGAAAACCAATCTGGATACCGGACCGGCGCCAACCGCTTTTAATCCTAAAGCACAGGAAATTGCGCATAAGATTGAAAAAATTGTAAATGGGAAAGCCATGGTAATGAGTACGGAAACTTTATTAGGTATTCCAACAACAGCACATATTCTGGGAGGTGCTTGTATGGGTAAAGACGCTAATAGTGGCGTAATTGACAAAAATAATCATGTGTTCAATTACAAAAATATGATGGTTTGCGATGGCAGTATGATGTCTGCTAATCCGGGTGTCAATCCAAGTTTAAGTATAACTGCTATTTCAGAAAGAGCGATGAGCCTGATGCCTTTCAAAAAGGATAATCCGGAGTTTGCTTAATTTTTTGGTTTATACGTTCTGTGATGGCGCTGCATTAAAACAGGGTATAAATTGAGTACTATATTCGTCATACAAATGGATAATACTAACACATAGCTACTAACGAATAGTAAGTAAACACAATAGCTAGAAATAAATACAAATGGTACAATATGACCAAATTCATCTTGTTTGGTTCGTGCAATGAATGCATTAATTCCATCTGAATTATCATTAAAATACGTTGCTTTAATTTTCTTTTTGTTATAAAAAATAGCGACTACTGCTTTTGAAAAATAATGAACACCAAGAAAAGTACATATTTTTTTTAAAAATGCACGATTCCTTATTTTATAATATTGCTCCGGAAGCAATTTATAAGTTGGGAATACGAATCCGGTAAAAGCAAATATCCCCGTTGCACAAAAAGTAAAATAAATTCCAAATAGCACCGCTCTAATAGTAGATATGTTTGTACCGCTATTGTCAATAATCATATAGTTGCTGTAAGTAATATAAATCAGAAAAAATGCGAACAGGATAAAAAGTAATTTTTTGGATTCCATTTTCATAATTAATTTATTATAATTTACCTCAAGTTTTGATTTGAAATATTTTGTATCTTTAATTAAGATAAGAAAATTACAATGAAAAGATACATTTTAATACTATTGTCTATTTTTTTTACAGGACAATTTTTAGTTGCACAAATAAATTTCCTAACACGCTGGCAAAATAGAACAAGAAATGCAATAGTCTATTTGCCAAGAAATTTTAGTCCCACTGAAAATTTACCGTTAGTAATAAATATGCATGGATTTTTGACAACTTCGCAATTCCAGTTTGATTATACACAGTTTCATAAAACAGCAGATTCTGCAAGATGTATCGTTATTTATCCGGACGGAGTGGACCTTCGCTGGAATTCCGGCACTTTCTTTTTTGTCTCATCTACTGTTGATGATGTTGGTTTTTTAGGAGATTGGATGGACAGAGCAGCTGTATTGTATAATGCAGATTTGAAGAAAGTATATTCCATGGGATACTCTGCAGGTGGTTTTATGAGCTATAAATTAGCCTGTGATGCCACTAACCGTGTGGCCGCCATTGCCCCGGATGTGGCCAGTATGGTAAATGAAAATTTAAATTCCTGTGTGCCGGCAAGACCAATAAATATTGCTGCATTCAATGGCTTGTCGGATCCCATAACACCTTATACAGGCATTCCTGGGAATTTTCCCGGCATAGATTCCATCAAACATTTCTGGCAAATAAAGAATAATTGCGAGGTGGTACCGCTCATAGATACACTGCCGGATCTTAGAGTAGACGGAACGAAAGTGGTGCGTTATACTTATCAGAATTGCGGACAGCAAGTACAGCAGGTATTTTATAAAGTCATTAATGGTGGGCATGTATGGCCCGGCGCCTCTAATATTTTCTTTGATGTGTTGGGTAAAACCACCTTGGATATTTCGATGAATAGCGAAGCCTGGAATTTTTTCAAAACTAAAGAAATTCCGCAAGCAGTACGATGCGATGCACCACAAAATTTACGGGCAATATTTGTCGCAGCAGATTCCTTTCAACTCAGCTGGGATGCAGTTGCTGGCGTAGGTAACTATAAAATAGGTATAGCAGATGATAGCAGCAGAGTCACATTTTACGAGACTACTAATACTACAATAGGCGTAAAAGTTAACCCCTTACGACAACTAAAATGGAATGCGGCTTCTTTGTGCAGCAGCGGTTATCACAGTTGGAATACTTCACGTGCGCTGAATTTTACACCTACAGGTATAAGGATAAATAAAGTACAGCAAATGAATGTATTCCCGAATCCTTGTACCAATGAGATTACGTTGGATATACCTAAACAAGTTGCAGCGGATTGGAAAGTCTCAGTATATAATGTCCTCGGTGAGGTGATGCCTATCCCAACTGTATTGCCTGGAAATAAACTGGATATAACTTCATTGGCAAAGGGATGGTATCGGTTATTACTCACCAGCGGAGAAAATAATTATTCTACTTCATTCGTAAAAGAATAATAAAATACGGATACATTCCAAAAGCTGACTCCTGCAATGTATCCGTATATGTGGTTGGATGGTGTGTTTCTACACTTGCATATTTTTTGTTATTCGTATTTCACGACAAATGCATCTTTATATTTATCTGCTAAAACCGTCTTTAAGGCATCGGCATAAGCACGATTCTGGAATTTTCCGATGAATAATTTATACACGGTTTTTCCATTTAAATCTTCCTGTTCTACCAGTAATGTTTGATTGTATTTCGCTTCCAGTTCTGCTATAATCGAAAATATGACATTCATATCGGAGAATACTCCTAACTGTAATCCGTAAAAACCGCTTTTGGTTTTATCTAATTTGGTAATTATAAAATAAGTTGAGCGGTTCGTGATACCATAAGAATTAGCTTCTTTAACATCGGTAATTGGTTGTGGTTGCGGTTGCTCGCTTTTAGCCTCAGATTTGTCGTTCACTATTGGAATCTCTTTCCAGCTGGATGATTTGATTGCGGCAGAGCTTGAATCATAATCCTTTACGCCATTTTGTTTGGCAATATCAACAGAGGCAGCCATTAAATCTCCCGGGATGCTGTCGGGTTTCACGATTTCTATTTTCACATAAGCCGTACCTTTATTTCTGTAGCCTAATAAATCCGCTGCTTTTGTAGATAAATCAATGATTCTACCTTTTATAAAAGGTCCTCTGTCATTTATTTTTACAAAAACAGACTTATTATTTTGTGCATTGGTTACTTTGACAATAGTACCTAAGGGTAATGTTTTGTGTGCAGCAGTTAATTTATTTTGTGAGTAGATTTCTCCGCTTGCAGTTGGTCTGCCATTAAATTCGATTCCATAGTAAGATGCTGTACCAAATTCTGTTTGTGCAAAAGCAGAACATAAGGTGAATAAGCTGACAGTCAGTATAAATGCAATTGTTTTTCTCATATGGCAAATTTTGTTTATTGGAACTTAATATTTTGCCTTAAAAGTTCGTTGCAAAGATACTGCCAGACCTTTACGGCTCTGTTAACTCGGAACAGAGTTGCAATAAAGGTTCAGTTAAAATAGCGTGTCCGCCTTTGTAAAAAATATGTGAAAATGTTAAGCCAGTGTTATCTAAAGTTTTCATTACTTCTTCCTTTCTTTCAGGTGTTATAAACTCGTCGGAGTCACCTACCAATAAATAAGGATGCCAGGAATTTAGCTTCGAAATATCATTCAAACAGTCGTTTGGTATGCTTCCGCCCCAAAAAACAATGCGATTCAGCTGTTTATGCGTATGCATAGCCCATCTGGCTATGGTGGCTGCCCCCTGTGAGAAGCCCAAACCGACGATTTTTGCACTTGTTTGTGAAATTAAGGTTTCATAAACATTATCCAGGTATAAAATATAGTCTTTTATTTCATTTTCCCTGTCTTCGCTTGTCATCCAGGAGGCCCCCACTCTGCCACTCATATCTTTCAGGTAAAAGCGGTTTAAGGCTTCAGGAACGATGACAAAATTCTCTTCAGGATTCAGTTCTTCAAATTTTTTGATAAAAAACTCTGCCAGAAACCCATATCCATGTGCCACAATCCAGACTAATTTTGTCTTTTCTGATAAGGTACCGTAGGTAAAAACACGGGCTGTCTTTTGGGTAGATATAGAATGTGATTGAGACATGAAGTTTTTTTATGAATGTAAAATAGTTAAAAAAGTATATTTTTCAGGACTGAAATGAATTATTGAAATTTTAAATAATGAAACTACGTTTGTTTTAAAAATCAAGATGATGAGAAAACACCTTTTGTTGCTGTTTGTTTTAGTTGTAAGTATATCTTATTATAGTAAAGCAGATTCGATTCCTACGCTTCCTAAAACGAGCGATTCCATATTCTTTAATGTAAAAGTAAAAGCTATAGATTTAAGCGAAGACGGCCTTCCCGGCTCAACACACAATGACGAAGTATTTTTGTTCATTTACAAACAAAACGGCTCTTTTCTTCCTCAAAATCTTTGTGCGCAGTTCTTTCGATTGGATACACTGAAACGTTCTAAACAGTTTAAAATTTCAGCAGGGTTTTTACAGCCAACAGATACACTGACTTTTATTTTACTGGAACAGGATACACAAAAACAAACCAAAGGAATAGAACCGGTTTGCAGATTGTACCTGAATGATATTTATGCCAATTACCTGAAGAATGGCAATACTAATTTTGTACAGTATTTTGATGACGATGATGTGCTGGGGATGTACAGGGTAACAGGCAACAAATTTGATTTGACAAAACCTATCATAAGAAAGTTTGAGACACTGAATCTTTTTGACTGGGCGGTCTATAAAATGGAGATTAGTAAGTGATATAAATTTGATTTGAAGTTGCTTGAGCATCTAATATTATTTAGCTTTACACTGAATATGAAAGATTATAAAAAATATTACATTATAAATGCCGCACCGGATATGCTGTATCTGGCATTAACGAATCCCGTTATTATGAAACTATGGACAGGAGATGACGCGGAAATGTCGACCGTGCCCGGCAGCGAATTCTCTTTGTGGGAAGGAAATATCTGCGGTAAAAATGTAGAGTTTGAAGAGAATAAGAAAATAGTACAGGAATGGTACTTCGGTGAGCAGGCAGAGCCATCCATTGTTACAATTATTTTGCACGAGCACAAACAGGGAACCTCTGTAGAATTAAGACACTCAAATATTCCGGATGAAGATTATGACGATATCGTGGAAGGCTGGAACGGTGAGTATTTTGGCGCTTTACAGGATTTTTATGCAGAAGGATAAATCATTGTCTAAATTATGATTTATTTGATTAAATGATTAATATGATTGATGAGAAATATAAACATTCAGAAATAACATCTAAAAATTTTTGGTTTTGTTTGGTTTTTTAAAAAAAAATTGGGAAATGGTTTTGGGGGGGTGATATATCCAGGGGGGTAAAAAATTAAAAGGGGATTGGCAAATTTTAATTTTTAAAAAAAAAAAAAAAAAAAAAAAAAATAAAGAAAAAAAAAAAAATATTTTTTTAAAAGACTTACCAACAAAAAATATAAATCATAAAATCACAAAAATCATAAGAATCATAGTTCAGACAATTAACACCATGGAATATCAAGACATAATTTTAGAACAGCAAGGTGCAATCACCATGATCACCTTAAACCGCCCCGCCTCCTTGAATGCATTAACACCATTAATGATACTCGAATTAAAAACGGCATTAAAGGATATTGCATTGGATTCAAATTGCAAAGTGTTGATTTTAAAAGGAGCGGGGCGTGCATTCTCTGCCGGCGTAGATTTGAAAGCGATGAATGAGTCATTGGTAGGCGGTCAGTTTACTTCGTACGAAATTATTCAGGAAGGAAATGATATTGCCAGCATACTCAGAACGATGCCACAGCCGGCTATCGTGCAGGTACACGGACACTGCTATACCGGTGCCACTGAGCTAATGATGTTCTTTGATTTGATAGTTGCAGCAGAAGACGCTAAAATAGGAGATACGCATGCTAAATGGGGCATCATGCCCACCTGGGGAATGACGCAACGTTTGCCGAGGTTGGTAGGCATCATGAAAGCCAAAGAATTATCGTTTACCTGTAAACCCATCAGCGGAAAAGAAGCAGAACGAATAGGATTGGTGAATAGAGCTGTTCCTTTAGAGGTATTAGATAAAACCGTTCTGGAATTGGCAAACGATATCCTTCAGAATTCTGCACAAACTATTGCCGCGTTAAAACATTTATACAACGAAGGTATTCATACTACTTTGGAAGAAGGATTGAAAATTGAAACGGATTACAAAGTACAAATTACCGACAGAACAGAATTTTTAAGAGCTTTTGAAAAGAATAAATAGGATTATTCTTGTTTTAAAATCTTTCTGACAATCATTGAGTTTTCGAATTCTATAGATATGAAGTAAATATCATTTGCAAGATTTTTCATTGAAATTACCCTTTCAATTTGTCCGGATGTAATATTGATAGTTTCTTCTGATAGGACTTGACCGATTATATTGCTCAACCTGAATTTATAAGTTCCTTTTTCAATACCGGAAGCCTTAATATTAATGATATTATGAGTCGGGTTTGGGTAAATGTCGAATTGAGCAGTATTTGTTTTAGTTGAAATACTTGTAATATTACAATTGGCTAAGAAAGTATTACTTGTAGCGGTACAGCCATTCACATCATGTCCTGTTACATAATAATTTCCCGTCGAAGAACATACGTGAAATAAACCATTGTCGATAGAATTTGGATTGCCACTAAGGTACCATTTTACAGGTGAAGTATAGGGCGCAAATAAGGTATCATTTCTGAGAGTAATGGATAAACCGTTTTGAGGACTTCTCATGGTGGTTGAAGACGCTGCAGAAGTTGCAGAACAATTATTTGCATTGGTGACTTTCACGGTGAAGCTACCATTGTTTTTTACAGTAATACTTCGTGTAGTTGCGCCATTGTTCCACAAATAGGAACTGCCTGCACTTGCAGTAAGAATGACAGAATCCCCCTGGCAGAATGTAGTGCTTCCACTAGCAGATGTAGTTGCAGTTGGAAGCATATTTACAGTGACAGTTGTTGCAGCAGAAGTTGCCGAACAATTATTTGCATTGGTTACTTTCACGGAGAAATTGCCATTGTTTTTTACGGTAATACTTCTTGTAGTTGCGCCATTGTTCCACAAATAGGAACTGCCTGTACTTGCAGTAAGAATGACTGAATCACCCTGACAAAAAGTGGTGTTTCCGCTTGCAGATATTGTTGCAGTTGGTAATGCATTTACGGTGACGGAAGTTGCCACAGAAGTTGCCGAACAATTATTTGCATTGGTTACTTTCACGGAAAAATTGCCGGAATTTTTTACCGTGATATTTCGTGTAGTTGCACCATTATTCCATAAATATGAGGTGCCTGCACTAGCGGTAAGAATAACTGAATCACCCTGACAAAAAGTGGTGTTTCCGCTTGCAGATATTGTTGCAGTTGGTAATGCATTTACGGTGACGGAAGTTGCCGCAGAAGTCGCCGAACAATTATTTGCATTGGTTACTTTCACGGAGAAACTGCCATTATTTTTTACCGTAATACTTCTTGTAGTTGCGCCATTATTCCACAAATAGGAACTGCCTGCACTTGCAGTTAATATCACTGAATCACCCTGACAAAAAGTGGTGCTTCCGCTTGCAGATATTGTTGCAGTTGGTAATGCATTTACGGTGACGGAAGTTGCCACAGAAGTTGCAGATGAGCCATTTGCAAAAGTAACTTTTACGGTGAAGCTACCTGTTGCTTTCACGGTAATACTTCTTGTTGTAGCACCATTATTCCACAAATAGGAACTGCCGGAGTTGGCTGTTAATACGACTGAATCACCCTGACAAAATGTGATTGATCCGCTTGGAGTTATAGTAGCTGTAGCCGATGTCACTATATCAAAATTTTGGGTACAGGTAATACCATTATAGGTTGCCTGAAATTTATAAGTGCCTGCTGTCGTTGGCAATGATTTTGACCAGCCCCAATAACTTGCTTTATAGAAAGTGGTGGGAGAATATGTCCAGTTGTTAAAGATTGTTCCGTTTGGATTTAATATTTTTAAATCAATAGTAGAACCAATCGTTGCATCTCTTAAAAAAATATAAAATTTTGCATATCCTGCCGGTAATCCTGCCCCCTGAAATGGAATAGTAAAAGAAGTACTTTCATTCGGTATTTCTGTGGCAGGACATGCAGACATTACTAAATCTGTCGTATTAGCGGAGACTTTCAGCACAGCAGGATCTATAGCCGGTTTTTGTGTAATCCACCAACTGTTTGAATTTAATGCATTGCAAGTCCCTGAATACGGATCCTGACGGGTAGCATTTGTACTTCCGGACCAAACTTCAAAATGAAGATGAGGTCCTGATGAACTTCCTGAACTTCCGACAACACCCAGATATTCTCCGGTTACAACGGTTTGCCCAACAGATTTAGTAGTTACTGAATTCTTTTTCATGTGCCAGTACAGCGCCTCTGAGCCATCCGCGTGTTGAATAATTATATAGTTGGCTGTTAAATTATTGGAAGAACAATTTCTGTCATAATTTCCATCTGATTTTCCGATAATAGTACCTGCAGCGGCTGCTACTACTTCCACCTGATTATTGTCCATTTTATAAAATCCGTAAGGAAACACAGCGATATCTGTTCCTTTATGACCATCATAGGTATTGCTGCCACAATTAAAATCCTGAATCGAAGTTGCTGCCGTATTCTGATCTACAAAGGCGCCAATGAAATGAAATCCACATTCCGTAAAACCTGCAGCTGCCTTCAGAGGCCAGCTGAATAATGTTGTCATAATACGGTTTTGCTGTCCGTTGTTCAGGTGCAATAGCTGATTGTTTTGTGCAATCTCTGCATCCAGCAACTGATATTCCTGTGCTGAAATACAGGGATGTGCCGCATCATTTTTTTCATAAATATATTCCCCGCCGCTTGGAATTGAAGCATCAGCATTATTTTGTGCATTCAGACAAATACAGCAAAAAAGCAACAGCAACAATAATAGATTTGCAGAGACTTTATTCATGAAATTGTTTACGTTTCTCATTAAAGTTAGATAATTACTTTAATATTGGCTTGTTAATTTTAATGTAATGTAAGAAAATATAGAAATCGAGTATATTGTATTCAAAATTTAATGCATGCAAATCTGGAAAGTAAATAATATCACGGTAGAAGCTTTGAATCAGCAAAGCAAAGGAACATTGGTAGAGCATCTGGGGATTGAGATGACAGAATTGGGAGAAGATTATGTGAAAGCAAAAATGCCGGTGGATAATCGCACGCGACAGCCTTTGGGTTTATTACATGGCGGCGCGCATGTGGTGTTGGCAGAATCGCTTGGAAGCATGGCAGCGAATTTATGTTTAGATATCACTAAAGAATATGCACTTGGATTGGATATCAATTCCAATCACATTAAATCCGTGCGTGACGGTTTTGTCATTGGTGTTGCGAAACCCATACACATCGGAGGTAAAACACAAATCTGGGAGATTAAGATTTATGATGAAAAAGAAAACCTTTTGAATATTTCAAGACTGACGATGATGGTACTGAGTTATAAAGTTTAGAGTAATCAAATTTATTTCTTAATCACCTCTTTAATTGCATTTCCTATACAACCGCTCGGCATTTGTATATGCAGTAAACCTGACAACGTAGGAGCGATGTCGGTCATGTAAACTTTCTCAAATGTTTTTCCTTTGGCGATGCCATTGCCATAAAACAATAAGGGTATATGAGCATCATAAGGACTCCAGATGCCGTGGGTAGTGCCTTTGCCGCCGTATTCATCATCTATATAGCCCGGTTTTAAAATAACCAGCACATCACCACAACGACTTGGATAATATCCATTGATAAATTGTTCTTTCAGGTCTTTTGGCAACATGGCTTCCTGTAAATCTGCATATTCAAAAACTTTGTCTACGCCTTCCACTTTTTTCAGGAAAGAAATACTTGCTTCCAGCACATCTTCATAGTCTAATTTCTTTTCGTCAATCAGTTTATGGTTTAAATAAAACTGATAATTCCAGCTGCCCAGGCATAAACTATCTACACCAAATTGTGTTTTCAATTCCTGATTCAAGGCAACATCCACTTTAGAACCGGTTACACCGCCATTGGGTAATTTATGTTTTTCCAAAAAGCCTGGAACGTGCGCCACGCCGTGGTCGGCGCTTAAAAAAAGTGTATAGTTGTTTTTACCAACTTGCTTATCTAAGAATGTTAAGAAGGCTTCCAAATCTTTATCTAAGCGCAAATAGGTGTCTTCAATTTCAACGGAATTAGGACCGAACGCATGACCAATATAATCGGTGGAAGAGCAGGAAATCGCTAAAAAATCGGTGATGGAATCTTTACCCAATTGTTCGTTGATTAAAGCGATTTTTGCAAAATCAAAGGTCAGAGAATTTCCATACGGTGTAGAACGAATCATGCCGTAATTTTTCTTTTCGGTAAATCGTTTCAAATCATACGGAAATCCTTTCTGGTCTTCGCCCAATGGGGTACTTTCGTAGTTATTTATATCCGTATCGCTTTGTGTATACGTTGCTATCGGATACATAGTATTCCAGTTTTTTCCGTAATAATTTGTTACGGTACCTGAAGTATTAAAATCTTGTACCCATTTCGGTAATTCTTTCATGTAGTGTGTAGACGTAATGAAGTTACCGGTTTTGCTATCATACCAGTAAGCAGCGTCTGCACTGTGACCGGCCGGCAGAATGGCACCTCTGTCTTTTATGGCAACACCAATCACTTTGCTTTTGAAATTAGTTGCCAGTTTTAACTCATCGCAAACAGAAGTCACCAGCATATTGCGCGGACTCATCTTGCCGTTATCATTGGTCGTTCCCACAGATTGTACCGAGTTGTCTTCACTGCAATACATTTCTCTGTTCAGTGAGTAATCGTAAAACCCGTTTCCAACGATGCCGTGTATAGCAGGCACAGAACCTGTGTAAATACAGGTGTGTCCGGCGGCTGTAACGGTCGGACAATATGGAATAAATGTATTCTCACAGTTAAAACCATCATTCATCAATCGTTTGAAACCGCCTTTGCTATATCTGTCATAATAACGATACAGAAAATCCCAGCGCATTTGGTCTATCACCAGGCCGACCACTAATTTGGGACGTGCGTTTTGTACAACAGGTTTTGTGGTTTGTGCAAATGAAAGACGAAGGCAGATGACAAATGTGATAAGAATAAGCAGTTTCTTCATGACGATGAATTTGTATGCAAGTTAGGGAAAAGATATAATTGAATGGGTGAAGATTTGGTGTAATATATGCACAGCCGATTAATTCTTATTTAGTTAAAGATTCATTTGTTTTTTATTTTTTATCTTCGTTGTATGGCAGGCAATTCATTCGGGGAAATTTTTCGTATTACCACCTTTGGCGAAAGTCATGGCGTGGCATTAGGTGTTATTATAGACGGCTGTCCGGCAGGATTAAAAATTGATACGGCTTTTATTCAGGCAGAATTAGACCGCAGAAAACCCGGTCAATCCAATATTGTTACACAGCGCAAAGAAGCCGATGAATTTGAAATTTTGTCCGGTATTTTTGAGGGCGTCACACAAGGCACTCCAATTGGAATTATTATCCGTAATGAAGACCAGAAATCGAAAGACTACGAACATATCAAAGATAGTTTCCGTCCGTCACATGCTGATTTTACTTATGATGCAAAATACGGCTCCCGCGACTATCGTGGCGGCGGAAGAAGTTCGGCCAGAGAAACCGCGGCACGTGTAGCTGCGGCAGCCATTGCCAAACAATTACTAACTCATTTCGGCATTAAAGTACAGGCCTATGTTTCCAAAGTAGGAAAGATTGAAATCGGAAAAGAATACATCGAACTGGATTTATCCAAAACGGAAGAGAATATCGTGCGTTGTCCGGATGCGGAAACAGCGGATAAAATGATTGAGCTGATTAAAGAAGTGAAAAAAGACGGCGATACCATTGGTGGTTTGGTAAGTTGTGTGATTACAGGCGTTCCTGCAGGTTTAGGAGAGCCGGTATTTGATAAACTGCATGCAGATTTGGGAAAAGCGATGCTGAGCATCAATGCGGCAAAAGGCTTTGAATACGGCAGTGGTTTTGCGGGAACGGAATTGCGTGGCAGTGAGCAAAACGATGCATTTTACAATGACCATGGCGTTATAAAAACGAAAACCAATCATTCCGGCGGAGTGCAGGGCGGTATCAGCAACGGGATGGATATTTATTTTAATGTTGCTTTTAAATCCGTGGCCACGATTATGCAGGCGCAGGATTCGGTAGATAAGGATGGAAATGAAGTGGCTGTCACCGGTCGTGGGCGACATGACCCTTGCGTATTGCCACGTGCTGTACCGATCGTGGAAGCCATGGCAGCTTTAGTCATTGCTGATCATTTATTGCGAAACAGAAGCAGTAAGTTGTAATTACTACTTCTTTTTCTTCACACAACATTTCTTTTTCAGTTTCTTTGTTGTCTTTGTTTTAACAGGTGTTGTTTCTGTTTTTGATACAGTTTCTGAAACCGATTTTGTGGTATTGCTTGCAATTGTTTTTACCGCTTTCCCATTTCTTATATACGCCTCATTTTTCCAGGAACCAACTGCATTTGGCGCACCAATTTTTGAACTATAATTTTTATTGATTAAAGATGATTCCGTAACGTTGCCGGATTGTAAACTACCTTTAACATTGTTGGCGATTTCCGTATGGCTCCCTTCAATATTGTACAATCCTTTCAGCAAACCTGAGCCCGTTATTTCATTGGCAATAAAATGCATATTGTCGCCGCTGTTGCCATTCATTACGATACCATAATTTTCAATCCTGTTCCTGAAGAAAGTGTTATAAGGGCCGTTGATGCCATGTGAATTGTCAATCACCAGATTTTGAAAGATATTGCCTTCAAATAAATTGGCATACGGATAATTTCCATGCAATACTACATCACCCGCAGAGGCTGCCGGAAACCAGCCTTCCGTCCAGTATGGATCATAAGAATAGTTATACGATATTACGTTTCCATTCGCGGCAGCCTGCAACAAAAATGAATGTCGTAGATGTTTGGCAATATTGTCAAAAATGAAATTATCGCTGGCACCAAACTGCATGACTACACCATACCCCTTTCCGCCGCTGCCGTAATCAAATGCATCGTGCAGATAGTTGCCGGAAATGGTCGTGTTTGCTGAACTTTGCAAAGTAATATGTGCATAGTTGCAGTTTTCCAGTTCTACACCTTTTACCCAACAGTTTACAGCGTAGTTGAAAAAGATATTGGATGTTTGTCCGGAAGTAACATCACTTCTTTTTATTTTTAACGATTCAATGCCGGTATTTTGAACAGGATTTATCTTCTGTAAAACTGGATTGTTGGATGCAGGAAAATCTAAATGTAAAGAGGTTGAAATTGTAATTTCGTTGCCACTAATTTTAGTGATTTTTACTATCTGAAAAAATGAACTGTATGCCCAGTTGGATTCCAGTAAAGTATTGGCTGATTGTTTCACTAATACATAATCACCAATAGCGAAACCGGCCGGGTTACTTACCTTTATACTGCTGCTGCCTTTTACAGTGCCTGATAAAACAGGAGAGGAGATATTAGTGACATTTCCCTGTATGGAAAATAAATCACCGTTTCCATTTAGGTTGAAATTCAAAATAGTTTTATCACTTCCTTTTCCTTTAATTAAAATATTGGATGGAATAGAAATAGTTTTTTTGATTAGAAAATTTCCTGCAGGAATCTCAATTACACCGGAATTTCCGTTCAAAGATTTTATAGCATTTTGTAAAGCAGTTGAGTTGTCTGTAGCATTATCTGCCTTGCCGCCAAATTCCAGAATAGAGATTTTTTTTGCAGTAGCCGGAACGCTGTAATTGCTGCCTGATTGGCTCCATTCATTTTTTAAATTTGCATCAACAGCCAATACGGGAAATAAGTCATTTAATAGAACAAAGAGTAAAAATAAATACCTTCTCATAGATTAAAATTACAGAATTATATATGTCAACAAGTGTACCAATTTACAAGTTTTGACTAATTATAACTGATTTACATCAAGAAAAAAGGCGATAATGACATTTTTTTGAAAATAAATTGTTAAATCTATTGACAAATAGAAAAATAGTATGTAAAATTGTATCGTAAACCCTTTGAAACCCTTAATTATTAAAGAAACATACTTAATGACCCATTTTCAAACAAATTTATTCAGTACGCTTAGTTAAGTCATCAGTAGTTTCATTTTTATTATCGTTTTCAATTGAGTGTTTAAAAAAGTTATTTTTTAAATATTTAAACCCTTAGTCATGAAACACCTTACCAAAACCCTGTTCTCAATCTTGCTCGTAGCATCATTCGGAACCCTCAAAGCACAAAGTGATTTATTGGCAGATAATACTGCTTATGCTCCAAGTAACATTGTTGCATTGTATCACAACGACGAGAAAATTACTTTCAGTGAATTAATGCCAAAACAAGAGCAAGAAAATACATCTCAAGTTACAGTAAAATGCGCCAGCGCAACTAAAGTACAGGTTAAGTATTTTAATATGGATGGCAATATGGCCAAACAAGAATTACGTACCTTAGACAAAGGTGTGAATGAATTGGATATAAATACTACTGATTTAGCAGCAGGTATGTATATGGTTCAATTCTACTCTTCTGAAGGCAGCGCAGTTCGCAGGCTGGTAAAAGCAAACTAAGAAATAACTATCATACACGAGTTTTAATTCGGACAGAATTAAAATTGATTACCTCGACAGTTTTCGAAAACGTACGTAATATAAATTGCGTACGTTTTTTTTATTGTTTTATGGCGTACCAGGTTCCGTTGTTTCCGGAAGCCGTAAGCGTACCGGCAATACTATCAGCGGTAACGGCAGTTCCCTTATAAATATCACCATTGTTAAAGGTTATAGTAACGTTATTGTTGACAGATTTCCACGTACCCGAAACAGTATCTGCGTTTCTGTAGTTATTTACTTCTTTATTTGCTTTAAAATAGAGATCTGATTCTGCGAAATACGTAAAAGTGCTGTTGTTTTTGAAATGCAAAGCCCAGTTCGTTTCGCCCAACGGCAAGCCAATATCATCCTGTGTTTTCTTTTTGCAGGAGAGTACAGACAAAATCATAAAAATAAAAAACAGTTTTTGCATACAGCAAATTTAATGAATTTATAAATCATTCAGCAGTTCATTATCTTCGCCCATTAATGGGGCGCCCCAGCTTGGTTTTGCAGGCGTTTCAGAAAATTTAAATGGCTGGTTAATTCCTTTTACCTTACCATAATCAGCATGTTCTACTTCGAAAAACATATCACGCTGATTTAAATGAATATCCTTTTCCACTTCTTCCAATTCCAGGATAGGAGTTAAGCATACGTCCAGTGGTTCTGCAGCGGAAACCCATTCATCTCGTGTTTTTGTAAGGAAGATATCCTGCAAATCTTTTTTCAGCTTTTCTACTTCTTCTGGAATAGGCATCATGCGCGGCCCCCAGTCAGGTTTGCCAATCAGCATACACACTCCCTGCCAGAATTTTGGTTCTAAAGATCCCAGCGCTATCCATTTCTCATCCTTACATTTATACAGATGGTAATTTGCCATACCACCGCTCAGCATAGGCTCGCCGCGTTTATGTCTTACATTAGTATTGAGTGATTCACCAAACTGCATGGATAATAATGGCATAACACAATCTGTCATGGCAACATCTACAAATTGCCCTTTACCGGTACGCTCACGTGCCCACAATGCAGATAAACATGCTACTACCGCAGGGTAACTGCCGCCGGCCACATCTGCAATCTGACAAGCCGGAACAATTGGCTTTTCTTTATCTCCGGTTAAACCCAAAATACCGGAATATCCCAGGTAATTCATGTCATGTCCCGCTTTATCTTTATATGCTCCGGAATATCCGTAACCTGTCACCGCCACATAAATAATTTTCTCATTATGCTGTTTTGCCGATTCATAATCGATGCCCATTTTTTGCAATACACCCGGACGAAATGAATCTACTACAATATCCGCTGTCTTAACGAGTTCAAAGAATTTGCGTTTGCCTTCTTCTGATTTTAAATCCAGTGTAATCGATAATTTGCTTCGGTTGATACTTATATAATTCAGCGATTGAGAACCTTTCATCGGCGGGAAGAATCGGTTGTAGTCAGGTGCTTTCGGATCTTCTATTTTAATCACTTCCGCTCCAAGATCTGCCAGCATTTGTGTGGCTAATGGTCCCGGTAGTAATCTGCTTAAATCTAAAATTCGTATACCTTGTAATGGTCCTTGTTGAGGTTTTCGAGACATGTTTTTATTTTTTATTTCTATCGGCAAAACTGAATACTTTTTTCAATAAATCTGTAGTACGAGCCAGCGGATTTGCCCGGATATTGTTTTCTTCTTTTTCTACCATTTTAAAAACTCCTTCCAGTGCTTTCTCTGTTACAAATCCTGTAAGGTCAGTATTAACCGGTTTTACAAATGGAATTTTATTGTAGACAGTAGTTGCATCGCCCCAGTATTTAGTAGCGTTTACCTGACCTAATGATTGGTCAACAATCGGTCTGAATTTTTCTGTTAAGATAGGAGTGGTGGTCTTTTTTAAATAGGCAGTTCCAGCACCGTTTCCTCCTGTAATAATTTGAATGGCGTCTGTTACCGTCATTTGTTTGATAGCTTGAACAAACACATCTATAGCAACACCCGAAGCTTTTTCTGCAGCACGGTTAAGCGAAACCGTAACGTTGTCTACTTGTTTTTGCATGCCCAGTTTCAGCATAGCATCTCTTACCTGTGTAGCCTGTTCAGGCCATGGAATCTTCACTAAATCATTTCCTAAGAAACCATCGGTAGCCGATAATAATCCCATGCCTTTTGTAATGCCGATGCCTAATGCATCCTTTAAACCCTGTCCTGCTTCCTGTTCAGTAGGATCACCATAGGTGGTGCCTAATACAGCGCCAACTGTTTCCTGAATTTGCTGTGCCGTACAGCCAAATAAAAATGTGGAGATTAAAAAAATACCCAAAAACTTTTTCATACATTCACTTTTAAACTTTATCAAAAAATATTTGTCAAGATAATAATTAAATTGCAATTTAAATACCAAACTCAAAATGAGCAGCCTGAAATTAAAAGCATTAAACGAATAGATTGCAAAATCACTACCGGAATAAATTAAAAACAATAAAGATAGTTAAATGAAATGTACCATACTAAGCATTGGCGATGAATTACTGATAGGACAAACACTGAATACCAATGCACACTGGATGTCGCAAAAAATGAATGAAATAGGTATAGATGTTATTCATCATGTATCCTTAAGCGATGAAAAAAGCGATATTATAAATTGCCTGAATGATGCTTTGGAAACCTCGCAGGTGGTTTTAATTACGGGTGGTTTGGGTCCAACTTCGGATGATATTACCAAAGATGTATTATGCGAATATTTTGGTGGGAAGCTCGTTTTTAATGAGGATGCTTACCGAAATATTGAGAAAATATTTGAATTGCGCAAGCGATTAATCAATGAACCTACAAAACGCGTTGCCTATTTACCGGATGTCTGCGCAGTAATACCCAATACAAACGGTACTGCTGCCGGTATGATTTTTTCTAAGGCCGGTAAAACGATTGTTTCCATGCCGGGCGTTCCCTATGAAATGAGAGGAATGGTGACGGACGGCGTTATTCCGTATCTCAAAGAAAAATATACCTTACCATACATTTTTCATTGCAATATACTTACCGCAGGAGTTGGAGAAACACAACTGGCAGACCGGTTAATTGAGTTTGAAAAAAATAAAGACCCGCGTATCAAACTTGCCTATCTGCCTAATATCGGTAAAGTACGCTTGCGTTTAACCATAAAAGGGGATAATAAAGAGGAGTTACAATCTCTTGTAGAAACTGCAAAACAAGAAGTGGTTTCTTGTATAGAAGAATATATTTACGGGTTTGATGAGGACTCTTTAGAAGAAAATATTGGTCACTTGTTACGGGAAAGAAACCTCACAATTGGTACGGCAGAAAGCTGTACAGGTGGCTATTTAGCTCATTTAATTACCTCTGTTGCCGGAAGTTCAGATTATTTTAAAGGAAGTATCATATCGTATGCCAATGAGGTAAAAATGGATGTATTGGGAGTAAAACCGGAAACCTTAGAAAAATTCGGCGCAGTAAGCGAAGAAACTGTCGGGGAAATGATTACAGGGGCATTATCTCAACTGAAAACAGATATTACCATAGCAATTTCCGGTGTGGCCGGCCCCGGGGGAGGTACACCCGAAAAGCCTGTGGGAACTGTTTTTATAGGAATCGGAACAAAAGACAAGACAATCGTTAAAAAATTAGCTTTTACCAGCCATCGTGACAGAAATATACAATTATCCGCAGTAGTGGCATTGGTGATGTTGAGAAAGTTCTTATTAAATCAGTTAAATGACTGAAAATTTATTTGAAGTCTTGTATCTTGCAACATAAAACAGTTTAATCGGATTAAGCAATGGCTGAGTATAAATTATTAATGCCTAAAATGGGCGAAAGTGTAATTGAAGCAACAATATTAACATGGCATAAAAATGTTGGCGATAAAGTAAACGAACATGATGTTGTGTTAGAAGTGGCTACAGATAAAGTGGATTCGGAAGTGCCGAGTCCTGTCACAGGTGTCATAAAACAATTACTGCACGATGTAAATGTTGCTGTAGGGGTAGGAGAGCCTTTGGCTATTATAGAAGTGGATGGTGATGCACCTGCACAATATATTCCTTCTCCTAAGAAAGAAGAAGTGAAGGAAGAAGTAAAACCGGTGGCGGAAGAAGTGGTTGCCGAAAAGGTGACTGCCAAACCAGAACCGGAAATTAAACAGGAACCTGTACAGCAGGTTCAAAAAACGGTTGAAGTAGCTAAAGAACAAATTCAACATTCAACTGGTAGTATACAAAATTCTAATAAATATTATTCACCCTTAGTTTTAAATATTGCGCAGGTTGAAAATATCTCCATGCAGGAACTGGAAACAATTGCCGGCAGCGGTGCAGATAATCGCGTGACGAAAGAAGATATTCTGACTTATGTGGAGCAAAAGAAAAACGGGCTGATTAAACCACAGCCTGCAGTTCTAAATCCACAAAAACAAGAAGAAGCTAAAAAAGAAATTGTACAGGAAAAGAAAACAGAAGAAAAAGCTCAGGACTCCAATATTGAAATTATTGAGATGGACAGAATGCGAAAACTGATTTCGCAACACATGACCAACTCAAGAAAAACGGCGGCGCACGTTTCTTCCTTTGTAGAATGCGATGTCACGAATGTCGTTCGGTGGAGAGAAAAAAATAAAAATGCGTTCCAGAAACGCGAAGGATTCAGTTTATCATTTATGCCAATCTTTGTTGAAGCAATAACAAAAGCGATTAAGGATTTTCCGATGATTAATGTAAGTGTGGATGGCGATAAAATCTTAAAGAAAAAAGATATAAATGTTGGGATTGCTACGGCATTGCCGAATGGTAATTTAATCGTTCCGGTAGTAAAAAATGCCGACCAGAAAAGTTTACTCGGTATTGCAAAAGCGATGAATGATATTGTGGTAAAGGCCAGAACAAATTCTTTACAGCCAGACGATGTGATGGATGGCACCTATACCATTTCAAATATCGGTACTTTCGGGAATATTATCGGAACACCTATCATCAATCAGCCACAGGTAGCGATTATGGCAGTAGGTTCTATCACCAAAAAGCCTGTTGTTATTGAGGTAGACGGACAGGACGTGATTGCCATTCGCCATATGATGTACCTTTCCCATACCTATGATCACCGTGTGGTAGACGGGAAATTGGGCGGTATGTTTGTAAAAAAAGTGTCAGATTATCTCGAAAAATTCGATATCCACCAGGAAATTTAGTACAACTTATTAGCATATTGAATGTTGTTGTTGATTTAGTCTGATAAAAAGTTTAAATTAAATTTCAAATTATAGAATGTGCTGAATACCTTTCATGATATTGACTTATACAAAGGCATGCTTAAGAAGTCGCTTCTTTATTTCACTTACGTGCCAGAAACTGAGTTAAATGAATTTGCAGATATATTTTACCTTAAGTTTTACCCCAAGAATACGGATATTATCACTCCAGACAATAAAGAGTTGAAAGGCTACTTTGTTGTAAGTGGCCTTGTCAGGATGCATTACACTATTAACAACAATGAAATTACTTCAGACTTCAGAGATGCCAATTCGTTTTTTTTAAACGGCTATGCGATTTATGCACAGCAAAAGAATTTTGATTACTTCACTACACTGGAAGATACTATTTGTTTAGTGGCAGATTGGGATAAAGTAGAACTGTTGTTAAGTGCATACCATTCTCTTGAAAGTATGGGCAGAAAAATTGTAGAATGGCACTATGCCGAATCCATGCGGGTGAGCTACAATATTTTATTTATGAATACGGAAGAACGTTTTAAAATATTTATGAATGAGCGTTCCGGGCTGATGAACAGAGTCCCGCAAAAATATATTGCTTCCTATCTGGGTGTTGCTCCCGAGACATTAAGCCGACTTCGAAGCAAAATAAAGTGAAAGCTGCATAATAAAAGTATATATTTTGTATATTAAAAATATAAAATAGTTGTTCTATTATTTATATGAATTTATTTTAACAGCAGCTATTTTGAAGAGGTTATTAAATATGACTAAAATCATATTAAAATTTAACACAAAAATTTGACATAAATCAATAAAAATGCTACATTGTAGGTAATTCTAGCATTTTACATGAAAATAGCCCATGATATAGAATTATATCGAAACAGATTAAGAAATCTGATAACTTATTTTGCAGATATTCCTGCATTTCAGATGGATGAGTTTCTAAGTGTATTTGCGTTAGAAAAATATCCTAAAAAATCAGTAATTATTCCACCTTCTTCAGAAAATAATAAATTGTATTTTATAATCAGCGGGTTGGTAAGGATATATTATCAAGCCGAAGGGAAAGAAATTACTTCAGATTTTAAAGAAGAAAATTCATTTTTTACAAACGGATATACCTTGTTTACAAAACTACCGAACATTGATTACCATGTTGCTTTAGAAGATACAGTTTGTCTGGCTGCGGATTATAAGAGTATAGAGCTTTTGTCATCTAAATATCATGAGATAGAGTATCTTGGACGTAAGATAGTTGAGAAATATTATGCAACATTTCTGATTTCGAATTATAATAAATTATTTTTGTCGGCTGATGAACGCTATGACGTATTTATAAGAGAACGCGCAGCTGTCATGAACAGAGTTCCGTTGCGACATATAGCATCGCATTTAGGTGTTAAGCCGGAAACTTTAAGCCGATTAAGAGCAAAACAACAATCCGTTAAAATATGAGAAAACCCGTCGTAAATATTGAAGAATACCGCAATCAACTGAAAAATTATTTTCTCAGACTGACACCTAAGATTGTATTAGAGGAATTAAATGAGTTGGTAGAACAGTTTACCGTAGATAAATTTTCCAAAAAAGAAATGATTTTAAAAGCGGGGGATCACTCGGATACTGTTTATTTTGTCTATGAAGGATTGGTGCGTATTTATTATGTAAAAGAAGATAAAGAAATCACCAACTGGTTTATTAAAGAAAATATGATGTTTGCTGCTACCTATTCCATTCTTACAGGTGAACCTAATTACAGCAATTATGAAACGCTGGAAGATACTTATGTGTTGAAGGTAAAATACTCGGTTTTAGAATCGTATTACAGAAAGTACCATTCCCTGGAGCACATGGGCCGAAAATTAATTGAAGCGTATTATGGTGCCTTTATGAAGAAAACATTTGATGTTTTGTTTCTTTCTGCAGAAGAGCGATATAGTTTATTCGTTAAAGATCACATGGATTTATTAAACAGGGTGCCGTTGCGTTATATAGCATCTTATTTAGGTATTACGCAGGAAACACTAAGCAGGTTGCGCGCAAAACATTAATCACTAAAACTATGATGAACCAGCAGATAAATATTGATGAATATAAAAATCATCTTAAAAAGTATTTTCTGAATGTTGCGCCTGATACAAATCAGGATGCACTGGATGAATTGTTGGAACATTTCACTTTTGAACGCTTTGCAAAAAGCAATTAATTTATGCAGCCGGAAGCATTTCTGATTCATTGTATTTTGTTTGCAAAGGTTTAATACGCGTGTATTATGTAAAAGAAGATAAAGAAATTACCAATCTGCTGGTGCCTGAAAATACGATTGTAATAGGTGCTTATTCCATTATTACCGGTGAAAAAAATTACAGTAACTATGAAGCATTTGAAGAAACGTATGTGTTAAAATTAAATTATGCAGTTCTGGAATCTTTTTACGCTAAGTATCACTCACTGGAACATCTGGGCAGATTACTGGTGGAAAAATATTACACTGCTTTCATGAAAAAAACTTATGATGTACTGTTCCTTTCTGCAGAGGAACGTTACCAGATATTTATAAAAGATCACAATGAACTGGTCAACAGGGTTCCTTTAAGATATATTGCTTCGTATCTCGGTATCACACAGGAAACCCTAAGCAGATTGCGCGCTAAATATTAATGAAGTATGGCAAAAGTAAAAATCAGTTTGGAGGAACGCCGTGCAAGGCTCAGAGAATGCTTGCTTAGGATAGCACCGGCTACCCATCTGTCAGAATTAGATGAACTGGTAAATGCATTCGAACCGGCAGATTTTCCAAAGAAATACCTGCTTTTAAAAGAAGGCGATTTCTCAGATAATGTTTATTTTATTTGTAAAGGGCTGTTGCGCAATTATTACATTAAAGGGAATAAAGAAATCAACCACTGGATTACAAAAGAAGATATGTTGCTGGCTGCTGCTTATACACTGGCAACCGGAAATAAGAACTTTATAAACTATGAAACGCTCGAAGATACGTATGTGCTGAAAATAAAATACACGACACTGGAATCTCTGTATGCAAAATATCATTCCCTGGAATATCTGGGCAGAAGAATCGTAGAAGTCTATTATGCCGCTTTTATGAAAATGACATTTGATATTCTGTTTCTTTCTGCAGAAGAACGTTATAGTTTATTTGTGAAAACACATGCAGATTTATTAAACAGAGTGCCATTAAAATATATAGCTTCCTATCTCGGTATTTCCCCGGAAACATTGAGCAGGCTGCGATCTAAACATTAATTTAGATGTGTGATTTTAATCTTTTTTTAATCACTTTCATTTGCCAATACGTCATCTTTATGATTGCGCATAAAAAAATAATACAAGGCTATACCGCTTAAAATAATTCCAAGTGCAAATAATTTATACTGCAATTCTGCGGTATAAAAAATAAACAACCAAACGCTGATGCCAATCAGTGCAGGCAAGGGATATAAAGGCATCCGCCACGGAAACGGCATGTCTTTTTTTTGCTGATGCAGTAATAGTATTCCGACACTCTGGCTGACAAACTGTATTAAAATCCGCATGATGATAATGGCAGAAATTATTTCTTTCATTTTAAATAATAACGAAAAACAAAATGCGACTCCTCCTAAAATCAGTAAGGAAACATGCGGGAAATTTTTAGTGGGATGAAGTTTAGAAAACACCTTGAAGTAATTGCCATCCACCGCTGCGGCATAGGGCACCCGAGAGTAACCCAGCATCACCGCAAACAAAGAAGAGATAGCGATAAATAAAATAAGCCCGGTAGCAATTTTTGCCGTAGCTGCACCGTATATTTTTTCAAAAAATGTACTCACAATAAACTCCGAGCCTTTTGCATCCTGCCATGGAATAACACCCAGCACGGCAATCTGCATCAGCAGATACAAAATAGTAATACCGAAAATGGAAATGAAAATACTGCGCGGAATATTCTTTTCTGGTTCTTTTATTTCACCTCCTAAATGACAAACATTATAGTATCCTAAAAAGGAATAAATAGTTTTGGTACTGGCATTGCCCAGTCCTATAAAAAACAAAGGTGTAAGCTTAAAAGCATCTTCAGCATACGTAAATGCCAGACCAGAATTGAAATGCGTCAGCCCGCTGAATATTAACCACAAAATTGTTCCGCAAACAATCATGCCCATAAACACGGAAATTTTTCCGATGTCTGTAATTTTTCGATAAAGCAAAGCAATCAGCAGCAATACTAAAGAACCCGATACCATTTTTTGCTGCCAGGTTTCTAATGGCACCAGATATTGCAGATAACTTGCAAACCCGATAGCTCCGGATGCGATAACTAAGGGGGCCTGTATGGTAGTTTGCCAGATGTATAAAAAGGAAAATAAACGGCCGTATTTTTTGCCGTATAAGTTTTGCAGGAAAACATAGCTACCACCGGCTTGCGGCCATTTAGCGCCTAATTCGGCCCATACACAGCCATCGCAAAAGGAGAGCAGCGCACCCAGTATCCAGGCGATAATACATTGCGGTCCGTTCATAGCACCGATAATAAACGGAATGGTGATAAAGGGGCCGATGCCCACCATATCTATCATGTTGA
Source organism: Sphingobacteriales bacterium (assembly GCA_016721245.1). GTDB lineage: Bacteria > Bacteroidota > Bacteroidia > Chitinophagales > JADIYW01 > JADJSS01. The sequence goes on from JADKIQ010000004.1 coordinate 41,244, forward strand.
TGGCAACCGCCTGGCGTAAACTTAAACCGCGTATGAGTTTACTCATTAGTATGTTTTTGGTTTGTACGGAATGATTTTTAACTGCTCAAAAAACTGACGGCATTTTTCTTTTCCTTGTTCTCCGTTTAGACTGAAATACCAGAATTGCTCCAAATCGCCCTGATTCATAGCCAGTTGCATGGTGCCTTGTGATTTATGTTCTGCAATTTCCCAGTTCACAATTATTTTGTAACTCAATGCGTTCTTAAAACCAAACTTTACGCTTTTATCAAAGAAATACATAGGCTTATTGCCTTCCACTTTTGATTCTGTGTATTCTTTTAATTGTGAGAAGGAGTAGGTGGTAGTGTCATTTTTCGTTGCCCCCGTTACACCTAATATAACAGGACGCTGCGCTTCCGGCAAACTTTGTACAGTGCGCAAGGCCAGTAAGGTGGCTGCTTTGTGGTGTGCATGTGTTTCAGGAGTGGGCAAGAGGCAAAAAACAAAATCATATTTTGTTGCAGTCATAATTTCTTTTAGTCGGGTGGCAACTAAAGAAACATTCCAGGTAGTGTCCAGTGGCTCATGTTCATCCAATCCATAGTGTGCATCTTTCTGGTCGAGGAAAAAGATATTTCGCATCCCGATAATGTTTCCGGCATTCATTAATTCCTGTTTGCGAATGCGTGGCAAGTTTTCCCTGCCCGTTTTTTCATCTGTCAGTTCCAGTCCGTAATAAGCTTCGGATAAGGTGGAATATTTGTAGCCACCTTCTCCATTGGTAATCACACATTGATCCGCAATACCCTTCATTTCTTTCGTTACTTTGTAAACAGTAGCGGCAAATCCGGTTTCATCATCCGGGTGTGCAGTAACAATTAAAATTTTATAAGGTGTCAGATTTTGTCCGAAAATTGGAATTATTAAGGTAAAAAGTATGATAAGTATAGTGAAACGTTGCATTTATATATTTTTAAAAAATTACATAATGAAAAAACAAAAACGAAATTATCATGTTAATATTCTGTAAATTTACTAAAATCATAACAAAAACAAGATGGCAAAGCGAAACCTTAAGATAGCCGAGAAACCACCTAAAGAATTTTTAGCGGAAACAATACGAAGCATCACAGATATTTCAGAAGTGAATCTTCAGAAGATACTGGATATATTCGAATCAGTAACATATGACAAAAACACCAAAATTATTAAGGAAGGAGAGATAACGAGTTATGTCTATTTTGTATCGAAAGGCATCATAAGAGTGTATTACCATAGTGTTGGAAAAGAATTGATAGACTGGTTTGCTGAGGAAGGTTCATTTATTGGTAATCTTTATAGTCATATTATGCAAAAACCGGGATTCGATATTTACGAATCCATCGAAGATGTCGCACTACTTAGAACCCAATACAGCGATTTGGAAAAACTATTCAAGCAAAATCATGAAATTGAAAGTGCTGCCAGAAGAGTGCTGGAGCAGTATTATGTGAAGTATGTGGAAAGAGTACATCACTTAAAAGGATTGCCTGCTGATGAAAAATATCATCTGTTTCAGCAACATTATGGTGAATTTGTACAACGCATTCCGCTAAAATTTGTGGCAGATTACTTGGGTATCAGTTCTGAAACACTCAGCAGAATAAGAGGCAAGGACAATAAAAAAAAATTAAAAAAATAACAAGAAATTGATATATGGCAATTATTTAGTCACTTCAACTAAAAAAGTTTAGTTACATTTGCAACTACATAGAGATGACTAAACAAGCTGTAAATTTATTAGAAACACAGGCAAAGGATTTTTTACGACAAATACTAACCACTGCAGCTCAGGTAGATGACGATTCATTAGACGTATTGCTTGATTTGTTTGAATTAGTGTCGTACAAAAAAAATCATGAGATAATTGAAGAGGGCAAAATTGCCGACTACTTCTATTATATCCACAAAGGTATTATCAGAGTTTACTTTTATAAAAACGACAAACTCGTTATTGAGCGTTTTGAAAAAGAAGGCGGATTATTCGGCGGTAATTTTACCCATGTAACTAAAAAAACCGGAACGCATATTTACGAATCCGTGGAAGAAGTGCAATTGTTGCGCATAAAATATGCTGATCTGGATGAATTATGCAAGAAATCGCACCAGATTGAACGTTTGTACCGTATCATGATGGAGCATTTTCATTCTGGCTATGTAGAACGATTGTCTACATTTAAATCTTTATCTTCTGAAGAAAGATACCATGAATTTATTCAGCAATACGGTGATATCGCCAACAGGGTTTCTTTGAAAGATGTTGCCAATTATCTTGGTATGACTCCTGAAACTCTAAGCAGAATACGCTCTAAATACGATAAGTACTAAACCTCTTATTACTTTTTCTTATTCTCTTCGCTGACTTTCTTCCAGATCATCATCTGATTGGAGAATATTTTTGCAAAACCTTTTACGTCATCACCCGTCCAGGTATTATTCATTTCGCCGTAGCTGCCGAATTTACTGCTCATCAAATCATACGGCGATTCGATACCAATCAAGTCAAAACGATACGGCTGCAGTTTTACAAATACTTTTCCGCTAACATTTTCCTGCGTGCTAGTCAGGAATGCTTCTAAATCGCGCATCAAGGGTTCATAAAACAAGCCTTCGTGCAGGTTGCTGCCATAGACATTGCTCAACTGATCTTTCCAAAACAATTGCTGTTTCGTCAGTGTATGTTTTTCCAGTAAGTGATGTGCTTTGATGATGATTAAGGGTGCCGCCGCTTCAAAACCCACGCGGCCTTTGATACCGATAATCGTGTCGCCGACATGGATATCTCTGCCGATGGCATAAGCGCCTGCGATTTTATTAAGTTCAATAATTATTTCAGTAGGATGATTGCATTTTTTGCCATTCAGTCCAACCAATTCACCTTGCTCAAACTCAAGCACCACTTCGCTTTCTGCTGTTTTAGATATTTGTGTAGGATAAGCTTCTTCCGGTAAGGTATGTCTTGATGTCAATGTTTCCTTGCCGCCCACGCTGGTGCCCCAGATGCCCTGATTGATGGAATAGGCCGCTTTCTTCGCATCTATTTCCACGCCGTGTTTTTTCAGGTATTCAATTTCTTCTTCGCGCGATAGTTTGTTATCTCTTATAGGCGTAATGATACCTGCTTCCGGCATCACGATATTGAATACCATATCGAAACGCACCTGATCGTTGCCAGCTCCGGTGCTACCGTGTGCGATATAGCCTGCACCGATTTCTTTGGCATATTCCGCCACGGCAATCGCCTGAAATACACGCTCTGCCGAAACGGACAGGGGATAGGTGTTGTTTTTCAGTACATTTCCGAAAATCAGGTATTTGATGCATTGTTCGTAATAGTCTTTCACCACATCGCGCACTACAAATTCTTTTACGCCCATTTCTTTGGCGCGCACTTCAATCGCCTTCAGTTGTTCCTCGCTGAAACCGCCCGTGTTTACGGTAATCGCATACACCTCCAGACCTTTCTCTTCCGTCAGGTATTTTACACAATACGAGGTATCTAAACCACCGCTATACGCTAAAACTACTTTGTTGTTCATGATTATCAAATTGTAGAATTATTTAATTATTGAGTTGTAGAACTTTACTCGTCAATTGTTCATCGTTAATCGTTCATCATCTCTTATTCTCTTTGCTTTTTCCTGCTGTCTTCACCACTTTGATGCGTTGTGCTTTTGGTGTTTTTAGTTTTGCCGGAATTTTTTTTTCTATTTTTTTTACTTTTGCAAATTCCTTTTTCTTCTCGTCTTTCGGGTCGAAGAGCATACCGGTACACAAACAGTTTTTACGGCTGGTGCGCGTCAGTACATCATAGTTGATGCAGCTTTTACAACCGCTCCAGAAGGCATCGTCCTGTGTGAGTTCTGAAAACGTAACCGGTTTGTACCCTAAATCCGAATTCAGTTTCATCACGGCCAAACTCGTCGTGATACCGAATATTTTTGCCTGCGGATATTTTTTTTGTGTGTGGTCAAAGACAAATTTCTTTATCTTTTTGGCCAGTCCGTGGTGACGGAATTCTTCCCGCACAATTAAACCGGAGTTGGCCACATAGTTTTTACCTTCCCAGGTTTCTATATAACAAAAGCCTGCGATGTGGTTATCTGCCGTAGTGGCGATAATTGCTTTTTCCTGTAAAATCTTTTCTTTGATGTATTCCGGATCACGCTTGGCGATACCAGTGCCGCGTTTTTTAGCAGATTCTTCGTACAGTTTACAGAGTTCTTCCGCGAAGCCCAAATGCTCCGCACCGGCTATCTGTACAACAAAGGTTGAGGATGTTTTTTTCAACTTGCATAAACGATTTAAAACGTAAAATCTATCCTAACAAAAATAATCCTCAAATTGTAAATTGAATGTTATGTTTTGAGCAACCTTAAGTTCAGCATCTTTAAACAAATTTTTTCAATGCCTCACTCAAAATTTAATGTCTTATGCTTGCACTGGTTGGTAGGATGTTATTTTTAAATTCAAAATATTCAAATGCAATACTTACAAAGGCAGAAATAATAAAATATACTGAAAGTATGGTAGTACCCAGAGGCAGAAACTTGTTGAGTGTAAACCAGTCACCATAATAGTTTATAATGCTGAATGCTATTATACACCTGACCAACTCCAGTATCCATGCATACTTGTCTCTATCCATTAAGGAAGTATAACAGTATACTGAATAGAAAATAAAAAATCCATATACAAATATGCCTGGTTTTGAGATTTCAACCAATTGTACAATGAGGAACATCATTATCAGAAATGTTACAGTTAACTGCGTTAAAGACCAGGCCTTTAAGTAGTTACTAGAAGCCGGCATATATTTTTCCTGATGATAAACATCTTTTATGTAGGATACAGGATATTTTTCAATTACATCAGAAGGTCTCCAGCCAGTTGGCATCCACCAAATTCTAAACTTGTCTTTTGAGGTTGTTCGTTCGCCATGCATCTTTTATCAATAGCAGAATATGAATGAAGTTTATTTTTATTGGATTCCAGGTGCTAACTTGTCTTGTTATTCCGTAAATAGGTTTTTCTTCCGGTAGTTCCTCCTGAAAAGTGCCAAACAGTTTATCCCAGATTATTAATATCCCACCAAAATTTCTGTCTAAATAAATTGGGTTGATAGCATGATGAATACGATGATGCGATGGTGTAACTATAATTTTCTCCAGAAAACCCAGCTTGCCAATAAGTTGTGTATGGTACCAAAAACCACCGAAAAGCATGACAACAGCTAAAACAGACATAACATCAGATGGTATTCCGAAAATTGCGGCCGGAATAATCAGAAAAAAATAAATGTCTGTAAAATCTCCTATGGTTTGACGTAAGGCAACAGGCAGATTATATTCTTCACTACTATGATGAATTACATGATCATTCCAGAGTAGATTATACCGGTGTCTCCATCTGTGATTCCAGTAAACATAAAAATCAATGGCAAAAAATCCAATGACATATTGTAAAGCACTAGATTTAAAATGAAAAACTGCCAAATGTTCGACTAAGAAATCGTATGTAATGATATATATCGTAAGTCCCAAAACACGTTTAAGTACATTTGTAATGCCGGAACTTAAACTGGAAACAGAATCCATTATATTAAACACTTGTTTGTTGCTGATTTTGGAAATTATCATTTCTGATAAAATGAGTACTATAAAAACAGGTAAGACGAATTGTATCCCTTTTGAAAATGTTTCCATCTTAAAATTTTAATGTTGAAATGCTTTAACAGTTCAAAATTATAAAGGAAGAAGTCATGCGACGATAACAAAAGATAATTACTGTTTCCTGGTAGCTATCCTTTTTCGTATCCTGCTCAGCGACACAGGCGTAATGCCCAGCACATTGGCAATGTATTTATGAGGAACCCGGTTGAGCAATTCTGGATGCTGCTGCATAAACTTTAAATAGCGTTTTTCAGGGCTTAGTAAAATAAAATCATCTAATGCAGTAAGTGTTTCACTTAGAATGTTCATCATGAAAAACCTGCGACCGGTATCCAGCTTTGAATTCTGTTCTATGATGTTTCGCAATTCAATAAAATTGATGACAAGTAATTCTGTATGTTCTAAAGCCTGAAAATTAAAACGCGATGCCTGGTTGAAAAACAAAATTTCGCACGAAGCAATCAACTACGAGATGTCTTTTGAAAGTCATACACCGGCGCGCGCTGTCCGGTATTCCTTAATTTGTTCAGTTAAATTTGTCCTTTATAGTTTGGATCAAAATCTACCATCCACTCAATACCATATTTGTCGCGAAACATACCAAAATAAGAACCCCAGGGACTGTCGGCAATTGGCATTTCAATTTGTCCGCCTGCTGAAAGACCGTTAAATAATTTATCGGCTTCTTCTTTGCTTTCCGCACTTATAGAGATTTTGCTTCTGTTCTCATTTTCGTTTGTTTTTCCCAGAATTTCCGGAACATCATTTGCCATCAGTAGGTTGCTTTTACCGATAGGCAAAGCAATATGCATAATTTTATTTTCTTCTTTCTCAGATACTGAAAATTCAGGACTTGCAAGATCTTTGAAGCGAATAATCTTTGCGAACTCTCCGCCAAATACTGATTTGTAAAAATTGAATGCTTCTTCGGCATTTCCGTTGAAGTTAATGTGAGGATTGATAATTGCCATAGTTTTTATTTTTAAAATGTTGCTTTATTGTTTGTCGGTTGTTTGGGTGTAGTTCTATAATGTCGCTTAACGTTTTGGGTATTGGCGAAGGCACGGCATTAGAATTCCGTCAGCCGAATGTAAGTACAAATGTTGATAGAAGTACAAATGCTCACTTACCCCCCCACCCCCCGCTTTCTTTAACCCCCCCTTCCCCCCCGCTGTGCTCCCTCATTGGGGGGGCCCGGTTTTGACAATTTATTTCGGTTGAAAATCTTTATGTCCAATTGCACTTTTAAACTAGTTCTCCTTGGTCCGCTGTTGCAGCTGGCTGCCGCCCGCCAATGGTATAGAGTAAAATGGGTTTGCCAGGTGCTGCTGGCTTGCATGTAGCTGCCTTCCTTGGTTCTTGCAAAATATGCAGGATTTTGTATTAGGCTTTACATGAATTAGTGCATCCGCTTCTATCAACCCTTTCATTTCACTTTCTATTTCGGGATTGCCAAATTCGGGGTAGTTACTTATCAAATTCGGCCAGGCTTTACTTCTTATCAGATTTACTGTACCAGATTGAATAGTGGCTGCTGCAAACAGTTCGGGTCTTTCGGTAATTGCTCTGCCAATTAATGTGCCGCCGGCACTTCCGCTAAAGCAAGCCAATTTTGATGATTGTGTGTATTTGTTTTTTATAAGATATTCAGCCCATTGGGTTTGGTGTTGACAGGTTGTTAAATATTGTATTAATAGTTTCTCTTACTATAGTTCCATAAGCTCCATAAAGTATGCAACATTATTGCCATCCAGCTTTGTGTTTTATTTCTCATTATGCTCAATTTACAAGTGTTCCACATATGATGGAACTTCTATTAATTCAGTTATAATATCATCGCTTCCATCAACAAAAGTTTGTCCATGAGTTGCCCAAAAATCATTATTACTTAACTTGTTATCTGCAATATTGAGAAGAAAGCCACTCTTAGGTTTGTTTACGGGCTCGTTATATAAAACGCATTCATCGGTTTTTGTACCCATTGTCCAAATACTATACCTGTCAAAACCATTTATAGCCGATACATTAATTTCTTTTCCAGTTTTCTTATCAATAAAAATTGTTTTGTTTAGAAAGCCATATTTTGAATAACTAACAAAGATGTATGATTTTGTTTCATCCATATATTCCAAGATCTGTCTCGGAAAGACAATTTTGGCATTGGAAAACGGGGGGGTAGGGGGGAGGGGAGCGAGGGGTGTGGCTCTGTTACTTCCTTTAAGCTGTACACCGAGTCTGTTGCGGAATATAATTTTTTCCATTGCTTAATCGGATTTAATAATTCAGCATTGCTGATGTAATAGGCATTTTTATCAAGTCCGAAACCCGCATTAGGAATACAGTAAATCCTTTTTAAGCTATTATTTGTATAAACCGATAGTAACTACGATCGTCTGTATAATACTTTAGGCCTTTCTTGTATTCACCAAACAGTTTGGTATGCTATCTTTCAACCATTTTTTGTTTACAATATCATATACTTTTAGAAAAGGATATTCTTCGCCGTTTTTATCAAATGCAGCAAAAAAATATTTTTCATCAGGTGAAAGAGCTATGTCATACAATTCATATCGAATACCAGAATGAATGTTCCAAGTGTCAAATATCAAATGCTCGGTTGTATCATTTATTGCTTTATAATATAGTTTTTGTGATAGCTGCCCTCTCTTCGAAATCATATAATAGTATCCCGAGGCTGTTTTAAAATAAGGCCCTCCGGGTGGGTGGGGGGGGGGGTTTGTGTAACTCCAAAATAAGTGTCGCTACTATCTACAGTTTTAGTTTTTGGATAGTTGTATTGTGCATTACAATAACCCCAAATCAATAGAAATAAAATGGTATGTGAAACTTTTCGTGTCATATTTTTTAATTTTTAGAGAGTGTCAGAACATAGCAGGTAACTTGTTTATAAGTCTGACAAAATCACACAGATACTGCCAAAATAGAAATATATGTTGACTTTTACTCTTCCTATTTCAAATATACATTTTCCCCTTCAAATATTCAATTGAACAATTTGACGTTTATTAACTATTGCCTAATGGCCTTTGGCTGATAACTAAACGGAATAAATTACTAACTTTGGCGCACAAATTAGATACATGAATAGTTTACTGGCTTTTGTCGTTCACTGGAATATCAAACCTGAGATTTTTATGATTACCGAGAATTTCGGTATCCGTTGGTACAGCTTGCTGTACGGCGCGGCTTTTTTCTTAGGCTACAATATTCTCTTCTGGGAGTTTAAAAAAGAGAACAAAAATACGGAAGGTGCCGACCAGTTGCTGATGTATATGTTCTTTGCGGTCTTAATCGGCGCGCGTTTAGGACATGTATTCTTTTACCAATGGGATTATTACAGCCAGCATCTGCTGGAAATCGTGCAAATCTGGAAAGGCGGTCTGGCCAGTCACGGGGCGGCTATCGCCATCACCATAGCATTGATTTTATACAAGAGAAACCATCCGGAATATAGTTTTTTATGGATCATCGACAGAGTGGCGATTCCGACAGCCATCGGCGGTTCGTTTATCCGTTTCGGTAATTTCTTCAATTCAGAAATCGTGGGCGACTATACCGACGGCAGCTGGGGCGTAGTTTTTGAGCGCAACAGAGACGATATCACCGGTGTGTTTGATACCATGCCGCGCGTGCCGATTCAGTTGTTTGAAGGATTTTTGTATGTGCTGATATTTGTAGTAATTATTACAATTTATATCAAAAAAGACTACAAACCACGCGAAGGCAGCCTGATGGCAATTTTCCTGTTTATGATGTTTGCCGGCCGTTTCTTCCTGGAATACTGGAAAGTAGATGTAAACCCGCTGACGATGATGGGAATTACCCTGACTCACGGACAATGGCTGAGCTTTCCGTTTATTGCCATTGCTTTCTTTATATACTGGCTTTCCACGAGAAATAAGCAACAAGAAGTAATCAAGCCAGAATAGGCATTAAAAAAATATCTTTATATGGTTTGTAACAGCAATCCATTTTTCTTTATTCAGGTTACTTACTGTCTTTTCCTAATATAGATATGTTGCACACCCAGGTCACTTAACTGTAACTGAATAGTTAACTTATCTATAGAACTTAGCCAGATTGTCTTCTTGCGGTGGAGTTTCACTACAAAATGCGTACCTTTGTGGGTCAAAGAAGTATAGGCAATTTTATTTAAAAGCTTATAACTCTTCATTCATAACTCATAATTCAACATTCAAAGTGTCATATACAGTTGCCATCATAGGTCGTCCGAACGTGGGAAAATCCACCTTATTTAATCGTTTATTAGAAGAAAGAAAAGCCATTACGGATGACTTTAGCGGCGTTACGCGCGACCGTCAGTACGGCATTACCGAGTGGAATGGTAAAACCTTCAACGTGATAGATACCGGCGGTTTTGTACTGCATTCTGACGATGTTTTTGAAAAAGCCATCCGTCACCAGGTGCGCCTTGCCATTGATGAAGCGGATATCATGGTGTTTATGGTAGATGTGACGACTGGTATTACCGATTTAGATGAATCTTTAGCACAGGAATTACGCAAAACCAAGAAGCCGGTGATTATTGCGGTGAATAAAGTGGACAATACAGAGCGTTCTTATGCTGCCAATGAGTTTTATGGCCTAGGATTTGAAAACCTGTTCTGCGTTTCCTCCATGAGCGGCAGCGGTACCGGTGAAATTCTGGATTTTATTACAGAACAAATACCGGATGAACTGGAAAATGCGGTGGATATTTATGCGGAGCTGCCGAAGATTACCATTGTTGGTCAGCCGAATGTAGGAAAATCTACTTTGCTGAATGCATTGATAGGACAGGAGCGTAACATTGTTACGGATATTGCCGGCACTACCAGAGATTCCATTCACACACACTATAATTTATACGGTAAAGAGTTTTTACTGGTAGATACGGCAGGTATCCGCAAGAAAAGCAAGGTACACGAGGATTTGGAATTCTATTCGGTGATTCGTGCGGTGAAAGCAATTGAAGAAGCGGATGTTTGTATTCTGATGATTGACGCTACGGTGGGTATTGAGTTGCAGGATTTAAAGATTTTCGGCATCATTGAACAACGCAAGAAAGGCGTGGTGATTTTGGTAAACAAATGGGATGCGATCGAGAAAGATTCTAAAACCGTTTTAGAGTTTGAGGCAAAAATAAAAAGCAAGATTGCGCCGTTTACGGATGTGCCTATCCTGTTTATTTCTGCACTGGAAAAACAACGCATCTATCAGGCGATTGATAAGGTGCTGGAAGTGTATAACAACAAACAAATCAAAATTCCTACGCACCAGTTGAACGATATTATGCTGGCGGAAATTGAAAAATACGGACCACCGGCTTACCGTGGTGAGTACATCAAAATAAAATATGTAACGCAGTTGCCGGCACATACACCGTCGTTTGCGTTTTTCTGCAACCATCCAGACTATGTGAAAGATGCTTACCGTCATTATCTGGAAAACAGAATGCGGGAGAATTTTTCGCTGAGCGGAGTTCCGGTCAATATTTTCTTCAGAAAGAAATAAAATTATTTTATCTTTCCTACTGATTCGGGCTCAAAACCGGATTTAAAAGTATGTCAGTTATTAATCAGATTGATACGATACGTTCGTTTGAACCATATCCTTCTTATCTTATTCTGTATGAATTGGAAGATGATTTTTCCGTTTCGGAGAATATTCCGCTGCATTACATTCCCAAATTAAAGTACACATTTGGTAAGCTGATTTATAAAAGTGTCACCAATTTTCTGATAAAAAGAGCAACTCCGCCGGGGTATATTTTTTCGGTGATGATGACTCCGGATTACCATCGTCTTTATTTAAACAAGACGAATGTGATTCCGTATGTAATTGATTACTGGAAGCGGTATGATGAACTGTTTGAAAAGCATTTTGTTAATTTTCCCGTGGTGTATATTTCCGGTTTGGAAGTATACGAATACCTCAAAGCAAAACGAACAAGGGTAAATATCAAACACCTGCCGCTTTCGATTTCCGACCGGCATATGTCTTTGTTTCTTCAGGATACGGAAAAGGATATCGATATCATTAACGTTGGTCGAAAAAATAAAATCATTGACGAGTACATCAGCAAGTACATCAGTAAATATCCAAACACTAATTATGTACACCGCGAAATGGAAAACGGTGAGAATATTTATTACTCCAGCATACACGGAAGAATAGGAAAACTGGAAACACGTCATGATTTACTGCAGACACTGGCGCGTGCAAAAATTGCCATTGTTACTTCGCCCGGTCTGGATGGAGGAGAGCAACGTACAGGCGGTTTTAATCCGGTGACGCCACGCGTTTTTGAAGCGGCTATTGGAAAATGTTATATGATTGGCCGGTATGAAAAGAATAGCGAATACTATAGTTTCGGATTAGATAAATTGGTGGATATGCCCGATTCATACGATGAATTTGAAGCTTCTGTAAATAGTAAACTGCAAACTAAGTTTCATTTACAAAATGAATACAGTAACTTCCTGCATGCCAATTTAAACAGTACCAGAATTGCGCAGATGAATAATGATTTGAATCCTCAGTAATTATTTATTCAGTTCCAGAATGGCACGTTGTATCATCTTGTCTTCTTGTGCCGCGATAGAATAGAAACCGTCGCTTTTAAAACTTTGTTTCGCTAAAAACGCTTTTAATTTATTACTAAGATATACTCTGGATTTTTCAGTAAAAGGTGCAGTCGATTTGCTGACGCCATGCTCCATACAGTATTTTACAAACTGCGCATACAGTGCGGCATCGATTGTATATTGCGTGGAAAATTGTGCCGCAGTAGTGTATTTAGCAAAGGTGTTTTTATTTGCCGCATAGTAGTTATAAGCAAACTCCTGCAATAAACTCAGGCCGTATACTTCACCCACAAAAGGATTCAGCATGCTGGTGTCTAAAGGCATATAGATATCCGGTGTGATGCCGCCGCCGCCGTAAACGGTTCTGCCTTTTATCAGTGTTTTAAATACTTCTTTTTTGTCCTGTTTGATGCTGTCCTGATTAAACGCTTCTCCGTCTTTGTAACGTTTTGAGATATCTCCGTAATAATCATCTACATTGTCTTCATACGGACGCTGAATACTTCTGCCGCTTGGTGTAAAATATTTTGCAATGGTAAGACGCACCGAACTTCCGTCGCCTAATTCATATTCTTGTTGTACCAGGCCTTTCCCAAAAGAACGACGCCCGATAATCACACCTCTGTCCCAGTCCTGAATGGCACCGCTCACAATCTCGCTGGCAGATGCGGAACCTTCATCAATTAGTACGGCTAACTTACCGGTTTCAAACAAACCGGCTGTTCTGGCTTTGTCGTATGTTTTCGGCATGGTTCTGCCTTCGGTGTATACAATCGTTTTGTTACCGTCTAAAAACTCATCGGCAATGGCCGTTGCCTGATCCATAAATCCACCCGGGTTTTGACGCAAGTCTAAAACCAGACGTTTCATACCCTGTTTGTCTAGCGCTTCCAGTTTATCGTAAAATTCTTGATAGGTGGTTTTAGAAAAACGATTGATTTTTATGTAACCGGTTTGCTTATCCAGCATAAAGCCGGCATCCACACTGTACAATGGAATTTTATCTCTTTTAATGGTATAAGTAACCAATTTTTTAGTGCCACTTTTCAGCATGGTTATTTTTACCTTACTGTCTTTCGGGCCTTTTAGTTTTTTCATCACCATTTCGTTGGTGATTTTTATACCAGCTACCGTTGTGTCGTTTATTTTGATGATTTTATCGCCGGCAGAAATACCCGCCTGCTCGGATGGTCCGCCGCCAATAGGGGTTACTACCTGTATCGTATCTTTCTGTATGGTGAATTCAATACCGATGCCTTCAAAATTTCCTTCCATGATTTCCGCTTCGTGTTTCATTTCTATAGGCGGCAGATACACACTGTGCGGGTCTAAGTCGCCCAGCATTTTGGCAATAGCATCGTCATATAATTTTTGCTGATCCACAGAATCCACGTATTTGGCATCAATTAAACGTAAAATATAATCGAGTTTGGAACCTGTGTCCGCATTGTAAAAAACTTTGTGTTTAGCTGCGTTTCTGTCCTGGATTTTATAACCTAAAAAAATACCTGAAGCCAGTATCACGGCGAAGAGGAAAGGATAAAAAGCTTTGTTCATGTTCATAGGTGCAAATGTAAAGTTTTCTGTACTAAATTAACCTTAAATATCATTAACACAGGAAGCGCAGCTAAGTTTTAAGGTTTGTACTCAGGAAGCATCATTAGTGTATAATATTTCCTGAGGATTACATTTTAATTTCCTAATATTGTATCATAAATCAATAAATAAGCACGTATGAAATTTTTTGTTGACACTGCCAATTTGGAACAAATTAAAGAAGCCGCAGATTTAGGTATTTTAGACGGATGTACCACCAATCCCACTTTGATGGCAAAGGAAGGAATTGTAGGCGAGAAAAACGTCTGGAATCACTACAAAAAGATATGTGAAATTGTGGACGGTGATGTAAGTGCGGAAGTAATCTCTACAGATTATAAAGGAATGGTGGATGAAGGCAAGAAACTGGCAAAGCTGCATAAGAATATAGTGGTGAAAGTACCGATGATTAGAGAAGGGGTGAAGGCAATCAAATATTTCTCGGACCATGGCATCAAAACAAACTGTACGCTGGTTTTCTCTGCGGGACAGGCTATTCTGGCGGCAAAAGCGGGTGCTACTTATTTAAGCCCGTTTGTTGGCCGTTTGGATGATATGAGTGTAGATGGAATCGAGTTGATTTATCAGATCAGACAGATTTATGATAATTATAATTTCGGAACAGAAATATTGGCGGCCTCCGTGCGCAATCCTTTACATATTGTAAAATGTGCGGAAGCCGGTGCAGATGTGGTGACTTGTCCCTTGAGTTCTATTGTTGGATTGTTCTACCATCCCTTAACAGACAAAGGATTGGCGCAGTTTTTAGCCGATCATGCAAAAGCAAATAAGAAATAAATTACAGTTTTAATAAATAGTTTTCAGTAATGAGATTTTTACAGAAGATAATCGTAAAGAATTTGAATTCAAGGTTGAAACTTTTCTTCCTTATTCTTGGTTCTTTATTCTTTTTTCAGTCTTGTAATAGTTTCTTAGATAAAAATGAAAGCTATAACAATGGTTTTAAAGCAGGTTATCTGGAAGGGTTGAAGGATGGCAAGAAGCAAAGTACATCCGGACAGCAGGAAAAAAATAAGGGTGCTACCAATGATCCAAATCTGAATAATCCGTCAAGAGAGCAGAGCACTACTACTACTGTAAATTCAGGTGTTCCTCAAAAGGCAGTTTTGGTACTGGATTTTATCCGAAAAAATAATAAAGCACCGGAAGGGTATGTGGGTGGTCGTCACTTTGGTAATTATGAGCATAATTTACCGGAACGTGATGCGGCCGGAAATAAGATTGAATATCAGGAATGGGATATACAGCCCAAAGTGGAAGGTAAGAACCGCGGGGCGCAGCGTATAGTGACGGGCAGCGATGGCAGTGCCTGGTATACAGCGGATCACTATCAATCATTTACGGAGATAAAATAGATGCAGACATTTAAAAATAATATTGTGGTGAACGGAATCTTTCTGGCGTTTCTGGACGGGCAGAAATGTGCTGTATTGCCGCATTTTTATGATGAAATTGCCAAAGCACTGAACTTTCCGGATTACTTTATCCAGAATTTCGACTCGCTGGATGAATGTATGAACGACTTATCCTGGATTGAACAACAGGAAATTCATCTGCTTATTTTTAATTATGACGATTTATTGTTTGAAGAACAATACAATTTAGAAGTAGTCAATAATATTTTCGCAAATGCCATCAGTGAATTAGAAGATAATGGCAAACACTTTTCTGTTTTCACCCAAAAATCATAATCTTAATTCTTTTTAAATCCTCATTTAAAATGGAACACGGATTTTCGTGATGATTATGATTTTAAAGCGTATAAAAATCTTTTAAAATCATTTTCATCTGTGTTCTATTACTATAACCATTTTTCAAACTCCGCTCTTAGTTTATCTGTCCAGGGTGTCGATTTACCTGTCTGTGGATTAGTAGCTACAATAATGCCTTCTCCGTGAGCGGAAATTTCACCGTTGCATTTCACGATATGATGTACCGTAAGGCTGGAATTGCCGATTTTCTTGATACCTACGGCAATTTCTATTTCAGAGGGATGTGTGATTTCTCTGACGTAATTGCATTCCAGTTTGCCGACAACGATTCTGATTTGTTCATCGATATACGTCTGCCATAAATTGGTTTTATTAAAAAACTCTACACGTCCGGTTTCAAAGTACCGGAAGTAGATAACGTTATTGATGTGGTTGAAGGCATCCATTTCCCCCCAGGCAACCTGTTGTGTTAACGGAAAGGAAATTTGACAGTGTTTAAAAAATCAGGAGTATTCATTTGATTGGTTTGTTGGTCAATAGTCAATGGTTATTTGCTTTTATTCATTCATCTTACGACTCACGACTTACGACTCATAACTATCAGGTGTAAATTAAAAAAGTCCTGAACAAGTCAGGACTTTTTGTATGTGATTAAACGTTTATTTTTTCTTTTCAGTGTTGGTTTAGCTGTTGTCGGCTTAGTGTAGCTATCGTGATCTTTGTCCAAATCGTACATGATAGGAGAGGCGATAAAGATAGATGAATAACATCCTACCACCACACCGATTAACATGGCGAAGGAGAATGCTTTCAAGGTAGAGCCACCAAATAAGAACAAGATGAATACCACAATAAATACGGTAAATGCCGTATTGAATGTTCTGGATAAGGTACTGTTGATAGCCGCATTCATGGTGTCTTTCATGTTTGCATTCGGTCTCAGTTTCAGGTATTCTCTTAATCTGTCAAAGATAATTACCGTGTCATTCAGTGAGTAACCGATTACTGTTAGTAATGCAGCGATGAAGGTGGCATCTACTTCCATGGCAAATGGTACGATACCATGCAGGATAGAGAATAATGCCATTACCACAAATGCATCGTGCGCGGTAGCTGCGATAGCACCGATTGAATAACCTTTCTTTCTGAATCTAATCAGGAGATAAACGAAGATTACCACCAGTGAAAGTAAAGTTGCCAGAATGGAACTGTTTCTGAAGTCTACAGAGATAGTAGGATCCACTTTAGAAGTACTCATTTCATTCACGCGTTTGAAGGTTTCAAACGATGTGTTCGGTAAGAATTTTTTCAGACCTTCAAAAACAGCATTCTCTACTCTACCATCTATTTCCTTACCCGGTTGATCAATTAAATAAGAAGTAGTGATTTTCACCTGATTGGCAGCACCGAATTGTTTTACAATAGCACCATCACCTAATGTTTTAGTTAATGCTTCACTAACTTCTGTAGTATTTACCGGTTTTTCGAAACGAACTTTATACTCACGTCCGCCTTTGAAATCGATACCCATTTCAAATCCTCTGGTGAAGAAAGAAGCAAGACCGATAATGATGATAACGGTAGATATTGCATAGGTAATTTTTCTTTTACCGATAAAGTCGAAGTTATAACCCTGTAAGAAGTTCTTTGTAAAGGAAGTCTGGAAAGATAAACCTTTGCCACTTTCCAATCTTCTTTCTATAATGATTCTGGATAATAATAAAGCAGTAAATAAGGTGGTTAAAATACCGATGATTAAGGTAATTGCGAAACCTTTTACAGGACCAACACCTATCCAGGCTAATATAATACCTGTTAATAAAGTTGTTGTATTTCCGTCTAAAATAGCCGGTAAAGAGTGTTTGAACCCTTCCTGCGCGGCTATATATAAGCCTTTTCCTAAACGAAGTTCTTCTTTCACACGCTCATATATAATTACGTTTGCGTCAACAGCGATACCCAGCGTTAACACTAAACCTGCTAAACCAGGCAGCGTTAAGGTAGAACCAAATCCAGCCATTAAACCGATAATCATGAATAAGTTTAATAAGAGAACCAGGTTGGCAACTATCCCTGCAGAAGAATAAAAGAATATCATAAATACTACAATCAGTAAGAAACTCACCGCCAGTGAAATTAACCCTGCGTGAATAGCCTGCTGGCCTAATGAAGGTCCTACTAATACTTCTTCGATGATACGTGCTGAAGCTGGTAATTTACCTGTTTTCAATACATTTGCTAAGTCTGTAGCTTCCTGAACATCAAAACCACCGCTGATTTGTGAGCTACCGCCGTCAATCTCACCGTTTACGTTAGGAGCAGAGTATACCTGATTATCCAACACGATAGCGATGCTGTTGCCAACATTTTTGCGTGTCATATCTCTCCAGGTTCTTGCACCGATAGAGTTCATTTGCATACTTACCACGATTTGACCATTTTGGTCATAATCCTGACGAGCCTGTGTTACTACGCTTCCGTCTAAAGGAGCTTTTCCGTCATTCGAGCTTTTCTTGATAGCATAAATGGTGTAGAATTTTTGTTTATCGCCAAATGATTTAGCAGAGTATAAAAACTCTAAATCTTTCGGGAACACACTTTTTACATCCGGATTGGTTAAATATTCCGTCAGTTTCGCTGTATCCAAAGCACTTACATATCCGATAACAGGAGATGGCTGGAACTGATTGTTGTTGTCAACTGCCGGTTGTAATACAGAGAATAAAGGATTCTCATTTTTGAATTCTTCAAATTGTTTTTTCTTTTCTGCAACGCTGTCAGTTTTTACATCTTTTTTGCCGCTTAAAGGATTTACTGCTGTTGATGCAGAAGAATCCGTAGTTCCAGTCAAGATATTTTTTGCTTTTGCCAGTGTGGCAGAATCTTTTCCTAAGTCTTTTTGTGTATCCAGGAAGTTTTTCAAGGTGGTATTCGCGTCATTGATAGATTTTGCGATTTCCGTTGCTTTATACGTTTCCCAGAATTCCAAATTTGCCGTTGCCTGTAATAATTTACGTACACGGGCTGGATTATCCACCCCTGCAATTTCCACGGTAATACGTCCTTTGCTCAGGTCTAAACGGATAGTCGGTTCTTTCGTTCCGAACTGGTCGATACGGGAGTGTAAGATATTATAAGTAGTTGTAATCGCATCAGAAGATTGTTTTCTGATATAAGATTCAACATCAGCGTCTGAACTTTCAAACGTTATTTTGTCGTCTTTACTGTTTTTGGTAGCAAAAATGGTAGCCAGTTTATCATTTGGTTTCAACTCTTTGAAAGCTTTAATGAATAAAGTCAGGTAGTCACTGCTACTGGATGCCATTTGCTGTTCAGCAACATCTAAAGCTTTATTGAAATTCGGATCACGGCTGTTATCTGATAATGACTGTAATAGTTCTTTCAGGGAAACCTGTAAAACTACACTCATACCGCCTTGTAAATCCAAGCCTAAGTTAAGTTGTTGTTCTTTACAGGATTTGTAGGTATTCCATAAGAATACTTTTTCATTAGCAATAGAATCTAAATATCTGTTTTTGTATGTAATTCTGGATTGTTGTACAGAATCTTCATATAAAAACTGTGCTAACTGATTGCCAGGATAGCGTTTTTCCAGATCTTGCATCGGAATGCTCTTTTCCGCCAAAGCCACCGCTTTGCTTTCTATTGAATTTACTTTAAATGTAAATGATAAGCAATAAATGCAAATCAGTACGATTAATGCTGTTAAAATGACCAGCGCCGTTCTTGTTCCTTTACCCATGGTGGTTATTTAATTAAATAAGGGTGCGAATATACGTCTTTTGAGCAAAAAATCGAAATGATTAATGCACATAATGTTATAAATCACCTAATAAATGACGACTTTCCCTACTCGTTCTTCCTTGTTGTTAGTAATTGCTCTGATGATGTATATATCTTTTGGCAGTGCCGGCAGTAAAATAGTGCTTTCCGGCTTATAATAAATGTTGACCAAAGTACCAATGGAGTTATAAATTGCCAACTCTGTGATGATGGAACTGCTGCGATTGATGATGGTTAATTCGTTATTATTCAGCACAAACTTCAATTGTATATCATTTGTAAGGTTGCGAATACCGGTTGTGGTGAGTACTTTCAGATCGATTGTAATAACAGAATCACAACCAAATGAGGTTTGCAAGCTGTCTGTGTAAATCCCCTGAATGGAAGTCGTGTTTCCTCCCGGAAGGGTATAGGTTTCTCCTTGATAGATAGAATCTTGCTTAGAAATTGAATAAACCGGATGAACATATACATATGTCGTTAATAAGGAGTCACAGCCTCTGAAGTTTTGCAGAGTATCGTTGAAGACACCTGATTCAGAAGTAGAAGTTCCGTCAGGCAGCAGATAACTGTCACCGTCACAGATATTAGCCACTTTTATAGAAGACGATCTTGGTAACTGAGATAAGGTGATGGTAATGACAGAATCACAACCAGCCGCATTAGGGATTGTATCTGCGTAAACAGCACCCGCAGATACTACTTTTCCACTTGGAAGGGTATAATTTGTTCCCTGGCAAAAAGAAGTACTAAAAGAAGAGGTAGTTCTGGATTTCTGTGCCAGGTTTGTGGTAACGATGGAATCACAACCAACGGAATTAATTAGTGTATCGATATAGGTACCTGTGCTGTTTACAATGCGGCCTTTTGGAAGCGTATAGGAGTAACCCTGACAAAAAGAAGCATTAACAGTTCTGAAAGACCTGTTTTTTTGAGTCAGGATAGTGGTAACAATAGAATCACAACCAATAGAATTAACCAGTGTATCGATATAGGTACCGGCACTGTTTACAATGCTGCCCTTTGGAAGCGTATAGGAGTAACCCTGACAAAAAGAAGCGCTAATAGACCTTACAGATCTGTTTTTTTGTATCAGGTTGGTGGTAATAATAGAATCACAACCAATGGAATTAACCAGTGTATCGATATAGGTACCGGCACTGTTTACAATGCTGCCCTTTGGAAGCGTATAGGAGTAACCCTGACAAAAAGAAGCGCTAATAGACCTTACAGACCTGTTTTTTTGTGTCAGGTTGGTGGTAACAATGGAATCACAACCTATGGAATTAATCAGTGTATCGATATAGGTGCCGGCACTATTTACAATGCTGCCCTTTGGAAGCGTATAGGAGTATCCCTGACAAAAAGAAGCGCTAATAGACCTTAAAGATCTGTTTTTTTGAGTCAGGTTGGTGGTAACAATGGAATCACAACCTATGGAATTGACTAAAGTATCCGTATAAGTACCGGCATTGCTGACTACTCTACCCGTAGGAAGTGTAAAAGTATTGCCTTGGCAAAAAGAGGCGCTGACAGAGCTGACAGATCTGTTTTTTTGTGTCAGGTTGGTGGTAACAATAGAATCACAACCAATGGAATTAATCAGTGTATCGATATAGGTGCCTGCACTGCTTACAACTCTTCCCTTTGGAAGCGTATAGGTATAACCCTGACAAAAAGAAGCACTGATAGAGCTGACAGATCTGTTTTTTTGAGTTAGGTTTATGTTGATAAGGGAATCACAACCGATGGAATTAATCAAAGTATCCGTATATAAACCTGCACTGCTTACAACTCTGCCCTTTGGGAGCGTATAGGTATATCCCTGGCAAAAAGAGACGCTGATAACTCTGACTGAATTATTTTTTTTCGATAGGTTAACTGTTATAATAGAATCTCTTCCGGTAGGTGATATAAGGTTACTGATATATATACCGGGAGCAGATACTCTTCTTCCATCCGGTAATATAAAATTACTTCCTTCGCAAAAAGAAGCATTTTGAGTTGTATAAACAGGAATCTGACGTAATTGTATGTCAACATTCAGTGTTGTTCCATTTATAAGTGTAGCCTTGAAAAATTTAGTAATATAACCTGCTTTTTCTGCTTTAAAATTGGTTAGGCCTGCTTTTGCTGAGCCGGTTTTGTACAAACCATCAATGTCAGAGTTGGCAGAAATAGCCGTATCCACAAAACTGATTTTGACGTTAGATAAAACTTGTGTGGTATTGGTGTCAGTAACGATGCCCTGAATTCTGGCCCCGCGAACATAGGTTGGTTTTACCACATACAAGCCCATTTTCATATCACTAAGTGAAATAACCCCGGATTTATAGAATCCCCAGGCACCCCAAACGCCGTTTTCCGTTCTGGTGGAGGTAGGTTGTGTATCGTAATAACCAACCGGAATCACATTGGTCGGATCAGAAGCATCAAAAATAGCCACACCGTCAGAATAGTAGGAGCCAATAACAAAATCGTTCAATACATGTACGTTGTGCAGAATTTCCTGATTAGTGGGAGATACCTTGAATTCACACAATTGACGGATATTACTTAAATCCGAGATATCGTAGGCTTCAGCGGGTAAATTAAATTCTTCATGGGTAACAAACAATGTTTTGCTGTTGTCAGACAGCCACATATTGTGAATGGTATTGTATGCAGTGGCAAAATCCTGAATTTTGACTGGATTTGACCGGTTGCGGATATCCCACACAGTAAATCGGTTGTTATAAATATGTGCTTCAAACAAGGTGTCGTTCCTTGCATAGCAGTCGTGCACATAATTAGTACTGGTTCCGGAAGGCGAGGGTGTGTATCCAACAAATGTCGGTCTTTTTGGATTTGGTTTTAAATCATAGATGATGGTGCCGTTTTGACCGCCACCATTGATATTTATCCTGCCACCGTTCAGATATAAGAAACCTTTCTCATCTATAAACAATGAGTGATTTCGGGTAATATAATCATTTGGGGTGCTACCTTTAAAAGTATCCGCTTTTCCACCTGGTAGCTGGCTTAAATCGTATATCAGGATGCCTTCGGAATTGGTAGTGTCATTGTCCTGAGTTATGTACGCATAGTTTTTGTAGGTCTGGCATTCCCGCCATGTTCCCTGTTTTCCATTAATAAATTTCACTTCCACCGGTGTGGTTGGTGTGGTAATATCTACTATAGATAAACCTTTAGTGGTACCTACCAATGCATATTCCTTGTTGTTAATGGTGTCATTCCATCCCCAGCTTCCGGAGAGATTCTGACCGGTATATGTTTTTTTGCCTAATAGCTGAAAATTGTACTGTGCAAATAGGTGAGAGGTTACAACGATTAAGCAGGTTGTAAGGAAAAGTGATTTCTTCATAAAATAACTAAGGTGTTGCTATGACAAAAGTACCGTTTAGGTACTTGTAAAGATACAAAAATGTATTATCGTAGTAATCAAGCTCTCCATTTTTATTCAAAACTGGTTTAAACTGGAATTTGGTCTGTGTATTATCAAAATCAGCGGAATAATTGTAGACATTATCCTGAAGTGCCTGATTTTTATCCAGCAAGTAAAATAAATGCATCATCAGGTCATAAGCCTGACAACTTGTTTCCGAAGCTTTCTTTTTGTGTTTGTCTTCATACTTGGCCGCAAAAAAGCTGTAATTCGGGTTGCTGCTGTTAAAAGGGAAAACGGTGTACACCGAATGCGGGTTTTTAGCATCCACTAATGCTTTTATATCTTTTGCTGCCGAGGAAGTAAATATCTGCAGATGGTTTTTTATTGGTTTTAGTTTTGCTATAACTGATTTTATATAACTATCTTTCGATGAATAGATTAAAATAATTCTTTCACTTAAAGTATCACTCCAGGCCATTGATTTCGAAGCATCACTCCATGCCTGTAAGGAAGTATATTTTATGCCGGCATAGCCATAGTACTTATCGGCAACAGACTTCAGAATTTCTATACTTTCAGCAGTAGAATCCTGTCCGTCATATACCACTTCCAGTGTTTTTGACGAATATTTTGTTTTGGTTTGTTCCAAAATGAATGAATATTGTGCTTTTACAGAGCCAACTGCATTGAAATAATAAGGATTGTCTCTGATATACATGGAGTTAGCTAAAGGCGAAACTAAAGGAATCTGGTTGTTTTTTGCCAAATCAGCTGCAGTCTTCAGGTTTTTAAAGTACAAGGGGCCAATGATATAGTCTACATTTGGAAAGGGTTTCTGTTTAAAAAGAGAAACCATCGTCAGGGAGTCATTTTTGTCGTCTAAGAAATATACATTTGTTTTAAGGTGTTCACTTTCAAACTTTTCGCGTGCCATCTGGCAGCCAAGATAGAACTCCATAGCATTCTTAGAATCAACCCCTAGCTGTTTGGTGGTGTCATCTGCATACTGACCTAAAGGAATCTGGCTCAGGTTGAAAGGGAGGATAACTGCTACATTATAAACACGGTTCTCGTTATTGTTTAACGGCTTTGTATTTTTTACAGAAGTATTTGTATTAGTGTTAGTTGTGTTTGTTTGGTTAGAGTTGTTGTCTAAGTCAAAAATTACAGGTTTCTTAGAAACGGAGTCCTCGTATGCTTTTGAAGTGTTAGAGAAATTAGGCTCCTTATTATTTTCTTTTGTTTGAATAGCCACTACCTCCACATTTTTGGTGGTGGTGATTTTTTTTGAAGCACAAGATGAAATACCTGCTATTATTATAAAGAAAACCAATAAGTTATTCCCATTCAATAGTCGCAGGCGGTTTTGAACTGATGTCATATACTACTCTATTTATACCTTTTACGTTATTGATAATCTCATTCGAAACCCGTGCCAGAAATTCATATGGCAAATGGCACCAGTCTGCCGTCATTCCATCTACGCTGGAGACAGCCCGCAAAGCTACAACATTTTCGTAAGTTCTTTCATCACCCATTACACCCACGCTTTGCACCGGTAAATACATGACGCCGGCTTGCCACACTTCGTTGTACAGTCCTTCTTTTTTCAGGCTTTCAATGAAGATATAGTCTGCTTTTTGCAGAATTTCCACTTTTTCCGCCGTTACATCGCCCAAAATACGGATACCCAGCCCTGGACCCGGGAATGGATGCCGGTGGAGGATGTTTTCCGGCAGTTCCAGTGCTTTTCCCACTCGTCTCACCTCATCCTTGAATAAACGGTTGAGCGGTTCTATGATTTTCAGGTGCAGCGTTTCCGGTAAGCCGCCCACATTATGGTGCGATTTAATCTTGGCGGATGGTCCGTGTACGGAAACCGATTCGATGACGTCCGGGTAAATGGTGCCCTGCCCCAGCCATTTTACATTTTCCAGCTTGTGGGCTTCTTCCTGGAAGACATCTATAAAAACTTTTCCAATCACTTTGCGCTTGGCTTCCGGTTCGGAGATGCCTTTCAGTTCATCGTAAAATCTGTCGGAGGCATCCACGCCGATCACATTTAAACCGAGGTGTTTGTAGGAATCCAGTACGGATTCAAATTCCTGAAATCTCAATAATCCGTTGTTTACAAATATGCAAACTAATTGGCTACCAATAGCTTTATGCAATAAAAGTGCAGCAACACTTGAATCTACGCCACCGCTCAAACCCAGCACTACATTATCTGTTCCCACCTGATTTCGGATGTCAGCCACCGTTTCTTCAATGAAGGAAAGCGGTGTCCAGTCCTGACGGCAACCGCAGATATGTACCACGAAATTACGCAGTAAGGTTTTGCCATCTATGGAATGTGTCACTTCCGGGTGGAACTGAATGGCATACACTTCTTTGTCTTTTTGCTTGAAAGCCGCCACCGGAATCGAATCGGTGGTAGCGAGCAGTTCAAAATTAGGGGGCAGCTTCAATACAGAATCCCCATGGCTCATCCAAACCTGAGATTTGGGTGTAACTTCCTTAAAAAGTTTATTTGTCGGTTCAATATAGTCCAGATGGGCTCTGCCGTACTCTCTTTTAGACGAACGTTCCACTTTGCCGTCGAATACATGCGCCATGTATTGAGCACCGTAGCAAACGCCTAAAATGGGCAGCTGGTATTGTTCTATCACTTCTTTTACCGGAAATTGCAGCGCATCTTCCTGTAAAACGGAAAACGGAGAGCCGGAAAGGATAATTCCGCTGAAATCACGTTTTTCGAGGACATTTAAGTGGTTATACGGGTGAATTTCGCAATAGACGTTCAGTTCGCGGATTCTTCTGGCGATTAACTGGGTGTATTGGGAGCCGAAGTCGAAAATGAGAATTTTGGAGTGCATGTGCAAAGGTAAAAGGCAAAACCCAAAAGGCAAAGAGGAAAGGCCAAAAGTTATTAAGATTTCAGCAAATGTGATGAACGATTGAACGAATTAGGGTTCATTGGCAGTGCTTGCCAATTATATAGCTTGGTTTTGTTTGCTGCTTACTCAGAAAGTTTGTAAATATATTCTTCAATCTCTGTTTGCCGGGCATTTGCAAAGCCTTTATCCGTTCCGATTTTTACAAAACCGCATTTCTCTAAAACCCTTTGTGAGCCGAAATTGTCAAATGCAACCCGACCGTAAATTGGCCTGCTTTGCTCAATCTGCAAAAATGCGCTAAGCGCAGCGGTCGCAATTCCCTTTCCCCAGAATTTCCGGTCCATCCAGTAGGTAATTTCCGCTTCCTCTTCTATAACATATTTTGAAATACTGCCGGCAATTTCCCCATCTGCCATAATAGTCCGCATATGTATGCTTGGATCGGTCAAATACCCTGAGTATCTTTCTACATAAGCAGTTTTGTCATTCGTGTCTTTTGCGGTAAATGCGGCTAAATAACTGGCTTCTTTGTCCAGTTGAAACTGAAAAAAGGCATTTAAATCCTCCTTTTTTACTTCCGCCAGTGTAATATTGATGTTCACAATGTTGAAATATAGAATTTTTTATTGTTTTAAGGTGTTTTAAGGTGGGACTTTAACGTTTTGTGGCTTTGTGTTCGGTGTGGGGTAGAAAGTTCTATTGCTCAAATTTGTACAAAAGTTCATAGAAAGTTCAACTGATGAGCCAAGTACAAAAGTCACACAGACGCAAAACTACTGTTAGCAGAAGTTTTTATTCTTTGTAATTGGGTATTGTCCATTTCGCCATATTCCAATTCACTTTGTATGGGTATATTTCATAAGTTGCATCATCTTCGTTTATTGTATATCCTTGTTCAGAATTTACTTTTGCTTCTCTCATTATATTTCCGCATTGATTTTGTCATCTTTTTGCAACAAACATAATCCCTTGTAGTATTTGGCGTCTGAGAAATTGGTATAAATTTTAAGTGTTTTGTCAAAAAAAGTAATCGCTTTGTCGTAATTCCTTAATTCGTATTGGATAATACCCATATAAAATAAATCTAAAAAATGTATCCAGCTTTCTCCATGCTCTTTTATCGTTTTCTCAAAGTCATTTTGTAATATGCGCTCAGCTTTCTCAAATTCATTTAATTGCAAATGGCATAATGAAATATAAAAAGGATAGGAATGGTCATTTTGATAGGCATAGCCAAATTCTTTTTCAGCCATTTCCATATCAGTAATGGCTCCTATGTAATCTTTCTGAAAAATACATTTCAAATAGCCTCTTCGCCCCAAATAATTTGCCCTGTCATACAGTACCGCTTTGTCATAAGAACGTAGGGCTAAGTCATACTTTTTCGATTTCCAAAGTGGCAATGCTTTCCGTTGCCAAAGCAGCGCAATAGTTGAGTCTTGTTTTAGTGCAAGATTAATAATATCGTCCCAACCTTGTAGTATGTAGTGATACTTATAAGCACCATTTTTTAAATATTTATCAATAATTGTGTCTTGCATTGCCGTATTGTTTTGGATTTGTGCAAAAGTGTAACTATTTAAAAGGAGCAGAATAAATATTGTAATGTATTTTTTCATTTTTAAATTCGTTGTTGCTAGAGTAATTTTTTGGGGCTCCAAAATTTCTGCTAACGTTCTGAAAATTGGCGTGTTTAGCACCAACCAACACTTATTTACAAATTAAATTTATTACACAAAACTTGAATTACAAAATCTACCACAACTAGTGCCAATTTTTTGTTGGCAGCTGGTTTTATTTTCTAACAATATAATTCTGTTCTTGCAAATTAAATTCTGAATTTATCAAATTATATCTGAATTCATTGTATTTAAATGATGTACAGCAATTAGAATTATGTTGAATAACATCTAAGTATAATGTGTCAATTTCGTTTCTTGTTAATTCTATGTAATAGTTTTTGATTCCTGAAGCACTCTTCCACGCAATTTCATTTGAAATTATTCTAGTCTTTTGTGATAAACTATCAAATTGAAATTCTAACTGAAATTCTTTTGTGGTACTATTTTCCTGATAATAAATATGTATTGAGTCTTTTTGTAAAAACCAGAACTTATTAAGTCTGTTGAATCTAATTTGTTAATTATTCGGAATGCAAAAGAACTAGGTGGTGTAAAACATTCTGGACATCTTTTAATTTTATTACAAGATGAAATAAAAATAATTAATAATATAAATGTTGCGTTTTTCATTTTATTTTTTTGTGATACGGTCAAACTTGCTGCCAACTCATAAATATACGCAACTCTATTTAAAAAATTATGCGCCAATACCTGCTAATTTGGGTGGCTTTGCGAATGTTTTTCGTTAATGACTATCTGAAATGCACCATAAGAGGCTTACATATAATCCGCATCGTAGCCCCAGCGGTATTCCATCAGGTAACGAAGTGCTTCCTCTACATTCAGGCCTTCAAAAAGCGCTTTGTAGATATATTGGATAATCGGCAGCTTGATGCCGGTGGAATCTGCCAGTTTTTTGGAAATACTCACTGTTTTAATACCTTCCGCCACTTCCGAAGAGGTATCTATAATTTGCTGCAGGGTTTCGCCTTTCGCCAAACGCGCACCCACAGTGTAGTTACGGCTCATGGGAGAGGTGCAGGTAGCCACCAAATCTCCGATACCAGCCAATCCGAGGAAAGCCTGACGGTCGGCACCCATCGCCGTTGCCAGGCGGATAATCTCGCCCAAGCCGCGCGTAATCAAAAATGCCATCGCGTTTTGTCCGTAGCCTAAGCCACCCAAAGCACCGGCTGCCAGGGCCATGGAGTTCTTTAAAACCCCTGCCAGTTCCACTGCATAAATATCATGATTACTATATACTTGTAGTCGTTTACTTCTAATAGCACTTTCACCTTCGCGTATCACTTCTTCAAACTTACTGGCGATCACCGTAGCCGCCGGATGCTGGTTGGCAATCTCTCTGGCAAGGTTGGGACCGCTCATACAACCCACTCGTTTTACGCAGGTTTCTTCCAGAATCACCTTACTCATGGTATAGATATCAGAAGGTTTTAAGATAATGTCTTTGTCGAGAATGGTTTTTCCCGGTTCCAGCTTGATGTCAAAACCCTTGGTGCAGTGTATCATCATATGGTCGGGACGCAGGAAAGGTGCCATACCCTGCATGACCTGACGGAAGGAATCTGAGGAAACCGAAGGAAACAAGAGATAGCAATTATTCGTAATTTCCTGTAAGTCACTGGTTGCCCGTATATTCGGATGAATGGTCTGTCCGTTGTTGATACGTTCCTTATTAATGATATCAACAGCTTCCTGCCGACGAGAGTAGAACAGCACTTCTCCGTTTTCTGCCAATAGATTGGCCACCGCAGTACCAAAACTGCCTGCGCCAATTACGCCAACCGGATGTTTATCAGATGCACTTGTGGAGCCCATAGCCAATTAGTCTGTTATGATAGTAATATAATAGTTTCAGGTCTTCGCTGGTAATATTGCCTTCTTTGGTACGCAGGATGGGTAAATTGGTGTGGTAAATACATACGTTGGTAATCCCCAGTTCAATAATTTCATCCAGCTCTTTGGTCGTCATGTGCGGAGAAAGCTTGATTTGTTCCTTGTTGTTCAGTACATACAACTCGTCAATGACTCTTTTTACCGAAGTTTTGAAGGTGTCCCAGTCAATTTCACGGTCTTCATCGGAAGTACGCATTAAGGTGAATAAATCAGGATAGTCTAATTTCTTCTTCAGCAGCTCAAAAGCCACAAAGGAAACCACATGCGAGGAATAGACCACATTGTTTTTGAAAAAGCCTTCGATAATCTTGTCGCCCAGCATTTGGGTGTAAATCATTTCGCGCTGATCATCGGCTTTCAGTTGTCCTTTATTGACAAAGTAACTTCTGATTTCCACGGGATTTCCCAGCTTGTCAATACTGTTGCCATCTTCATCTAAAGAATTACCAAAAACATCCATTGGTTCACTTAATGAAAGAGTTATATCAGTTGATTTAGAGAAAGTTTCCCAGAAAAACTTCCAGATACCCTTGCCGGCAGTCTGTGGTTTGTCGTATACGAGGTATTGTTCCTTTCCGGTTCTTCTCAGCTGATCTTCAATCAGGGAAGAAGCTTCCAGTACGAAATGGTAACTAATCGTGAGCGGAACCACAAATATCTTTGGAGCCAGATTGGCCGGATTCTTCTCAAAATGGATGCGTTGTGCTTCCATTACGGTACCCAGCAAACCGAGTTTTAGTTCCGTTTCGATATTGCCTGCACGGGAACGGGTACCACCGGGAAAGAAGATGGTATGAGCTCCTGCCAGTACATTGGTCTTAGAATAGGATTTCAACGTTTCGAGGTAAATCGGATTCTTTTTTCGCCTGTCTAACTTATACGCTCCCAGATTTCCGGCAAAAAAGCTGAATATCTTGGAATTGAACAGGTTTAAGCCCGCGCCGTACTGAAACGCCGGCATACCGATATAATCCATTCCAAAGCCAATAATGGCAGAATCGAGGTTGCTGAAATGGGTTGGAACGAGGATAACCGTCCCTTTTAAGGATAGATTACGCAGTTTTTCCACCGGACCGGCCACAATCAGCTTGTCTTTGAGTTTTTCCTGCGGATTGAAAATGCCTTTAAATCCACCGAAATGGGAATTAAACAAGCGGGCGAACACCCGAACCAGCAACTGACGGGCAAACCAGAACATATTTGGTTCGAAATGCCCGATGATTTCATTGGCATAGCGCGACATGATATCCTGCAGCAGTTCCTGATGTTGTTCTTTGGAGATGTCTTCGTCCATATGAGCAGGATCTGCCTGCAATAGGCGTTTTTTTACTTTCCCCCAAAACTCTTTCTCATCTTCCGGGTCTACTTCCCAGGCTTCACTACGAAGACGGATATGCTCCAGATATAATGTTTTCTGTAATTGGTCGCGTAATTGAGAAAGGGTAGGATGTGCTTTATTGAATTCTAAAACCGCTTCGGAAATGGTTTCCTGTAATATCTTATCTCTTTTTTGCGCTATCAGGTTGATAGGCCAGTCTTTAATTCTTGGTATAACAGATTTGAGCATGATTACCTTTCAGCTAAGTAAGGTAAAAATATGTATTAAATTGTGAAAATTTAAAATTAAGCGATATGTTTTTTCTTTTGTCACTTTTTGAAGTCAAAAATACCTCACCCCAAGTCAAACTTTGTTTGACTTTTCCCCTATCCAAATGGAGAGGGGTGATTCCGACTTTATCGGAATCGGGGAGAGGTTAAGAGTTCTAAATTTCCTGCAGATTGTAAAATAATTTTAAAGTATAATAAGGAAAAGCATCCTGTCCCGATAACTATCGGGATTGTTTCAGGATCTATTGTTATTGTTGTTTTCATTTTATTTCTTATTTTGCTATAGTATGCGGTTTAATCCTGAGATAAAATATGATACGGAAGAGTTGGAGCAATTGATTTCCAAAGGAGAGGGCGTGCAGCAGGATTTCAAGCAGAGTATCAGCAGTTCGAGGAAAATTGCCCGTACACTGGCGGCTTTTGCGAACAACCGTGGAGGTAAGCTGCTGATTGGCGTGAAAGACAGCGGTCATCTGCTGGGCTGCGATACGGAAGAAGAAATGTATATGGTGTACGAGGCGGCGGAACATTACTGCGAACCGCCGATAGATGTGCACTTTAGCGTTTATGAAACCGAAGAAGAGCTTTCCGTGCTGGTGGCGGAGGTGAAAAACAGCCTGCGCAAACCGCATTTTGCCATGGATGACCATGACGAATGGCAGTTGTATATGCGCAGCAGCGATAAAACCATGGTGGCCTCTAAGAACACGAAGAAGATGCTGGAATATGAAGATGTGGAGGGCGAGAGCAACGAAAAGTTGGATTCCAAAGAGCAGTTTGCTATTGATTATTTACAGAAGAATGAAGTCTTATTACCCAAAGAATATGCCCGCAGACTGAATATTTCACTGCAGCGGGCCAATGCCATCTTAGTAAAACTTACTAAACTGGGCTTGGTATTACACAACAAAGACGGCAGAGGTGATTATTATATGCTGCGCTAGTTAATTTGTCTGTCCCGATAGTTATCGGGAGGATTCTCTGGATTTATGGATTAAAGGATTGGATTGTTTTGGTTCTTGAGACACGAACAAGGGCTATTTAGTGGTCATATCCTGTCAAGTACCATTTATAATATCCAATAAATCCAGCCATTATCAAAATTACATAAAGCAAATTTACTATAAGTCTGAGTTTTTTAGTTGGTTTAATTAATCTCCATACAGATAATCCAAAAATAAGGAAGCAACCAATTATAAATACTAACTCTTGCCAAATATAATTCCGTGTCCATGAATGATCATTAATGTTCTTTTGATATACAATTTCATAATCAGAAGGATTTGAAATAAATTGGAATAAGTCTAAAATTATACATCCGCAAAACAATAAAATAAATACAGAGAGTATACATACAAATGCTTTTTCAATTCTTAATATTAACGTACTATCCATATTCACACTCTTTCTATTCAAATATACTTTTTTATAAATAAAGTTGGAAAATTCTACCCATGATTCTGTAAACTAAAAAACTCCTTCGATGGAAGGAGTTTTATGCATACTTTTTACAGCGTAATATTTTAATTCTTTGCCATTAATAATTTAAGGCAAAATTTCTTAGAAAAAATCCCGTAAATAAATTATGCACTACGATTTTGTAGCTGTAAAATTTAAGTTTGCTGACGGCATTGTTGCATTGGTACCAGTTCCCGATTCCATTTTGGTGTTGTTGGTCGTAAGTGTAGCTTGCCCTACATAACTTCCTGATACAGTAGCTAATGTAAAGAACAGTCTTACCGTGCTGGAGTTTGGCGTAAGGTTCCAGGTACCGTTAATAGCAAAACTGGAGCCGTTGGTAAGGCTGCCGGTTAGTGTACCATCTGCATTAAAATTTAATACAAATGGACGGTCGCTGAGGGTTAGTCCGGGAACATTGGCAAGCCCGTTCCAAGTAGTGCCGCTTAAGTCAACAGGTGCAGTTGTTTCAGTCTTTGTACAAGAGGTGATGATGAGTGCAATTGAGATTGCGAACATAAATAGCTTATTCATATTTTTGGTTTTATATGTAAAATTACTTATTCTCAACCACAAATGCAATAGCTTTGAGGCTAATTTTCTGCTAGTTACAATATTCTGTAAACTAAAAAACTCCTTCAGTCGAAGGAGTTTTTGTATACTTTTTAAAGCTAACTATTATTTAGCCGGTTGTGTCGGATTTTGTGGTGCTTGTGCAGGTGGTGTTGGTGCCGTTGGTAAAGAGGGAACAGTAGATTTTGCTGCGCCTTCCGTTAATGTTTTCACTTGTTCTTTAGAACCTACTTTTGGTACGACGAAAGCCGTCATTACACATAAAGCCAACAAGGCGATTGCACTGCCCCAGGTAGTTTTTTCCATTACATCACCGGCACTTTGTACGCCGATTACGTTAGAAGCTGCGCTTCCGATGCCGCCGCTTAAGCCGCCACCTTTAGGATTTTGAATTAAAACGATTAAGATGATAAAGAGGCAAACTACAATTATCAGTATGGTAAGGAATGTAAACATGTTATTTTTCTTTTTCTATTTTTTCAATTAAGGCTGCAAAGTAAGCACTTTTTTCGGGAAATTTCAAAAGAAGTGTGTTATAAATCTCTAAAGCTTTGTCGGTTTTGCCTTGTTTGTGGTAAATTTTCGCTAAAGTCTCAGTCATCATGTCCTGTTTAAAACTCACTGATTCAGAAGCCACTTTGGTCACCGCTTCGTCTATTTCATTGAATAAGTCCACTTCGCCCTCTTCAAAATTGGGTTCAAACAGCTTTTGTTCTTCTTTTTGTATCTCTTTTTTGTGTGCGATAGTCTGTTCTACCTCATACCTCGGAATTTCTATCCAGTTATCCGGTTCTTTCAATGTTTCACTGGTTTGTATCTGCAGATTGCCGTCCAGCAGTTTCAGCCATTCCACAAAGGTATGTGGTTCTTTTATCACGGCTTCATCCAGTTTTTGAGCCGGAATTTCGTCTTCAATGGACTGCTCGTGAACGACTTGTGTTTTTTCAGGTACTGTTTCTACCTGTATTTCTTTGTCGGTGATAATCTCCGGAATGATGTGCTCTTCTATGACATCTTCTTCCACATTCGGGATAAATAAATCCGATTTCGGACTAATCAAGGCGGTATCGTCGATTGCTTCCCCTTGCTCTTTCAGGTCTTCTTCAATAATTTCTTTTATTATTGTTTTGTCTTCAACACTAACAGATGCAATGGGAACGATTACTTCTTCCTGTAATTGTTCCAGCGTTACAGTGGTTTTTTCATTTTTTAATTCAGCGGTATCCACTTTAACCAATAAAGGCTGCGGGAATATTTCTGCAAAACGATCCAGCTCTTCCGTTTCCCCTTTTGTTTCTACTGCTTTTTCTGCTGTAGTTTCAGGTGTTTCAAGCGTTTCTTCAGTTTCCGTATGCGGAAGAATATCAATAATGGATGTTTCTGTATGTGCTGGGGCAATTTCGTGTATAGTGTGTTCCGGTTCGTGAATGGTAGCCAGTACGTCCACATCCTCCATTTCCTGTTGCACTTCTTCCTGTAGCTTGGTTTCGATTAACTCGATGTCTTTTTCAAACTCAGGAGCAGGAGAGATGCTGATGATATCTTCCAGCGGATTTTTTTCGTCTTCTATTTCCGCAGGGATGATGACACGCTCCGTTTTTTCTACAATCTTGATGTCTCCGGTGAGTGGTAATGCTTCTATGATTGCTTCTTCCACCGTCTCTTCATTACTTTTTTCAGTAATTTCTGCTGTCTCCGTTTCTTCTGTGTGTTCGGTTGCAGGTTCTGTTGTTGCTGCAATAATTTCTGTTTCCGTTGCAGGTTCAATCGTTTCCTCAACGGGGATTTCTGTTTTTATCTCTTCGTTAACTGGAGTCGACAGTTCTTCTCCGGCTAATTTTCTGGCGCGTTCTTCTTTTATTTTCTGAATACGTGCAATGACTTCATCCTGGATAGAGAGCGGTTTTTCTGTAGTTTCAGGAGTAAGCGTTGCTGCCACTTCTAGCTTTTCAGGATCATTAACTACTTCAATCTCTTCTGTTTTACTTATTTCTTCTGTAATGGTTTCGTCAATAATTACCGGTTTTTCATCAATTGCGGGAGTTGAGCGGGAATCGGCAAATTCCTGAATTTGTTTTTCCCGTTCTTCTTTAATTCGCTGAATGCGGGCAATCACTTCATCCTGAATAGAAAGCGGAATAGTTGTTTTCTCCGGAGTTTTCTGCACTTGCTGCTCCTGAACTATTTCCGGTTCAATATTTTCTTCTTTGTGTTCTTCTTCCTTTGTTTCAGCTGCTTCAATTATTTCCGGTTTAACTTCATGTAGCTCTTTCTCTTCTACAACTTCTTTTATTTCCTCTTCCTTCTGAAGTGGTTCTTCTGTGATTGTTTCTTCTTCTTTAGTTTCAATAATTTCCGGTGCCGGTGTTTCTGTTACTTCCGGAAGTTTACGTTCTCTTTCTTCTTTTAATTTCTGAATGCGTGCAATCACTTCATCCTGGATGGAAAGTTTTTTTTCTTCTACAATAACAGGTTCATCAATGATAGCAGGTGTTACAAGTGTTGCTTCAACTATTTCCGGTTTATCTTCAGGTATCTCTTTCTCTTCTACAAGTTCTGTTGTTTGTTCTTCTTCTATTTCGGTGTCCTCTGAAATTGTCTCTTGCGCTTCAGTATTTTCTTCGACTTTATCTTCCTCAATAATATCAATTACTTCAGTAGTATCCTGAACCGTTTCAAATTCAGGTAAAATAGTTTCTTCCTGAACAATAGTTTCTTCAACAACAGGCTGATTTTCTTTTCTGGCTCTTTCTTCTTTCAGCTGCTGTATTTCGAGCATGATTTGCTCTGCAATGGAAAGAGGTTTATCTGTAACAGGAATCATAGGTATTATTATTGCTTCCGTTTTGTATTCCTCTGTAATAACTTCTTTTCTTCTTATTTCTTCGTTTCCCAGTAATCATTACTTGTTTCTTCTTCTAAAGCAGCAGTGGAAACTTCATCAATTGATACAACTTCTTCTTTGTGCTCAATGGTTGTTTCTTCAGGTTGTGTTATATCTTGATTTTCTGTGGCATTAATTATAGTTTCTTCCGCAGGTACTACAATTTCGGTTTTCTCTTCTTCCGTAACCAAAATCTCTTCCTGTACTTTGGTTTGCTTTTCGGATATAGTATCAATTATTGTTGCTGCCGAAATTTCTTCTTTGATTTCAACGGGACTAATAACGTTTGTTGTTTTATCAAAAGAAGGCGATACTATTCTCGAATCAAAATGCGTGTCATTCAGTAGGTAGAATAATTTTTCTCTGTTGTTGAAATAAAACGCAGTTTTATGTAAATCTGTTTCGGTGTAATTGCCCTTTCTTTTCAGTGCATATAAATGAAATAAAGAGACATAAGGATATTGCTGAATCCATTTTTGCAATTGGTCATCCGGCACTTCTTTCAGCAGCGCAGGATTTGATAATATGTCATGTAGCTGAAAACTCATCTTACCAGTTGCCAAATGTACGATTGAAAATTTGTTGAACCAATCTGTCAAATATAGTATTTAAAAGGCTATTTTCTACATCAGAAAATTGTCTGTTTGCATCATAATTCTCACCATCTCTGAATGTCTGCGAAAAACTTTTGGAGTTGTCCCGTTTATTTACACAATCTAATTTTACAGAAATATTCAGTCTGTTTTGAGCCGTTGTTTCTGTATTGGTGATAGCTACCGGGTCAATATTATATTCTGTAATGGTGGCACTAAATTCCAGGTCACCGCTTTCACGAATCATTACGAGACGCGTATCCCGCAAGAATTTTTCTTTTATTTTTTCTGTAAAGGCAGGCGCTGCATTCGGATTTTGTAAAGTGGCAATATTTATAGTTTGCGACATCGAAAATGTTTTCCAGTTCGGATCTACACTTGCATCGGTGAAACGGTATATTTTGCAGGAAGAAGTTGCCAGTACAAGGATTGAAATAATGAAGTAATAAAATAATGAAGTAATTTTACTTTTATGAATAACTGAATATTTAAAACTTTTTTCTCTCATTATTATATTATTTCATTGCTGAATTATTTCATTGGTTTAATCTTCCAATTCGTACTCTTTGATTTTTCTGTACAAAGTACGCTCTGAAATGCCTAAGTCTAATGCAGCATCTCGGCGTTTCCCCCGGTGTTTTTCAAGCGCTTTTAAAATCATGTTTTTTTCCATATCTGCTAAAGATAAACTCGTTTCCACACTCTCTTCTTCATATTGTGGTTCTTCGTTTATAATAATGGTCGGATTGGTACTGGTTGTAGATTCTATTACCGGTAACTGCTTAGCCGTATATACATTTGTATTGGCTATTGGAGCTGAACCGTGTTCAATATTTGCCACATCACTGAAATCAATTTTTGATGCATCGTAGTTGCCGCCGCTCATCTTCCAGACAAAACTCTTTAAATCATTCAAATCGTGTTTGATATCAAAAATCATTTTGTATAGTAATTCTCTGTCTGTAAAAGTGGAAGCTTCATTTGTATTCACCACCATAGGCAAATTAGAAGCATCGATGTTTGGAATAAATTTAGCGAGTTCTTCTTTGGTAACTATTTTATCTTTCGACAAAACAGATACTTGTTCCGCAATATTTTTCAGTTCACGGATATTTCCCGGGAAGCGGTAATTGATTAAGATTCCACGTGCATCATCAGCCAGCTGCACCGGCGGCATTCTGTATTTCTCAGAAAAGTCAGAAGCAAATTTCCGGAACAACACCGCGATATCTTCTTTACGCTCGCGCAACGGCGGCACAAAAATCGGAACGGTATTTAAACGATAGTATAAATCTTCTCTGAATTTCCCTTGTTTAATTAATTTAGGTAAATCAACATTCGTGGCAGCCAGTACACGCACATCTGTTTTCTGCACCACAGAGGAACCTACTTTCAAAAACTCACCACTTTCTAATAAACGTAGTAAACGTGCTTGCGTGCCAATCGGCATTTCACCGATTTCATCTAAGAAAATCGTGCCGCCGTTCACAGTTTCAAAATACCCTTTGCGTTTGTCGTGTGCGCCGGTAAATGCCCCTTTTTCATGACCAAATAATTCGGAATCTATCGTGCCTTCCGGAATCGCACCACAGTTTACCGCGATGAAATTCTCGTGCTTGCGTGTCGACAGATTATGTATGATTTGTGAAAAGACTTCTTTACCCACACCGCTTTCGCCGGTGATTAATATAGATAAACTGGTAGGAGCCACACGTACCGCTACTTCCAGTGCTCTGTTGAGCGCCGGTGCGTTACCGATGATTCCAAATCGTTGTTTGACTGATTGTAATTCCATTTTTTTAATTAACGATGCACAATTAACGATGTACGATTAACAATAATAAAAACGATAAAATTGCAGGAATTTTAATCGTTCATTGTTAATTGTCAATTGCCAACTACTCTTCCTTTCAATGTTGCTTTGTTGGCACTTTCTATGTAAACATTAACATAGTCGCCTACTTTATGATTCCCTTTCGGAAAAATTATTACTTTATTTTGCTGATTTCGTCCGCACCATTCATCCTCATTCTTCTTAGATGTTTTTTCCACCAGCACCTCAAATGTTTTTCCAATATCATCTAAATTGTTTTGCAGTGAAAGCTGATACTGCACTTCCACAATTTCCGCCAGCCTGCGTTTTTTGGTTTCCAACGGCACATCGTCGGCATATTTTTTAGCTGCCATGGTGCCAGGGCGCTCAGAGTAATAATACATATAACTCATATCGTATTTTGCATACTGCATCATCGATATGGTGTCTAAATGCTCTTCTTCCGTTTCGCCGCAAAAGCCTGCAATCACGTCAGAAGAAATCCCGCAACCCGGGATAATTCGTCTGATGGCATCAATTCTGTTCAGATACCATTCTCTGTCGTAGGTTCTGTTCATACGCTCCAGACAAGCCGAATTTCCTGACTGTACCGGCAAATGAATGTAATTACAAATGTTGTGATATTTTGCAATCGTGTGCAACACATCATCGCCAATATCTTTTGGATGCGATGTAGAAAAACGTACACGTAACAATGGATTCACCTGTGCAACGGCTTCTAATAATTGCGCAAAATTCATTAAGACAGCAGCTTCTTTATTGGTTTGATTTTCTTCGCCTTTCCATTTGTAAGAATCCACATTTTGTCCGAGTAAGGTCACTTCACGATAACCGCGATTGAATAAATCATGTGCTTCCTGCACAATCGTTTCAGGATTTCTGCTGCGCTCACGGCCGCGCGTAAACGGTACTACGCAAAACGAACACATATTATCACAGCCGCGCATAATGGAAATGAATGCGGTAACTCCGTTATTGTCTAAGCGAACCGGTGAAATATCTGCATAGGTTTCTTCCCGCGATAGCAACACATTAACGCCTTTTTGTCCGCCTTCCGCTTCTTCCAGTAATTCAGGTAAGGAACGGTACGCATCCGGACCGACCACGATGTCCACCAGTTTTTCTTCTTCCAGTAATTTTGATTTCAGGCGTTCTGCCATACAACCCAGAACACCCACCAGCATACCCGGTTTTTGTTTTTTTATCTGGTTGATGTTGGTTAAACGCATACGAACGGTTTGTTCGGCTTTCTCACGAATGGAACAGGTGTTTAATAACACTAAATCCGCATCAAATATATTGGTAGTAAGACCGTAACCTTGTTTTGCCAGAATGGAAGCCACAATTTCGCTGTCGCTGAAGTTCATAGCACAGCCATAGCTTTCAATATAGAAATGCTTGTTGTTTTTGAATTCAGACTCGTTTAAGGGTAAATTCAATGCTTCACCCTGACGCGTTTCGTCGTGTTTTTTCTGTTCGATATATTCTAAAAGTTCGCTCATTGCTAAGTTGTACGAGAAATTGTATCTATTGTATCAAAAAGGATGACGAAGTTACGAAAAATAACCAAAAGTGACAAATTGGCAGAGGTTTTTATAGCAGATACATTTTCAGTTGTTTGGTTTGCTTTTTTGAATTTATTTGTATATTGTAGCGAACACTTAGGATTGCAGTCGAAAGATTACCTTTGGGATCACAAGAGTTTGATAAACTTTAAACCGTTAGTTTAATCATTTACAATAGCAGTTTTATTCAAAGAGCAAAAGGCGTATTATTTTCAGTCAATGAATATTCCTTAAAATTCCTTAATTTTTCTTCTTTTGGAACTATCTGTAATACTTTTTAGTTTATTCCGACGTATAAATGAGACGTAAGTTGTAAGGAATTTAAAAATATTGACAACAACTATTATCATACTGGCAAGCATTTTATGTTTCTTTTTTTTAAGAAGAAAAAATAAGTCTGCGCCAAAAGATGTAATGCTTTCATCTTTTAATAACGAAGAAAACCTGAACGAGCCCATTTTCTCGTATTCTGTTTATACGGTGGATGCCGTTTTAAATCATCGCTACTTAAATTATACGCACAAAGATTTTCCGAATCATGTTGGCATTTTGAAAGGTCAGTATCTGGAAATTGAATGGAATATCCTGAATGCTGATTTAATTACCATCAGTGGTGTTGGCTTGGTGAAAGCAGTCGGCAGAAAAGCGTTTTATCCAACCGGAAATACTACTTACACTATTACTGCAAAAAACAAAGAATACGAATTATCGCAAACGATTTATGTACGCGTTTTTCCACTTAATGTCAGCGATCATTTAATTACTAAAATACCCAGTGTTCGTATTCAATCACAACAATTTACCAAAACACCGGAAGTAACGAAACTACCTGTATTTACGGCAGATAAGCCGGTATTGAATACTGAAAAACCCAATGCGGTAAGTTTACATGAAGTATTGCAAAATAAAATTATAACAAGGTCTTTTACGCAAAAAATAAATGACTATTTATCCTTGAATAAACCAACTAACTAAAATAACCAGGATGGAAGAATTTAAAAACAACACGAGTTATCCGATAAATAAGGTCAGTGGCTTTACCAGATTTTTCTGGTGGTGCTCCGGTGCCAACCAGGATGTGCTGATAGATTGTCCGCAATCGGAACACAATAAATATGTAGGTATAGGCGCAACGGTTTTCTTTACCGGTGTGCTGGCGACGATTTCCGGAGGCTATGCTTTATTCAGCGTATTTAAAAGTGTGTATCCGGCTATTGCGTTCGGTATTATCTGGGGAATGGTCATCTTTAATTTGGACAGATTTATTGTTTCCACTTTACGCAAAGACGAGTTGTTCTGGAATGAATTCAAGCTGGTGTTGCCGCGATTGATACTGGCGGTGATTCTAGCCATCGTCATTTCAAAACCACTGGAATTAAAAATATTTGAGAAAGAAATTGCGCAAAAAGTAGAGGAGCAGCAACGCGAATTTGCAATAAATGCGCAGCGAAAAACAGAGCAGCAGTTTAATCCGGTGATGGATAGTTTGCGCGGAGAAATTGATTTGTATAAAAATGAAATCGCTAAAGTTTCCACGGCCAGAGATTCCTTATATACAGCCTTTATTGGCGAAGCGGAAGGCACGCGCGGTACGAACAAATTAGGCAAAGGTCCGGTGTTTAAAGAGAAGAAACAGCAGTACGACAAGATAGAGCTGGAGATGAAAGACATGCAGGCAAAATATCAGCCGCTGATTGACGAACGCGAAAAACAGATACTGGCGGCGAAAGCGCAGCGCGATACAGCGGTGGCAAAAGCACAACCGGCCATTGCAGGCTACGACGGATTGATGGCACGTTTGGATGGTTTGGCGAAGTTGCCGCAAACGCCGAGTCTGTTCATTATGCTGTTGTTTATCTGTATTGAAACTGCTCCGGTTTTATCCAAGTTGTTTTCATCCAAAGGGCCTTACGATGAGAAGCTGAAAAACATAGAACACGAAATCGAATTGAGCACGATAGAAAATATTAATTACAGGAATCACGAACTCAATAAAAAACTGACGCTTTCTACGAATATCGACAAAGCGCAGATAGAGCAGGAGATTTTAACTAATAAAGAGTCGCTGAAAGTGGTTTCTGAGGCGCATTTGGAACTGACAAAAGAAATGGTAAACGACTGGCTGGAAAAAGAGAAGGCAAATTTGAAGAAGGATAAGGTTTAGTTTTTAATCTCTTCCTCTTTCTTTTCCTCAACCACTACCACTTTTTTGGGTTGTCCGGCAATGTATTTCTCGTATTGGCTTTTATCACGAATAACATCATATTTGGTCAGTGGTTGTTTGTCTCCGTACCATTTGAAACCTTCTAATCTAAAGGTTTCCGGTGTGATTTTTTTCATGGGCGTAAATTCAGCCTCAGGCGTACCGGTTAACTTTATACGGTTCACATCATCCTTTTCAAAAGATACGGTAATAAATGCAGAGGTGGATTTGTTGGCTCCGTTATAAGCGCCATTATCTTTTATAAAATAAATACTTTCCGCATTGCCATCTACTTCCACTTTCTGTATCTTTTTGTTGGAAATAAACGCCTGCATGAATTTGCCCTTTATCTGGTTGTAAATATCCTTATCCTGCAGGTTGATGATAAATGCATTGCCGAAAATATCCACCCTGCTGATTTCTTTATTGGTATTGTACAGATAAATGGAATCGCCCGTAATCTGGGTAGAATCCATCCACATCACCGGATTTATATAGAGTTTGAAGATGGAATCTTTTTCCGAATAAAACATAGAATCGGCACTGGCGCTCATTTCTCCCTGTATCATCTTCATATGATAATAGGCTTTCAGGATTTTTATCGAATCATTGCTGCTGATGGTGTCATTATTTAAAACAGAATCTTCCACCGCAATTTTGTACGTCAGTAAAGTATCGGCACTCAGATACATGGTATCTTTTTCATCTTCGGAAACCGTTATCATCAGCGGATCTTTGTAGGCT
This sequence comes from Sphingobacteriales bacterium, assembly GCA_016721245.1. GTDB lineage: Bacteria > Bacteroidota > Bacteroidia > Chitinophagales > JADIYW01 > JADJSS01. The sequence goes on from JADKIQ010000004.1 coordinate 83,964, forward strand.
TTTACATATGATTTATTTTCATCAGAATAGACGTAATTACTCAGAATCGTAGTGCGTTCCGAACTGTCACTGTATACAACATCTCCTTGCGCAACGGCAATTTTTGTTTTATTGTCGTAATCAATATTTTCAGCTTTTACAGAAGCATCACCCTTTTTTATGACGGCATTATTTCCAAAAAACGCTTTTTCATTTTTGGTATCGTAATAACCGCTATTGGTGACAATGATATTGCTGTCTTTATCAATGATGGTTGTTTTGGTAATAAAATAAGCGATTTCCTTGTCCGTATTATACCGCATGGAATCGGCATAGATAGTTCTTTCGGGTGTTTTTAATACCACATCGCCGTAAAACACTGCTTCGCTTTTCTGATGATAATAATAGCCAATTGCACTGGTGATGGTTGTTTCTTTATTCACAATGCGCCCGCCGCTCATATAATTTCCCACATCGGTTTCCGTATTATAATTCAATTCCGGTGTCGTTAATATCATCGTCTTGTCACGCATGGAGCACATGCCGGTAAGTCTGCCTAATTTCTGGTCGCCGAAATATTCCAGAAAATTACCCCAAACGTCTATGCTATCGCCTTTCTGTATATGCACTTGTTTACCGAATGCGGTCATATAATTGGCATCAATATCAATAACGGCACTGTCGCAAAACATCAGCGCATTTTCATGCCTCAGTTTTACATTTCCAATCAGTTTTCGGTATTTGCCCAGTTCCTGCGTTTGAAATAAAAGAGAATCCGACTTAAGAATTTCAATTTTCTTTTTTCGGGAGGTATCTTTTGGCGGCGGCGGGAAATAAATAGATTTTTGTGCAAAGACATTCAATAAAAAAAAGAAGCAAACTCCTGATAAAAGTAATTTACGCAGTAAAAAACGGTATGTAGACGAATTTTTCAAAATAAAAAAGCCATTGCGAATATACAATGGCTAAAATAATAAACTGTTTTATTTATTTCACTTTCTTCGCAGCTTTAGGATTATTATCTAAAAACTGCTGAACAGATGTATCGGTAATGGTAATCGTTCTGCTTTTGTCTATCAGGGATAAACTGATGTATTTCTTAGGATTTGCTTTTAAATCCGTTAGTACTGCATTCAACGACTGAATAGTTTTCGTAATGTCTTTGTAGGCACCGTCTTCTTTCAGTAATTTGGATATAGAACCGTCACCGTCGTTAATTAGTGACAACGTTTTCTTTAATTGCTCTAGTGTGCCTTTGGCGCTTTCAATGGTAGGAGCTAATTCTAAAGAAGCAATTTTTCCAGAGAAGGTCTGGAAATTAGTTAAGATAGAATCCAGTTTTCCGGATTCAGCAGTTAGTCGGCTCACATTTTTCATGATAGCATCAATATTTGCCTTGTTATCCGTCAACGTACCATTCAAAGTGCTGATCATTTTATCTGCATTTCCTGCAAGTTTATTTACGGATTGAAGGGTAACGCTAAGGTCGCCCACTGCTTTTTTCAATAAACTATTTTCACCGGATCCTAATTGTGTATTTAAGTTAGACGCCAAAGCCTGAAAAGAACCGAGTGTACTGTCGATTCTTGGTTTTAACTGTGTAATTAAATCTACACCCTGGTCTATGGAGTTTCCTTTTACGATACATGACAAGGTATCTGTTTCTTTAGATTCTGAGTTACTGGTTCCTCGCACCAATCCTACTCCCATTTTACCTAACATATCCAACGCGTAAATAATAAACTTACTGTCCTTCGGAATCACTACGTCTTTATTTAATTTTAAAGCCACGATTGCCTTGTATGGGAAGTTTGGACTGTTAGATATTGTTATATCGCTTACCCTGCCAATCGGAACATCATTCTCCAGTACAGGACTTGAAGGAGTAATACCTGGTACACGGTCTGCGACGATATACACATATTTACTTCTGGTAAATAAGCTTTCACCCTGCAGGTATTTAAAGCCTAAGATGAATAAAGCGATACCAACAATGGTGAGTGCGCCAACTAAGATTTCGTTTTTGTTTTCCAAGGAGTCCGGTTTTAAGAATCACCAAATATAAGCAGAAAAATATAATATTCGTACTTTCAAGATTAAGCTAATTATAAGGAAAAACAAAACCTACTGCAAATAGTTTTTAGCTTCTGAGGCAGATAATTTTTTTCCGTCTTTGTAAACCACGATAAATGCATCTTTATATCCGGATGCTTTTACCTTTTTTAAAACCTTGTTTGCCAGGTCAAAATCACTGAAAGGTGCGTAGGCATATTTGTAAACACCATCTGCTTTTTCATATTTAAGATTGCTGTACAAATCGTACGCTTTATCTGATTTTGGCAATAGTTTAGTGGTAGATTTTATCTGTACTTTGTAAATGATTCCTTTTTCAGAAGTGGTTTCTTTGGGTTCAGTGGTTTGTTTTACCGGCGTTTGTGTTTTGGGCGTATTTACTATTGGTTTTGAATTGATTAGCTCCGGTTCTATGTCATTTATTATACTACCTTGCTGATTTTCAATGACTGGGGGAATTAATTTATTTCCTTTTTCCACGGTGATTTTATAGTCGTCAAAAGCATGGAAAATAGCACCTGCAATATCTTCTTGTCCATCTTTAGAAATCAAAAATTTTTCTTCTTCTTTATTGGTAAGAAATCCTGTTTCTATTAAAATTGACGGACAAGTAGTACGATAAAGTACCCAAAATCCTGCTTGTTTCACACCTCGGTTAAAACGATTTAGTTTGTTAGTGAATTGTTCCTGAACTTTACTGGCTAAGAAAGTACTTTGCTCAATATTGGCATTTTGTGCCAAAGAAAGTGCAATCATCGCTTCCGGCGAGTCCGGATCGAAACCTTCATATGTTTTTTCGTAATTTTCCTCTAGCTTAATAACCGCATTTTCCCGTTTTGCCACATCTAAGTTGGCTTGAGATACGTGTAAACCCATCAAAAATGTCTCTGTTCCGATGGCTTTGCTAGGTCCTGAGTTGCAATGTACGCTGATAAAAAGGTCAGCATTATTATTGTTAGCTAGTAATGCTCTATCCTGTAAAGTGATAAAAACATCTGTTTTTCGTGTGTAAAGCACTTTTACATCAGGATATTTTTCCTCAATCATTTTACCTAAAGCAAGAACTACTTTTAAGGTAACATCTTTTTCATGAGAATGGAGAGAACCATTGCAACCACCGTCGTGACCACCGTGTCCGGCATCCAGAACAATCGTCTTAATTTTATAACTCGCAGCATTTTTTGAGACACATTGTCCAATAGTGTGAATAGATAATAGAAATATTAAGCAAGCAATCCGTATTTTTGACGTTTTAAACATACATTTGAAACTCATTAAGTATAGAAATATTTTATCGTTGTTAGACTTTATTTTAGATAAGCGCACTGTTTTTTTTCTGCTCATAATCCTTATGTCAGTAAATGTATTTTCTCAAAAGAAACTACAAAAGAACATTAAAATGATGAACGATACTACAGAACAAGCAAACTTTGAGCCAAATGTACTAAAATCAATATCAGATTCTGTTTCCAAAGATTCCACAATTGTGGAAGCAAAAACGATAAAAATTGCAGACAACGATCTGGAAGACAATGTGAAATACAAAGCGCAGGATTCAATTATCTATGATATTCCGAACAAAACGGTTTATTTATACGGAAGAGCCACCATTAAATATCAGGAAATGGATATGGCGGCAGGCTTTATTAAATTTAACTGGGACAGCAGTGAAGTGTACGCAAAAGCTATGTATGACGATAGTCTGGGAGCGATGAAACGGGTAGAATTTAAAGACGGTACCGGCGAATATGTTGCCAATGAAGCAAAATTCAATTTCAAAACCAAAAAAGGGAAAAGCCTTGGCCTGGTTACCCGGGAAATGGAAGGATATCTGCACGGCGACCAGGTAAAAGTAATTGATACCAATACCTTGTATATCAAAAATGCACGCTATACCACCTGTGATTTGGATGATCCGCACTTTTATGTCGAAATAGGCAAGGCAAAAGTCATTAAAGATAAAATTATGGTAGGCAAGCCGGCAGATATTGTGATTGCCGGTGTCAGAACGCCTTTATTTTTGCCGTTTGCCATGCTGCCTTCTCTTAAATCAAAAGGAACAGGCTTGCTGATGCCTACTTACGGCCAAAGTACGGAATTAGGTTTCTTTTTAAATAATATTGGATATTACTGGAAAATTAATGATGAGGTGGCATTAACTACTACGGCGGATGTTTACACGCTCGGAAGCTGGGGATTGCATACCAATCTGGCATATAGAAAAATTTACAAATTTACCGGAAACCTGAGCTTTAACATCAATCAACAAAGAGGCGGTTCGCAATATGAGCGATTTAATCCTAATCGCCAGAAGCCACCATTGAATTTCGGTGTGCAATGGCAGATGAATCTCGACCCGAAAAAGATGTTCAACAGCAGTTTCAACATCAACCTGAACATTGTCAGCAACAAAACTTACCAACTGCTCAATTCTAGAGATCCGCAAAGTGTACTGGCCACCAACTTTTCTTCCAGTATTTCTTACAGTAAGTATTGGCCGGGAAAACCTTACAGAATTGCGATTAACACCAATCTGAACCAGAACACACAATCCAAGCTGATATCGCTTACTTTGCCGTCATTTTCATTTAACGTAACCAGAATAAATCCTTTTCAGCGTAAAGTGGCTGCTACCAAACGGAAGTGGTATGAGAATATCGGTTTTTCATATGATTTAAATGCGTCTAATCAGCTGAATGCAACAGACTCCACATTCTTTACAAAAAAGACGTTAAAAGATATGCGTAACAGCATTACACATAATTTACCCATTACAGGCAATTTCACACTGGCGAAATATCTTAATTTAAATGTTGGTATAAACTATCGCGAGAATTGGTATTTCAGTTATATTAACAAAAAATACTACGATTTTCTGGAAAGAAAAAATGATGAAACGGGAAAAACAGATACCTTCTATAACCAGGCGGTTTCGGAAACAAAATACGGTTTCAAATCTTACCGGGATTTCAATTTTAATATGAGTTTGAATACGCAGTTGTTCGGTATGTTTCAATTTAAAAACAGCAAACTTAAAGCTATCAGACATACCATTCGACCAAGCTTAAATTTAAACTTCAGTCCCGATTTTACCAAGCCATTCTGGAAGTATAACCGAACAGTTCAAACCGATAGTATTGGATCAATTGCGACGTATTCTGTTTTTCAGAATAATGGAATAGTACCACAAAACAAACAAGGAAATATTGGAGTAAGTTTTTCGAATACCTTAGAGATAAAAGTCTATTCTAAAAAAGATTCCGTTACACATACAAAGAAAATAACCCTGCTGGATAATTTATCATTCGGTATGAATTATAATATCCTGACAAAACGTTTAAGTCCTTTAAATATTAGTGCTTCCACACATTTGACCGATAAATTGAATCTGAGTTTTAATGCCAGCATGGATCCTTATTCCACAGACAGTGTTGGCAGACAAACCAATGATTTTTACTGGAAGGAAAAGAGACGTTTTTTCAGACTCACCAGTATGAATGTTTCCTTAAGCGGCAGTATCCGTTCTAAAAAAGGATTGCAGGATCAAACCGAACTGAATAATTCATTGCAGGAAACACAGGGAATCAATAATCAGTTTTATCAGAAAAATGTATACGAACGGGAATATTATAATTTTTCCATTCCGTGGTCTGTCAATTATCAGTATAGTTTAAATTTATCACGCTTCAAACAGAATAAAAAAGATACCACGGCTATCACGCAAACACTGGCCTTGGGTGTTGATTTTAACATCACCAAAAAATGGAAAATCAATATTTCTTCGGGATTCGACCTTACCAATAAAAGTATTACCCGAACGGATATTTCCGTGGTGCGTGATTTGCACTGCTGGCAAATGGAATTCAAATGGACACCGGTGGGTTTCCAGAAAGGATTTTATATGACGATTTATGTAACCTCGCAGCAATTCAACTGGCTGAAACTGCAAAAACAAAAAGGCTTCTTCGATACCGGCATCTTTGGCGGACTGAACAGCGGTGGATTAGGAAATCTTAATGGAGGATTATAGAAAATATTGATGAATTTGATTTTTGAATTAAGAGTTTCAAAAAACCATATTTACAACTTTCACCTATTTCGTAAACGCATACTGCACCAGATTAGCACCCATTTTCAGTGCTTTCTGTCTGTTTTCCTCAGAGTCTTTATGTACCGACTGGTCTTCCCATCCATCACCTAAATCGCATTCGTAATCGTAAAAACAAACTAAACGACCCTGATAAATAATGCCGAAACCTTGAGCGGCTTTTTTATCGTGTTCATGTATTTTAGGCAAGCCATTCGGGAAATCATACTTCTGATGATAAATAGGATGCGAATAGGGCAGTTCAATAAAATCCAGTTCCGGAAAAACTTTTTTCATGGCCTTACGGATATATGGGTCAATACCAAAGTTGTCTGAAATATGTAAAAAGCCACCCGCCATTAAGTAAGTACGCAGATTATCCGCTTCCTGATCAGTAAATACAATGTTGCCATGTCCGGTAATATGTACAAACGAATAATTGAATAATTCTGCACTGCCGGGTTCCACTTCGTCAATATCTGGCGATAAGTTTAAGTTTAGATGCTGATTGCAAAACTTTGCCAGATTCGGCAGGGAAGTAGGATTCGCATACCAGTCACCGCCGCCTTTGTATTTTAACAAGCCGATTTTTGCCGTTGTTTTCACCTGAGAAAACAAGGCAAAAGGCAAAAGGCAAATTAATAGAATTAATGATGTACGATGAACGATGAACGATTGTTTTTTAGTTATTACTTTTATAAGATTAATCATTTTTATCATTGTTAATTGTACATTGTTAATCGTTCATCATTTGTACCATCACACATGCCGCAACTCCAGCTGTTTCTACCCGCAAAATAGAATTTCCCAGCGAAACGGGGATATAATTTTTGTTAACAGCCGTTTCCACTTCCGTTTTGGTGAAATCGCCTTCAGGTCCAATTAACAATAAAGCCGTTTCATTTTTAGGATAAACATCTTTCAGGTGCTTTTTTTCGTCTTCGCAATGGGCAATGTAATAATTGTTGAAATGCTGACTTGTTGAACTATAGAATGAAGATAACTTTTGAACAGGATGCAGTGTCGGGAAAAATAACTGCCCGCTTTGTTTGGCGGCAGAGATGATGATTTGCTGCAGACGTTCCTGTTTGATACTTTGCTTTTCTGTTCTGTCTGAAATGATAGGGTAAATGTTTGCAATGCCGATCTCTGTAGCTTTTTCCAAAAACCATTCAATACGAGCAGGATTTTTAGTAGGACAAATGGCAATGGACAATTTATTGGGATTTTCTTTCTCTTCTTTTACAATTTTTTGGCCGGTAATCTGAACTTCATGTTTTTGAATAGAAGAAATTATGCCCTGATATAAAATCCCTTTGCCATTTAAAACTTCCACAATTTCATTTTCTTTACAACGCAATACTTTAGCGCAATGCTGTGCTTCTTCATTTTCCAGATAAATGAAATTGGTTTGAATATTTGTAGAGTAGAATCTTTTCATTTTTTTGTCTCACAGAGTTGTATAAATATACACAGAGTTGCAGAGTTTTATTCCTCCGTGGAATTTCCGTGTTCCTCTGTGATAGTATCATCATCTTCCCCGAAAAACCAGAAATGTGTTTGTCCGTAATTGCGAACTTCGAGTAGTTTCGGATGTTCGGTAAAATTGTGCCTTGGTGAAGTTTCCAGAATAAACCAGCCGTCTTCTTTCAGTAATTTTTTTTCAAAAATTAAATCAGGAATGGTGTCAATAACATCCAGTGCATAAGGCGGCCCTGCAAAAATCAAATCGTATTGCTGTGTGCAGTTCTCCGCATATTTTATAGCGTCTCCCAGAATAATCTTATGATTGGGGATTTTTACTTCCTCGCTCATTTTTTTAATAAACCCTAAGCTGATTTTACTCATATCTACCGAAGTAATATCCGTGCAGCCGCGCGAAAACATTTCCATGTCGAGACTTCCTGTACCGGCGAATAAATCTAAAAATTTGACTTCCGGGAAATCGAAATTATTATTTAAGATATTAAACAATGCTTCTTTGGCAAAATCCGTGGTAGGCCGTGCCGGTATATTTTTGGGCGGATAAAAGCGTTTTCCGCGTAAACTTCCTGAAATTATTCTCATAAACCTAAGCCTAACAGATTGATATAATAATGCAATTGCATTTCTTCAACGCCATATAAAAATGGCAAAATATTTTTTAATGTTCTGTCGATTTCAAAATTGCGGATGTAGCCATAAGTAGTAGAGTACATCGGTGATTTCTCTTCCACATAGCCATACAGATACGTTGGAAACTCATTTAAGTCTAGTTCCAGATGTTCGTAAGCCAATCTTAAATAATACAATAAATCTTCTTTGGCTTTTACCGGGAATTTATTGTAATAAAAATTACCGGATGCTTTTTTGTAGCAAAGTGTCAGTTCTTCGCCATATAAATTCGCCGCAATATAATTTTTGAAAGAAAGTTTGTTGTTGTAGAAATTCAATAAGCCGAAATCAATACTGTAAAATTCTACATTCGGCAGATGGTTTTCTATAAAGTTGATGGTTTTATCCGGCAATGAGTAGTAAACATAAAACGAATCGCTGAGTTTATTTTTTAAATAGGTGATATTATCACTGTCAGAAAAGCCCAGTAATCTGAAAACTTCAGCCGGTTTATCCGTTTTATCGGGTAAAACTGTAAACTCCGGGGAATATACAGCTACTTTGCTGGTCTTAAACGGTAATCCGAAAATATCGTGATGATCGGAAAACCAGATGGCAATGGAGTCTTTATGCAGGAATCTTCCGGTACTTTGTCCCAGCACTTTTGCCTCAAAATCAATTATTTGATTTAAATCACGATCGATGATGGCATAAGAAAAGCAATACGGATGCAAATGCACCAGTAATTCCAGATTCTGCGCCCTTCTTAATATGTCAATGGAGGTCTTGATAGCTAATTTTTATGCAATTATAGGGAAAAACTAAAATTAATGAGCATCTTTTTTACTTTTTACTTCCAAAACTTCGGAATACTTTACTACTTTTGCGACATGAACTTACATGAATATCAGGGTAAAGAACTCTTGAAACAATTTGGCGTAAAAGTACAGGAAGGCATCGTAGCAGAAACAGTAGAACAGGCTGTAGAAGCATGGAAAATCATCAGCGCACGCACCGGCAGTGAAGGTGTGGTCGTAAAAGCGCAGGTACATGCAGGTGGTCGCGGTAAAGGCGGCGGTGTTAAATTTGCAAAGAACCTGGAAGCTCTTAAAGAAAAAGCAGGTGAAATTCTGGGAATGACCCTGGTAACTCCGCAAACAGGTGAACATGGAAAATTTGTGAGTAAAATATTCATTGGGGAAGATGCCTATTATCCGGGTGCATCCGAAACCAAAGAATTCTATATGTCGGTGTTGTTAGACAGAAAGAAGGAATGTAATGTTATCATGTATTCTACCGAAGGCGGTATGGATATTGAAGAAGTAGCAGAACATACTCCGGACAAGATTTTTAAAGAATGGATTGATTCATCTGTTGGTCTGCAGGCTTTTCAGGCTCGTCGTGTCGCCTTTAATTTAGGATTAAGCGGACAGGCATTTAAAGAAATGGTGGATTTTGTGCAACGATTGTATAATGCTTACGTTGGATCAGATTCAAGTATGTTTGAAATTAATCCGGTTTTAAAAACATCGGATGATAAAATTATAGCGGTAGACGCAAAAGTAAATTTAGATGACAATGCTTTGTTCCGTCATAAAGATCTGGAAGCACAACGCGATTTACTGGAAGAAGATGCTACAGAAGTGGAAGCAGCAGCTGCGGAGTTGAACTATGTAAAATTAGACGGAAACGTTGGTTGCATGGTGAATGGTGCAGGACTGGCAATGGCCACTATGGACATCATTAAATTAAGCGGTGGCGAGCCGGCTAACTTCCTGGATGTGGGCGGTACGGCAAACGCAGAACGTGTGGAGAAAGCCTTCCGTATCATCATGAAAGATGAGCATGTAAAAGCCATCTTAATCAATATCTTCGGCGGTATCGTTCGTTGCGATCGTGTAGCGGAAGGGGTGATTGAAGCCTATAAAAACATTGGCACGATTAATATTCCAATTATCGTTCGTTTACAAGGTACGAATGCAGATATTGCCAAGAAAATGATTGATGAAGCTGGCTTAAAAGTACAATCTGCTATCTTATTATCAGAAGCAGCAGATTTGGTAGCGAAAGCTGTGGCATAATTTTAATTTAATTTATACAAATAAAAAATCGAGCCGTCAATTTGACGGCTCGATTTTTTATTATATATTTATTTACATGAAGATGCTTTATTTTATATTAATTATAGTTTTTATTGCTTGTCAAAATAAAAAAATGAGTGAAGTTGCTAATAACAGCAATCAATATAAAACTAATCAATCTATTTATGATAGTTTAAAGTACTATTTTGATAAACATGAAATAATTCCTTCAATTGTTATAAATAATACAGAAGATACCCAAACAACAATCTCAATTCTGAATCATAAGATTCAATGGATAAATACAGAGGCTGAAACAAAAATTAAAATTGACGGTGATTTATTTTCTTTGAAAGAGAAAATGACATTGAATAATGTTAGTACCAAGGGGAAGAGAGATAATGTTGATTTTGCAAATAATTGGGCGCAAATAAAGTATTATAATTTTAATAATAATGAGTTGATTGGAATCACAATGATTTATACTCCATGCACAGGAACAGGTTGCAGTGTATCTTTCTGCCTTTTATATGATTTGAAAAGTAAAACCAAAAATTTCTTTGGCACTTATAGAAATGAAGATGAGTTAAAGCTTTATCATTTCAATAATGATACTGTTTTCAGTACAGATTATGTTAGCAAATGTTATGATGAGATTAAACCTGGCTTGGAAGTTTTCACTTATGGACTTTATTCATTAGATAAATTTGGTCAATTCATTGAACAAAAAGAGCCAGATGGGAATAGCTATCAAATTATTGATACCGTCTTTGAAAATGATTCAACAAGCTATGAGAAGCTAGAAAACAATTGGTTTGAAAGAATAAAATAAATAGAGATTGAAGTATAAATTGTTTTTGTAAACGACTGAATGTCAAGATATGTTGAAAACTTAAATTAACTTCTTAACACATCATTAAACAAATTATTCTAAATTGCTTTCAATAAAAATAAAAAGCTATGCATTTTAACATGTTAATTACTTCTGCCTTAGCGGCATTAATTCCACTTTTCGTGGGTATGGTTTGGTATCATCCAAAGGTATTCGGTACAGCCTGGATGAATGTAAACGGGTTTTCTGAAGACAAAATGAAAGAAGGCTTCAATATGCCTTTGATTTTCGGACTTACATTTGTTTTCGGTTTCTTTATTGCCTTCGGATTATCTGCAATTGTAATCCATCAATTTGGATTTTTCGGAATGTTGCAACATCAGGTTGCTGACGTAAAAGATGCTGCGGCATTAGATTTTTTTGCAAAAGGTTTTGAAAATTACGGCAACGAATTCAGAACATTTAAACATGGTACACTACATGGTACCATTGCTGGTATTACATTAGCATTGCCTATTGTTGCCATCAATGCACTTTTTGAACGAAGAGGTTTCAAATACATTGCAATACATGCAGGCTATTGGATAGTTTGCTTATGTTTGATGGGTGGTTTTATATGCCAGTTCGCAGATGTAACAGCAGAGATGTTCAAATAATTTAAGTCTGTAAAATATTTTAAAAGTCGCCTGTTGGCGACTTTTTTTATTTTTATCCTTAACTTTAGTAAAATTAATACACACGACTTACGACTCTCAACTCACGACTGAATTATGTTACTCGAAATTTTTCCTCATAATATTGACATGCGCAAAATGAAGCAGGTGGTGGAATGTTTGCGTAATGGAGGCCTGGTCATTTATCCAACAGATACCGTTTATGGCTTAGGGTGTGATATTTTTAATAAGGATGCCGTTGAAAAAATATGCCGTATAAAAGGGGTGAAAGTAGAGAAAATGAATTTCTCTTTTATTTGTAATGATTTAAGTCATATCAGCGATTATACATTGAGTGTAGATACGCCCACCTATAAACTTATGAAACGCTGCTTACCCGGACCATATACGTTCATTCTAAAAGCGAATAACTCCATTCCCAAATTATTTAAAAACAATAAAAAAACGGTGGGTATCCGAGTACCGGATAATGAGATTGCTCGAATGATTGTGCAGGAATTAGGCAATCCCATTATCACGACCTCCGTGCATCATGAAGATGATATTATTGATTATATCACTGACCCTTACGCCATTTACGAACGTTATGAACACCTCGTAGATATAGTTATTGATGGCGGTCCCGGTGGTTATCATCCTTCCACAGTTATTGATTGTACCGGCGATGAGCCTGTTGTGGTTCGTGAAGGAATCGGTACTATTGATGAGTATCTGAAATAATATTTCTTTTCAAAGTTTGTTTGTTTTTGTATTTTTAGTGTAAATAAAAATCAATATGCGATTTATTTATACGCTGGCACTTATTTGTTGCACAATTTTTTTTCTTTCGGCACAAACGATTACAACTACCGTAATAAAAAAACCTTCGGAGCTTCGTTGCAATGAGGTGCCGGCCAAATTAAATAATATTGTTTTTGGTGCGATACCACCCAATGCTCAGAATCAGCCCGTGGTAGTTTACATTCACGGCTGGTTTGATAACGGATATGCCTGGTTTATGTCGAAAAATAAATGGTATGAAAACTCTTATAATGCAGGTTACAGAACGGCATTTTTCTTTCAGTCGTATAGTGATGCTTTTGAAGATAATGGAAAAGTGATTGCTAAAATGATTCGCGAAACCTGCAGACATTATAATACTGATAAAGTCATTGCCGTTTGTCATAGCAAAGGTGGCTATGATATTGATTATGCCTTATATAACGAAAATGTCTGGGATTCTGTGCAAGGTGTTATTACATTATCTACACCCTACTGGGGAGCACCGATGTCTGATTTAATAGCAGTTCCGTTCTTCAGGACAATCCTGGAAGCTGTTCCAATTGTAGGCCCAATATTTCAGGGTAAAGGATCTTATCAGATGCAGACAGCCTACATGGCAGGTGTGGTACGCCCCATGATGGATAATCATCCGAATAACCGCCCGGAAAAATTCCATTGTTTCGGAGCTTGGGGATTCGAGCACAAAACCGTATTACCGAATGCCATTCCGGATGACATTTTAAAAGTGGTTTTTCCCGACTACCAGCCTTTATGCCTGGATATTCCTGGCTTTGGTGTCTTTGCGGGAGATTTAATGAGCACGTTTATGGGTTTTACAGGTTTAGTTACCAGTATTGCTGCTATACAACCAAAATATGAGAATCCGCAAAAAAATCACCAACTGAATGATGGTTTAGCACCGTATTATTCAGCCATTCGTCCGGGTTCTGTGGTGATATCTCAGCCTCCGCCATCTCAGCAATCCAACCTGAATCATATTGATGTGTTGTTGTCGTCTTACACATGGAATATTGTACAGCCGGAAATCGAATACTTTAAAGCAAATCCGGTATTGCGAAAAGGAGATATTGTAAATACTTCGGAAAAAGAATCGCAGGATGCACAGCCTTCCGCATCGGATGCACAATTTGTGCAGGGCAACAGTTTAAAGATTAACAGCGCAACCATCAATAAACTATATCTGATTGGTGAGTATAGAAATGAATCTTTTAAGATACTGGATGAAAGCAATCAGCTGGTGAAAACAATTACGCTGAATATGACTACACAAGGCATGTATGATATTTTTCATGAAGTGGATCTGTCTTTTCTTCCACCCAATAAAAAATATACTTTACAAAGTACAGTGCCAGTTACAGGTTTATTAAAAGATGGAAATGTCGCAACACTTAGCTTAAACACCCATTCAGATAAAACATACTATCTGGATGAACCTTTAAATTTAGAAGTAAAATTAAATGAATGGCCGGATGCCATTTCTTCCACCATCGTAAAAGGGTATCTCAACAGAAATATTGATGAAAACGGAAGTGTTATTCACGATCAGTTAATTCCTGTAGATTTTGAGTATAATGAAACATTGCAAGCATTTATTTGTAAAACTAAGGTTGCATTGCCCGGTGGCGTTTACAATGTTTCTGTTTTTGCAGAAGGCAATGAGTTGAAACGATTTGCGGCAACGAGTATATTAATGAAACAGGAAAGAAAGCCTGCAGCATCAGCGAATTTATTTTCAGTATTTCCGAATCCGGCAAGTGGTAATGTAACAGTGCAGTTTAACGCAGAAGAAAACACTAGTTACAGGGTTGAGGTCTTTGATATTGTAGGCAAGAAAATAATGCAGAATGAAGCAAGTAAACTTTCAGGAATGCAGCAAATACAACTACCTCTGAACGATGCAGCAAAAGGATCTTATTTGATTTCTTTCTCCGTAAACGGTGAAAGAAAAAGCAGTAAGGTACTGGTGTTGAATTAACCTATTTCTTCTTCGGTACAATATATGTAAATACATCTGACACAAGATAAGATTTGAATAAACCCAAGCCTTGTATTGCTTCTACTACGTATTTACCTGAAACAACTGGTGTAAATGATGTTCCGCTGCCAACGGGTATTGCCGTGTTTCCTTCAATTTTGTACCAGTTATAATCATGTAGTCCTGATTTAGAATCAGAATACAATATTTTCTTTTTCAGACGAACAACAGGTCTGCGTTGCGTAGCTGCCCATTTTGTTTCATGTACCTGATAAGAGAAATTCATCTGAGGTCCTGATATTACCGCTGCTAATTTATCTTTTACCAGAATATGTGCCATATCCTGTGTTGGAGTAGCTGTTGGTTTTTGCATGCCATAATTTATGATACAATTATCATTCTGACACTGATAACTACCCAAGGCCATACTGAAAATATCAGGTTTTGTTCTGTATCTGCTTTCCAATACAGCTGTTTTATTCACCTCATCAATTTTGTATACTAAACCTTCTGCATATAAATGTGATAAATCTCCATTGGAAAAAACAGAATATAATCCGTCCTCTCTCTGAGAAAAATCATGTTGCAAAAAGTAACGTGCAGAATCCGGTAAATGAATAGAATTGGTAGTGTCTTTTCCGCCTAATTTCCACATGATTTCTCCTGTTTTTCTGTTTATTTTTCCAAGTCCGATATGTCTTAAGCTGTAAAGGATATTACCGTCATTGGCAAAACGTGCAGAGTTTAAATGCGACCAGTTGATTAAATCACCGTAGCTAAGACTGGAGTTTTTATATTCCCAATACATTTCGCAGGGAGAGATGTGGTCTAACGGATTCCAGTTAAAAATTATTGAATCTTTGGAGTTGAGAATTACAATATTATTACTCACGGCTGTTCTCGCACTGTCGGATTCTAAATTACTCAAGCAACGTGCATCAATCTTTCTGTATACCTGACTTGCAAATAACTGATTTCCTGCTGCATCTACCTGATAGTCGTGAGAGTCAAATTGCTTCATCACCATATCTTTGTAAGTAGTTGGATATTTTATCAGTGTATCTTTGGGCTGTAAAGTGGCAGTATCTATAGTTACAGAACCGTATAATTTACCGGGATAACTGAAAAAGAAAGTAAGATCACCTCCTTGTTTCTGTATTTTTATATCAGCAAGAAACGTTGTGGCAACAAAATTACCGGTGTCACTCACCGGATTTCCCATCTGAAACCATAATGGAGGAAAGGGTTGTTGTGTATTTACTAACTGAACAGAACTGCTAAGCTTTGTGCCGCCACCTGGTGTAAAATAGGGGATAAAATCTTTTGTATTTAGCAATAAGTTCATTCCCTTTACTGCTTTTTTGTTGTAAACTGTACTGCTAATCGGGCATAATTTGTTTAATTGTGCATTACATACGGAGTTTATTCCGGCAAAGATTACAATTGTAAAAAATATTTTTCGGGTAGTAGAATTAATTTTCATTGATTAAGGTGTTAATTATAAATACGAAATAAAGATACTTTATTTTACCGGATTTTCAATTTCAAAAATGGCTGAATAACGTCATAAGGAATGGTAATACTTGGTGCGCCAACGGCATAAGGACCAATTTCGTAAGAATTATACTGGAATTCAACACCGTCTTCTGATAAAGCAAAATTGGTGTTGAAATGAAATTTGCCGTAATCAGGACCATCCTCAAAATCATCACCATCTCCGAAAATAAAATAACCTGCATCCGCTAAAGAAGTAGTGTCAGCAATACTATTATTTATTCTGAAATACTTTTCGCCTATTTTTAAAAGAGCAGTGTCTTTCAGGTTTAATAACTCAGCTGCATTTAATTGTTTCTTAGCAAGTAAATCATATATCTGATACTCTACTGATGAGTTGGGATGTGCACCGCCCTCGTATATTTCCCGGTAAATTTCCAGAGAAATATATTTTCCGGTTTTATTATAAACAGACACGGCGGTTTCTATATGCCAGGCCTCACTTTCATCATCGGCATCACCCGGTTTTCTTAAAGAAGCATTTTCGTTAAAATAGGTTTTTATTATTTCGCTTACAGATGCATAAGCAGAGGTGTCCGTGTCAAATAAAACGGACTTCATTACTTCGGCATTTAAAAAATCATTTAGTGCAGTATCCGGGGTGTTAAAAACCGGGTAGCTCATTTTTGCATTCGGGCAATTATTGAATTTGCTTAAACAGGCTGCGTCTGTAGTATCTATTGATACAAAATCGTAAGATAAGGTATCCTTGGAAGTTGCATCAAAATCTGATGTTTTCTCTGACGTAGATCCAGAATGACAGGCAGAAAATATTAATGAAATAAATAGGGTTGAAACACCCAATAGTATTTTTTTAAACATAGAGATTTATAAGAATCTCAAAGGTACAACACAGGAATTAATTATTACCTTTTTGCGTAACAGGTATAGGAATAATCTGTTTTTTTGTCACAGCCTCTGCCTTACGTAATCTGCGTTCGATGTCTAATTTTTCGCGCTCTGTTCCTTTATAGTGTAAGCGGGTACCCATTACGTAATCCCATAGAGGAAATGTAACACACCAGTTTTTATCCTGATCCGGTGCCATGTGATGGTCGTAGTGCCAAGGCAGATATTTGTAAGCCCACTCCGGATCTAAGTGCGATTTCTTATGTACTCTGTAATAATTGTATTGTGAGAACCAAAGACCAGAAGTAAAACCCGGAGCCACCCAAAATAGTGGCGATACAGCAACTGCAGCCACTGCTAAAGCCGCTACTTCTTTACTTTGCGGATCCCAGGCATCTAATATTCCATGTTCGTAATCGGAATCACGAAAATTTTCCTGTAATACCGTTCTGTGATGCACTGCCCAGTGAAAACGCCAGAAATTATCTTTCTTTTTGCCCTGTCCGTGCAATACATACTTGTGAAAATACCATTCAAATGCATTGGAAAATAGAAGTCCGTTTACAAAACCTAACATAATATCTTGTTTATGTATAAAAATAGGCAGAAATTAAATTAAAATCGATAAACAAAAGATAAAGAATAGAACAATTAAAGAAAACCCTTGTTACCTTTGTGATAAGCTATGCAAGTACGTTCTGAGCAATTGGATAACGATTATTCTATTCAAATTTTTGAAAATATTTCATCAATAGATGCCAATAAATGGAATTCTATCAATTCTAACATTCCTTTTTATCAGTCTCACCAGTTTCTTTCTGCCATTGAATCTATCCAGAAAGATATTCAGTTTCGTTATGTTCTAGTGTTGAAACAGGAAGAAATTATCGCTGCATTATATGTTCAATTGCTGGGTTTTTCGTTTAAAAATTTAGTCAATTATACAAACGAGTCTACAGGCGGAATTAAAGCAAGTTTCAAAAAATATATTGCTCAGAAAAATACACAATTGCTCAATCTTGGTAATGTATTTTTTACCGGAGACAAAGGTGTCATTTGTAATGATGAAGCATTGATTATTCCATTTATTCCGGCAATTTTTAAGCAGATACATCGCTCCTTTGAAGAAAAGAAGCCAAGTGCCTTTTTAATTGCGAATATTTATTTGCAGGATGAAGATAAATGTATTGATTTTTGCAACAGCGCATTTCATCCGTTTAATACGGAGCCGGACATGTTTATGTCGCTGGATAAAAACTGGACATCATTCACGGATTACATGAATGCATTGTCTTCTAAATACAGGGTACGTGCCAGAAAAGTATTATCGGTTTCTGAAGAGGTTGTTCAAAGAGAATTTTCTTTAGAAGAAATCACAGCCTTAAAAATACCCATGCAGCATTTGTATGACAATGTAATGAATCACGTTGCATTTAACATGGCGGTGCTGAATATTGATTTCTTTGAACAAATGAAATTACTTTATGGCGAAAAATGTACTATTCTGGGGTATTATAGAAATGATGAACTGGTAAGTTTTGCCTGCTTATTTCATGTCGATGCTACGACCTTACATGTTCATTACATTGGATTGAATTATGATATCAACAGAGAATATAAACTATACAACAGAATGCTGCTGGATTTTGTGAAATTTGCTATTGAGAAAGAAAAATACAGCATACATTTTGGTCGTACGGCCACAGAAATAAAAACTACTATTGGTGCTGAACCTATACCTCTGCATGCTTATCTCAAAATGAGTAACAGACTGATGAATGCATCCTTGCCTTATTTTTTAAAGAGAATAAAACCGGCGGAATACGTAGCACGTAATCCGTTTAAGTAAATCAACGGTTCATAAAATCATCAAACGTTTTTCGTTCGACTACTTCATGTTCATGCTGCTCAATTACAGTATCTTTTTGTGTGTTTTTGAAAAGAAAGGCCAGGCCGAAACCTACAATGCCGCCAAACAAATGAGATTCCCAGGAAACGCCGGGTTGTATGGGTAAAATTCCCCAGACCATTCCGCCATAAAATATAGCCACGCCGCTGGCAATGGCAATGGCTTTTATATCCATTCTGAAAAAACCACTGAACAATAAAAAAGATGCCAATCCATAGACTATTCCGCTTGCGCCAATATGATAGGATGTTCCGCGTGCAAATAACCAGACTAACAATCCGGTGAGTATATAATTCAAAATCCAAACCCAAATCGCTATCTTATCATAGGTTAAAAATAAAATGATGCCCAGCATCAGCATCGGCAGGGTATTCGATAGCAGATGCTCCCAGTTTCCATGTATCAAAGGTGAAGTAAGAATTCCGATTAATGTTTGTTTATCTCTTGGGTGTATGCCCAGTCCGCCAAAATCCAGTTGAAACATAAATTGCACTATATTAATCAACCACATGAATAGTATAAACGATATTGGTATCAAAATTCCTTTTTTCATCTTACTTATTAAGAACTAATCTATTTATATTAAAGTTCAATTTCAAAAATTATTATCGAATCCTGCATTTTTGTTTTAACATTAGTTGAATTTTAATGAACATAGTGAAATTTGAGCCTTAATATGCTTATTTTAGCACACAAAATTTTCAAAATCAATGATCATAGGCGTTCCAAAAGAAACCAAATTTAAGGAAAACAGAGTTGCCATCACTCCATTAATTGCAAAAGATTTAATAAAACAAGGGTTTGCTGTACAGGTTGAAAGCGGTGCAGGATTGAATTCTTTCTTTTCTGATGAAAATTATAAAGAAGCAGGTGCCACATTAACAGATAAGAATACGGTCTACACATCAGATGTGGTCTTGAAGGTAAATGCTCCTTTAACTGAAGAAATAGCATTAATGAAAAAAGAAGCTGTTCTGGTTTCATTTATGTGGGCAGCAACGAATCCCGAACTGGTCAATGCTTGCGAGAAAGCAGGTGTTTCAGCATTCTCTATGGATGCAGTTCCTCGTATTTCCCGTGCTCAGAAAATGGATGCATTATCTTCACAGGCCAATCTTGCAGGATACAAAGCAGTGCTGATGTGTGCCAATGCCTTAGGTAAAATTTTCCCGATGATGACAACGGCAGCCGGTACCATCAAACCTTCTAAAGTAGTAATTTTTGGAGCGGGTGTAGCAGGCTTACAAGCGATTGCAACAGCAAAACGTTTGGGTGCTATCGTAGAAGTATCGGATATTCGTCCGGAAACAAAAGAACAGGTACAGTCTTTAGGCGGAAAGTTCATAGAAGTAAAAGGAGATGATACCATCAAGATGGAAGGCGGTTATGTAAAAGGCGTATCGGATGAATTCTTGAAAAGACAACAGGAACTGGTTGGCAAACATGTTGCAGAAGCGGATATCGTTATCACTACAGCGTTAATTCCCGGCAAAAAAGCACCGGTACTGGTAACGGAAGACATGGTGAAATCCATGAAATTCGGTTCCGTGATTCTGGATATGGCAGTTGAACAAGGCGGCAACGTAGTAGGCAGTAAATTAAATGAAACGATAAATCTTAATGGTGTTACTGTAATTGGTGAAGGAAACATTCCGTCTTTATTGCCAATGAACGCCAGTGATTTATATGCCAAAAATATTCAGACGCTCTTGTATCATTTAGCCACTAAAGATGGTTTTAAATGGGAGATGGAAGAAGAAATTACGAAAGGAAGTTTAATCGTTCACAACGGATTGAAAGTACATCCATCCGTAACTCAATAATTCTACAACTCAATAATTATAATAACATGGAAATATTCGATTTTTTTGTGCAAAACCGCGAAATGATTTACTTCATCATCTTAGCTGTGTTTGTCGGTATAGAAGTAATCGGCGGTGTGCCTACTGTTTTACATACACCATTGATGTCCGGTGCCAACGCGATACACGGCGTGGTAATCGTGGGAGCCATCATCGTGATGCTGGATACAGAACCGGATAATATATTCGGGCTAGCGTTAGGATTTTTAGCAGTGATACTGGGAACCCTCAATGTCGTGGGTGGTTTTGTGGTGACGGACAGAATGCTGGAAATGTTTAAAAAGAAATAAATTAATTCAATTAGCTGATTAGCTGATTCACAAATTATCAAATTAAAATAATGAAAGGACTTTTAGAAATATGTTACCTCATCGGCTCGGTTACATTTATTGTAGGACTAAAAATGATGGGTAATGCAAAGACGGCTCGCAAAGGAAATTTAATCGGTGCATTTGGTATGACCGTCGCCATATTGGGAACTATTTTTTTATTCAGAACAGAACACACCACACCAAGTACATTTAAACTGGTTCTTATTTTCGGTGCCATTGCTATTGGTACGGCTATTGGCTGGCTGACGGCAAAGAAAGTGGAAATGACGAAAATGCCGGAACTGGTTTCCATGTTCAACGGTATGGGTGGTGCCTGTGCTGCTTTAATCGGCTTGACTGAGTATCAGCATAATATAGGAAACCCGACAGCATTATCATTTATCGTAGCTGGTATGGTAATCGGTACCATTTCATTTTCAGGTTCTATTATTGCTTATCTTAAATTATCAGGAAAACTGGATAAGCCGATTCGTCTGCCACAATACAATATGTTGAATAATATAGTGCTGTTAGCAATTGTTGTATTTGCTGTTTTTGTAATTATAAAAAGTACAGGTCTTCCTCTGGTAATCATCTGGGTATTGTTTGCGGTGGCAATTGTATATGGTATTTTATTTACCATTCCAATTGGCGGTGCAGATATGCCGGTAGTAATTTCTTTGTTAAACTCATTCACGGGGTTGGCTGCCGCTTTCGGTGGTTTCTTATATGATAACAAACCTATGTTGACAGGCGGCATTTTAGTGGGTTCTGCGGGTACATTACTGACTTTAGCGATGTGTAAAGCGATGAACCGTTCATTAACCAGCGTAATATTTGGTGCATTTGGCGGCGGTTCTGCTGCTGCCAGCGGTGATGCAGTAACCGGCACGATTAAAGATATTCAGGTATCGGATTTAGCAGTGTTGCTCAATTATTCTAAAAAAGTAGTGATTGTTCCGGGCTATGGTTTGGCGGTAGCACAGGCACAGCACGTCATTCACGAACTGGAAAAATTACTGGAAGAACGCGGCGTGGAAGTAAAATATGCGATTCATCCGGTGGCAGGACGTATGCCCGGACATATGAATGTATTGCTGGCAGAATCAAATGTGGAGTATGATAAATTAGTGGAAATGGAAGACATCAATCCGGAGTTTGAACAAACAGATGTTGTTTTGATAGTAGGAGCAAATGATGTTGTAAATCCTGCTGCAGAAACAGATCCGGGTTCTCCTATTTACGGAATGCCAATTTTAGAAGTTTACAAAGCAAAAAATATAATCGTAAACAAACGCTCCATGAATGCAGGTTATGCAGGCATCGATAATTTATTATTCTACAACCCGAAAACATCTATGTTTTTCGGCGATGCTAAAAAAGCATTGACAGAATTAGTAGCAGAAATAAAACAGCTGTAGTATGAATGAAGATATGATTGTTGGAATTATCACCTTGATATTGGTGGTGGTAATTATAGCATTTGTTATTAAACAGGCCAACAGAAAACACGTGCCGCCAAGATTCCCGCTACTGGAAGAAGAAATTATCATTTTTGAAAGTGATGCAGTTTGGTTAAAATCTACATTTGGCAATAAAATCGGCAGAATGTATTTAACCAATCTGAGACTGGTATTTTCCGCAAATCCGAATGTGATTTTTATGGTCTTATTTGGTTTGTTAGGTTTTTTGTTAGCAAAACTTTTTACCAAGAAAAAACCTGCATTTGAAATAAATGTAAAAGACATTAAAACAGTTCAGCGCACTAAATACGGGCTCAATAAAAATGTGTTGGATATCACAGATCTGACAAGTACTTACAGGGTTTCTGCCGCTAAGAAGTTTATGGAACCATGGCAAAATGAGCTGGCAAAACACGCAACGATACTGCCGCAATCATTTTAATTATTTCTTCCTGGTAAATAAACCAATCAGCGTTTTTCCTTTAAATAAGTATAATAACTTGCTTGTTATTTTATAAGACGTTATTTTTTGCAGCATATCCAGAAAAACAGGTTCTATAGAGTGTTTACCGCAGGCCATTTTGGTGGTAACAATATTGTCAAATGAAAAGGAAGCCGTATCTGCCGTAAAACCCGCATTAAACGAATTGCATTCTGTATTGCCGCTCACCGTATTGTTTTTTACATCAAATTGCAGGTAGGCTTTTTGTACGGAGAATGTTTTGGTACTTCCATCTTTCATCTTTAATTTATACAACATCCATTTACTACTGTCGGGAATACTAAGGGCGGATTTTTTTGTTTCTTTCGTTTGCCCTGTTTTTACTTTAGACTTTATTTCACTCAGCACATATTTTATCTGAGAGGAATCAAACGGGACGGCAGGTTCTGAAACTCCCGGTGTCAGCACCTGCAGTAAAATGCAGTATTCGTATCCTTCCTGATAAGTGAAACCTTCAATTTCTTTATCAAAAATTTGGTAAGCATCCGTTGGTGTATCTCTGATTAATAAGCAGGTTTTGGTGCCGCAATCCGCTTTATGGTCTGCTATGTAGACTACTTTTAAATAAACGGCAGAAAATGCCTGAAGGGAGATAAAAAAGATGTGAAATAAAATTAATTTTTTCATTCTACAGATAAAGTTAAGTAAATTTGAAAATATACATTCATTTATGAAAAAGAAAATAGCACTCATCGTCATCCTGGCAATACTGATTATTATTCAGTTCTTTCCTGCTTCTAAAAATCAAAACACAGAGTTGCTCGCAAGCGATATCACCAAAGTAACAACAGTGCCTGATGATGTACTGCAGGTGTTAAAAGTGGCGTGTTATGACTGTCACAGTAACAATACGGTATATCCGTGGTACAACAATATACAGCCGGTTGCCTGGTGGTTGAACCGTCATGTGGAAGAAGGAAAAGAGCATTTGAATTTCTCTTCATTTGGAGCGTATACAGCAGAAAAAGCGGCTAAAAAAATACGTGGAATTGCAAGGGAAGTTGAAAAAGGAGATATGCCTTTAACAAGTTATACCTTAATACACAGAAATGCAGTATTGAATGAAACGCAGAAACAAGCGGTCATTAACTGGACGAAAAGTGCCGTTATTGCCGGGCTTGCTCATTAAAAATCTCTGAGCACCAGATAATCCACCAAACTTTTCAGGATAGCCTTTTTAGGTTCGTCTAAACTGATGCTTTCAAGCGCCTGCACTGATTTGTGTACATATGCATCTCTTTGTTTTAGTGCAAATGATTTAATTTCATAATCATTAAAGATGGATAAAAAATCGTTTACCTTTTCGGTGTTGTTGAACTCTTTTTTGTTTACCCATTCCAATAATCTGCCGTCATTTTTTATTGCACTTCTTTTAATGGCTTCTATGAGCAGCAAAGTCTTTTTATTCTGAATGATGTCTCCGCCGGGTTGTTTGCCCACCAATGCTTCATCACCGTAACAATCCAATATGTCATCCTGAATCTGAAATGCGATACCCAGATTTTCCGCATAAGTGTACAATAACTCAGCATCCGTTTCACCGGCACCACCCAAAATAGCACCGATTTTCATGCTGGCCGCCAAAAGTACAGACGTTTTTAAACGAATCATTTCGATGTACTCATCATGCGTTACTGCTTCTTTGGTTTCAAAATCAATATCGTATTGCTGCCCTTCACACACTTCAATCGCGGTTTTGGTGTACACATCAAATACCGTTTTGAAATAAATGGCTTCCACTTTACTCAGATACTCGCAGGCTTTTATCATCAGCACATCGCCGCTCAGAATCGCCGTATTCAGATTGTATTTCTCGTGTATGGTTTTAAAACCGCGGCGAACCGGCGCATTGTCCATCACATCGTCGTGTATCAGCGTAAAATTATGAAAGTATTCTATCGCCAAAGAAGCCGGTAAGGCATTTTCAATTTTTCCGTTAAACAGTTCTGTTGCTAATAATAACAACACGGGACGTAATCGTTTGCCGCCAATCTGCAGGAAATAATTATTCGGTTCATACAAGTTCTTAGGTTCTTGCTGAAACGACTCCTGATTTAAATACGCCGTAAATAATTCTCTTAATTCTTCAATGGAATGCATCGATTAACAATTTCTAACAAAAATAAATGATTTAATAGAAGTAATTTTGAAATAAAGTATAATTATTGTAAACGAAATATCATTTATAATGTTTACAGTGTAGTGCAGAACCGAATTTAGTTATTTTTTAATCTTTAACCCACTATTATACATTCCGATTCATGAATACGCAAATACAGTTTGAATGGTCTGCAGTTTTTGATAAATCCATAGAGATTTGTCAGGAAGATGAAAATTACCTGAATTATTCGGCTCGAGAACGAATGCTGGCATTTGTGTTTACCTTTTTACAAACAATTGGTGCGGATGAACAAAAGTTTTCCGGCTTATTGAAACAACAACGCATTCCGTTTTTAAATAACAACCAATTAGCGGAATTAAAACATGCTTTCAATAATTATACAGACGCATTGGTTTTTGAAGGAACCAACTCAGGAGAAATTCAGGCACGTCCCTTTATTGCTAATTATTACAAGCAACTCTTATGGAACGCATTTTTGTCCATTTTATATTTCTGGGCAAATGATAAAAGTGACCACAAGGAAAATACCGACGTGATGGTGGAAAAAACCATTCACTTTACATTTGATTTACTGGCACCAAACGCCATTGATTCGGGAATGGATTTGGTGCAGCATTTTTTAAAGTTGAGAAAATAAGATGGAAGAACAGCACAAGATACCTACCTCTAAAGTGGAACGCGCATCGCGGGTGTTTCGCACGAGTATGAAAGTGGGTGCCAATTATATCAAACACAATGCACAGAAAGTTGTCAGCAGCAATGTAGACGAAAATGCGTTCAACGAAAAACAGGCGGAAGAATTGTTTAAACTGATGAGCCAGCTCAAAGGCAGTGCCTTGAAAATTGCACAGATGATGAGTATGGATAACGGTTTGCTGCCAAAGGCATATGCAGATAAATTTGCAATGGCGCAAAACAGTGCAATGGCCTTGAGCGGTCCGCTGGTGATGAATACGTTTAAAAAGTACATCGGTAAAACGCCCAACGAAGTGTTTGATAAATTCAATGTGAATGCAGTGTATGCCGCATCTATCGGCCAGGTGCACGAAGCCTGGAAAGACGGACATAAACTGGCTGTGAAACTGCAATATCCCGGTGTGGCTGATAGTATTCATTCTGATATTAATCTTGTTAAACCATTAATTCTGCGTTTTATCGGCGTAAAAGAAAAAGATGTAAAGCAATATTTTGAAGAGTTTGAAGAACGTTTGAATGAAGAATGTGATTACGAACTGGAACTGAAAAACGGAACGGAAATAGCGGAAGCTACAAAAGGTATTCCCAATCTTATTATTCCTAAATACTACAAGGAATTATCTGCCAAAAAGATTTTAACGATGGAATGGATAGATGCCAAACCATTGCAGTATTTTATAGATAATGAAACTAGTCAGGAGAAAAAAAATAAGATAGGGCAGGCCTTGCTGGATTTTCTGCATTCGTCCATACATGAGCATCATCGTTTTCATGCAGATCCGCATCCCGGGAAATTTTTTAGTAACGGATGATACGAAATTAGTGGTATTGGATTTTGGTTGTGTAAAAACGATTCCTCAAGATTTTTACAATTATTATTTTTCACTGGTAAGAGATGATGTGTTCAACGACGAACAAAAGTTGCGAAAATGCCTGGTCGGACTGGATATGCTGAGAGAAAGCGATTCAAAAGAAACGGAAAGTTTATTTTTTGATACAGCCGTGAGAGCAATTCAGAATATGTCAAAACCGATGAGAAGTGAAATCTTCTATTTTGGTGATAAGACTTTTTATGATGAACTGCAGTCGCATGGTGAAGAAATTATGGCGAATAAAGAATTCAGAAAGCCGAGTGCTATGCGTGGTTCACGTCATGCCATCTATTTACACCGCGCATTTTTTGGATTGTATTCCATCTTGTATAAACTGAACGCAACTGTCAATATCGACAGACGTTTTATTGATAAAGTGGGTGTGTGATAACGTACTGTTGTCCAAAATAACGTACCGTCATCCTGTCCCGAAATTTCGGGATTGTTTCAGGATCTGCTATTTAGTCATCAGATTCACTGATTTAACAATCGGTTTTTTATTTGCAGCTGTTTTAATTTCTACCCGTTCCGTACTGAATCCATCTTTCGTACAATCAAATGTGTAGGTAGCATTCGTATCTAAATACAAGGATAGTCTTTTACTATAAAGACCTTCTTTTACAAATTCTCCGTTTTTTTGAATACTGATTTTTATATCATCTGAAACTTTTCCGTCAGTATATAAATTCAGGTCGAAAGGAATATCCGTAAAGTCAAAACTGTAAATATCGTCACTACCCAGTCCGCCGTTTCTGTCAGAGGAGAAGAAGCCTTTGCTGTAAGTGCCATCCAAATAAAAACCAAAATCATCCGTGGCACTGTTAAACGGTTTTCCCAGATTTTCAGGCTTGCCGAATTCACCTAATTTATTCGGCACACATTTAAAAATATCCATACCGCCATAACCCGGCAATCCGGTAGATGAAAAATAAAGCGTGCCGTCCGCGTGAATAAACGGATAACGTTCGTCACCCGCTGTATTTACAGCCTTTCCTGCGTTTTTAGGCTTGCTCCATACGCCGTTTACCAGCGTAGAATAATAGATATCCTTACCTCCATAACCACCGCCGCGATCTGACGTAAAATACAGCATATTGCCTTCTCTGTTGATACTCGGAAAAGCACAGGAAGATTCCTGATCGTTTAGTTCCAGTTCTTTGATATCTTTCCAGTTGTCATTACCTTTTTTCGCAGAAAATATTTTCAGGGTTATATCACCTTTTTTATTGGTCACCGCATCGCCGTACTGGAAATTATTTTTAGTAAAATAGATAATTTGCCTTGTCGTGTCAATACAGGCAGGACCGCTGTTATAATTCTTAGAGTTGACAACACCTTTTATCGGTTCCACAAAGAACGTACTGTCGCTTCTGGAATGCGCCATAAATACTTCCTGATAACCGCTTCCTGAAGTACCATTTATTTTTCCCTGTCTGGCGGAAGTAAACACAATGCCGTCTTCATAAGGCAACGCACAAAAATCGGAGGCAGGCGAGTTTAAGTCTTTCAGGTTTTTTACGATGATTTTCCGTTCTGCCGCAACGCCTGATTTTGATTTCTCACAGGAAGCTAACAAGGTTCTGGCAATGGCCGTATCATTATCTGGTTTTAAGGCAAGGTATTTCTGCAGCCAGATTTTTGCATCGTCATATTTTTCATTTGTCATCAGCATTTGCCCATAATATAAAAACGATTTTGGAATCGCGTTTTTATCGGCTACTACAATAGCGTAATATTTTTCCGCATTGTCGTAATCATTTATTTTACGGTAGCATTCCGCAATCTTGCGCACTGCACGGATATTGCCTTTATCAGCAATCGGCTTGTACAATTCAATTGCCTGTGCGTATTTATAATCTGCAAATAATTTATCTGCTTTATCCATTTGGGCAAAGGAGGATAAACAGCAAAAAATACATAAAAAACAGGTGCTAAATATTTTTTTGTTTATCACTTGAATACTTCTATTTTAAAAGTGATTGGTAAAATATATTCGATGTCAATTGGTTTTGCATTTAATATACCGGGAGACCAGTATGATAAATAATCTGTTGCAATTCGAAGCGCTTCTTCATCACAACCATAACCAATTCCTTTAAGTACTCTATGGTCTCTTGTTTTTCCCGATTTGTCAATAATAAATGAAATAATTACTTTCCCTGTTTTTCCTTTTTCTCTGGCATCTGAAGGATAGTTAATATTACTATTAATTTGATTATTTAAGCCTCCAATGCACATTGGCGCTTTTTCTAATTTGGTAAACAAAGTATCATTTCCTGAAAAAACTCTGTATAATTTATTGGAATCTACAGGTTCTACTATCGTATTGGATATTAATTCATTAGTACTGTGATTGTATACTTGTTCAATAACTCCATTGGATCCGTAATATTTCCAGATTCCAATTTTTTCTCCATCACGATAAGAGCCAGTTGAGTTTAGTGTGCTACCAACACAGTTAAATCTTCTCCATAAACTGTCTCTTAATCCCATTTTATAGAAACCATTTTCAATAAGTGAACCATTTGTAATCCTAAGTTTATTGTATTCTCCATGACGTATCGTTTTATCAGATTTTAAAACATAGTAATCTTCTACTAGATATGCCGCACCCTTGATATTTCTTGTAATCTTTGTAGTTTCTTGCCCGTTACAAATTAAACAAGCAGTAAAAAAAAAGATGGTAAGTAATATATTCATTTGTATATTTTGAATGTGTAAAATCCATTAAATCTCTTCTAACTTCATCAGTTTATCAAATTCTATGCCTCTTTCCGTGCGTTTCAGGGTACAGCATTCCACCTCCTTGTCGTGCTCGAAGAATAAGATGTGGTCGTTCTCGTAGGCTTTTTCCAGAAAGATGGTTTTTTCCTGCAAGGTATCCATCGGTCGAATGTCGTAGGCCATGATGTACGGCAGTTTAATGTGATGATGCGACGGAATCAAATCGGCACAGTAGGAGATGGTTTGTTTTTTCTTGTAGATATGACACAACATCATGGATTCGGTATGGCCGTTTACGTATTCAATTTCTATGTTTTCCATGCCGAGTTCTTCGTTTTCCGTAAACTTTAATTTTCCGGAGTTAAAGATTTCAGATAAATATTCTTTCAGGTAGGAAGCTTTTTCGCGGGCATTCGGATTCAGCGCGGATTTCCATTGTGTGTACGATGACCAGTGTGTGGCATTTGGAAAGCGCAAGGTTGGTTTGCCGCTGCCATTATCTTTCAGGGCCCCGATGCAATGATCGAAATGCAGGTGTGTCAGAAATACATCCGTAATATCTTCCGGAGTATAGCCGTGTTTTGCCAATGATTTTTCCAGCGTGTCCTCTCCGAAAGGCTGGTAGCGTTTGCGATAAGTATCGTCGATGAAATCGCCCATGCCGGTATCAATCAGCACTAGTCTGTTCTGGTCTTCCACCAAAAGGCAGCGCATGGCCCAGGTACACATATTTTGTTCATCCGGCGGATTCAGCTTTTGCCATAAAGTTTTTGGCACCACACCAAACATCGCACCGCCGTCTAATTTGAAATAACCCGTATCTATCGTATATAATTTCATAAAGCAGAATTAGTAAGTAAATATAAGAAGATATAGACAAATGAAAAATGTATTGTTTAGGTTTTACATTGTTTGCGAATAAACCAAAATGTAAAGCCTGAAAAATAAAAAATGGGTTGATTCTTTATAAAAACCAAGTATGAAATATTACAACCAAACTGTTTTTTCTTCAGCAGATGTATTTCTGAAACCTTCCGCATGTTCTTTATCGGTATAACCTAAATACAAAAAACCTACAATTTTATCTTGTTCTAAAAAACCAAAATGTGTTTTTAAAGCCGGATGATAACACATGCCGCCTGTGCCCCAGTATGCCGCGATGTTTTTCTCCGCAGCAACTAACAATATATTTTGCACTGCGCAGGCTGTTGCTGCCAGTTCTTCCTGTTCAGGAATATTATCTCGGTCGCCTCGTTTCATGGCAACAACAAAAAGATGGGAAGCATTGTCCGGTTTGTGTAAAAGGGTATCGTATTTCTTTTGTAAAAACTGTTCTTCCGGAGTTTCCTGTTTATATAAATTGGCATGTAACAGTCCGAATTGTTGAACACCTTCTTTGCCGGAGAATACAATAAATCGCCAGGGTTCGGTCATGCCATGTGTAGGCGCCCAGTTGGCAGCTTCCAGCAAGGTTTTGATATCATCCGCCGGAATGATGGATCCGTTAAATTCTTCCGGTTTTACCGTTCTTCTTTGTTTTATAATTTGGGAAACGCTCATATGCAACAAAAATAAACAATACGGGGTAAATAAATCGCCTCAAGTACAATAATGTCTTTATTTTTACCTTTACTTATAAATGCTGTTGAAACGAACTATACTATTTTATTGCTTATTTCTTAGCCTGACGTTTGTGGAAGCACAAATTGCACCCTCGCGTTATGACAGCGACTCAGGATTTTTGAAAATGCCTGTCAGTTCAGCTCCGGCAGATTACTCCTTGTATTCTAATTTACGCAGTAAAATTATAACTATCACTTCAGATACGGTTACTGGTTGATACAGTCAGTATTTTTCCCAATTCATTTGTAGTCAGGAATTTGCGTACGGATGAAATTATCCCGAAAGATAATTATGAACTGGATTATGCATCCGGAAAACTGATTTTTAAATCAGGGAATAAACCGGATTCTGTTTTAATCACTTACCGCTCATTTCCAACTTTTTTAAAGAAGACTGTACAGCATAAAAATCCGGGTTTAATAAGGAAAGGTGATTCTCTTTTTTTTCAGCGGTTTTATTACCAGCCAAAAGCGGAACAAACGGCTTCCTTTCTGGATTTTGGCGGATTGAATTACAGCGGGAATTTTGCGCGTGGTATTCAGTTCGGCTCCAATCAGGATTTAACGCTCAATTCAAACCTAGATTTGCGTTTAAGCGGAAAGATTGCCAACGGAATTGAGATAACAGCAGCATTAACGGATAATAATATTCCGTTGCAGCCAGACGGTACCACGCAGCAATTACAGGATTTTGACAAAGTGTATATCCAACTGAAAAAAGATCCGCACACCATTATTGCCGGCGATTATAATCTGAAAAGTTTTGATAGTTATTTTATGAAATTCTCTAAGCAATTGCAGGGCGGCAGTTATGTCAATAATTTACGATTTAAGAATGGCATGCGTTTGCAAACGTCCACTTCGCTGGCCGTCAGCAGAGGAAAATTTGCGCGTAATATTTTTCAAGGTTCAGAAGGGAATCAGGGGCCTTATCGTTTGGTGGGAAACAATAATGAAACATTTATTATTGTCCTGGCTGGTAGTGAAAAAATATTTGTAGATGGTGTTCGCCTGCAGCGGGGAGAGTTGCTGGATTACATTATGGACTACAATACCGGTGAATTGATTTTTATGCCTCGGTTTTTAATCACGAAAGATTCACGTATTGTGGTAGAATTCGAGTATTCTGACAGAAATTATTTCAGAACGACAGTACATGAAGGAATTAATTTTCAATGGAAGAAACTAACCGTGTTTACGCAGGTTTATGCAGAACAGGATGCAAAAAGCAAACCGATTACCAATACTATATCCGATAGCACCAAAGAGTATTTGGCAAGTATCGGGAATGATATTTCCAATGCGTTTATTTCCGGCATACGGGAAACTGCTTTCGACCCGAACCGGGTACAGTACAGAATCCTGGATTCTACGGTCAATTCCGTTATTTATGATTCCGTCTTTGTGTATGAAACTAATCCGGACAGTGCTAAGTATTTACTGACCTTTTCTTACGTGGGGCCGAATAAAGGAAATTATATTCCGACCAAAAATTCCAATAATGTCAGGGTCTATCAATGGGTGGCACCTGTTGGCGGCATACCACAGGGTGCTTATGAGCCCCTTATTTTACTGGTCACGCCAAAGAGTCAGTTGTTATTTACATTTGGTGCAAGTTATCAGATAGACGCTAAGACAAAAGTGCGGGCGGAGATGGCATTTTCTAATTTTGATAAAAATCTATTTTCACCCATTGGTAAAAAAGAAAACAAAGGTTACGCTGCAAATGTACAGCTAAACAGAGTGGATTCTTTTCATCACAATTTAGTATTGACCAATTCGGTAAATTATGAATTCAAATCTCAGAATTTTCAGCAGATTGAACCTTACCGCAATGTTGAATTTATACGCGACTGGAACGTGGTGAACCAGCTGAATTTAACGGAACATATTGCACGTTACCAGACGGGCTTACTGGATATTAAACACAATATCAGTGCAGGATATAAATTTTCCACTTTCATTCGTCAGCAGAAATATAAGGGTTTTGAAAACTGGCTGACTTTTGCCACCAACTATAAAAATTTAAAAATCAATGCAGATGTCAGAATCCTGAACTCACAGGATTCATTGAATAAGTCAACTTTTTTCCGTCCATCATTTACCGCTTCTTATTCCATATCAAAAGTGCGGGGACTGGGTTTTGGAGTTGGATTTTTTCAGGAGAATAATGTGTTTAAAAACAGAGCTACCAATACATTGCAATCGAATTCATTCCGTAATGACAATGCTTCCTTTCAGTTCTTTATGCCGGATTCTGCCAAATGGAATTTTATGCTGGAATATAAATTCAGAAATGATGTGGAAGTGAAAAACGGAGCGTTTAAAGATTCCACCATGGCGCATACGGTTGAGTTCCGCGGTGGTGCAAGTCAGTTGAAGAATCAGAGTTTTAACTGGACATTTACCTACAGAAATTTAATGGTAAAAGATACTACGATACAGCAAAAACCGGAACAAACTTTTTTAGGAAGAACGGAATATGGTGCAAGAATTAAAAAAGGATTTTTGCGACTAAATTTTATTTATGAATTAGGCGGCGGACGTGAACGGGTAAGGCAGTTTACGTATGTGGAAGTTCCTTCGGGACAAGGCTATTTTAAATGGATAGACCAGAATCAGGATGGTGTGCGCGAACTGAATGAGTTTGTGCCATCACAGTTTAACGACAGCGCGCAGTTTGTACGGGTACTTACTGATTTGAATGAGTATGTGCGTGCGAATTCAACTTCTTACACGCAAAATATTACCATTCAACCCAAAACTATCTGGTTCAATCAAACGGGATTTAAGAATTTTATGTCCAAATTGACATTGCAGTCTTATATGCAAATCCGACGAAAAACGTACAAAGGAAATCCGTTTAAAGTGTTTAATCCGTTTGTATTTAAAACAGCAGATTCCAATACCATCACATTGAATTCGAGCGTCAGGAATACCTTTATTTTTAATTCCGGAGATCCGATTTATTCGTTCTCCTTTACCAATCAATTAGTGAATGATAAAGTCTTGCTGATAAACGGTTTTGATACGCGCAACCGAATGGATAATATTTTAGAAGGATATTATAACCTGAGTCAGAAGTTTACTTTGAATATGAAATTCATGCAATCTAGATTGGCTTTGGTGTCAGATTATTTCAGCGCAAATGATTATAAAATAAGGAGTTATTATCTTGAGCCAAAGTTTACTTATAATTATAAAACAATGGTGCGAACTTCGATTAATTATGGTTTTACACGGAAAAAGAATGAAGCCGGACTGGGTGGAGAGAAAGCGCTTGCTAATAAACTGGAGTTTGAGTTGCGTTACAGTAAAGCCACCAAAAATACGCTGGAAGCTAAATTCTCCTTTGTGCTGGTAAAATATAATGGGGAAAACGGCACCACTAAAGCGTATACAATCTTAGAAGGATTACAGCCCGGCAAAAACTATATCTGGAGTGGCACTTACACCAGAAACATTTCACAGAATTTAGAATTAAGCTTAACCTACGAAGGCAGAAAAACCGGTACCGCCCGATTGGTAAATACCGGCAGAGCACAGTTGAGAGCGGTGTTTTAAGCCAGCAATCCCTGATAAGTACTTAATCTGCGTTGCTCCAGGATGGCATTTCTGTCATTCTTAAACTTATTGATGTATTCAAAATTCGTGTAGTGACGAATGGTTAGAATGGTCAGTTTTTCGTCGATGGAAAAATCGAACTGATTTTGTAAGGCTGCTTTAACTTTCTCAATTTTCTCTGGAATGTTATCTACCACCGCTTCAAAAGAAATGGCACCTTGTTGCATCATGTTCAGCTTCAGGTTAGCTTTAGAAAAGGAGGAAAATATTTCCGCCACAATTTCATCTTCCACAAAGGAGAAGTCTTTCGTGTGCAGGGTAATCAAGGCCTGATCATTTTTTACGATACGGATAGGAGGTAAGTTGTTGTCGCTGCCACCAACAATGGTACCTTTTCCTTCCGGATTGATAAAGGATTTTACCAGCAATGGAATATTCTTATTTTGCAGCGGTTTAATGGTTTTCGGGTGAATTACCGTTGCGCCGTAAAACGTCATCTCCACAGCTTCATTGAAAGAAATCTCGTCAATAAAAACAGCATCCTCAAATACACGTGGGTCGCCGTTCATGACGCCCGGAACATCTTTCCATATCGTTTGATTTTCCGCATCCAGCATATTTGCAAAAATGGCAGCCGTGTAATCAGAACCTTCGCGTCCTAAGGTGGTCGTGCAGTTTTCAGCCGTACAGCCAATAAAACCTTGCGTTACAACGATACTTCCGCTTGCGAGCGGTTTTACCACACTATTCATTAATGATTGTGTTTGTTTCCAGTCCACAACCGCTTCGCGATATGTATCATCGGTTTTCATCACATCACGCACATCCAGCCAGCTGTTTTTTACGCCCACTTCATTCAGGTAAGCACTTAAAATCACGGAAGAAATCAATTCACCCTGTGATACAATCTGGTCGTACACATAATTATAACTTTCCTTTCTGTCTTCTTCCAGTTGCCAGTCTACTTCTGCGTAAATATTTTGCAGTTTGTCAAATACCTCATGGGTTTCATTGCCGAATAATTCCAGGCAAATCTGATGATGGTTTTTCTTGACCACTTCAAATGCAGCTTTTGCATCTGTATTATCAAAATATGCTTTAATGACCACTTCCAGTGCATTGGTAGTTTTTCCAGTTGCGGAAACCACCACCACTAAATCTTTCTCGCCGTATTTTTGTATGATAGACGCTACATTTTTTACACCTGCCGCATCTTTCACCGATGCACCTCCGAATTTGTATACTTTCATTTTGTTTAGTAATTAGATATGAGCCAAAAGCCATTAGGGGATTTGCTCTTTGTTTGTAATATTGTTTTCTAAAGTTGAAATAAGTTTATTAAGCATTTTGCTAATTTCTGTAACTAATAAATCTATTTCTTTGTGTTCATCATTTGTTAAGAAATTTAGTTTATTAGATACAATTAATAAGGATTGGGTTTCCAATAAAGAACCACGACTTATTTTTAAAAATTGTATGTAGTTTTTAGTACTGTTTCTGCCCCAGCCTTCAGCAATATTTGATGAAATAGAAACAGATGCTCTGCGAATCTGGTTAGTAATACCAAATTTTTCTGAATCAGGGAAATTGGCTGTTAAACGGTATAATTCAGTACATAAATAAATAGATTTTTTCCATACAATTAAATCCTGATATGATTTTATAGATTCACCCATCTCTTTTGCCTTTTTCCTAATGACTTATGCCTGATTTATAAATTTTCTTTTTCTATTTTGACTGTAATCCAGGTTTTATCGAACGTTACCGGATATTTTTTATAAAAATTAATGGCGTTTTCATTCCAGTCCAGCACATGCCAGCGCACCTGACTGATTCTTTCTTCTTTCGCAATGCTGATGAGTTCATCCATCAGTTTTTTGCCAATACCATGTTTTCTATATGCTTCTTTCACCACTAAGTCATCCAGATACAACATCGAACCTTTCCAGGAAGAATAACCGTAATAATATAACGCAATTCCAACAATGCTGCCATCTACTTCCGCTACTAAAACCTGAAATCTGGGATTCTTAGCTGTGCCTTCTTCCACAAACTTTTTTAAAGAATTGGAAGGTTCATTCGGCTCGTTTTCAAAAACAGCTAATTCTTTGATTAATTCATACACCTGTACAAAATCATTTGGCTCTGCTTTTCTTATCTCTATTGTCGTTTTCATTTTTCGGACTGCTAAAATAGGTAAATACTTATTGCTTATCAGGCAATAGTTATTAAGGAATAATTAAAACGGAAGTGAATTTGCTCAAATAATAGCCCGCATATTTCTATATTTGTACACTTTAAAGTAAAAATATGCGTGTAATTACCTTTGATGAATTTATTGCGATTAATCAGGAAAAACATCCGGAAGCGACAGGAGAGTTGTCCGGTTTGCTGCGTGATATCGGTCTGGCTTCTAAAATTGTGAATAGAGATTTGAGCAAAGCAGGTCTGGTAGATGCCATTTTAGGAGATGCAAACGAGATAAATGTACAAGGCGAAGAAGTGAAGAAATTGGATATCATTGCCAATGAGGTTTTAAAAAAATGTCTGCAGAATAGCGGTCAGTGTTGTGGTATTGCCAGCGAGGAAGAAGAGGATTTTGTTGCCTTTAAAAACAGAAAAAAAGCAAAATATGTCGTGTTGTTTGACCCTTTGGATGGTTCTAGCAATATTGACGTGATTGCGCCGGTAGGAACTATTTTCTCGGTGTTTGAGCGCGTTTCAAAAGCAGGAGAATTGTGTACGCTGGAAGATTTTTTACAAACAGGAGAGAAGCAGGTTGCGGCGGGATATGTGATATATGGTTCTTCCACAATGTTGGTGTATACGACAGGTGAAGGGGTGAATGGATTTACTTTAGATCCGACAATTGGTGAGTTTTGTTTGTCACATCCGGATATAAAAACACCTGCGAGTGCGAAAACATATTCCGTAAATCAGGGGAATTATCATTCTTTTCCGGAGAACGTGAAAAAATTTGTGGATTATTGTCAGGACACTACCGATAAAAAAGCATTTTCATTGCGTTATATTGGCTCTATGGTGGCAGATTTTCACCGTAACTTACTGAAAGGCGGTATTTTTATGTATCCTGCAACGAAAGATTCGCCGAAAGGTAAACTGCGTTTGATGTATGAGTGTAATCCGATGGCATTTTTGCAGGAACAGGCCGATGGAAAAGCAACGAATGGTACACAGCGCATTTTAGAAATTGTACCGACTAAATTGCATCAGCGTACTGCGGTGTATATTGGTTCAAAAAAGTTTGTGGAGATGTTGGTTGGATTTAACAATGTTACGATTAATCCAGTTGAGCTTTTTGACTTTGTGAAAAACAAAATTTTCTCCAATCCCATTTTGTAATCACTAAATTTTGTGTTTGGTGTATTTTGTAATTTGGGAGACTTTTCTCCAGAGTTAAAACAAATGGATAATTTATAATTATTAATTTCTTGTCGTAAATATACTCTGTTGTTGTGTATGAATTATCATGTGGTGAAAAGGATGTTGATTTAATTAGTAATTTATCTTTGTATATTTGTTCACGTCGTATGTTTTTTTTTTTATAAGGTAGATTGTATTTTAGGAGCCATATCATAAAAGATAAATTAAGGTATCTAAAGGCCTTTGCAATATTGATTATGTAATTTTAAAGCTATAGATACTATTAAAACAGAATTCAGATTTTCTAAGCATTTGTAACTAAATATAATGCTTGAACTAAGATTGTTTGCTGAAAGATATTTATATAAGTATTTGGATATTCTTTATTTTGTTGAATCTACTTTATATGAAATCTCTGCTTAGAGTTAGTTATATTTTTCCTTTAATGAATTGTTCTTTTATTAATATTTCAAAGTTGTAATCAATTTGAGTGGTTTAATTTAAGAAAAAAACCATATACTCTAAGATTTTATTTTTCACGATACTTAAAGGTTGTCATTTTTAATTTATATTGCGGATTTTTGCTTGAAATTTAAAGATTTCCTCAAATTATTTGCTAAAAGAATTGTTAATCGTTAATCGTTAATTGTTCATCACCTAATCCTCTTCGGTAAGCTTTTTCTAAACGATTCTACATCAACTTTAATTTTTATATCCTCGTTCCAGTATTGCGTAAAGTCTTCGGCTTGCAGTTTGCGTTTTTGTCGCACCAAGTTTTCAAACGAATTTTTGGTCAGCATTTGTTCCAGCCACAAGGCATATTCAAATTCGCCGGTTTGTATTTCCTGCTCGTTATCTTTCAATTGCTGATTTGTTTCCTTTAACAAGGTATTCCGGTTCTTCGTTTGCTTTTTATCCTGTAGCTGCTGGAAGAAATGCAGTAAAATCTGTTCTATTTTAGTCGGGTGGTCCTGCCGGATGGATTTTATTTCTTTTTCCAGAAAATTATAAGAATACAAAGCGGAATCAATTTCTTTCTCGTCCACATGTGCCAGCATTTGTAAAATCGTATAGTTGATTTTGTTGTAGGCATCTATATTATTCCAGAATTCCTGAATCTTGTTCATGCAATAAAAGAAATGCTTGTAATCTTTTGCACCGAGGAATATTTCCGCGCAGTTGCCGTAGAATTTCCACTTGCTGGTATTGTCAATTTCTTCGGTAGTTTCCACCCATTTAAAAATTTCTTTGGCAATGAGTTTCCCTTCGCTGAATCTGCCGGAAACGTTATAAAAGAAGGATTGTAAGGAAGCTAAACTCCATTCCACTTTGTATTTTATTTCCGCATCATTCTGAATAATTTCCAGATACGATTTTTGAACTTTTATCCAGTTGAGTACTTCATCGAAATTGAATATATTGATTTCGCTCATACATAAATTATGAATGGCAGATGGCAGCTGGTACGGATTGCTGGCATTGATGGACGGATTTTCTGTATGCAGTTCAATCAGTTTTTTGCAATATAAATTTTGCTGTTTTTTTTCTCCGGTATGGTTGTAATAAAACACCAGACTTTCCATCGCGTAAATTTTTGCAATCGTGCAATCCGCATGTTTTAATAAGTTCTCAATATCTTTTTTGAGATTATCGTAAAAGAGTTTATCCTGTTTTGTTTTTATATACCCGATTCTGTTTTTAGATTCCAGTAACTGCATCACTTTGTGTCGTGCCGTTTGTGTATCCATGAAATTCTGAAATGCCTTCGATTTTTCCTGCCATAACTTTTCCAGATCATCTGCCGTGTAGCCATGCAGTCTGGTAGAAACGATTATTTTATTCTGATAGGAAAACAACAAGGTTAAAAATTCAAAGCGCTCGTAGTCATACGCCATCTTTTTTGCTTTCAGTAATTCGCTGACTGCCTGTTCCCATAAGGCTTTCTGAATCAGAACTTCAATATTCTGTATTTTTTCAATCAGTAAATTATCAACAGAGTTTTCAGTTCTGTAATGTTTTAATACTTTTAAAATCAGCTGATACAGATAGTACTTGGTTTCTGCAAAATGTTTCTGGATGTAGGCATCTTTTATATGTTGCTTTATTTTCTTTTCGTCATATTCCTGAGCTTTTTCTATGGCATCATATAATTTGAGGTATTTCTGTTCTTTGGCTTCACCGGTAAAATAAATTTTAAAATATCGTTTCTCCGATTTATCCAGAGATTGAATCAATTCAAATAAATGATCTTTTTTTGACATAAAACTTAATGATAATAAAGAACTAAGTTAGGTATTATTTGATAATTTCGTTGAAAGTAAAAATTACATGAATAACAGGCGGAATTTTGTATTTGTATTGGTTTTAATGATATTGGTGTTAGCTTATTTATATGCCAGTAATAAAATGATTGTATACAATCATTCCGGACAAGCTATAGAAAAAATCTGGATAAAAACGGAGTTCATGAATAAGGAATTATCTGATGTGAAAGACGGAGAGGCGTTGAAGTTTTCCGTGTTTGCACCATTCGATAAAAAAGTGCAAATAAAAACTAAAACAACTATACAGATTAATGCAGTAACGTTTAGATTAAGAGGTTTCTTTTTAGGAGAAGAATATAATCAGGTAGAACTAACACAGGAAGGTATTAAACAAGGCACCTTAGGCATAAAGTGATAAAAGGGAACGTGTTAAAAAAACAATTCCTATAATCAGCAGCAGCACAAAAATATATTTATTGAATTTGGTAACCGGAATTTTACTCCTTAGTTTATTTCCCAGAAATACCGCAATCAATAAAAATGGCAAACCGGTGAGGTAATAATAAAATACGGTTTTATTAAGTAATCCTGAAATAAATTGACCGGAAAGAATAAAAAGATCATTCGGCAGAAAATAACCTTGTAAGGTGCTTACAAATTGCAGTTGCGACCAGCCGCTGAGTGTTCCGTAAATGGCAATGGGCGGGCCACCGGTGTTAAATGCGCCACCCAACACACCGGCAATAAATCCAAAAACATAAACAAGATTCGGATGCATCTTTACCTGCCGGCTTTCTTTTCTGATAAATAAATTATAGAAAGAAACAAGAATAATGATGCTGCCTAATAAGATTTTAGCAATTGTCTCGTTTCCGTTTTTTAAAAAATAAATTCCAATAGGAACCCCGCAAAAAGAGGCAATAATCAGTTTGCCGGCAGCTTTCCAGTCGATTGCTTTGTAATGTTTTAGAAAAAGCAAGAAGGCAAGTGTAGTACCGTTTAGCGTCATTAAAGGAGTAGCTGTTTGTATTCCAATTAAAACGGATAAGAAGGGCATTGCAAACAAGGCATCTCCAAATCCGAAGGTGCCATAGATTAGGGAGCCACAGAAAATAATGAGGGGTATCAGCAGTTCATTCGGCATCTTTAAAACATTCCTTCTTTATTCTTTGATTCTTTTTCATAAAATTCATCAATGTGCAGTTCAAAACCATCGGCAGCTGCGGTTGCCAGTTCA
This sequence comes from Sphingobacteriales bacterium, assembly GCA_016721245.1. GTDB lineage: Bacteria > Bacteroidota > Bacteroidia > Chitinophagales > JADIYW01 > JADJSS01. The sequence goes on from JADKIQ010000004.1 coordinate 125,477, forward strand.
TCACAGCGGTTATTTTCCTTGTTGGTGGAATGTCCTTTCACCCAAACGAATGAGATATTCTGATATTCATACAATTTCAGAAATTTCTTCCAGAGGTCGCGGTTCTTTTTCTTGGCAAAATCGGGTTTCATATTCCACTGGAAAACCCAGCCTTTTTCTACAGATTCCACTACATATTTGGAATCTGAGTAGATAGTAATTTTTAAATCCTGTTTCTTTAATGCTTCCAAACCGGCGATGACTGCCATCAATTCCATACGATTGTTGGTCGTTAATCGAAACCCTTTTGCCAGTTCTTTTCTGTGTCCGTTTGCAAGCAATACAACACCATATCCGCCCGGACCGGGATTGCCTCTTGCTGCACCATCTGTATAGATTTCAACCATTGTGGAATTATTGTTTGCGAAGATAAGACTCTTAACCTTATTTTTGAGAAGTGACTAAGAAAGAAAAAGCAGACTTTATCGTCAAAACGTTAGATAAATTGTATCCGAATCCTCCGATTCCGCTGGATCATAAGGATGCCTACACTTTACTGATAGCTGTGTTGTTGTCTGCACAATGTACAGATGTTCGTGTGAATCAGGTAACACCGGCCTTATTTAAGCTGGCGGATAATCCGTTTAAAATGGCAAAAGTTCCGGTTGAAAAAATTAAAGAAATCATTCGTCCGTGCGGTTTGTCACCTAAAAAATCACAGGCAATTTCTGATTTGTCAAAAATTTTGATAGAAAAACACAATGGAAATGTACCAAATACGTTTCATGATTTAGAAGCATTGCCCGGTGTTGGACATAAAACGGCCAGTGTGGTGATGAGTCAGGCGTTTGGAGTGCCGGCATTCCCTGTGGATACCCATATTCACCGTCTTGCATATCGATGGAATTTGAGTTCAGGTAAAAATGTAGACCAGACAGAAAAGGACTTAAAGAGGATTTTTTCTGAACAACTATGGAACATATTGCATTTACAAATAATATATTATGGTCGTGAGTACTGTACAGCTAGAGCACATGATGTAGACAAATGCATTATTTGTTCAAAAGTGGGCAGGAAAATGATGAATAAATAAATTTTTTTTGGTAACTTTATCCTTTAATAACTAAAATTGACCCGATGAAGAAAATCATCTTACACTTATTGTTTATTTCATTCATGCTGTATGGCACCCTTGTTAAAGCTAATGATGCTGAAGGCAGCGGACATGATGTTGGATTTTCTGTCGGTCCAAACTTTGCACTAACAGACCTGGGTGGAGCTAATAAAATTGGTTCTCCGTTTTTAAGAGACGTAGATTTCAAGGCTACCCGTTTCTGTATTTCTGCGTTTTACAGATACAATGTAAATAAGTTTTTTGCTGTCAGAGCAAATCTGATGTACGGAATGATTAAAGCAGACGATCAAAATACAAATGGTAAACCACCAAGAACAGAAAATGGTGTTTATAAAGCTCCGGATGATAGTTGGTTCAGAGCCAGAAGAAATCTAAATTTTGAAACTCACATATTTGAGTTTCAAGCAATGGCAGAAGTTAATCTAAAAAAATACTTGCACGACGCCGGTAGTGGTTCAAAAGACCGTTGGGCTCCATATATAGGTGGTGGTTTAGGTTTTTTCTACTTTAACCCATACACAAAATTAGATGGTGCTAAGGTTAAACTAAGGCCGTTAGGTACTGAAGGTCAGACTTTAAATGGAGGCAAACCCTACAAGAATTTCCAATTTGACTTAATTGCTATGGTTGGTGTTAAATACAATGTAACAGAACGTTTTTCTATTGCAGTAGAAGGTGTTTACCACCAAACTTTTACAGATTATTTAGATGATGTGAGTGGTAATTATATTAATTCAGATCAGGTGATAGCTTTGAATACACAGAATCCGACTGCTGCAATTCTGCAGAACAGGTCTAATGTTGGAAAATATCCTTCCAATGATTTTAATTTTGTAGAAGGACAATATAATGTCAATAATTCTACAAGAAGTGCAACAAACGCATTAGACGATCTTAAAGCAACCGGAAAAGGATTGCAACGTGGTGATAAGAAAGACAATGACCAATTCTTCCATTTACAGGTTACATTCTCAATTTCGTTAGGTTCTGCAGGTTCTAAATTTGGTTTAGGTAGCTGTGGTAGACGTAATCCATACCACATGCGATTCAGTTGTCCTAAATGGTAATCAATAAAAATGAACAAATAAAAAAAAGTCCTGAATAAAATTCAGGACTTTTTTATTTCATCACTATTTGTTAAAAGATAAAGTTTATTTTCTGATGGATATTAACCAATGTCATTGGTGCATATCCGATGAATTCACCATCCATATCTATAGAAATCTTTCGTGTCTCCATAGATTCTATAGTCACTCTTTCCATTTGATAATAATGTACTTCCGGGTGAATTACCTTTTCACATTTTTTTACCGTACCCAGATTCTTGAAATAATCCATTAAGGAGACATCACCGATTATAACAATATCGAACTTACCGTCTGTAACGGATGCATCAGGTGCAACGCCCAACCCATTGCCAAAATATTTACCATTTGCCACCACGAAATTAATGGCTTTCCCTTCCCATAGGAAATTTTCACCGGAAGCTCTTATTTTTACTTTTTCATATGTTGCCAGTGTCGAGGTAATAGCCCAGAAGTAATTAAAATCAGGTCCTAATGCCTTGATTTTATTATTCTGTAATTTCAAAACCGTTTCTCCGCCCATTCCCACATCTGTTATATTTATAAAGAAACGGTGAGAAGGCTCTTTGTCTGATTTGAAAAAGGAAACCCAGCCTATATCTATTAAATGTGAGCGTTTTTGTGCAATCAGGTTTTTCAGATACTCAATTTCTTTTGTAACATGAATGGTTTTTGAAAAATCGTTGCCGCTGCCGGAAGGTAAGACGCCTACTTTTATTTGGGCGATTTTTTCCCAGTCATATGCATCCGGAGAATCCCCCAATCCACTTTTGAAGGATTCAATGATGCCGTTAATTCCTTCATTCAGGGTTCCGTCACCGCCACAAACAATGATAGTATCGTACCCGCGAGAGACGGCAGTTTGTGCCAGCTGCGTAACATGCCCGGCTTTTTCTGAAATAAATAATTTGGGATCGTGTTCTTTAAAGGCAGTATCAATACTTTTTTTTAGTTTATCCAAACCCTTTGCCGTACCATTAATCAAGAACGCTATTTTCATAAACGATGGTGTTAAAGTTATTTCCATGAATGCATCAGCTTCCATGAATGCCTGTACAAATTAATCTCATCAGTAATTTGTTCAGCACTCCAATTTAACTCTTTTGCCATAATTTCCGAAACTGTTTTCACCAAATCTTCATCAAAATCTTTCATTTGATAGGAGATAAGTGTTCGGCGGGTCAGGATATCATCCAGTTTTTGTCCATTCTGATAACGGATAAAAAAGATAATTTCCGCGGGACAATATTCATATCCTGTGAATTGTTGTGTCAATTCAAGTTCTTCCTGTGCGATATTTGCAATTAAAGTAGCGTTTTTTACACCATATCTGTGTTTGAAGTTATCAATTAAGGTGTTTATTATAATTTCATCATTGTCAGTTGATTGTATAGCGTGTTTTTCTTCAATTGTTTTTATACAATTTTCTGCCATTGATAAAAATGAAGTCAGTTTTCCGCCTGAAATAGTCAGCATATTATCATTATTCCACCAAATCTGGTAATCACGGGAACGTTGATTGCTTTTTTTGTTTTCGTCATTATCATTCAACAAAGGACGAATACCGGCGTAGACACTCAAAATATCGTCTTCTGTCAGCTTTTTCTCTTTTAACTGAGCATTCACACTGTCGAGAATATACTTTACTTCGTTTTCTAAAATGAAAATTTCGTCATTACCTTCATTGTAATCAGTATCCGTAGTGCCGATGACATTTAAATTGTCATCCCAGGGCATACACCAGATCATGCGCCCGTCACCATTCGCAGTTGGTAAAAGCATTACACAATCCTTTGGAAAATGGTTGGCGGAAACAATTAAATGTACGCCTTTGCTCGGCATCATGTATTTTTTCGTGTCGTTGCTGTCAAATTTCCTCAAGATTTCATCTGTCCAGATACCAGTTGCCGCAATAAACACCTTGGATTTAATGGTAAATGATTTCTCTGCTATTTTATCTTCACAGGTAATGCTTTTTATTTTGTTGTTTCCTTTCTGAAGGGTCGTTAATTCAAAATAATTTAAGGCGATAGCGCCTAAATCACAGGCTTCCTGTATAACTTCATTGGTCAATCTAGCATCGTTGGTTTTTGCATCATAGTAAACAAAACCGCCTACCATGGCATCCGTTTTTAATTGAGGAAAGCGTTGTTTCACTTCTTCCAGATCAATTTCTGTATGTTTCGGCATACTGCTTTCACCGGTCAGGTAATCGTAGCCGGAGAGACCAATACCTAGTTTGATTTTACTTAATCTGGATTTATAAATCGGCATGAAGAAGGGCTGAGGTTTCACCAAATGAGGATATTCTTTCAGTAAATGTTCGCGCTCATGTAAAGCTTCTTTTACCAGTTTTATCTGCAGGTTCTGCAGGTAACGAAGGCCGCCGTGAATCATCTTGGCAGAACGTGAGCTGGTGCCGAATGCAAAATCATGTTTATCAATAATAAGTGTCTTCCACCCTTTACGTGCAGCGGTAAGTGCTATTCCGGCACCGGTAATTCCTCCGCCAATGACTACAACATCAAAAAGTTCGGTAACGGCACGCTGTATGTTGTGTTGACGACTCATATTAACTGAATAATTTACCCGGATTCATGATGCCTTTCGGATCTAGTTTATTTTTTACTGATTTCAGCACTTCTAAAGCCAGGCTGTCGGTATACTTTTTATACCATTTCTGATGATCTAAACCTACACTGTGATGATGTGAAACAGAACCGTTGTGTTGCATAATCGTATTTGTCACCAGGTCTTTCAGCTCCTGCCATTGTTCTATTTCTCTGCCTTTCAGCATCGGTGTTATCAATGTAAAATACATACAGGCTGCATTGGGATAAATATGAGAAACGTGTGCTAAAAATATGCCTTTGTTTTTATTAAATGCAGCAGATTTATTCAGTTCTCTTGTTAAAGCCTGATGTAATTTACTAACATCTTTCCAGTGAACCAAGGTTTCCATCGTGTCAATATAAATGGAATGTTCTACCAGTGTATCTCGCAGATATGGTAATTTAAATCGGTTATCCGCCCATTTATCACCAATTGTAGTTGGAGCCAACATTCCTTTGTGTTTATCTACTAATTCTTTTGCAAAAATAACTTGTGAGGAAACGCTGATTTCTCCCTGAGGGAAACGCATAATCAACACACAAGGTGTCGACAGATTTTTCCATTGCAAAATTAGTTTTTGAGCTTCTTTTTTTAAATCATTCACTAATCCCGGATGTTCTTCTGATGAAGACATTTTAGAAAATAGGTTGGTCTCATTCGCGTCTGATAATCGAACGACCGATGGTTTTACGCCCGCCTGTGCCAGTGTTTTCAGGTAGTTGATGCCATCCTGAAAAGTTGGAAATAAACCTACTATCCAGCGATAGTTTTTAGGAAGCTTTTTGATTTTTACGGTAATCTCGGTAACCACACCCAGTGTTCCTTCGCTTCCTACAAAAAATGGCAACACATTAATACCGGAAGCATCGTGTGTAAACGGATTACTTTCCAACGTACCCACCGGCGTTGCAACTTTTATATGTTCTACCAAATCTTCTATCTTGCCATAGTACGTGGATTCCTGTCCTGCACCGCGCGTTACAATCCAGCCGCCTAAAGTAGAATATTCAAAAGATTGCGGGAAATGGCCCAGTGTGTAGCCTTTAGCATTCAATATTTTTTCCAGTTCGGGACCTAAAATCCCTGCCTCAAAAGTTGCGCTTAAATGTTCTTCATCGATACCTATGAGTCGTTTGTATTTGCGTAAATCCAGCGTGCATTTTATTTCCGGGCGACCGGAAAGGTTATCCAATGATAATGCACCTACCACGTTGGTGCCTCCGCCAAACGGAATAATCTGTACATTATTAGCAGAAGCCTGCGTCATGATGTACTGAATTTCCTCGTGCGTAGTAGGTGAGATAACAACATCGGGAGAGACAAATCCGTTTCCGTTAAAGATACGGATGACATCGTAATAACTTTTGCCCAAAGAAACAAACAAGCGGTCATCGTCGCTAAACGAAATTTTCTTTGGATAAATAGAAGCGAAAATATCTCTGATTTGCTCTTTTTTCTTTTCTGAAAGCTGTGGTAATTCAAATTTCTTAGGCGGGAAAAAATCTTCGTGCAGATGTGTTTTCCAGCGTTCTTCTACCAGAGTTTTTAATTTCGGGTAGTCATTGATATGTTTAATTTCTTTGGGGTCACCCCATTTCCACCAATCGCGTTGCATACAATCTAATTTGATGTAATTTACGTTATTACCAAGTAATTCAAAATCAAAAAATCATTAAATACACTATTTTTCAAATATGCACACTGATTGTCAATTTTATATTTTATTTTAATGCAAAAAATACCTTCTGATTAACCTTATTATAAAAACATAATTTTTCCTGCATTTTCTATATTTTACAACTTAAATTTTATAAATTTCAGCATGTTATATCACAACGATAAATCCATTCTTTTTTTTAACGGTGAATTTAAAAATGTAAAAGACTTCAGAATCAGTCCGTTTAATCAGACATTACATTATGGTTACGGCGTTTTTGAAGGATTGAGAGCATACAATACACAACAAGGGCCACATATTTTTAAAGTTAAAAGACATTTCGAGCGACTAACAAATTCGGCAGAGAAAATGAATATGCAAATGCCATATTCAGTTCAGGAACTAATCAATTTTGCCTATGAATTACTGGAGCAAAATGACATGCGGGAGGCCTATATTCGTCCATTAGTGCTTATGGATAAAAATATGACCTTACGTGCTATTGATGCAGATAAGCCCAATTTTCTGATGACTTGCTGGAAATGGAATCGGTATTATCCATCCAATCATTTGAAAGTGCTGGTTTCTTCCTGGCGAAGACCGCACCCGCGTACCATGCCGGTGGATATTAAAGTGACGGGAAATTATGTAAATTCTATTCTTGCCACCCGCGAAGCCCACCAGAAAGGCTATGACGATGCTTTATTGCTGGATGTGGAAGGCTATATTGCTACCGGCCCCGGAGCTTCTTTTTTTATGGAGAAGAACGGAAAACTTATTGTGCCGCCGGTTACGAACATTTTCCCAAGTATTACCCGTTCTACCTTAATAGATATAGCCAAACAAATGGGCATTGATGTGGTGGAAAAACAGTTTGGTGTGGAAGACGTAATTGAAGCAGACGGTGCCTTCTTCACCGGTACGGCAGCTGAAGTGGCAGGAATCGAAAGTATCAACGGTCACAAAATGAAAATGCAGTGGGAGGATACCATAGGTCATTTGCTGCATAACCGTTATAAACGCATTGTTTCGGGAAAAGACACTAATTTTCTGGAGTACTTTTAATACGTCATTTCTCGTGTAAAATGCTTAAATTTGTTTAACGCAAACAGATGAAAGTACTTTTACACTTTCTTTTTTTAATTTTCTTCTCTCAAATTACATTCGCAAATGTTACTATAATTCCTTATGGTTCTTCCTGGAGATATCTGGATAACGGAACTGATCAGGGAACAGCCTGGACCGCTGTAGGATTTAATGATGCGTCCTGGGCAAGCGGAAACGGTCAGCTGGGTTATGGTGATGGTGACGAATCTACTGTTGTTGGCTACGGTGGAAATGCGGCTAATAAATACGTAACCACTTATTTCAGAAAAAATATAACGATTGGGAGCACTGCCACCTATCTCGATTATACTTTAAATGTAAAACGAGACGATGGAATTATAGTGTATATAGACGGAACTGAAGTTTACAGAAATAATATAGCTGCCGGTGCTTTTAACTATCTTACTCTGGCAACTAATGCCGCAGATGACGGCAATACACCGCAATCCGTAACACTTTCATTGTCACAATTACCAACAGGTAATCATACGATTGCAGTCGAAGTTCATCAAACAACAGTAGCAAGCACAGATATCTCTTTTGATTTGGAATTAGTTGCAAATGAAAGCACGGTAATTTCTTATGGTGGTAGCTGGAAATACCTTGACAATGGGACAGATCAGGGAACGGCATGGAGCGGCACTGCGTTTAACGACGCAACCTGGGTTAGTGGCAATGCAGAGCTGGGTTATGGAGACGGAGATGAATCAACACTTATCGGCTACGGAGGCAATGCGGCCAATAAATACATTACTTCCTATTTTAGAAAAAATATTACCATAGGTAATACATCTGCTTTTTCAGATTTTACCATGAATATGGTGGTGGATGATGGAATAATAGTTTACATAGATGGTGTGGAAGTCTATCGCAACAATATGCCTGCAGGAGCTGTGAATTACCTCTCGCTGGCAACGGCAGCATACGAAAACAATGCCCTCAGCACCACCTTGTCTTTAGCACAGTTGCCTACCGGAAATCATACAATAGCGGTTGAAATACACCAGACTGCTGTTACAAGCTCGGATGTCAGTTTTAATTTGGAGTTAAAAGCAAATTTTGCTGGAGCAGTAAATATAACAAGAGGGCCATATCTTAACATGGCCACACAAAATTCGGTACATATACGCTGGAGAACGAGCAGTGCATCCAATTCAATTGTAAATTACGGTACAGTAGATGGCAGTTTTACCTCAACAGTTACAGATGCAACATTGACTACAGAGCACGATGTTACAGTTACTGGATTAAGTGCAGATACAAAATATTTTTATTCCATTGGAAATACATTACCTGCTGTGCAAACATTAAAAACCGGTACGTATTATTACTTTTATACTTTGCCGCTAAAAGGAGTAGAGCGTTTGTCGCGTTTCTGGGCTGCAGGTGATTGTGGAAACAATACCTCCAATCAGTTTAATGTGCGAAACAGTTATATGCAATTTATGGGTGGCAAACATACTGATGGAATGTTGTTACTGGGTGATAATGCCTACAATGCAGGTACAGATGCGGAATATCAGAGTAATTTCTTCCCGCAATATCAGGATTCTTTGTTGCGAAACGTCATCTTATGGCCGGCACCGGGGAATCATGATTATGCCAATAATGGTACTCGTCAGAATGACCATGTCATACCATATTACAGTATGTTTACGCTGCCGACAGCCGGAGAAAGCGGTGGTGTCGCATCCGGCACGGAAGCTTTCTATTCCTATGATTTTGCCAATATACATTTTATCGCTTTAGATTCTTATGGAAAGGAATCTAACACTTACAGGATATGGGACACCTTAGGTCCACAGGTAGTTTGGCTAAAAAATGATTTAGCGACTAACACACAAAAATGGATCATTGCTTACTGGCATCATCCACCTTATACATTGGGCTCACATACCTCAGAAGGCGAAGCAGATTTGGTGGCCATCCGTGAAAATTTTATACGTATTCTCGAGCGAAATGGAGTGGATTTGATTTTATGCGGTCATAGCCATGTATATGAACGTTCTTATTTACTCAATGGACATTACGGCTACGAAGCATCCTTTAATCTTGCCACACATGCCATCAGCAATTCATCCGCTAAATACGATAATAGTTCCAATTCTTGCCCATATACCAAAAAATCACCATTGTCTTTAGGAACCGTTTATGTAGTTGCAGGTTCGGCAGGACAGCTAGGCGGACAACAGACAGGCTGGCCGCACAATGCCATGGTGTATTCCAATAACCTGCAGGGCGGAGGATTAGCCTTAACCATTGATGGTAACCGACTGGATGCGGAATGGGTCTGTAATGATGGTGTGATTCGTGACCGTTTTACTATTCTGAAAGATGTCAACAAGAAAGAGATATATACTACCTTGGAAGGGGATAGTGTTGGTTTGGTTTCTTCCTGGAATGGTGCTTACAACTGGACCGGAGGAGCAATTACCAAACAAGTAAAAGTAGCTCCACCCGGCATTGATACCGATACCTTAACCGTTACAGATAATTTCAACTGTCTGCGTGACTCTTTCATAATTACCAAAGCATTACAACTGCCGGTGGAGTTATTGAATTTTTACGGACAAAAAATGACTAACCATCAGGTGATGTTGCACTGGACCACTGTGACGGAATATAGGAATGCTTATTTTGAGGTGCAATGGTCTGTTGATGGAATAAATTTCAACGATATTGGTTTGGTTAATGGATACGGAACGACCAATCTTCAACATTCCTATCCGTTTTTGCATCAGCAGCCGGTGACCGGCAATAATTATTATCGTTTGAAACAAGTGAATGAAGATTCATCTTTTTTATATTCAGCGATTATTCCTGTTAATGTTGATTCATTTATACAACAGATACCAAAAAATAAATTTATTTATGTATTTCCTAATCCGTCTGTCAGCGGAGAATTTAATGTAGATTATTATAATCCGCAAAATATAACGACGAAGATAAAGGTATATGACTTGATTGGGAAACTAGTGTATACAGATGAATGGACTGTTTTTTCCGGAATCTCACATTACCTGCTTAAACTGAAAGACCTGCCTAAAGGCACCTATTTACTGAATGTAGAGGACGAAATGGTGAAAATCCAGAAATGATGTATATTCAAAAAAAATAAGTAATGGCTACAGAAATATTTCCAACAACACCCGACTGCGAAATTGTAAGTACAAGAATTGTCAGCTCGCTGAGAGAATTGGTTTTTAAAGCATGGTCAGATCCGGAACATTTAAAAAACTGGTGGGGACCTGCGGGTTTTACCAATACCTTCGAAGAGTTTGATTTTCGTCCTGGTGGCAGATGGCGTTTTGTGATGCATGGTCCCGACAAAGGCAATTACCGAAATGAATGTGAATTTGTAAAAATAGAAACTCCATCACTGATTGCCTGGAAGCGTCATTCACAGCCTTTGTTTAAAGTATTGGCCACGTTTGATGAAGTGGCTTCAAATCAGACAAGTATTGTGTTCAGGATGATATTTGACACCCAGGAAGAATGTAACAAGTTGAAAAAATTTGTCGTAGAAAAAAACGAAGAAAACTTTGACAAACTGGAAAATGAACTAGCGAAAATGGCATTGTAAATATTATTGACTGTTGATTCTGTTTTCTATGAAACGATATATAGACTATTTTATGTCTGTTCCAATTATTGTATATTAGTCAGACAAACTCTTACTTATGCAGTTCGACCAGTTGATGCTTGATGAAAATATTCAGACAACCGGAATTATTATCGGAGTAGTGTTTATTGCCGGTAATTTGATTGAGTTTTTTTATTCCTTTTATAAAAAGAAAAACTATTATCCTTTTCATTCACTGGTGATTAATTTCAGCATAGCGTTAATGCAGCAACTCACGGATGTATTCAATAAAGTGATTTTCTTTGCCGGATTTTATTACGTGCAACAACATTATTCCATTCAGCAGTTTTTAGGCTGGAGACAAATAAGAATAGATTTCCCGTTTTCTATTTCAACAGCATTCCCATTCGTAGAGATCAATTTTTATATGCTGTTCGTATGGTTGTTTATCTTGGTGGTGGCAGATTTTTGTCAGTATTGGCTGCATCGTTTATCTCATGAAGTCAATATTATGTGGGCCGGCCATATTGTTCATCATTCACAGGAAGCGTATAACTATTCAGTAGCATTGCGACAATCATTTGTAGAAAGTATTTATACCTGGATATTTTATCTGCCGCTGGCATTTTTTGGCGTTCCATGGCAATTGTTTATCATGGCATATGCCATCAGTTTAATCTGGCAGTTTTTTGTGCATACCCGTTTTGTAAATAAATTAGGATGGCTTGAAAGAGTATTTGCAACACCCTCACACCATAGAGTGCATCATGGGAAAAATCCGCAATACATCGATAAAAATTATGGCGCACTTTTTATTTTTTGGGATAAGATTTTTGGAACCTTTGAGCCGGAAATTCAAGCAGTGGATTATGGTATTACCCTTCCGTTGCAAACGCAAAATCCGGTTTGGGTTAATATCCATCATCATGTGCATATCTTCAGAATGGCTTCCAAGGTTAGTGGTGTTTTCAGTAAATTGAACATCATTTTCGGTAAGCCTGATTTTGTTCCAAATGATTTGGAAGAGGAGTATTTTAAGTTAAAAGCGCTGCAAAAGCCTGAAACTAATGCAATACCGCTCCTGAAAAGATTTTATATTTTCTTCAATTTTTTGTTTACCGCACTGTCCGGTTTTTTGTTGGTTAATTATTACGAGGAAAGTAAAAATCTGTTGATTTTTTTACCTTTATCCGTAATGATTGTAATTGGATTCACTATAAACATTGCTTTACTAGAAAACAAAAAATGGGCTGATTATGCCGAAGTATCAAAGTTAATTTTGATTGGGGTAGCAGGTGCGGTGTTACTGAACACAAATCTTTCCAAACTGACCGGAATAATATTACTCTGCACGGCAGGATGCATGCTGTTTTATACCTGGTTAATAGCTAGAAACTACAAACAACGCATAAAGGCTACTTTGCAAAAGTAACTATCACAAATAAGGTTAGCATTACAACAAAAAAGATAGCTACAAAATACTTGTGTAAGTCAATGTCTACTCTTTTATTATCCATTTTTCATTCTTAGTTACATAAACTTAACACAAGACTTTCATATTGTCGACAAACATTTATGCACACATCTGCATTTCGTGTTATCTCAAAATTTCAATATAAAATGTCGTCAAACTTTCGTTAATTTGAAAACTCAATACAAAGTATGTCTGAAATAAATAAATACAGTAAAACCGTTACTCAAGATCCAACCCAACCTGCCGCACAAGCCATGCTGCATGCAGCGGGATTAACCGATGAAGATTTTAAAAAAGCACAGGTAGGCATTGCCTCCACTGGCTGGGATGGCAACCCATGTAATATGCATTTAAATGCATTGGCTGCCAATTTAAAGAAACTGGTGACACAGGAAAATCTGGTGGCACTCAATTTTTATACTATTGGGGTGAGCGATGGAATTTCTATGGGAACTTCCGGGATGCGTTATTCTCTTGTGTCACGCGAAGTGATTGCTGACTCTATTGAAACCAATGCCGGGGCACAATTTTATGATGGCATCATTTCCATTGCCGGTTGTGATAAAAACATGCCGGGCGTTATCATGGGAATGTCGCGTTTAAACAGACCGTCTTTAATGGTCTACGGAGGGACGATTGCTCCGGGAAAATATAAAGGAGAAACCCTGGACGTGGTTTCTGCATTTGAAGCGCTCGGTAAAAAATTTGCCGGCACCATTTCAGACGAAGACTATAAAGGGGTGATAGAGCATGCATGCCCGGGAGCCGGTGCCTGCGGTGGCATGTACACGGCCAACACCATGGCATCTGCGATTGAAGCATTGGGCATGAGCTTGCCTTATTCAGCCAGCAATCCTGCTGTAAGTGAGGATAAGAAAAATGAATTAAAACAAGCAGCATCTGCCATAAAAAATTTATTGGAGAAAGATATCAAACCGAGTGACATCATGACGTTCAAGGCATTTGAAAATGCGATACGTTTAGTGATTGTCTTAGGCGGAAGTACAAATGCGGTAATGCACTTAATTGCCATGGCAAAAACGATAGGCGTGAAACTGACGCTGGATGATTTTGTGCGTTTGGGTAATACTACACCAATGCTGGCGGATTTCCGTCCAAGCGGAAAATACGTGATGGAAGATTTACATAAAATCGGCGGCGTACCAGCAGTGATGAAATACTTGCTGAAAGAAGGTATGCTGCATGGCGATTGCCTCACAGTAACTGGAAAAACGGTAGCAGAGAATTTATCGGAACTGCCGGATTTAACGGAAGGGCAGGATTTATTGCACACAGTTTCTAATCCTATAAAACCAAGCAGTCATATCCGGATTTTATATGGTAATCTGGCCAGTGAAGGTGCTGTGGCGAAAATCACCGGAAAGGAAGGTGAACGATTTGAAGGAACGGCGAAATGCTATGATTCGGAACAGGATGCTATTGATGCCATGAAAGATAAAAAAGTGGTGGCTGGAGATGTGGTGGTTATCCGTTATATCGGACCACGCGGAGCACCTGGAATGCCGGAAATGCTGAAACCAACGTCTGTATTGATGGGCGAAGGTTTGGGCAAGGACGTGGCCTTGATTACAGATGGCAGGTTCAGTGGCGGTTCTCACGGGTTTGTGGTGGGACACGTAACGCCGGAAGCACAAAGCGGCGGAGCGATTGCTTTAGTGAAAGATGGAGATACAATTTTGATTGATGCAGTGAATAATACGATAGATGTATTGATTTCTGAAGAGGAATTAAACGCAAGAAGAAGTATATGGAAAGCGCCTGCATTAAAAGCTACCTCAGGTGTTTTATATAAATATGCTAAAACAGTTTCTTCTGCAAGTGAAGGTTGTGTAACAGATGAGTTTTAGCAAAAAGGGCGTTTAGTTCAGTTGGTTTAGAGCACTACCTCGACAAGGTAGAAGTCACTGGTTCGAATCCAGTAACGCCCACTAAAAAAAATGAAAGACCTTTTCAGTTTTTTCTTTATTTTTTTTGATTCTCTGATTTTTTAGTTTAATTTTAAGTTACTCAAAAGTAAATTTAAAATAAACTCATGGCTGAAATAAATATATCCTACGCAGATTTTTATGAGAAGTGGAAGGCAAACAACCACACGGAAGATGTAATTATTGATGAATTGCGTCAGCATGGTATGGATAGTTTGCAAATAGTTGAAATGATTAGTTTCTATAAAAAGAAACGCAATGATGAGAAGCAATATCTCGGATTCATTCTTTTAGGTGTCGGTGCATTTCTTGGTTTTTTAAGCTGTGTATTCACCATGCTGGATTTAGTGCCGGAACTTCGCGGATTTATGTTGTATGGTTTAACTAGCCTTGCATTGGTAGTCATATTTGTTGGGTTGTATTTTGTATTCGAGTAGTTTTATCCTAATTAATAGCTATGAAAAAAGCCTGATAAGATTTCTTATCAGGCTTTTGCATTTATAATTATATTGCTTTATCCCAGCTGTTCATTCACATCATCGCCGTACCATTTTATTTTGCGTGATAAATACATAATAACACACAGCACTATAAATAAACCTACACTGCCAATCAGTAAGGCATAATCTTCCGAACGCAATATCACAAAAAGGAAACCATATAGTATAATCAGAATACCGGCAAGTAATGCCATGAGCCTGTTTTCTTTAAAGATGGTTTTGGAATACAAAGAAATTAGTAAAATAATAGCACCACTAGAAAGGAGATAAGCAGTAGTAAAACCTAATTGCTCTGAAATAGATAGTAAAAGTGTATAGAAGATAATTAAGGCCAATCCTACGAGTAAATACTGCACCGGATGTATTTTAAATCCATTCAGTATTTCTGTAAATAGAAATACTAAAAACGTTAGCAAAATAAACATGATGGCGTATTTGGCAGAACGCATGCTTTTCTGGTAATGATCTACCGGAATAAGGAGATTAACACCAAATGCCGCTTCGTTGATATTATAAGCGCTGTTGGTCCATTCCTGCGGGAAATTTCTGTTGAGATTCAGAACCTTCCAGTTGGCTTCAAATCCTTTGTCGTTCACCTCATTGCTATCGGTGATAAAGGCACCGTCAAAACTCGGTGTTTTGTATGCTGATTTAAGTGTTACATTGGTTTCTTTTCCAATCGGAATAAAATATAAAGAAGAACTTCCGTTTAAATCCAGCGTCATACTGAAATCTATGCTTGGCGCATCTTTCACATTTACTTTTGCACTTAACCCGGATGAACCATTGCCACTGTTTTTTACAGGAACCGTTTCTACCGCATTTCTGTCGTAATTATCATAAGCGGTATATTTATTTCCGGAAGAAACCAGTATATCATTATCGTCAATTCCCGGATTCATTTCCAAGGTGTCTCCATTCCAATTCAGTATAACGCGTTTATTTATGCCTCTTAAATCAGGAATATTTATGGATACATATGCTTTTTCCCAGAGTACATTTTCGGCTGCGATGCCCAGTTTCTCAATGGCAATTTTATTGAAACGTCCTTTGATGTTCAGCTCTGTGGAATATACGACCGCATCATAAATACTACGATGTTTCAGTTCCGTTTTTACATCTCCTTTAATATCGAGTTGTTCGGGCAAGAAATGCATGGTGCTGATGGTATTCGTATAAATCGTTTGTCCTTTATCATTCTGCGAAGCAACTACATCTTTATATGGAATATTAATGATGGGGCCTGCTATCGTTTGGTCGTAGCCCCACTTACTGCTGATTTCGTTAATTACGTTCTGGCTTTGCGACTGACGTTCGGAAATCAATCCCTGTATCATGTAGGTCGGTATCAGTAATAGCAATACCAAAATGCCGACAGCTGCAAATTTTACGGTGTGTGAAGTTTTTACCCATGTAGAAAAGTTACTCATATTTTAATATTTTTTGGTTTGTTAAATTTTTTCTAAAATTATAAAGTATTTAGTTAGTTATATGTTAGGATATGTTAGAACGTGAATGGTTTTGTATAAAATATCTTAATTCATAAACAAATCGTAATTTTAAGAATAAAATAGGAATTATGTCTGTAAACAATATAGCAGTTTTTACATCCGGAGGAGATGCGCCGGGCATGAATGCCTGTATACGTGCCTGTGTGCGTGCCGGGATACAAAAAGGCTGGAAAGTATATGGAATTCTGAATGGATATGAAGGCATGATAGATGGGCATATTAACGAAATGGATTCCCGCTCTGTCGGAAATATCATTCACCGCGGCGGCACTATTCTTAAATCTTCCAGAAGTAAACGTTTTACAACAGCTGAAGGAAGAAAGCAGGCATATGAACAATTAAAAAGCAGAAATATCGATGCCGTGATTGCTATCGGCGGCGACGGAACGTTTAAAGGTACACAGGAATTTACCAGAGAATATAATATACCGTTTATCGGTATTCCCGGCACGATAGATAATGACCTTTTCGGCACAGACTATACCATTGGATATGATTCTGCGGTAGCAACAGCCGTGGAATTAATAGACAAGGTGAGAGATACTGCCAATGCGTTGGGAAGGCTTTTCTTTATTGAAGTAATGGGCAGAGACGTGGGGACTATCGCTTTGGCTTCCGGTCTGGCTTCGGGTGCGGAGGATATTTTAATTCCGGAGATAAAAACGGATCTGGATGAAATCTCGACAAAACTTAAAAACAGCAAACAGAAAGAATCCTACATCATTGTGGTGGCCGAAGGCGATGATGCCGGAGGGGTAATGGAGATTTCAGCGAAGTTTAAACAAATGCATCCGGAGTATGATATCAAAACATTGGTGCTGGGGCATTTGCTCCGTGGCGGTAATCCATCAGCCAACGACAGAATACTGGCTTCCCGTTTAGGTGTGGCGGCAGTAGATGCCATCGCAGAAGGAAACTTTAATGTGATGGCCGGCATACACAACAACAGAATATTGTTTACTCCATTAAACTTATCCTGCAAACATTTTATGGAGATCAATCAGGAATGGAAGCATCTGATGGATTTATTATCCTGTTAAAAATTTTTTTCTGCTACATAACAAAACGGATTATATTTTTTTGTAACTTAGACATAATGAAGCAATCACTTCATCATGTTGAATCGTTGTAATGTCATATCAGGTACATTCCGGCGGATTCTGCGTAGTTCTCTCTTTGTAAATGTCATCATGTTGTATATAAGTAACCCTATTGTATATGGACAAACCATTTCATGGAGTGGATATGCAGCCGGATCAAGTTCATATACGAGTGGACCTTTATCTGCTGTGATTACCAATACACCCGGAAATTATTACATCAACAGCTCTCCAAAATATCATCCAAATAATAACAGTGATATTCATTCACCAAACAACAATTGCGGTTCTGTTGGCCTCCTTATGGAAATGGACTGGGGAAACAACGCCAATACACAAAATTATGCGACTACGCTGACCATTAATTTTGCCCAATGTGTGTACGGACCGATAACATTCAGTATTTACGATATTAATACTGATAACTTCAACTCCTGGGGAGATTGGATAGATATTTCTGCAACAGGAAATACCGGTGCCTTGAGCGCTCCATCCGTTAGTGGATGCACGCCCAATACATCTGTTTCCGGTACTACGCGAAGAATAAGAGGCGGACTGGCGGCAAGTAGTAACACTACCGGCTGTACCTGTGGTACCACCAATGTTTCTGTGGGCTCTTCCGCTAATAAGATTACCAGCATTACCCTGAAATATTATGCAGATCCGGCAGCATGGGCCTTAAATCCCAATAATCCGGCATTTCAGTACATTATTATCAGCAATCTTACAGTGGGAAACATCTCCTGTGTGCTACCTGTGGAATTGATATCCTTTGATGGAAAATGTAAAGAAGGTAAGAAAACAATAGTCTGGTCAACTGCTTCTGAAACCAACAATGATTTTTATACGATAGAACATAGCAAAGATGGTATTGAATTCTCTCTGGCGGCTGATAACATCAAAGGGGCAGGAAACAGCAATCAAGTGCTGAATTACGAAAAGGAATTGAATGAATCTGATAATGAATATAAATACTATCGCTTAAAACAGACAGATTTTGACGGCAGTATAACGTATTCAAAAATCATTTTAGTGGATTGTAATGAATCAGCAATAAACGATTATAGTATAATTAATAACTTATCAGGGGAAGGTATTAGAGTACTATTCAAACAACAACCCGATGCTTCCCTGAAGTACGAAGTATATAATGTGTTGGGAAGATTAATGAAATCAGCTGATTTTATAGCAGGAACAACGGATATTACAATGAATGAATATCCTTCCGGAATCTATCTGCTGAAGATTACAGATGCAAATAACTCCAGTAACTTTACATCGAAATCCTTTCAATGGATAAATAAATAGTTGACAAATTCTGTATAGATTAAGAAATTACTATTATTAGTTGCATTTTTGTGCTTACCTTTTAATAAAAACTCATTTTTAGTAGATTTGTAAGGTATAGCATAGTAAATAAACTCATGTCAGAAGCAAATAAAAATCAGATTACAGGTTCCGAAGCAGTCATCAAATCATTGATAGCTGAAGGTATTGAAGTTATTTTTGGTTATCCGGGCGGAGCAATTATGCCTATTTACGATGCATTATGGCATTATCAGGATAAAATCAACCACGTTTTGGTTCGTCATGAGCAAGGAGCAACCCACGCTGCAGAAGGCTGGGCACGTGTAAAAGGAAAAGCAGCCGTTTGTTTTGCTACTTCCGGACCGGGCGCTACTAACCTTATTACGGGTATTGCAGATGCCATTATGGACAGTACACCCATGGTTTGTATTACCGGACAAGTGCCGATGCACCTTTTGGGTTCTGATGCTTTTCAGGAAACGGATGTGGTAGGTATTACCATGCCAATTACGAAATGGAATTATCAGGTGACTAAAGCTGCGGAGATTCCGTCGGTTTTAGCCAAAGCATTTTATATTGCCAATACAGGGAAGCCGGGGCCGGTTTTAATAGATATTACCAAAAATGCCCAGTTCGAACTGATGGAATGGCAGGGTTATGTACCTTGTAATGAGGTCAGAGGTTATACATCTAACCCAAGTGTAGATACTGTAAAATTACAACAAGCAGCTGAAATCATTAATTCAGCTAAAAAACCTTTAATAATTGCAGGTCAGGGAGTTATTATTTCTAAAACAAGAGAAATACTGGAACAGTTGTCTTCAAAAACAGGCATTCCGGTAACCACTACCATGCAGGGCTTAGGCGGATTTAATCCCGATCATCAGAACTACGTTGGTTTGCCGGGTATGCACGGAAATTACTCGGTGAATATCAAAATGAATGAGTGTGATGTGATGATTGCTGTGGGGATGCGTTTTGATGACCGTGTAACCGGTGATGTTTCCAAATTCGCCAAACAGGCTAAAGTCATCCATATCGAAATAGATGCGGTGGAGATAGATAAAGTAGTGAAAACAGAAGTAGGGATTTTGGCAGATGCCAAAGAAGCATTAACGGCTTTGTTACCATTGGTCAATGAAAATACACACACCGACTGGATTCAAACGTTCAAAGAGTTAGATAAACAGGAAGAAGTATTGGTAATTCGTCACGCCATTCATCCGGAAAACGGAGGTATTAAAATGGGCGAAATCATGCACCTTATTGATGAGAAAACCAAAGGAGAAGCGATTATCGTTCCGGATGTTGGTCAGCACCAGATGTATGCCATGCGTTATTACAACTACAGAAAACCGAATTCATGGGTAAGCAGTGGAGGTTTGGGTACTATGGGATTTTCCATTCCGGCGGCTATTGGTGCACAAATGGCAGCACCCGACAGAACCACGGTGGTGATTGTAGGAGATGGCTGTTTCCAAATGACCTTACAGGAGTTGGGCACCATTTGGCAGAATAACCTGAATGTAAAAATCGTTATTTTCAATAATAACTATTTAGGCATGGTGCGCCAGTGGCAGCAGTTGTTCTTTGATAACAGATATTCTTCCGTGGAATTGAAAAATCCCGATTTTGTGGCTATATCAAGGGGATTCAGACTGGAAAGTGCCAAAGTGGAGCAACGTGCAGAATTGAGTGCTGCCTTAGATGTGATGTTTGCGCACAAAGGCGGTTATGTACTGGAAGTAGTGGTGGAAAAAGAAGAAAATTTATTTCCTATGGTGCCAAGTGGCAAAGCCTGCAGCGATGTAATTTTAGAACCTTAATAACGAAAAAGTGAAATCATATAAAATACAATTTATTTCTTATAATCAACCGGTCTTAATCGGACGTTTTATGTTGATTTTTTCACGCAGGAGAGTGGATGTAACGAATTTTTCATTCAGAAAGATAGATGAAAACGACGGTGAATTCACCATTGAATTCAATGCAGAAGAATGGGCAGCCGAAAACATTTTAAAGCAAGTGCAAAAACAAATCGATATTTTTGAAGCGAAATTGGTTTCGCAGCATTAAATATATAATTCATAATTCAACACTCATAATTCAAAATTAAAAGTATGGCAGTAATGAACTTTGGCGGAGTAGAAGAAAACGTGGTTACACGTGAAGAATTCCCGTTAGCAAAAGCAAAAGAAGTATTAAAAGACGAAGTAATCGCTGTAATTGGTTACGGTGTACAAGGTCCCGGACAAGCGTTAAACTTACGCGATAACGGTTTCAAGGTGATTATTGGTCAGCGCAAGCCGTCCAAATCATGGGACAAAGCGGAAAAAGACGGTTTTGTAGCCGGACAAACCTTATTTGAACCGGAAGAAGCGTTGGAAAAAGCTACTATCATCATGTACTTATTATCGGATGCAGCGCAAATAGAAATGTGGCCAACGGTGAAGAAACATTTAACCGCAGGAAAAGCATTATACTTCTCTCATGGTTTCGGAATTACCTACAAAGAACGTACAGGCATCATTCCACCAACAGATGTGGATGTGATTTTAACCGCACCAAAAGGTTCAGGAACCTCCTTGCGTCGTTTATTCCAGGAAGGAAAAGGCTTGAACTCTTCTTACGCTATTTTCCAGGATGCAACCGGAAAAGCGTATGACAGAACAATTGCACTTGGAATCGGAATCGGTTCAGGGTATTTGTTTGAAACTACTTTCCAGAAAGAAGTATATTCTGACTTAACGGGCGAACGTGGAGTGTTAATGGGCGCTCTAGCGGGTATCATGGAAGCACAATACAAAGTATTACGTGAAAATGGTCACTCACCATCTGAAGCATTCAACGAAACGGTAGAAGAATTGACGGAATCTTTAATCAAACTGGTTTCTGAAAACGGGATGGACTGGATGTACGGCAACTGCTCTACAACAGCTCAACGCGGTGCATTAGACTGGAAAGGTCCTTTCCGCGAAGCAGTTTTACCGGTATTCAAAGAGTTATACGCGAAAGTAGCAGCAGGTGAAGAAGCACAACGCTCTATCGATACCAACTCACAACCGGATTACAGAGAAAAACTGGAAGTGGAACTGGCAGAAATCAGAGATTCTGAAATGTGGCAGGCAGGTAAAGTAGTACGCGGCTTACGTCCGGGAAAATAAATTTGAATTAAACGTCATTGCGAGCGAAACAAAGTGAAGCGCGGCAATCTGTTTATAAAATAATAGCCATCGCTAAAAACGCGGTGGCTTTTTTATTGTATCATTCTTTCATTCATGAATACATAAAGCCGTTCTACCAGCCAGCAAAAAAATGCCCAGGCAGGGAAGAAGTCCAGACGGATTAATCCCATAATATGCCATCCTGTGGTATATTGCCACGGACAACTTCCTAATGTTTGCTGCAAAATAAACCCTGAAATAAATTCGACGATAAAGATGAGTGTTACATAAATCGTTAATCTAATGATGATATTTTTTTCTTTCATCTTGCCATAGCCATAGTGACCGATAATCGGAATGAGAGCATAGATAAAAATCATCCAGACATAGGTAAACCCTGCTAATGCCAAAGGTGGTTTTCCGCAGAGAGGTGTGTGCTTTATAAAACTTACTATAGCGGTGAATACGACTTCTGTAGTAATTCCCATGCACGAAAAAACTAACATCATAAAGAACATATGACCTCGTCTGTGTTTGGTAAACGGCATTTTAGTGTGATTTTAATGGTTAGATGACAAGTTAGTTATATTACTGTGATTTATTGGCAAGATGTTATAAGGAACTTTAGTTTTTATAACTTTGTTAACTAATTAGTTATGGAAATCACACTCACCACCCCGGCAATTCTGTTTTCGACAGTATCTTTATTATATGTTGCCTATACTACCCGCTTTGTTGCTATTTCTAATCTCATACGCACACTGAAAACACGCTTTCAGGAAGATCACGAAGACGCAGTGTTGCAGCAAATTTCGAATTTGCGGATCCGGGTGTTGTTGATACGAAACATGCAGTTGTCTGGAATTATTTCATTGATTGTAAGCGCCGTTTCTATTGTATTCATTTATATAGGCGAACAAAACGTAGGATTCGTCTTCTTTGGTATCAGTTTGTTGTTTTTGATATATTCCATGCTGCTGGCCGCCCGCGAAATATGGATTTCCGTTGAATCCCTGAATATTGAATTGAATTCCATTCATGAATTAAAGAAAGACGGAATAGATGACGGATTGCTTATCTCTCACAAAATCAAAAAGATGACCAAGGCAACTAAAGAGTTGTTTGAACGTGATGAAAAAGAATCATAACCAAGTAGTCATAATCAAGTAGCCTTGTTGATTGGGTTGTTTTCTCTCCACAAAAGTGTATAAACTGTCGTTTTATACCCGCTAAAAATATTCCAACTTTATCTTGGAATAATATTTGTAATTATTCGTTATCAATCATAATTAAACATTCATTATGCGGAAAATATTTTTTCTCTTATTTATAACCTGTAATTTTTCACTGGTAAGTTTTTCTCAGGCTACTTTTAAACAAACCGATATTCTTAAATCGTATAAAGAAGCGGAAGAGTTAATCAATCTCGGGAAGTATGCGGTTGCACAACCTTTTCTGCAGGACTTTCTTCAAAAGTATGAAAACAAAACACTGGATAAGTCCAATCTTATTTATGCAGATGCCATTTATTTGAAAGCCTTGTGTGAGAAAGAAACAGCTTCTCCGGAAGCGGAGAAAGATTTACAATACTTTGCGGATAATTTCAAAGGGCATCCAAAAACCAACAGTGCCTATTTTCATCTGGGTGATTTGGCGTATGCAAAATCAAACTACAATGATGCTTTAGCGTTTTTTGATAAAGTAGATGAGAAATCATTGACAGGAAAAGATGTTACGGAATTTCAGTATAAACGTGCATTCGCCAATTTTGCACTGAAGAAATTCAGTCAGGCAAGAATGTATTTCAATCAGATTGCAGTTAATAAAAAACACCCGTACAACGAAGAAGGATATTACTATTCTGGTTTATCCAGTTATTATCTGAAAGATTACAATGCTGCTTACAAAAGTTTTCAGCAACTGGAACTTTCCAAAAAATATGGCAAAATCGTTCCTTACTACATTGCATCTATTAAATTCATCAATAAAGATTATAAAGGTGTGGTGGATTATGCTGAACCCAAACTGAAAGAAAATGTAAGTTACCAGAATGAAATCACTCACTTGCTGGGAAATTCTTACTATGAGTTGAAAGATTACGACAAAGCCTTGTATTATCTGGAAAAATACACACAAAATTCAGCTAAAGTAACACCGGAAGATTATTATGTATTAGGCTATGTGAAATCTCAAAAAGGAAAATGTGATAAAGCAATAGAAAACTTATTGCAGCTGTCGCCGCTGCAAACGGCACTCGGACAAAACGCGATGTTTTTACTGGGACAATGCTATGAGAAAACAGGAAACAAAACGGATGCGCGTACTGCATTTTTGCAGGCTGCTCGTATGAATTTTGATAAAGCGATTCAGGAAGAAGCCTGGTTTCAGTACGCAAAACTGTCATATGAATTAGGCTACACGAATGACGCTTTGGTATCTTTAAAAAACTTTATTACTGCTTATCCAAAATCTAAATACAATTTAGAAGCAAACGAATTGCTGGCAGATTTATTCCTGATGACTCGTAATTACGAAGAAGCCATGACCATCATTGATAATCTTCCGACTAAATCAGAGAAGCTGAAAGATGCGTACCAGAAAATGGCTTATTATCGAGGAGTTGAAAATTACAATGATTACAAATTTGAAAATGCTGAAACGTTCTTTGATAAATCGTTGAAATATCCGAATTCAAAAAGTATAGAAGCCTTGTGTTATTACTGGAAAGCGGATATGGCGTATCAAAAATCAGAGTTTGATAAATCCATTGCATTGGTGAATAAATTTATTCCGATGGCTTCATCTGTAAGTACAGAACACTCTGATAAAGTAAATGCAGGTACGGCTAATTATCTGCAAGGGTATAATTATTACAAAAAGAAAGATTACAAAAACGCAGATGATTATTTTCTGAAAGCGGTAAACTCTTTAAAGAACGACAATAATATCACGAATAAACAAAACGTGTTGCCCGATGCAATGATTCGCCTGGCGGATTGTTATTTCATGCAAAAACAATACAAATCATCCGCACAGTATTACGATGAAGTAATAAAAGCAAATGCACAGGGCGCTGATTATGCCTTATATCAAAAATCTATTATTGATGGATTAGGGGGTAATTACAATGATAAAATTGCCGGCATGAAAGCATTGGTAACACGCTTCCCAAACTCTGCCTTCGCGGATGATGCCATTATGCAAACTGGAAATACCTACATGGCGCAGGATAAAGACGATTTAGCGATTGAAGCATTCAAATCCTTGTTTGCGAAAAATCCAAAATCAGATCAGGTACCGGATGCCTATTTGAAATTAGGTTTGATTTATTTTAACCGTGATAATTATGACGAATCGCTGAGCTGGTATCAGAAAGTAGTGCAGTTTTATCCTTCTACACCAGCTTCTAATGAGGCAATGTTGGCCATCAAAGAAATTTATATTGCCAAAGGCGATCCAAACGGTTATATCACGTATGCTAATAAATACCCGGGTTCTAAAGTAACGGTGTCTGAACAGGATTCACTGATTTATTTATCGGCTGAGAAGCAGTTCTTCAACGGAAGCATGGACAATGCATTGCAGGGCTTTACGAATTATCTTTCACAATTCCCGAATGGTTACTTTGCTTTGCAGGCTAATTTCTATAAGTCTGAATGTTTATTTACAAAACAAGATTTCCCGAATGCGCTGAAAGGGTATGAGTATGTGATCAGTCAATCGCAAAACAGATTTACAGAACGTTCCACTGCGCGTGCGGCCAATATCAATTACTATGATTTGAAAAATTATGCACGTTCGTATGAGTTGTATGTGAAACTGCAAAGCATTGCCACCCTGGATGAAAACAAACGGGAAAGTTTAATTGGTTTAATGCGCACCACTTTCTTCCTGAAAAAATACCAGGAATGTCTGGATAATATAAGCAAAGTGGCGGTATTGCCTTCTTTGCCGGAGTTTTACAAAGCCGAAATGGCGTATTACAAAGGCATGAGTTTATTTGCGCAGAAAGACTATGATAAATCATTAAAAGAACTGGAGTATGTAGTGAAAAATGCAAACAATGAACAAGCTGCTGAATCAAAATACACAGTGGCGAAAATGTATTATTTGAAAGGCAATAAAAAGCAAGCGGAAAAAGACTGCAACGATTATCTGGATAAGTTTCCTTCTTATGAATATTACTTAGGTAAGACATTTATTTTACTGAGTGATATTTATAAAGACGATAAAAAATTATTGCAGGCAAAAGCAACCTTGCAAAGTTTGCTGGACAATTACTCGCAGGATGATGATGTTAAAGCGGAAGCGCAGCAAAAACTGGATGCAATTATTGCAAGTGAACTGGATGGTTCAAAATTAAAATTACAGGATAACGGAACACAAATGCAGTTTGAGAATAATAAATAATTCAGCAGCTTGTTGAATACATCTCAGCATCAATTTGAAAAAATATAAAAGAATAAAATGAAAAATACAGTTTTAAAAATATGTTTGGCGCTTGGCTCGTGGATTTATACCTTCAGCTCGTTTGCACAAAGCAACGTTGACACTTTACCGCAGTTGGATGAGGTAGATATTGTAAAAGCATATGAACCTATTTTGATTTCCTCTAATAAAGTACCGTTCGGTCCCAACCTGCCGAATATTGTGAAAACAAAACCGGATCCGCAAACATATTCCTACTCCGATGTGAAAGGAAAAATAAGTTATAATCCGGAAGATATCAAACCGATAAAAACAGCAGGGAAAAAGCCCGAAAAAAATCAGTTTTTCTACGCTAAAATCGGATTTGGTTATCCTTTAACACCATTGGTAAAATTAATTATTACCAATCCTATACAAACAAAATACCGCGCTGGTTTAGATGCGGATTTTATCATGACATTCAAGAATAAAAAAGAGTTTCAAAATTATACGGATTTTAAAATAAAAGGTTTTGGTGAATATTTTATTAAGAAAAAAGCATCTATCGGTGGTGAATTATTTTACAGATTAAATCAGCATAATTTCTACGGCTACTCAGACATTATTTCCAACAGAGATTCACTGAAAACGAATTTCAATCGTTTTGGAGGCGCTGTAAAATTAAGAGGAATCGAAGAAGCTGACTACTATTACAATGGTGAGGTGAATTTTACGTCTGTTATTAACAAGAATGTTTTTCACAAACCAAAAGAGTTGACGATTGGCGTTAATGCAGAAGGTGGATATAATTTTAAAAAGAACTACTGGCTAGGTGTAAAATTAAATGTGACCAATGTTTCTTATAAAGACAATTATCAGGATACCACATTTTTTGCATTCTTAAATAACCAGAACCATCTTACATTACAGGCAATTCTTTATGGAAAGATTAAATTCAAAATCTGGACATTGATGGCCGGCCCTAATTTGATTGTGACGAACAGAAAATTCTATGTACTGCCGGAAATCGTAAATCAGTTGCAGATATACAAAGACTATTTAGTTATGTATAATGAATGGAGAACACAGGTGAAGATTAACAGTTTGAATAATCTTTCACTGGAAAATCCATTTGTAGTTACGGATAATTATAACAACTCTATTGATGAGACTCGCACCATAATAGGATTGCGCGGAAGTATCAAAGGTTTTGGATACGATGTTCGTTTCAGTCAACTGGTTTCCCGTACGAATGCTCAGTTTGTCAATAATGTATATTTTCCTACGGCTGCTCCGATTGTAGAGGAAATAAGCGCAGGTGTTCAGTCTGTAAATAACTTGCGTGCATGGAATCCGCATATTGGTATTTCTTACAACAAAGGAAATCAGTTTGGAGCAAAAGCTTGGTTCGATTATTTCATCTACAATAAAAATACCAGTCTTGAGTTGTCTTATGTTCCTTCATTTAAAGCCGGTTTCTCAGCCTTCTATAACTGGAAAGAGAAATTATATGTAAACATAGATGTAACCGGACAAAGTAAAGTGAATGCCATTCAAAGGAATTATGATGATTTTGGCGGGATATTATTGACACAAAATACAGTAAAAGGATTAGTAGATGTGAACTTATCGGCCAACTATTTCATCACTAAAAATATCGGCATTTTTGTGGATTTGAACAATCTCGGGTTCCAGAAATGGCAGCGTTTTTACAGATATCCAACCTACAGTTTTCAGGTTATCGGTGGCGTGAAGTTGAGTTTCTAGTAAGTATAGCGTCATTCTATCCCGATAAATATCAGGATAGTTTCAATATCTGTTGTTGCATTATTAGTAAAAAAAATTAACTTTGCTTCAATGGTAGAACTTATTCAACAACTATTATTAACAGGCAACTGCGTTATTATTCCGAATTTCGGTGCATTCATCGGAAATTATCATCCGGCAGAAATTCGCCTGCAGTTCAATACCATTGAGCCTCCAACCAAATTGATTGCATTTAATCGCTCTCTGCAAAATAACGATGGTTTATTAATCAATGCGCTAGCCCATCATTGCTCGGTTTCATATCACGAAGCAGAAATACAGGTTGCAGATTTTGTAAAACAATGCAATACATCTCTTGTACAACACAAAAGCCTGATTTTAAAAGACATTGGAAGATTTATTCTCGATACGGAGAACAATATTCAGTTCCAGCCATACTATACAAAAAATTATTTGTTGGACAGTTTTGGGTTACAGTCAATGTCCATTCAGCCCATACAAAGATTGAAAGACAGTGAATCAAGTATAAAAGAAAACTATCAGCGTATACTGCATCCCGAATTAATGGAAGATGCAGTTACACCTAAACGTGCATCTACAAAAATGGCTTATTGGATTACAGCTGTTTTAGCAGTGTTGTTTTTAGGATCTTCTTTATTTTTGAATATTCAAAAAAGGACTACTTACCAGAATCAATCTTCCTTGTTACCTGCTTTTGAGAAAGCTGTAGTTCCTGCTGTTTTAATTGTTCCTGAAAATAAAACGGAGATTCCTGTAACTGAACCTGCTGCTGTAAGAACGGAAGAAACTGTTAAAACACCAGTTGTAACAACACCGGCAAAACCTAGCAAAAACAAAGCCTATATCGTTATAGGTGCATTTTTTGATGAAATACGGGCAAAAAAAATGAAAACCGAAGCAGAGAGCAAAGGCTATGTGGTCAATATTTCAAAAGATAGCAGCAACGGACTTTTTCGTACGACAGTCCAGGTAGAAAACTCAGAAGTGGAAACTACTCTGCAAAAAGTGAAATCAGAAATTAACTCCCGTGCCTGGGTATATTGTATGAAATGTAATCTGTACTAGTTAAATCCCAGCGCATTGATTTCCTGCAAAAATATTCATAAATTATACGATCAGCTGCAAGTACTGAAAGGGGTATCTTTGGAGATTCAAAAAGGCGATTTGGCCTGTATTGTTGGCCCGTCCGGCGCCGGCAAATCCACTTTACTGCATATTATCGGTACTTTGGATAAGGCTGATTCGGGTATGGTGACCATTAATAACCAGGATATTTCCGTTTTAAAAGATAAAGAACTCTCTGATTTCCGTAATCAGCATCTTGGCTTTGTTTTTCAGTTTCATCACTTGTTGCCGGAGTTTAGCGCATTGGAAAATGTGAGTATTCCTGCATTTATTGCTAAAAAAAGCGAATCGGAAACAAAGAAAAGAGCCATGGAATTGCTGGATTTTATGGGACTAAAGGATAGAATTAACCACAAACCCAACGAACTTTCCGGCGGAGAACAGCAGCGCGTCTCCGTGGCACGCGCCCTGATGAACCAGCCTTTGGTGATTTTGGCGGATGAGCCAACCGGCAATCTGGATACGGAAAGGAGCGAAGAGCTGCACCAGTTATTCTTCGATTTAAAGAAAGAATTCAACCAGACGTTCATCATTGTAACGCATAATGAGCTACTTGCAGACAAGGCCGATAAGAAATTTGTAATGAAAGATGGGTTGATAATGAATGGGAGGGGGGGGGGGGGGGGGGGTTGGTTTTTTGGGGGGGGGGGGGGGGGGGGGGGGGGGATTGGGGGGGGGATTAGCGCATAGCTTTGTCATTGATGCAGGAGGATTATTCTTGAATTTTAATAATAATTTGCATTTTAACAATTTTCCATTGTTAATCATCACATAACATCATTTTCAAATCACATCATTTTCAAATTCACAAATTAAATACTATCTTTGCACTCCAAATTTAGCTGGACCTGTAGCTTAACTGGATAGAGCATCGCACTACGGATGCGAAGGTTAGGGGTTCGACTCCCTTCAGGTTCACTAAATTTTGTTTTTTAGTTTGTAAACAATTGTGTGTAAGCTATTTGGAAATGATGGATTTTTTTCCGATATTTGCACCTCTTAAAAGAAAAAATTATGGCAAGGTTTTGTGATTTATCAGGTAAAGGTCCAATGTCAGGAAATAGTGTTTCTCACTCTAACATCAAAACGAAGAGAAAATTCTATCCTAACTTACAGAAAAAGACTTTCTTTATTCCTGAATTAGACAGATGGATTGAGTTGAAAGTATCTACTTCAGCTATCAGAACAATCAACAAAAAAGGTATTTACACGTACTTAAAAGAATTACAGAAAAAAGGTGAAATTCAATTAGGTTTCTAAAATTCAGAAAAATGGCAAAGAAGAAAGGCAATAGAATTCAGGTAATATTAGAGTGTACTGAACACAAAACATCCGGTTTAGCTGGTGTTTCCCGTTACATTACTACTAAAAACAGAAAAAATACACCTGAGAGAATCGAATTGAAAAAATTCAATCCGATTATGAAAAAAGTAACTGTTCACAAAGAAATTAAATAATAAGTCATGGCAAAAGTTTCCAAAAACGCGAAAGTAGACAGAGGTAAGAATGTTGGTGAATCCAAAAATATGGTGAAAATCATCAAATTCGTTCGTTCTGATAAATCAGGTGCATATTCTACTCGTGAAAAAGTAGTACACAAAGACTTGTTACAGGACACTGTAAAAAGTATGTAATTGAATGAATTCAACTAAATATATAGCTTCTCTATTTTGAGAGGCTTTTTTGTTTATATTTGATTTTTATTAAACATTTATCATTCATCATTTAACATTCTTATTTTGGGCATTTTTGATAAAATATTCGGTAAAACCAAATCAGCGGAAGAACTGCAGGTAGAAGAGAAGCAGCTGACGGATAGTCTGGATAAGACGAAACAGGGCTTTTTTTCCAAAATATCAAAAGCTGTTGCCGGAAAATCTACGGTAGATATTGGCTTTCTGGATGAACTCGAGGAAATTTTGATTTCCTCAGATGTGGGTTTGTCTACTACAATCAAAATCATCGACCGTTTAGAGGCGCGTGTTTCAAAAGATAAATACCTCAATACAAATGAATTAAACCAGATATTGAAAGATGAGATTGGAAATATTCTGGCAGAAAACAATACCAAGGATTTACTGGATTTTATCCCAAAAACAGATAAAAAACCATACGTAATTATGGTGGTGGGCGTAAACGGCGTTGGTAAAACCACTACCATCGGAAAATTAGCCTATCAGTTGAAAAAAGCAGGAAAAGAAGTGTTGCTGGGTGCCGGTGATACTTTCCGCGCTGCTGCGGTAGAACAATTAAACCTTTGGAGTGAACGCGTTGGTGTACAAATCGTAAAACAAGCCATGGGCAGTGACCCGGCTGCGGTTGCTTTTGACACTGTACAAAGCGGTGTGGCGAAAGGCGTAGATGTTGTAATTTTAGATACGGCCGGTCGTTTGCACAACAAACAGGGCCTAATGGATGAATTATCTAAGATAAAAAAGGTAATGTCGAAAGTAATTCCGGATGCACCGCATGAAGTCTTATTGGTGCTGGATGCTTCTACAGGACAAAATGCGTTGGAACAAGCCAAGCATTTCTCTGCTGCTACTCAGGTAACGGCATTGGCTTTAACCAAACTTGACGGTACAGCCAAAGGTGGTGTGGTATTAAGTATTGCGGATGAATTCAAGATTCCAATCAAATACATAGGATTAGGAGAAAAAATGGAGCAACTGCAGGTCTTTAACCGACAGGCATTTATTGAGACTTTGTTTGAATAAACTTGAGGTTGCAAATTGCAACATCAAAGAATCTATAATTTTATATAAAGTGCATAAACTTGAAGTGCAAATTTTTCACCTCAGGTTTTTGCATATAGATATTTTCCAAAAATCGAATTTAAAATATAATATTTG
The DNA here is from genome assembly GCA_016721245.1 of Sphingobacteriales bacterium. Classification (GTDB taxonomy): domain Bacteria; phylum Bacteroidota; class Bacteroidia; order Chitinophagales; family JADIYW01; genus JADJSS01. Next base: position 157,811 of record JADKIQ010000004.1, read on the forward strand.
TGATTTCGTTTGAAAAGCATGCAATTTTATATTAAAATATTTATTCTCTATTTAGTCTTAATGCTAATTAGTAAAAGCTCATTTTGTCAGTATAGAGTAGATGGCGAAAGCTATTATAAACAGAATTTGATTGATAAAAATGGTAAAAAACAAGGATTTTGGAGAGAGGTTTATAAAACTGATTTTCATGGTATCCATTTTATTGAATCTTATATTTGTGAAGGATACTATTATAATGATTTTAAAGATGGAGAATGGTTGTATTATGATAAGAATGGTTTTTTATCCTACAAAGAATATTATTATAATGACACCACATATCTTCAAACAAAATTCTATAGTAATAACCAGATAAAATCAACTGGGGTAATTGAAATAAAAGTAACGAATGATTTTGATACAATTATTGTTACAGATCCATTGAATGGCAATCAGAGTGAAGAAATTAGAAGGTTATTAAATTATGTGCACATAGGAAATTGGAAATATTACCACAAAGACGGAACGGAAGCGAAAAAAGAAGAATTTGATGAAAATGGTGAATTAATAGAGAAAAAATGAAAAAATCCATCTTCATACTGTTTCTTTTTCTACAAACCATATTGATTGCACAAAAGTCTGCATCTTATTTCAGGACGATAGAGTATTTTGACAGTGAGGACAGTACGAAGAATTACGCCATCATGTATCGTCCGAATGGTCCTGCGCACCGCTTACTGATATTGCTGCCCGGTATGGGCGAATCACCGCAAATGGCGGAAATAGAAACGGATATTCCCGAAATAGCCGCCGCCAATGGCATTTTCACCGCCATTTTATGCAATAATGAAGGAAGTGCGTCTTTTCAGATAGACGGAAATGCACAACATTATCTGGACAGTATCATTCCTATATTGCTTTTTAAAAATAATATTCCCAACGACGCCTATTACCTCGGCGGATTTTCCACGGGAGGTTCAGGTGTTATCAAATACGTACAACATTGCAATGTATATGACATTATTCCCAAGCCAAGAGCAGTGTTTGCCATAGACCCGCCGCTGGATTTTGTACGTTTGTATAAGGTGTATGATAACTGGCTGAACGATACCACTTCTTTTACCACGAATAAACCATTATACAAACTCATGCTGGGGGCAATGCGCCTGTTTTTCAGAGGAGATTTGAATACGGCATATGATAATTATGTCAAGCTATCTCCGTATTGTTTCGATGATAAAAATAAATTCGGAGTTCAGCTATTTTCTAGCATGCCTGTTAAAATTTATTGTGAACCTGATTTCAACTGGGCAATCAATGAAAAACACTGGAGTGCCTATGATTTAAATGTGCTGGATAATGTCAGTTTTGTGAATGAATTGCAGAAATATGGCAATAAACAGGCTCAAATCGTACTGACACAGAATAAAGGCTTCCGAAAAATTCTTAAGTTTAAACACCCGCATTCCTGGTCGATTGCGGATGCCGCCGAAACCGTGAAATGGCTGAAACAGTATTGATTTAATTGTCCGGTAAAATCTGAATTTGTACCTTCGTAAACTCAAATGAAGACAAAATCACATACAAAAGATAAATACAACGTTATCACTTTAGGTTGTTCCAAAAATTTAGTAGATTCTGAAGTGTTGGTATCACAGTTAAAACATAATGATTTTGATGTGGAACATCAGTCGGAAAAGAAGGATGCGAACATTATTATTGTCAATACCTGCGGTTTTATAGACAGAGCCAAGGAAGAATCCATCAACACTATTTTATCGTATGCCAAGCAAAAAGAAAAAGGAAAGATAGATAAATTGTATGTTACCGGTTGTTTGTCGCAGCGCTATAAAGACGATTTGGAGGTAGAAATTCCGCAGGTAGATGCGTATTTCGGAACATTGGAATTACCGCAACTACTGAAAAAACTCGATGCGGATTATAAACATGAACTGATTGGTGAACGCTATCTAACAACACCGCAGCATTACGCCTACCTAAAAATATCGGAAGGTTGTAACCGTACCTGTACATTCTGCGCCATTCCGTTGATGCGCGGCAAACACGTTTCCAAAAGTATTGAAGAGATTGTGGCCGAAGCTAAAAATTTGGCAAAGCAGGGCGTTAAGGAAATCATGCTGATTGCACAGGAATTGACGTATTACGGACTGGATATTTACAAAGAACGCGCCTTATCAAAATTGCTGTATCAACTAAATGAAGTGGAAGGTATTGAGTGGATTCGTTTGCATTACGCGTATCCGAGTAAATTTCCGCTGGATATTTTAGATGCGATAAAAGATTGTGATAAAGTGTGCAATTATCTGGATTTGCCTTTGCAGCACGCCAACAATAATATCCTGAAGCGTATGCAGCGCCAGATTACACAGGAAGAGACACGCGAACTGATACAGCAGATACGCGCTAAGGTGCCGGATATTGCTATCAGAACGACAATGTTAGTGGGTTTTCCGGGTGAAACGGAAGAAGATTTTCAGGACATGTGTGATTTTGTGCAGGAAATGGAATTTGAACGTTTGGGCGTATTTCAGTATTCTCATGAAGATGATACTGCTGCCTTTGAACTGGAAGACGATGTGGATACGGATACCAAAGAGGAGCGTGCCAGCCGCCTGATGCAAATTCAACAGGAAATCTCTTTTCAGAAGAATGAAGAAAAAATAGGGAAGACGTTCAAAGTATTAATCGATAGAAAAGAAGGCGGCTATTTTGTAGGCCGTACCGAATACGATTCTCCGGAAGTGGATAACGAAGTGTTGATTGACGCTAAAAAATATTTCTGCAGAATCGGTGATTTTTGCACGGTAAAAATTAATGACGCGACAGACTTTGATTTGTATGCAGAAGTAATAAATAATTAGCGACAGGCTAATTAGCTAACTTTAATTTATGGATATTCAAAACATTCCTTTCTCACAAACTCAGCTTTTCTCCAAGCTTATACTGGATTATATTTCTCAACATGAAAATGTAAAATCATTTTATAATTATGAAATAAATATTGATGCTGTAGAAAAGATTATTACAGATAAGCAGAAAGAAATTATAGATAGAAAGGCTTTAGTCGAAACGATCAGAAACCAATACGCTGATCTTGAAATTTCTGCTTACGTTTCTGAAAATATAACTTCGCTTGAAAACCCGAATACCTTTTGTATCGTTACTGCACATCAGTTGAATATTTTCGGGGGACCACTCTACTATATTTATAAAATTGCGCAAACGATTTCTACCTGCAAACATTTAAAGGAAAAATACCCTAACTACAATTTTGTTCCCGTATACTGGATGGGCAGTGAGGATCACGATTTTGAAGAAATCAATCATATTTATCTGTACAATAAAAAGATTGAATGGACCGATAAACAAGGCGGTGCGACGGGAGAATATTCTACACAAAGTATTTCACCTTTAATAGAAGAACTAAAAACTATTTTAGGTGAAAGTGAATATTCCAATCAATTAATCGATATTTTTCAAAATGCATATGTAAAACCTACACTAACAGCGGCAACAAGATATTTAGTCAATACCTTATTCGGTTCTTATGGTTTAGTAATTGTGGATGGAAACGACAGAGCATTTAAACAACAGTATGCTGATGTAATGAAAGACGAACTGCTGAATGGAAATTCCTTTAAATTGGTTACACAACAATTAACTGAATTAGATGCAAAAGGGTATAAGCAACAAGCCTTTCCACGAGAAATTAATTTATTTTATTTAAGTGAAAATTCCCGTGAAAGAATCGTAAAAGAAAATTCAGAATTCAGAATTCAGAATTCAGAATTCAAATTTACGGAAAGTGAAATTTTATCAGAACTGGAAAATCATCCGGAACGTTTTTCTCCCAACGTAATTTTACGTCCGTTATTTCAGCAGAAGATTTTGCCGTCACTTGCATATATTGGCGGTGCCGGTGAATTGAGCTACTGGCTGCAACTGAAACCGGTATTTGATTTTTACAAGGTGAATTTTCCGCAGTTGTTATTGCGAAATTCTGCTTTACTTGTGACTACAGCAAATGCTAAAAAAGCAGAAAAAATAGGATTGGAGATACAGGATTTTTTTAAAGAAACGGAAGACTTAAAGAAAGAGTTCATTGCAAATAATACAGATGAAGATATCGATGTTTCTGTTTTTAAAAGTGAATTGGAAAATACGTTTGCAAAACTACAGGAACTGGCAAAAAATATAGATGCAAGTCTGGTAAATGCGGTAGGTGCCGAGCTGCAAAAGTCTTTGCAAAGTGTGGACAGTATTCAGAAGCGTCTTATGAAATCGTTGAAACAAAAAAATGAAACCGAACTGAATCAGATAGAAAAAATTAAAACGCAGTTGTTTCCTAATAATTCATTGCAGGAACGCGTAGAGAACTTTTCAGCATATTACGCAAAGTATGGCTCTGTCTTTATTGAGGATTTAATCGATGCGTTTGATGTCTATCATAAACAACTTTTGATAATTCAGCTTTCTTAACAATCCATTTTCAAATATTCGGTATGTTTTTTGCGTTGTGCTTATTATGAAAAAAATCTTGCTTTTCATATCGTCTGTCATAACTCTTGTTTCTGCATTTGCCTTACCACCTGCAGGAGATGAAGGATATAAAACGTTTTTTACCTGGACAGCCAACAGAAGTTTGAAGTGGGCTGATTTTCAGGGTACTCCAATTGATTATTCTTCAGAAGTGGCTATGACGGCTTCTTCCGTCGAGTTTTCCTATTATACCAAAGGAAATCAGATTGACTGGGTCGTTACTGCAAAATATTTTCCGAAACTATCCTGGAGTAAAAAGAAACTCCAATCCGACTATATTTTAAAACACGAACAGCTCCATTTCGATATCACGGAATTATATGCACGATTATTTCGTAAACGTCTGGCAGAGAATGTACATTCTGCCAAAGATATTGCAAAACTGAAAGTAATCAGTAAAGATATAATGAAAGAATGGGCAAATGAGGAAAATGATTACGACAGAGAAACGAAACACAGTACAGATGTGAAACAACAAACCGCCTGGAATTTAAGTATTCAGCAACGTCTCGATGAATTGAAAGATTTTGCCAGTAAATAAGTTATTCTACAAATATCGACTTATTTAATTCTGGTATGATTTTATGTTCCTGAGCGATTTTATACAAGGTATTCACTGCATATTCTCCATCAAACCCTAATTCAACGCTGTATTTATTCACGTACAAATTGATATGCTGCCTGCAAACATCTTCACTCATTTCCTGAGAATGCTCAGCTACAAATGATTTAGAGGAATCAGGATTGGCAAAAGCAAATTCGATACTTCGTTTAATAATACGTTCCACACTTTTTTGAATTTCCGCATCGAAACTTCGTTTGATAGCGATGCCACCCAAAGGGATGGGCACTTTATAGGTTTGTTCCCAGTATTCACCTAAATCGATGATTTTCTTTAAGCCTTTCTGTTCATAGGTAAAACGGTTTTCATGTATAATGACGCCAGTATCAAATGTATCGTCAAGCACCTTATTTTCTATTTCTGAAAATATAATAAATGATTTGTTTTTTGCGTTCGGGTATTTTAGTGAAAACAGTAAGTTAGCCGTGGTGAATTTTCCTGGAATACAAATGGTGCTATTGTTAAGGGATTCTTCAGTCAATACTTCTTTACTGATTAGTAAGGGGCCACAGTTATTGCCCAAAGCACTGCCGGAGCGCATCAGTGTATAACAATCAGACGCATAGGAAAATGCATGGTAGCTCAGTTTGGTGATATCGTATTGCTGCTGAAATGCCGCCTGATTCAGTTGTTCCACATCGGCAAAGACCAGTTTGAAATCCAGTCCTTCCGTATCAATCTTTTTATGCAGCAGGGCATCAAAGATGAAGGTGTCGTTCGGACAAGGTGAAATAGCGAGTGTAAGCGGTTGCATCGTGTAAATATAGATTGAAAATGTTATTTTTGATAAGTGAACCTGCTGAAAAATAACAACATTTATTTGCTTGCCATAGTTCTTGCCATTCTGTTAAATATATTTTCCTGGCATTTACCTTTTTTCTGGGATACCATTCTGACGTCTACCATCACCCAGCATTTTTATGATTATGGTTTTCACGATTTTATTACACCAGCACAATTTGATGCCGGACATCCTCCGTTATTTTACATATATGTAACTGCATTTTATCATCTTTTTGGTAAAAATTTAATGGCAGCCCATTTATCCATGTTGCCATTCACGATATTAGGAATTGTATCATTTATCAGTCTGCTGCAACATTTTTCTTTTTCCAAAACACAGCAGATAATGGGTGTGGTGTTGTTCTTTACCATTCCTGCAGTTATTACACAAAACACGCTGGTAAGTTATGATGCCGTGCTGCTGAGTTTATATTTAGCTGCTTTGGTTTCTTATTTTAATAAAAATAAAATACTATTCGTTTTTCTTATACTTGGAATAGTTGGGATTTCGCTTCGTGGTTTATTTTGTGTCGCTTCATTGTCTGTAACAATATTCTTTTTAGAAAATAAGCAGTTTAAAACTTGGTTTAAATGGAATATATTGTTTGTACCTGCAATTGCTATTGTATTCGCTTGGTATATAAACCACTTCACACATACAGGCTGGTTGTTTGCTACAAAAGCGGAAGGCTGGAGTGAGCAGCGGGGATTGGCAGATGCTATGGGTTTATTAAAAAACGGATTTTCCATTGCACGTTGTTTCTTTGATTTGGGAATACTTATTCTTACTTCCCTGAGTTTATTTTATGTCATTCAAAAAAGAAAACTGGATAAGTATACCTTACTTTGGCTGATTCCGGCAATTATATTTTTAGTTGCATTTTTACCATTCACCAATCCCATCAACCATCGTTATTTTTTAATAGTGTATTTAATGATGTTGTTTCCTGTATTACAGTTTTTATCAGAAAGAAAAAGAATATACTCTATTCTTACAATACTTATCTTGCTGCTGGGACATTTTCAAATCTATCCTGTACCTATATCCAATGGATGGGATTGCACGCTGGCGCATGTATCCTATTTTAAATGCAGGGAAAAAACTAATTTCCTGCTTGAATATCACACAAGATTTATAAATAAGAGTATAGGCACAGTTTTTCCTATGAATACAAGTTTATATCAGACAGATATGATGAATGATTCGGTAAGAATATTAAATATAAACGGTAAATTAATAGACTCACTTCAATATATTGTATTTTCCAATGTTGCAAATGATTTTTCTGACGAACAAATCAGAGAATTAAAATCTTGGAGAGAATTATATAGTTTTAAATCTGGATTTGCTAGAATGATTTTATATGAAAATCCTAAAAAATAACTCACAATAAATCGTAATTCATACATCGTAAATCGTAAATTAGCTTCGTGGATATTTCAGTGGTCATACCGGTTTTTAATGAAGAAAGTAACTTGCCAGTCTTATATGAAAGACTGGTAAATTCCGTTACTGCAATTAGCAATGATTACGAACTTATCTTTGTGAATGACGGAAGTAAAGATAATTCGCTGAATATCATTAAAGAACTTTCGCTAAAAAATGCACAGGTTAAGTATATCGATTTCAGCAAGAATTTCGGACATCAGTTAGCGGTCTTTGCAGGACTGGAAAATGCCAAGGGAGATACTATTGTTATCATTGATGCCGATTTACAGGACCCACCTGAACTGATTAAGGAACTGTATAACAAAATGAAAGAGGGTTACGATGTTGTTTACGCCCAACGCGAACAAAGGGTAGGCGAATCCTGGCATAAATTAATGACGGCAAAATTATTCTATCGTTTTATCAATCGCTTGTCGGAAGTTTCCATTCCTTTAGACACCGGAGATTTTCGTATTATTTCTAAAAAGATTAATGATATTATTGTGTCTATGCCGGAACGGAATAAGTTTTTACGCGGACAGATTGCCTGGGCTGGTTTTAATCAGACATTTGTATCATACAACAGAGAGGAACGATATGCCGGAAAAACTAACTATTCCTATTCTAAAATGTTTTCGTTCGCATTTGATGGTATTACCGCTTTTTCAAACCTTCCGTTGAGATTAGCCACTTATCTAGGCTTTGCCGTATCCTTGATATCTTTCTTCTTCATTCTTTATACCCTGTACCAAAAATATTTTAAACATGATGTAGTGCAAGGATGGTCATCTTTGATGGTCAGTATCTTGTTTATTGGAGGTGTCCAATTAATTTGCCTGGGGATTATCGGTGAATATCTGGGCAGAATTATGGATAATGTAAAACAGCGCCCCTTGTACATCGTGAGAGAAAGTAATCTAAAGTAATTTCAATATTGCATTATTCAGATTTACTACAGCGTCTTTAATATTCCAGTTATCTTTATTTCTTCTCTCAACATAATTAGAAATGGAACGAATCTCAATTCCAGGCTTATTAATTAATTTCAATACATAATAAAATGCCAGTCCTTCCATATTTTCTGTATCGGCATTATATTTCTCCTGAATGATTTTTATCGTTTTCTCGTTTCCGTGTACCTTATTCACCGTTATAGATGTAGCCTTTGGTAGGTTTATTTTGGTATGAAATGCTGACAATACCGGTTCGCATAATCCATACTGGAAAGCATCTTCTTTGGTGTCAATAAAGCCTAAATCAAAAAAATCCTGGAATTCTTCGTCGTTTTCTACGCCAAAATCACCATAGGTTTCGGATATAATTTGCACCACTTCGCCAATCTGTAAATTCCGGTTAAATGCACCGCAAATTCCTGCATCTATATAAAAATCACGATTATATTGCTGCGAATACAAGGCCAAATGTGCAGCTGTGTTCATCATACCCATTCCGGTAATTAAAAAATGTAATTCTTCACCCGCAACATATAAACCTGCAAAATCTGCAGATTTTGGCTGAAAATGATCAAATAGAGGCTTTAATTCGAGTTTAGTGGCGGCTATAATAGTGATTTTTTGATTTAAGATTTCAGACATAAGAATTCAGATTTTCCATCAAGTAAATACAAATATAGATGTTTAATTAAAAAATAACTTCTCAAATCTCAAATCTCAAATCTTAATTCTTAAATTTGTACTGTGATTTATTTAACACGCAGAGAAACGTTTAATGCAGCACACAGGCTGTATAACAACCATTGGTCGGAAGAACAAAATGATACCATTTTTGGTAAATGCGCCAACAAAAACTGGCATGGACACAACTATATTTTATTTGTGACGGTTAAAGGCGAGCCGGATCCGGAAACAGGATTTATCATCAATGTAAAAGAACTGAGCCAGATTATTAAAGAGGTAATTGTAGACAGACTGGATCATACCAACCTGAATTTAGACGTTAATTTTATTCCGTCTACAGTACATCCAACTACGGAAAATCTGACAAGAATTATCTGGCAGCAACTGGAACCGCATATAAAAGGCTGTCAGTTGCACAGCATTAAACTGCAGGAAACGGAAAATATCTACGCGGAGTATTTCGGAGAATAATTTTTCTTTTTTATTTCAAGCAAAGCAAAGAACTATGCTGCAAACCATTCTCAAATATTTTGATGATTTAACGGTTACCGAGTTATACGATGTATTGCAATTACGGGAAGATGTTTTCCAGATAGAACAAAATTGTATTTACAAAGACATTGATGATAAGGACAGAAAATGTTACCATTTGATGTTGTACAAGAATGCTGAATTAGTGGCTTACTGCCGTTTAGTACCATCTGGAATTTCTTATGAAGGCTATGCTTCCATTGGACGGGTTGTCAGCAGTTCCAAATACAGAAAAGAAGGTTACGGAAGGCAGCTCATGGTAAAAGCAATGGAAAAAATAACGCAGGTATTTCCTCACTTACCGATTAAAATCTCCGCGCAGTTATACCTTCAGAAATTTTATGAAAGCTTTGGTTTTACAGCAGTAGGCGAGTGGTACATGGAAGATGAAATACCGCATATTGCCATGATTAAAAAGTAATAGTTATAAGTGATTAGTTATTAGCAAAAACCTGAGTTTTAAAAAAACATTTTTAATTCAAAATTCAAAATTTTCTTACACCATCGGCGGCCACGGCGAACTTATCTCCGGATTTTCTGGAATATAGACTACCCAGATATCTTCTCCTTCTCTTCGGTACAGATTGTTTTCATCCCAGCTTACAATTTTATCTAATTGTTCTGCACCGCCTTTTACAGCAAAGGTATAGGTAATAAGAAAAGGATTTCTGCCATTGATACTTTGAGAGGTATCTCTTTCAACAGACAATATTTTCCCTTCCGCAGCAACACCATTTGTGAGTGCCTGTATCTTTTCCTCACCAATACGTTTTCCGTGTTTGTATAAAAAATAACCAATGATCGCAAAGAGCAAACCAAACCCAAAAAGAGCAATCAAGGGTATACCCACAATCATAAAAATAATGCCAATAATTGCATGGGTATTTTTCCAGAGCAATACCTTTTGTTTGAAAACTTTCGGTAAATCACGTGGCGGCAATGATGGTTTTTCTCCTTTGTCACCGTTAATACTTCTTGGCAGCGGACCGCCGCAATTCATGCAGTTGGTCGTCGTAGGGCGAGCGGCATAATATGTATTGCACCAGGGACAGGTTACTGATTGGTTGAGCAATTGCATAGAAATGATTTATACAACAAGATACGAAAAAGGAAATAAATGATTATAATTAAACAGCATTTCTCACCGCTTCCACATCTTTTTCAATTTGCACTTTCAGTAAATCCCAGTTGTCGTATTTGATTTGCGGACGAAGGTAATCTACGAAAATCATGTCTAAATCTTTGTTGTATAAATCTCCGTCAAAGTCTAAAATAAACACTTCAATCGTCAATTTACTGTTGTCGAAAACCGTTTCTCGGTAACCGATGCTAAGCGCACCTTTATAAAACTGTCCGTCAATTTTTATTTTTACCGCATACACACCGGAAGCCGGAATGAGCTTATGCGGATTAGAGATTTCGATGTTGGCGGTAGGGAAGCCCAGTATCCTGCCAATCTTATCGCCGTGTACTACTTTTCCTTTGATGGTAAATGGATGCGCTAAAAACTGGTTGGCATGTTTGATATCGCCTTCTAGCAAGGCATTGCGCACTTTGGTAGAACTTACGGAGATTTCATCCAGTGTTTGTGCGGGAATTTCTTCCACTTCAAAATGATAGGTGGAAGCAAGTGAACGTAACAAATCAATAGTTCCTTTTCTGTCTTTGCCAAAACGATGATCGTAACCAATCACAATTTTCTTTGGATGAAAATTATTTACGAGAATTTTTTCTACATATTCTGTTGCATCCATATTGGCAAACTCTTTGGAAAATTCATTAATCACCAGATGGTTTAACCCGAATGTTTCCAGCAGTTCTTCTTTTTCGTCAATGGTAGAAATCAATTTTAATTTTTCATCGTCCGGATGCAGTACTAAACGCGGATGCGGATCAAACGTAAGTAAAATACTTTCACCGTTTATTTCCTGTGCAATATCATTGATGCGCTTGATAATTTGCTGATGCCCGAAATGAACGCCGTCATACGTGCCAATGGTGAGCACCGCATTTTTGAACCTGGGTAAATTATCTAAGCCTTTATGAATCTGCATGGTCGTTTCTTTGTACTCTTAGCTTTAAATGTATTAAATTTTCTCCAGAAACTGTTCTACGGTAAATGCATCCTTTACATCATATTTGCCGATTTGAGTTCTTCTTAACGAATGTAAATAAGCCCCGTTATTTAATCTCTTTCCAAAGTCATTTGCCAGGCTTCGGATATAGGTTCCTTTGGTGCATTCTACATTAAAATAAATCAGGGGCAATTCAATTTTTACAATATCAATTTTTTTGATGGTAATTACTTTTGATTTTACGGCTACTTCTTTTCCTGCGCGGGCTAAATCATAGGCACGCTTTCCATCAATTTTTACGGCAGAATGGATTGGAGGAAATTGTTCCTGCTCACCAACAAAACTTTTAGCGCAATCATAAATAGCTTCCTCCGTAATGCCGGAAATATCAAATGTCTCATTAACTTCTTTTTCAGAGTCAAAACATTCGGTAGTACCACCCAGAAAAAAAGCACCCGTATATGTTTTATCGGCATCCTGAATTTGCTGAATGTCTTTTGTTTTCTTTCCCGTGCAAAGAATCAGTAAGCCGGTGGCCTTTGGGTCCAGTGTACCTGCATGGCCAATTTTCACAGGACCAACTGTTCTCTTCAATGCGAATTTAATTTTATTCACCACATCAAAACTGGTCCAGTCCAATGGCTTATCAATTAAAATAACTTCTCCTTCTGAAAAATCCATAGTGCTTGTCATACCGAATGTGTGAAAATCTTGTTAGTGATTAAATAAAAGGAGGAGTAAAATCACAGAACCGATAATGATTCTGTAGATACCAAAGAAACGAAATCCGAATTTTTGCACGATTTCTATAAATGATTTTATGGCGAATAATGCCACCACAAACGAAACGATGCAACCAACGGCTAGAGCAATGATTTCAGGTGTTGCAAAAGAAACACTGCCTTCCTGTATTACATCCAGCGTGCTTTTGGCACTGGCAGCCAGCATGGTTGGCACAGCAAGGAAAAATGAAAATTCAGCAGCTTCTTTTTTAGTTAGTCCAAGACTCATACCGCCAATGATGGTAGACGCACTTCTGCTTAATCCCGGAAATAAAATACTGAGTACCTGAAATAAACCTATTTTCAAAGAGGTAAAATAGTCGATTTTTTCTTCACTGTCAATCGTGTTTTTTGTAAACCATTTATCTACAAACAATAAAATGATACCCCCCGCAATCATGATACAAGCGATAAAAGTTAGATTGCTTAATACATTGTCGATATGTTTTTTCAGTAATGCACCAAAGACTAAGGCTGGTATAACCGCAATTACTAATTTGATATAGAATTTAATGTTTTTAAAATCCAAAAACTTGCGCCAGAATAATACCACCACCGATAAAATAGCCGCCAGTTGAATTACAATTTCATACAGATTTCTGAACGGTGTTTCTGGTATACCCACCAGGAAATCTACTATTTTCATATGTGCCGTGGACGAAATGGGCAAAAATTCTGTTAATCCCTCTATAATGGCAAGGATAATAGCATGTACAAGTGTCATAAGTGTGTGTTATTATTAAACTTCGCTGGTAGCAGCAGGTTTTTTTAAGATGGCCACAATAATTACGAAAAACCCTGCAATAACGGTAATTGGTGCTAAAGTGATTCTTCTGAAAGAATAGATTTCAGCTTCGTTAAAGACATTTGGATCCGTATTTCCGCCACTCATTAAGATAAATCCGAGGATGATTAAGAAGGCACCTAATCCCAAAATAAGATAGTTGGTTTTATCAAACAAAAGCGTAGAATTCTGACTGGCCGGTAATCTGAACCAGCTGCCTGAACTTGTTTTAGGTTTAACCGTACTTTTTACAGTAGCCTGTGCCTGTTTTGCCTGAGGAATATTTTTAGAGGAAGGTTGATTTTTTGCCATAATCTGCTTTTTAATATAATTCGTCCAGTTTTATTTTCAGGTATTTGTTTACTGCAAGATAGGTGCTGGTAATGGATATTAAAATACCGAAAATGATTAAACTGACAGCTATCAGTGACAAAGTTACAAAATCTTGTCCTGTAAAATCAATAGAAAACTTATAAATTGTTAAATAGATAAGGCCTGCCAGCACCATAATGGCTATCATTGCGCTGATAACTCCCGAAACAATGGATTTGATGATGTATGGCTTAATGATAAACCATTCGTTAGCGCCAATCAGCTGCATACTTCTGATGGTAAAACGCTGTGAATACATCATCAGTCGTATGGTATTATCTATAATCAGAAAAGCGACAATCAGCATAATGATGCTTAAAATAACGATGCCTATAGTAATTGGTTTTAAAGTAGCTCCGGTCGTACTTACCGCCATATCGGAATAAAAGACTTCCTGTACGCCACTCAATCCGACTAAAGCCGATTTTACATCTTTTACAAAATCGGGATTGGAGTAATCCGCTTTTAAATTGATGATGTATGCATCGTATAAGGGATTTTCACCTAAAATCTCTCTGAAATTTTGTCCAAGTTCCCGTTCAAATTGTTCTGCGGCAACATCTTTGCTTTTAAACGTGATTTTTGAAACATAATTCTGTTTTTTCAGGTAAGATGCAATCGCAGTTTTTTGTTCCTCAGAAACATCTGCTTTCAGATTCAAATCGATTTCAATACCTTCTTTAATCTTGTTGATTTCTTTCTGAACGGTAAAAACACCAAACGAAAACAATCCTATGATAAATAATATCATAGCAATACTGATGATGGCGTAGATAAAATTTGGTTTACGCTTTTTTGGTATTTTCGGTTCTAAATCTTCTGACATATGTAATTGAACGCTAAATTAAGATTTTTTTAGGGCACGAAACTGATTTTTTCCCACAATCGTTACTAAATGATGAAAAATAAATGTTGTTAGCATCATCATTTCATAGATTACGGAAAGTATTCGTAAATGCCTTATAGCTTTTATATCTTTACATTATGAACAACGCACCTTTGGGAATTGAATTGTATTTGCGCCCAACTTATTTTGTGGACAGTGAGCAACCGGATATACAACGTTTTGTAAAGAACACGATTGGCAACGAAATTGATAAAACTAAAATTGCGGTTAAGTTATATTACGCCGTTCGAGATGGCTGGCGATACAATCCATACAATATAGATTTACGCCATACTGCCATGAAAGCAAGTTCACTTTTTAACAGAGAAAACAAGAGCGGATACTGCATTGAAAAAGCCTGTTTGCTGAATGCGTGCCTGCGTGCCGCAGATATTCCGAGCCGTTTCTGCTTTTTTGATGTAAAGAATCATATTGGCGTTGAAAAATTAATTCAGGTATTAAAGACAGATGTATTGGTTTTTCATGCCTGCAGTGAAATATACTTAAACGGAAACTGGGTGAAAGCTACACCTGCGTTCAATATAGAATTATGCGAACACTTAGGCGTGCAGCCGATGGAGTTTGATGGTGTAAACGATTCTATCTTCCAGCAATATGATGAAAAAGGAGAGGTGTTTATGGAATACCTCAAAGATTACGGTACATTTCATGATGTTCCTCACGATATGTTTGTGATGTTGCTGCATCAGTATTACCCGCATTTCTTCCTGAAAACGGAAGATAAGGCGATGGTTAATGTCTAAACCAACAACCTTTTACTGTTTTTAACAACGATTAGGTTGTTACTTTTCCGGTTCCTATTCAGGGATGTAAAAAGTCATAAAAAAGCATGATATTAATCATAGTATTTCTGCTTGCATTCCTTCAACTTTGTTCTAAATAAATTATCTATGCCACAACAAAAACACTTAGCAGAATTACACCACGATCACAGAGAATGGAAAAATATCTTGTTCTTTTATGAAGAAGATATTGTTACTATGAGAAAACGATTAGAAGAAGTAGCTTCCAAAAATACCGACAGAGAAATGCATGGCTTGGTAGAGCGTTTTCAAAATAAACTGATTATTCAGACAGAACAAATTGATATTTTACGACATGATATTAATGCATGCGAAGATGTTTTGGTGAAGAATGTAGAGCATAATCCGGTGGCGAGTGATAAAAGAAAAATTGACGATCACACCGAGTTGAGAGAAAGAGTACAAACATTTGAATTATTATTTAACAAACTCAGGAAAGACCTTAATGCATTCGTTGCGAAATGGATGTAGTTATTAGCATAGCTTTTTTAGAACGGCAGCAATGCCGTTTTTTTTATTTTATAAATTGAAGCTACATTGTGTATTTTTGTGTGAATACCTAAAAATATGCCGATTAAAAGTGTACTGATACCTATACCTGACAAGGATTTTGATACCACAGAAGTCGCCATTACCTGGAAAATCCTGAAAGCAAAGGGAAATAAAATTGTATTTGCTACAGAGAACGGTGTGGTAGGTGCAACGGATCCCTTACTGCTCACAGGTGTTATTTTCGGACAGTTGGGTGCAAAAAAAGACGCTATTGAAGCATATCATTTACTATTGCAGTCCGATGAATTTCAACATCCAATAAAATATAATGAAATTCATCCTGCGGAGTTTGATTTATTGTTCTTACCCGGCGGACATGCAAAAGGCATGCGTCAGTATCTGGAAAGCAAAACACTGCAGCAAAAAGTAGTGGAGTTTTTTAAACTCAATAAACTGGTTGGTTCGGTTTGCCATGGCCCTTTGGTATTGGCGAGAAGTATTGATCCGGCAACAGGAAAGAGTGTCATCTATGATTATAAAATTACCGCATTAACCAAGTCGCTGGAAAAACTGGCGTATTATCTGACGAAATGGAAACTGGGCGACTATTACAGAACCTATCCTGCATATGTGCAGGATGAAATTGGAAACTATCTGCATGACAAAAATAATTTTGAAACAGGCGTATCCAGTTTCATTCCGTTTTTAGTAGAAGACAGAAACCTGATTACTGCCCGATGGCCAAACGATGTAGAAAAACTGGCAAATAAACTGGCAGAGAAATTAAAGTAATTACTGGAAGTTATCCAGCTTTATATTAAATATCAATACCGTATTTCCCGGGATTGTTCCGCTGCCCGTTGTTCCATAACCTAATGCAGAAGGGATAAATAATTTTATTTCGCCGCCTTTTTTGATTAGAGGAATACCTTCTTTCCAGCCTTGTATTACGTTGACTAACGAAATAGGGATGAACGTTCCTGCTTCGCTCTGATCGAATGTAACACCGGTGGTGTAAGAACCTCTGTAATACACCCAAACGGTGGAAGTGGCAGTTGGACTTGCTCCAACACCAGAGTCTGTGATTGCATAAAATAATCCGGATGCAGTGGAATCAGCGTTAGTAATTCCATTATCACGAATATATTGACGAATGATTTCGCGGTCTACTTTTGCCTGATCAACTTCTGTTTTTTTACAAGCAAAAAATGCGATAGGAAGTAAGAGTACGAATAAGCTTTTTATTTTGTTCATTATTTTGTTTTTATATTGTAATTAAACCTGTAATACACCCACATTAAATTTTTCTACCGGTGCATTGTTAGCAGCTTCTATTCCTGTTGAAATCCATTTTCTGGTATCCAGCGGGTCAATCACGGCATCTACCCATAAGCGTGCCGCTGCATAATAAGAGGTGGTTGTTTTGTAATAATGGTCTCTTATTTTTTTTAATGTTTGTTGTTTTTCTTCGTCAGAAAGCTGCGGACCATCTTTGGATTCTAAAGCACCCATTTGCATCTGCAAAATGGTATTTGCCGCCTGATCTGCACCCATTACAGCTATCTTGGCTGTTGGCCATGCAACAATTAATCGCGGGTCATATGCTTTGCCGCACATGGCATAGTTTCCTGCCCCGTATGAATTGCCGGTAATCACCGTAAACTTAGGAACGGTAGAGTTTGCCACGGCATTCACCAGTTTCGCGCCATCTTTAATAATGCCGCCTTGTTCGCTTCTGGAACCCACCATAAAACCGGTAACATCCTGCATAAAAATCAATGGTATTTTCTTTTGATTGCACAGCATAACAAAACGTGCTGCTTTATCTGCTGAATCTGAATAGATTACACCGCCAATCTGAACTTCTCCTTTCTGGCTTTTCACCACCGAGCGCTGATTGGCAACAATTCCTACACTCCATCCATCCACACGTGCATAAGCACAAACTATGGTTTGTCCGTAATCTTCTTTATATTCTGTCAGTTCGGAGTCATCTACCATTCTTTTCAGCACATCTCTGATATCATAAGGTTTTGTGGTAGAAAATATACCGTAAATTTCCTTTTCAGCTGCTTTGGGCTTTTTGGGTTTAATCCTGTCGAAACCGGCATTCTCAAATTTACCGTATTTATTAATCAGTTTTTTGATGGTATCCAGACATTCCTTGTCATCTTTCACTTTGTAATCGCAAACACCACTAATGGCGGTTTGTGTTACCGCGCCACCCAGTGTTTCTTTATCTACACTTTCTCCGATAGCAGATTTTACCAGATAAGGACCGGCTAAGAAGATACTGCCGGAGCCTTCAACAATCAGACTTTCGTCACTCATAATAGGCAAGTAGGCGCCGCCGGCCACACAGCTGCCCATAATAGCGGCTATTTGCGGTATGCCCATAGAGGACATTTTTGCATTATTTCTGAAAATTCTGCCAAAGTTTTCTTTGTCCGGGAAAATTTCATCCTGCATCGGAAGGTAAGCACCGGCACTATCCACCAGATAAATGACAGGTAATCGGTTCTCCATGGCAATTTCCTGAGCACGCAGATTCTTTTTGCCGGTGATAGGGAACCAGGCACCAGCTTTTACGGTGGCATCATTCGCCAAAATCAGGCACTGTCTGCCGGAAACATAACCAATCACCGCCACCACACCGCCGCCCGGGCAGCCACCTTGTTCGTGATACATATCATCACCCGTAAGTGCACCTATTTCTATGGATTCAGTGTTTTTATCTAAAAGATATTCAATACGTTCTCTGGCAGTCAGTTTTCCTTTTTTGTGTTCGGAATCAATTTTCTTTTGTCCGCCGCCCAAATATACTTTTTGCAATTTCGCTTTCAGTTCGTCTACCGCCAGTCGCATGGCGTCTTCGTTCTTATTAAAATCCATATCTGTCATGGTATAAAAGTAAGAAGGAAAAAGTGAAATGCCAAAAGAGTTCAATTCCGTAAATTGATTTGTGTATTTATTTAACCTTATTTTTAATTTGGAATCCTGAATAAAGATGTATCTTTGCAGTCGGGCAAGTCTTATACGACCAGCTCCTGACAAATCCTCCAGGGTCGGAAGGCAGCAAAGGTAGTCGGTTGAGCGGTGCGCTGTAAGTAACTTGCCTTTTTTTATTACACTTCACAAACAGCATATAAAACAGCTCCGAATATTCGGAGCTGTTTATTTTTTTGGTCTTCAAGCCTTATTTTAATATGATTTTGGATATAAATTTCAGTTCAAAAAATCATTAAATCCAAAGTGCTTTTGGCTTTTACTTTTGCCTTACTAGTTTATTAGCGTATCTTTGCCCTAAATTCAGAAAAATTTATGATTACAGTTAATAATTTATCACTTCAGTACGGGAAACGGGTGTTGTTTGACGAAGTGAATGTAAAGTTTACTCATGGCAATTGTTATGGTGTAATTGGAGCGAATGGTTCCGGGAAATCTACTTTTTTAAAGATACTTTCCGGTGAAATAGAATCTACTACCGGAAATATTGAGTTTTCGCCCGGAGAGCGTATGTCTGTTTTGTCACAAAATCACTTTGCCTTTGAAGAAAATACCGTAATAGATACTGTAATGATGGGTAATAAACGCCTGTATGATGTAATGAAAGAAAAAGATGCGTTGTATGCAAAGCCTGATTTCTCGGATGCAGATGGTATGCGCGTGGGTGATTTAGAATCGGAATTTGCTGAAATGAATGGTTGGGATGCAGAAAGTGATGCCGCAACTTTATTAAGCAATTTAGGTGTAAAAGAAGATCAGCATTATAAACTGATGAAGGAACTGCCCTCTACAGATAAAATTAAAGTGTTGTTGTCGCAGGCTTTATTTGGTAATCCGGATATCCTTATTCTCGATGAGCCAACGAATGATCTGGATGTAAATACCATTTCATGGCTGGAAGATTTTTTGGCGGATTTTAAGAATACGGTGATTGTTGTATCGCATGACCGTCACTTTTTAGACATGGTATGTACGCATATCGTAGATATCGATTTTAATAAGGTTAACCTGTATACCGGTAACTATACTTTCTGGTATGAGACATCGCAGTTGTTATTAAAACAACGTGCGGATAAAAACAAGAAAAACGAGACAAAGAAAGCGGAATTATTAGATTTCATTGCCCGTTTTAGTGCTAATGCATCCAAATCCAAGCAGGCAACATCGCGTAAGAAAGCGTTGGAAAAACTGGATATCGAACAAATCAAACCGTCCAGCAGAAAATATCCGGGTATCTTCTTTAAACAAAGCCGAGATGCGGGAGATATGATTCTGGATGTACATAATGTTGGTTTTAATCTGGAAGATGGTACTCAGTTATTCAAGGATGTAACGTTTACAGTAAACAAAGGTGATAAAATTGCCTTCATTTCTAAAGACGGTCTCGTGGTTTCTAATTTCTTTAAAATATTAGCAGGAGAACAACCCGCAACAAGAGGAGAGATTAAATGGGGAGTAACTATCACCAAATCTTATGTGCCGAACGATAACGCATCTTATTTTAAGAATAACGATTTAAATTTAGTGGATTGGCTAAGACAATATTCAGCAGAAAAAGATGAAACTTTTATTCGTGGATTTTTAGGGAGAATGTTATTCAGCGGGGAAGAGTCATTGAAAAAGTGTACGGTACTTTCAGGAGGAGAGAAAGTGCGTTGTATGATGAGTAAAACGATGCTGGAAGAAGCCAATTTCCTGATTTTAGATGAACCAACCAACCACCTGGACTTAGAGTCTATTACGGCGTTAAATAATGGTTTGATAGAATATGCTGGAACCATCGTATTTACGTCTCATGACCATACATTTACCCATACGATTGCCAACCGAATTATTGAGCTTACACCAAACGGTATGCTGGATAAAATGATGACGTATGATGAATACCTGACCGATAAAAAAGTACAGGAGCAGCGTGCAGAACTATATGGTGAACTGGTAAAATAGAACACAGATTTAGCAGATTATTATGATTTCTCAGATGACAGAATGATTGTATATGTGCAATCGTACTATTCTGTTTAATCTGTGTTATCCCTGTTCCAATTTTTTTGCTACTTTTAATTCATGAAGCAGCAGCAGAATTACGTTTTCAAAAACTGGGCAAAAAATGTACAGAGTCAGGTTGCCAACTATTTTCAGCCGGAAACAGAAGAGGAGATTATCTCCGTTGTAAAAAATCACCAAAAAATACGAATGGTGGGCACCGGGCATTCATGGTCGGGGATATGTGCCACTAATGAAGCGCTGCTTAATTTAGATTACTACAACAAGATTACCCACATTGATAAAGAGCGAAAGTTAGTGACTGTACAAGCCGGTATTAAACTCTGGCAATTAAATAATTTACTGGACAAAGAAGGTCTGGCTTTACTGAACCTAGGTTCTATTGATCAGCAATCTATCGCCGGTGCTATTTCCACAGGTACACATGGTTCGGGCATTCAGTTTCAGATTCTGGGTTCGCAAATGCGAGAGTTTAGTTTGATAAAAGCAGATGGTTCAAAACTAATTATCAATAAAGAAAAAGACACAGATTTATTTAATGCATCTGTGGTGAATTTAGGCTGCCTCGGCGTGATTTCAGAAATTACCTTGCAGGTAACGGATGCATTTACCCTGCATGATTATACAACCACCCTTCCTTTTGATGAGGTGGTTGAACATCTCGATGATTATTTAAAAGACAATGACCACTTTAAATTATGGTGGCTGCCGCCTTGCAAAGATATTATCGTATTCCGCTATAAACGCACACATGAAAAACCTAATGACAGTAAAATCCGTGTTTTCCTGAAAGATTATTTATTGTCGGTAGTGTTTTATCGCTTTTTAGTTTTTATCGCAAAACTGTTCCCGTTCATTGCAAAGTCCTTGAATACTATGCTAACCTGGAATATGAAAGGTCCCTTGGATAGAATTGAAAAGAGTTATAAAGTGTATATCGTTCCGGAGCCTCCTTTGCACCCCGAAACGGAATGGACATTTGATATTAGTCGTGCTAAGGAAATTTTAAGAGCCTATAAAAAGTTCATTACGGAGAATAAATATAATCTGAATTTTATTCAGGAAATACGATTTACCAAAGGTGATGATTTCTGGCTGAGTGGCTGTTATAAACGCGATGCATTATGGCTGGGTTTGTATAATTATGCGCATGAAAAATGGGATAAAGTATTGCCCGAATATGAAGCATTTGCCAAACAATATAACGGCAGGCCACATTGGGGGAAAGAGTTTACGATGGATAAAAATTACCTGCATCATCAGTATGAAAAAATAGCAGATTTTAAAAAACTGAAAGAAGAATTTGACCCCGGAAAGAAATTTGAAAATAAGTTTATAGAAGATTTACTGGGCTGATTTTTATCCGTATATTTATTGAAATTCACTTTATAAATTAGCATACAAAACAATCATGATACAGCCTAAACAAGTTTCCTTATTTGCCAATAACACCCATATTCCATTTGGTGTGTATGACGATTTAATTACGAATGTAGATACCTCATTTTGGGATAGTCAGGGATTATTAACTAAGAAAAGAAGAACGGAACGAAAGGCCTGGATATTTTTTGGTGTTTTTAGTCCTGATTTAATCTGCGGTATAGCGATTGTGGATGCAGGAATGGTGGCTACGGCTTTTTCCTATTTCTATTCATTAAAAGACGGCATTTTTGAAGAAGATAAAACTACAGTTCCGTTAGGATTTGGCAATGATTTTAATCCTGATTTGAACAGCGAATGGAAATTGGGAAATTATTCCATCAAAACGGAGAATGGAAAAATGTTGCTGCAGTATTCCGGTAAATATAAAATGTATATCGAAGCAGAAAACAACAGCAACGGCGCAAGTATCGTTGCACCTTCCAAAGATAAAAGACCTTTTAATTTCACCTATAAGAACTGTTGTGTACCTGTAAAAGTGCAAATCAATAACGGCGGTGTCAATACTTATGCCAGCAGCGGAAAATACGGTTCCATCGATTTTACCAAAGGTTATCCGCCGCGCGAAACCATCTGGAACTGGTTGTCGTTTATAGGAAATACGGAGTCAGGAAAAATTATTGCAGTAAATCTGGTGGACAGGTTTAATGCAAATATGGAAAATATTTTGTGGGTGGATGGTAAGAAAATATTATTATCCAATGCAAAATTCACCATGCAGGAGCCTTATGATAAAACGGACTGGCTGATTGAATCTGCTGATGGAGTTTTAAACTGCCATCTTTCGCCAAGAGGAGCGCGTCGAGAAAATATCAACGCACTCATCATGAAAAGTAAATTTATTCAGCCGTTCGGAACCCTTGACGGGACAGTAGTTATTGACGGGAAAGAAGAAAAATTTACAGCATTAGGCGTGTCAGAAGATCACCACGCAGTGTGGTAGCTATTTTATCTCTATTAGAGTACTGTTAATGAATATGTCATCATCATTATAGAGTTCTACTGTGTATTTACCTTTTTTATAAAAATAAACAGGAACAAAAGTCCAAGACCAGTTTTCATCTACATAATACGAGTTGGAACGTATAAATTCATGACAAGTGTCATTTGTATATATTCGTGAAATCAGATGGGTGGTTTTTAAAGGGCGTTTGTCTTTTTGACCAATATATAAAATAACTCTGGTGCCATCTTGTTTATAAGAAAATACGTCATTTCTGCCAACCATCGTATCTCCTTTATTATTTTCATAAAAGCCAGTTTCTGACTGATTGTAATACCATGTATCCACAAATTTCATTTCATTGTATTCGTTTACATTAAAATCAATATTTGTTATATAGGGTTGTGCCAGCTGATTATTATTTCTGTCAAATACGGTAATTTTATATTTTCCGCTTTTAGAAAATATATACTTATTTACTGCCCATTTTTTAGAAATATCAGGCACCAGATAATAATGATCGAATTCGTAAAAGTTCGTATCTGTTCTGTTAAATACCTTGTCAATTATTACCAGCAAGGTGTCATTTAGTGGAGTAGCTGATTCATAAAAAAGATACATAAAATTGCCATCTTTTTGAATGTTCCATTCATTGTAAGCACCTGAGTATTTGCCATCTTTGTCATATCCTGTACAAAGAAGTAGTTTATTTTGAGCAAAAGAACTCTGTATACAAAATGAAAGAGCAACTGTAAATGCAAAATAATAAGACAATTTTTTATTCATTGAAATTACCGATTATACCTAAATATAGACTTTGTTTTCTAAATAATAATTCGGTAATTCTTATAGCGGTTTATTTCTTTATCTCAAAATAGCCGGAGTTTATAAATGTATCATTCTCGTTGTAAATATCTACCACATATTTACCCACTTTTGTAACATTAACCGGCACTTTAACCCAGTCCCAATCAAGTCCGCCAATAGTATATTTTTCTTCTGATACTTTTTCTGTATAGTTATCACCATAGTAAACACTTACTACGATCTCTTTGCATTTTAGTGCTTTGTCTTGCTGAAGCAGGCATATAATTTCTCTTTTACCGCTTTTTAATTTAAATTCAGATGCTTCGCCGATCATTTCGGCTTTGTCATTCACACTTTCACCAAAAGTAATTTTAGAGTCTTCGTAATAGTAAGTATCCGTTTCACCATCTTTTGCTTCAGTTTTACTATCACCACTTTCTTTCATGTATCCAATGTTGGTATAGGTAAGTGCCAGGGCATCATCACCTTTTCCCATTACGGAAATTCTGTAATCACCGGATTCCGTAAATTTATAGTCAAACATCGCCCATTTTTTTCTGTCTATTTTCGGATCATATGTAAATTCCTGCGTATCAAATGCGATATAGCTGCCATTGTCGTTCTTTTTGTCTACATATAGCATCAGTTTGTCTTTAATAATGGCATCCTGAGAATAGATTATGTATACGTAGCTGCCTTTCTCTTTTTCGATATCCCAGTTTTTGTTTATCCCGGTTGGTGTGCCGTCTGTTTTGCTATAATCTTCACACATAACCACTTTTCCATTTTGTGCGATAGCAGCAAAAGAGAATGAAAAAAATGTAAATAATAATAAAGTTAAGTTCTTCATAAGATTTTGTTTTTCAATTATACTCAAATTTAATACCAAAATCAATACGAAAAATACCCAATACGTGGTATTGTTGGTCAATATGCATACTAAATGTATATTTGCGCCATGGAAAAACAGCATTTTCTGAAAAATTTAAGCAGTATCACCACTTTTGTTTTTGATGTGGATGGCGTTTTTACCAATAATCAGCTGCTGGCAACAGAGACAGGAGATTTACAGAGAACATTTAATGCTAAAGATGGATTCGCTTTAAAAACAGCTATAGAAAAAGGATATACCATTTGCATTATAACGGGTGGAACTTCTAAAGCCGTACATAAACGCTTTGAAGTATTAGGTGTCAAACATAATTATTTCCGTGTCAGTCATAAGCTAAGTGTGCTGAATGAATTTTTGTCGATAGAAAATATTTCACCCGAAAAGGTGTTATATATTGGAGATGATATTCCCGATTATGAAGCAATGCAAACCTGTGGATTAAAATGTTGTCCCAATGATGCCGTACCTGAAATACAATCCATTGCAGATTACATATGCGCACAAAAAGGCGGTGATGCCTGCGTAAGAGAAGTGATAGAGTTGGTTTTGAAAGTGCAGGACAATTGGTTTAAATTTTAAATGAATCAGAATATAAATTACAAATTACTATATCCATGAATTATATAAAACTAACGCGACCGGTCAATCTTTTTATTATTGCAGCTACAATGTACCTGTTCCGTAATTGTCTGGTCGCCGCATCGCCATATAAATTATTTTACGTCAGCCATGTTTTAAATAATCTCGAATTTCTGTTGTTAGTGCTCGCAACCTTGTTTATTGCAGCCGGAGGCTATGTGGTGAATGATATTTTTGATGTAGATATTGATAGGTTGAACAGACCGCAAAAGGTAATTATCGGTAAAACTGTAGATGAAACAGCTGCCTATAATTTCTATAAAATGCTTTGCTTGCTGGGCGTGGTTTGTACACTGGTATTGGCGTTTCTGACAAAAAATTTCCGATTGTCTACTTTGCCAGTCATCGTTATGGTGATTTTGAATTTCTACGCACACACCTTTAAAAAGCAATTAATCGTAGGAAATTTTATGATTGCCCTGTGTACCAGTTTTACTATACTTTTAATTGCCTTGTTTGAGAGCAGTGAAACAGGTGAAATAACGGCGAATGAGTCCTATATAAGAAGTGGAATTGCCATTGCTGCGATTGTATATGGTTTATTTGCATTTTTTACTACTTTTTTAAGAGAGATAATAAAAGACATTGAGGATATGGAAGGAGATGGACAATTTGGTAGCAGAACCATTCCTATTGTTTTTGGAATGAAGGGAGCTAAAATAACAGCCTATGTGCTATGTTTCTTGCTGTTGTTACTTTTAGTGTCGTTTATGTGGTTTTTTCCGACAGTTAAATTAAAAATAGTTTCTGTTTTTATCGGAATTGGACTGGTTTTACCTTTACTGGCCATTATTTTTTTCATTATTAGAGCAAAATCTTCCGCTAACTTTCATTTTGTTAGCAATTTAATAAAGGTTTTTATGTGTCTTGGTATAGCAACGATGTTGTACTTTAGGAGTGGAATTGGACCCTATCTGTTTGTTCAGTATGTCAATTTCATAAATAAGCTATTCTAAAGTAATGCAAAAACCAACCAAAATTATCTTAGGTTCTCAGTCTCCGAGGCGGTTAGAAATTTTATCAGATGCAGGATTTGATATAGAAGTGGTGAAACCCAAAGTGGCAGAAAGTTTCCCGTATGACATGGATTATTACAAAGTACCGGAATACCTTTCCAAACTGAAAATGTTTGATGTATATTCCTATTTAGGTGAAGATGAACATTTTATAGTTTGCGCGGATACGGTGGTGATTTTTGAAAAAAAACTGATCGGGAAGCCAAAAAATGCTGAACAGGCGTTTAAAATTTTAAAAGCCATGAATGGCAAAGCGCACGATGTGGTAACCGGAGTAAGTATCCGTAAAAAATTAAAACAGATTTCCTTTTCAGAGCATGCAAAAGTTTTTTTTAAAGAATTATCAGACGATGAAATCAAAGGCTATATTTCCGAGTTTCAGCCGTTTGACAAAGCTGGTTCTTACAACGTACAGGAATATATTGGTGTAGAGAAAGTGATTGGTGAATTTTTTAACGTTATGGGTTTGCCCTTGAAACGTTTACAGCAGGAAATTAAAGGCTGGAAGTAAATTATTTCCTAATTAAAATTCTTGTCGTCATTGCGAGGCACCGAGTAATCTTTTACATCGCCACCATCAAATTACATCCGCGAATATCCGAATTGTCTAATCTTCCCAGCACTTCAAATTCGCTTTCACTTTTGATATTAACTAAATCCTGCGTGGCAATAAATGCACAGGAATAAATATTCGCCAGATCAATTACATTCAAGCCGCCACGTCCCTGAGTTGCAGATACATTCATTGGGTCATAAATATCTCGCTTTAAGATTTTCATCCATTTCGGCACTTCAAAAATGCCGCTTCCTTTGGAATATCCCTGTGATAATAATTCCGTCATTCCGTATTCGGAATGAATGGTTTTTACATTAAATGCTTTCGTTAAAATGGTATGCACTTCCTCACGGGTCAGTTCCTCGCGTCTGCCTTTCATGCCGCCGGTTTCCATGATAATAACATCGGATAAGTCCATCGGAAATTTTTCTGCAAAATCCAGCAAAGCGAAAGTGACACCAATTAACAGAATCTTCGATTTGTGTTCCGAAATTTCGGAAGCGATTTGTGATTTGAGATATTTTATTTTTACAGCTAATTCTTCTAAATTATTCAGATAAAATCCGGAATGTTCGTTTTTTGTTTTTTTTATTAAATCATCTACCATGTACACCAGCGAGGAAGTGTCGCGTTCCAGATAAGAGGGAAGGAGTGCAAGAATAGTAAAGTCCTCTATCTTGCCGTAAAACTGTTGAAATCCTTTGTCAAAACTTTCTTCATATAATGCTAAGTCGGCTACCAGATGTTTGCTGGTAATTTGCCCGGTGGTACCGCTGCTTTCAAATATTTTTTGCGTTTCCGCGTTTTCAGTTAGAATACGGTGTGTTTTGAAGAATTCTATCGGTAAAAATGGAATTTGCTGAACAGTTTGAACCTCCGCAGCGTTTATTTTTAAGTAGTCGACAAATTGCTTGTAAACCAAATTGTGTGTATATTGGAAATCGAAAAGTTGAAGTGCAATTTCTTCAAAATTAAAATTGTCGTTTGAAAAGATTTTTTCGCGTATTTTTGAAACTGATGATTGCACGTAACAAAGGTATAAGAAATCTCATGAAGTTAAAACTCGCCATCATATTTGCCATTTGTTTTTTAGGAATAAATGCTTGTTTTAAGACACCGGAATATCCTGTAGAGCCTGTAATAAAATTTGCGTCTTATAGCGTTACTCAACCCTATATAATACCTGATACCGGAAATATTAGAATTACATTTACAGATGGTGATGGAGATTTAGGTAAATTAACAAACGATGATTCCGG
Organism: Sphingobacteriales bacterium; assembly: GCA_016721245.1. Lineage (GTDB taxonomy): Bacteria > Bacteroidota > Bacteroidia > Chitinophagales > JADIYW01 > JADJSS01. Next base: position 186,132 of record JADKIQ010000004.1, read on the forward strand.
CTCTGTTTCAAGAATTTTTATCAAAAATGTTAAATATTCTCTTGACAAAATACCACAGGTGTTGCCAATTATCCCTCAAAAAGGAACTACAAAAGCAATTTCTGGTGCTATTGATATAAAATTAGCAGGCAACTTGGGTATTGGTTTGTTCGATGAATCCTCTTGTCTTTTATTTCAGCACCCTTACGATACATTAGTTTTTGAGATATACATAAAAGACAGGGCAGGACATATAAGCAATGTTATAACTACACCGCCGCTGGTTGTTTCGTGCCCTTAATAATAAACTTCGCTTAATGCATAATTAATCTTCTCTGAGCGCTTGTAGTATACTATTTGCTATAATTTTGCTTTCCCGAGATGAAACCCATAGATGTAATAATAGTAGGTGCCGGATTTACCGGCTTGTCAGCAGCTTATTACCTTCAGCGCAAAGGTCTGAATGTAAAAGTGCTGGAGGTTTCTTCACAGGCGGGAGGCAGGGCACGCTCTGATAAAATGGATGGTTTCACGCTGGACAGAGGGGTGCATTTTTATCATCATTCCACTACGGAACTGGCTAAAATCATTAATCTCAGCAAGCTGGAACTGAAAAATTCATACCCGGGATACCTTTTGCACTATCAGGGAACCTTTAATCTCTTTACAAATCCTTTATATCAAACTATTGATACGGTTTCTACAGCATTGGCAAAAAATGCTTCTTTTACCGATAAAATTCGATTATTTGGTTTGTATGCAAAATTAAAAACTTCCACCTACAATAAACTGGTGAAAGAACCGGATTCTTCCACGTTTGAGTATCTGTCGAAAACAGGTTTCAGCAAAAAACTGATTGACTCGTTTTTCAGGCCTATGCTGGCGGCCAATATTTTTGACTATAATTTACAGTCCTCTTCCCGTTTTTCGAAAGTATATTTGAAATCCTTGTTCCAGGATCATGTAGCTTTGCCAAAGGATGGAATTGGCAAAATTGCTTCTTCTATCGCTGCACAATTGGATGATAACACGATTTCTTTTAAAACCAAAGTAAAGAGAATAACGGATAATGGGGTAGAGCTGATAAACGGCGATTTTATAGAATCTAAATTTGTTGTAGTAGCAACTAATGCCATTGACGCTAATTTAATGGCAGGTGAAAAAATAATGCCGGCTGAATGCTCCCACGTTTCTACTTTATATTTTACAACAGATAAAGCACCGCTTAGCAAGCCGGTTGTGATATTAAACGGAAACAACGGAACCACCATTGTAAACCATGTTTTTGTGCCCTCTTTGCTACATCCGGAGTATGCACCCAAAGGAAAGCATTTGGTTGCTGTAAACGTGGTAAAAGAGCATGATTTGGATGATGAAGAATTGGAAGTTAAATGCCTGACCGAATTATCGGAATGGTTTGGATTGAAAGTGATGGACTGGCAGCATCTTAAAACCTATCACATCAAATATGCCATGCCGTTTAAACCGATTTTAGATGAAGTAAAATTCTCTAAAAAAATCAGTAATACAGTTTATGCCTGTGGCGATAGTTTATCTGTTGGTAGTATGGAATCTGCATTGCGCTCCGGCAGGGAAACGGCAGATATTATTGCACAGGAATTTGTAAAAGGCAATCACAAAAAACGTGATTTTGCAGAAAGTAACTAGTTGTATTCTATCTTAAATTTTCAATTATAAAATATTGCGCTGGTAGGTTTCTCCTCGGCTTTTATTCATATCCGAAAAGCGCTTTAAACATTCATTCAGAAAGGTTTCATCCACCAGTTTTTCAATATCTGCCATCGTGCGCAGATTATCGTCTTCGTTAAACTTATACGTTTGTTCCAGCATATTTGCTTCCAGTTTCAGTACATACCGGTTGTTCATCTGCATTACGGTGATTTTTATAACCGGGTGTTCTATTTGTCCTACTATTCTCATATGTCTTCTAATCGGAGTGAAGAATCTTTTGAATAACAAAGATAAAAAAAAGAGCCGCTCTTTATATTGGCGGCTCTTTTTAAAAATGCAATCTGTTTTACAGGATTACGCTGTAGCTTTTTTCGCTTTAGAAGTAGCTTTTTTTACTTCAGCTTTAACTTCTTTCACCTGATGTTCAACTTTTGCAGAAGCATCGTTGAATAAACCTTTAACTCGGTCAGCATTTCTGTTGAACGTAGTTTTTAAGTCAGCTACTAAAATGTTAGCTTCTTCTTTAACATCAGCCTGAACTTTTTCTAAAGTGAAAGGACCTTTCAATTTAGCCTGAATTCTTTCAGATGTTGATTTGAAGTGGTTTTTTTGTAACTCAACTTCTTCTTTTGCTTCACTTACAGCGTTTTTTACAGTGTTTTCTACATTGTAACGTAACTCAGTAACGTTTGCTTTTGTTTCAGCAGTAAAGCTGTCTACAGCTTCTTTGAATTTTTGTGCGAATTCCATTTTTAAAAAGATTTAATTGTTTGTCAATATTTGACACTACAAAGTTACATCAGAACGTTGATGTTTGTCAACTATTTCCAATTACGAAAGTTTGATTTAAAAATGTATTTCTTGTAAAAGCGAAGTTAAACCAATGTGAACTTTAAACTTGCCGAAACAAACTGTCATTGTTTGTGAAGTGAACGTAAACTTAAGTTGGATTTGATGTATACTGTGTTAAATTAATAATTATGAAAGTTTTTAAACTTTCAATAAATAATGAAATTTTGAATTGAAAAATCAACAAAACAAATAAAAAAACGAGGTATATTGGGAATACCTCGTCAATTAAAAAAGCCGTATTAAAAAAGAAATGTATTTGAATTTATTTCAACGCCACATTATAGTCAGAAGCTTCTCTGGAAAAGATAACATGACTGAAATTTTGTCCTAACACCAAATCTTTGCCTATAAAGAAATAGGTAGTAATCAGATTAAAATCAATACCTGTATACGAAATATTGATTTTATTATTGACAGATTTCCATTTACCTTTGAGTGTTTTCACCAGATTATTCTTTTTATCATAGAATTCGTGTTTAAAAGTATGATTGGACTCAAAGGTGAAATATTCTGACGGATAATCCCGCTTATCCTGAAATACTTTCTGAAAATCATTCACCGCTGTTTTATTGCTGAATTTCCAGGTGCCGATAAAAGGGTCTTTTGTTTCATTTTTTCGTTGTGCTAATGCTGTAACAACTGCTGCTACAAAACACATTAGAAAAAATGCCTTTTTCATATGTTATGCTTTTTTGTTTTATGGTATACCAAAATTGCATAAACTCTTGATATAAATCAAGGATTAATGAGTAAGCGGTAGGTTTAGTTTAGTAAGTGGTAATTAAAACATCAAAACAGATGCTTATTGAACTCTAACCCGCTGTAATTTGCTGTTTTTAAGGTGTCTTTCAATAGCCAGATGAATCAGTTTTTCAATTAAATCTGCATATTTCAGTCCGGAATGCTCCCATAATTTAGGATACATGGAGATAGAGGTAAAACCTGGTAGTGTATTGGGTTCATTTATAACCACTTCATTATTTTCAGTTAAAAACACATCTACTCTGGATAAACCTTCCAAGCCTAAAGCATGATAGGCTTTTCTGGCAGTTTCCTGAATTTTCTTCAATTGCTCTTCCGAAATATCCGGAGCCGGAATATAAATCTTAGCATTATCGTTTACGTACTTATTTTCAAAGTCATAAAACCCTTTTTCCATTACAATTTCGCCAACTGTGCTGGTTTCAATCAATTCATTTCCTAAAACAGCACATTCTAACTCTCTTCCGATAACAGCCTGCTCTACAAGCACTTTGGTGTCAAATTTAAAAGCTTCTGTTAAAGCATTATGGAATTCAGTCTCATTGGTAGCTCTGCTAACACCCACAGAAGAACCCATATTGCAGGGCTTTACAAATAAAACAGTTCCCAGTTCATTTATGGTAGCTGCATAAGAAATATGGTCCGCTTCGTGTTTGTAAAAGGTGATTCCTTTGGCATGTCCGATACCGGCGTCCCGCAAGATACGTTTTGTGAAATCTTTATCCATAGCTACCGCAGAACCTAACACAGACGGCCCCACAAACGGAATATCCAACTGTAAAAATACCCCCTGTAAAGTGCCGTCTTCGCCATTCGGTCCGTGTGTAATCGGAAATACGGCTTTCAAATCATCTAAATATTGCTGATTATCGAGACGGATTAGTTTCTGTTGTTCATTTCCAAAAACTACTGCGAGTTGCGGCGCCTGTCTGCCAATCACACATTTTGTATCCTGTAAATTAGCCTCACTTTCCAGATACCATTTGCCATCCTGAGCAATGCCTATCAGGGTTACCTCAAATTTTGTCTTATCGATGGCATTGTAAATATTTCTTGCAGATACGATGGATACTTCATGTTCCGGCGATTTGCCGCCAAAAATTAAACCTATTTTTTGTGTTGACATGGATATTGCTTTGATTTTGTAAATATAGAGTTACTAACAATATCTGAACAATAAAAGTGCTATTTTTATTTAAAAAAAATGTTGGTTACAACATAATTGGATATATTTGACGTTTGAAGATTAAAGCTATTTGAATGGGAAAAACTCCTTTGACTATACTTGGTATTTTAGGTGCATCTGTCGCATTGCTGCTCGTTACATTTTTTGGATTGAGCTGGTATACCAATCATGGAGATTTCGTCGTGGTGCCTAACATAAAAGGTAAGTCCATGTATGATGCAAAAAAAGAACTTGGTAATTACGATCTGGACTATGTTGTATCTGATTCTACTTATGATGAATCAAAACCGCCTTTAAGTGTACTGGACCAACAACCTCGTAAAGGAGCCAAAGTAAAAGAAAACAGAAAAATATATATCACATTAAATGCTTCAGCGCCACCAAGTGTGAAAATTCCCAGTATCATTGATAACTCAAGACGTCAGGCAGAATTAATACTTAACAGTTGGGGCTTAAAACTCGGAAACCTGATTTACATTCCGGACATGGCTAAAGATGCGGTATTAAACATTCAGGTAAAAGGTAAAATCGTAAAACCCGGTACCATCGTTCAGAAAGGTACCGCAATTGATTTGGTATTAGGAGATGGCTTTGGTAATCAGATAGCGGAAGTACCGCCACTGGTAGATTTAACCGTTTTGGAAGCCAGAGCGGTTTTGGAAGCTGTGCATCTGAATGTAGGTATGATTCTGGGTGATGGCACTATTGATGATACACTGGCAGCATATGTTTATGACCAGGAGCCTAAATTCGGACAACCCGGAAAATTAGGTCCGGGTAATTCGGTGCAGTTATTTATCCGTCAAAATAAAATTGAAACAGCCTTAGAAAGCGAAGGAATGAATAAATTAAAACCCAGAGATAAAACTGCGGATAATCAATAACGAACGATCGTATAAAATGAATAGATTTTTTACATACATTTTTTTATTAACGATTTCGCTTCCGGCATTCTCTCAAAAAGAATCTTTGGTTTCATTTCAGCATCATCCCGGGATGAATGCTTTGACGAATGCCGATTTTTTACAAAAGAAAGCAAATAGAAGAATAGCTTCCTTGTCTTTACCATTCTTCGATGATTTTTATCAAAATGAAATATATCCGAATCCCGGACTTTGGCAGGATAATTTTGTGTTTATCAATACTACTTATCCTAAAGAAACCATAACGGTTGGCGTGGCCACCTTCGATGGCACAGATGCCAGAGGTAAACCATATAATGTAAATGCAAATCCCAATTTATCACTTGCAGCCGATAAGCTGACATCTAATCCAATTGATTTATCCGGCTTAAATTCTTCCAGTAATGTATTCCTGAGTTTCTATTACCTTCAAAGTGATTTTGGGGAAACGCCTCGAGCTCCAAACGATTTGCTTACGGTACAGTTTTTGGATACCTCCGGCAACTGGAATATAGTTTGGCAAAAAACAGCAGATGCGGTTTTAAATATGCGACAAGTATTTCTGAAAGTTGATTCTATATACTTAAACGGTAATTTTCAATTTAGATTTCAATCTTTCGGAAATGTTACAGGAGCTAACGATATATGGCATGTAGATTATGTGAAATTAGATAAAAACAGAGATACAGCCGCCGAAAGAAACATCAAAGAAATGGCGTACGAATTTTTGCCCCCAAGTATGCTTAAAAATTATTATGTGATGCCGTATAATCAGTTTGATTCAACGGATTTAGCAGATACAGTGCGTTTGTTGGTTAGAAATAATTTTATTAATGCCACTACAGATATAGTCGATTTTTATGATGCGACAGTGGTTAATACAGCCACTAATATTGTATCTTTTAACGGACCATCAAGAGACTTCGGACCGCTTTCTGTTAATGAAATTAAATATCCGAAATTCAACATACCGACAGATATAATTGGCGATACGGTAACCATAAAAGTAGATTATTTCTATAATGTATCCGCAGAAGCGGGAGAACCGGCAAAAGTACAGGCGAATAACGCGGTAACCCATAATCAGGTGTTCAGTAATTTCTTTGCCTATGATGATGGTACACCAGAACGTGGTTATTGGTTGCAAGATGAATCTGACTATGTAATGGCCGTAAAATATTGGCTTCGAAAACCAGATACAATTCAGGCGGTTAAATTGCAACTTTTTCCGGTAAGGGCTGATAATGCTCTGGCAAGGTTCAGTATTTGTATCTGGAAAAACTTTACACTTAGATCTGTTTACAATGCAGCTGACATGATATATCAGCAAAGCAACCTAAAGTTGTCCGACTTAATAGCTGAATATGGTGTCGATACTTTAAATGGCTATTATTATGCGCCTATAAAACCTCAATTTGTAAAAAACGGGGCAAGTTTTCCATTAATTTTGAGCGATTCATTCGCAATAGGTTTAATTGTGGAAACTCCTAATTCACTAACCGTGGGTTTTGACAGAAATAACAATAAGTCCTTTTATAATTACTTTGTAGAGAAAGAAAAGAATAAATGGTCTCGTTCCACTCTTCCAGGTACCATGATCATTAATCTGGTTACAGGCAAATCATTACCAGGATATCTCACACCGGTGAAAGAAATTAAGACGCCGAAATACGAAGTAAAAATATTTCCGAATCCAACCCGGGATCAATTATTTGTGGAAGGAATCACTGAAAAAAGCCTCATTGAGATTTTTTCCATAAATGGCAGCTTAATACAGCAGTCACAGTTATCGCAATCCAATTATATTTCAGTTAATGAACTTCCTGCCGCTACGTATGTTATTAAAATAACGAATCTGATGACCAATCAGACGGGAACATCAAAATTTATTAAAAGTGAATGATTCAGATAAAATTGTTTTGTTTGACGGTGTTTGTAATTTCTGCGCCACCAGTGTGCAGTTTATAATTCGCCATGACAAAACCAACTCTTTGAAATTCTCCAGTTTGCAATCAGCGCTGGGGCAGGAATTGCTGACAAAATACAATATGTCAAAAGATCTGGAAGGTGTTGTTTTTATTGAAAATAATAAGGCATACTTTAAATCTGCCGCAGCGTTTAAAATTGTACGTTATTTCGGCGGATTCTGGCGGATTTTGAATGTATTTTCCATTCTTCCTTTGTTTGTTACAGATTTTGGATACGACATCATTGCTAAAAACAGATATCGCTGGTTCGGCAAAAAAGACAGCTGCATGATTCCTTCTCCGGAAATCAGAAGCCGATTTTTAGATGTTTAAGGAATTTATTTTCCTGCAAAAATTTTCTTTCAATCTTCTTTCTAATTATCTTTGCAGTCTTAAAATCATTCATTTTTAAATTCAATAATTAACAACTATGGGACGCGCGTTTGAATATCGTAAAGCAGCAAAATTTGCACGTTGGGACAAAATGGCGAAAGCCTTCACCAGAGCAGGAAGAGAAATAGCGATGGCCGTAAAAGAAGGCGGACCAAGCCCTGATACCAACTCCAACTTACGAAGAGCGATACAAAATGCCAAATCGGCACAAATGCCCAAGGACAGGATAGATGCCGCCATCAAAAGAGCCTCTTCCAAAGATGATAAAGGATTTACAGTAGTTGTTTACGAAGGTATGGGGCCACACGGTGTTGCTATCGTTGTTGAGTCTGCCACAGATAACCCAACCCGAACCGTTGCAAATTTACGTGTAATATTTAATAAAAACGGAGGCTCTATGGGAACACAGGGCATGCATGATTTTATTTTTGATCGCAAAGGCGTCTTTAAAATCAATGCCGCAAATGTGGATGCAGAAGAACTGGAATTTGAACTGATTGATGCAGGCCTGGACAGTATGGAAAAAGATGAAGAGAATCACCTGATTTTATACACTAAATTTGCAGATTTCGGCTCTTTACAAAAAGCACTGGAAGATAAAAATATAGAAGTAATCAGTGCAGAATTGCAACGTATTCCAAACATTCATAAAGAACTGAACGAGCAAGATACAGACGATGTACTGGAACTGATTGATAAACTGGAACAGGACGATGATGTTCAAACAGTTTTTCATAACTTGGCATAATGTTTGAAAGTTAACTGCTCAATTATTTTTTAATAGTTTTAAAATACACATCATGAACAGAATATTTATATTGCCCTTTGTTCTTTTCTTCAGTATTCTGTCGGCTTTTGCTCAGCCTCAGCCTACCGGTGCATTAACCATTTTCTCAGAAGACGGAGATAAGTTTTTTTTGATCCTCAACGGCGAGCCACAAAATAACATCGCACAGTCCAATATCCGTGTGGAAGATTTACCGCAACCGTATTATACAGCTAAAATTGTTTTTGAAAACAAAGCATATCCGGAAATCTTAAAGAAAAACCTCATGGTAGCTGATTTTGATGGTAATTTCTTAGACGTGACCTACAAGATAAAACACGATAAGTCAGATATGCCTAAAATGGCTTCCATACCGTATTCATCCATTCCGGCACAACAGGGATTTATAGCGCCTTCTAATGTGTATGTTGCTCATTATGGTGTTCAGTTGCCACCACCTGCAGCAGTGACTACCACCACCACCACCACTACTACGACCAACAACGTAAATGGTGCGAATGTGAATGTAAACGCTATGGGGATTAATATGAATGTAAATATTTCAGATCCGTTTTTAAATGGAAGCGTTCAAACAACTACAACGGAAAGTACTACCATTTCCGGAAATAATCCACCGCCAAGACCAGCTAACAGAGGTTGTATCAATAATTATGCAATGTCTCCGTCCAATTTTTCAGCTGCTTTGGCTACCCTGAAGAATCAATCTTTTGAAGATGCTAAATTGTCTACGGCAAAGCAGATAGCCGGTTCAAACTGCCTGAGTGCAGCCCAAATAAGCGATATCTGTAAGTTATTCAACTTTGAAGATTCAAAACTGGATTTTGCAAAATTTGCATATGTACGTTGTACAGAACCGGGTAATTATTTCATCGTAAATAATGTTTTTAATTTCAGCGGAAGTGTGGATGATCTGAATGAATTTATACAGAGTCGTTAATAAATAAGCATAATCCGAATATACATCCTGCCATCTTTGGCGGGATTTTTTATGTCTTTACACTTATTGTTTATTGCAAATTTAGTGTGTTTGATTTTAAAAAAGACGTAAGAGTACGCAAGCACACAAAGCAAAGTTCTAATGGTTGAGTAGGGGAGGTTTTATCATTAAAAGAACTTATGGATTATCATAGTAAGTAAAAAATTTCTTTAAGGTATCTGTAAGTATGTATGGTGTAATGATATGCGGCTTACTGCTTACGCCATCATATACAGTTATGTGTGACGTTGCTTGTATGATTCTTCCATCTAAATCAAACTCATAATCATAAAAAACGGTATCGTATTCAAATATGTTTGTATTGCCAAATTTCACCTTGGTTACTGTTTTAGTTAACAAGTTATCAGATGACTGACCGCTAAAGGTTATACCAAAATTCCTGAATCCAATGGTGTTTGTTTTAGTAAGGTCATAATAAAATGAATCTACAATCTTATTCACACCACCATAATTAAGAGCATAATATTCATGAGATGTATAATTCACACCATTATTGTTTACCCTGATTGAGGTAAATCCTTCATCGCTTGCTCCCGAGTAATCCGTATATTTAGTAAGAAAGCAATTTTGATCTATGTTTAAGTATGGAAATGTTTTACTGCTGTTGCTTAAATAATTAATACTATAATAGCTGTAATCACTCTTAATAACCAAACTATCGTCATAATAGAAGTAATGTAATACGATGGTGTCTTGCATTGGGTATTTTATGGTTTCTTTAATAATTCTGTTAAAATTATCATACTCATACGCAGCATAATGTAATCTGGAGTAAGTTGTTTTTATTAGTGGAGTTCCATCCGATATATCAAAACAACCCGAAGTATTATTTGGTTTCTGTGTTTGTTTTTCACATGCTGCTAAACAAGACAACATTACAAGAATAATGATGGCAAATTTTTTCATAATACACTTTTGTTAATAGTAAATATAATAAATTATATCATAAAAGGTGTAAAATTATATGAACTCAGGATGTTTTACGCATAAATGCCATATCAGCCGACTATCATGCTATTTGGTTTTCTTCCGGCTTCGATTCGAATAGTGGTTGTCAGGTGACAACAATTGTCATAAGCAGGTCTTATGGTTTTTTATTTTTATTTATCTCTATGTTTTTTATTCCGCTGATGGGAGCAATCTTTATGGTTTGTTCATTTTTCACCACATAAAAATAATAGAGACTGTTCGTTTCCAACAGACAGATATCTTCCGATTCTCCGGTGTTGTAATTTATTTTATGGTTAAAATGTAAATGGTTCTCTTTTATTCTTTGGGAAGTCAGATACCCTTCTGCGCTTCCATATCCCAGATAGATGGAGAGCAGGCCAATCGCAAGGAATTTTAGTGCCACAAAGGAGTAATAATTTTTAAGTTCACTTTCCGGTAAATCAGCAATGTTTTTCTTTAACTCAAATATTTTTTGCACCCATTTCAAATGCCCTTTTTTTAATAAAATAGCCGGTAAATAAAAGCAAAAAGTAAAAAACGATACGATGGTGATAAATGAAATCGGATGAGAGAATAAAGTGGCAACGGGATTCAGTAAAACATCCATGACGGAGGAGTATTTTAAAATATTGATACCCAACTGGTAGAAGAAAACTGATTCCTTTAAAATGCCCACTATGATAAGATAAAGATATCCCACAGGAAGCAGCACCTCTAATTTTTCTATGTATTTCATCATATCCACTAAATTATTCGCACAGCAAAATAGTAAAAAATACTTCTCTGTCAAAATAGCGCTGTCTGGAAGGAGCTGGGAGTGTAGGCCTGACAGCTGACGCCTGCCACGCTGAAGCTATACTAAATATCTGACAAGGGTGGTGAGCAAGTTTCCGTGCCGCTGTCATTCCAAGTAAGCGAAGAATCTTGTCCGGCTAGGGGGGTGAAGAATACTAACAAAGGCTGGAAAATGATTTGCATAAACTATTTACCTTCTATGCTCGCTATGGTTTTTCACTTGTCCGACTTTAAAAATGTTTCGATGGCTTTCCAGTATTTTTTAGGAACATCCATCCAGCCATAGTGACCACATTTATTCAATAAAACTAATCTGGAATTCATAAATGCATCGGAAATTTTTTCTGCGGTTTCTGTTTTGATAATATCATTTTTCCCCTGCAACACTAAAACCGCTTGTTTGAAATCGCTAAATTTATTGGAAAAGTCGTAGCCTGATTTTTTTAAATCTTTAAATACCAATCCGTTTATTTCATAGTTTGCTTCTAATAATCTGTCAGCAATAATGTAAGCGTTCTTTTTATTGTAGACATAGGCATTTGCTATAACATCGGCACGTTTTCTTATGGTACTTGCACTGGTATCATCATTATCTAACAGCTTGTTGTAATAAGAAAGACTATCTGCTGCTGTTTTGCTGAGATTATTGTTTATCGTTCCGGATACATAAGTGAGAAAATCAAGGTTAATACCACCGGAAGAAGAGAAAATTAATTTGGATACATGATTCGGATATTGGTAAGCATAACATGTTGCTAAAAGTCCGCCAAATGAATGACCCAGAATAACCCATTCACTATAACCAAGATGTTTGCGCAATGTTTCAAGATCCTGTACCATTGCATTCATAGTAATGCTTCCTTCATGGACGCTGTCAACTATTGATTTTCCGGTTCCTCGTTGATCATAAATAATGGCATTGTAACCCATATCTGCAATTTTCGAGGCTACTTTTTCAAAGCCATTACAATTCATGCCAGGTCCGCCATTAATTATTACTACCGGCTTTCCTTTTCCATAAGTTTTGTAATGAATGACAGATGTTTCCTGTACAATAAACTGACTGTTTTGTGCTTTCAGTTGGAAAGAAAAACTAATGAATAAGAATAATATCAGGTATTTATAACGCATCGCACCAGTTTATAATTGTTTTCATCATTTCATGATTAAATCTTTTTGCAGCATAAGAATTGTATTCAGGAGTTTCCATCATTTGTATGAATTTTTTCATGATACCGACTTTCTGCATTTCATGGTTGGTTTTAGGAATGAATTTGTATGTTGCTTTTCCAGAATGACTTTTATTTACTATTCTTACAATTCTTTTGTGACCGGCATCTGATAATGCTGCTATATCAGCGCCACCGTATAAAGATAAAACACTGCAATTTATGTTGCTCCAAACATCACTCATATTCCTTTGGTTTATTTCCTCATGAAACCGGATCGTTCTGCCGGCAGCAAATTTTCCGCTATTAGAATCATACCCGATTTTTTCAAGTAATTTTACATTGCTGCTGTCTTCTGTTATTTCATTCAGTTTTTCAGGATGCTCAAAAAGGTTATTGGCAAGAGGCCTTAAGCTTATCATTTCCTCATTTATCTTTTCTTTATTTTTACCAAATACCAATGACTGTTCTGAATATGCTTTTAATATATAATCCTTCCATGGCATCAGAACCGTTCCGTAAATGATTATTCCTTTTGGATTATATTCATTCGCAATAATTGGTGCTATTATGCCGCCTAATGAATGTCCGAACAGGATAACATTTTTTGGCTGCACATTTTGGTATTGAAATAGTTTTTTATAACCTTCTTTGAATAGTTGTACTTCATCATTAAATCCCATTTCATGGCATGGAATGCTTGATTTGCTGTCGCCCATACCTGCTTTTTCTACAATAAACAGCTGATAGCCTGCATTCAGAAAATCTTCTTGTAAGAGGTAATAGGGATTATCTTTTGGGAGTTTGTCCAGAGAAGCACAATAAATTCCGGGCAAAAAATAAATTGTACCCTTAGACGGTTTTGTTTTTGGTGTTTTTAAAAAGCAACGTATGAAGCCATCCTGAAAAGGAAACTCGTCGTATAATATGTCAACATCTTTTATGGTTTCTCTTGGTCTTTCTATCACTTTTCCACTCAGTATTTTTACTGTTTTATTTCTGATAACAGCTACACGTATGCTGTCATCTGTTCTTAAGCCAGAAGCTATTTGTATTAATTCAGCATTGGTATTAACAGGAGAATCGTTTATTTGTGTAATCTGGTCGTATGCCTGAAGCCCAATGAATGCTGCTGTAGTACCCGGTATAACCTCTTTTACCAGAACTGAATTTGTATTTTTTATTGCTAAAGAATCGGATAAGGGAGCAGGAATTTCAGGATAGAATACGACACCTAACATTCCTTTTCTTTTTAATGATTGTGCAGGTGCAAACGAAATAAAAACAAGTAATAATAATGTAAGCAGCACCTTTGGCTTTAAGTTAAATATCTTCATGGTTTTAAATTATAGCAGCAAAATGGTAGTAGAAAATGCATCAGCATTTTCCGTAAATTTTGTTTATTAGTTGCTGTTTTAGGAAGTATATTACATATTTCTAAAAAAATATTCTGCTTGATAAATACTTGTTGCTGTTCATTCAGTTTGTAGTTCCTTGATTGGAAACCAACGACGGCGTTAGAGAGTATGGTTTAATTAGTGTCTACGAGTGGGACAAGGAAGATGAGAGCGAGTTTGGATTAGCATAAATATAAATCTTTTAAGTTTTAAGCTATTAATGCAATTCTATTCTATTTTTTTTATTTACCATTTTTCTTGATATTGGTAAAAGTATCTGTCTTAGGATTATATTTGCCTAAAAGTTTTAATTTATGTGTTTGACCATCTTTATTGTAAAAAACTGACAATTTATTATTGGCTAATACCATATCTGCTGTTGAATCATTATGCATTCCTATTGATACAATCTTCGCTTCAGGCTCTTCACCAATTTTTTGATATGATTTTGCTTGTATAATTTCTACTGGATGTATTTCATACCAACTAACAATTTCTGACTTTATTGAAGCAACTGGTATTTTTTTATTTTTTTCTCCGATTATGTATATTTCTGTTGTCTCTAATTCAAAAGGAAATTCTGAGCGTTTGTCAGACTCACTTCCATTCTTCATAAAATTATAAAGTGTAATGCCTCTAATTTCGTTTTGCTGACTAACAACTATTGTATTCCAAACATAATGAGACATCAAGTATGCCTCATCGTTTTTGTAGTAATGTACAACCAATTCTTTCTCGTCACTGGTAGCTAATAAATCTGACTTCTTACCAATAAACGTGACTCTTAAGGGCAATTTTACTTTGATGATTAACTTTAATTGATTTAAAGAGACAGAGAACCAGCTAAAAATATCATTAGGAGATATTTCATTGAAATTATACAAAATAATTCCAAATTCATTTGCTGCGTCAAACGCATCTGCTTGATAGCCATTAGTAGTAACAAATACTAATTTTGAAATACCTTTAATCCTTAGACATTTACTATAAAACGCCTCAATTTCCTTAACAGATACTGCTCGTTCATAATCTTTACATTCAATAGCGATATTAATTTCTAAATTCTGTAACTGACAAGAAACATAAAGGTCAATCTCTCTCTTTCTTCCACTTGTATTTTTTATCCTATGGTTTGGGTAAATTCTTGTATTTGGTATTTCTTTTAAAGATTCGTGAATAAGCTTAATAAGCCTTTCAATATTTTTTCCATCTTTAACTTTATTAGCTTTCATTCTTATAAAAGTAAGCAAAGAAAATAATATATAAAACGATTCCTTTTTTATGCATACCCCAAAACTGTTATTTGATTAGGTGTGTAAAAAATTACAGGATTCTTCTCTTTTCTATTATAAAATACTTGATATGCAATCATTTCTTCTTTGAATAATTTTAATAATCTATTAAAATCAAACAAAAGCCTGGGGTGGTTAATATGCAATAATATTTTATCTAATGGTTGGTGTCCCCACCAACCATATTTATCTCGTGGTATCGGTTGGTGAAGACACCAACCGATAAATCCTTAATCATGCAAATTCGGAATATCCTTTTTATTAAACTTATACAGCTGCTCGCTTTCTTCTTCTTTGTATTTCATTACCTGTGCTAAAGCATCCGGCACTACATCGCTGCACAACACCAGCAAGGAACCTTTCTCTGCGTTTTTCACAGCAAAGTCTATGGCTTCCGGTTCTAATGGTATCACCGTAATTTTCTTGTCCGGGTCGTGTTGCTTAATACCGTCTTTCAGCATCTCTATCAGTTCCTCAGAAGTCTTGCCGCGCAGGTTTCTGTCCTGGCGTATAATAATTTCATCAAACATCTCTGCAGCAATACGGCCAATCTCATTATTGTCTTCTTCTCTGCGGTCGCCAATGCCGGCAATCACACCCACTTTTTTCGTGGCTTCAATATTGTCCACAAACTTCTGCAGCGCCCGCATGCCCGCCGGGTTGTGCGCATAGTCTAACAACAAATCAAAGTTTTTGAAGTTGAACATATTCAAACGTCCCGGTGTTTGTGCCGCAGATGGAATAAAGGTTTCCAGCGAAAGCTTAATATCCTGCAAAGAAAAACCACGCAGGTAACCGGTCAGCACCGCAGGCAACACGTTTTGTATCATAAAGGTAGCACGGCCGCCGTAGGTGAGTGGCACGTTCACCGCTTTGGTGATGCGCATTTTCCATTCGCCTTTGCAAATCGTAATAAATCCATCTTCGTATATCGCCGACAAACCGCCGCGTTTCATGTGCGCTTTAATATGCTTGTTATTTTCATTCATGGAGAAGAACGCCACATGGCATTTCAAATCCTTGCGCATATTATACACCAGTTCATCATCGGCATTTAAAATGGCATAGCCACTCGGCATCACCGATTCGGGAATCACGCCTTTTGCTTTCGCCAGCTGTTCTAAAGTATGGATACCTTTCAAACCTAAATGGTCGGCTGCCACATTGGTTACTATACCAATATCGCAATGGTCGAAGGCCAGACCAGCCCGCAGCAAACCACCACGTGCCGTTTCCAGTACGGCAAAATCCACCGATGGATCGCGCAATACGTATTCCGCACTGGCAGGGCCGGTACAGTCGCCTTTCAGCACCATCATGTTCTGGATATAAACGCCATCACTCGTGGTGTAACCCACGCTATGGCCTTTCATTTTTGCCATGTGTGCAATCAAACGGGTGGTGGTAGTTTTACCGTTCGTTCCCGTCACTGCCACAATCGGAATGCGGGAATTGGTGCCGGGAGGGAACAACATATCAATAACATGGGAAGCCACGTTGCGCGCCAGTCCTTCGGAAGGCGCGATGTGCATACGGAAACCCGGTGCCGCGTTTACTTCCAGTACCGCACCGCCGGTTTCATTGGTCGGCAGGGAAATATCGGTCGTCATCAAATCGATGCCGCAAATATCCAGTCCAACAATTTTGGCGATACGTTCCGCCATCAGTACATTGTACGGATGCACGATGTCGGTGACGTCGGTAGCCGTTCCGCCGGTGCTTAAGTTGGCCGTATCTTTTAAGTTTAATTTTTCACCTTTTGGCAGCACACTTTCTTTGGTGAGATTTTTATTGGCTAAAATCTCATCCGTCATTTTATCGAAATGAATTTGTGTCAAGACATTTTCATGTCCGTAGCCGCGACGCGGATCATTGTTGACTTCATCTACGAGTTGCTGAATGGTGGAAACACCATCGCCAATAACGTGTGCAGGTGTTCGACGTGCGGCTGCCACCAGTTTGTAATTGATCACGAGCAAACGGTAATCGTCGCCTACAATATATTTTTCTACAATGACAGAACGCGAAATATCTTTGGCTGCTTTGAAAGCAAACAAGGCTTCGTCCCAGTTTTGAATATTGATGGTAATACCGCGGCCATGGTTTCCGTTGATGGGTTTTATCACCAAGGGATAGCCTAAATAGTCAATGGCATCTTTCAGACCTTCTTCCGATTTAATCACTTCGCCTTTCGGAATAGGAATTTCCGCCTTGTCGAGCATGTATTTGGTGTCTTCTTTGTCGCAGGCAATCTCTACCCCGATAGAGCTGGTCTGGCTCGTAACGGTAGCCTGTATGCGTTTCTGGTTGGCACCATATCCAATCTGACACAAAGAGTATTTATTCAAACGGAACCAAGGCATACCGCGGGAAGCCGCTTCTTCCACCAGAGAACCTGTACTGGGTCCGAGGCGTTCGTCTTCACGCATTTCGCGCATGGTTTCAATATCTTTCTTTAAGTCGTATGCTTCGTTGTTGGCAATGGCTTCCGCAATTCTTACCGCAGCTTTGGCGGCGTACACGCCCACTTTTTCTTCCATGTAATCAAAGACCACAAAATATACGCCTTCTTCGCCGTAGGTTCTGGTTCTGCCGAAGCCGACATCCATACCCGCCAGCGTTTGTATTTCCAAAGCGATGTGTTCGATGACGTGTCCCATCCAGGTGCCTTCTTCCACGCGCTGGAAAAATCCGCCTTCGCAGCCCACAGAGCAGCGGTGACTAATCATCGTTGGAAATGTAGTTTTCAAGCGTTCGAGAAATCCGGGGATGAGATTGGTCGGTTTTTGCTCATACTCCTGCAAATCCAGTGTCATTACAATTAACTTGTGTCTTCTGATGGACCAGTAATTAGGTCCGCGCATGGCTCTGATTTCTCTAATCTTCATATGATACAGTTGGTTGTTTTATTTTGAAAATACTTTAGTAAAGTAGCAATTTTTAGATAAAATAAGAATTTTTTGATTCAATTTTTCTCTTTATCAGAACGGATGTAATCAGGAAAGGTATTTGTGAAGATACAAAATGGAATAACAGCATAAAATTATACATGGCTCAAAATGTCCTTTTATTGTCTGTTGCGGCAAGAATATTAACTGTAAGTTTGTATCAGAAAATATACAAGCATGAGTACAAAAATTATTTTCCTGGTTCTTCCGCATGTTCATTTGATGGACCTTGCAGGACCTGATCAGGTCTTTTTTGAATCGATAGATATCGGTGCTGATTTTGAACTGGAATATTGCAGCTATACTGCAGGCTTAGCTACTTCTGCGGGTTTGCCGTTTGAGAAAATAAAACACTTTTCAAAAGTAAAAGTAAAGTCCGGAGATTTTGTCATTGTACCGGGAGCGGATTTGCATTTTATTCAGTCAAAGGCATTCAAAAAAGAAAAGGAAATATTCAGTTGGCTGAATACATGTCATGAGCTGGGCGCAAAAATCTGCTCTGTTTGCAGCGGTGCTTTTGTGTTGGCTGAATCGGGCTTGCTGGACGGGAAATCCTGTACAACCCATTGGAAACGAACGAAGGAATTGCAGGAGCACTATCCCAAACTGAGGGTAATAGAGAATGTATTGTTTACGGAAGAAGACGGCGTGTATACCAGTGCGGGAATTGCATCGGGAATTGATATGGCATTGCACATTGTGGAACAAATTAAAGGGGAATATTTTGCGCATAAAGTAGCCCGCGAGATTGTTATTTATAACAGACGGAAAGGAAACCAGACGCAGCAGACGGTTTTTACAGATTACCGGAATCACATACATGCAGGTATACATATGGTGCAGGACTGGCTGCAGGAAAATCTGGACAAAAAAGCTTCTTTAACCGAACTGGCTGAGATTGCTTCCATGAGTGACAGAAACCTGACGCGTATTTTTAAAAAAGAAACAGGATTAACCGTCAATGAATTTACCAACCTGCTGAGGAAAGAAAAGGTGCACAATTTGCTGAAACAGCCGGATTTATCCAGAAGTCAGATAGCCGGGAAGGTGGGCTTAAAAAGCGAACGACAACTGAGCAGGATTCTGCATAAATGAATTTGAATGTCAAAATATAAGGGTGAATGCGCATTCAGCAAAAATATAAAACAAGAGCAGTAAGGTTTTTAGAAGTATACCCTTTGGGAGACTGGAGAATCAAAGTATACACGATAACGATAAAAGATGCGTTTGTGGATTTAAAAACGATTAAACTTGTTAAAAGTAAACTTCCGGAATGGCTGCAACAAAAAGAAAATTACGGACTGGAGACATATGGTATTGCCACGCTGATTATTCATAAAGGCAAAGAAGGCTGTTTTGCCATTATTAACTGGTGGATTGATGAGAATATGCTGCAGAATCATGTTTATCTCGCACGTAATGAAACGCCGGATGACTTTGCCGTATACTCTGATAAAGGTATTATGACCTGTGTGTGGGAGATGGCTGTTTTATGGTACGAACGGAATTTATGGGTGAAGTATGTGCTGAAGAAACATAAGCAACCCGATGTGGAGTCTTACCTGAATAAACATTTAAATGCAGATGTCTGATAAAGTTTAAAATCTACATACTTTTTACAACTTACTAAGATGAGTATTTTCAATAACACGGTGTGTTATTTTCAAAAATAAAAGCTGCATATAGTTAACCTTTTAAATCTATTGTATGATTCGATTTGATTTTTTTATGATGACTTTGATTTGCTGGTTTAGTAGTTACATGACTGCATTGTCTGCAGATACTCTTCCGCAATTACCCGCATATCATCACGTGCGCGAACATAAATTCGATATCAAAAATATAGATATCAATTTGCGTTTCAACTGGCAACTTAGACAGGCATACGGAGAAACATCCATTTTGTTATCACTTACGGAAGCTTCGGATTCCGTGATGCTGGATGCAGCAAAACTGAGTATTCAAAATATTACTCTTACCAACGGGAAACAGCTTAAGTTCAGATATGATGGAAGCGAGGCAGATAATGCACTGAGGGTATTGCTCGATAAGCAATATCCGGCCGGCGAGGAACTGACGCTTAAAATCAACTATCATACCAATTGGATAAACAGGTCTGATCCCAATAGTTTATGGGGAAGTTTTGGCAAAGGAATTCGGTTTCTCGAACCTACTTCTACCGACCCGGTAAAGAGAAAACAAATCTGGTCAATGGGTGATGCCACAGGCAATCGTTACTGGTTTCCGTGTTATGATGCGCCGGATGATGTAAGATCAAGCTCATTTACAGCTACTGTAGATAAAGGGTTTACAGCAATCTCTAACGGTAGGCTTTTAAAAACAACGGATAATGCGGATGGCACACGAACCTTCAGCTGGAAGGCAGATGTTCCCTATGCCAATCATCTCACTGCATTTGTTGTTGGTGAATATGTGGATGTACTGCAAAAATATAATGATACCGAATTGCATAATTTTGGATATGAAGAGGAAGCGGCTGCTGTTAAAGCAAGTGTGGAGCGTTTGCCGGATATGGTGAAATACTTTTCTGAAGTAAGCGGTGTACAGTATCCGTATGCATCCTACGCACAGGTGTTTGTTCAGGATTTTGCTGCCTGGTCGGGAAATCATACGATGTCTGTAATAACGGAAAATATGGTGGATGATTTCCGTACACACGCCGATTATTTTTACCTGTGGGATTTAACGGAAGCAGAAGCGCTCGCACAGCAATGGTTTGGAAATTATACTGCCTGTAAAGACTGGAGTGAAATATGGCTGAATAAATCATTTGCACATTACTTTAACTGTTTATATAATGAACACAAAAACGGACGGGATGAATTTTTACTGTATCAGTTGTTGTATGATCAGCAGACTGTTTATCTGAATGACTGGAATGGAGGTTACCGGCATCCGGTAGTAACAAAAAATTATGACGACATTCAGACCTTTACCGGTGATAATTATGCGAACACCCGTGGTGCGCTCGTATTGCATATGCTTAGAAAACATTTAGGCGATGATGTCTGGTGGAAGGCAATAAAATTCTACATGCAAAACAGCGCCGGTAAGTTGTGTACTACCGCTGATTTCCAAAAATCTGTTGAACAGGCAAGCGGCGAAAATCTGGATTGGTTTTTTGATCAGTGGATTTATAAAATGGGACACCCTGTTTTTGAAGTGAGCAAACAATATGATAAAGAGAAACATCAGCTTAAATTATTCATTAAACAAACACAAATTACTGACAAGAATAATGCTTATCCGCAGAAAGTATTTTACAGAGGGAAAATGGATATCGAAATAGATGATAGCATCTATCAGGTATGGATAGCACCGCAGGCAGATAATATCTTTACATTTGCTTCAGCACAAATGCCCTTGTTGGTACAGGTGGATGCAGGTAGTACCTGGATTAAAGAAATGACATTTGATAAATCTTTAGATGAATACCTGTATCAGTTGCAGCATGACAATGACATCACCGGCAGAAATATGGCGCTTACTGCGCTGTCTAATCTGGCGGCCGATAAGTCTGTTGCAGCGGCCGATAAAGCAAGGATATTTACAACTTTCAGAAATGTAATACAGAGCAGTGTTTACTGGCGGCTGCGGACCAATGTACTTGCCCAGTACCGGAATTTAGTGTTGCCGACAGGAATAGCCAGACCGGCAATACTTGATACGGCTACTTCTGAAATGTTATTGTCTGTCATCCGGAATGAAAAATCATGGTTGCGCACTTCTGCCATTACATTTCTGGGCAACACGGGAAACCCGAAGTACCTGGATGTTTATCTAAATGCACTGAACGATGAAAGTGAACGTGTAATAAATGCGGCAGCTAACGCATTGGGAAAAACAAAAAGCCCTAAGGTATTTAAAGCATTGGAAACGCTGAAAGATAAACCATCCTGGAAAAATCAGAGTTTAATCAGCGCGTTAAACGGTTTCAGAGAATTGGGGAATGTTAAGGCATACAAAATTGCCTTCAATGCATTGTGTGATTTGCATTCACCGCACTGGACATTGGCAACGCCTGTATGGGATTACCGCCTTGCCGCCGCAGAAACGATTGCATCTCTCGGAAAAAGCGCTGCTGCATTTCCGTTTATCTTTTCTGCATTTAATAAAGCACTTGCAGAAGACGATGTGCACGGCATCTTTTACAATATTGTAATCATTAATATGCTGGCAGACAGTAGAGGACAAAAGGCATATGAGTTGCTGAAAGAAAAATACAAAAATGACACGGACAGCATGGCAACGGTTAATCAGTATGAAGAACAATTTAAAAATACACTTAAAAAGCAGTAATTTACTTATCATAAAATTTTAAGAATGAAAAGATCCGAATTAAATCCAATGCCGGAATATTTTGACCGGTATATCAACATGGCTGATGATGTTGAGTTGATGGACGCCTTACACATCAGTATGGAAGAACTAGAAAATGCACCTGTAGATAAATGGAAAGCATTGGGTGACAAAGTTTATGCGCCCGGCAAATGGACGGTGAAGGATTTGCTGCAGCATCTAATTGATACGGAACGTGTATTTAATTATCGAGTGGTGGCTTTTGCCAGAAAAGATCCTCAAAAGATGCTGGGATATGATGAAGCCCTGTATGCTGCAAATGCACATGCCCAACAGCGCACAATAGAGGATTTGCTGGAAGAATTAAAAGCAGTACGATTGTCAACTATTTATATGTATCGTTCGTTTACGGAGGAGATGTTGTTAACTATTGGAAAAGGTTACAGTATGGAGTATTCGGTGGCTTCTATGGGTTTTATGATTCCCGGACACCAGCGCTGGCATTTACGAGTACTGGAAGAAAAGTACTTTCCTCTTTTATCTTAATCAACATCAAATAATAACGGCTTTCCACAGCCTGTTGCAAATATTTCTTTGCATTGTACTTATTTTATTGAAAATA
This sequence comes from Sphingobacteriales bacterium, assembly GCA_016721245.1. GTDB lineage: Bacteria > Bacteroidota > Bacteroidia > Chitinophagales > JADIYW01 > JADJSS01. The sequence continues at coordinate 209,143 of JADKIQ010000004.1, forward strand.
AGAATAAATTGTGACTGTTTTTAACGACTAAATCAGTTTATGCGAGGAATATTGATACCGATTGGAGGAAATGAAGATAAGGGCATTGGAGAAAATGAAAAATACACACTGGAATTTATCGACAAAGGTATTTTAGCAAACGTAGTGAAAGAAAGCGGCGGTAAAGATGCGAAGATTGTGGTGATTACGACGGCTTCCAGTATACCGCGCGAAGTGGGAGAGAATTATGTGGATGCATTTACCAAACTGGGCTGCAGTAATATTTCTATCATTGATATCCGTGAACGCGATCAGTCGGACGAGCCTGAATATTTACGCCTGATTACGGAGGCGAATTGTGTAATGTTTTCGGGCGGCGACCAGTCGAAGATTGTAGATAAAATCGGTGGTACGGTATTGCACGATATTCTCAGACGCAAATTGCAGGAAGAGGTGTTTGTGCTGGCGGGTACCAGCGCGGGAGCCATGTGCATGAGTGAAGAGATGATCAGCGGCGGACACAGTACAGAGGCTTTGTTTAAAGGCGGTGTGCATATGCGTGACGGCATGGGATTTTTACCGGAAGTGATTATCGACACACATTTCATTCAGCGAGGACGTTTCGGCAGGCTGACGGAAGCAGTGGCCACCTTTCCAAAATTATTGGGTTTAGGGCTGGCAGAAGATACCGGATTGATTATTCGTAATGCCACGGAATGCGAAGTGATAGGCTCGGGTATGGTGATTATTTTTAACCCTAGCAAATTACAGCATAATAATGTGGGCATTTTAAAACAAGGTTTGCCGGTTTCCATTACCAATCTTACGGTGAATGTCTTAGCCTGCGGCGATAAAATTTTCCTGAACGACCGACATGTGGAAGTAATGACGCTGGAAGAATATGACAGGATACAACAATAAAACTCAGCGGCGTAGACATTGAAAAGAAAACGATAGACTTTGAACTGGCAACGGAGAAGAAGGTGATGTTTTAGGTTTGTTAGAAACTTGATTTGACTGATTATTGTTCCTTATACAATTTCCTCAATATACTAATCTGTCCCCGGTGGTGGACTTCGTCTTCAGCAAAATGATACAATACCCAGGCAAGGTTACAGCCTGTATCTGCATCGTAATCATCTATGCGTTTTGAAAATTCTTCAAAGGATAAATTATCCAATGCTTTTAAAAACAGTTGTCGCGATTCCGCCAGTTCTGTAATATATGTTTCAACAGGTTTGTCATTTATTAGCTGCGGAATGTATTTTCCTATTTCCAAACCCGGTAGCCATTTTTCTGTTTCTTGTTTCGTTAGATCTCGTCTTTCAATGTAATGAATACGGAAATAGTTTTCAATAGCTATGATGTGCGACAACAACACGCCAATGGTATTCCAGCCTTCTTTAAATTGCCAGTGCAATTCTTCCGCAGGTAAGTTTTCCAATCTTTGTATAGTAGTAAAACGTGCATCTTCCAGTATGCCTAAGAGATAATCAATGGAATGATCATTTGCCTTGTTAAAATCTATGCGGAATTTTCTTTTCATTTATAATTAACCATTCATCATTAAATTAGCGCCTGCTCAAAATCCGTAATAATATCCTCAATATTTTCCAGACCCACAGACACGCGAATCAAGCCATCCGTAATGCCGTATTGCAGGCGTTGTTCTTTCGGTACATTCACGTGGCTGGTGGAAGCGGAGTGTGTCACCAGTGTATCTGCCGTGCCCAAAGAGGCAGTCAGTGTACAGAATTTTATGTTGCGTTGAAATTGCATGCCGGCTTCCAGTCCATCAAGCAGTTCAAAACTTAGCATCCCGCTGAATCCTGTCATCTGGTCTTTGGCTAAAATATGGTCGGGATGATTTTCCAAGCCTAAATAATTCACTCTCGATACTTTCGGATGATTCGATAAGAACTCCGCCAGTGCCTGTGCATTTTTCTGATGTTGCTCCATACGAAGCGGCAAGGTCTTCACCCCATTATTCAATAAGAAAGCTTCAAACGGAGAACAAATGGCGCCCAGCATTTTTTGCAGACCGTACACTTTCTTGTATGTTGCTTCATCCATCTTTGCCACCAGCACACCGGAAGTGCCCGTACCATGTCCGTTCAAAAACTTAGTAGATGAATGCACCACCATATCAATGCCGAATTTTAAAGGTTGCTGAATATACGGTGTGGCAAAGGTATTGTCCACCACCGTTTTGATGCCTAAGTTCTGTGCAATGGCGGCTAGTCCGTCTAAATCATAACAAGCCAGTGTGGGATTTGCCGGCGTTTCGATATACAGCAATTTTATTTTTTCATCATTGATGATAGCATCTTCTACAAAATTCAGATCTTTCAAATCTGCGTAAATAGTTTCTACTCCGAAATCTTTTAACAGTGAAACCATTAGTTCATTCGTGGTGCCGTACAAATTTCCTTGTGTAATAATTTTATCACCCGCTTTCACGTTCGCCATAATAGACGCGGCAATAGCTGCCATGCCGGACGCAAACAACATTCCGAAATAAGGTTCCTTTTCGTTGTCAATTCCAAAAGATTCCAGTGCAGCAATTTTATCTCCCACAAAACGCACCGTCGGATTTCCCAGACGTGAGTACGTATACACATCCTTATTCTTTCCGCCGCTCTTGAAAAATTCAAAGGCAGCATCTAAGTCTTCATAGGTAAAAGTAGAAGTGGCATAAATGGGCGGTACATGCGCGGATAATCCGTCAATCACCGGATCTTTTACACAAATGGAATGAAATCCTTTTTTAAAGTTTGTATTCATATCCAAAAATAATAAGAAAAAACGTACAGGCATATTTATTTTCCCGAATACTAAGTAGGAAATGCCAGTTACTAATTTTTAGATACTATTATATGTATTGCTTGTAAAATTGTATCACATAAAAAATAAAATTATGAAAAACACATTAAACAACATTTTTAAAACAACATTCATGTTATTCATTGGTGTTGCTTTCTTTTCTGTATCCGGATGTAAAAAAGACAAATCGTCCGACGATATTGGATATGGTTCCATCAAATCTTCCGACTGGCGTTCAAATATCGGCGACAGTTTTGTGGTAGAAGGTTACTATGATGAAGAAAACGGTATTGGTAAAATTTATGATGCACCGAAACATCACGATGTAGATGCAGCTACTCCAGAGAAAGATTACATCTTAATCAAGAAACAGTCTGCTCTGACTTATGTGCCGGATTATTCTCAGTACATCGGAAGAAGACTACAGATTAAAGGCCGCTTGCTGGCTGCAACGGAGCCTTCTTTAGTAGGAACGGCAAATTTATTGGGTGATATTTCTCTCGCAACATTGGAAGTTCAAACCTTAAAAATCACAGACAGTGTTAGCTATTTCCAAAAGCCGGTTCGCTTTAGTTTGTGTGATCAGTACCCTGCAATTTGTCAGCTGGTATTAAATCCGGTGGCAACGAAAGTAGCCTTCTTATATAGTGGTGGAATTAATGCGGGCAGTGCACATCAGCGTTATTACAATGATATCAAAGCATTGTACTGGATTTTGCGCAATAAATTCGGCTATTCGGATGCTAATATTGTAGTTTGTTATAAAAATGGTAAACATGATTATGCTGCTTCTGATACGTTTAAGATTGACTATGCTGCGTCAACTGCCGGCTTCAATGCTGCTATCACTGACTTGCAGGGTAGAATGAGTAGCAGAACACAGTTCTTCTGTTTTATCAATAACCACGGAGGCGGTTTTTCCACATCGGATAATATAAATTATGGAGGTACTGCTGATGGAGACGCAGATGAACCGGGTACAGACTCTAAACATCTGGATGAGCATATTTACTACTATGGTGAAGGAGCTGATATCAGTGATGATTTACTGAAAACTAAAATCAATTCATTGACATTCGGTACAGGTATCTTTTTGCTAAAACCTTGTTTCAGTGGTGGTTTGGTATATGATTTACGAGGCACCAACAGGGTAATCATTGCTTCCGGTACGGAGTTTCAGGTAACCTATCCAACCTTATCAGGCAGCTACGGAGAGTTGACATATAACTTTATGTCAGCGATTACCGGTAAAACACCGGATGGCGTTACTGTGAATGCCGACCTGAACGGCGATGAAAAAATTTCGATGTATGAAGCCTATATCTACATCAAAGCAACAGAACACAGAAATGAACAGCCTCAGTACAATGATGATGGAACAGGCAATGTAACAACGACACCTTCAAGCTCCGGATTTGGTGCAGGAGTGTATTTATAAAGACTGGTTAGTTATTTAGTTAACGGGAGACGGCAGTAATGCCGTCTTTTTTTATTCTCTAATTCCTTAAATGGACTTAGTTGTAAACTGGTGTGATTTTTTATGAGTTAGGGGTAAACAACAAACGTTGACCTTTTGGGCTTTCATCAAATACACCGTTGTTATACACCAAATGACCATTCACAAATGTTTGTGTTACTTTTCCTGTAAATGCGTGTTGTTCCAATGGGCTCCATCCGCATTTGAATAAAATATTTTCTTTGGATACTTTCCAGCTTGTATGCATATCAACAATGGCTAAATCGGCAAAATATCCTTCGCGTATATAGCCGCGGTTTTTTACCCGAAAACAATCAGCAGGAGCGTGGCACATTTTTTCTACAATTCGTTCCAGGGATATTTTTCCTTGCTGATAAAACTCCAGCATAATGTTTAAACTATGTTGCACTAAAGGTAATCCTGCAGGCGCATTGAAATAAGCATTGTTTTTTTCTTCCTGTGTATGTGGAGCATGGTCGGTGGCCACTACATCCAGTCGGTCATCCAGCAAAGCGGCTAGTAATGCATCTTTGTCGCTTTTGTATTTTATAGCAGGATTGCATTTTATCTTACTGCCTAAAGCGGCATAATCGCGTTCATCAAAAAACAAATGGTGTACACAGACTTCGGAAGTAATACGTTTTTCCTTCAGTGGAATCTGATTGGTAAACAAGGACAACTCTTTTTCCGTAGAAATATGAAAAACATGCAAACGGGTATTGTGTTTTTTCGCTAAATCCGTTGCCAGTTTAGAAGAGATATAACACGCTTCGTCGTTGCGAATAACCGGATGATAATTCATTGGGATATTCTCTCCGAATTTTAGTTTGTAGTGTTCCGTATTTCGTTTGATGCTTTGTTCATCTTCGCAATGTGTCACCACTATCCCGTTGATATTGGCAAAAATTTTTGACAATACATGTTCGTCATCCACCAGCATGTTTCCGGTAGAAGAGCCCATAAATATTTTCAAAGCGCCTACTTTACTGAAATCCGTTTTCATGACTTCGTCGTAATTGTCATTAGACGTACCCATGAAGAAAGTATAATTAGCCAGAGATGTTTGTGCAGCAATCTGATATTTCTCTTCCAGTAATTCCTGTGTTAAAGCAGATGGTTTGGTGTTAGGTTGTTCCATAAAAGAAGTAACGCCGCCTGCAATAGCTGCCTTGCTTTCTGTGTAAATACTGGCTTTGTGTGTTAATCCCGGTTCGCGAAAATGTACCTGATCATCAATGATACCTGGAATAATGTATTTATCTGCAGCATCAATAATGGTGGCACTTGCATCAGAAATATCTTTTCCGATTTTTGTGATAAGATTATTTTCCAGTAAAATATCCTGCTGCTCAATTTTTCCTTCATTGATAATGCTTCCGTTTTTAATAAGGTATTTCATATACAGGCAAATTACACTTTTTCTCTTCCAACTTTATGGCCTGCTGTGGCATAATACAAAATGAATAAGTAAGCCGGAATCATCATTAAATAGGCCATTTGCTTATCACCGATTAATTCGGAAATCTTTCCGTACAGCGGCGGTAAAATGGCACCACCCACAATGCCCATGATTAATAAGGCAGAACCAATTTTGGTAAACTTGCCTAATCCGTCAATTGCTAATGGCCAGATAGCCGGCCACATTACGGCATTGGAGAAACCTAATAACATAAAGCAAATTACTGCTGTTTTGCCACTTGTAAATACTGATAATAGAACCAATATCATACTTAAAATAGTTAAAACAAACATTGCTTTTTGTTGAGATATAAATTTTGGTATAGCAACTATATTAAAAAATATATCCAAATAATAAAGAATAACCGACATAAGTTGCAAAGTTTTTTGCAGCATGTGGATTAGGAAAAGCTAAATAATATTGACTCTTAAATAAAAATACTTTTATATCTGGTAAATCTAGTTTATAACCTAAATATTCTCCAAAGCCAGCAAACGTATCATAATTAATTACTTCCACTCCTACATAAAAGAAAATAGCCAGCGCACCTAATAGTAAATGCGGAAATTGAAAGATACTGGTTTTGCTTCCCGTTATTTCTGCATCCACATTGGTTTCTTCTTCATGCACTTCCGGCATTTTTACAAAGAAAATAGCAATTGCTAACACCACTAATGCGATAGCCAGAAAAGTGTAGGGTTGAATGACACGTGCTGCCAGATTATTTAATTCAACGGCTTTATCTGCCTCATTTAAGGTTAAGAGTTTTGCTTTAATTCCGTCTGCATCCTTTAATGCGATAGAACCCAAGACATAAATAGCACAAATACCGGCAATCTTATTGCATATTCCCATGATGGAAATACGTTGTGCCGCGCTTTCAATCGGGCCTAACACGGTAACAAATGGATTGGCGGCGGTTTGTAATAAGGCTAAGCCGGTGCCGATAATGAATAAACCCAGTAAAAATAAATTGTAGGTTCTGGTTTGTGCTGCCGGAATGAATAAAATGGCACCAACAGCCATCACAAATAAACCGAGCGACATCCCGTTTTTAAAACCTGTTTTCTTGAGTATGATGGAAGACGGGATTGCCATGATAAAATAGGCGGCAAAAAAGGCGGAAGCCACATAATAGGATTGTGTGCTGGTCAACTCACAGGCTATTTTCAGATAAGGAATAAGCGTGCCGTTTGCCCAGGTAATGAAACCGAATATGAAAAACAAAACACCAATGATGGCGATTTGATAGTTTACCGAAACTTTTTTGTCTTCTGTCATATACTTGTTTTTTGTGATGTAATACCAAATATACAAAACCACTGCATAGTTCATCCCGAAAGTTATCAAGAGGATGTTTGGTAAAAATGTTTGTATTTTAGGTCATTTCCTTATATTTACCCTTTCATAACGCTTCCTGAAAATGAGAAAACAACTTATAGCATACACCTTATTACTATTGCCTTTTCTTGCGGCTGCACAGGGAACGTATATTCCTATCGGTTCTGATGTAAATCATTATCTGCAGCGCCTGGAAATTAAAACAGGTCTGGTAAAAGGATTTCACACCTCCAATAAACCATATGACCGGAAAATGTCGGTTGATTATTTAAACAGACTGGATTCATTGAGTGATATGGATGTAGATGATTTGACCAAAATGGATAAAGAAAACATCAGCTATATCTACAAAGATAATTTTGAATTTGATGATGAGCATACAGAAATGACGGAAAACCCGAAACTAAAATTTTTGTGGAAACATCCGGCAAATTTCATAAGCGTAAAAGTACCGCACTTTGCGTTGGCAGTGAATCCTGCAATACAGATAAAACTGGGCGGTTCTCTGGCCGATGAAGCCAGTAAAAAAGATAAGTTTAAATTCTTAACCTCCAAAGGCTTTGAAATCCGCGGACAGGTGGATGATATTTTCGGTTTCTATGCTTTGTTCTTATCGGAACAGGGAAATTTTCCAAATTATGTGCAGGATTATATCCGACAAACAGGAACGCCACCGGGTGCTGGTTACTGGAAGAATTACAAAAGCAATGGCTATGATTATTTTTTAGCTAAAGGCTATGTAACCATAACACCCAGCAAACATTTTCACATGCAGTTTGGGTACGATAATAACTTTATCGGCGATGGTATCCGTTCCATGTTTTTGTCTGATTTCGGCGCCAATTATTTATTCCTGAAACTGAATACGAATGTCTGGAAATTCAACTACCAGAATATTTTTGCGGAGATGACCAAATCCTACAAACAAACGGGAGCTGATAAGTTGCTGACCAAGAAATATATGGCGATGCATCATTTAAGCATCAATCTGACAAAAAACGTGAATATCGGTGTGTTTGAAAGTGTGGTTTTCCGCAGAGAAAATACGTTCGAATTGCAATACCTGAATCCGATTATTTTTTACCGTTCTATTGAGCAGGCACTGGGTTCTCCGGATAATGCATTCATCGGCTTTGATTTCAAAATCAACATACCGAAACATGTACAGATGTACGGACAGTTGCTGTTAGATGAATTCAATTTCAAGAAAGAATTCAGTACGCCCGGAAAAAGCAAAGTGTACAGTTTGTTTCATCCGCGCAAATGGTGGGGTAATAAATTTGCCGCACAGTTTGGTATCAAGTATATCGATGCATTTGGTGTAGATCATTTGGATTTACAACTGGAAGCAAATATGGCGCGTCCATACACGTATTCTCACTACGATACCATTACTTCCTGGACACATTATAATCAACCTTTGGCGCATCCGCTGGGAGCGAATTTCAAAGAAATAATTTTTCAGGTAAAATACCAGCAGATTCAAAAGCTGTTCCTTTCTTCGAGATTTATTTATGATAACAAAGGAGAGGATGACGATACCACTAACTGGGGCGGCAATCCGTTGAAAGTATACGGAACCTTTGAACGCGAGTTTGGCAATACCACCGCGCAAGGCGTGAATGCAAAAACGTTTTACGTTGATTTTGTAGCGACCTACGAGCCTTGGCATAATATCTTTGTGGACTTCAGCTATGTGTACCGCAAAAAGAAAAGCGAAGACGTAGCACGTAATTTACAAACGCATTTCATGAACTTAAGCCTGCGATGGAGCATACCATACAGAAGGTATGATTTTTAAGAAGTTTTTGTAAATAATAAAATTTTATACTTACTTACTGCTGACAGTTTTCAGAAACTTTGGTTTTTCCCTTTTTTTGGTGGACTGTTCAAATGCATAGGCAAATGATAGAATCTCCGCTTCTTTGAATGCGCCTGCAATAAAAGATAATCCGACTGGCAACTCATGCACTTTACCCATGGGAACACTTATATGCGGATAGCCCGCCATGGCTGCCGGCGAACCGAAATAAAATCCGGTATCATAATCCCCGTTTACCAGATCAATACAGTTAGGTAAGCCAATCGTTGTGGCACAAATGGCATCAAGATTATATTGTTTCATCAGTTCGTCAATGATTTTTTTGGAACTTATGGTTTTCGCCAGCGCGTCTTTATATTCTTTATTGTTGAGGCTTTCTTTTGTATTGCTGCTTTCTAATATTTCCTGTTTGAAAAATGGCATCACCCTTGATTCATTTTGTTTGTTAAAGGCAATGACTTCGGATAATGATTTTACATTTGCATTTGCTTTTTTCAGATAATTATCCAGACCTTCCTTAAATTCGTATTTCATAAGTGTAAATTCAGCTTCGCCTAATTCGGAGGTTTGTTTTACCAGTTCCACTTCAATGACTTCAGCTCCCAGTTTCCGAATGGTTTCTATTGCCTCTTGGTATAAGCCTGTAACTCCTTCATGACCTTGCAGGAAAGATTTTTCAACACCTATTTTTTTACCGTATAGCGCATTATTATTCAACATGCGGGTGTAATCTTCTTTTTTCAATCCGTGTAAAGTCGCAGGGTCATTTGTATCTGCACCGCTTAAAGCAGTCAATAATATTGCTGCATCCTTTACCGTTCTTGCCATAGGGCCAGCGGTATCCTGTGTTTTTGAAATTGGAATGATGCCGCTTCTGCTTAATAAACCAACAGTTGGTTTTATTCCTACAATTCCACAGAATGAAGAAGGCGCAGTTATAGAACCATCTGTTTCAGAACCGATAGCAACCGCACATAGATTAGCGGCCACTGCTACTGCGGAACCTGAACTCGACCCACAGGGATTTCTGTCTAAAACGCAGGGGTTTTTTGTCTGATTTCCTCTGCTGCTCCAGCCGCTGGTGGGCCGGGTAGATCGGAAGTTGGCCCATTCACTGAGATTGGTTTTTCCCAAAAGTACAGCCCCGGCTAATCTTAATTGTTGAATGATAAAGGCATCTTTGGAGGCTATATTACCTTCCATTGCCAGCGACCCTGCTGTCGTCATCATCTTATCACCGGTATCAATATTGTCTTTTATCAGCACAGGAATGCCATGCAAGGGGCCTCTGGTTTTACCTGACTTACGTTCGCTGTCCATTTTATCAGCTATTTGTAGTGCATCTGGGTTTAACTCAATGATGGCATTTAATGCAGGTCCGCTTTTGTCTATTTCATAAATTCGTTTTAGATACATTTCTGTAAGTTGTCTGGAAGAATATATTCCGGCATTCATTTTTTGCTGCAATTCATCAATACTTATTTCATTCAATGCAAAATCATCTGAAGTGTAGGTGGCATTATCGGATGCTATCAGACTGTTTTTTTCTTTACTTTTATTTTTAGCTATTGCTGTTATGGGTGCAGTCAGTGCCATGCCCGCTAGTGATGTTTTTTTTAGAAAATTTCTTCGATTCATAGAATTTATTTATAAGTTGTACATAAACTATATCTTCTAAAATACAGAATGTTTTAATAATTCGGAGAAGATTTTATTTTAAGTCAAAATGTAGTGCTAAATATTGCAGATTGTTGTAAACCGGCCTCTTTCAGCTAAAATACTTGTTCTGCGATTGACCTGTATCAAAAAAGGTAAACGTACTGTTGCGCTTTTGGTTTTTATTGTACATATTTAAGTAACATAAAAACCCGCCCATGTTATTTTTTCTATTTTCAGCATTCATGCTATTACTGTTGGTACTTTTTATCTCATCTTTTAATACAAGTAAAAGAATAACATTAAGAAGAGACAGAAATGTACGCTTATTCAAAGGTGTAAAATCTTTGAATATGCATTACAGCATTTTTTTATGAACTAAACTATAGCATGCAAAAATGAACAGCCGGGAATTATCCCGGCTGTTCATTTTTATACCGCATCAACGGATAATCTGCAAATGAATGTATTTTTTCTTTGGCATAGTGTTTGTTTGCCATAGATTTTAAGTATTTTACATATTAAAATCTATTTTACTATTTAACCAAAACGAATACTATGAAATTAAAATATCTACTTCAGTTGCTGATGCTTGGCATTATCTCACTTTATTCAAATACACTCATTGCAGGTAAATTAAAAGATACTCCCGGTAAAGTTACTGTCTTTACAGAGGATGGTCAGAAATTTACGATGTATGCCAATGGTATTAAAATAAATTCGGTGACAGCTGCTCTGGTGGAAGCGAAAGACATCAAAGGCCTCACTGTAAAAATTAATGTGGTGTTTGAAAATCCTGCATTGGCACCTGTAGCCAAAACGATTACACGTTTAGCAAAAGACTGCTCATATGCCATCAGTAAAAACAGTAAAGGCGTTTACGAAATAAATATGAAAACAGCCGGCACCCTGGGGAATGCTCCGACTACAACAAACACTGCAAAAGCAGACAGCATAGTAGATGCCGTAGTTTCAAAAGTTGATAGTGTCAGCAAACAACCGGTCATTACAAAGCCTTCTGGCACGACTACACTTGCACAGACAGATGCATCGAAATCGCAGGTAATGGTGAATGGCCGTCCGGCAGATGCTTCCGTAAAAGTGGATAATTCCACCGGAAAAGTAACGCTGGGTGCCACGAATGATAAAGGCGAGGGCGCGAAGATTACCATAGATCCCAATAAACTGGGAGATATTAAAAAAGGAACCGGGTTTCATGAACCTGAATTGAAATTAGGCGGTAAAACGACGGATGAATTTTCAAATGACATGGATAAAGGTGGCAATGAACTTGGAAATTCAATTAGCAATGATTTGTCTGAATTATCTCCGAAAGAGAAAACAAGTGATGCAACTGAAACAAACAACAGCACGTTAAGAACAGCCAATACGGTACCCCAGCAAATGACGGATATGCAAAAAGAGACACAGGATGCAGCAGCAGCGGCGATAGAAAGAGCAGCGAATCCAAAAGCAGTATTGCCGGGTACCTTCACATTTACCTCAGAAGATGGCGATAAGTTTACCTTGTTTATTGCCAACAAGCAACAAAATACCACGCCGCAACCATCAGTTGTGGTAAATAATGTGTTGCTGACCAGCATACCTGTAAAAATTGTATTTTCCGACAGCACAATTCCTCAGCTGGAGAAAAAATTATTCCACATGGGAAAGGATTGTGAATACAGCATCAAAAAATAAGAAAGGAGAATATACACTAAAAGCAAAGAGTGTTAGTGGTTCTGTTACCGCTGAGTAATTATAGCTTGCTGCAAAATATAAACAGCGGTATTCTGTGTTTCAGTTTCCGGCAGTTTATATTTATCAATGTCGTAATCTCTTACGAAATGATTTCTTTCCAGTAATTGTATGGATTTGATATTGTCTTTTACAGGTAAGGCTTCAATCGTTTTTACGTTCATTTCAGAAAAAGCGTATTGAATAACGCGCTGCATAGCTTCATGCATGACGCCTTTGCCGTAATAATCGGGATGCATTTCATAGCCTATTTCCGCTTTGTCTGCTTCGGGAACAATATTCCAGTAACAAATACTGCCCAGCATTTGCGGGTGTTCTTTAAATTGGATAACCCATTCTATACATTCATTTGCTAAGGTTTCCGCGGCAATTCTACGTATGCGGTTTTCTGCTTCCTCATGCGTCATTTCTGCCTTGCGTTCTAAAAAGCGGTTTACGCGAGCATGGCTTCTTATGGCACTCAATGCGTCAGCATCTTCATGTTTTGCAGCGCGAAGCACTAAACGTTCGGTATATAAAACAGGAAATGGTGTAAAATTCAGCGTTAACATAGTTAAATGAGATAAAGCTTATTCGCGAACATATTCTACGCTTACGCCGTAATCACCAGTAAGTTCTTTCAGGGCGACGGTATAGTTAAATCTCTTTTCGGACTTTGCATCTTTAAAACTGCCTTTCCAGACATTGTGGTCATAGTCGTCTGTCTCAGGGTTACCAAAACGCAAATTGTAATACTCGTTTAAGTTGTTCGTCAGTTGGTTTTCCTGTAAGGAATCGTTCAGGAAAATATCAGCGGTAATAATATCGAGCTGATTATCTTCATTAAAGAAATACTGCACATTGGTATATTCAGAAAATGCAGTGGAATCGGTTGGATAGGAGAATTCATAAAATAAATGATCAGCAGTAGATTCGTATAATCTGGATTTTTCTGTTTTTTTCAATTCATCCTGTGTGCAGTTGAAATTCACATCACGTAAAACAGTTTCTTCATTACCGGTAAAGAAATTAGTGAAATAGGGAGAAGGATTTTTAACGGCATCTCTGTAGCCGTTCTGCTGACAGGAAATAAAAAGGAAACAGGAAAATGCAAAAAGCCAAAAGCTGTATATTCTGTTAAATCGTAGATTGTACATTATAATTCGTTATACATGGTTTCTAAAAACTTACGGATATTCTTCAGGTGCGATACAATTTCTGCGTTGTTGCCTGTTTTATTTTCTCCGCTGGCAGTGCCTTCTTTTAATTTCTTTTTTGCACCGTCTAAGGTATATCCTTTTTCTTTCACCAGATGATAAATCAATCGGAAGTTTTCGATATCTTTTTTAGAATACAATCGGTTGCCTTTAGTTGTTTTTCTCGGCTTCAGGATTTCAAATTCCGTTTCCCAGAAACGAATCAGGGAAGCAGCCACATTAAACTGTTTTGCCACTTCACTGATGGTAAAGTACATTTTTTCTATTTCTTTTTCTTTGTAAGGCATGTTTAAAATTTAGTAATGAAGTAATTTAGTAATGAATTAATTGCTCAGTACCAGTTATCATTTTACAGTTGATTTCTTTTGCATTGATACATTATTGAATTATTTCATTATTACATTGTCAAATTAATCAAACGCCTGATTACTTTGTTCAGCAATCTTAAGCATCTGATCGTATTGTTCCGGTGTTAAATCATTAAAGAAATAATTTACCGGGTCAATTTTTGTACCGTTTTTCCAAACCTCATAATGGCAATGCGGACCGGTACTTTTTCCGGTACTGCCCACCAATGCAATAGTTTGTCCGCGTTTTACTTTTGTACCTGCACGCACCAGCACTTTACTGTTGTGTCCGTACAGTGTTTCATAACCATAGCCGTGTTTAATCAGTACTTTGTTGCCGTATCCATCACCCTGCGGTCCTGCAATTTCCACCACACCATCTCCGGTGGCATATACAGGAGTGCCTGTTTCTGCGGTGAAATCCAAACCGGTATGCATTCTCGGCGTTTTATAAACCGGGTCGATACGCATACCAAAGCCGGAAGCAATTCGTTTTAAATCCTTATTGGAAACCGGCTGAATAGCAGGAATACTGGCCAGCATTTCTTCCTTATTTTTAATCATCTTTGCCAGCTCATCATAAGACTTGGATTGTACATAGGTTCTTTTTTCAATGCTTTCCAGTTTCTCCAGGGTAGCGGAAATGATTTCAGATTCCGGCAAATCTTTCAGTTGCGCATAAATCTTGGATTTATTGATACCGCCGTTTCTGAGATTATCCGGTAATGGATCTGATTCAAAAATCACGCGGTAGATATTGTCATCGCGGTCGCCCATATCTTCCAATACTTTCGATAAGGCACCGATACGTTTGTCCAGAATCTCATATTTTTCCTGCATTTGCTTCAGCTGTATCTTTTCCGATTTTACATCCGGATTATCAAAAAAGCTGTAACCCAACACCATGGCAAGGAAGCCAAAGAAAAAGGCAGAAGTAAAGAATCCGGTGACACGCAAAATACGCTGACCAATACTGAGCTTGTACTTCTCGTATTTTAAGGTGTTCGGATTGTAATAATATTTTTCCTTTTGCATGATGTTAGCACTCCAAATTTAGCATTAATCCAATACTTTTCCAAAATTGATTTAAAACCCTGAAAATCAGTAGTGGTTGTGGATTTAAAATTTTATAGCTTTTTAAAAGGACCTTCGATAAGATAAATTTAGCTTTTGCAGTTGCGTTTCATCAAGAAACTTCTAAGAAGTAAAACTGCGGACTCAGTTTAACACAAAAGGACATTTTTATATTGCAGGTCTTTTTTTACCTTAGCAATATGGAAACGATACCAACAGCATTGCAGATTGTGCAACAATATTACCAGTATTTCAACGAACGAAACTGGCAGGGCATGCTCTCCTTATTGGATGAATACATCCGCCATGAACCGAACCAGGGTGAACCGAGAATTGGCAAACAGCTATTCACGGAGTTTCTGAAAGGAATGGATGATGCCTACGAGGAAACCCTGACGGATATGCTTATCTTCTCAGAACCCTCCGGCAGCAGGTTTGCCGCAGAGTTTGTGGTCAACGGTATCTACAAAAAAGGAGAGTCGGGTTTTCCGGAAGCACACGGACAGTCCTATCTATTGCCGGCTGCTGCTTTTCTGGAAGTTAAAGACGGCAAAATAACGCGCGTTAGTACTTATTACAACCTGGAATTATGGATAAAGTTGGTGTCATAAACACGCTGAGATATGTAGTGAAAAAAGGAGCTGCTATCCTTTCGGCAGTGGATGATTTCGCGGGGGTACGCATGCGCGTCTTTCACGAATTTCCTTACTTGTATGAAGGTACGCTGGAGCATGAAAGAGAGTACCTGCAAACCTATTGCAAGGCAGCAAATGCCTTTTTGTTTGCCGTTTATGACGGAGAAAAAATGATAGGTGCCACCACCTGTATTCCGCTGAAAGATGAAGTGGAAGAGGTGCGGCAGCCTTTTCTGGATGCAGGTATGGACATTGATACCCTTTTTTACTTTGGGGAGAGTGTGTTGCTGCCGGAATACAGAGGGCTGGGATTAGGTCATCGTTTTTTCGACGAACGGGAAGCACATGTGCGAAGTTTCGGAACTTATCGCTATATGGCCTTTTGTGCGGTCAACCGGGAAGCCAATCATCCCTTAAAACCTGATGATTACAGACCCAACGATGCCTTCTGGAAAAAACGCGGTTACCGGAAAAACCCGGACCTGATCTGTAGCATGAGCTGGTTAGATATCGGTGAGACAGCCAAAACGAAAAAATCACTTACCTTCTGGATGAAAGCATTATGATGATAAAAATTGCGAGCGCACAATATCCGATAAGTTATCATTCCTCCCTGGAAGACTGGAAAACCCATACGGAAAAATGGATAGCGCAGGCGGTGGAGCAACAAGCCGGTATACTTGTATTTCCTGAATACGGCGCGATGGAACTGGTCAGTATTTTCCCTAAAGAAATACAGCAGGATTTACAAGAACAATTGGAACAGCTGCAGACGATTTATCCCGAGGTTTGCAAATACTACGAGACGATGGCTTCCCGATATAATGTGGTGATTATTGCACCGAGTTTTCCGGTAAAAGAAGGCGCTGTTTTTTACAACCGGGTGAATGTGTTCAGTGCGAAAGGGCATTGCGGCTATCAGGATAAATTTTTCATGACACGTTTTGAAGATGAAACCTGGCATATTAATTCCGCGCCCAAGGTCTTGACTGTTTTTAAAACTGGAACGCTGAAATTTGGTATACAAATTTGTTATGATGTAGAATTTGCCATCGGCTCTAAACTCTTGTGCGATGCCGGTGCGGAACTCATCCTGGCACCGAGCTGTACGGAAACGATGCGCGGAGCCACGCGGGTGCATATTGGCGCCCGTGCCCGCGCGCTGGAAAACCAATGTTATATGCTCGTATCACAAACGGTGGGGCATGCCCTGTGGTCGCCGGCGGTGGATATTAATTACGGGTATGCCGCTGCCTATGCCACCCCCGATCTGGATTTCCCGGAAGAAGGTATACTGAAAACAGGTAACCCGCAGGAGGAAAGCTGGTTATACACTAAACTCGATATAGAGAAAATACAAAAAGTGCGCAATGTAGGGCAGGTGCTCAATTTCCACAGCCATCAAAGCTTGACGTATGGCTTTAAAGAGGAAGGAGTGGAGATAAGAATGGTGGAGTGTTAGGTTTCTTATTACAATAGCGACCCGGTAACTAAAACCGTTCCTTAACGAACTCTGGCGCAGGTCTTCCGAAGGACGACCTGTGTCTACTAAATCTGGCGGTCTCATGACCGCAAACGTGAAGCAGAATAAAAACACTAAAGCTAAACTACTTAAAACTTTATTTAATAATATTTATGGAATCGAGCCTGTTTGTGTATCGAACGCTGGCGCAGGTCTTCCGTAGGACGACCTGTGTCTACTAAATCTGGCGGTCTCATGACCGCAAACGAGAAATAGGATAAAATCCCAAGATTAAACTACTCGAAACATTATTCAATAAAATTTATGGAATTTGACCAGTTTATGTATCTCAATTATTAAACATAAACATGTCAGGTAAATATAAACCAGGCGAAGATGCTATACCACACTTTTTAACTTTTACTGTGATAGGATGGATAGATGTATTTTCGAGAGAAACCTATAAAGAAAAGCTGCTGGAAAGTTTACAATATTGTATTGAAGAGAAAGGCCTTGCAGTTCATGCCTGGGTAATCATGACCAATCATGTACATCTGATAGTGAGTACAAAAAATAATAAAATAGCGGATGTGGTTAGAGATATAAAAAAATATACGAGCCGGCAAATAATAGAATTGATTGAACAAAATCCGAAAGAAAGCAGAAAAGAATGGATGCTGAATATATTTTCATTTGCAGGCAAAAGCAACAATAACAATAAAAACTACCAGTTTTGGAGGCAGGATTACCACCCTGTAGAATTGAATACGAATGAAAAGTTAACACAACGATTAGTATATTTACATGAGAATCCGGTGCGTGCTGGTTTGGTTTGGGAGGCATATCATTACAAATACAGCAGTGCATTAGATTATTATACGAATGATAAAGGTTTATTGAAAGTTGAATTTTTATGATCTTATATTGGGCATTTGTGGAATGCGGTCAGAGACCGCCAAAATCATTAGACACGAGTGATCCTGCGGAACACTCGCGCCAGAATAGTGCCAGAATAGTATCTTCCTAAGGAAGACCTGTGTCTTCAAAATCAAGCGGTCTCACGAATACAATCGAGAAGAAAGGTAAAAATCCCCAACACAAACTGCCTGAAATTTTATTTTTACTATTGCTTTTGTCATAAAATGCGCTAGTGCCAGAGTAGATATTAATGTTATTAAAATGGACTATTCTTAAATTTATTAACTACATATGCTGTTTCAATTGTAACATTACCATTATTTCCAATCCAAGGCCCCATTAACCAAAGTACCTCCATAATCTTGTATTCTAAAAGTTTTATAGAAATATCGCTGTGATTTACTTCTTTAAGTTTGTCCTTGTCGTTAGTCGTTACTAGAAAAGTAAACATTAATTTTTGCGGGCTATCTTCCTTAACTATTGAAATAGATTGTATCTCATTAGACTGAATATTTAATGACACATTAAAATCATTTTGGAGGTATGTATCCCAAATATCTAACGGAACTTCCATTAAGTTTACATAAATATCATTGCTTAAAATATACCCCTCAATGGGCATTGTGTTAGAGGTGTCTTTTCGTTTAGGATAATGTAATATATACCATTCTTGGGTATTGTCATTTTGCATTATTGCAGCAGATTCAAAATAGGTGGATTCACTTTCTCTTTTCAGATATTTTTTAGTTTCAAAATCATAAACATATAATTCTTTCTTAGCTTTCCAGTCAAATATCTTCCATATCCCAGTTGGCACACCCTTATTATAGTTTCCCGTTTTAATCAAGCCTCCTTTGTCATTGTAAAATGCCCAATTTCCATTTTTATAACCATTCTCAAACATTCCTTCAAATTTCTTCGACCCGTTAGAATTGTAAAATTTGACTTCACCGTTCATTATCCCATTACTGTAATTAAATACTCGAATTAAGGTGCCCTTTTTACTCCATGTTTTCCAGATGCCATCCTTGTTGCCGTTAATAAATTTACCTTCTTCTATGGTTTTTTTATTGCAAATTCTTTTATAATTCCCATTTAAAGTTGGTTCTGTTTGTTCAAAATAATCTTCACATTTACAATGTTGTAAGGAATAATAGTTTGTGAATAATCTAATTGGTAGAATACAACTGTAAGTATTAAAGTAATAAAGGACTTCATATGGCTGTTTAATGACCAAATATAATAAATTATATAATAAAATTCGGTTAATTTAGGGTTTGCCAACAGACTTTTTAAAAATTGCTTACTATCTTCAATAAACCTCTAGTTTTCGGCTGGTGATGATACCAAACCGATAGAATAAAAGGAACAAAGAATTTGCAAGATGTACAAATACAATAAGGCAATTTTGATTAGTTATTGTTTATAACCCTAAGCTATTGTGGAATAAATACCATCATTACTTAAAGCAATACATTTTTACATTGATGTTAATTTTTTTTACCTTTGGCTCATGAAAAGTATGTTAACGGCCAAAGAGATTCGCGCAGCGTTTTTAGATTTTTTCAAGAGCAAAGGACACCAAATCGTGCCATCGGCACCCTTGGTGGTGAAAAACGACCCCACCCTGATGTTTATCAACTCCGGGATGGCGCCGTTTAAAGACCTGTTTTTAGGCATCGGCAAGCCAAGCAACCCGCGCATTGCCGATACGCAGAAATGCCTGCGTGTTTCCGGAAAACACAACGATTTAGAGGAAGTTGGCGTGGATACCTACCACCATACCATGTTCGAAATGTTGGGCAACTGGAGTTTTGGCGATTATTTCAAAAAGGAAGCCATTGCCTGGAGCTGGGAGTTTTTAACCGAAGTATTGAAGCTGGATAAAGACCGTTTATATGTCACCATTTTTGAAGGCAACGAAGCGGAAAACATCCCGAAAGATGAAGAGGCTTATCAGGAATGGAAAAAGGTGATTGCGGAAGACCGCATTTTGCTGGGCAACAAGAAAGATAATTTCTGGGAGATGGGCGATACCGGTCCCTGCGGGCCTTGCACCGAAATTCATGTGGACTGCAGAACGGAAGCGGAAAGAATAGCCGTGGACGGCGCCACCCTGGTGAACAACGACCATCCACAGGTGATTGAAATCTGGAACAACGTATTTATTCAGTTCAATCGCAAAAAAGATAATTCTCTGGAATTACTGCCGGCTAAACATGTAGACACCGGAATGGGTTTTGAACGTCTGGTACGCGTGATTCAGCAAAAAACATCGAACTACGATACGGATGTTTTCACCGGAACCATAGAAGCGATTGAAAAAATCGTGGGTAAAAAATACGACCGAAGCGACAGCAAGGAAGCGATTGCTTTTCGCGTATTGTCTGACCATATCCGTGCAATTTCTTTTACTATTGCTGATGGGCAATTACCTAGTAATACGGAAGAAGGCTATGTCATACGCCGAATCTTACGCCGTGCGGTGCGTTATTATTTCTCTTATTTAGACAGGAAAGAACCTTTGCTGCATTTGTTAGTACCGGTGCTGGCAGAGCAATTTGCCAACGTATTCCCTGAATTAAAGGCACAGCAGGATTTTGTGGCTAAAGTGATTTTAGAAGAAGAAAATTCGTTTTTAAAAACATTAGAATCTGGATTGAAACGATTGGAAAGTATTATAAAAAATACTAATAATGAGATAGATGGGAAATCGGTTTTGAGTTACACGATACCTTTGGTTTTCCAAAAGACCTTACCAGCCTTATTGCTTCGGAACATAATCTGACTGCTGATCTTATTGGTTTTGAAGAAGAATTGCAAAAACAAAAAATACGTAGCCGTGCGGCATCCGAGCAGGATGTGGATGACTGGATTACTTTGCACGATGGTAAATCGGTGTTTGTGGGTTATGACTCTCTGGAAGAAAAAGCAAAAGTCTTAAAATACCGCAAGATAAAATCCAAAGGGAAAGAGCAGTTTCAAATTGTGCTGGATAAAACACCGTTCTATGCAGAAAGTGGCGGACAGGTAGGAGATGTGGGTGTGTTGAATTTTCCGTCATTGCGAGCCAACGGCGAAGCAATCTGTTTAAACATTACAGATACAAAGAAGGAAAATGATTTGATTGTGCATTTTACGGATGAAATTCCGGCTGATTTAAGTGGTGAGGTGATTGCCACCGTGCATCCGGAAACCCGTAAAAAAACAACCATCCATCACTCGGCTACACATTTGCTGCAAGCCGCTTTACAGCAGGTCTTGGGCAAACACATCGCACAAAAAGGTTCTTTAAATAATGCGGAATACCTGCGTTTCGACTTCTCTCATTTTGCAAAAATGACGAATGAAGAAATTGAACAGGTTGAACAAATCGTGAACGAAAAAATCCGTCAGAATATTCCGGTGGTCATTAAAGAAATGCCGAAAGATGATGCGGTGAAACTGGGGGCTATGGCTTTGTTTGGTGAAAAATACGGCGATGTGGTGCGTGTGGTGATTATGGATGCCAATTACTCGATAGAGTTGTGCGGCGGTACGCATGTGGGTGCTACGGGAGAGTTGGGTTTGTTTAAGATTACGTCTGAAAGCGCCGTGGCGGCTGGTGTTCGCCGGGTGGAAGCGGTATGCGGAGAGCTGGCTTTGCAATATACCAATGAAGCAATCAAGCAATTAAACAATGTAAAAGATGCGTTTAAAGGTTCAAAAGATGTATTAAAATCAATCGAGCAACTGCAGGAGGAAAATGCTGCTTTAAAGAAAGAAATCTCGACCTACCAAAACGAAAAAGTAGAAATAGTAAAAGGTCAGTTACGTACAAAAGTCACCAACCGGAACAACGCGAATGTATTGTTTGAAAAAGTGGAAGGCGTGAACGCAGATGGCTTGAAAAAAATACAATTCGATTTGAAGAATGAATTTGATAACTTCTTTTTCGTGGCAACGACCATCGTAAATGATAAACCATTATTGTCTATCATCATTTCGGAAGATTTGGTGAAAGCTAAAAATTTACACGCAGGCAATTTAGTGAAAGAGTTAGCAAAAGCCATCAAAGGCGGCGGCGGCGGACAGCCTTTCTATGCAACTGCCGGCGGTACGGATGTTTCAGGCATGGATACTGTTTTAAGACAAGCGGAAGAATTGTTTCTGGTGCAGACGAATTAATAAAAAAGGCTGCCTTGCGGCAGCTTCGATGAATGTTATGTAAACCAAATAAATAAAAAACCAAATAAGTTTTTAATAGTAGGTATAAGTAGTTGTTGTTTGTGTGCTTCCTTTGGTAGTAATTTTTTGTATCACTCTTTCCTGTGCGTCAAATGCATAAGCATAACTGGTAGTTTCACCGTTTTTAGTTGCTGCTTTCATTAAATTTTCAGAGCTTTTGCCTAAATACTGCTTTCCGAAATTCTTGTTTCCAATACTGTTCAGTTTGTCTGTATAGTACTGATAGGTAGTGTTTTCTGTAAAATCACCGCCCAGATAATTAAAGCCTTTGCCTGAAACCGTTAAAACGTTTTTACGGTCGTTGCTGAATTGCTCCTTAATGGAATAATCGGTAATGCCGAAATCCTGCGCAAGCAGGAAACCATTTGCATCATACTGATACGCTGCGGTCTGGCAGTTGGAAGCGGTTCCGATATAAAATCCTTTTTCGTTCAATTTTAACAAACCCGGATTGGAAGTACAGTTTATGCGTGTAGCACCATTTGGCAATGACTGCTCCAGTGCATACAAAGGTTCTTCACTTCTGTATTCAGAAATTGAATTAGCCTGATACGTAAATTCATGATAATAAGAGGCCGAAGAAGGTGACGAATAGACTATTTTCGATAATCTTTTCTGCGTATCGTAAAAATACGTTTCTGTGAAATTGCCTTCTGTTTTAGATTTGACTAATGCATCCGAAGGCGATAGCATTATTTTTTCTTTCTTACAAGCTGTCAATACAACAGATGCAATTACAAAGAGTAACCAAATTGTACGATTAAACATAAAAACCCACTATAAAATTTAAAAAATAAAAATCCCCACATCAAAGTTATAAAAAGAATGTGGATAAGTGTGTTAATTTTTCGTAATCTGTTGATAATAATCAATTTTATTTAAAATGCCTTTGATTTTCAATGGTATATGATTTGTATTGCAGACTTATTTCCTCATCTGTAGGCAAAAATGTATCTTTGTAATTATTCCATTATGACTGAAAACGATAAATACGAGATAGTAATTGGGCTGGAAGTTCATGCTCAGTTAAACACCAAAACCAAGATTTTTGCAGCAGATGAAACCGTTTACGGTGCTGCGCCCAATACACAGATAAGTCCGATAACATTAGGATTGCCCGGCGTGTTGCCGATGCTCAACAAAGAAGTGGTGGAAAAAGCTGTTAAACTGGGCATTGCCTTGCATTGCACCATCACGGAAGAAAATCACTTTGCGCGTAAAAATTATTTTTATGCAGATTTACCGAAAGGATATCAGATTTCGCAGGATAAAGCACCGGTTTGTACAGGCGGTTATGTGGAAATTGAAGTCAACAATGAGCGTAAACAAATCAGCCTGACGCGTATACACATGGAAGAAGATGCGGGAAAGAATAACCATGAACTGGATGAACAGTATTCTCTGATTGATTTGAACCGTGCGGGTGTTCCATTGCTGGAAATCGTATCAGAACCGGATATCCGCAGCAGCGATGAAGCCTATGCATATGTAACGGAACTCAGAAAATTAGTACGTTACCTGCAAATCTGCGATGGCAATATGGAAGAAGGTTCCATGCGCTGCGATGCCAATGTTTCTGTGCGTTTAAAAGGAGAGACAGCTTACCGCAACCGTGTGGAAGTGAAGAACATGAACTCCATCCGCAATGTAAAACGCGCCATTGATAATGAAGTAAAACGCCAGATTGAAATATACGAAGCAGGCGGCACGATAGATCAGGAAACACGTGGGTTTAATCCGGCAGACGGCAGTTCGTTTCCCTTGCGTTCCAAAGAAAATGCGCATGACTACCGTTATTTCCCGGAACCGGATTTACCACCGGTGGTCATTACACAGCAAACCATTACAGCCATCAGAGCAGCTATGCCGCAGCTGCCGAAAGAATTACAGGAAAAGTTCAGCGGCGAATATCATTTATCAGCCTATGATGCGCATGTTTTAACAGACGAACGTGAAATCGCTTTGTATTTTCTTGAACTAATACAATTCACCAAAAA
This sequence comes from Sphingobacteriales bacterium, assembly GCA_016721245.1. Taxonomy (GTDB): domain Bacteria; phylum Bacteroidota; class Bacteroidia; order Chitinophagales; family JADIYW01; genus JADJSS01. Next base: position 233,314 of record JADKIQ010000004.1, read on the forward strand.
TTATAAATCTGCGGCTAACTGGGTCATCAATGAAGTAAAATCGTTTGTAAACGAAAACAATATTTCTATTTCGGAATTTAAAGTTAAACCACAACAGCTGGCAGAAATCATTCAGTTGATTGATGACAATATTGTTAGTTCGTCCGGTGCCAAAAGTATTTTTAAATCCTTTGCGGACGGCAATGCAAAATCTGCTGTAGCGATTGCGGAAGAATTAAATCTGGTGCAGTCCTCCGATACGGATGAACTGAGTAAATGGATTGAAACGGCTTTGGCAAAATATCCGGATAAAGTAAAAGAATATAAAAACGGGAAGAAAGGCAATATCAATTTATTTATGGGCGAAGTGATGAAATTATCGCGCGGCGCCGCCGACCCGAAAGTGACCACAAAATTATTGGAAGAAAAACTGAATGCATAATATAACCTCTCCCGATTCCGACTTTGTCGGAACCACCCTCTCCAATTGGAGAGGGAAGACGAGCGAAGCTCGACAGGGTGAGGTGTAAAAATGAAATAATATGAAAAATAAAATTCTCAAATTTAGTTTAATACTAACTACTTGTCTGCTTTTCTTTACCTCCTGCAAACATTTTAATGGATATAAAATCAGTGGCAAGATAAAAAACGCAGATGGTGTAAAAGTATATCTGGAAGATATCACCGAAGAAGTGCCTTTAATTATTGATACGGCGACGATTTTTAAATCAGCATTTCAGCTGAAGAATTATACCAAAAATGGTATCTACAGACTGCGTTTCGGAGAAGATGCTGCGAATACTATTTTCTTGTTTATTCAGGAAAAGGACAACATAAAACTGGAAGCAGATTTCAAAGATATTCGCGATTATAAAGTGGATGGCAGTAAAGGATCTTTCTCGATACAGCAATTATCGGCCACTTCAAAATTACGTTTTACGGAACTGGATTCAACTTTTTCAAAATTAAAAAACGCGAGTGCATCATCCAAGGATTCTTTGCAGACGGTATTTGCTAACCAAAAGAAAGAATACGTACAGTTCATCAAAAACTTTGTAGAAAAAGAACCCAATAATGATGTGGCTTGCTTTGCGCTGAATTATCTCGGTCCTATGATGCAGGAAGAAATTCCTTATCTGGTGGATATTACAGATAAGCTGCATACTGCCGCACCGGATTCGAAGTATATCAATCTCTGGTATCAGCAAACACAACAATACCGCGATGCGATTATGGCGGAAACAGAAGGGGGTGTGGCCTTAAATACACAGGCACCGAATATTGTTTTACAAAACCCAAATGGCGACACGATACAGCTAAACAATCTGAAAGGAAACTATGTTTTGCTGGATTTTTGGGCATCCTGGTGCCAGCCTTGCAGAATGGAAAATCCAAATGTAGTGGCCTTGTACAATAAATATCATGCACAGGGATTCGAAGTATTTTCCGTTTCCTTGGATGCCAATGTTGACCAGTGGAAAAAAGCCATTGCGAAAGATGGATTAATCTGGAAAAACCATGGCAGTGATTTTGGCGGCTGGCAATCTGCTCCGGCGCAAGCCTATAGAGTACAATCTATTCCGTGTACATTTTTGCTGGATAAAACCGGCAAAGTAATAGCGAAGAATCTGAGAGGTGAGGAGCTGGCCGCAAAGTTGGCAGAGTTATTTCCAGAGAAGCCTGTGCAATAACAGATACCTTTTTTTATTTTGCACAAACACCACTATTTTAAATAATAAATAGTATATTTATTACTACCGTAAACAAATTATTGCATCAAAGTATCTTAATTTTATTTTTTAAATAATAAGCAGAAATTCTTCTGTTGTAATAATTAGTCTATCTCTTCGTTATTAGTTTTTATAATTTGTAAATTATCTGAATGAAAAAGCTATCTGTCTTTTTAATTTTAATTGTTGTGAAAATTGCATTAGCACAAGCACAATTAAATGCAAATTTTACCATCAGCAAAGACAAAGGTTGTGCACCATTAGCTGTGCAATTTTCAAATACAACTACCGGAAATCCGGATAGTTGTTTTTGGCAATTGGGTATCACCGGTAATACATCGTCAATCTGTAATCCGGGCGCAATTTATCCCACGCCGGGAATTTATTTTGTGACGCTTACCGTTTTTAAAGGTGGTCAGACAAGTTCTGTCACCAAACAAATCAGAGTCTTTAAAAATCCGATAGCAAATTTTTCAGGATTGCCACGAAATGGATGTGTGCCAACGAATGTGCAGTTTACCGATTTATCTACACAAGGAGATACGACTATTAATAACTGGTTTTGGGCAACCGGTGACGGAAATACGGAAATTATTAAAAACCCTTTACATCCGTATACGTTTGGCGGGAATTTTGGTGTTGCATTAATTGTAAAAGATATAAATGGATGTACCAATACAGCAACTAAAAATAATTACATAAATATTTTTGACACATCAACTATTAGTTTTACAATCAGTCAGAATATATTTTGTGGTGTTCCTGCAACTGTTAATTTTAATGCATCTTCTAATGCGCCAAATGGTTCTACCTACATGTGGTATTTCGGTGATGGAGATTCATCAGCTACTAAAAATACTTCACATACTTATACACAATATGGTAATTATACGGTAAGTGTATCCGTTACCAATCCCAATGGTTGTACAACTACAGCTAGAAAAGATACGGTTATAAGAATTCAACCATTTGCTATTGATTTTGCTTTGCCAACAGCCTGTCTAAATAAACCAATTCGATTTAAAGCACTTTCTAATTTATTACCGGTTTCGGTAAAATGGGATTTTGGGAATGGCGTTTTTTCTACTTCTACTGATACTTCTATTCGATATGCTGATACCGGGTTTTACACGGTAAAATTGATTGCAAGATCACAGAATAATTGCTTCGATACTATTATCAAAACAGTTCACGTTACACAAACAAATGCAGATTTTACGGTAGATAAACAAAAGTCATGCAGTCCGTTTACGGCTAATTTTACGAATTTATCTTCAAATGCAGATTCGTCAAAGTGGTTAATAATTTATAAAACGGGAAGCAGATTTGATACCATAGTTTCAACATCTCAAAATCCAGCTGTATTTTTACCGGCTGTTAGTGCATTTAATGGAGGCACTGGTGGCGTGTATTATGACGTCATTTTAATTACAACAAATACCGGTGGTTGTAAAGACACACTAATCAAAAGAAAATACATTTATATCGTTCAAGATGATGTAAAATTTTTAGTAGATAAATTTGAAGGTTGCCAACCACTCACCGTAAAATTTACCTATCAGGTGCTTTCTCGTAATTTTCCATACAGTCAGATAATTATTCATTATGACGATGGCACACAAGAAATACTAGATACATCTAAAACAACACAAACACACGTATATGCAAATGTTGGTACCTATCAACCTTACCTGGAGATTATATACCCGGATTCGTTATGTAATCAAATTTTGTTTTTACCACCACCAAGTAAAATTAAAGTAGGTCCAAGAGTTGATTTTTTTGGTTCGATTAATGATAATGAGGTTTGTGTTGGTGATTGTATTTCAGGTACTGCAACGGGTGGTTTACCAAATACAGTTTTTACATGGACGCCAAGCGGAAGCGGCATTAATGCAAACATTTGTTTTAATGTTCGTCCGACTGAACCAGGTACTATGCAAGTTAAATTACAAGCCTACACAAATGGGTGCCGACAAGATACTATAATAGATACCGTAAGAGTTAGATACCCATTGGCCATTACAGATGAAGTGCCACGTTATTGTAATGATGATTTTTCGCCGAATGTGTATTTTGTTAACAGAAGTTTAGGAGCAGATTCTTCTGTTTGGGACTTTGGCGATGGCACCATTTTAATTTCAAATGCAGATACGGTTCGTCATACTTATACGGATGATTTACCTAAAACGGTTATTTTAACCGTATTTAATTTTGCATCAGGTTGTTCTAATTTTAAAAAAATAATGTTGCCTGGTTTCTATCGGCCAAATTTTTCGCTGACGAATACTGCCAAAAGATGTGTTCCTTTTTTATTAAAAGTAACTGCTGCTCAAGCACCCTATGCGACATCCTACAGAATACAAATTGAAAACATAGATCCGACTAAAAATTTTAAGATTGATACCGTAAGGAGCACCATAGATACGATGATTAGGATTCCCGGCACGTACCGTATAAAACTGATTGTAAAATATGGCGACAATTGTCAAACAAGTATTGATAGTTTGATTACCATTGCAGAATTAAAAGCAAATTTTTTAATTAACAGATTAAATACATGTACAAACGTACAATTGTTAGATAGCAATATTGTTTCGTTTTCGCCACTGCAAAGTATGGTTTGGAAATATACTAATGGTGCAATTATTTCTACCACATCCAATCCAACTATAAATTTAAGATTTGATACGTCAACTATCCGATACACTATTGTCAATACGTTTGGCTGTAGAGATTCTGTTGAGAAAAAAATAATTTCATTAAAGCCAACGGCAAATTTTACGGCAAGTAAAACAAAAGTATGCCCCAATTTACCAATTACATTCGTTAATACATCAACACCAATTAGTTCAAATGTTAGTTATACCTGGTATTTCGGTGATGGTGATTCTTCAAATACTACTTCACCTATACATGCTTATACACAAACCGGAACGTACACCGTCAAATTAATTCTAAGGGATTCACTGAATTGTACCGATACGTTGATAAAAATTAATTACATAAAAATTTTAAACACAACACCTGATTTTACAGCAACACCACGTAGTAAGTCTTGTCCTAATTTAATTACAAACTTTACAATGCTGCCTGCTGCCGAAACAAAATACACTTCTGTTGTTTGGGATTTTGGAAATGGAAATGTCAGTAATGAAAACAATCAAAATCCAAGAGTTGTTTATACCTATCCTGATTCGTTTGATGTAAAATTGATTACAAAAGATACGTTTGGTTGTATAGATACAGTAATGAAAAAAGATTATATCATTGTTGGTGGACCAAGTGCCACTTATTCATTTCAACCTACGGATGGTTGTATTCCCTTAGATGTTGCATTCACAGCATCATTTAATAAAACGGCAAGTGCTATTTGGGATTTTGGTAACGGGGATTTACTTTTTGATGACAGTTTGAAAAATAATTTGACACATTTATATACGACTGAAGGTACTTATACACCGGCTTTAATTTTGCGCGATACAGCCGGTTGCACCGTTACATTTAAAGCAACGAAAGCTATTAATCCGTCATTAATAAAAACAAAAATAATTCCGAATAAATTATACAATTGTAATTTAGAAAATGCATTGTTTAAAGATAGTTCCTATATTACCTATAATGCGAACATTTCAAATATTCAATGGAAAGTAGAGAATGGTATATTTAATAACTACACACCTGATTCTGCATTTATATTTACACCAACAACACCAAAACCTTTTTACACAATTTATCTGACAGCGTTTTCGAGTGCAGGTTGTGTAGCCAAGGATTCGATTACTGTGATTGAATATAATACACCAATTATTAAAGCAACGGATAAAATTATTTGCCCCGGAGATTCTGTAGAGTTAAATGAAAGTGGAGCAGCATACTATAGTTGGAGCCCGGCCAGTACTCTCAGTAATGCAAGTATTCCCAATCCCATTGCACATCCTCTAGTTACTACGCAATATACAGTCATTGCTTACGATACTGCTATTTGCCCAATTTATGATACGATAAGTGTTGTAGTAAAAAATACATTATCAGGTGGCGCATTGAAAGACGATACTATCTGTGTTGGTGACAGTGTACAGCTTCGTGCATTTTCTGAAACTTCAGCAACGCAGTCAACTTTATATTCCTGGTTGCCAAATACAACTATTAGCAATCCGAATGATTCAGTGCCATTTGTTTTTCCAACAACATCAACAACCTATACCGTTACCATAAACAATGGCGGAAGTTGTGCGCAACAAAGTTATCCGGTTAATATAACGGTATTTCCCAACCCAACGGTTACAGCATTTGCTAATTTAACAGTTGTACCGGGAACAGCTGTTAACTTAACGGCCATCTCGCCAAATCAAGTTTCGTATAATTGGATTCCGAATACAAATGTGGCTTGTGATACTTGTCCAAAAACAACGGCAATAATAAATAATAATATTACTTATACTGTATTGGTAACAGACTCGAATCAATGTAAAGCAACAGCAACCATTCAGTTTAAGGTAGCAACCATATGCGATTCTTCCTTAATTTATATTCCCAATGCATTTACACCAAATAACGATGGACAAAATGATATTTTTTATGTTCGTTCAAATATTTTGACATCAAGTTATCTAATGATCTATGACAGATGGGGGCATAAAGTATTTGAGAGTACAGATATCAACTTAGGTTGGGATGGAAATTATAAAGGGCAACCGGCGCAAGTAGAAGCCTATGGATATTATTTTGAAGGTACTTGTTTTGAAAATTCTAAAATAATAAGAAAAGGAAATATTACTTTATTAAGATAAAGTAATTGCTATTATTAATATTGCACAATGAAGAAAAACCAATATGTTTCCTTACTGATTTTGATGTTTTGTACATCAACGCTATTTGCCAATATCTTGTATATAGATAAGTCTTCATTTACTAATTCCAAACTTCTTAACTATACTATTGCGGATGCTTCAGATTTATTAAAGCAAAGCAAAGTATCTGTTGCAGATAAAGAGACCAGCGTGAACTGGAAAATAGTGCTGGTGTTAGAACAAAATAAAATGGCCTATAAAACGCTGTACGATGCCAATACTAAAGCTACACAACAGTTTTCCATTCAATCATCAAAAGAAAATAATGTTAGTACTATAGTTGTCACTTCGCAATCAGAAAAAGGGTTGTCAAATGGTATTTATTATTTTCTGCAAAATAAATTAGGTTTTCAGTTTTATCATCCGAAAGAAACCAGCATCCCTGATTTATCGAATTATGTATTGGATACGTTTACGGAAACCATTACACCACGCTTTGATAAAATTGGATTTCACATACACGCCATGCATCCGCTGGAAATTACGGAAGCATTGTTGAATGAGAATACACCAAACGGTGCGGAAGAAATAAAAGCGTATATCGACTGGCTAAGTCGTAACGGACAAAATTATTTCGAGTTTAATTTACTACGCAGCATTAAACTTAAAACATGGATTCCGTACATAAAGCCTATTGTGGATTATGCGCATGAACGCGGAATTATCTGCGGGGCAGATATGTCGTTTCATATGATACAGCAGCGTGCGTTTCAGTTGTACAAAAAATTTCCGGCTTCTTTCCGCAAAAAGGATAAACAGATTTTGGACAATATCACGCAACTGATGCAGGTAAACTGGGATGTGTGGAATGTGGAATTTGCCACCACGGAATTCACGCATAAAAATCAGGATAAATTGCATGAACAACAGAAATTTCTATTTGATAATCTGTCAAAGTATAAGGTCAAACTGACGAGTAGAAAGCATGTGGTGAAAGACGAGAATTTGATTTCTAATGCAAAGTCTGTAAAAACGAAACGCACCGATATGGACAGCGCTTATGCTTTGTTTGTACATACGGTAATGTTTTATGGTTTGCAGGATTCCAGTACGCCGGTTTACCGCAATAAAGATTTTTCGCACCTCAGAAATTTACTGATTGAAAGCAAGGAATACAGAGATACCTGGTATTTTCCGGAATCTGCCTATTGGATTACTTTTGACAATTCAGTGCCGATGTTTTTAACGCCTTATCTGGATGCACGGATGAAGGATATTTTATATTGCGATTCTCTGGGAATTGACGGACACCTGACATTTTCATCCGGCTGGGAATGGAATTACTGGCTGATAGACTGGAGCATTGCGCGCTGGTGCTGGAATGATACTAAAAAAGCGGAGCCTTTACAGTTTTTAAAAGAGGTTGTAAAAGATACTTCGTTTATAGATTTTGTAACAAAAGCAAATGATTTACAAACAGATTTTATCAAAGATAAACAACTGATAAAAGTATTAACAGCGCAAACCATTACGGATGAGATTGGCGGTAAATTAAATCTGGAATTTCATCCGCGACCTGAGTATTCGTATAAGTATATCATGAATAAAGCTACAAAAGAAGAGCTGGATTTTATTCAGAAAAAATATGTAGACATGTTGGATGCTTATGTTAAGGTATATAATTATCTTAAATCAACATCCAATATTTTACCTAAGAATAAAATAGAGAAAGAGATTTTGCTAAGTTTAGATATCACGGCATTGCGTGCCGAACACCGTAAAAATACCTTGTCGTATTTAATTGCTTACCGTTTAAGTAAATTGAATAAAACGAAAAACCCGGTTCAGCAATATTTGGATGCCGCTAAATCTGTCAGAGAGAATGCATTGGTAATGGTAAAACAACAGGAACAAAATTATCGTTATCCTGTTGCTTCTTTAGCAGCAGAAAAGAAAAGTAAAACCGTTTATAATTTCGGGTATTTATATCCTGTTTCCAATTTACATTTCTGGGAACGGGAAGAGTTGCAGGCTAAAAACAATAAATGGAAATTTTACTACCAGAATATCTGGGATGTACTGAAGATAATTGGGGTGAAGAAATAATTCGTCCATGATATCAAATAAAGAAAGGCATCGCTCACGCGATGCCTTTCTTTATTAAATCAATAGATTATTTTTTGTCTTTCTTTTCTTTCTTTTCCTTTACCGGCTCATTTCTTAGAGCTACTTCAATCTGTGCCACGTGATGTTTGCCATGCCACGCATAAACGGCTAATGCATCTTGTAAGGTTGAAGTTGTTTTATATTCAGGATGGTAATAAGAGCGTTTAAAGTCGTTTTTATCCATATTTTCCAATAAGGCAACCCATTTGGCGTGCAGTGCTTTTAATAATCGTACTGCGGTTTTAACAGGTAATTGAACATCCGCTGTTTCTACCCATAAATCCTGATCGTATGCTTTTATCGTCGGATTGTTTTCCGTTAAAGCCAGTTTAAAACGAATGAATGCATTCATGTGGCTGTCTGCCGTGTGATGAATAATTTGTTCAATAGACCATCCGCCGTCTCTGTAAGAATATTGAAGTTGTTTTTTGTGTTTAATTTTTTTACTTACTTTTTTCAGGTGTTCCGGCAATATGCGGATATCCTGTATCAGTTTATTGATAACAGTTTCCGTAAACTCCTCCGGTCTTTTCAGTTTTCCAATCGGAAAAATATTCGGATCAATTACTTCCGGTTTCGGCACAGTTACAATTTTTGGCGTCGGAGTTGCTTTCACCGCAGTTACTTTTGTTGCCGGTTTTTTAACGGCTGCTGCTTTTTTTGCTGCCGGTTTTTTAATTACTTTCTTTGTTGCCATGCATTAAAATTTTTCAATTGTTCGTTCTATTATTTCATTGTTATTACTTAATACGATTTTGTAAGCACCACTTGCCAGATCATCGAGCATAATAGTTTTATTGTACAAACCTTTTGTAAGATAACCTAAATCCATTTGTTTTACTAATTTTCCTGAAATATCGTAAAGTTTCAAATCAAGATTAGCATTGGAAGCCGTATTAAACTGAATACTGATTCTGTCGATAAACGGATTTGGATAAGCACTTAAAACAATTAAATCATTTGATTTGTTTTTGATGCCCGTAACAATCGTTTGTCTTGGATTTTCCGGTGCCTGATAAAACGACGGGTCAATTTTTACAGATGCGGCACTTGCTTTCTTTAACCATCTTGTATTGGCCAGTGTGTAATAACCGGTTTCATATGCCTGTCCCGGATTTAATGCCGCAACGGTAGGTACTGAATAAAAATTACCTTGTGCAACAGTGTCTTTTAAATCAAGCACACCGTATCCTTTTTTAAATAAATCCACATATTTAATGTGCGGCAATAATGCAGATACCAAAGGGTATAATGGGTCAAGTGCAACCGGAGATGAACTAGACGTAACGCTAGTACAGACAAATTCCACCCCCACGGAACCTGCGCCCGTATTGGCATTATAAGTGGCCGTATTATAGGGTAAATCCATTGCCCACGCTGTATGGATATCACCTGTTAAGACAATTACATTTTTAATGTTATTGTTTAAAATAATATCATATAGTTTTTTGCGTTCAGCATTATAGCCGTCCCATTGGTCGTTATTTACAGTTATGCCGAAAGGAGTCAGGTTGCCCATCATTACCTGCTGACCGAGAATTTTCCATTTAGCAGTTGAGTTAATCAATTCTGTCTTTAGCCATTGCATCTGCTCATTTCCGATAATATGTCTGTTAGTATCATTAGCATTGCCACCTTGTAAGCTGCGATCATACAATCTTGTATCCAGCATGAAGATATCAGCTAAATTTCCATAACTGATTTTACGCCATATTTTATTGGTATTTCCTGTTTCCTGTAATCTTTTAGGCAACCATTCATCATTGGCTTCTTGTCCTGCCGATTTTCTGAGATTCCAAGGACCTTCCGTACCGGGCGTGTGGTTGTCAGAACCGTTTGTATATGAATTATTAGCTGTTTCATGGTCGTCCCAGACCGTTATAAACGGATATTGCTGATGTGCTTTTCTTAACGAAGGATCTAATCGGTACGTTGAATAACGTTGTCTGTAATCAGCAAGTTTCAGTATTTCATAATTAGGTAACTGGTCTGTTCTTGGTGAACCTACCCCGGTCCCGTATTCATAAATGTAGTCACCTAAATGCAATACAGCATCAATATCGTTTCGTTCTTTAATTCTGTCATATGAATTGAAATATCCATTCGGATAATTAGAACAGGAAACAAACGCAAAGCGCAACTGATTAATGCCGCCGACAGGAGCGGTCTTTGTTCTGCCGGTTAATGAATTTCTGCCTAGTGCTGTAAATTCATAGAAATACCAGGTGTTTGGTTGTAATCCGCTTACATCAATTTTAACACAATAATCTTGTGTACTATCGGCAGAAAAGGTGCCGGATTGCACAACAGATGTGAAATTGGTATCTAAAGCAACCCGCCAGGTACCGTTTACAATACCCGGTGTTTCCGGGGTCACACGTGTCCAGATAATAACCGCATTGGGTGTCGGATCTCCGGATGCGACACCATGATAAAAGGGCACCAGTGAGGTATCCACTGTAGATCTTTGTGTAATATCTATCGGATCTATAGCATAGAGTGAAGAGCCGAAAAACAACAGAAACAATAAGAATAGTAGATGTTTTTGCATAATGAATGGTATTTGTATCTAAAATTACATTAATTTTTTTATGAATACCAAACAGAAGATATTTTTTTGAAAAATCTATTCTGTTTTTATTAATTTCCTGGAAATGCTCTCATCAGACGTATTAATACTCAGAATATATTCACCAGTTGAAAGATTACTCAAATCAAATTTTTCAAAATAAAAGCCACGTGATTTGTTGCCTAGTTCTTTCTGAAAAACTAATAGTCCATTGGTATTGTATATGTTTACAGAAATAGTAGCATTTTCATAGAGATAGTACTGGATGCCGGTGTAGTTTACAAATGGATTAGGATAAAGCCCTGTGATTTCGAAATTGCTGATTTTATTTTTGATACCTGTGGTAATACTTTGTCTAGGGCTCAATGGTGCTTTAATTGGCAATAAACCATTGAACTGAGTTGGCAGAATTGATTTTTTCAGGTGATTGGAATCTTTTTCCGTATAGTAACTTACCTGATAGGAATAGGCATTATTCGGACGGTCAATCGTTTCAATATTATAAAAATCAGTCTGTGCTTTTTGTTGAGTAAAATCGATGATGTAAAAACCTCTGTTCACAAAATTATTGTGTTTGACATGCAGGTTATTGTCGGTTACTAATTGACCAAACGCATCTCTGGTAATGTTGCCCAGAATTCCTGTCAGCGGAATACCCGGAGAGGTGACGGCTGTTGTAACAAACTCCACACCGGCAGAACCTTCACCAGTTCGTGGAATATAAGGTGTATTTCCAAAAGGTAAATCAGATGCCCAGGCTGAATGAATATCGCCGGTCAGCACTACGAGGTTATTAATATTATTATCATTAATCATGTTGAAAAACTTTTTACGCTCCGACGGATAACCATCCCACTGGTCATCGTTGAAGGCGATATTAAATACCTTGAAGGGCGCCATCATTACCTGCTGGCCAATTACTTTCCAGGTGGCAGTTGATTGTTGAAGTCCTGTTTTGAGCCAGTCGAACTGTTCCGGTCCTAACAGATAATGTGTAGAATCATCTGTTCCTGTCAGTGACGCTAAAACAGTTTGTTCTTTTCTTGCAGTGATACGTGTATCTAAAAAGAATAAATCTACCAGATTTCCGATGTTGTATTTCCGGTAGATTTTCACCTGATTATTCGTTGTATCCACACTTCTGATTGGCATCCATTCTGCATAGGCTTCCAGTGCGGCACTTTTTCTTGTTTTCCATAACCCTTCGCTTGCAGGTGTATGATTTTCTGCACCATCCGTATAAGAGTTATCTGCAAATTCATGGTCATCCCAGATAGTAAAAAACGGAAACTGCTGGTGCAATCTCATCAGCATGGAATCAAGTTTATACATGCTGTGGCGCAGCCGGTAATCTGCCAGATTGAGAATCTCGTTGGTCGGTTCCGGTACCCGCACACTGCCATATTCATTTTTACCGTATTCATAAATATAATCGCCAAGATGTATGATGGCATCCACATCATTACGCTGGTTGATGGCCTGATACACATTGAAATAGCCATGCGGAAAACTGGAACAGGAAACCACTGCAAATCTCAGTTTATCGATATTGCCGGTGGGCAATGTTTTCGTTCTTCCACGCAAGGAATATTTTTGGTTGTAGCTGAATTCATAGAAATAAAAAGTATTGGGCTGCAAACCCGTTACATCTACTTTTACAGTATAATCTTTATCGATGGAAGTTGTTGTCGTTCCTGATTTTACCACGTTTTGCATTAGTGTGTCTGTTGCTACTTTCCATTCTATTTGCGGCGATATCTGGTCGGTCGTTAAACGGGTCCAGATGATAACGGAGTTTTGTGTTGGGTCACCGCTGGCCACCCCGTGATAAAAGGGCGCTAAGGCATCATCAAGCGCTATACGCTGGCTGATGTTCGAAGGTAAAGGAGCCTGAGCAAATAAGGTAAGATTTAAAAGAACAAGAATAAAAAAAGTGTAAAATCGTGAGTACATAAATTGGTTTTTCCAAAAGTATGTACTTTAACAAAGTGCGGGTAAACGTTCACAAGAATTACATTTTAAAAGCATCTTTTATTCTCTCTTGCTTCATGAAATCAATCACTTTGGTAACTATAAAAATATATAGGGCTACAAATACAGATAATAAGGTTTCAGTAAAGCAATGGCTTCCTCGGAATAAACATTGCCCTTAGCTTTTATAGAAATTTCCTTGTGTTGCTTTTTTGCAGCCTTCTCTTTTATAAATATTGCAGCATAGCGAAAAAAATCGTGTGCAGGTGTTTGTTTAATGTAAATGGTTTTCTCCGGATAGAAGGCATGTTGTTCCGCCAGTTTTTCAAATTCGTCTTTACGGTAGAAGGGTAGCAGGATGGCAAACTTCCCGTCTGCCTTTAATAGATTTTCTATAGCAGACATTAAATAAGACAAAGTTAAATGCAGCGAATGTTTAGCGATTTTCTCTTCGTGCATTTTTGAGTCCACTTCATTTTCATAGAAAGGCGGATTACAAACAATAAAATCAAATGTTTGTGAAAAGTTGAATGTTTTCACATCGCCGTGGTAGGCGTTCAATCTGTTTTTCCATATAGAGTTTTGAAAGTTTTCGATTGTTTGCAAAAATGCATTTTCATCAATCTCAATCCCGTGAACGTGTGCCGCAGATTTCTGTGCCAGCATTAAACTCAACAAACCGGTGCCGGTGCCGATATCCAAAATGCTTTTTACACTTTCGTTCACTTTAATCCAGGCACCAAACAAACAGGAATCTGTGCAGACTTTCATTGCACATTTTTCCTGCTCTATTTTAAACTGCTTGAATTGGAAATAATGATTGGACATGACTGCAAAGTTAAACGTAAAAAAGAAAAAGCCACAAGAAATCTCTCATGGCTTTTCACTTGTTACTTATTCATTACTACTTACCACTAATACCCAAACGCATAATATTTCAATCCGTTCTGGTCGGGATATTTTCCCTGAATTAAAATGCCGTTTCCTTTGCTGTCATTCACTAAATCTTCCAGATCTTCTTTCTTTGTCACGGCTCTGTTGTTGATACCTATAATTACAAAACCTTCCTGCATGTTGGTGTTTTGCTTGATGATGCCGTCTTTTATTTTAGTCACTTTCAATCCACCGCTGACGCCCAGCTTTTTAGCTTCCAGACTGCTCAATTCATCTACGCTGATACCCAGATTATCCAGCACGTTTCCTGTTTTCGGGGCATCTTCTTTCGTCAGTAAAGCCGTTTTGTTGTCTTTGGATTTCAGCGTGACTTCTTTGGTAATGGTACTACCGTCTCTGTAAATTTCCAGTTTCACTTTGTCGCCGGGGCGGTAACGTGCCACATGTTCCTGCAAATCTGCAGAGTTTTTAATTTCCGAATCGCCTACCTTCATAATCACATCACCGCGTTTGATGCCACCTGCTTCTGCCGCACTTTCTTTATTTACTTCTGCAATATAGGCTCCCTGAATTTTATTCAATTTCAAATCTTTGGCCAGCTCATCGTCAATCTCGCGAATATTCACCCCGAGAAAACCTCTTTGCACCACACCGAAATCTATCATGTCTCTCACTACCTTATTCACCAGATTGGACGGTATGGCAAATGAGTATCCTGCATAAGAACCGGTGGGTGTGGCAATAGCCGAATTGATACCAATTAAGTTACCGCCCAAATCTACTAATGCACCGCCGCTGTTGCCGGGATTTACTGCAGCATCCGTTTGTATAAACGATTCTATAGCGAGGTTGCCGGCTTTCTCTCTTAAAATATTGATGTTGCGTGTTTTGGCAGAAACGATACCCGCTGTAACGGTAGATGCCAGGTTAAACGGATTGCCCACTGCCAGTACCCATTGTCCCACCTGCACGTTGTCTGAATTCGCAAAGGTCAGGAACTGCAAATCTTTGGCATCGATTTTCACTACCGCTAAATCCGTGCTCGGGTCGGTGCCGATTACTTTAGCTTTGAATTCGCGGTTGTCGTATAAGTTTACTTTTATCTCATCCGCACCTTCTACCACATGGTTGTTGGTTACTATATAGCCGTCGTTGCTGATAATAACACCGGAACCGGAAGCTTCCTGGTCTTGCTGCTGCGGCATTTCAAAAGGAGCACCACCATTGCCGAACGGATCGCCGAAGAACTGAAAAAACGGATTCATTTGTTGCAGCTGTCTTCTGTCTGCTTTCTTTGCCTTAATAACCGTATTGATATGTACAACAGCCGGTGTACTTACTTTTGCTGCTTCCACAAATGCATCGTTGGGCAAAGCACCTGTGTAACTTGCCAGCCTGAAAGGAGAGCTGTTGCTTTCTCTGATAACCGTTGCCTGTTGTTTGTTAAAGTGATGAGTTACGGCTAATGCCGTCATTGCGCTGATCATTCCGATAATAAAATAGCCTGTTAATTTTTTCATGCGATTCTTTTTTGAGTGATGTACAAATTTCACATCTTACAACAAAAGTATTTATCAAAATTTCTTAAAAGCCCGTTAAAAAAAGTTAACTATATATTCGCTTGTCGCTTATAATGTTGAATGAATACGTTAATTTTGAAACATGCATTTTGACTTTTTTAAATACCAGGGAACAGGCAATGACTTTGTACTGATTAATAATCACCGGCTTTCTTTCCCAAAAGACAATCATGAACTGATCCGGGAAATCTGTGACAGAAGATTTGGTATTGGTGCCGACGGTTTAATGTTGCTGGAAGAAACACCGGGTTATGATTTTAAGATGGTGTATTACAATGCAGACGGCAACGAAAGTACGATGTGCGGTAATGGCGGAAGGTGTATCAGTGCGTTTGCAAAGCATTTAGGTATCGTTGAAAACAGCGGAAAATTCATTGCAGTAGACGGCGAGCATGAGTTTGTGATTACAGACGAAATTGTAAAACTGAAAATGATTAATGTGGAAACAAATGGTATGCATCTGGAAAATGAGGATGATGTGTTGTTTACCGGATCGCCGCATTATGTGAGTTTCAGGAACGATATTGAAAAAATGAATGTTACAGAGGAAGCACGAAAAATAAGGTACAATGCGACTTATGCAAAAGAAGGTATTAACGTGAATTTTGTGGAAGCGAATGAAGGGAAAATAAAGATGCGCACCTATGAACGCGGTGTGGAAGACGAAACGCTTTCCTGCGGTACCGGCACGGTAGCAGTAGCCCTGAGTTTTGCAGAACGAAACAATCTGGAAGCGGGAACGGTAGAGATACTAACACCCGGCGGAAATCTGGCTGTTTCGTTTGCAAAAGAACAAAGTATCTTTACCAATGTGTGGCTGGAAGGTCCTGCAAAATTAGTGTTTACAGGAAGTATAGACGTATAATAAGACCCCACCCCGCGATGGTCGTGTTTTGTTTATAATTGACAGAAAATGCCCCCAGTCACGTTGACTCCCCTCTCCAAATGGAGAGGGGTGGTTCCGACAAAGTCGGAATCGGGGAGAGGTAGAAAGGAAAGACAATGAAGAAATAGTTGATTTTGATTTGAATACAATTAAATTGAACAGAAAATAGACCTCACCCCAAGTCAAACCAGTTTGACTTTTCCCCTCTCCAAATGGAGAGGGGTGGTTCCGACAAAGTCGGAATCGGGGTGAGGTAGAAAGGAATTTGGCAATATGTTTGAGAAAATATTTTTTGATTCTTCTAAAAACATTGTTAACAATGCGAAAGAGTTAAGGCAAAGACAAACAAAAGCGGAAGAAATATTATGGTCCTACCTGAGAAATAGAAAACTAAATGGAAATAAATTCAGGCGACAACATTATATAAAATCATACATAGTTGATTTTTATTGTGCTGAAAAAATGGTGTCAGTTGAATTAGATGGAGGAATTCATAATAAAAAAGAGCAAAAGGAATATGATCATGCAAGGACGGAGTTTTTAATGGAGCAAGGTATTACTGAATTGAGGTTTACAAATGAAGAAGTTTTTGATAATATTTTAGATGTTTTAGATAAAATTAAAATTGAATTGAACAGAAAATAGACCTCACCCCAAGTCAAACCAGTTTGACTTTTCCCCTCTCCAAATGGAGAGGGGTGGTTCCGACAAAGTCGGAAGGGGGGGAGGAAAGGGGACCGCCTCCAATGGAGAGGGGAAGACCGACAAAGTCGGTCAGGGGTGAGGTAGAAAGGAAAGACAATAACGGATATGATTAAAATTTACAAAAAAACAGGAGAGGAGCTAACGCTGATTCAGCAGCCGGAAACGGACTGCTGGATAAATATTGCGCCGCCGTTCAACATGGAACAGCTGGAGCAACTGGCGAAACAACTCAACGTTCCGTTTTCTTATATCGTCGATTGTATTGACCAGTACGAACGATCCCGTTATGAGAAACAGGAAAACTCCAAGTTAATCGTTATCAATACACCGATTTTAAATGAAGGATTTGACCTGGAAGACGAAGCAACTTATATCACCATCCCGGTAGGTATTATTTTGATTCCTGAAATGATTCTCACGGTTTGTTCTGTAAATAATCCCATGGTGGAATGGTTTGAAAAAAACGTACTGAAAAATATCGAACTCGAAAACAGAAGCCGATTTGTACTGAAAATATTTGAACGCAACGTTTTTTATTTTTTACATTATTTACGCGAAATCAACAAACGCATTTCACAGATTGAAAAGGAACTGAATTACTCCAGCCGTAATCAGGAGCTGAATAAATTATTGCATATGCAAAAAGCACTGATTTATTTTGTGAACGATTTACGTGCCAACGAAATGGTGCTGCTGAAAATTCAGCGCACCGATTTTTTAGTACTGGAAGAAGATAACGATGCGAAGGAATTAATGCAGGATATCATTATCGATAATTCGCAGGCATTGGAAATGGCGAATGTGTACTCCAATATTTTGGGAAATATGATGGGTGCCTTTGCGTCTATTATTTCCAATAATCTGGGGCATGTGGTAAACCGCTTAACCGCCGTCACCATTGCACTCATGCTGCCAACACTGGTGGCTGGTATCTATGGGATGAATGTGGATTTGCCGTTTCAGCATCACCCGCACGCCTTCACGATTGTCGTTATTATCAGCGTGGTGGTCACGATTGCCTTTGTGGTGTATTTCAGAAAAAAAAGATGGCTGTAATGGAGAAGAAACAAGAGTCAAGAGTCAGGAATCAAGACTGTTGATGAATATAATGAATATTGAAAAGTACAATAATTGTAAATATATAATTTAAATAAGGAACAAAGTCTTGGCTCTTTGCTCTTGGCTCCTGACTCAAAAAAAAATAAATGAATAACGAACTCGCGACGATACGCATCATTCTAATTTTCTTCGCTTCCATAGCGGTGTTGTTTTTACTGTATCTGTTACAGGATTTGTTGATTCCGCTTATGCTGGCCATGTTCATAGCGCTTTTACTGCAGCCGGCACTCGTCTGGTTCGAAAAGAAAAAAGTACCCTTGTGGTTAAGCGTCAGTATTATTGTACTTTTTTTATTCGTATTCTTTTTTACCATCGGTGCGGTCATTTACAAAACCGGTTCTCAGATTTTCAGCGAGAAAGAATATATTATCAGTCAGGTGAAACTAAAACTGGCGGGTTTGTTACAGATGTACAACAATATTACGGGCAAAGAACTCGACCTGGAAGCCACGATTGAAAACATTACCAACAGTATTTCTTCCGAATCTATCGTACATAATTCAGGTTCTATTTTCGGTGCATTGGGTTCTTTGTTTGAGGAGCTGCTGCTTACGTTTATTTACCTCGTGATTATCCTTTCGGGAATTATGAAATATGAAAACTACCTGCATTATCTGGGCGGAGAGACCAAAAGTAAAAAATACATCCTGGCCTTTGAGCAGGTGAAGAGTTCCATCGTTTCTTACATGAAAGTAAAGTTTGCATCCAGTTTAATTTACGGTATAGGGCTGGCCATTATTTGCAAGCTGTTTGGTTTACAGTTTGCCTTCTTCTGGGGATTCATTGGTTTTGTGCTCAATTTCCTTCCGGTGTTTGGAGCTATTATTGGTTTAATTCCGGTGTTTGTCATGGGCTTAATACAATTTGATTCTCTTTACACTGCCATTATTTTAAACCTCACGGCATACGGGTATCATTTCTTTCTGGCATCTATCTTAGAGCCGGTGTTTATGGGCAACCGCACTTCGCTGAATACTATTGTGGTAATTACCGGCTTGTTGTTCTGGGGCTACCTCTGGGGTATTTACGGGATGTTCCTTTCTGTGCCAATGATGGTGCTTACTAAAGTGATACTTAGCCAGATAGAAGGCACCGAAGTGATTGTCCGTTTACTCGGAAATCAGAATAAGTAAGTTACTTCAAACGCTACGTCATTCCGACTACAGGAGGAATCTCTGCCCTTAACCGTCATTCCGACGAAAGGAGGAATCTGTTGAATAAAAATGCATATTTCTTTCACCCGGTTGGAGCACTACTTCCTATGCAATACCGCTCATTCAGGCACATTTTCATGTTTTTTTTAATATCATTTATCAGTTTATATTGTTTAACTATTTTACAGTTTAAATAGTAAAACAATAAATAAATCAAACAATAGTTCACATAAAAATTATTATAACATATTAAATGTTACTAAAATGTATCTTAAAGGTGAAGTAAAAAGGATTAAATATTTATTTGTAGCTATTTTTGACCTGAAACAGATACAAGTTTCAATAAAAATAAGTAGCTTTATTCTATCATTTTGATTTTATATTTTGTGAATATTGAAAAATAACACCTAGTCTATGTTTTTTATAGGCTGTTTGATATTTGTCAATATTGTTCGAATGCTTGATAATTTTAAAATTTAAAAAATATTGGATTAAACTTTACAAACAAAAACTACTTATTGCGGTTATATAACCCGGCCTCCCTAAAGCCGTAAGTATGGAGTGCGTAAAGAATCCTGATTTAAAAAATTGTATATGAGAGAAACAACCAATCGCTTTGTAAGCAAGCACCTTGCTACCGTTTTGCAAAGAAATTTCCTGAATCTGAAAAACGATTCTAAAAAACTGTTTATCCTTCCGCTGTTTATATTTACGATGTTATTTGCCCAGCAGGGATTGCGCAGGTTTCAGTTACAGCCACAGCCGGTACAACAGGACCAACTGCACACACCTTAAAGGTGCATTTGATGCGGTAAATGCAGGTACCCATCAAGGAATAAACATAGCCATTACCGGGAATACAACTGAAACAGCTACAGCAGCATTAAATGCCAGCGGTAGTGGCAGTGCATCCTATACCGCAGTTTCCGTACAACCAAGTGGTGGCGGTGCCCGAACAATTAGCGGTACAATTGCTGCGGCATTAATTAACTCAATGGGGCCGGACCAATGAATATCAATGACATAATTCCGGCGGTAATTCATTAACCATCTCAAATACAAATACAACAACAACTGCAAACACCATCTAGTTTATTGCAGATGCGACCAATAACACAGTACAAAATTGTACGATTCAAGGTACAGGTACAGGGCTTGTTCAAGGTATCATATCATTTTTAACAGGTACCACAACAGGTAATGATAATAATACCATTACCAATAACACTATTACTTCCGGTGCAACTGTTGCGGCGAATGCTATTTATTCTGCAGGTACCTCCGTGGCGATTGATAACTCTGGTATTACTATCTCGAATAACAGTATTGCAGATTATTATCTCTCTACTAACAACTCAAATGGTATTTATATTGCATCAGCCAGTTCTGCGTGGTCAATTACAGGCAATAGATTTTATCAAACTGCCACCAGAACATCAACTTCTGCAGGTTGTATAGTTAAAGCCATTCAGATTGTTACTGCATCAGGTGTCAATTATACTATCAGCAATAACATTATTGGTTATGCCAATGCATCCGGAACAGGAACTACCACGTATGCAGGTGGCGGTTTTAACTTAAGATACACAGCCATAGATGTAACTGTTGGTACAGCTACAGCATCTAATATTCAAGGGAATACAATAACCAATATCTCTGTTACCGGATCAAATAGTGCTGCAAGTAATGTTAATCTTTGGTTGCTTGTGGTATGTATGCAGGATCTGGAAAATGTGGGTACTACCACCGCAAATATAATCGGGGCATCTACCGAAACAGGTTCCATTGTTGCTTCTTCAAGTACGAATTTGTTTATAGTAAATGGAATTTATTCCACAAGTTCAGGAACTGTTAGTATTCAGAATAACATAATAGGTTCAATTTCTGCTACAGGGTTCTGCTGCAACTGTGCTCCTGTGTTAAGTGGTATTCAGGTTGCAGGTACAGGGGGTTTATACCATTTCATCTAACTTAATTGGTAGCTCGTCCACTGCTAACTCAATACAGGCAGGTGTTAGTGCAACTACTACTGCAACTAGTTCTCTATATGGTATTTTCAGTACTGTGAGTGGCACGCCGTTAAATATCACCAATAACCCGTTTACAATTTAAGGCAATACAGTACAGGTACCAGTTCTTTGTTATATGCTATTTATAGTACAGTTTCAGCTACAACATTAAATATTAGGTAACACCGTTACACCAACAAACGCAGGCATTTTGGGGGATATATAACAGTGGTTCAGGTACAGGTACATACACTATAAGTAGCAATCAGGTATCGGTAACACCAATGCCGGTATTGGTACTTCTTATGGTATTTATGGTGGTGGTCCGACAACATTATTAATGAACACGAATAATATTTACAGTAATACCATGACCGGAGCATCCGGCATTATATTGTATGTCTGCACACTACACAATACACTCTTAACGGAAATAACATATATTCAAACTCTTTACAGCAAACCTAGGTGCTTCATCTTGTACCTGTATGGTTTTATGATGGTTCAAGTCCAACATCAGAAACAATAACAATAATAATGTTTACAATCTTAGTGTAGCAGGATCATCAACTTCAACAGCAAATCAGGTCATTGGTATTGCATCCAATACTGCAGCGGGAACTAAAAATTGGTCTGGAAATAAAATCTATTCTCTTTCTTTTACGAATTCATCTACCGGTACTGCAACTGTAAGTGGTATTGTATCTTTTCTATCTACTACTATAACTATAGCTAAAAATAAAATATATGATTTAAGTGCTGCCGGTGCTACCTCTCTGGTTACTGGTATCACCGTTTCAAGTACATCTGCCAGTGCAACTGTAAATATTCACAATAACTATATAGGTGATTTAAAAGTTCCTGCGGGTAGTAATGGTACAACAGATGTAATTAGAGGTATAAACATAACTGCAGTAACAGCAACTACTGCCTTTAATGTCTTTTATAACACTATTTACCTAAGTGCATCTGGCGGTACCAATTTTACGACCTCCGGTATTTTTCATACAATAAGTACTGTTGCAACCTCTTCTGCATTGAGCTTAAGAAATAATATTATTGTAAATAATTCAACTCCATCAGGAACTGGTCTTACCATTGCGTATCGCAGAAGTGCCGGCGCGGCAAGTAACTTAGCAAACTATGCATCTTCGTCAGATAATAACTTATTTTATTCAGGAACTCCAGGAGCAACACGATTGATTTATTATGACGGTACATCAAACGCACAAACTCTTGCAGCGTATAAAAGCGGTGTGTTTACAGCAGGAACCATAGCACCGAGAGATGCAAATTCAATTACTGAAAATCCACCTTTTTAAGTACAACTGGTTCATCATCTAACTTTTTGCATATTGACCCAACCGTTGCAACATTTATAGAGAGTGGTGCAGTAAGTCCAAGTACAACAATTTATAATACAGATTATGATGGAGATATTCGTCAGGGAAGTACAGGTTATACCGGTACAGGAACAGCTCCTGATATTGGAGCAGACGAAGGGATTTTTTATCGCCTAAACCATCTATAACACTAAATTCTATCACACCAAATACCACACAGTGTACTGCAACGGCTAGGGCTATTTCTGTAAATGTAACAACGCCTTCCGGCACTATTACTGGAGTGACTATTACATTTAACAATGGTTCTGTAACCGGTCCTGTATCTATGACTCAATACTTCCGGTTCTACGTGGACACACACGATACCGGCAGCCATCCCAGTCAACACAGTAACGTGGAGTATCACCGCGACTAGTTCAATTCCATTAACAAATACATATACAGGTGCTACATATCAGGATGCACCGAATACGGGTATTACTGGAACAGCCTCAGCAACACCATCTACTATTTGCGCAGGAGGTTCTACCAGTTTAAATGTGTCATTTGGCTCGACAACACCTGCAACATATACTGCACCTACAGCGGTTTCTAATCCAACTACTGATGAGGATTTAGGAAATATAACAATTACAAAAGGGGCTACAACAATTTTAAATAATACTACTGCTCGTAATTCTCTGGCAGGAACGATTGGTACAGCAACAGGAACAGCAGGTAGTTATTCTAATTTTACATCTTTTGGTCCTTATACACTTTTAACAGGTCAAGCTTATAATTTTAGTGCAACAACAGTTGATGCAGGAAATGGTTATTCATCTGCAATAGGTATTTACATAGACTATAACAGAGATGGTGATTTTATTGATGCTGGTGAAACTGTTTATGTATCAGGTTCAACTACAGCTGGTCCACACACAGAGTCGGGCAGTTTCACAGTGCCATTGGTTCTAGCCTTGGTTATGCAAGAATGAGAATAGTAGTTAATGAAGGAGCAGTAACTGGCCCAACAATGAGTGTTAGCTGGGGCGAATACGAAGAATATTTAATCAATTTACAACCTGATGTTACTGCTTATTCATGGAGCGATGGTTCCAGTTCTGTTGGGGCAACCAATCCTCTTTCTCAAAGTCCAACAACCAATACATCCTATACTTGCACGGCAACTGTAAATGGTTGTCCTGTGGTTTCTACTACTGTTCCGGTTACAGTTACTACTGTTGCACCACCAACAGCAGTAATATCCAGTTCTTCACAATGCGGTAGTGCTATACCAACGGTTTCCGTTACTCCATCCGGTTCGGGTGTTGCCGGTGATTTAAGATGGTATGACGCAAGCAGCGGCGGAACATTATTACAAACGGGTGGTACAACTTATGGTACTGCAATTTCATCCAATACTACTTTTTATGTGGCGCAGGTATCCGGTTCTTGTGAGAGCACCACACGTACGGCATTAACCGTTACCGTAGTGAGCCCGGATGCATTGTCGGCATCAGCAACTTCTACTTCCATTTGTCAGGGCGCAAGTATAGATTTATCTACTTCACAAACAGGTAGTACAAATTCCTATGCACTGACCTGGACTTCATCACCGGTTTCCGGCAGTGGTATTGGAGCAGGCGGCACGTCAGGTAGTTTGAGCCCTTCTGTAACAACGGTTACGCCAACAGCACCGGGTACTTATATATATACCATTACAGGGGTAGATGGTAGTTGTACTGCAACGAACACGGTTTCGGTGACGGTAGGTGCTGCACCTGCGATTACAACGAGTCCTTCTAATGCATCTATTGTAGTAGGCGGCAATACTTCATTTACAGTTGTTGCCAGAAATACGCCAACTTCGTATGTATGGGAAGTAAACACAGGTAGTGGTTGGACAACAGTAACGAATGGTGGTGTGTACACTAATGCCACTACTGCAACACTAAATATTACCGGTGCCACTTTTGCTATGAACGGATATCAATACAGGGTGACGGCAAGCAACAGTTGCGGAAGTTCAACCGTATCTGCTACCGCTACATTAACGGTAACAATAGTGTATTGTACACCATCAAGTTCAGGAACAGCCACCTACATCAACAGCTTTTCAACATCCAGTGGTCTTACCAATATTTCAAATCTTACAACAGGATACACAACAGGTGGATATATTAATTATTCAGCTTCACTCTCCGCCAGTCAATATCAAAATACAGCCATTACCTGCAATATAACCTATGTAGGCGGTACGGCAGGTTTAGGTATTTGGGTAGACTGGAACAACAATGGTTCTTTTTTAGATGCCGGAGAAAATGTCTATAATACCAGTGGTTGTGTGGCAACAGGAACTTATAATCCTAGTTTTACAATACCAACGAGTCAGCCGGCAGGAAACTACCGAATGCGTGTAGTAGTGGATTACGTTGGTTGTACTCCAACACCTTGTGCTATTGCAGGTACCAGAGGAGAAGTGGAAGATTATACATTGACAGTAGTGGTACCTCCAACTCCAACCATTACGAGTTTGGGTGCTTCAAGTGGTTGCACCGGTTCATCTATAACCATTAATGGTACCAACTTTATTGGTATAACAGCGGCCAATGTTAGAATTGGCGGTACAGCTGTTACATCGATCACTTCATTTACCTCAACTCAAATTATTGCCGTTATCGGTTCAGGGACAACAGGTACGGTAAGCGTGATAACCGGAGGTGGAACAGCCACCAGTTCAGGAACCTTTACTATATTGAGTTTGCCTGCAAATCCGGCGGCACCGACCAGCAACTCACCACAATGTACATCACCGGGCGTTACTTTAACCGCTACTGGAAGTGCACCGGGCGGGGAGACCTGGTACTGGCAAACAACAGCTTCCGGTACAACTATTAATACAGGTGTTAACGACCAACCTACATATAATGTAACCTCATCAGGAACCTATCATATCCGTTCTTATAACGGAAATTGTTGGAGTATAGGTGCAGGCAGTTTAGCAGTTACCGTCAATACGGTTCCAAGCGCATCTATTACACCCACTCCGGCAAATAGTGCAACGGGTGTTTGTTATGCTGGTGTAGGAGCTGTGACTGCTGTTTCCTGGGCTGCAACGGCAACAGCTACTTCATATGATGTGTATTTCGGAGCGGGTTCACTACCAGGTACTGTAACGGCAAATGTTACGACTAATTCATGGACCATCAGGTACTTTATCAGCAAGTACCACATATTTTGGAAAGTGGCTAAAAATGCCTGCGGCGATGCGGTAAGATCAACAAATTGGTCTTTACCAACAATGCTACCAGACTGCTATTGTGCTTCCAACAGGTGATGCTGGTGAAGGTATTACAGGTGTTACATTTAATGCAATCATTAATACCGGAACTGGTTTTAATACTTATACTGATTATACCGAAACTCAAAGTACAACGGTAGAACCAGGCACAGCTTATAACTTAAGTGTTTTTGTAAATACAGGAGGTAATTTTACAAACTATCAAAAAGCCTGGATTGATTGGAATCAAGATGGTGTATTTAACACAACCACTGAGGAATATACCTTAGGAACTGCTGTTAATGTAACTAATGGAATAAGTAGTTTGTGTCCATTTAGTATTACAGTTCCATCAGGTGCTACTTTAGGTACTACACGCATGAGAGTTTCTTCAAGATTTAATGGATATGCAACTGCCTGTCAACCAGCTCATTTGGTGAAGCATGAAGATTATACAATTGTTGTGACAGCACCTACAGGCTGCACCGGTACACCATCAGGAGGCACTGTAACCGTGACACCAAGTGAAGGTGCACCTGCATCAACGTTATGCCGTATCGGCTACGGGTTATACCAGCGGTTTGGGTATAACTTATTTATGGCAATCCAACACCAATGGTGCGGGCTGGGTGGATATTGGTACGGCAAGTTCTACTTATGCTTCATTAACAGGTTTAACAGCACCTGCGTTTGGTACAGTTATTCAATACAGATTACTGGTAACCTGTACTAATTCAAGTCAGAGTGCATACTCCTCTACAGGTACATTCACTTCCGGCTATTGTACACCATCCGGCAGCAACGGATCTTACTGGATCACTAATTTCACTACAACAACTGGTATCACTAATATCAACAATACATCCGCGGCTGGAGTAGGCGGTTTTTCTAATTTTACCGCTCAATCCTGTTCACAGTATCAGGGAAGTGCAGTCAATCTATCTATTTCTACGAATACAAGCACACATTATTTCTATGTGTGGGTTGACTGGAACAATGATGGTGATTTTGGTGACGCCGGTGAAGATATAGTAACATCTACTACAACATTCCTGTCTTCATACTCAGGATCATACACTATACCTTTAACACAAGCTGCAGGTTCTTACAGAATGAGGGTTGGACAAAACTGGTCAGCTACGATTCTTACTCCATGTGGTACTTCATCAAATGGAGAGTACGAAGATTATATCTTTACAGTAGTGGCATTACCTGCATGTTCGGGCACACCATCAGCGGGTACCGTTGTTTATAGTGGTGCGACCTTATGTGCGAATGTTGGTTCCGCAACAATTACTAATTCAGGTTTTACAACAGGATTTTCCGGTCTTACGTATCAATGGTTATCTTCCAATGATAATTTTGCCACCGATACCTCATCAGTATCCGGAGGAAGTAATCCGGCTTCTTTAAGCACCGGAGCTTTAACTGCCACTACATCCTATTTAGTAAGAGCATTTTGTTCAAACAGCGGAATCTATTCCTATTCTAATAAGATTTCAGTTCCTGTGAACGCACCGGCCATTTCCACTACCGTACCGGCCTCCAGATGTGATGCCGGAACCTTAACTATTTCAGCAACAGGTACCAGTGGTTCTACTATCCGTTGGTACAGTGCAGTAACGGCTGGCACTTTGCTGCAAACGGGTACTGCCGGAAGCGGTGCAGATGCTTACACCACTGCCTCATTGCCATATACTTCTAATAATACCTATTATGTGGAAGCATTGAACGGAACATGTACCAGTATACCAAGAACTGCCGTAACGGCAAATGTGGTTCCGCCTACAACCAATCCAACGATTTCACCGATGCCAACTATTACTATTTGCCGTGACAGTATATTAACGCTTAATGCAAGTGGCAGTACAGTTGCAACCACTACATTGCTTAATGAAGGATTTGAGAGTACAACTTTCCTTCCCAGTACATTTAATATACCAACACCTAACGGGGATGGTGATTATTTCCAATCGAGTAGTTATTATTTTGAAGGAACCAAAGCAATAGGTCTGTATTCTGAAACGGACTTTTGGGATTGGTTCGGACTTTTTGGTGAAGCAGGGAATGTGAATATGGTACAAGCTACTCCAATGGATTTAAGCAGCTATCTGGATGCTAAACTGACATTCTATCACATCTGTGCTACAGAAGATGGATATGACTTTGGTATTGTTCAGTACAATGATGGAACTGGCTGGAAGAATTTCCCTTCTTCCGCTTATACCGGATCAGCTACGCTTGCAGATGCTAATGGAAACTTATCAATAACGGATCAGGTAGCATTCGATAAAGCAAGTTATAGTGACTGGGATGCTACCTTTACTGATGATTTATATGATTATTTAGATCTAAGTGCAACTGGTTATGATCCTGGTAATTCATCTGCTTTATGGAAGAGAGAATCAATTGATTTGACACCATTTATGACAAATAATTTCCGGGTACGTTTCAGATATACTTTTGATGATGTTACAGATTATTACGGATGGTTGATTGACAGTATTGCTATTACCGGTAATCAGGCTATTAAATATGCGTGGTCGCCAAATACCGGCTTATACACCAATGCTGCTGCAACCACAGCGTATGATTCTTTGACGACACCGAATGCAGCAACAGTATATGCAAAACCTACAGCAACCACAACATACAAGGCTATAGCTTATACCGGACCTGCTCCTGCTACCTGCAGTGGAAATGCCAGTGTGACTGTCAATGTGACTCAAAAACCAACGGCTACTATCAATGCAGCCAGACCATACTTATGTGATGCAACGGCTCAATTATCTGTAAGTGCTCTAACTCCTCCAACTGCTACCATAAACTGGACAAATGCATCCGGAACAGGTAGTGCATCTGCTACGGGTTCACCTGCCACGGTTTCAGGATTGGCCGGTACTACCGTTTATAATGTAAAAGCAACGGATGGAGTGTGTGTAGATGTTCCATTAGGTACCTCAACAGTAGTAACCCCATCAGTAGATAACTCGAGCATAGCTACTTCACCATCAGCCGGTGTGTCTGTATGTAACTATTGTGTTTATCAGGATGGTAATACAAAAACCTATTATAACAGTACAGATGGTAAAATCATTGCATCCATTACCGATGAAACCAGTAATGCCGCAAGTTTGGGTGAAACGGAAATATGCTTTAAGGCATTATCCGGACCGGGAAGTGTTACAGATAATTTAGGATATACCCAGCCATATTTAGGAAGGGTTTGGACGATACATCCTGCGGCAGGTTCTAGAGCACTGGTCACACTTTACTTTACAGACGCTGAATTAGCAGCATTACAGGCAGCAGCGAATTCAGGTCCGTATCAGTTTTCTGGTTACTATTCCTTGTCATTGACAAAATATTCTAATGGAGGTAGTACTTTCACGCCTGATTACACAGCACCTGCGTCAACAGGGGGTACGGGAGTTAGTGGAAACTTTAGTTCGTTTAATACAACGGACCATAAGGTTCAGTTTGCAGTTGATGATTTTTCAACATTCTACATTCATCCGGTATTGTATCCGTTTGCAGCATTGCCTGTTGAACTCGTATCTTTTACAGGATGGAATGCCGGAGAGAAAAACGAGTTAGAATGGAAAACTGCTTCAGAATTAAATACACTTAAGTTTGTAGTAGAAAAGAAAATTGACGGCGGCAGCTTTACATATTTAGGTGAACTACCTGCAGCGGGTAACTCCAGTCAGTTACGAACGTACAATTTTTCTGATTTGAATCCTGTTGTTGGTAATAATTATTACAGATTAAAAATAATTGACACAGATGGTAAATTCTCTTACAGCAATATTATCAATGTTCCGTTAAGTGAAGTATTGACCAATAATTTTGTGAGCGTATATCCGAATCCAACGGGTGGAGAATTAAATGTTGGCATTCAGTCTACAGCTGCATACGATACGAAAGTGCTGGTGTATGACGTTATCGGCACGAAGATGTTTGAACAAAACAAAGATCTTATAAAAGGATTGAATACCGTTCAATTTGATTTCAGTTCATTTGCAAAAGGTGCATACATTTTACACTTTACAGATAATAACGGTAAAACACATACAACAAAATTTGTGAAAGAATAAATAGAATTACTGATTTTTAAAGTCCTTACACTTGTAAGGACTTTTTTTTTGCAGATTTCTTGATAAAAAATAAGAAAATATATTTTGCTGTTGACAATTCAGTTTATTGTTTCTAATATTGGCAATATGGTTGAACTTTACACTCCTTTACACTTTCTTTCATTTCTTATTAATTCTCCTTGCCAAAGAGTTTTAAAAGATAATATCTCATTTGTGTACAGCAATTCTGTATTTCCTGTAGGTAGTACTCTTTGTAAAATAAGTGATTCGTTTACACAATTCTTTTATTTAAAAAATAATTATTCCATCAGAATGGAATGATTACATACTGCTCATCCGAAAGAAAATTGAAAGTCTGAAACATAAAGACAAAAACCCCAAAAAAGAAAGCCGCAATATAATTGCGGCTTCTTTTTTTTCTGAAAATAATTATCTCACAAAATGTGAATCATCTCTGCTGATGGAGTTGTAGCCGCACATATAAATGATGCCGGGATATTTTTCAATCAGCTGATAATTATGTGTAGCAAAAATCATGGGTGTTTGTGTTTCTTTGAAAATGGAATAAAATAAATTCATGATTTCATCTGTGGTTTCCGGATCTAAATTGCCGGTAGGTTCATCGGCTAAAATTAATTCCGGATGATTAAGCAGTGCACGTGCTATAACAACGCGCTGTTGTTCGCCACCGGAAAGCTGACTCGGATATTTCTGTGTTTTATCCGTTAGTTTTACCATTTCCAGCGATTCTTCAATCGTGGTTTTTATTTTAGATTTATCTGTCCAGCCGATAGCGCGCAGCACAAATTCCAGGTTGTCAAAAATATTTCTGTCAGACAGTAATTGGAAATCCTGAAACACGATTCCCAGTCGTCTGCGCAGATTGGGTACATCCGATTTTTTCAGCGTTTTTAAATTATAACCGCATACATCTGCCTCACCAATATTGAATTCCAAATCGCCATATAAGGTTTTGAGTAAACTGCTTTTTCCGCTGCCGGTTCTTCCGATCAGATAAACGAAATCACCTTTGCGTACTTCAAAATTTACATTGTCCAGCACCAAATGTTTATGATGCATAATTTTTGCATTCTTAATGTCTACCACTCGGGGCATTATCTTAGATACTATTGGATTATTTATTTCTACGACCTGACTCATTTTAATTCGTTTATAGTTTTCAATTTGCAATTAGCAACCTTATTTATTGCACACTACAAATTTTGGTATAAAAATAGGTAAAATTTAGGTGCAGGATTTCGTATTTTTGCCCATTATGTTAACAAATGATTTGCTTTTAAGAGCCGCCAGAGGCGAAAATACCGAAAGAATTCCGGTGTGGCTGATGAGACAAGCCGGACGTATTTTACCTGAATACAGAGCTGTGAGAAGCAGTGTAAACGGTTTTAAAGAGTTGGTAAAGAATCCTGAATTGATTTGCGAAGTAACAATACAGCCGGTAGATATTCTTGGCGTAGATGCAGCAATAATTTTCTCGGATATTCTGGTGATACCGGAAGCCATGGGGCTGAATTATGAAATGATTGAAAGTAAAGGTCCGTTTTTTCCAAAAACTATAAAAAGCAGTGCGGATGTAGAGCAGTTGACAACGGATGTGTTACCGAATCTGCAATATGTTTTTGAATCTATCAAACTGACTAAGGCTGCCTTGAACAATCGTGTGCCGCTGATTGGTTTTGCGGGTGCACCGTGGACGATATTCTCGTACATGATAGAAGGAAAAGGCAGCAAGACATTTTCGGAAGCTAAGAAAATGCTGTATGTGAATCCTGTCTTATCACATCTCTTACTGGAAAAAATTACACAGTCAACCATTTCGTATTTAAAAGAACAAATCAGAAACGGTGCAGATATTGTGCAGGTGTTTGACAGCTGGGCAGGTGTGCTGAGTAAAGCACAGTACATAGAATTCGCATTGCCGTATATGAAAAAGATTACGGATGCCATCACGGAAGTGCCGGTGATTTTATTTGCGAAAGATGCGCATTATATCATAGAAGAATTTGCGCAAACGAATTGTTCGGTTATTGGCTTAGACTGGACCATAGAGCCTCAGAAGGCGAGGAGCGAAGCCCCTAATAAAACTTTACAGGGTAATCTGGATCCGTGTGTGTTGTATGCGGATAAAGAAATGATAAAAGCGGAAGCAGAAAAAATGCTGCGTGCCTTTGGAAAACAAAATTATATCTGCAACCTGGGGCATGGTGTTTACCCGGATGTTGACTTCGAAAAAGCTAAGTACTTTATAGAAGTGGTGCAAGAATTTCAGGTAAGTAGTTTTTTGTAACTACAGCTATTTTCCTGAACGACAAACATTTGGAAGTGATGGCGCTGGAGGAGAATGACAGGATACAGTCTTAAGGAATAAGGAACAAAGTAATAAAAAATAAAAAAAGCAAGAAGATAAAATACTTCTTGCTTTTTACTTACTACTTACTCCTTACTACTTATTCCTTACTATATTTATCTGCCACGTCTTCCGCCGCCTTTAGGATTGCTGCGGGCAGAACCGGCTCCTCTGGTGGAGCCGCGCTGAAAGCCGCTCTTGCCCGGAAATTCTTTTTTTGCTTTATCAAAATCACCTTTGAAATTGGTGCCGCCTTTTCCGAATCTCTTTTTCTTGTTGTCCGGTTCTTTTTCTTCAGAAACGGTTACGATAATGGTGCGTCCCATAATTTCTTTACCATTCAGTGCATCAATGGCCAGTTTTGCTTCGTGATGGTTGGGCATCACCACAAAACCAAATCCTTTATTTTGTCGCGTAATTTTATCCATAATGATTTTTACGGATTCCACTTCACCAAATTCTTCAAATAAGGCTCTCAGTTGATCACTTTTTATTTTAAACGGCAGACTGCCTGCGAAAATGTCCATTGTATCTAATTTGATGTAAAAGTACGCATAATTATGCTTTATTTTTACCTCTCCCCAAGTCAGGCATTGCCTGACTTTTCCCCTCTCCATTTGGAGAGGGGTGAGCTCGACAAAGTCGAGGGCGGGGTGAGGTATATAAAAAAATCCCGGAACAAGTCCGGGATTCACATAACATCATTTAAACTTCAAAGAATTAAACCAAAACTATTTAGGCTTTGATAGATTTTAAGATTTTGCTGAATTCATCATAACTTTTCAGTTGTGCTAAATTCGGGTCGTTTTGTGCTTGTGTACTGTTGTTGAAACCTGCTTTTACAGCTTCTTTCAATGCTTTTAAAGCATAAAACATTTCGTTGGTTTGTGTTAATGCACAGGCTTTGTTGTACATGATGGTGGCATACACAGACGTGTAGTTTGCTTTTTCTTTGTCGGATAATAAGTTGTAGCTGTTTAACCATGCTTCGATGGTTTTGTTTGCATTTTCAAACTTCTTTTCTCCGATGTACTTGGCAGACATATCCTGCATTTGCTGTGAGTACGTTTCAAACTGAGAAACATTTACGGTTGGTTTTGCGATAGCAATTGAGCAAGCGATGCCCAGGGCTATCAAAAGTGATAACTTTTTCATTGTTTTTGTTTTTAAAGTGTTTAGATTATTTTTTAGTATTGTTCAATAGAACGTTCAAGATTTTATTTTTTTTTATTTGTCTTAAAGACAAGCAACTTATTACAAAGTTGCCTGCCTTTAACAAATTTTAAGAGTTAATCGATAGCTATTAATTCACCGTTTACCATTTTGAAGATATAGTGCTGACGTTGCAGACTGTTTTCAAATTCATCATTCAGCGTATCATCTATTTCATCCTGCGCATTTTCTAATTTTTCTCTTGCTTCATCAATTTTTTCCTGAGCTTTATCCAGCGCAGCGTTTACATCTTCGTTGTCAGAATCAATGTTGATGACAATTTTAGAACCTTTGGTTGAGTCACCATTTTTGCTGGTTTTAATTTCAATTTTGTGGTTTGCACTTGGCGGTAAAGGCGGCATTGGAGGCATCGGAGGAACTGCTCCTGTTACGTTATCCCAGTTGATAGCCAATTTATCTACATCCATGTATTTTTCAGTACGTGCATCCCAACGGATGATCTTGCCTTCCGGTACGTATACTTTAATTTTCAGTTTCTGATTTCTGTATTTGATTTTGCTGTTTTCAAACTGAATGTACGGATCGATAATCAGTTTGTTGTTGATTTGAGAAACCGTATGTGTAAATGTTGTAGCGTTTTTGATAGCGTCTTTATCATCACTTCCGTTGGCAGAAAACTCTTTCACTACAGAGAATGAATCATTGGCACTCGGGTAGATTTCAATTTCTACCGGGAAGAATTTATCATTGTGTTCGTTGATGAAATCAAATAAATCTCCCAGGCCGCTTATGTTTACGTTGTCATATTTTTCATCCAGTATTGCCGGGTTGATGCTTAATTGCAGGGTATCCGATTTGTATCCGTAATTTAACGGGAATGTCTGGTTTACTTTTTTCTTTTCACTCACTAATTTCTTTGCATTATAGCCACTGATGTTTAATAATAACAATCCGAAAAGGAATAAACCTACTAATGGAAACACTACTTTTTTAGTAAGCGGTTTTAATTTTTTAGAAAGCACATGTACCAATGCTGTTATACCAAATATCAATGGAATAATACATACGAGTAAAGCACCTGCACCTAAGAACCATCCGTCAGCAGAGCTGGTGAAGAAGTAATTATTTACAACCGGAATTCCAAATAGTGCTAATACGGAAAATACAATAGCTGCTACAAATAAGGAGAATATCATAATGCTGCCGATTACGATGGCGAAAGCAATGCCAATCCACAACAGAATTTTAAAGAACATCATAACACCTGCACCGAAGAAGGATATAATTTGATTGAAAATTCCTTTGGATTTTACATTCACGGTTTCCACGTTAATGCTTTTCACGATGTTATCCAGAGTTACAGGTTCACCTTTCATTTCCAGTTTTTGCGTAGCCGTTTCTGCTTTTGGCATAATCAAACTCAGGATAATGTAAATAAGAATAGGAGAGCCTATACCAATAAAGGTTAAGCCGATAAATAATAAACGCATCCAGATGGCGTCGTTGATACCAAAGTATGCACTTAAGCCGGCACAAACACCGGTAATTAAGCCGCCGTCAAAATCTCTGTACAAGCGTTTGCCGCCAGGAATTTGTGTAGTAGTTTGTTGACTGCCGGATGCTGTATTGTTTTCGGTTTTTGCATCTTCATCAAATTCCTGTGGGTTACCCATCATATTTACAACTTCTGTAGTATCTGCTTTAGTAACGATGTAGTTTTTCCCTTTTGCCAGAAATAACTCGGCAAAGCGGGCTTCAATATCGCGGATGATTTCATCTTTATCGTCTTCGTTTGCATAAAACGTGCGAAGCGAGTTGAAATAGCCGGATAAATGTTCGTACGCATCTTCATTAATGTTGAAGATTTGTCCTGCTAGGTTTATATTGAAAGTCTTTATCATGACGTTTATTTTTATTGTTTAGTTGATTTATAGTTTTTGGTTTTAGATTGAATTGTTTTCCGATTTATGATAGTTGGTGGCTGCATCTGCTGCATCCGAAAGTTCATTCCAGGTTTGTTTTAACTCTTCAAAGGCCGTTGTTCCTTCTAAAGTTAAAGTGAAATATTTTCTCGGAGGGCCTGAAGTGGATTCTTTCCATTCATAGGTAAGCAATCCAGCATTTTTAAGTCTGGTCAACAGCGGATAAACAGTGCCTTCCACTACTAACATGTTGGCGTTTTTCAGTGCATCTAATATATCAGAAGCATACACTTCGCCGCGTGAGATGATACCGAGGATGCAAAATTCCAGGATGCCTTTGCGCATTTGAACTTTTGTATTTTCGATACTAAACGCTGATGATGATGGTGTTGTCATATTTTTTAAATTAATGAATTATTGATTTATTGAATTCTTGAATTTTTGTAAGCTGTTAGTCACTATTTATTCAACGTAAGTTTCATAGAGTATACTTTTCCCGGTACCGGATTGAAATTGTAAGAAGTGCTTTCGATAAATTTCACTACTTCACTTTTTGCCTGCTGGCTGTCACTGTTGATGTAGGTGATGTACGGTTTACCGTTTTCTTCGATGATGTAATCCACATCTACAGAAGTTACTTCTTCCTGTGCTTCTGTGTTTTTAACGAATTCGTCCGTAAAGTTGATTTTCTCAACAACGATTTCATTTCTTTCGATTCTGCAGTTTTTTGCATTTTTAGCAGAAGCGTTGGTAGCGAGTGCAGGTAACATTACAAATGTCAAGGCTGCGATAATTAGATTGTTCATGTGTTTTATTTTTAGTTTATTTTGTTTACCAAGTAATTGATGATACAAAGATAAGTACAAAACAATGAATTATGCAATACATAGTAGTAAAATTTAACAAAATAAATTTTAAGTTATTGATTATCAATACTAATTATTTTAAACTTTTTTTGTAAAAAATGTTTTTTAAGATAAAAAAGCAATTTTTTGATGTATTTTTGAAGTATGGAAACCAGATTTTTACGACATAAATTACTTTTTTGCCTGCTTTTTAGCTCCTTTGTTTGCTTTTCCGCACCCGTTGAATCCAATAATTCGCCTTATGATGTGGTTTATAACCACTATCATTTTATGAATAAAGGCACGTATGACGAGCTGCAGGCTTCCTCATCTTTTGATATAAAGAACAAAAGAGAACGTATAGCAGCAGCAGTAATGCTAAAGGAAATCCTGGATGTGAGAGTAGATCCAAACTCGATAATATCTAAAATTCCGGACGACCCGAACTACACGGATTCTGTAACATTGCGACATATTTTTGTGCTATATGATAAACTGCCGCAGGTTTATGTAGAAAAAATAGGAGAGAAGTGGTATTATTCACAATCTACAGTGGATGCTTTACCGCAGTTACATAAAAAAATATTTCCTTTTGGCACGAATATCTGGGCAAAATGGTTTCCGATAAAACAGAATGAAGAATTCCTGAAATTATATCCCTGGCAGTGGATTGGAATAGGAATTATTTTAGGTGCATTTCTGATTTGTTTCTTTTTATTAAAGTATTTATTCCGTTTTGTCTTTTACAGAATTCTATTTAAGAAGTATGTAAATGAAATTCAGGATATGGATAAAATAAAATCTACATCCACTTTATTTTCTGTGTGGATTGGATTTAAAATTTTTCAGGTTTTTGTTCCAACTTTATTTATAAATCCTAGATATGCCATGCCGGTTACCCGAGGAATTAATTTTGTGGCAGCCTCTATCATGGTTATCATGATATACAAATTAGTAGAGTTGTTTATTTTTTATGCTAAACAATATGCGCAGAAAACTGCTACACAATGGGATGACCAGATTGTACTGGTGTTGCAGAAGTTTATGAAATTCTCTGTGATTTTTCTGGGCTTATTTTATGTGCTGAATACGCTGGATGTCAATATTGCTACCATCATTGCCGGATTATCTGTCGGAGGTTTAGCCTTAGCGTTGGCTGCACAGGATACAGTGAAGAACTTTATTGCATCCGTGATGATTTTTATTGATAAGCCTTTTAAAATAGGAGATACCATTAAAGGGGATACATTTGAAGGCACTGTTCAGGAAGTTGGATTCCGCTCCACGCGTATTAAAACGGCAGATGATTCTCTGGTATATATTGCCAACGCTAAATTATCGGAAATGACCATTGATAATAAAGGTTATCGTGTTTTTAAAAAGTATAAAACGGAAGTGTCTATTTCCTATGATACACCGCTTTATAAGATTGAACATTTTCTGGAAGGAATCAGAACCATTCTGTTAAAATATCCATATACTAAGAATTCTACTATAGATGTTTATCTAACCAATATACAAGCAGCTGGCCTAAGTATTACAATCAGTTACACCTACAAGGTGTATAATCAGCGAGAAGAATTACAACACAGAGAATTTATTCTACTGCAAATATTACGATTAGCCGATGTGCTTCAGATAAAATTATTTGAACAAAGCCCGCTTGTATTACACAATAACAATCAAGTAATTAATCCAGAAGCATCGGAAGATGTTAATCGTAAGTTAGAAAAATTCTTCACCGATCTTGATACTCAAGTAGCTGCACGTTTGAAATAATTTTATTTCAATAATACAGATACGCCTTTCTGAAATCTTTTTGTATTATACAATTTATCGAAATATTCCAGCGTCCAAAGGAAACTATCCTGCATTGATTCGCTCTTGTAAATACCATCCCAGCCAATAGAAATATCATTTGATTTGAATACTAACTCTCCCCAACGATTAAAAATAGAGAAACTAAAGTCTGTGAAATCATCACAATCTTTTAGCGGAGAAAGTATATCATTAATGCCGTCGTTATTTGGTGAGAATGCAGTAGGTACATAGAAAGTGCAATCACAATTTTTTGGATAGATAACTACTGTATCCGGTGCAGATTTACAATGATTAATCGTATTTGTAACTACTAAAACATAAGTGCCTGCTGTATCGGTTGTTGGTTGGGCAATATTATTATCACTCAAACCTAATCCTGTCGTCCATAAATAAGATGTATTAGGTAAACTAATCGTACCCAATGTTAATGGCAAATGCGGACACCCAAACATTTGATCATCGCCTGCATAGGCAGTTGGACGAGCGGTGTCAATAAGAACATTAACGTCATCTGTCGCTGTACAGCCATTGCTTGTTTTAGTTACTGTTAAAGTATAGGTTCCTATTTTGTTTGCCAGTGGTTGCGCAATTAATGCATTATTTAGACCAATTCCCGGAGCCCAAGAATAAGTGTTACCGCCTGTTGAATTTGTACCAATATTTATACTGATATCTCTGCAATTTAATGTTTTGTCTAATCCGGCATCAGCTTTAGGATGTATAGTATCAATACGAATATTTACTACGTCATTTGTTGTACAACCATTAACTAAATTTGTAACAGTTAAACTGTAGGTACCCGGTTTGTCTACCGTTGGATTGGATATATTAGGATTATCTAAACCATTAGAAGGTGACCATAAATATGAATTTCCACTTACTGGAAAATCTCCGATTTTTAAACTCGGGTTCTTACAGGTTAATGTTAAGTCATTGCCGGCTATGGCAGTAGAAGT
Organism: Sphingobacteriales bacterium; assembly: GCA_016721245.1. GTDB lineage: Bacteria > Bacteroidota > Bacteroidia > Chitinophagales > JADIYW01 > JADJSS01. Next base: position 272,656 of record JADKIQ010000004.1, read on the forward strand.
CGTAATGTTTTGAAGAATCATCACTTCACTCGTAGCTTTGCATCCATTAGATGTTCTGGTTACAGTTACAGTATAATTATTAAAAGTGTTTGTTCTGGGCTGTGCAGTTGAAGGATTATCTAAACCGTCCGTCGGTGTCCATAAATAAGTGTTTCCACTCAATTGCGGCGTTCCTATCTGTACACTTGATACTGCACAGGTAAGTGTTTTTGAATTACCTGCATCTGCAAAAGGCCGAATTGTGTCAATATCAATTTTTACACTATCTGTTGTTTTACATCCATTGGCTATATCTGTTACCGTTACTGTAAAAGTACCGGTTTTACTTACGTTAGGTTGTGCTATGTTAAGAGCTGATAATCCTGATACAGGTAACCATGTGTAAGAGTTGCCCGTAATTTCAGGCGTGCCAATTGGTAATACTGGATTAGCACAAGTTAATGTTTTTGGAAGACCAGCATCTGCTATTGGCGGTGTAATATTCTGTGTTACAACAACCGTATCTTTATCAATACAACCATTGCTGTTATTAGTTACTGTTAGATAATAGGTATTAGGTACTGAATCTCTAGGATTAGCTATGGCAGAATTATTTAATCCGGCCGCAGGCGTCCACGCATAAGAATTGGTAGCAACATTGTTTGTGCCTAGTACAAATACAGTATTAGCACAGGTTAACACTTTATCCGTCCCTGCATTGGCAACAGGTTTTGCTATATTCTGAGTGATTTTCACCGTGTCTTTAGCCGTACATCCATTCACAGTTTTGGTAACCGTTAAATAGAATGTATTTGGTAAAGAATCTGAAGGTTGAGCGGATGCAGCACCGCTGCCAAATAATCCGGTCGTTGGTGTCCAGGCATATGTATTACCTGATATAGCAGGCGTTCCAAGTGTTAATTGAGTGGTGATACAGGTGAGAACAGAGTCTCTTCCGGCATCAGCAATTGGGGTTGAAATATCCTGAGTTACAACAACCGAATCTATAGACACACAACCATTGGCGATATTACGTACCAAAAGTTGATATCTGTTCGGTAAAGAGTCTCTTGGTTGTGCGATGTTTGGATTATTTAATCCGGAGATTGGTGTCCATTTATAGGTATTTGCCGGATCATTGGCAATACCCAATACAAATACTTTATCGTAGCAATTCAATAACTGATTTGGCCCAGCATCTGCTACAGGTGGCGTGATGTTTTGTGTAACAACAACCGTATCTTTATCAATACAACCATTTATGTTGTTGGTTACTGTCAGATAATAGGTATTAGGTAATGAATCTCTCGGATTAGCGATGGCAGGATTGTTTAATCCGGCCGCCGGCGTCCACGCATAAGAATTGGTAGCAACATTGTTTGTGCCTAGTACAAATACAGTATTAGCACAGGTCAACTCTTTATCCGTTCCTGCATTGGCGACAGGTTTAGCAATATTCTGAGTGATTTTCACCGTGTCTTTAGCCGTACATCCATTCACAGTTTTGGTAACCGTTAAATAGAATGTATTCGGTAAAGAGTCAGATGGTTGAGCCGTTGCAGCACCGCTTCCAAATAATCCGGTCGTTGGTGTCCAGGCATATGTATTACCAGATATAGCTGGTGTTCCAAGTGTTAATTGAGTGGTGATACAGGTGAGAACAGAGTCTCTTCCGGCATCAGCAAAAGGAGTGGAAATATCCTGAGTTACAACAACCGAATCTATAGACACGCACCCATTGGCGATATTACGTACCAAAAGTTGATATCTGTTCGGTAAAGAGTCTCTTGGTTGTGCGATGTTTGGATTATTTAATCCGGAGATTGGTGTCCATTTATAGGTATTTGCCGGATCATTGGCAATACCCAATACAAATACTTTATCGTAGCAATTCAATAACTGATTTGGCCCTGCATCTGCTATTGGCGGCGTTATATTCTGTGTTACAACAACCGTGTCATTTTTAATACAACCATTTATGTTATTGGTTACTGTCAGATAATAGGTATTAGGTAATGAATCTCTCGGATTAGCGATGGCAGGATTGTTTAATCCGGCCGCCGGCGTCCACGCATAAGAATTGGTAGCAACATTGTTTGTGCCTAGTACAAATACAGTATTAGCACAGGTTAACACTTTATCCGTCCCTGCATTGGCGAAAGGTTTAGCAATATTCTGAGTGATTTTCACCGTGTCTTTAGCCGTACATCCATTCACAGTTTTGGTAACCGTTAAATAGAATGTATTCGGTAAGGAGTCAGATGGTTGAGCGGTTGCAGCACCACTGCCAAACAATCCGGTCGTTGGAGTCCATGCATATGTATTACCCGATATAGCTGGTGTTCCAAGTGTTAATTGAGTGGTGATACAGGTAAGAACAGAGTCTCTTCCGGCATCAGCAATCGGGGTAGAAATATCCTGAGTTACAACAACCGAATCTGTAGACACACAGCCATTGGCGATATTTCGTACCAAAAGTTGATATCTGTTCGGTAAAGAGTCTCTTGGTTGCGCGATGTTTGGATTGTTTAATCCATTGCTTGGTGTCCATTTATAGGTATTTGCCGGATCATTGGCAGTACCCAGTACAAATACTTTATCGATGCAATTCAATAACTGATTGGGTCCTGCATTTGCTAAAGGCGGCGTAATATTCTGTGTAACAACAACTGTATCTTTATCAATACAACCATTGCTGTTATTCGTTACTGTCAGATAATAGGTATTTGGTAATGAATCTCTCGGATTAGCGATGGCAGGATTGTTTAATCCGGCAGCCGGCGTCCACGCATAAGAATTGGCAGGAACATTGTTTGTGCCTAGTACAAATACAGTATTAGCACAGGTTAACACTTTATCCGTCCCTGCATTGGCGAAAGGTTTTATAGTATCTATTGCTATTGTTACCTGATCTGTAGCAGTACAACCTGAAGCTATATTTTTTACAGTAAGCGTATATGTTCCCGGTGCAGTTGCAATTGGATTTGAGATTAAATTTGAATTTAATCCATTTGCAGGCGACCATGTGTATGTATTATTTGGGTCATTAGGTATTCCAATTGGAACAGAGGTCACTGAGCATGTCAATGTTTTATTTAATCCGGCATTTGCAACCGGAATGCTAACATCACCGCTAACAATGATGGTATCTTTACCAAAACAACCAGTTGTTGTATCTGTTAAGGTTAAATAGTAGGTGCCTGGTGTATTTACTGTTGGTTGTGCAATAAGTGGATTATCTAATCCAATAGTGGGGGTCCAGGAATATGTTTTCCCCGTTTGAGCTGGAGAACCTATTTTTACACTGGTTAAAGAACAGGTTAACATTGTGTCCCGGCCTGCATTTGCTGGGATACTGGTTCCTGTTATAGTGTATGTTCCCGTAACAGGACATCCGCTTGGCGGTGCTCCCGGTGAGATATATTTTGCTTGATAATATACGGTTTGCCCTAAATTTACAGGGGTAGGAGGCGATGAAAGTGTATATGTTCCGCCATTATTATTTGAATATAAGATTCCAAGATTGCTGCAAATTGGATTTATAGCAGTCTCACAGGCACCAGGAATTGTAAAATTACCTCCGACGTTGATGGGGTCATAAAGTTTTATAGTATTAGTATTCAACTTTACCACCGCTCCAGGTATGGCAGATAAAAGACAAGCCGGTGACATGTAATAGTCTACCCTTAGGTTTACATAATTTACTTCTCCGTCTGCATATGTACCGCCATCATTATAATCATCAAATAATACTAAACGCCAGATACCACTTGCTGATGTTCCGGCTGGAAATGTAAGTGTACGATTGAAACGAAAACTACCACCCGTCTGATTACAGTCTGGCGTTCCACACATGGTGTATCCGGCATTAGACCAAAGAAATGAACCCGGGCTATTATTAGTAGTAGGATTTGCATCAGGAGAATAGAAGATTAGATTTGCTTCAGAAGCCCAACTGGATGAGTAGCCTGAGTTACAGGAACTGTTACTTGAACCCATTACATCGTATGTTACCCTTGAAACTTCAGAACATGCCGGAAGTACACTTAAGTCGAGCAGAAACTGCGCTGCGCCCGGATTTCCGGAACATGTTTGAAAAGCGGTGAAATTAAACAATCCTGTACATGGATTAAAATAATTACCCATTCCCGTAGGGCCTTGAGAACCATTTACACCTGCACAACCATTGGTATATCCGTTAAATGTGGTTGTGCCACATCCTCCAAACTGTTTTTTCATATTACCGGCAGTATTGTCACAGTATCTTGGATTTCCCTGTTTGGTTGAATCACCTGTTTTTAGACAATAAATTTCTGCTGTAAATATTAAATCCTGTGTGCCGCACTGTGTACCCGAATAAGCCGGAACCGTGTAGGTTGTATTTCTTAGATTGTATCTGTCATCTGCTGTACCAAATGAGTTATCAGCACCTAATCCGTTTAAAATCAATACTCCATTTAAATACCATTTTAGAAAATAATTGGTGCCTTCTACATATGAACCGCCACTGGCATTGGGTATTGTAGTGATGGATAAATTTACAGTTCCACCGCAAGTTGACGAAGGGGATGCAATTGCTGTTGCAATTTCCGGACAATCTAAGACGTTAGCTTCATTTATAGAGGGATCTACAATAATTCCAATTCTGCTTGCCTCTGATGTTATTTCTTTGTTTCCGGGGTGAATGGCAGCTACGCTTATGTAATACATGCCGGATTTGTCTTTGTTTACTTCTTCCGGAGAGGGAGTGTAAAATTGACCTTGGCTTCCGCTGACTTTTCCTTTTGCATTTCCATTTTGCCATTGATAGTGAATCCCTTGTGTTGGAATTATTTCAATAGTAGGTATTTTATCCGCAGATTTTATTCTGTAATGTGTCTGTTTTAATTTTAGCTCACCTTCAAAATAATAATCTACATCTGTTCGGAATTGTATTGTCCAAATATTACCGGCTGATGTTGTATTCGTATAATTAAATTTATTATTGGCATCAAATTCAAGATTATGAAGAGGTAAGGTGTATTTTATTTTATCTGAAATAGAATTATTGCCGTCTGCTGTATTTGCAGTCAGCTTAACAGGTATATTTATATTACTCAACTCGTTAAAATCAATATCGGAAAATGCAATTAAACTATTATTTAAATTGTAGCCCGTATAGTTAGAGATGAAATTACCCGAGGTGTTGAATGATTTATCTTCAATCTTAAAATCAACATTTAAAACCTGATCGCTATGGGTCCCAGCTGCATTTTGTAAACTAATAACAGGTGTGGTAATGAATACTTTAGCTCTGGGGTTTTGAGCAAAGATTGAGCCAATATTGAAATAGATTATTGCAAACAATAATGAATTTTTAAAGATGTTCATATGCTTCAGTTTATTGTTTAGTGGCAGATTTTTTAATTTTTTCAGTTTCCTGAATTAAGATATACTTAGCTTTTAAAACTTCCTGAAATAAATGAGGGTATTTTTCAGATACTTTATCAACAACAGCACCCATTTCCAGCATTTCAGGGTAGGCTTTCAGGTAAGCTCTTATTTCATCATCCGTTTTGTATCCGGTTTCAGTTTTTTCCGCTAATGAATTAAAATCGAGATACGCAGATTTAACAGCGGCATCGTACTTCACATTTACAATTAATCCATTTCGGTTATTGTTTAGAGTTTGACCAACTGCATTTATGCTGAAATTCATCAGGATATAAAAAACTAATAAATACGATTTGTTGGTTTGAAAACAAACAGATGTGTTCATAAATTGAAAATTAATAAAATTGAAAATATAGTAGTTCCCAATAGTGAATATACTGAATTTATTTAAAGTGTTAAAATTTCTTAATGGTTTATCTTGAAAATTAACAATTTTGTTAAATAGGTCTGTGTTTTAAGTGTAGATTTATGCTTAATACTGAAATTAAAGTGAATTTAACAGGAAATCTGATTAAAAATATGAAATATTACATTAAATATAATATTATTTATTTTACTTAGAAGTTGGGTGTAAATCTTATTTCAACAATAAAATAATTCCTTTTTTAGTCATTGTCTCGTTAGCCAGCACATCAAAATAGCTTATGGTCCAGATATAGCTATCCATTAGTTGTTCTTTTTCCTTAAATTTTCCATTCCAGCCAGCAACGGTATCATCCGTTTCAAAAAGTAGTTCACCCCAGCGGCTGAAAATTTGCATCTTGTAATCTTTATAATATTCGCATATGGCAAATGGTTTGAAAACATCATTCACACCATCATTATTTGGTGAAAATGCAGTAGGAACGTAGAATGTACAGCTGCAGTCTTTGGTTTTAATTTTAATGGTGTCGGAAATATCCGTACACGCATCAACTATTTTCACGAAATACACACCTTCCTTTTTTACTGTAAAATTATTTTGGGTACTATTATCCTGCCAGATATAATGAATATCATTCGGGTAGTTGAGCTGCAGTATCAGTTCATCCAACTCACAAATAGTTGTATCTGCCCCTAAAAATAAATTGCGCAAAGAATCTTTTACAGCTAAGTTTGTTTGTATGATACTGTCACAACCAAAAGTGTTTACAAGTGTATCAATATAAATGCCAGTTTGCCGAACAGTATTTCCATTTGGCAACAAATAGCTGAAGCCACTGCAGATAAAAGTGTCAATACTAATTTGATGTGTCGGCAGGAATGTAATATTGTAATGAAGCAGACTGTCGCAGCCAAATTCATTTTTTAACCGCACGATGTAATCACCCGATTGAGTAATCACTTGACCGTTTGCCAGTGTATATTGTTTATTATTACAAAGGCTTACCGTGTCAAATACATCATTTTTTATAAACGTAAATAACTGAATAGATAATATACTATCGCATCCTGCGCTGTTCGTTAGTGTATCTGTGTAATTGCCTGCCGTGTAATATTTTTTCTGGTTGATAATAAGTGTATCGCCACTGCAAATGGAATCGAATAAAGTATGGAATGATGGTTTGCTTGCTGTAATCAGAATAGTGTCCGTAATATCAGGTGTACAGGAGGTTTCATCACTGATAATAACAGTATAAACGGTATCCTTTAAGTTTTTTAATATAGCAGAGGTGTCACCTGTATTCCATAATATATGCACCGGAGTGGATGCTTGTGTAATAGTGATTTTAATTTCTCCGTTGTTGCTGCAAATGGCATTTTTTATTGTTTTCTGGAACAAGATAGGACGAATATTAGGACATCGTAAAAAACTCACCACAACGGTATCCTCTGAAACACAGCCAATAGCCGTATCTGTCAAGGTCCAGATATACGTGTATTGTCCCGGAAACACATCTACATTAATTTTTGTTACTGCATCGTGAATGTCCGTAAATATCGTATTTCCTGAACTCGGGTCAATTTGACGCCAGGTGCCGGTGGCATTTACTGGCGGTACATTTCCATGTAAAAACGTGCTAGTCGTGTCAGTAGAGAAATCAAAACCTGCATTGGCATTTACAATGCTTGAACTAAAATCGCTTACAAACAATGTTTTGGTGATACTGCAGGATAAGTGTTTTATCGTGACAGAAAATGTGTCATCTCCATTTGGGTTTTTATAAACGATAGGAGTGGTGCCAATGGTATCATTATTTTTATTTGTCCAGACATAAGTGGTATTAAAAATATCCGGTGCAATCAACTGCACTTCTCCGGTACATTTCTTCTTAAATGTAGGCTGGAAATTTACACTTAATACTTCGGTCGAATAATCTGTACTGACACCGCAGGCATCGTTAACTCTGAATTGAGCAGTTCCAAGAGGTAAACTGTTGTATAGTACATAGGATGAGTCAGTTATGATTTGAGGAATAGGAGAATTCAGTACCTCGTAGGTATATGGTGGCGTACCGCCCACAACAGATGCTTTTACCGTTGCATTGTTTCCGTTACAAATTAAACCATAAGTTGCCGTCAATGCAGGTCGTGTATAAAATGGAGTAAAAATGGTATCCGAGTGAAAATTGCAATCTTCATTTCCTTTAAAAAAAACAGCATAATAGGTACCGGTTTTCAGATTATTAAAAATTCCGTTGGTGCTGTATATCAAAGGTTCGTTAGTACCCACTTCCTTAATATTATAATCTATCGGAGGTTCATCACAGATATTGAAATTGTTTTTTTTGCTCACACTTTTGATGTATGCTGTATCTATTTTGTAAGAAGAAGTAACAGATGCATTGCTGGGACAGCCCGGATTTACAACTGTTTTGAAGGTGTAGTAATTGGGTAAAAATAATTCCTGCTCCTGACATCCATCTTTCAAAATATACCTGCCGCTGTCAACTCCGAAAAAATTCTTAGTATTTCGAATAGAAATGCCGTTTCCTTCTAATGTCAGATTGATATTGGTAAAGTTATTCAACACCTTTACATTCCAGGCTAATTTGCAGTTGTTATTTTTAAATTTTACAACGGGAGTTATACAAAACTGCAGACTGTCTTCAAAGCCGCTTCTTCTGGTGTATCTGAGTGTGTCTGAATTACACTCACTTGTTTGTGCATACACCCAATAAGTGTTTGGCGGAACAGGATTGATGTAACCGGAAGGATTCGTTTGTATAACATTGAATAATGAATCAGCCAAAATAAAATTATAGGATGAAGAGAACGTACTTCCTAAAGCATTTCCGCAAGATTTTTTGACAGTTCCTCTTACGGTAATTGATAGTTCGTCACAGGAGTTTTGAAAGAGTTTTAGTTTTGGTCGAAGCGGATTTATGTAATCTGTCAAAATTGTATCACAATCCAGTTCATGCATTTGTACTTTGTAACAACTATCATTATTTAAGTTGTTAAAAATACCGAATGTGTTTTGAGAGATAATATTTCCCTGTAAATCTGTTAATGTATAAACGGTATTGGTGTCTCTCATGCAATCCTTATCCAGTATAATTCTAATCGTACTGCAGCTTTGAATTTTTCTAACGGTAATTTTTTTAAAACACTTCTTAACATAAATAAATGAATCTAACACTTCATCTCCGCAGGCATTGATTACTTTGTACACATATTTACCACTTTCTAATCCCGAGAAACTTACTGTACTTGTATCTGTAATTGCTGCATCCAGCAGATTAAAGGTTGTAGGGCCTGAAACAGATACATAACGTGTTGGCTGAAAAGATCTGGCTTTACCATCAATGCTATAATAGGTAAATACCGTCATTTTTCCATTTTCACAACTGCTGTTATTGTCTTGTAATATCGTCATCCGGCGCACTTCTATCGTTTTCTTAAATCCGCAACTATCTATCAATCCAGCTAAAATACTGTCATCCGGTATCGGAAAGTTTTGTACCGTCGTACTTGGGCTTGCAACATCATTTGCAATATACTGATAGGGTAATCCGCTGCCGCTTGCCACATTTGAAATCGTAACTTTGTGGTCTTTAAAGTTTACACAGGATACATCAAATGTATAATCAGGCGATGGACAAACTAATGAGGTGGTTGTTACATTACATTTGTCTTTTACAACAACAGAAATATTTTTGTTACAACGGTTAATATTTAAAAAACTTCCCGTAGTATTTGTCTGATCATAATTGACACCAAAAGCATGAAATGTAAATCCGCCGTTTCCATTTACTAAAGAATTCAACACAACAGATTTAGTATTATTAGAAACGTTTGGAACACAGGAAAAGTCTGCATTAATAACGACGGGTGCAACTGCTACCGTTTCAGTGTAAAAATTACTGCAGCTATCGTACACGCGGAACAGATAAGTTCCGGCGTCTAAACAGGTAAACGAATTTGAATCTTTTGGTGCTGAAAAGCTAAAGCCTCCATCCGAAGAATAAGAATAGGTATAGGGTCTTTTTCCGTTTACAGGCTGAATAATAATTGTAGACTGTTGTTGTATTGGTGTAAATGTAAGCGGAATATAATTTCCTGTTATTACAGCACTGTTTACAGCAGTGAGGTTGTTTTTGTCTGTCACCCGAATGTTGTAAGTGCCGGATGGCAGATTTTGAAATAAACTGATACTTTGTGCCGGACGGATGATGCCGCTTGTACTTGAAATAATCTGGTATAAATAGGGAACTGTTCCTCCGCTAACATTTATGGAAATTGAACCATTTGCACTGCAGCTGGATGGGGTTGTTGTGGATGAAAATGAAATCTGTGCATACGATATCGATATACTTAATAAATTAAAAATAATTAGAATTAAATTTTTAATCATAAACAAATTTAATCAATCATAAATAAAAACGAAAGGGATAATTTTATCCTATTCTTGTGATTTTATTCAAAGTTGAAACAATTATTTTTTCTTTTCCGGTACAAATTTTTGTATTTGTCATAAAATTCATGACAATTAATAAATACAGCAGGATGTTTTTTAATTTAAATTTCAGAAAAAACAGGTTTTGTTTGTAGATTTGAACCTTCTACCTTAAGTTACGTTTTAGTTTTATGAAATCAGCAGCAGAAATCTTTAATAATATTGTAAATGAACGTCGTTCCATCAGGATTTACGACGATAAGGCACCATTTGATGGTGAAGCGGTTGCCCGCAGTTTAGACAGAGCATTACTGGCACCTAACTCCAGTAATTTGCAATTATGGGAATTTTACCGGGTGAAAACAAAAGCAAAAAAAGATGAACTGGCTAAGTATTGTTTAGGGCAAAACGCAGCTAAAACAGCCAATGAATTAGTTGTGTTTGTTACGAGAAAAGACAAATGGAAAGAACATGCGGAATTTGTGTTAAATGAATCAAAAAAAGATTTTCCGGCAACTTTAGGAAAAAGACACAAACTCGTTGTTGATTATTATACGAAAGTTATTCCAACCTTGTATTTCTCCGATCCGGTAGATATCACCGGCGGATTGAAAAAAATTGTTTCTGCTTTTGGAGGAGCATTTCAGCCTGTTCCACGTCAGGTTACAGCAACAGACATGCGAATTGTAGTGCACAAGAGTGTGGCTTTGGCAGCACAAACGTTCATGCTAAGCATGCAGGCAGAAGGTTACGATACCTGTCCAATGGAAGGCTTCGATAGCGCACGAGTCAAGAAGTTCCTGAATCTTCCAAGAGGCGCAGAGATCTGTATGATTGTTTCTGTAGGAAAAGCGAAACCGGAAGGTGTTTATGGCAAACGTGTGCGAATTCCGAGAGAAGAAGTTATCTTTGAGTTGTAAATGGAACCTCTTTTCAAAGGCATCATCAGCGGTATTACCATCAGTTTTCTGATTGGTCCTATTTTTTTTGCGCTGGCAGATATCACCATTTCTAAAGGATGGAAATGCGGATTGTCTTATGTCTTTGGTGTCTTACTCAGTGATGTTATAATTATCTATCTGGTCGAAACGATTTTGCAGCAATTCACATTTGATTCCATAAAAACAGAAATCGGACTTATTGGAGGTGTATTACTAATCATTTTTGGTATTGCCACGTTTTTATCTAAAACAAGTATTAAAGCATTAGATGTGACCAATGTTAGAACGTTATTAGGTGCTTTTGTTAAAGGTGTTACCATCAATATTTTCAATCCCTTTGTAACGGTTTGGTGGATTACCATGTTTACAACCGTTACTATTTATTATGTTCATTTTTCTGAAAAATTTCTTTTCTACTTTGGAATACTTCTCATGGTATTTTTGTTTGATTTACTGAAAATGAGGTTTGCTTATTTTTTGAAACAAAAACTCACTGCAAACAATCTGAATAAAGTGAAAAAAGTCGTTGGTGTTTGTTTGTTTATTTTTGGTTTAATGATGATTGTAAAGGTAAGTGTGTATAAAAGATTAATCTTACTCACCTTCCATATCTTCCAGCATAATGCTTTTGTAACTCACGTAATCATCTACCGTGGAGAAACGGAAATCAGGATATTCCGACATGAATTTTTTATTCTTCAAACCACCCTGCAAAGGCCTTGCCGCCGGCGCATTTATTTGTTCGGTCGTTAACGGAATCAGTTCATAACTCGCATCCGGGAAATATTTTAAAATAGTGAGTGCCAGTTGTACACGGTTCATATAATCCGTGCCGGCAATGTTGTAAACGCCGCTTTTCCTGTCTGTTAATAATAAATATAAACAACGGGCAATATCAAATGCGTTAATCGGTGTTGCATATTGATCAACAGGTAATCTCAAGGTTAGTTTTTGTTGCTCGAAAACTTGTTCTATGATGCGCGATACAAAATTTTTACCGCGTTCTTCGTCACCATATACATTTGTGATTCTTATAACAATGTTGTTTGAATCGGCTGCAATCACGGCTAATTCCGCTTCCAGTTTATGTTTTCCATAAATGGAAATGGCATTTGGAAGAGCGTCTTCATCATAAGGACCATTGGCACCGTCAAAAATATAATCCGTAGAGATGAAGACTAATTTTGCGTTCAATTCTTTTGCCAGCGCAATCATGTTATTGGTAGAATGTACCGTCTTTTCATGGCTTTCCGCTTCATGATGTTCGCAGTAGTCCACATGCGTCAGCGCACCGCAATGCAGAATGACATCCGGTTTATAACTTGCTGCGTCAAAATTATCCGGATTGTTTAGATTCAGGGTGTCAAAGAATACGGTGTTTTTCGCTTCATATGAAAAATAGGTGCCAACACATTCAATTTCTTTCTGTTTAAAATAACGAAGACAATTTGAGCCTACTAAACCTGATGCGCCGATGATAAGTACTTTCATGTTAAAATTATTGTATTATTGAATTGATGATTTATTGAATGTTAGGGAGCTGAATTTTTTGATGCCTTTTACAAAATAATTCCAGATAATGCTTTCGTTTAAAACGCCTGTTTTATTGGGTGATGCAACAGCTATGGTTTTCTGCAGGAGTTCGTTCTCTGCACGTTTCTTATCCCATTTATGCAGGGTGTTTTTGTAATCGTTCAGCCCCTGACGAATGGCTTTTGCTTCTGCTATATTTCCTTTTGCAAGCGCTACTAAAGTGGCCAGCTGGTCCAGGCGGTATCTGGTGGAATAGATAGATGCCAATTCCTGTTCGGATAAATTTTTACGCAACAGTTTCCGGTTGTTTCTGAAATTGAGATATGTTTTTTTAGGATTCGATTTATTGAGTGTACCGCCGCCCACATGATATACGGTACTTTCTGCACAATACCCTATTTTGTAGCCTAAATTCTTTAATCGCCAGCATAAATCTATTTCTTCCATATGTGCAAAAAATTCGGCATCCAGTCCGCCGGCTTTGTGGAAGATATCTGCTTTTATAAAAAAAGACAGGCACCACTTGCCCAGAATATCTCGCCGCTTTGATTGTATTGTCCTTCATCTGTTTCGCAGGTGTCAAAGATTCGTCCTCTGCAAAACGGATAGCCGTATTTATCAATGAAACCACCAGCCGCACCGGCATATTCAAATTTATTTTTTTCTGAATAGGATAAAATCTTTGGCTGACATGCTGCCATTAATTCGTCTTTTAATAAGAATGTCATGGTGTTTTCAATCCAGTTGGGCGTCACTTCCACATCCGAATTTAACAGCACATAATAATCACTGTCGATTTTTTGCAAAGCATCGTTATAACCACCCGCATATCCTGTATTGCTAGAATTGATAACCATTTTTATTTGCGGGAAATACTGTTGTAAAAATAAAACAGAATCATCCGTAGAGGCATTGTCTGCCACGATTATTTCAGCATTAGAATAGGTCGTGTGTTGGATGACGTTTGGCAAAAATTGTTCCAGCCAACTTTTTCCGTTGTAGTTTAGTATGACGACTGAAACTTTTGGTTGATGCATAATACAAAGATACTTATTACTTATGACTCACTACTCACGACTAATAATTTATTCCGGCACGTTTCCATCTGCGATGGCTCCACAACCAGTATTCCGGTTTATTATGGATGTCTTTTTCCAGCAATCGAACATATTTTTCTACAATGAAATTCTCTGTTTCTTTTTGTGCATTTTCCGTTATGGTTTCAAATTTCAATTCGTAATATCCACGATTGATTTTTTGGATGGAAGCGTATAAAACAATGGCGTTCGTTTTTTGAGCCAGCGTATCAAATCCCTTAAAAAACGGAGTGTCAAGACTCATGAATTTTGTCCAGTAGGCATTGTCGGTATCAACGGGCGTCTGATCAGCCACAAAAGCCACCAAAGAAGGTTTTTTCTGCAAATTTACGTACAATGATTTTACCTGATGCATCGCTATCAGCTGACATCCAAACCTGGACCTGTTTTTTAATAGAAATTTCTCAAATGTTTTGTTACTGGGAGATGCGTACAGAGCATATGAAGGTAATTTTGTTTCCAGTCCTGCAAGGAGAGAAGCCCATTCCCAGTTGCCATAATGTCCAAGTACTACAAAAATATGTTGTCCTGTATTTTCATACGTTTTGAGCAGTGCATAACTTTCATGTTCGAGTTGTATGCGTTCTTTTAATTCTTCTTTTGAGATAGAAATACTTTTAATGGTTTCAACGATAAAGTCGGCAAGATGACGGTAATAATTGCTTCTGATAAACCAGAGTTCTTCGCTTCGTTTATGCGGAAATGCGTTGATGAGATTCATGTCAATCACCGTTTTTCTGTAAGCATATATACGATTAAACAGGAAGTAAATAATATCAGCAAATGAAAATAAAAATTTCAATGGCAAAAAGGAGAGCCGTTTTGCATAAAATAATCCAAGTTTCGTGAAGAGCCATTGCACACTGTGAAAATAACGAATAGTGTACTGTGATTTATTACCGGCAGGTTATTTTTTACAAAAATAAATTGTAAATCGTAATATCTTTGTGCGATGAATGCTATTTTAATTGAATCACAATATATCGGTAGCTGCAGTTACTGGAATTTGTTGCTGAAGGCAGATGCAATTGTATTGGACACACACGAACATTTTGTAAAACGTAGCTACAGAAACAGGGCGCATATCTTAGGTGCCAATGGATTATTGAGACTGAGCATTCCGTTGGTGAGTGGTAAACATCAGCATTCCGCCATGAAAGATGTTCGCATTTCCTATAATGAAAACTGGCAGGGACTGCACTGGCATAGTTTTACTTCCGCTTATCGCAGATCACCTTTTTTTGAGTTTTATGAAGATCATTTTCGTAAATTCTATGAAGAAAAAACAGACTTGCTGGTGGAGTATAATTTTCAGTTCATGCAAACCATTGCTTTTGTTCTGAAAACGGAATTATCCGTTTCATTTTCAGAAAAATATTTTACAAAAGATGAATTTTCAGGCACAGATTACAGAAGTCATATTATGCCGGGAAAAGATAATACACTTGATTTTACGGCCTACCCGCAGGTGTTTAGCGACAGATTTCCGTTTGAAAAAGATTTGAGTATACTGGATTTATTGTTTAACACCGGAACGAGAGCAAAAGAATATATTGAGCAAATAAAGCTTAGATAACAACGTCTAATTCTACTTTCCACAAGAATTTATTTTCATCTTTGTCAAATTCTTTTTTCAACTTAACATTGATATTCAGGTTGGAGATAGACATATCAGAAACCTCTTTAGTTTTTACCTGATATATTTTTGCTTCCGGTTGTATGCTTTCCACTTTAGTAAGGGTGGCATTTTTCATATTGTAGTTTCTTAACTGAATCACCAGATAGTTATACATGCCATCTGCTTTTGATCGGTCATCCGTTTTTACGAAACTGCAGTTATAAAAATACCTGCCTTTGCCGTTGTTGATATATACAGATTCATACGCTCCGCGAATATTGTAATTACAATAAACTCTGTCTTTAGCATCCGGAATTTTAGTTGAATCGATGGAGTTTTTACCATTTACTTTTAACTGAGAAATGGAATAATTGATGGCATCAAGAAAATTATAATAACGATAATCCGGAACAGACCACCATGTCGGATTCATATCCAGTGTTACACGTATCCTATTGATTTCGTAGTATTTTTCAATGGCATTATAACGCAATACTTTAAGACTCATAGGCGTACCTACCGTTCCCTGCACTAAACTCAGTATATTGCCGTACGACATTTTATGCACCGGAACTTTATCGATTTCTAAAATTACATCACCCGGTCTCAGTGTTTTTGAATTGAGATAATGATTGATTTCCAGAGATTTTACCTTAAAGCGTTGTGCAGTAGAATCAAACACAGCTTGTCCTCCAATACCACCAATACTTGTTGTCTTTGGGGTAGTTGCAGAGATAAATAAAAGGAATAATCCGCTTAAAAGAAATATGTTTCTCATCTTACTTGCTGTGCAAATTTAATTCCAAAAAGCACAAAATAAAAGCCTTCAAATGTTAATTGAAGGCTTTATTGTTTATTTGATTATTATTTCACAAAATTATAACTTTTTAAAGAGCCCGCCGAATGCCATCATCTGCATTAAGTCAGAAACTTTAATTTTTCCGGTCATAAAAGCTTCCTGTGGATTCATTTTTCCGGTTTCTACCGCGATATAAGTTTCATCATCGGTTTCAACCAGACAGTTTGCATCGCCCTGTAATCCTTTATCTACCGTCAGTTTTCCGTCCGCAATAGATACTGTGTAATTGTCGGAAGTGAATTGGAAATGTACATTCAGATTTTTTCCGGCTGACTTTTCAGATTTAAAACGGGCTGGAAGTGTTTCAAAAATATCCGCAACGGTTTCCAGTGCAGGTTTACTTTCCTCTGTTTGGGACTCAGCTCTTTCATAATTTGTGTCATCAATCACCATTTTGGCAATGATTTCACGCATAATTTCAGAGGAACCGCCACCGATGGTACCGATACGGGAATCTCTGAAGGCACGCGCTACTTTGTATTCCTCCATATAACCGTAGCCTCCGAAAAACTGTAAACACTGATAGGTAGCTTTATCAGCTAATTCAGTAGATAGTAATTTAGCCATAGAACTTTCTTTTACTGCATATTTTCCATCGGCATGCATTCTGCAGGTGTGTAACACGAAGAAACGAACGGATTCTATTTCTGCGGATAATTGTGCCACCCGGTGACGTAATACCTGAAATTTATTGATGGTTCTGCCAAATGCACTTCTTTCGCTCATGTATTGTAAAGAGTAGCCCAGTACCGCATCACAGCCGGAATAGCCCATGATGGAACCTGCTAAACGTTCCAGCTGTAAGCCACCCATCAGGTAGTAGAAGCCTTTGCCTTCTTCACCCAATAAGTTTTTTGCAGGCACTTTCACATCATCGAAATGCAGTTCTGCCGTATCGGAAGAATGCCAGCCTAATTTTCTCAGTTTGTTTTTGGAAATACCCGGCGAATCCAAATCCACTACTAACAAACTTACCCCCGCAGCACCTGCATCTGGGTTGGTTTTACAAACGAGAATTACGAACTGACCGTAAATACCGTTCGTGATGAATGTTTTGGAACCATTCAAGACATAATGGTCACCTTCTTTTCTTGCGCGCATCTGTATATTGGCGGCGTCGCTGCCGGCGCCCGGTTCTGTGATACCGATACAACCGATTTTATCGCCCGCAATGGCAGGTTTGAGGTAGTTTTCTTTCAGGTAATCACTTCCATGGTGAAAGATGTACGGCGTACTCATAAAGACCTGTACGGCAGCCGTGATAGCAAAACCGCCGGAGAATATTTTGGAAATTTCTTCCAGCATGACGACATCATAGAAAAAATCTAATCCGCTGCCACCCAAACTTTCAGGATAGCAAAGTCCGAAGTAACCCATTTCACCGAATTTCTTCCAGAACTCGCGTGGGATTTTACCGTCCAGTTCCCATTGGTCGATATGCGGAATAGCTTCCGCTTCTAAAAATTGACGAATCGTTTTTCTGAAAGATTCGTGTTCTTCATTGAAGTAATAAGATAGTGCTGTGCTCATTTTTTATTGATTTTATATTTTACTTTTTTAATGTCGTCATTGTGAGGTGCGAAGCAGTTATATTATTGTTAGATTGCTTCACTTCGTTCGCAATGACGTTAATTCGTATATTTCTTAAAGAGACCACCAAACTGCATCATTTTTCCTAAATCACTGACCTGGATTTTGCCGGACATAAACACTTCCTGCGGATTGAGTTTGCCGGTTTCCACACCTATGTAAGTTTCTGTGGTTGTCGTGATGGTTAGGTCAACGGTCGACATTTGACGGTCGACTGTTGACAGAATTACTTCCTGATTCATTATTTCAATCAGATAAAAAATGTTATTCTCAAACTCAAACAACACATTTAATTCTATTCCGTTTGCTTTTTCTTTTTTTAATCTGGAAGGAAGAGTAGTAAATAATTCTTCAATGCTAATGTCTTGATTCCTGGCTCTTGATTCCTGAGCCTGATAATTCACATCATCAATCACCATTTTTGCGATAATCTCACACATGATTTCTGAAGAGCCACCGCCGATAGTACCTAAACGTGAATCACGGAAAAAGCGAGCCATCTTGTATTCTTCCATATAACCATAACCGCCAAACATCTGCAAACACTGATAAGCTACTTTATCAGATAATTCGGTGGCCAGGTATTTTGACATGGATGCTTCTTTAACACAATAATTTTTATCTGCATGCATTTTACAAACATGATAGGTAAAGGTTTTTACACTTTCTATTTCCGCAGACAGCTGTGCCATTTTGTGTCTTAACACCTGGAATTTATTAATTGTTTTACCAAAAGCTTTACGTTCATTCATGTATTGCAATGTATATTCCAAAGCCCATTCGGATGATGCGATTGCACCTAATGCAAGCGTCAATCGTTCCAGTTCAAAGCGCTGCATGATATAATAAAATCCTTTGTTTTCTTCACCCAATAGATTTTCTACCGGTACTTCCACATTATCAAAGGCAATCTCTGCCGTGTCGCTGGCTTTCCAACCTAATTTCTTCAAGTTATTTCTGGATAAACCTTTGGAGTTTCCTTCCACTAAAATCATCGAAATGCCGCTGGAACCTGTAGATGCTGTTTTACAGGCAACAATCATATAGTCACAAAAAACACCATTGGTGATAAAGCATTTACTTCCATTGATGATGTATTTATCGCCCTGACGAACGGCGGTGGTTTTAATTCCTGCCACATCAGAACCTGCATGCGGCTCGGTGATGGCTAGTGCGCCAACCAATTCACCGGCAATGGCTTTCGGTAGATATTTTTCTTTCAGGAAGTCACTGGCTTCGTGTTTTAAATGCGATAAAGATAAATAGGGATGTGCGGAAATACTGGCTCCGAAACCACCGGAGTTGGATTTGGAGACTTCTTCGATGAAAATCACATCATACCAGAAATCAAGATTAGAGCCTCCGTATTTTTCTTCTTGTGTCATGCCGAAATAACCCATGTCGCCGAACTTTTTAAAGAGTTCTTTTGGTAAACGTGCATCTTCTTCCCATTGGTCAACAAAAGGTACGACTTCCTTATCTAAAAATTCGCGCAGCGATTTTCGGAACAATTCATGTTCTTCCGTGAGGTAGTATGATTCTAATGAATTCATTAATGAAATAATTTAGTAATTATATAATTGTTTATTGTAAAATGAAACTGATACATTATTTCATTATTTTATTGTTGAATTTCTAACTCCAATCTAAGCAAATGGCTACTAAAGTTTTTACCCAACGTATCCATTCGTAAACTTCTGGAAGCACCGCCATCTAAGGCTTCGTGGCAGACGAAATTTAAGGATTCCAAAGCATCCCATTCAAAGCGTTCTACTTTTCCTTTGATGAGTCCTCTAAAATGTGCTTTTACGATGTCAGACGTTAAATATTTTTTCAATGTTTCAAAATCTTCTCTGGATTTTGCCATCACACCGATGTTGCACACATTGTTCTTATCGCCGCTGCGTGCACTTGCTATGTCTATTAGTTTGATTGTTGCCATTGTTTTTATTTTTTTTTGTATCACAGAGCTTCACAAAGCTTCACTAAGAACTCTTGGTCTTTCTCTGTGTAACTCTGTGATATTTTTATAATTCAACAAAATTAATTTCCTGTTTTATCAATTCCCTAGGTATCAATGTCGGCCATAGGCTGAGCATTGCGCGGTTCATATTGCCCCAGCCCGGTACGGAAATCACGCCCGGAGGTCCGTTTAATCCCAGACAGGTAATGCCCGCAATGGCTGTTTTTCCGGTACGGTCGTCTTTGTGTTTTAAGGCGATACGTAATCCCAGTTCACTGCGTTGATTTAATTCTTCCGCAGGTGGAATATCTACCGCATCTTCATGCAATCCGTTTACACCAATGATATTAAAACGCGATTCAAGAATTTGAACCGGCAATTTTGCCCAGGTTTCTTTAACCGCCTTGATAAACATCTGTACCTTATCATATGTGTAAGGGTAGGAGAAGAAGAAGAATTGTTCGGTAACAAATCCTTCGTGCTGCCCCATGACCAGTTTCAGTTTTTCCGGGCGAGGTTTGCCTTTAATGCCGGATAAACTCACGCGGTTTTCTTCCACATCTTCCAGTTTTATGTTGGATAAATCCACCACTACATCCGGTGTGATATAATTCGTTGGGTCGTGTATTTCATAAACGAGTTGCTCGCGAATCGTATTTCTAGAAACTTTGCCGCCTGTATGTTGTGCTTTGGTCAGTATCGCAGTACAGTCTTCATTCACATGAGCAATCGGATAGCCTAAGTCGGAAACACTATAATTCATGGGCCATTCGGAATAGGCGTTACCACCGCTGGCTTGTCCGCCGCATTCCAGAATATGACCGATGGTGATACCAAATGCCAGTCTGTCCCAATCTTCCTGTGTGGATGCGTCTTCGATTTTCCAGCCATATTCGTGCGCCATGATGCCGAGAGCGAGACATGGATCCGCCACACGACCGGCCAGGATTAAATTTGCACCCTGATCTAACGCATCTTTCACGGCTTGTGCACCTGTATAGACATTCGCATGAGTCACGGGATATTTTGCAGGATAAGGTTCATTGGAATCCAGATTTTCCAACAATAAGCCTTTCTCTTTAAATTCTTCTAATCGCGTCACGCAATCATCACCTGTAATCGTTGCAATTTTTATACCTTTAATACCTGATTTTTCCAGGATGGCTTTTACTTTTTGCGCCGCACTTTCCGGATTTAAACCGCCGCTGTTGGTGACGATTTTAATGCCTTTTGAAAAAGCAATCGGATATAAGGTTCTTGCGTGCACTTCAATGTCGCGCGCATAGCCCATGGTCGGGTCTTTGATTTTATCCTTTTGTAGAATGGATAAGGTCAATTCTGCCAATGCATCGTGCATCAGGTAATCTGCTTCTCCCTGCATGGCAATTTGCATTGCACCCAGCGGAGAATCTCCGTAGAAACCCTGTGCGCCGGCTATCCGTATTGTTTTGCTCATAATTCTAATTTAATAATGAAGTAATCAAGCAATGAAATAATGCCGTAAAAATCATTATTTCATTATTGAATTGTTTTATTGTTTAATTAATTTCCTGTCCAGTTTGCTTTTCGTTTTTCTTTAAAGGCTGTCAATCCTTCCGCTGCATCTTTGCTGCTTAAGCATTGCATCAGCATGGCGTGCAGGTATTTGTGTTTTTCATCTGCCTTCAGTGATTTCATTTCATGGAATGCTTTTAATCCTAAGCGTATCGCCGTTGGGGATTGTTCTTTGATATCATCCACTAATTGTTGCACAGTAGCTTCTAGGTCTTCTGCTTTGACAACTGCTGATACTAAACCGATTTCTTTTGCTTCCTGTGCGCTCAGTGTTTTGGCGCGCAAACATAAATCCAGTAATTGTCGTGCAGACATTAATGGTTCTAAAGTTGCCATTACCTGAAATGGAAAAATACCGCGTTTTACTTCCGGCAGTCCGAATTTAGCATCTTCCACAGCGACCACATGCGTGGCGCCGCCAATCATCAGGAAGCCGCCTGCGTAAACGTCTGCATGTACCTGTGCGATGCATGGTTTGTGCAGGCCGTTGAATTCATCGCCCAGTTTCACCATATCTTTCGGCATAGGAATAGTGGATGGTTTCTCAGTAGTATCTGCACCGCCGAAGGCTTTTAAATCTGCTCCGGCACAGAAGGTTGGTCCGTTGGCTTTCAGCACCACTGCCCAGATGGCATTGTTGTAATGCGCGTAGGCGAGGGCATAGGCCAGTTCATTCGCCAATGGCATGTGAAAGGCGTTGCGTTTATCCGGACGATTCAGTGTGATGGTTAATACATTCTCCTTTTCTTCCACAATTAAATATGCGAAAGATTGTTCGGAGAAATTGCTGATGTCTTCTTGTGTGTATAGCATGATTTAATTAGATGGTTAGTTAACTAGATAACGATTAATTTCATTTTATTTCGCCACTACGTGGCTGTGTTTGTTTATTACTATTTTCTACCAAGATTTCGTCACTACGTGACTTGTCATTGCTTCATTGTTTCATTATTGAATTATTTCATTATTACATTGTCATTCTTTCATCTTTAACAACAAGGTACCCGCCTCGACGAATTGTTTATCGGCAACATACACTTCTTCCACTTCGCCGTCGGTATGGGCTTCGATGGTGCTTTCCATTTTCATAGAAATCATTTTTAACAAGGCATCGCCTGATTTTACGGTATCGCCTGGTTTTACCAAGACGGTCGTGATTTCGCCAGGCATAGGCGCAATGTAACCGCCCTTCACTATTTCCTCATTTGGATTCGGGAATCGGTCCACAATATTCAATACAATTTGTCCAAGCTGTGCGGACTGTATAAAGTACTGATGTCCGTTTTGGGAAATGAAGAAGTTGCGACGAATGCCATTGATTTCGAGGGTGAGTGATTCGGTCGACGGTCGACGGTCGACAGTCGACTGTTGACTATAAGATGTAAAACTTTTCTCTGCAAATGAAATTTCAAGTGCATCACTTTTACTGGTATAGGTAATGGGGAATTCAAATCCGTGGTAAGAATAGGTTTCTTTTTGCGGCTGATAGGCATTATTTCTCCAGCCGGCCGGAACACCTTGTGCCACGGTTCTTTCCTGTTGTCGCTGTAAGAATCGATAATGAATCAACGCACAGGTCAGTGTATCCAGTGTTTCCTGAGCATATTTCTCTCCTTCGTATTTAAATACCTTATCCAGGAAATGTGTATCGAATTTGCCTTGCTGAAAATCTTCATTTTCTAAAATCGCAATGAGGAAATTTTTGTTGGTGGTGAAACCTGTACACACCGTTTCCTGCAATCCTTTTCGCAAACGGTTAATGGCTTCCAGTCTGTTCTTGCCCGTGCCGATTACTTTTGCAATCATCGGGTCGTAATACGTGGAGATTTCGCTACCGCTTTCAATCCCGGTATCATAGCGCAATCCTTCGGATAAAGAAGGAATCCAGTCGAGGATTTTTCCATTCACCGGCATGAAATTATTCGCAGGATCTTCCGCGTAAAAACGTACTTCAATGGAATGTCCGTTTTGCTGTATGTCTTCCTGTTTGAACGGAATAGGATTGCCTTGTGCCACTTCGATTTGTAGTCGCACCAAATCCAAACCGGTCACCTGTTCTGTAATCGGATGCTCCACCTGTAAGCGTGTATTCACTTCCAGAAAATAAAAGGATTGGTCGGGAGCCACAATAAATTCTACTGTTCCTGCATTGTCATACTGAATGGCTTTACAGGCAGCTACCGCCGCATCGCCCATTTTTTGCCGCGTTTCTTCGGTGATGAATGGGGAAGGGCTTTCTTCCACTACTTTCTGATAACGGCGCTGGATGCTGCACTCTCGCTCAAATAAATGCAATGCATTTCCGTGTTTATCCCCGAATATCTGAAACTCTACGTGACGTGATGTATCGAAATATTTTTCTATTAAAAGTGTATCATCGCCGAAGCTGGAGAGTGCTTCTGATTTTGCTTCGTTGATGGCTTTGTCGAGTTCTGATTCCTGACGTACGATACGCATTCCTTTTCCGCCACCACCTGCACTGGCCTTCAGCAACACGGGAAAGCCAATTTCGATGGCTTTAGCTTTTATCGTAGCTTCACTTTGGTCGTCGCCCTGATAGCCCGGAATGGTAGGCACATTGTGTGACTGCATGATTTTCTTAGCACCAATCTTGGAACCCATCACTTCAATCGCCTGCGGATGCGGTCCTACCCAAATGATGCCTTCGTCGTTGCAACGTTTCGCAAATTCTGTTCGTTCTGATAAGAAACCATAACCAGGATGTATGGCATTTGCACCGGTTCGTTTTGCGGCATCAATGATTTTATCCATAATGAGATAAGATTCTGAGGGCTGTTTCCCTCCGATGCGAACGGCTTCATCTGCTAATTTTACAAACAAGGCATTTTCGTCTGCATCAGAAAAGACAGCCACCGTAGCGATGCCCATTTCTTTGCAGGTTTTAAATATACGCACCGCAATTTCACCGCGGTTGGCAACTAGTAGTTTGGTTATTTTACTCTTCATAATCTTATTTTTAAACCGCAAAGAATTCTAAGTTTCTCGCAAAGTAAACAAGGTAATCTTTGTCTACTTTGCGTTTTTACTTTGCGTTCTTTGCGGTTAAATTTTACATTCTATAAACTCCCCAGGCATTCGTACCTTTTACTTCATTCATATAAGTTAATGCTAAGACCAAGCCGAATACATGTCGGGTATCTCTCGGGTCGATGATGCCATCATCCCAAAGTTGGCCCGTAGCAAAAAACGCATTACTTTGTTTCTCTATTTCTGCTTTCATAAACTCTTTCATTTGTGTTGCCTGTGCTTCATCGAATTGCTGTCCACTTTTTAAAGCAGCCTCACGGCTTACCATTTGCATGACACCTGCCAACTGTTCAGAACCCATTACTGCAATCATGCTGTTAGGGTATGAGAACAGGAAGCGTGGATTGTAGGCACGTCCGCACATGGCGTAGTTGCCCGCACCATAAGATGCGCCCATCATCAGGGTAAACATCGGCACTTCGGAGTTGGAGACAGCATTAATCATTTTAGCTCCGTCTTTGATCATTCCGTTTTGCTCATATTCTTTACCCACCATAAAGCCTGTGATGTTCTGCAGGAACAGGATAGGGGTATTGTTCATATTACACAACTGTATAAAATGTGCACCTTTGTTGGCTGAGTCGTTGAATAATACACCATTATTACCAATAATGGCTATCGGATATCCGTGAATCTTGGCATAACCGCAAATTAGGGTTGTGCCGTATTCTTTTTTGAATTCATGAAACTCGGAACCATCCACCAAACGTGCAATTACTTCACGGCAATCGAATGGTACTTTGGTATCAACCGAAACTATACCGAGAAGTTCGTCAATTGGATAATTTGGTTCTTTATATACACTTGTAGCGGATGTTTCATGTTTCAAATCAAGATTAGCCATCAATTCTCTGGCGATACGAATTCCGTCGAGTTCATCCTGCGCTAAATAATCTGACACTCCGGAAATCTTGGAATGCATTTCCGCGCCACCTAAAGTTTCATCATCCACAATTTCATTGGTCGCCATTTTTACCAAGGGCGGTCCAGCTAAAAATACTTTTGCTTTTCCTTTGATAAAAATCGTATAATCGGACATACCAGGAATATAGGCGCCACCGGCAGTCGAATTGCCAAATACAATAGAAATCGTTGGAATACCTTTTTTAGAACGTCGGGTGATTTCTTTAAAGTTATTACCTCCTAAATTGAACACCTGCGCCTGATCGGGTAAGTTAGCACCTGCACTTTCCACTAAGTTAATGGAAGGTAAATTATTCTCATTACCGATTTCATTGATGCGCAATGCTTTTTTCAAGGTAGCAATATCAATCGCTCCACCTTTATTGGTACCTACATTGGCCGTAATCAGACACATTTTACCGGAAACGAAACCGATTCCGGCTACCATGGTGCCACCTGTACCAAAACCGCCTTTTACACCCAAACCTGCTAATGGTAAGAGTTCTAAAAAGGGTGAATCCTGATCGAGTACCATTTCTATACGTTCTCTTGCCAGCAATTTACCCTGAGATTTGGCTTTTGCCAGATGCTTCTCTTCTCCCTGAAACAAGGATTGCTTCAGGTGTTTATTCAACTCATCAATTTTTGCCAGCATCTTCTGATAGTTCTCTTTGTATGCGGCTGAGTTGGTGTTTACCTTTGATTTTATGACTGACATATATCTTAAACTTTATAGTTTATTGAACATGATTCTTCGTTGTGCGTAGAATGACAAACAAGTTTACGCAATTTCTTTCTATTTGACTAAACGTTTGGTAAAATATTTTATGTAAAGTTTGTGTTAATATTTTATATTTATCAGTATATCAGTATTTTATGAGTTATTAACAAACGAACGTTTGGTAAAAATTTGGTTATTTGAAAATAATAAATTACTTTTGAGTCATCAATTAATTATCAAACTAAAAATCAAATAAAATGACAGCAAAAGAAATCGTATTGGCATTACCAAGCCGTTTAAAAGCAGAGGAAGCAGCAGGACAAACAGGTGTTTTTCATTTTCAGTTAGAAGGTGAGACAGGCGGAGAATTTACTGTAAATGTTGCAGAGGGTGTATGTACTGTTACTGAAGGTTTATCTGGTGAGCCAGATTGTGTAATTTCAGCATTAGCAACAGATTTTGAAGATGCGGAAGAAGGTCGTGTAAACAGACAAATGGCGGTGATGATGGGTAAAATCAAAATCAGCAACTTAGGCGCGATGTTAAAATTCATCGGTATGTTCAGTGATATTGAAGCAGCTTAATAAAGCCGTTAAAATTATAATTAAAAAAGACAGTTCATTTTGAACTGTCTTTTTATTTTAATAAAACTGAGATAGAGAATGATTTTGTAATTTCACATAAGCAAACAAAGTGATATAAATGAAAAATAAGATAGTTGTTATTACAGGCGGAAATTCAGGGATTGGCAGGGTAACAGCCACAGAGATTGCAAAGATGGGCGCGCAGGTGGTGCTGGTTTGCCGTAATGAACAAAAAGCAAAAGCTGTTCAGGAAGATATCAATGCACTTACCGGCCTGAATAACTGTGATTTATTCCTGTGTGATTTCAGTTCTCATACATCCATCAAAAAATTTGCAAAAGCATTTAGAATGAAGTACAATCACATAGACGTACTTATCAATAATGCCGGTGTTATTTTAGGTGATCGTCAGGTAAATGAAGACGGACTGGAGATGATGTTTACGACCAATCATCTGGGCTACTTCTTAGTAACACATTATTTGCTGGATTTACTGAAAGCATCTGAAAGCGGCCGTGTGGTCAATGTGGCTTCACTGGCACACCGTTTTACTAATATGCGCTGGGATGATTTGCAGGCAGAGAAGTTTTTCAATTCCTGGATTCAGTACGGGCTTACGAAGCTGTGTAATATTTTATTTAATAAAGAACTGGCCTATCAGTTAAAGAAAAACACGAATATTACGGCAAACTGTCTGCATCCCGGTAATATCAACTCTAATTTTGGAAGAAGCGGCAACCCAATGCTGAAATTTTTAATGAATAATTTCGGTTTTGTATTAACCACCCCGGAAAAAGGTGCGGAGACTTCTATTTATCTCGCTACTGCTCCGGAAGTGCAGGGCAAAACAGGCTTGTACTGGTACCGTAAAAATCCAACCATTCCATCCATGGAAGCAATAAGTTCCGAGAATTCACGCAGATTATGGGAAATCAGTCTAAAGCTGACCGGTATAAAAGAATTTGGTACGGTTGACTTTGATTAAATCTAAAAAGGCAGGATGTCGTTAGAATTTACAGATGCCACCATAAATGATGCAGATGCATTGCTCTCACTGATACATCAGCTGGAACATTTTATCCCCAAGGAAACGTTGTTAAACAATCTTAAAAGAAATACGGAAGATAAAAATTATCGCATATTTGTTGCAAAGCTGAATAATCAGGTAATTGCATTTGCTGAACTTTGTTTTACACAATTTATTCACGAACCAAATCCTAGGGCGCGTTTGACTTCTTTTTGTGTGGATGCAGCATTCAGAAATAAAAAAATCGGTGCTGCTTTTATAGCGTTTATTGAAGATTTCTGCAGAAGTCAAAATTATCTCAGAATCGAACTGACCAGTAAAATTCACCGGACAGATGCGCACCGCTTTTATGAAAACAATGGTTATTCTTATGCTTCCAAACGATTTTATAAAGAATTGTAATGCATCTTATACAAACACTGTTTCATTTTTTTACGGATAATTTTCCTTCCTTAAAATTAATAAGCTGCTTGTTTCCGGTTTCCATCTGCTGGAGTTTTTTAGCTTTATACATAGCAGGTTTTTGCAAAAGAAATTTATCTTGGAAAACAGGGTATACCCGCAAGTTATTTCATTTCTTTATTTTTATCAGTGCTTATTTTTATCAGAGATATCTGGGATTGCCGGGTGTGTTTATTTTAGGATGGTCTGTAACTATTGTACTGGCGTATGCCTGCTTTAAAAGTGACGGGAACTTGTTTTATGAGGCATTAGCCCGCGAGAAAGATGCCCCGCATCGGACGAAGTATATTATATTTTCCTACCTGGCTACTTTCTTTGGAGGAGTATTATCTAATCTGTTGTTTGGTCCGTTTGCTATTTTTGGATATGCTGTAACCGGCATTGCAGATGCTTTTGCAGAACCTGTCGGAACCAAATTTGGAAAGCATCCATATCGTGTTTATAGTTTTCACAGAAATAAAATATCATACAGAAGTTTAGAAGGCAGTCTTGCTGTTTTTGTAAGTTCTTATTTGATTTATTTTCTTGCCATTTATTTTACACAAACCATTTTCCCTTCTACTTATGTTGTTGTTTTTGTAATGGCGCTTATCTGTACAGGAGTAGAAGCTATTTCGCCCAGTGGCTTTGATAATATGCTTTTACAGATTGCAGCAAGTTGTCTGGCAGCAATAGGAATGTGGGCGTATTAACGAAATAACTTTCTCTATAAATAAAAAAAAGCTACCTTTTAGCAAGATAGCTTTTAAATATTATCAATGTTGAATTACTGTTTATTTTTGTCTTTGGCTTCTAAGCCATCCATGAATTGAATAAATCCTACGAGATTATCAACAGGCATATTCTTGGCAATAATTTTATAGTCTTGTGTAATTACGAATACTTTGGGTGTAGCAATAATATCATATTCTTTTCTGAAAGCACTTACGCCTCGCATGTCTGCACAGGTTATCCATTGAGATGAACAGTTTTTTGCAGTAAACGCTCTGAAAGAACTATCTGTTTGTTCTGTAGATACAGCAAATACACGAACACCAAGTGCCTGCAGAGAATCTGTATATAATTTTTTCAATACCGGAATTTCGTGCTGACAGTGACTACAGTCTGAATTCCAGAATACTAAAACGGTATATTTACTTTTGAAACATAATCATGAAAAACCTGCATTTTACCTGAAGAATCCTGTACAATAAAGTTTGGTGCAATTTTTCCAATAAGCGTAGGTTTCACCGCTTCCACACGATCACGCAGTTCCGTCAAACTTTTTTCAGTTGCCCACCATGCTTCTCCACTCAGATAATATTTATCAGAGAGATAAACATAAATAGCATCATGACCCATGATTTCACTTTTAGCATATTTCATAAATAATTCATTCAGGCAAAACTGGAACATGTCTTTATTTGCTCTGGATTTAGCGATTACCATATCAATTGACTTAATAATGGAATCAGGCTGAGGAAAAGTGTAATTGTCAAAATACTTTAAAAGTTTTGACTGAAAAACAGGTGTTCTGATATAACCTGAATCCGCAAAATCAATATTGTCGAAATAATGTTTTTGGGTATAATGAAATGAATAAAAGGTGTCCACCAAGCTTCCGTTTGGGTTCTTTGGGCCTTCAGGGATTTCTATATCCAGCATCATGGTCAATAGTTTTGAATAAAATGTTGCAGGATATTTTTTAGTGATTTCTTTTCTGTGTGCTACTATTTTTTTAGATATTGCTTCAATATCTCCGGCTATTTTCTTGTATGCAGAATCTTTTTTATTCAATCCTTTCAGTTTCTTCTGTAAAGAATCGTTTTCCAACCCTAAAGGCATCATATAATTCATGTCTTCAAACATCTGTTTGTTCTCAACAGAGTTTTTTACAGTTACATTTTTAATAAAATTAAAAGTGTCTGTACTGATGCTGAAACTGGTTTCTTTTATGATGAGGTCAAAAGAGCTGTAACGCATGGATGGAAATGCAACCAGATATACTCCTTCTGCAATATTTTTCTTTCCTTTTAGTACAGCGACACCTTTAGCATCGAAGTTGAGTGTGTCTTTCACAAATCGTTTATCTCCGAAATAAAATGCCAGAATGCCTATCTGGTTTTCCATTCCTTTTACGGTTAATGTAATATTGAAATTATTTTCCTGTGAAAAGGTGAGCGTAGTAAATAAAATAAGGCAAAACAGCGTACAATATTTCTTCATAAATGATTGTTTCAGATAAGGTTTACAAAATTCGTTCCGAAATTAAGGATTCAGGCATAATTTCTTGTCTAAATGTTTGTTAATTTCTTGATAATTAGCAGAATGCTTTACCTGATTAAAATATTCTGCTGATTTTTTATAATTTAGTTGCGGATGAAGTATATATACATTTTAGCTGGTGGTGCTATAGGCAGCTTGATTCGATATTGGGTTTCAGAGTTGGTGTCCAGTAAATATCCAACTGCATTTCCGACAGGTATTTTCTTCGTCAATATTACAGGAGCATTCATCATTGGGTTATTGTTTGGTCTATTCACCGTAAACGGACAGTTGGATGACAAACTCAGGTTTTTGTTGTTTGTCGGATTTTTAGGAGGTTTCACTACGTTTTCTTCTTTTGCGCTGGAAAACATGAGATTACTCAAAGATGGTTTTATTTTTACCTCTCTGCTTTATATTGTATTAACGAATATAATTGGGATTGGGTTGGCTTTTACCGGTTATTTTCTCGGGTTGAAATTAAAATAAAAAAGGTCCGGAAATTTCCAGACCTTTTAATGAAATATTTATTTGTTACTGAAACTGAAAATCAGCATCCGTTAAGTTTACACCTAATTTCAAACTCTTAAATTCATAAATTTCGTAGATACCTTTTTCATCTTCCATTTTGTGGTAGATAGGTAAGTAGTTGGTTTTATCAATATACAATGTAGTTTTCTTAGCATATGAAGACGGGATTTTGATTACCTGACCTGGTTTTACTTCATCACCGATATCATTTAATTCTTTGATTTTGTATTCAGAAATAGCCAGTTTTTTCCCGATTGCCCAAACAGACGTTTCACCTGCAGCTACTGTATAGTTGATGATCTTGTAATCTGCATCGTTGATTTCAATTTTCCAGCAGTCTTTGCCATCGTAGTTTACAGTACCTAATATTTTTACATAAGAAGATAAATCTTCCCCTTTACGTTGAGCCATACTGGTTTCCAGAATCTTTTTAATTTGCGCAAAACCAGCTCTGGTGATAGGATTGTGAACTCCTTTCATTAATAAACTACTGGTTGGATTTAAGCTTAATTTTAAACCTTTTTTTACTCTTACTTCTTTAGAAACTGCACCTTCATAAATTAACTGTGCAGACTGTGGCAAGTTAGCTTTAGCGTATATTTTTATAGGACTAGCGATTACTTTAAATTCTACATCACTTTTGCTGAATTTTCCATCGTTCATGCGTTCCTGTGCATAAAAATGATAGGTCATAGTTTTGGCATTGCCCATAGCAGCCATTACTTTTGGAATTGTTTCCGTCACGCTTTGTGCGAAGGACAGGTTTGCCAGAAAAATAGCGGCAACAGCTAAAATACTTGTAACTTTCTTCATGCTTTTTTATTATTTATGACTAAAAATAAGATGTTTTGTCGAGATTATGCAAAAACTCTGCCAATTTTTATGCAATTAGCTGAGAGAGTGCGTCTTTTATTTTTTTAAATGGAAATAAGGCAATGTTAGCCTCCATCATTTTTTCAATGTCCTCATTACAAAGATTGCCGATACTTCCCTCGTGAGTGTGATGTAACGTAGAAGGTTTATTATAATTACCGCTTTCTACGTCTTTGCCCACTTTTATATAAGCATCTCTGAACGGCATTCCTTCGTTCACCAGCTGATTCACCGTTTCCACCGTAAAAAGTAATTTATATTTATCGTCTTCGAGGATATCCGCTTTTACTTCTATGTGATGCAACATGATTTGCGTCATTTCGAGACAGGATTTAATCTCCTCAAAACTTTTTAAATAATCTTCTTTTATGATTTGTAAATCGCGGTGATAGCCCGATGGTAAATTAATTAATATCGAATTTATTTGTGCTGGCAGGTTTTGCAGTTTATTGCACTTTGCACGGATGAGTTCCCATACATCCGGATTTTTTTTATGCGGCATAATGGAAGAACCTGTGGTCAATACATCCGGAAATGAAATGAAACCAAAATTCTGATTCATGTATAAACAGGCATCCATTGCCAGTCTGGAAAGTGTTGCTGCAATATTGGAGATGGCAAATGCCACATTTTTTTCCATTTTCCCGCGATTCATTTGTGCATATACCACATTATAATTCAACTCATCAAAGCCCAACAATTCAGTCGTTAGTTTTCTGTTTAAAGGAAAGGAACCGCCATATCCGGCACCCGAACCTAACGGATTTTTATTGGCTAATATAAAAGCAGCATATAAAATGCTGATATCATCTGTCAGGCTTTCCGCATAAGCACCAAACCATAAGCCAAAGCTATTTGGCATGGCAAGTTGAAGATGTGTATAGCCCGGCAGTAATTTATCTTTATGTG
Organism: Sphingobacteriales bacterium; assembly: GCA_016721245.1. Classification (GTDB taxonomy): domain Bacteria; phylum Bacteroidota; class Bacteroidia; order Chitinophagales; family JADIYW01; genus JADJSS01. The sequence goes on from JADKIQ010000004.1 coordinate 305,344, forward strand.
TATTGGATAATTGAATCAGTATGTCAAATACATTTTTGGTAAGATGAACGATTTCTTCAATTTCATTTCTGGTAAAAAGCTTCAAGTCCAGTAAAACCTGATCGTTTCGGCTTCTTCCGCTGTGTATTTTTTTTCCAAGGTCGCCGAGTTTTTTTGTTAGTCGTAATTCTATCTCGCTGTGAATGTCTTCACTGTCTTCTGCGATAGAAAAATTTCCGGTTTCAATAGTTTGATAAATATTCTTTAACTCAGACTGAATAGGAGCGAGGTCTTCTTTTAAAAGCAATCCAACTTCAGCCAGCATTTTTGTGTGTGCCAGCGAGCCCAGTACATCAAACTTTGCCAGTAATACATCCAGATTTCTGTCGTTTCCAACAGTAAACTGTTCGACTTTTTCAGCAAGATTATTTTCCTGTATATCTCCTTTCTGCCAGAGTTTTTTCACCGCTATTTTTTAATGTTTGTAATCAATTTAGGATATTCCAGTTTCAGGTCTTTCAGTGCATCCCGTACTTTTTGCGCGATTAAAAATTCCTTATACCAGTTGTGGTCAGTTGGAATAACATGCCAAGGTGCAGCTTTACTGCAATTCTTAAACACATCTTCATAAGCATTGATATATTGTTTCCAGAGTTTTCGCTCTTCCCAGTCCTGATCTTTATGCTTCCACATTTTCTCCGGATTGGTTTTGCGTTCTTCCAGTCTTTCCAGTTGTGCTTCCTGCGATACGTGCATGTAAAATTTTAGTATTACGGTTCCGTTATGTGTCAGCAGTTTTTCAAAGTTGTTGATAGCATCAAATCGCTGTGAGACCGTTTTCTCATCTATCCATTTGTGTACCCGTTGAATGAGAACATCTTCATAGTGTGAGCGATTAAAAATTGTTATCTCACCTTTTGCAGGAGCCACCTGATGTACCCGCCAGAGGAAATCATGTGCAAACTCTTCTTCTGTTGGCTTTTTAAAACTGTGTACTTTAATTCCGATTGGGTTTAATCCGCCAAAGACATTTTTGGTGACACCATCTTTTCCACTGGCATCCATTCCCTGCAAAATAACCAGCATGCTTTTTTTGCCGGATGCAATTAGTACGTCCTGCAAAACTTTAATTTCATCAATTAAAAGCTTGGTTTTTGCTTTTGTTGCATCCTTGTCTGTGCCTTTTGGAGCACGTGTTGCAATTTTACTGAGTTTTATATCTGCCATGAAATTGAATTTAGATTATTTATTTAAACATACCTTTCAATGCACCCAATAAACCGCGGGTAATGGTGGTAGTCGCTGTTCTTGCTATTTGTTTTGTTACGGAACTATTGATTACTTTTTCGAAAGTTGATTTCTCCACTCTGCCGGGTTTGCTGGTAACTTTTGCAGCCTTTGCTTCTGCTTTTGCCTGTTCCGCTTCCGCTTCCTGTTGCTGTAATTGTTCCATTTTAGCACTTAAAATTTCAAACGCACTTTCCGGGTCAATGGTATCTTTGTATTTTCTGTATAAATTGGATTTCTGAATCAGTGTTTTCATTTCTTCTTCATTCAGAATATCCATACGCGATTGCGGCGGCGTCATCATGGAATGAACAAGAGGTGTTGGAATTCCTTTTTCATTCAATGCGGTAACAAATGCCTCACCAATACCTAATTGTGTAATCAAATCTTCTACCTGATAGAAGGCTGTTTCCGGATAATTTTGCGCTACCAGTTTGATAGCCTGTCTGTCTTTTGCTGTAAATGCACGTAAGGCATGCTGTACTTTTAAACCCAATTGTGCCAGAATGCTTTCCGGGATGTCATTCGGATTTTGTGTACAGAAAAAGATACCCACTCCTTTGGAGCGAATCAGTTTGATGATGGATTCCAGCTGGTCTTTCAGCGCTTTGGTAGCGCTGTCAAAAATCAAGTGTGCTTCATCTAAAAAGATGATTAATTCCGGCTGTTCCACATCACCGCGTTCCGGAAATTTAGCATACACTTCAGCCAATAAACTCAACATGAACGTTGAAAATAATTTAGGTTTATCCTGTATATCTGTCAGGCGAACAATATTGATATATCCGTATCCGTTTTCATCTTTACGCAATAAATCATTCACATTAAAAGAAGTTTCGCCGAAGAATAAATCAGCACCCTGCTGTTCCAGTTCCACCACTTTGCGCAAAATAGTACCCACCGTTGCAGGGCTTACGGCTCCGTATTCTTTTTCAAAGGTATCTTTGCCTTCGTTGGTCAGGAATTGCAATACTTTTTTAAAAATCGGGTAAATCAACCAGTCCGAAGTTCTGGTCATCACAGAATTTAAACACCATAGCAACCACACCTTCCTGTGTATCGTTCAAGTCTAATATTTTTGATATCAGCACCGGACCAAACTCCGTAACGGTTGCTCGTAATCTTACGCCATCCTGTGAGGAAATAGACATAAGTTCTACCGGATATGCCTTGGGGTTCCAGGTATTACCGATGGCTGTCACGCGGTCCGTTATCTTTTGGTTGGAAACGCCGGGTTCTGCAATACCGGAAAAGTCTCCTTTAATATCCATCATTAATACAGAAACGCCATTTTCAGATAATTTTTCCGAAAGCGTCTGAATAGTTTTTGTCTTTCCTGTTCCTGTTGCACCGGCAATTAATCCGTGACGGTTTAAGGTTTTTAAAGGAATCTTTATTTGAGCATTTGATACAGACTTTGCATCTAACATAGCGCCGCCTACAATGATAGATGGACCGCTAAAGGTATAACCTTGCTGAATTGTTTGAACGAATTGTTCCTGATTTGCCATAAAAAAAGTTTATAATCGATAAAAATAAGGATTTGTATTTATTTAGTTAAAACATAGTTGTTTTTATAATTCAAAAACCTCACCCAGTGAAGGAATTTCCACGGATTTATACTGTTTCTCCAAAAGAGCTGCTTTATAAGCTTCTTGTTTTTTAATTTCACCATGCACCAGAAAAATTTTCTTCAATTTATCCGGTTGCTGATTGGCGATAAACTGCAATAACTCCGGCTGATCGGCATGCGCACTCATGCTGCTCATCACTTCAACACTTGCCCGTACTTTTATTTCCTGATGAAAGATATTTACGGATTCCGGTTTGTCAACGAGTTTTTGTCCCAATGTGCCTTGTGCGCAGTAACCCACGATAAGCACTGTATTTTGGGGTTTATCCAGCTGATGGAAAAGATGGTGCTTTACGCGGCCTGCATTTGCCATTCCGGAGGCAGCGATGATAATACAAGGCTCGGTAGAGGTATTTAGTGCCTTCGACTGATTGGCGTCTTTCACATAATGCATGTTATTCCAGCCAAATGGGTTTTCATCTTTTTGCATATACTCGTGAATTTCATCATCGAAACATTCCGGATGTATCACAAATATTTCGGTGGCATTCATGGCCAGAGGACTGTCGACATATACATTTATATTTTGCAATTTACCTGAGGTATACATTTTGTCCAGCCGGTATAAAATTTCCTGAGTACGACCGATACTGAAGGCAGGTATAATTAGTTTGCCGCCTTTTGAAACGCAGGTATCGTAAATGATTTTCAGAAAATGCTCATCGCTTTCCGGTGTTTCCTCATGTGTTTTTCCGCCATAAGTGGATTCACAGATAAAATAATCCAAAGCAGGCATAGGAGCCGGGTCGTTCAGGATAGGACGATTGTATCTGCCGATATCACCTGAAAAGCCAAGTACAGTTTCTTTACCATTTTCTTTAATTTTTAAAGCAACGGTGGCACTTCCTAAAATATGTCCGGCATCAGAGAATAAAACTTCAATGCTATCATTTACGGAAAACCAGTTGTCATATTCTGTACACACAAAATGCTTCAGGCAGTTTTTTGCATCGATTTGCGTGTATAACGGCTTTTGAGGTTTCTTAAACTTGCGTGTTTCATATTCCGCATCGCTTTCCTGAATTTTAGCACTGTCTAAGAGCATGATGGCCGATAAATCGCGTGTGGCAGACGTGCAGTAGATTTTACCGCGAAATCCGTCTTTTACCAGTTTTGGAATTCTGCCGCAATGGTCTATATGAGCATGCGACAATATTAATACATCAATTTCGGATGGATTGAAAAACCACTGGCTGTTAAAATCTTCCAGTTCGTCTTCGTGTCCCTGATATAAACCGCAATCGAGTAGTACTTTAAAGTTGTTTTCTAAGGTGAGCAGGTGACAACTGCCTGTAACCGTTTGTGCAGCGCCGCAAATTTGTAGTTTCATATTTTAGTTGTAAGTGATAAGTAGTAAGTATTAAGTAATAATTCGAAAGTTACTGATTATTTCATTCAATTTAGAAAAAATAACGATAGAACTGTTAACCATAAGACACTAACTTTTATATCTTTGTTTAATAAAAATAAAACCATGTTACAGGATATTTATAACGACATACAGGCAAAAATACAGCAGCAGATTCAGGAGAAATTTGGATTGAGTGCTGACCAGACTACACAGAGCACCAATGTGCTGCTGGAAAATTTTAAGAAATTCTTTTCGGAAGATTTGATGGCGGGCGGCATGAGCGGCTTGAGGGATCTGATGAATAATGGGTTGAATGACATTAAAACCAACCCGACGCTGCAGAATTTACGCGAGAACTTATTGAATGATTTAGTGAATAAAGTTGGTTTGGCAGAAGATACGGCACAAAAAGTACGTGATTTCTCCCTGACGGAAGTGTTCGAGCGTTTTAAAACGGAATTTACAGATGAAAACGGCAAACCAGATTTCGGTAAAATCATGAGCAAACTTTCCATGGATGATTTAAAAGGAAAAGCACAGGAAGTGATTAATAAAATGGGTGTTGATATTGGTAAGTTGTTTGGGAAGTAGTAACTACTATCTTTTGAATGATGGAAAGAGTACGATTGTCTAATAAAATATATTCACTTTATTTAGTAATTATATTGGTTCCAATTATTACAGTCGGAGTAGTATATAATAACTTTTCAAAATTTAATTTTCTTGTATTATTACTTACATCTGCTCTTGTTGTTATAATTGAGTTTGCTTTTGTCCGATTTATAAATGCATTTAAAGCATTAGAATTTGATGAAAATAATCTTTATATAATTGAAAGTGAAGATGAAATAATTATTCCGTATGAATGATATTGAAGTTGTTAAACTAACAATGATATTTAACATTAAAAAAATAGTGCGTATAAAATATGATAACTTAGATCATGAAATAAAAAAGAGATTTATTTTATGCCAAATATGTGGAGTAATAATGATTTATTTAAATTTCAAGATTTAATTAAACAAAAGAATCCAAATATAATTATTAAGAATTTTTCATCATCATTCGACTTAGATCAGTAAAATTAACGGTAATTATAAAACCTGCTCCAACAACTTTCTGTAAATCGTCAGACCGTCTTCGATTTCCTGCAGGTAAATAAATTCATCCGCCGTATGGGAACGCTCGGATTTGCCGGGACCGATTTTTACACTTGGTATTTTTAATAAAGCCTGATCGGAAAGGGTAGAAGAGCCGAAGGTTTCAATACCTAATTTCTCGGCGGCTTTCACAATCATATGTTCTTTATCTATCTGCGAAGGCTGCAAGCGCGTAGAACGTGCTTTGATATCCGCTTTTACATTGTCGCGTATAATTTCTAAAATCTGGTCGGTGCTGTACTCCGGAATGGTGCGCACATCCACCGTGTATTTGCAAACATCCGGCACCACGTTGTGCTGTGTACCTGCATGTATCATACTTACGGTCAGTTTTACAGGACCTAAAGTTGGATTTATCTTTTTGAACTGATAATTCTGAAACCATTGTACATCCACCATAGCGAGGTAAATCGCATTCAAGCCGTCATTGCGCGCCGCATGTCCGGCTTTCCCTTTTACTTCCGCATCTAATACCATCAGTCCTTTTTCCGCAATGGCCATTTTCATTTCTGTAGGCTCACCAACAATCGCAAACTCACAGGAGGATGTAATTTCTTCAATTTGCTCGATACCGTTTTTGCCCGAAATTTCTTCTTCAGAAGTGGCGGCAAAAATGATATTGTATTTTAAATCATCTTTATCGTAAAAATGCAAAAAGGTAGCGAGCAAAGAAATCAAAGCGGCACCGGCATCGTTGCTGCCAAGCCCGTATAATTTATTTTCTTCCACAGTGGCATTAAACGGATCTTTATTCCAGCCACTGACAGGTTTTACCGTATCAATATGCGAGTTGAGTAAAATCGTTGGCTTAAGAAAATTGTAGTGTTTATTTTTTGCCCAGGTATTATTCAGTTTGGTTTCAAACGGAATTTTTTTTGATTTCAAAAACTTGCGGATGACATCAGCAGCCTTGTCTTCTTCTTTGCTGAAAGAAGAAACGCCGATGAGTTTTTGCAATAACTCTATAAACTGAACTTGTATGTCGTCCTGTATTTTGGTCATCTTAGTTTTTGGTAAATGTTGTTCCAAATTTAGCATTTTCATTCACAATAGGAAGTACATTTTTAGCGTGGCATAAAATAACTTTTTCCACACCATTTTCCAGCGCGTGTATTATATTAGAAGTTTTTGGCAGCATTCCTGCGTTAATGATTTGTTTTTCTTTGAGTTGTTCTACTTCTGCAATATTTAAATGACTGATGATACTGTCATTATTGTTAACATCTTTTAAGAGTCCGTCTTTTTCAAAACAGTAAATAAAGGAGACTTTTTTAACTTTTGATAATTCAACAGCAATGGCCGCAGCCATCGTGTCGGCATTCGTATTCAGTAAATTTCCTTTTCCGTCGTGTGTTAAGGGGGCAATTACAGGGGTGTAATTTTTTGATAATAAATCAATCAGCAGGTCTGTATTCACCTTATCAATATCACCTACAAAACCATAATCAATTTCTGTGTTTATACGTTGGTGAGCTTCAATAATATTTGCATCCGCACCAGTAAGTCCAATAGCATTGCATTTTTGGGATTGCAACTGAGCGACTATTTTTTTATTAATCAGTCCTGCATAAACCATGGTAACAATATCAATTGTTTTTTCATCGGTGATGCGTCTGCCGTCAATTATTTTTGGTTCAATGTTTAAATCTTTACTGAGTTGTGTTGCTAATTTTCCGCCGCCGTGAATTAATATCTTCGGTGATTTTATCGCGGCAAAATCAGACAGAAAATCTGCTAACGCTTTTTGGTCGTCAATAATATTTCCACCAATTTTTATAACAACTATCGTTTCCAATTTTGTATATTTAAGTTACACTAAAGTACACTTATGTTTAAGAAGATACTATTTTTCTGTGTTATACTATGTTCAATTTTATCTTGTAAAAAAGAAAAGATACGCAAAACGTATACCAAAATAATAACGGCACCCGGACCGGAAGATATTGTATTGGATAAAACGTATAACCGGATATTGGTTTCCTGCGATGAACGCAGAGATGGCAGAACACCGCATGGTGAAATTCAGCAGATACGTTTTGATACGAACAAAAGTACTGTTTTGCCGTTGCTTAATTTACCTGCTATCCCGTTTCACCCGCACGGATTTGATTTGCAAATTGTAAATAACACACCTTATCTCTATGTCATCAATCATTATAAAGATGGCTCCAATATTAGTTCTGTTATACAGTTTAAAATTAACGCAGATAATTTGGAATTTATAAAAGAGTACAAACATCCTTTGCTGATTTCTCCGAACGACTTAACAGTACTATCAAACGGTAGTTTTTATTTTTCAAATGATAAAAATTCTGCGGATATTTTAGAACTGCTGACCAATCCAAAAGCCGGTTCTGTGGGTTACTGTGATGGAAATGATACCTGGAAGAAAACGGACAGTGCTATTGCATTTCCCAATGGGTTATACAATGAAAATAATAAGCTTTATCTCGCTACCTCTCGTAATTTTGCCTTGTTTACGTATGACATACAATCGGATGGTTCACTCCGCAACAGAACAACTTTATCCAGTATAAACGGAATGGATAATATAATCCAGAACGGAGATGAATTAATTGTTGCGGTGCATCCGGATGAAGTGAAATTTGCCTTATTGTCGTATTTACCTGCGGAATTGTCACCATGTAAGACTTTCTCCATCAACAAAAACACAGGAGCAGCAAAAATCATATTTTCAAATGATGGTTCCATGATTTCCGGTTCTTCTACGGCATTGGTGGCAGGAAATGATTTGTATTTATCGCAGGTGTTTGAAGGATTTGTGCTGAAAATAAGCAATTATGCAGATTAATACATACTAAAAAGAGTATATATGCGTTATTCAGAAAATCAACTAAATATGAAAAATCTATTATTATTGGTTTGTGTAATTACTGCGCAGCTAACATTTGCAAAACTAATTATTCCGGAAACACCGTTTACTGAATATAAGTTTGAATCCAAAGAATGCAAAGTGATTCAGCACAACAAGTCGAGAATTTTTGTGCAGCCTTATACTTTTTACTTAGACGGAAAAGTTTACGACGGACAGGTGAATCTGAAATACCGTGAATTCGTGGATCAGCTCGACATCGTGCTGAACCATATTCCGATGAGTTACAATGAGAATGACAAGCAGCATGTATTGGAAAGCGGTGGTATGTTTGAGTTAATGGCGTATGGGAACGGAAAGCTGTTATCTTTTGCGCCGAATAAAAAAGTGCAGGTACAACTGGCCAGTAATTTTGATGTTACCGGAGGCGAAACATTTGTCTTAAACAGACAAGCCAACACCTGGGAGAAAGAGACACCTTTCGGGAAATCAGCGAATGCCAATCAGCCAAGCACCGATAATAAACAGGATTTGTGGGGAGATAATCTTTGGCAGGATAATGAAGGTCAGAATATTGTTTCTGATACTAATGGCAATTTGTTCAGTATTCAGTCTGCACAATCCGGTGCTATGACGTATGAAGAAGTGCGTGACCAGTCGTTTAAAACCATTAATGCGGATAAAATGCAGCTGTACAATTGCGATAGAATACTGAACGAGGAAACGGTTCCAATCGTAGCAGATTTTAATCTGGATGGTTATAATCAAAAATTAAACTCTGATATTTTTGTCGTTTATAAAAAGAGAAACGCAGTCTTAACCTATCATCCGACACAGTTTGCCAGCGATTTCAAATTATTGCCCAATGAAGATTTTACCATTTTTACATTTTCAAAAGATGGCAAAATTGCCGTGCTGGATAATAAGTTTACTGCTGATTTTGATGTGAAATTAAATAAGAATAAGAAAGTAGTTTTTCCGATGAAGGTATTTGCAAAATTGCCGCAGACCAAGCAGGAACTGGCCAAATTAACGGGATTGTAATAAGTCAATAGAAATTAAATTACAGATGAAAAAATTAGTTATCTTATTACTTTGTTCTTTTATTTTTTGTCATACGAAAGCACAGAATTTCTTTGCGACAGACACGTTTACTTATACAATAAACCTGGACTTAAGTAAAAATCTTTATTTAAAATCAGTGCCTGTTGATTTACTCAAAGGCTACTGCAAAGGCGACTGGAACGGCTATTATCCGAAACGTGAAATGAATCAGTGTTTGTTTGATGATTTTTTGCAGCGCTTCAATTATTATCAGTTAAATATTCCCACTAATTCTAATTTCTGTTTTGAGGATTATTGCAGTAACAGCTATTACACGGATATGTATAAACAGTTTTCCAGGAAATTAAAATATAAAGAAATAGTCTTCTTTGATCAGCAGCATTCCGTTGTAAAAAGAGAAGTTTTGTGGATTCAGGTGTTTTATTCAAGAGAGGAGTACGATGGCTGGAAACACTACGAAGGACCGGTTTTCTGGCTGATGGAAATAAATAAAGCAGCTAAAGGAATTATCGTTTACAATAAAGATATTCGTTCAGATGGCTGGAGTTTGGAAAAGGAATTTAATCATCCGGCATTTATTGTCAATGAAAATAAGCAGAAAGAAGACAAGAAGAAAATGCAAAAAATATTGCAGGTAGAGGAAAATTAGTTGTAAATGTTTTTCAATTTTAGCGACCAGTCCAGCTTCATTTCTACAATTAACGGGAAGTTCGGATCATTTACATATGTAATTTGATAATCACCGCCATCACTTACCGTTTTGCAATCAAACTCATTGGAGAAATCATTATTAAACCCAAAGCTTTGTGTATGAGTGTATGAGTTTCCAAAAATAGTGAGTACATCATTTTTTTTGTCTGTATAGATTTCCATTGAGCCATTATTTTTAAATGCATCATACATCTTTCGGCTCAATACAATACAGCATTGGTCTGCCAGACTAATATTTCCATTGGTAAAATAGTTGAAAATTCCGGTAGCATTTTCTATTGCATCTTTACTGAGGTTCAAAGTTCCTTTTTTATTTATGGGAGCACTCATGTACCAGTCAAAACTATACTCATCTGTGTTCTGTTTTACGGTAATAGTAAATTCGTAGTTAGTGCCCAAATAATTTACATCATACACCAATCGGGTGCCAACCTTAATAATATCATTTGGTAAAACAGAAGCTTGTGCAGTGTAAGATAAAACTACCATCACAGCAAACAGTGAAGTTTGTAGAATCTTTAACATATTTCAAGATTTTGGCTAATGCAAATTACTATATAATTGATTAGCAGTCAAGTATATAATGGTTAAAAATTGATACTAAATTGTTAAACTAAGGAAAATTTTATGTCTTTTACAAGCTCTTTAAGATTTCTTTTAACACTGCCTGTGCTGCAAACTCCCGGTTTGCAGCTTGTTTTATAACTAAGGAATAATCAGCATCTAAAACATCGTCTGCAATTTCTACATTTCTTCTTGTAGGCAGACAATGCATAAATTTTGCATTATTTGTCAACTGTATTTTTTTATCGGTAATCATCCAGTTGCTGTGTTCCCCTTTTAGTTGTCCATAGTCTGTATATGAACTCCAGTTTTTAGCATAAATGAAATCAGCATCTTTAAAAGCTTGCTCCTGATTATATATGATAGGTGCATTGCCTGAAAACTGCTCATTCAGTTCATATCCTTCAGGATGTGTGATGACAAATTCCACATCCGAATGATTCATCCATTCTGCAAAAGAATTGGATACACACTGAGGCAAAGGCTTGATGTGAGGTGCCCAGCTTAAAACTACTTTTGGTCGTTCCTTGTTTGAATGTTCCCGGATAGTCATTAAATCCGTCAACGATTGCAGCGGATGTACCGTTGCACTTTCCATATTTACCATCGGAACTTTTACATTTTCCATAAACTTATGCAACACATATTCCGCATAATCTCTTTCTCTGTCTGTTAAGGTAGGGAATGCACGGATGCCAATAATATCAGCATATTCGCTGATGACGGCAGCGCCTTCTTTTATGTGTTCAGCAGTATTTCCATTCATGATGGCGCCATCTTCGTATTCCATATTCCAGCTGTCTTGCCCCAGATTTAGTATGATGGTATTCATACCCAGATTTTGAGCCGCTTTTTGTGTGGAAATTCTGGTGCGCAGAGATGCATTTAAAAACAGCAGCACCATAGTTTTATTTTCACCTAAGTTTTTGTATGCAAAACGATTTTGCTTTAAAGCAATTGCTTCTTGTGCTAATTGTTCTGCATTCTCTACATCTCGTATGTTCAGGAAGTTTTTCATTTTATAAACTGGCTTTTATCGCATTCATTAATAAATCAACTTCCGCTTTTGTGATGGTTAAACTGGGTAATAAACGGAGTGTATTTGGATGGTTAGAATTTCCGACAAAAATATGGTGTTCGTATACCAGTTTTTCCCGTAATTCTTTTATCGGAAAATTAAATTTAATTCCAATCATTAATCCTTTGCCGCGTATATCTTTTACCTGAGGCAATTGTTTGCATTGCTCTAAAAGATATTGTCCCACTTCAATTGTATTTTCAATCAGTCTTTCCTGTTCAATAACTTCTAAAACAGCCAAGCCTGCCGCACATGCTAAGGGCGCACCACCAAAGGTTGTGCCCAACATGCCGTATTTTGCCTGTATTTTCGGATGAATCAAGATGCCTGCAATCGGAAATCCGTTCCCCATACCTTTTGCCATGGTGATGACGTCCGGCTGCACGTCTGCAAACTGATGTGCGAAGAATTTACCGCTTCTTCCATAACCGCATTGTATTTCATCTGCAATAAAGAGTGCGTTATGCTCATTGCATAATGTTTGAATCAATTGTAAAAACGAAACATTTGGTTCATAAATGCCGTTTACTCCTTGTATCGGTTCAATAATAACAGCACAGATTTCATTTTCAGCAAAGGCTCTTTTCAGCCAGGCTTCATCATTAAAATCTAAAAAAATAACATGCGAATCGTCGTTTACCGGTGGCTTAATTTTGGGATTATCCGTAACAGCCACTGCACCTGAAGTACGCCCATGAAAGGCACCTCTGAATGCAATTACTTTTTTTCTGTTGTTATGGAATGAAGCAACTTTTAAGGCATTCTCAACGGCTTCAGCACCGCTGTTACACAGAAATAAGCTGTAGTTGTCATATCCGGAAAGCTGCCCCAGTTTATCCGCCAGTTTTTGTTGTATATCAATGTGTACGGAATTAGAATAGAACGACAGCTGATGGATTTGTTCTTCCAATTTATTGACATAGTAAGGATGTGCATGACCGATGGAAATCACGGCGTGACCACCGTAGAAATCCAGGTATTGAGTGCCATTATCATCATACACATAAGAGCCTTCACCCTTTACCAGATTAACATTAAACAGCGGATATACATCGAATAGTTTCATAGATAAGTTGTGAGTCGTAAGTCGTGAGTGTTTAGTTTAATAAGCAACAGATTTTAAGTTCAATCCTTCATTTTCTTCAAATCCAAACATCAGATTCATATTTTGAACAGCCTGTCCGGATGCGCCTTTTACCAGATTGTCAATGATTGAAATAATCATCAATTTATTTTCGTGTTTTTCTAAATACAATAAGCATTTATTGGTATTGATAACTTGTTTTAAGTCGATATTTTTATCAGAAAGAAATACAAATTTTGCATCCACATTAAAACGACTAAATATCGCTTTGGCGTCATCTAAATTACCTTCAAAATCTATATAGATAGTAGCAATGATGCCACGTGTAAAATTTCCACGATACGGAATAAAATTTATAGAATGTTTAAACTCAGTTTGTAATTGTACAATACTTTCACCGATTTCACCCAAATGTTGATGTGTGAATGCTTTATAAACAGATGAGTTATTATTTCTCCAGGTGAAATGTGTGGCTTCGTTTTGCAAAATTCCGGCACCGGTACTTCCTGTAATTGCAGAAATATGAATATCAGATTGCAGTAAATTTTGTTTGGCTAAAGGTAATAACGCTAATTGTATGGCAGTGGCAAAACAACCCGGATTTGCTATATGTTTGGCTTGCTTAATTGCTTCTTTATTTAGTTCAGGTAAACCGTAAATAAAATCATTAGCATTTTCTTTTAAACGGAAATCATTGGATAAATCTATAATTTTTGTAATAGGCGAGAAGTGGTTATTTTCTAAAAATAATTTTGCTTCCCCGTGCGGTAAACATAAAAAAACAACATCAATAATTGTATTTATTTCATTCGTGAAAACTAATTCAGTATCACCTAATAAATCTGTATGTACATCGCTAATTTTTTTGCCAGCCTGACTTCTGCTGAAACAAAAACTTATTTTCACTTTCGAGTGATGCAGAAGAATACGTATTAATTCGCCGCCTGTGTAGCCTGCTGCGCCAATAATTCCAGCATTAATTTTGTGATTAGCCATTAGTCAATTGTCGTTAGAAAATTATATTCTAAATGAAGGTAAAGTTGTGGTGGTAAAATACTGAAATTGCTGTCTAAAAACTGATTGGGAATTTGGTCTTATATGGCAAGCTGTTGATGTCTTAAATCAAATGATTAAGGATTGATGATTTTTGGCTTCTAAAATGTATCATTTTTAGAGTGTAATAGTGTTGCCTTTTCAAAAATGTATTGTTTTTCTGTTGTACGTTAATGTTTGTTCCATAGTTTTTGTTTTATATAACAGCTGTTTTCAAAAAATAATTCCACATAAATAAAAAATGCCGGATAAATTTACCCGGCATTTTTTTCTTATACTATATGTTTTTTGTTTATCGTTTACCCACTCCCATACCTTGCATACGTTTCATCATCACTTTCATTTGGTCGAATTGTTTAACGAATGCATTCACTTCTTGTATGGTATTTCCAGAACCTTTAGCCAGGCGTTCTCTTCTTTTTCCGTTGATTAAATCCGGATTTCTGCGTTCTTCCGGTGTCATGGAAAAGATAATCGCTTCAATTTTTTTGAAAGCATTGTCATCGATATCAATATCTTTTACTGCTTTGCCAACGCCAGGGATCATACCTAATAAATCCTTGATATTTCCCATTTTGCGAATCTGGTTGATTTGCTGTAAGAAATCTTCAAAGTCAAACTGGTTTTTGGCAATTTTTTTGCTTAATCGTTGTGCCTCTTTCTCGTCAAATTGTTCCTGCGCTTTTTCAACGAATGATACGATATCACCCATACCTAAAATACGCTGAGACATACGTTCAGGATAGAAAATATCGAGTGTATCGATCAGTTTTTCACCGCGCGATACAAATTTGATAGGTTTGTTGACGGTATATTTAATAGATAATGCTGCTCCGCCGCGTGTATCACCATCTAATTTGGTTAGTACAACTCCGTCGAAGTTGATTCGTTCGTTGAATGCTTTTGCTGTATTTACCGCATCTTGTCCTGTCATGGAGTCCACGACGAATAAGGTTTCTTGCGGTTGAATGGCTTGTTTTACATTGTAAATCTCATTCATCATCTCTTCATCCACCGCTAAACGACCGGCTGTATCTACAATGACTACATTTTGCCCTTTTTGTTTGGCATAGGCGATGGCATTTTGTGCAATTGAAACCGGGTTTTTATTTTCAGGTTCTGAATAAACTTCCACACCAATCTGTTCGCCCAACACTTTCAACTGATCTACCGCAGCAGGGCGATATACGTCACACGCTACTAAAAGAGGAGTTTTATTAAGTTTTGTTTTTACGTGATTAGCCAGTTTTCCGGAGAAAGTGGTTTTACCGGAGCCTTGTAATCCTGAGATTAAGATAACTGCAGGAGAGCCTTTGATATTAATTTCAGTAGCAGTACCACCCATCAACTGGGTAAGTTCATCACTGACAATTTTTACCATCAATTGACCTGGTGAAACAGAAGTCAATACATTCTGTCCCATCGCTTTATCTTTGATCGTATCAGTAAATTCCTTGGCGATTTTATAATTCACGTCGGCATCCACTAATGCACGGCGGATATCTTTTACGGTAGCTGCAATATTTAACTCCGTCAGTTTACCCTGACCTTTCAGATTCTTAAACGCGCCTTCGAGTTTATCCTGTAAATTTTCAAACATGATTTTAAAATTTGATAATTAGCTAATTCGCTAATTGATAAATTGTTAGTAATAAGTAAGTCTCTGTACCTTACCTAAATATTTTGCCAAGCGAATTACCTGACGGGTATATCCATATTCGTTATCGTACCAAACATATAATACTATAGATTTTTTGCTTGGTGAAATTAAGGTAGCATGTGAATCTAAAATAGATGCATGTGAATTGCCAACACAATCCGTTGATACCAGTTCCTGAGAAGTAGAGTAGTCAATTTGCTCTACCAGTTCACCATTTGTAGCAGCATCTCTGATGATGGCATTTACTTCATCAATTGTAGATACTTCCTTAGATAAGTTTAGGTTTAGAATTGCCAGAGAGACATCTGGTGTTGGTACACGAACGGCATTCCCGGTAAATTTACCGGACATTGCCGGTATAACTTTTGTAATGGCACTGGCGGCACCTGTTTCTGTAATGACCATATTTAAAGGTGCCGAACGGCCACGTCGATAACTCTTGTGGTAATTATCCAGCAAATTCTGGTCGTTTGTGTAAGAATGAACCGTTTCTACGTGACCGCTTTCGATACCTAATTTATCTGCAATTACTTTAATAATAGGAGAGATGGCATTAGTAGTACAGGATGCTGCAGTAAATATCTGTCCGTTGTCCGGATTGAAATCCAGATGATTTACACCATAAACGATATTTGGTAAGCTGCCTTTTCCCGGAGCCGTCAGTAATACTTTTGCAATACCTTTTGCTTTCAGGTGAGTACTGAGTTTTTCCTCGTCTCTGAAAATTCCTGAGTTGTCAATCAGTAATGCGTCGTTGATGCCGTAAGCTGTATAGTCAATATCAGCAGGATTGTCAGAAACAATCATGTGAATTTCGTTGCCGTTGGCAATCAAAGATTTTTTAGTGTAATCTTCTGTGATAACGCCGCGGAATTTTCCATGTACAGAATCTTTACGTAACAGGGAAGAACGTTTTTTTATTTCTTCATCTGTATTTTTACCGCGTGTAACAATGGCGCGTAATCTTAACTGTTCGCCGTTTCCGTGTTGTTGAATGAGTTCACGAGCGGCTAATCTTCCAATTCGTCCGAAACCAAACAAAACAACGTCGATTGGTTTTATAACTCTTTTGTCTTTTCCGTAATCTTTTAACTTTTCTGCAATAAATGCATCATAGTCACCGTTTCCTTCTTTCAGCCATTCTCTGCCAAGGGTTGCCAGGTCAATTCTGGTGGGTGCAATTTCTAATTTTGCAATTGCTTTTGCAAGTTCCAGCAGCAGTTCAATAGATAAAGGTAAGTCAAGATATTTTTTAGCAAATTCTTTATTGTTTAAAACCTCAGTATATCTTGCATCTACAATGTTTCTTCTTAAAATAACTAATTCCACATTTTTATCCAACCAAAGTGTTCCTGCGATATTGATGAGTTCTAAGGCACTTTTTTCTTTAGAATTCCAGTTGCTCATGTTGTAGTGTTGTTTTTATGGATTATAGAATTGATATATGATTACAAATACTTAATTACCTAGGTAGTTTTTCAATAATTTACTTCTGGAAGTGGCACGCAGTTTATTGATAGCTTTGTCTTTAATCTGACGAACGCGTTCGCGGGTTAAACCGAATTTTTCACCGATATCTTCGAGTGACATCGGATGTTCCACTCCAATTCCGAAATAGTATTTTATTACGTCTTTTTGTCTGTCTGTTAAAGTAGATAAGGAGCGTTCGATTTCTTTACGTAAAGACTCTAAATATTCTAACTGCAAATCAGTTCTTGGTGCAGAGGTGTTTTCCAATACATCCAGCAACGAGTTTTCTTCTCCTTCCTGAAACGGAGCATCCACAGATACGTGACGGGCTGCAACTCCTAAAGTTGTTTCTACCTCTTCTCGCGTAATTTCCAGCATTTCTGCTAATTCATCAGCAGATGGTTCGCGTTCAAATTCCTGCTCCAGGTTGGAAAATGCTTTGTTGATTTTATTTAAAGAACCCACTTTATTTAAGGGCAAACGTACAATACGGGATTGTTCCGCCAAAGCCTGTAAAATAGACTGACGAATCCACCAAACTGCGTAAGAGATAAATTTAAAACCACGCGTTTCATCGAAACGTTGTGCAGCTTTAATCAAACCTAAATTACCTTCGTTAATTAAGTCACTCAGCGTTAAACCCTGATTCTGGTATTGCTTTGCTACCGAAACCACGAAACGCAAATTCGCTTTTGTCAGACGCTCTAAAGCAATCTGGTCGCCGGCTCTGATACGCTGTGCTAAATCAACTTCTTCTTCTGGAGTTAATAAGTCAACTTTTCCGATTTCTTGTAAATATTTTTCTAAGGATTGGCTTTCGCGGTTGGTGATGGATTTGGTAATCTTGAGCTGACGCATACTTTGATTTAGTTGGATGAATTTTTAAAAGAGTGCAAAGATAATGTTTTTCTATTTGAATGTCAATATCTTAACATTACATTAACGTGGGTGTTTTGCAATATAATGACTATTTTAGCAACGTAAAAATGCCCATGTTAAAACGCGTCGACAGAGTTGTTCTAGGTAGTTTCATCATACCCTTAATCATCACTTTTGGATTGACATCGTTTATTTTTATGATGCAGTTTCTATGGAAGTACATCGATGATTTTGTAGGTAAAGGGCTGGAAACGAGTTTGTTGTTTAAGTTGGTCGGACTCTTTACATTAACTATTGTTCCTATGGCATTACCACTTGCTATTTTGCTGGCATCTACGATGGTAATAGGTACACTGGGAGAGAATAATGAACTTACGGCATACAAAACAGGCGGCTTATCCTTGTTAAGGGTAATGGGGAGTCTGGTTGTTTTTACCATATTCTTAGCTTTTGGTGCTTTTTATTTCTCCAATAATGTGCTGCCTAAGGTACACTTGAAATTTTATTCCCTTTTATATGACATAAGAAAACAAAAACCTGCCTTAGATATCAAGGAAGGTGTTTTTTACAGAGGTATCTCAGGTTTTGCGCTTAAAATTCATCATAAAGATCAGGATAACAAAACCTTATATGGAATTATGGTGTACGATCATTCACAGGGAAAAGGTAATGACAATGTGGTTTTAGCAGATAAAGGGGATATTGCGTTAAGTAATACCGGTGAGCATTTGATCTTAACTTTGTATAATGGCAAGCAGTATCAGGATGTGAAAAAGAGAAATAATGAAACTGAAGAAGCAAAATCTGAACAGACCATTATGGAATTTAAACAATGGCGTAAGATTTTTGATTTGCGGGAATTCAAAATGACAAGAACGGATCAGTCTTTATTTAAAACGCATTTTATCATGTACAATGCCCGTCAGCTGATGAAAGAAGCGGATTCGAGCAGGAAGGATATTGAAAAACGTATAGATGAAATTCGCTTGAACAGTTCTACTTATTTCTCCGCCTATAAAAAAGTTCCTGATTCTGTAAAAGTAAAGGTGAGCAGTATACCGAATAAACCGGATATAAATAATGTCTTTAAGCGAAATATCAATCAAAACTGCCTGTCTGTGAGTTTAAGCAGCCTGCAGGGGTTGATGAGCTATACACAGTTGTCTGTCAGCGACCTCGATTTTAAACAAACAAATTATGTGAACTATTACTGTGAATGGTATCGTAAATTCAGTTTGTCATTTGCCTGTCTGGTATTGTTATTTGTAGGGTGCGCAATGGGTGCTATAGTAAGAAAAGGTGGCTTCGGTATGCCGATTTTAATTGCTGTTTTATACTTCGTATTATTTCATGTACTGAATGTAACCGGCGAAAAACTGGCAAAAAGCCTGGTAATTCCTCCATTTGCAGGTATGTGGTTGTCTTCATTAGTATTAATGCCGGTTGCTTTATTCTTAACCTACAAAGCAAATAATGATTCTGTCTTATTCCGAAGTGAGTGGTACACAAATATTTTTGACGGCATAAAAAATATTATTCAGAAATTATTCAATAAAAAAGTAAGTGCTTGAGTTATGCTTTTTTGATATTGTTTTTAATTATTCTGATGTATGCCTACATCCTTTATCCCACGCGTTTAAAAAAACAGGCATCCGCTAAAACATTACAGTTTGCAGCCTATTCTATGCAAGATAATCTGCCGGCAGTAAATATTGTTATTCCAATCTGTAATGAAGAGAAAGTAATAGAAGCTAAGCTGAACAGTATTTTTCAGAATGATTACCCAAGTGATAAAATACAAATCTTTCTTGGTTTGGATAACTGTACCGATAGTACAAAATCCATCATTGAATCAAAATTTACAACTGAAAATATTAAGGTAATAGAATTTACCGAACGTCAGGGAAAACCTGCTATTTTGAATCAAATTATTAATGAGAAAATCCCTCTGGATAACAGCATTCTGATTTTAACGGATGCAAATGTGATTTTTACGAAAGACACCATTTTTGAGCTGGTAAAATATTTTAAGGATGAACAGATTGGGTTGGTTGATTCCACCATTAAAGCGCAGGTAAGTACCAACAAAAACGAGATGGATTACTGGGATTATGAAACGGATATAAAACAACATGAAAGTCTGGTGTACGGAATTATTCCCGGTCCTTCCGGTGGTTGTTATGCTATCAGAAGAAATTTATTTACCACAATTCCAGCCAATTTTTTAGTGGATGATTTTTATATCGGATTCAATATTGTTACACAAAATTGTAAGGCAGTTTTAAATATTAATGCCGTTTGTTACGAAGACGTGATAACCAGCTGGAAGCAGGAGTTTTTCCGTAAAATTAGAATTGCAACGGGTAATTTTCAAAACTTGTGGCATTTCAAAAAATATGCTTTAAATCCGTTTTCGAAAATAGGTTTTATATTCATTTCACACAAAGTAATCCGCTGGAAAACACCATTTTTATTATTGATGATTTACTACATTTTACTGCTTGAATTTACATTGTTTATCTTAATCGTAACCTTATTTTTACCGATTATTGATGTGCTTTTGTTTACTTTTGGTGTAGAATTTAAACCTTTACGTCGGTTTCACTATTTTATAGTTATGAATATCGCCGTATTTATCGGTTTTATTAAATTTTGTAAAGGAGTAAAAACAAATGTCTGGCAACCAACAACAAGAAACTGAAAGCAGATTAGACACGATTGAATCGGCTATAGAAGCTGTCAGAAACGGTAAAATTGTCATCGTAGTAGATGATGAAGACCGTGAAAACGAAGGTGATTTCATCACTGCAGCAAGAAACGCAACCCCGGAAATTATCAACTTTATGGCTACGCACGGGCGTGGCCTGATTTGCGCCCCATTGGTGGAAGACCGCTGTGTGGAACTGCAACTGGATTTAATGGTGAATTCCAATTCATCACATTACGAAACACCGTTTACGGTTTCTGTGGATTTAATCGGACATGGCTGCACTACAGGCATTTCTGCTTCAGACAGATCTAAAACAGTACAGGCGTTAATTGATAAAAATACAAGACCAGATGAACTGGGCAAACCTGGTCATATTTTCCCGTTGAAAGCAAAGAAAGAAGGTGTTTTACGCCGTACAGGACATACGGAAGCGGCGATTGACTTAGCACGTCTTGCGGGTTTTGAACCGGCAGGTTTGCTGGTGGAAATCCTGAAAGAAGACGGCGAATGCGCGCGATTAAATGATTTATTTCCGATTGCGAAGAAATTCAATATGCCTATCATTTCTATCAAGGATTTGGTAGAATACAGATTGCAGCATGACAGACTGGTGGAACGTCAGGTAGAGGTGAAAATGCCCACAAAATATGGTGACTTCAAATTGATAGCGTACAAACAATTATCTTCGAATGAAGAACATTTTGCACTGGTGAAAGGAGAGTGGGAAAAAGACGAACCGGTGATGGTGCGCGTACACTCTTCCTGTATTACGGGAGATATTTTAGGTTCTTTGCGCTGCGATTGCGGCGATCAGTTGCACAATGCTATGAAAATGGTAGAGAAAGAAGGTAAGGGTGTTATTTTATATATGATGCAGGAAGGACGCGGCATTGGTTTTATGAATAAACTGAAAGCCTATAAACTACAGGAAGAAGGTATGGATACTGTAGATGCCAATCTGGCTCTGGGTTTCAAAGCTGACCAGCGTGATTTTGGTATCGGTGCGCAAATTCTGAGAGATTTGAATGTAACTAAAATGAAACTGATTACGAATAATCCTAAAAAACGTGCTGCGCTGAAAGGATACGGACTGGAAATTGTAGAGAATGTTCCTATTCAAACGGTGCCCAATGAATATAACCAGAAATATCTCGATACGAAAAGAGATAAAATGGGACATGAACTGAATAAAGAACTTAAATAGTTTTTTGTAGAATATTTTAAAAGGATGCCACTTGGCATCCTTTTTTATTTTTTAATTGGTTGAATGGCGGAATCCGGCACGGGCGCAAAGCGTATACTCGAATCTTTTACTTCAGGTGTAACGGATAGCTGTAATTTATCTTTCTTCCTTTTTGTATTAAAGAGGTCTTTAAAATTATCAAATTCTTTTTGGAAAGAAATCGCACCGCCCGTTTGTATCCTGTCCTGATTTATGATGTTGTAATTTGCCGTTCTGGCATATGTTTTTAAACGGATTCTTCCGTCGTCAGTAACTAAATATTCCAACACAAAATCACCGGCAATGGCGGCGTTATTTGCCGGTTGGCCCGGAATACCAGTATTTGTTGAGGTATTATTACCGAAGTTGACATTTCCGCCTATCGTTAGAATTAATTTACCGCCTAAAATTTCCTGCTTATAACTAAAACCGAAATTTCGGGATTCTTTGGATTCTAAATCACTTAATAAAACATCCAGCGATGCTCCTTTAATTATACTGCCCAATCCTTGCGACAAAATCTTAGAAATCTGGTCGGAAAGTATCTGTGTTACTGTATTGGAATATCCGCTTACTTTCTGGTCGGATGAACCGGTTGGGAAGAAGGAATTAAACAACAAGAGGAAGCCAGCTTGATTATTGACCTCATTTTGATTAGAATTTATTTCGGTTAGTTTTCTAACTAACGCATCCGGTACGACAATAGAAGGTTGAATTTTAAAGCCAATAACGCTTTTTTCTAAAGTACCTGAAATTAAGAGGTTTAAATCTATAGGGAATGTTCTGTTTCTTATTAATTTTCCGTTTACATCTGTTGTGTCAAATAAATTACGGACAGAAGCAGATTTAATATTATAAAGTGCATTGATGTTTAGTTCTGCTTTTAGTGGATCACCGTTAAATACAATTTTACTGCCCGGACCAATTTTAAATGTCTTGTTTAAGATTCCCTGGAAATTGAAATCGTACTGTCCGTCGGTTAGGTTATAAACGCCACTCAAAGACATTTCACCTTTTTTATCCATCGTGAAATTTAAATCTCCTTCTCCGCGACCTACAATCTTATCATTCGCAGATTGATCTAAAATGATATTAACGACTGCATTCTGAGTAGCTGTAATATTCATATTGATGTTCAAGCCACTGATTTTTGATTTATAATCAATCTTTTTGATGGTGTCTTTAGGGTCAACAAATTTTATAAATGTATATCCTTTGTCGGCTGCTTTATCCGAAACCGGCAGGTTAAATTCTGTATTTTTCAAAGTTTCCAGTCTGTTTACATTAATAGTGATATCATTGAAATAACCATCAATATCAATATCGCCTTTTGCAAATACTTTCCCGTAGAAATCCTGATTGTCGTCATAGGTGGTATTCATGAAATTGTAACCTATCGGAGCACTCACGTTCACTTTGTCTGCTCTCCAGTTTTTAAAACCATCGTGTAGTAATTTTCCGGATAATAAAGCGGTGTTTCCATAATTATCATAAAGTGTAACATCGCCAAAATCAAAGCCTTTTGGTGTTAATTTTATTTCTTCATTAACCAGTTTAAAAGTAGTTCCTAATAATCGTAATTTTAATTCAGCCGTATCAATAATTTGCGCTTGTCCTGTTAATATAGGTTTCTTTAAATTTCCGGAAAGATTAACCTGCCCTTTAACAAATGCTCTTGGTACCAATAACTCTTTTTTCAGCAAGGCTTCCAGGAAATTCAGGTTTAGTTTTTCGATATCCGCCTTGATGTCAAATTTCTCTTTTCCTTTTACCTGCATATCATAGGTTCCGTCAAACGACAACTGGTAATCTTTATCTTCAATGGTACCGCCTGCTTCTACTATATTTTTACCGTTTCTGCCGTAAATTCCATCCAGACCAATATATTTTACTTTATAATCCAGTACCTGCAAATCATTGATAGTTACATCTGCATTGGCCTGCAGTTTGGTCAGCATATTTTTCAGATTCACTGTACCCGAAAGTTTTCCGTTTTTAATAGCACCGGTGGTGTCAATCAGTTGTCCAATATCTGACAAGTTCAGGTTCTCGATATTTATTTTTGCATCCGATAAGGTATTGCGTCCGTTTTGGATATTTATTTTCTGATCTCCTTGTATCAATGAAAAATTTTGGGCAATAAAAATACTGTCTACGATTGTCAGTTCATTTCCCAGTTGAACCTGCCATATTTTTTTATTCAGTTTTAATTTGGAATCAATGATTTTTGCAATAATGCTATCACCTTTAAAGTCTAAGGTAGATAACAAACGTACAGAGTTATCGGATGAGTCATTAGAAATACTCAGGTTGCTTAAGAGTTGTTCGAGAGAACTGTTTAATCCTAATTTTATATCCTTAACATCTGTTTTTTTAACCCTCAAGTTTCCGATACTTCCGTTTAATAGCAAGTCTGTGTTGTTGGTGTTTCCATCAATTGAAATATCATTAAATGCAATGTTGCTGTAGTTGGCAGAATCCATTTTAGCATTGATTTCCAAAACATTCTGATTCGTATTCACTGTTGCATTCAGATCCAGTTCACTGATATATTGCAGTTGCGGCACAAATACTTTAATGAGCCCAAAATCCGATTTTAATTTTACAGACGCATCTAACTGTTGCGGTTTTGCCTGTTTATAATCTTTTGCTGTTGGTTTTATCAACTGAGAATATTTGCTGAGAAATACTTTCATGGATGGAACAATGCTCAACGGATCGAAGGCTCCGTTCATATTAGCATTAAACTGGTCAGAAGTAACGGTATAATCTTTTATAATTCCGTCATTTTTCATGTTAATATCCACATCCGATAAAACCAGCATATCTTTAGTGTTTTGCAGAATGATATTGCTGAATTTTCCGGTTCCGGTAAAATTGTCAATCTTATTTCCTTTTCCATGCACTTCGCCATCCAGCGAAACCACTAAGGTGTCTTTGGTGAAATTCAGTTTATGTAAATCTGCGTTTTTTATACTTGTTATAAAGTCAAACTTTGGAAGCGAATCATTAAAATCAGCGCTACCATCAAAATCTACAAGTAAACAATCATCATCAAAAAATGCCTTTCCTTTAAATTTCTTTTTTACAATCAGGCCATCAACTTTTATTTTATCAAACACAAAACCATTAAAATAAAAGTTACGGATGGTGCCGGTCAGTTTTGTATTTAAATCTTTTGGACTGAACCCGTTTCCGTCAGCATTGATATCAAGGTCAACGGTTCCGAGTAGTTTATGGTTGCCGGTCAGTTCTGCCAGATTCAAACTCTTAGCTACCACGTTTCCGGAATATTTCGGTGCCTGTCCATTTGGGAAACTCATTCTTATATCCGTTACCAGATTCCCGAGGTTGGTAGTATTTAAAGCACCTTTCGCCACAAAATCATTCAGAAAGCCAAAGTAAGTTCCTTTAAAACTAATGTTTCCGGCATTATCCAGTTGCGTCGGTATTTTAACAAACGTGAGTATTTTCTTTAAATCAGCAGGAGTGGTGCGCAGTTCGTTTACTTTTAAATCAAAGAGCGTTTGTTTTACATGTGGTAATCCTTTTATGTTTCCGGTAACATCAATGACCGTATTGTTTCCGGCCGTGATATATAATTGTTCCGTTCTAAGGTTCGCTAGTTTTCCTTTTACAAGCCCTCGCATCGTTATATTTTCCGGAACATATTTCTTTGCCATCGGAGCAAATACCGCAACATCTTTAGATTTTACAGATGCTTCTCTGATGTCGGCTTTCATGATAACCTTGTTTTCAAAATCACTGAAAGAGCGCCATTCGTCTGTAAACTGTATGGATAAGTTCCCTTTAAGTTTACTGTCATTAAACGCAATATCTGCGTTGTCTAAGTAAATACCGCCGTTGTCCAGTAAGGCGTTGGCATGTATTTTTTTTACAATCAGATTATTATCGCAAATGGTGTTCAGTTTCTCAATATTCACATGCATACCGGTTGAATCCCAGCGGTAATCTTTTATATCAATATTAATATCATGAATATTCATCTGGCTGATTAAGAAGGTACCGGCTTTCTGGTCTTTCTTTTTGAAATCCATCGCATGATTACCGTTTTGCATCGTCAACTCATCCACCGTAATATTCAATTTCTTACCCAAGCCCTGTACATCAAAACCTTTGCTGGGTTTATTGGATTTTGGTTTGTCAACCTCATTGTAATCTGTCAGCTTAAAAAACGGATCGACTAATTCCACTTTTTTAGCATCAATTTTTAAATGATTAATGTTTAATTCCCGAACATCCACAAATACCTTTGTGAAACGGATATCCATTCGTTTATCGGTATGCGGGTCATCCAGCACCAGATTAGAATTGGTAAGCAATAACTTATTCAGACGTAATTCTAATGGTTTGCCTTTAGTCTTAGGTTTCGGCTTTTTATCCTTTGAAATAAACTGATCAAGTAAAAACTGAAAATTATAGGTGCTGTCGTTTTTTGCACGGTACCCGTTAAATTTTAAACCATCTAGGCTCACATTATCAATATAAATTTTGCTTTGACGAATGGATCCGATTTGTTCCAACAGGGTTCTGCCCAGCATCAAATCTACATCCAATTTTTTGGCAAATAAAATAGTGTCGGTCTTGCTTTTCTGAGAAGATAAATAAACGTTATAAATTTCAACTGTTCGCAAGAATTTTATACTTACAGAATCGACTTTTACTTCGCTGCCAGTCTGTTTCGATAAATATTCACTTACTTTGTGAACCAGATAGGTTTGAAATTTCGGTTGTTGTATTAAATAGAACGTAGAACCAAATAAAATAAGCAGCAATAGCAGAATAACTAAGACCGTTCTGAATGTATATTTGAAGAATTTTTTCAATGGAATCGTAAAAGTTGCTAAATTACGCGAAAATACCCAAAAATTATGCCTGAAATAGTCATATTAGCAATTGAGTCCTCTTGTGATGATACATCTGCCGCAGTTTGTGTTGATGGAAAGGTGCTATCTAACCTTACGGCAAATCAGAAAGTGCATGAATTATATGGTGGAGTGGTGCCGGAACTGGCCAGCAGAGAACATACAAAAAATATAATACCGGTGGTGGCCGAGGCACTAAAAAAAGCGGGTGTTTCAAAAAAAGATATCAATGCTGTTGCCTTTACACGCGGACCTGGTCTGATGGGATCACTTTTAGTAGGAGGTATCTTTGCTAAATCGTATGCTCAGGCACAGCAAATTCCTTTAATTGATGTCAATCATATGCAGGCGCATGTTCTGGCTCATTTTATTGATGACCCCAAACCCAAATTCCCATTCTTATGCCTAACGGTTTCAGGCGGGCATACACAAATTGTGCTGGTGAAAGATTATTTAGATATGGAAGTGATTGGTACTACCATAGATGATGCAGCAGGAGAGGCGTTTGATAAAACTGCCAAAATATTAAATTTACCCTATCCGGGCGGACCACTAATTGACAAATATGCACAATTGGGAAATCCAAATGCCTATAAGTTTTCCGAGCCGCAAATTGAACGCCTGGATTTTTCTTTCAGCGGACTTAAGACGAACATTTTGTATTTTTTACAGAAAGAAATCAAAAACAATCCTGCTTTTGTTGATGAAAATATGCATGATATCTGTGCTTCTGTTCAACAAACAATCATCTCTATTTTGATGAAAAAAATAAAGAAAGCAGCAGAAGAAACAGGGATCTCCGAAATTGCCATTGCCGGAGGGGTAAGTGCTAATTCTGAATTAAGAAAACAGTTAAAAGCCTTTGGTGAAAAGTACAAATGGAATACATATATACCTGATTTTCAATATTGTACTGATAATGCAGGAATGATTGCTATAACAGCACATCACAAATATTTAAAAAATGATTTTTGTGCCATTGATATTCCTATTTTGGCTCGAATGAGTTTTTAAACATTTCCTCCATATTGTATAATAATCTTAAATAAAAGTGTTAATTTTACCAAACGTTTGTTTGATTAAATAATTACAAAACATCTTTTAGATATGAAAAATTATACATTAACGATTTGTTTGTTTTTGATTTCTACGATTGCATTCTCGCAATATAATGTTGGTTTCAGGTATATTACAGTTAGAGACCAGTCGCGTTTCAGAAATATTATAACCAATATATATTATCCTGCAGCTACGACCGGCACAGATGTTCCTGTATTAGATAATGGTACAAAATTCCCGGTCGTATCGTTTGGACATGGGTTTGTAATGTCTTCTTTAGCCTATCAATGGCTAGCACAGTCGCTGGCAGCTGCAGGATATATTGTCAGCTTTCCGGCAACCGAAGAAGGGACACCCAATCATGCAGAATTTGGAAAAGATGAATTATTTGTTGCCCGTATCCTTAGAAATTACGGAGACACGGCCAGCTCATTTTTATATCAGAAAACAAATGGATATACTGCGGTTGGCGGACACTCCATGGGGGGAGGTGCTTCTTTTCTGGCTATGAACGGTGTAACGGATATCACCACTTTCTTCAATTTTTCTGCTGCGGAAACATTTGCCTTGTATGGAATTGTAGCTACGGAAGCAGCTAAAAACATTACGCGTCCCGGCTTGGTTTTTACAGGTTCTAAGGATTGTGTGGCACCTCCTGTTGGAAACAGTAAAACCATGTATCAGAACTTAAAATCAGAATATAAATTTTTTGCTAACATAAAAGACGGTTCTCATTGCCAGTTTGCTGATCCGGATAAGACTCCCTGTGAATTAGGTGAAACACTGGCATGCTTTGGAACAACATATATACAAAGAATTGAACAGCAGAATAATGTATTGTTGTTGCTGAAACCCTGGTTAGACTTTTGGCTGAAAAGAAATTGTGCAGCCATCACTACTTTTTATACAAATGCAGGAGCGAATCTGTCAAAGATTGATACACTTCAGTCAAAGGTGATAAATTGCAGTGCATTAGATATAGCAACAGGAATTCGACAAAATAAAGTTCTGAAAGCAGAGTTGTTTCCAAATCCTTCCAGTGGGTTGTTTACCATGAATATCAATGAAAATTATACAAATGCCGTTTTATCTGTTTTTGATATAAGCGGTAAACTTGTTGACAGCAAAACATTTAAAAATAATAATTCAATTAACCTGAATTATTCTAACCTGGCAAAAGGAATGTATCAGTTGCAATTTAGTACGGAAAACGGAAATTATACTTCAAAGATTGTAATTGAATAAGCATTTCAATGTTTGCGTAGTGCACAGAGTGAATCAATCTGTTGAATAATATCTTTATATTGCGCAAAATTTTATTGTGGAACGAGTCAATATCAATTTGCCGGAACAAATCTTATTTTCACATCAATTTACTATTGAACAGGAAGATATCAATGAGGCAAATCACATGGGAAATGAGCGTATTCTGGTGTATGCCAATTCAATTCGTGAAAAGATGTTCAACCATCTTGGTTTGCTTTTGAATGATGCCGAAAACGGGCACGGAACCATTGTTGCTAATCATTCTATCCGTTACAAAAATGAAGGCTTTTTACACGATGCAATAATCTGTGAAGCGGGCATAAATAATGTTACAGAATGTAGTTTTGATCTTATTTTTCATTTCATGAAAGACAATGGTAAAACACTTGCCATGGTAAGAACCGGTTGTGTTTATTATGCATATGAACAACGGAAAATCCGGCCCTTGCCGGAAAGTTTTTTAATAGCTTTCAGTAAAAAATAATAACCTCTAAATTATAGAATCATGGAGTTTAAACATCTGTCACTTATCGTAGAAAACAAAATAGCATTCTTAACCATTAATCGTCCGGCAAAAGCAAATTCCATGAATGAGGAATCTTGGAATGAATTGAAACAGGCGCTGGATTATTGTGATGATACGCCGGAAGTGAGAGTCATTGTTTTTAGCGGAGCGGGTGATAAATTATTTTGCGCCGGTATAGATTTACAAATGCTGATGTCTGTTGGACAGAAAACGGAGGATAAATGCGAAGGCCGTAAACGGGAAAAATTCAGAAAACTATTACTGGATTTTCAGGAAATTATCAGCACATTTGAAAAAATAAACAAGCCTGTTTTGTCGGCTGTACACGGCGGCTGCATTGGTGCCGGACTGGATATGATTTCAGCTACGGATATGCGTTATTGCACGGCAGATGCGTATTTCTGCATCAAAGAAATTGATTTAGGAATGGTGGCCGATATCGGTACACTGCAACGTTTGCCTAAAATTATGCCGGATGGACTTGCCAGAGAACTGGCATATACCGGCAGAAATCTGACAGCAGACGAAGCCTTGAAATGCGGGTTGGTTAATAAAGTTTTTGAAGATAAAGAAACGATGCTGAAAGAAGTAACAACCATTGCTGAATTAATAGCATCTAAATCTCCGTTATCCGTTCGTGGCTCAAAACGAAACATCGTATTTTCCAGAGATCATTCTGTGGCTGAAAGTCTGGAGTATATGGCGAACTGGAATGCTGCCTATTTTTATTCCAATGATTTACTTGCAGCCTTTCAGGCAAGTATGACAAAGCAGCAGCCGGCTTTTGAAGAGTAGTAGTAAAAGAAAAATAAGTGCCATTTGCGAAATAACTGTTTTTTGATGATTTTTTTAAAAACACTAATTAAAAATTAGAAAATAGTTTTATAAAATAAACGTTAGTAATACAATTTACTATACGATGAATCAACTAAAAAATGCTGTTTTTCAACTCTTTTTTTTCTGTGCTTTTCTCTTTATTGCCTGTAATGAAATAAGATATAAAGATTCGTTAAGGTCAACAAGTATTGCTATTCAGCCTTATAATTTTACAGATACAGCACAACTATACTTTCTGAAAACCAACATTGAAAACTACTATCACTTTAAGGTGATTTTATTGCCAAACAAAGAAGTACCGAAAGAAGCTTGGTACGCACCACGTAACCGTTACAAAGCAGATAAACTAATCCGCATCCTAAAAGACACAAAACCAGATTCTGTAAATTATATTATGGGCATCACACCCAAAGATATTTCAATAAAAAAAGAAGATATTCCGGATTATGGAATTATGGGTTTAGGATTTCGACCGGGACCAAGTTGCATCGTGTCTACTTTCAGATTAAAAACGCCAAACAAAAGATTGTTAAATGAACGATTGGCAAAAGTTGCACTGCACGAAATTGGCCACAATGTAGGATTGCCTCATTGTACCACAAAAGATTGTTTTATGCATGCAGCAGAAGGCAGTATCAAACAAATAGATGCAGAAAAAAGGGACATGTGTTCCACTTGTAAGAAGTTAGCTCAATTGCAGTAAAATTGTTTGTCATAATTTTATTACAGCAAAAACTGACAAAAGAAAAAGGTATCTTCAACAAATGAAGTTCAAAATACTAAGTGAATTAACGTATGAGGTCTACGCGCCAACCACTTATATTTTTAATATACAGGCTTCAAATTCCAATAATCAAACCATTCTTGAAGAATCGTTGTCATTTTCACCTGAATTAAATTTCCAGGAGTTTACCTTACCTTATTCAGATTCCAGATATATTAAACTACAGATTAATTACGGCACTTTTACCATTTCATATAAAGCCTTGGTAGAAGTAAAGCAACAGCATCTGAACGAACAGACACTTTTAGTGGAAATACCTTTGTTTGAAATGGACAACGAAGTGATGACCTATATTTCACCCAGCAGACATTGCGAATCAGATAAATTAATCGAATTTTCTACTAAAGAATTTGGTCATTTATCGGATAATTTAACAAAGGTAAAAGCAATTGACAGCTGGATTTTCAATAACGTGAACTACTTAACCCGTTCTACCAATTCCAGTGAATCAGCCTGCGATACTTTAATAAGCCGACAAGGAGTCTGTAAAGATTTTGCACATTTAGGCATTGCACTGTGCAGAGCGTTAGATATCCCGGCGCGTTATTTTACAGGTTATGCCGTAAATCTGCTGCCACCGGATATTCACGCTTGTTTTGAAGCCTATATTGGCGGACAATGGCTGCTATTTGATCCAACGCATCTTTCCGATACCAATAAACTGGTGAAAATTGCCCACGGCAAAGACGCATCCGAAGCCTGTGTAGTTACTTTTTATGGCAGTAGCTGCTGCACCAACATGAAAATTGAATGCGATATAGCAGAATAGTTTTTTTCTGTACGATTTTAAAAGGTTTGTTTAAGCTTAGTGAAGCTGAAATGCATTATTTCGCAATTACTTTAAGATAATATTATTTCTAAACATTTTGAATTAATTGAAAACAACCAAGCAGCACTTTCTCTTATCTTTAGATAATTATATTAAACTGAAAGTATGCCTTTTTCTGCCCGCAACCGCGCCCGTTACATTCAACAATTACAATCCGAACAATATGACCTGCTGGTCATTGGCGGCGGAATTACCGGTGCCGGCATTGCGCTGGATGCCATTGCTCGCGGACTAAAAGTTTGTTTGATCGAAAAATCTGATTTTGCTTCAGGGACCAGTTCTCGCTCTACCAAACTAATTCATGGCGGCTTGCGATACCTGAAACAACTGGAGTTTGGTATTGTACGCGAAGTAGGACAGGAGCGAGCCATTCTGTATAAAAACGCTCCACATATCGTAATACCGGAACGTATGTTATTGCCTATCGTTGAAGGCGGTTCACTTGGAAAATATTCGACATCTTTAGGATTATATGTGTATGACAGATTAGCCGGTGTAGAAAAAGAAGAACGCCGAAATATGCTATCTAAGGAAGAAACAATAGAGACAGAACCTTTATTAAATACGGAAATTCTGAAAGGCGGCGGTATGTATGTAGAGTACAGAAGTGATGATGCAAGATTAACTATTGAAGTTCTGAAAACGGCAGTAGAAAAAGGTGCATTGTGCATTAACTATGTTGCTTTTGATTCTTTTACGCATGATGCCAGTGAAAAAATAGCCGGTGCGGTTTGTAAAGATGTGCTGACTGGTGAGAAAGTGTTTATCAAAGCAAAAAAGGTAATCAACGCCTGTGGACCATGGGTAGATGACTTGCGCAAAAAAGATAATTCATTAAAGAAAAAAAGATTACACCTAACTAAAGGAATTCACATAGTGATTAAAAAAGAAAGACTGCCGATTAAGCAAGCGGTTTATTTTGATGTGCAGGATGGCAGAATGATATTTGCAATTCCGCGCGGCAAAAAGGTATATATCGGAACAACAGATACCAACTACAAAGAGAGCATTGACTTTCCTTTTGCTACCAAAGAAGATGTAGAATATACCTTGAAGGCAGCTAATCATATGTTTCCGTCGGTAAAACTAACGGCAGACGATGTGGAATCCACCTGGGCAGGTTTGCGACCATTGATTCACGAAGACGGAAAAAATCCGTCTGATTTATCACGCAAAGATGAAATCTTTATTTCCGATTCTAATCTGATTTCAATTGCCGGTGGAAAGTTGACAGGTTTTCGAAAAATGGCAGAACGCAGCGTGAATGTGGTATGCAAGCAATTAAAACTGGAAGACCAGCGCGAATTTCAGAAATGCACCACGGAAAACATCCAGTTAAGTGGTGGAAATTTAAATAAATCACCACAAGATTTTGCAAGAGAATTACAGGAAGATTTCAAGCAATATTATCTGGATGACGTGCTGGATTTGGTATTAAAATACGGAAGCAATACTCAATATATTTTAGCAGCAGCACAAACTAATTTCAACAATAATCTATTGCTGGCAGAAGCAGAATATTGCTTAGAAAACGAAATGACCAACAATACGGCTGATTTCATTATCCGCAGAAGCGGCAGGTTATATTTTGAAAGACCTGAACTGAATGGCTGTTTAGATGAACTGGATACCTACTTCAATCAGCAATTGAATTATACACCTGATACTGCTAAAAAGAATCTGCATGATTTTGAAGCAGAATACAAAGCGGTGGTGGCGTTTAAAGCTTAGTAAAATTTAAATTTTATGGATGAATTTATAGTATTTATTCCATTTATAATTTTGTTAGTTCTTATTATTTCTTTGGAAGTTTATGGTAAAAGTTGTTATGTGCTATATGAATATATTGAACAGATAAAAAATTATGGTGAAATTAAAAGCATTGTGGAATATCCTATTTTCTCACGAACCTCATTTTTTTACTTGTTTATAAGTATTCCTTCAAAACAAAAAGAACCAAGGTTTTATGATTTTATTCAAATTAGAAATGAAATTAGTATTATAATAAAATTCAGACGTCTATTTCTACTTGTGCTTGTTTTATTGTTTTTATTTGTAACGTATTTTTATTTAGTATTGGAATATTTAACTGATTTTATATAGAAATTACTTGTCCTAACAACTAATTATTTTTTCAACTAAAAGATGTAACTTTGTTTTAAGAAGGAGTCTAAAAATCTCATGTCTTCTATCTCAAAATCTATCTTATGCCAAATAAAATTGCACCCATTCCATCGCCACAAAATGAACCTATTTTAGGTTATTTGCCAAATAGTAATGAACGAAAAGAATTAAAAGCAGAGTTGGCTCGACGAAAATCAGTGATTTATGACATTCCGATGTTTATCAATGGTAAAGAAGTACGCACCAACGATACCGTAGATATATTTCCACCACACGAATTATCACATAAAATTGCCCATTACCACAAAGGTAAAACAGAACATATACATCAGGCGATTGACACCGCCTTAAAAGCCAGAGATAAATGGGCCAACATGCATTGGGAAGATCGTGCTTCCATTTTTTTAAAGCTGCAGATTTGATATCCGGTCCTTACCGGGCAGCTATCAATGCAGCTACCATGCTGGGGCAATCCAAGAATGTATATCAGGCAGAAATCGATGCTGCTTGCGAGTTGGCCGACTTCCTGCGTTTCAATGTACATTTTGCTTCGCAGATATATGAAGATCAACCGATTTCTGCACCGGCGTTACGCAACACGATTGAATATCGTGCGCTGGAAGGTTTTATATACGCAATTACACCGTTCAATTTCACCGCTATTTCAGGAAATCTTCCTGCTTCACCGGCATTAATGGGAAATGTAGTAGTTTGGAAACCATCCAATACGCAAATCTATTCGGCCTGGACGATCACGGAAATTTTCCGGGAAGCAGGACTGCCGGATGGTGTCATCAATATGATTTTCGCTGATGCCGTGGAAACTACTAATATTATTTTATCGCATCCTGATTTTGCCGGCGTACATTTTACAGGCTCAACAGGTGTGTTTAATCATATCTGGGAAACGATTGGTAAAAATCTGCACATTTATAAAAGCTATCCGCGCATTGTAGGCGAAACCGGTGGCAAGGATTTTATTATTGCACACAATAGTGCAGATGTAGATGTGCTGTCTACAGCCTTACTGCGTGGTGCATTTGAATTTCAAGGACAAAAATGTTCGGCCTGTTCTCGTGCCTACATTCCAAAATCTATCTGGGATAAAACCTGGGAGAAAATGTATGAAGCATTAAAATCGTTTAAAATTGGTAATGTGGAAGACTTTTCTGTTATCATGGGTGCAGTTATCTCTGAAGATGCCTATAAGCGTATTACGAGATATATCGATCAGGCCAAAGCCAATCCGGATAATATCATTATGTATGGCGGTGGTCACGATAAGAAGAAGGGATATTTTATAGAACCTACTGTTATTTTAACCAAAGACCCGAAATCGGTGACGATGGTGGAAGAAATTTTCGGGCCGGTGTTAACGATCTATGTCTACGAAGACGAGGATTTTGACAATGTATTACATTTAGTCGATACTACTTCTGAATATGCTTTAACAGGTGCGGTGATTGCTCAGGACACCTATGTAATTGAAAAAATGAAAAATGCCTTAACGAATAGTGCGGGTAATTTTTACGTGAATGATAAATGCACCGGTGCGGTAGTAGGGCAGCAGCCGTTTGGCGGAGCGAGAAAGAGCGGCACCAATGATAAAGCAGGCAGTAAATGGAATCTGTTGCGTTGGGTTTCATTGCGCACCGTTAAAGAAAACTACGTGCCGGCAAAGCATTATAGCTATCCGTATATGATTGAAGAGTAATTTAGTCAATAGCCATAAATCAAAAGCCAATAGTTTATACTGTTGGCTTTTTTATTCACCATATTTCTTAATTTAAAATCAATTTGCCGTTTACGCATTCAAACGACCGTTTACGCATTTTAAATATTTTAGAAATAAACATTGTTATATATTTGGATTTAAAGAAATTATTTTTATTTTTAATGTAATAAAAATTATTGTTAACTAAATAAATTTAAGGTTATGTCTAGAAAAGAAATTAAATTTACGTTTAACTTGGATGCAAGTGTAACACTTCCATCAAATATTAGTTTTCATGCTAAGCTAAAAGATGGTTTTGAAAATAATTCTGGAACTGCAAAATCTAAAAGAATAGATATACAATTTGGTGTATTTCAATCAATAGGTTATATAAGAGGAACAGATACTGATTTTAAGTTTGTGGTATTTTGTATAGTTACTCCACCGCAGCCACCTCAAATTGATGATGCTGACAAAGTTCATAGTAATCGAGTTCGATTTGAATTTAATGTAACAGATTATGATGGTACTCTTGGAAATCCTGGTATTCAATCTGTAACTATTACAGATATTGTACCACTATCTAAGTTTAGAACTAAAGCAAAAGGATTTAAAGAAACTAGAACTGTTAATAAAAATACAATTATTATTGGTGCTGGTGCACCTCAGCCAGATACATTAAGAACATCTACACAAAGCGCACAAAGCAAAAGAAGTAAATCAATCAAGAAATCCAGGAAATAATCTTCTAATGACTACTGAAACAATAGCTCTTCACTATCCTTTTTATCCATCAAAGGATAATGAAGATTATGTTACATATTTTATTGATAAAATACAAGGCGAAATTTTGCATGTCAAATTATCTGAAATGATATCAGACATTGATAAAGTGGGAAATCCTATGATAATTGATTTACCAGAAAAATATACCTTACTTACTGAATGGTATAATCCTATTTTCCCTCTTAGCTACAAGAAATCTGAATTATACGAAAAAAGCAAATATATTACTTACGTAGTAGAAGTAATTGATAAAAAAGGCAGTTATTTTCATAGAATTAGTTATGCAACTAAACCTTTTCCTACATCAGAAGAAGTTTTATTAAACAAACGCCAACCTATTCCTGTATACATAGTTTCTAATAGAGATAAAGCGATGAATTGTGTCTTTATTCAAGATATTGATATGTCTAGTATTTCAAATGTAGATACAAAAAGATGAAGATAAACTTAAGATAATAGAAGATGATGTACGTCATTTTTATTATCAAGCCAATTCAATCATACATAATGCAATTCAAAAAGAACCCTTCTTAAGGAAATTTAGAAATTCGTATAATTTTTACATTAATCCAGTTAATTCTGATTTTAGAACATTGCATACAAGGTATCCAAAAAATCATAGCAATCTAAGTTTTGCACAGTTAAAAATGATTCTTCATAAAATTAAAACTGATAACGATAAATCTGAATATGGTTACTCTTCATCTGAGTATTATGATTTTGGTACATTTTTACATGAAGCAGGTCATAGTTATTTTGAGCTACAAGATGAATACGATGATGGAGGCATGCATGAACAACTACCTGAAAAATATCCAAACAATTGGAAAAGTAGACAAGGTGTCGAAATAGCAGTAAACAACTATAGTATTTCTGAATCTAACATTCAAAAAAAAGTACATTTTGGAAAATATGCAATGATAATTGTGCAATGAATAATTCTGAATTATTTGTTTATCCATATGGTATTGCATGTAAATACGCAATTTTAAATGTAATGCTTATACGTGCAAAATATAAGTCTGTAAATCTGTTAAATTATAAACTAAATAAAGATGAAAATAAAATAGTTCAAAAGTTAATACATATATGGAGAAATTCAGATTTGATATTAAATATAAAATGCATATTGGGTTCTTTATAAAATGGAACGCTGGTAATAAAAAAATATGATATTTTAGAACAAACAATTAGACAAGGAGAAATTCCTTACAACAAGATGAAAATAATAAGAAAAATAACTTACTATAACAGAAATAAAAATATAATTTCAGCCTTTTCATTACCATTATATTTATTCTACGCTAGAACAATATGAATGTTGTTGATAAAAGTAAAGAACATGAATTATTAATGCCAGATGATAACTCAATAAAACAGATTGAAATAAAGTATGGCAACGAATTAATAAAATTAGATTTGGATCAAAATTTTTATAGTCAATTAAAGTGATTAGATAATAGGATTTTAATTAAATTTTCTAATCAACTTGTCGGATTGATATGGTTTATAAATAAACTCATTAAAACCAATAGCTTTTAATTCTTCGTCGGTAAAAGTAGATAAAGAAGCAGTATTTCCAATAATCTTAATGTTATTGTAACTTTTATCTTTTCTTAATTTTGTACAGTTTCAATTCCATTTTAAAAATAGGCATATCTAAATCAATAAAAGGATATCGACTTTCTTTGTGTTCATAATATCTATAACCATTTTGCCATCTACAGCTTCTATTATTTTTAATGTATTATTAAAACTTAATAATATTTCTTTAGCAACTAATCTATTTTCATCATTGTCATCTGCTATTAGAATTATTTTATTGTTTAATCCTTCTGGTGAAATAAATATATTTGAATTAATATTTATAGCAAGTTTCTCTGATTGAAAAAATGGAATGCATACAGTAAATTTAGTTCCTTTGTTTAGTTTGCTCTTTATTTCAATTGAGCCATTCATCAATTCTATATTTTTTTTGAAATGGATAATCCTAAACCAGTGCCGCCAAATTTATTATTTATGCTTGCATCTGCTTGCTCATAACGTTCAAAAATACGTTCAATTTTGTCTTTTGAAATACCAATACCAGTATCACTTATAATAAATGTAAGTTGTGTTGTTGTTTTGTCTAATTCTCTACTATCAATAAGTATGGTTACGCTACCTTTATGTGTAAATTTAATTGCATTAGATACCAGGTTGAGTAAAACCTGATACAGCCTGATTTTATCACCTGATAATTTTGTTTCATTTTATATTGATTAATAAATTTAAACTGAATTTTCTTATCTTTAGCTTTCTGCTCCAAAGCGTTATAGATGTCACTAATCACTTCATTTAATGAGAATAATTCATCATTTAATTCCATTTTGCCAGATTCAATTTTAGATATATCTAAAAACATCATTAATAATCCCTAATAGGTTTTCTCCGGATCGTTTTAATCTATATATATAATCTGATTGAACCTCATTTAATGATTGCTGTTGCAATAAATAACAAATTCCTAAAATACTGTTTATCGGTGTTCTGATTTCATGACTCATATTGGCTAAGAAATCATGCTAATATTCGCCATCTTTTGGGCATTATTTCTTTCAATAGTCAGTAAATTGGTTTTTTGTATAATTTCTAAATTATTTATTTTTTTACTTGTTTCGCTGTTATATAATTCGTCACTAATGGATTTATATTTCTTATAATATTGTAAGGCTGATTTATAATCTTCTTTTAATTCACTTAGATTAGCTAATTCTTCGTATATACTATTTAAATTATTTCTACTGTTGTTATTGTTTGAAAATTCTAATGTTTCGTTTAATAGCTGCTCGGCTAAATTATGTTTATTTACTTTTAAGTATAATTCTGCTAACATTATTTTTATCTGTATGATTTCATTCGTGTTATTTTGTTGCTGACAATAATGAATGGCTTTATTATAAAATGTAATTGCTTTATTAAACTTACTTTCAATAGAGTATAAAACACCAAAATTTGCGTAAGATAAAGCCAGTGGTTTTATATAATTATATTTTTTTGCTATTTCATTTCCAATTTTTAAATTTTCTTTTGCTTTATTATATTCTTTAAACTCCATTAAATAACCTGCATAGTTTATATAGGTCATTGCAATGTAATAGTTATCCTTGCTTTTCAATATGTGCTTGGTTGCCTGTTCAAATGATTCGATACACTCTTCTTTTTTTTGTAGTAAGTGATATTGAAAAGCACGATTAATGTAAGCACTCATTAATTGAAAACTATTGTTATAGTTTATAGCTATATTCAGTTGATCATTTAAGATTTCTTGCGTCTTTTCTAAATTCCCTAAATATAATTGCACTCTAAATTGTAAACTAATCGCATTCAGTAAACAATCATAATTTTCAAACTTTTCAGCGTATTTCCGTGCGGCTTCTGTATACTCCACCTGCCCGGCAAACACGGCGTCTAAAGTATAATGCTAAATTTACCGTTACAAATGGTATTAGATCTTCACGATTATTATCTAAAATAAGTTTATAGCTATCGTTTAATTTAGACAGTAATTCATTATTACTCACCCAATTTTCAGAACGTTTTAAGTTCGTAACAAAATTTTCTGCTTGTTTAATTGTATGTATAATGTTGTACATTCTTTGAATAACTTTGGCTATTATTCAGTAATTACAGGATTATTAACATTTGTAGTATTTGCATGATCAGGCTTTGTTTGTCCTAATGCAATACCTAAAGCACCAGCAATGACGCCTATAAAAGAAGTAGAAAAAGATGCTATTAGTGGAACGTATTCTTTTTCATTATCTGAAAATCCATCAATACCATAAGTAATTAATGCCAATAATAATCCAAATACATAAAAATAACAAGCGAATATTTGTATTGCTTCTGAATCAATAAAAATATTCTTTATTAAGTTTTTAGGATTCCATTTAGAGCTATTTTTAAAATATAAGCTAGGGCCTTTTATTGTAAAACCTAATACTGCTCCTGCATTCATAGATAAGTAACCTGAAATTGTTAAAACAGAAATATTTAAAAAACGAGGGAATAAACCAGTAACATCTTTTTCAGTAATTGTTATCCATGCAGCCCATAGTAAACTAACGCTAAAATAAATAAGCAAGTATTGCTAGCAAACATTAATATTGTTCTTTTTTTATTTTCCATATTTTATATTTTATTAAATAAAAATAAGTTTTTTTTCAGGAACTTTATAAAGTTAATTACTATATTTTATTTTGTTTATTAAAATTTATTAGTAACAAATATTTGGTTAGCCCTAAAAACAGTGATATATTACCTTCAATTTAAAAGCTATGCGTAAAATAATTCTTCTTTCATTATTTTTCTCAATTCTTAAAACTGCGGTTGCCGTAGATAATGTAAAAAATACTGTTCCTGTAAACTATCTGGTTAGTTATAACCTGGTAAAATCTCACACCAAAAAATCCATATCAGCACTTGAAACATAAGTGATGAAAGATGCGCAACAGGGAATTGGCTTGGGATTTGCAACAGATGGCTATGTAGCCCACTATCAGGATTATTACGGAATAGGAAAGGCGAAAAGATCCCTTGTATCAGCATTCCTGGTCCGGAAGCCATATCGTTCATCTATATATTATATGCCATTGATGAACTGAATAAAAAGATTGATGTAAAAACAAACGGACGGTTATTAACAACGGGGCTACTCTCAAGGTGGACGTTCGTCTTTGCCCCACAAAAATATCTCGGAAGAACTGAACGGTCCGCGTTTTAAAAGTAACAGCCACGTCTCCCATAAGCGGTGCCTACGACATGACCGGTGAGCGGGAGGAAAGTATATGTTTCGGGTGTATCCGCGTCCGTTCTACCTGCCGTATTTACTAGTGTCCTATCAGGGAAGCCCTATCATGTGATTGATATCGGTAACATTTATTCCATATTTAAACCGCCTTTGATACCCTTGCTGAAATATTACTCCAATAACCGGGATAAAACATTGGATGAGTTAGATAAAGTTACCTGCCTAAGATTCCGGCAGAAGTAGTTATGGATTCTTTAGTACTGGGTTACAAAACCGATCCTGATTTTTATTTACTCAAAGCTGAGAAAACAGTTTGTAACCAGCTGGAAGCCGCTGAGCGCCTGTACAGTTATGTTATTGTAAAGGCGACCGGGAAGTGAATTACAAAAATTCGGAATTGGCACACAACACGATGCAAGCATTAGGGGTAACTAAAAATAAAACTGGACAACTTAAGTGATTATCTGGATCATAATACCTGTGCTGCTTTTTGCAATGTGGCGCAAATTTTATTTCGACCGCTTCCCAAAAATAACGGCGAAAATCCTAAGATATGAAAGATGTACCTAAATTCAAAGGCACTGGCAGAATTATAAAGAAAAAGAAGAGAAGAAATATAAGCTTCCCAAGATGACGAGATCCGTTATTAACAAGTATAAATTGGCACTCATAAATTCAATCCTTGAAGGTTTTTAAATCCTTCAGGGATTTTTAATTAAATTTGTAACATGAAGATTAAGATTTGTGGCATGAAATATCCTGATAATATTCAGGAAGTAGCGGATTTATATCCGGATTATATAGGTTTTATTTTCTAGCAACCAAATCTAAGTATGTAGCACTGGATGAACAAAAGAGCTTTTTCTTCTTTTATTTTTAATTCAGCACTGCCGGTACAAAAAGTAGAGTGTTTTTGTGAATGAAAGAGATAAAAAAGAGCATCATCCGCATTTACGAAGGAATATGACATGAACATACTACAGTTGCACGGAAATGAAACTCCTGAATATTGCTTTGGCTTGCGCTTGTTGGGTTTTACGATTATCAAAGCATTCAGCATACATAAAGATTTTGATTTTTTGAATATTAGGTGAATATGCAGACGTTTGGCGATTATTTCTTATTTGATACACAGTCAAAGAATGGGGCACCGGCAACCATTTCGGCTGGGGTTTGTTGAAAACAATACGACAATTCTAAACCTGTCTTTTATCAGGAGGACTGGATATAAAGGATATTCAACTATTCACGATTTGTTAAAGATGCTGGCTGTTCATACTTTGGATTTTAATAATATTCAAATTGAAGTCAGGCAGGATTGAGAAAGTTGTTGAAAAATGTAAAAAGGCTGTAAGAGCCTCGTCAAAA
This sequence comes from Sphingobacteriales bacterium, assembly GCA_016721245.1. Lineage (GTDB taxonomy): Bacteria > Bacteroidota > Bacteroidia > Chitinophagales > JADIYW01 > JADJSS01. The sequence goes on from JADKIQ010000004.1 coordinate 348,054, forward strand.
AATGACTGCACATAGGGCAAGCTTGATCCATCGAATGTCAGGGAAACACAAAAATATCAAAGATGGAAAAATATGAATATGGCTATTATGGCCAGTTTGGCGGAGCATACATTTTTAAGTACCCGTCCGAATGTAGAAGAATTACAGCAGCGTTGTTGGAATGTGTTACGAACAAGGATTTCAAAGGAGTTTCTGTCTTTGTTAAAGATTATGTAGGAAGACCAACTCCTTTGTATTTTTGCCAAGCGGCTATCTGGGCATTTCAAAACACAATTTATTTAAAGCGGGAAAATTTGTGCCATACTGGCGCGCATAAAATCAACAATACCCGGTTGGACAGATTTTACTGGCAAAACGACTTGGTAAAACGCGTATTACGAAACCGGTGCAGGACAACATGGCGTGGCTACAGCAACGGTTGTGCATTAATGAATTACATGTGTGGTATGTATGGGTAGGTGGATATTGAACGCAGTCGCAACGTAGAACGCATGCAGATGTTAGGAGGTGAGTACGTCACTGCAAGTCGGGTTAGAACATTAAAAGATCTGCAACGAACGAAGCCATGCGCGACTGGATTGCAAATCCAGTGGATACACGATATATCGCATTGGAAGTGTGGTTGAGTCGCATCCGTTTCCGGATATGGTTGCTCGTTCAATCAGTAATATCGGAAGAAATAAAAACAATTGCTCGAAAAAAAACAGGAAAGGAAAACCCTGATTTTTGTGGTGGCTTGTGTTGGCAGCGGCAGCAACGCTGCAGTGCATTCTATCATTTTTAGAGCATGAAAGAGAGTTAAACTGGTGGCAGTGGAAGCTGCAGGTCATGGTGTTTATTCCGGAAAATTACAGCCACCCCACGGCTTGGAAAATAGGTGTCCTGCAGCAGTAAAACGTTGTTATGCAAACGGAAGACGGGCAGGTCATGAAGCCACCTCCTATTTCCAGTTTGGTTATCAGGAATTGGTCCGATACTGCATAGATTTATTTGATACTAAACGCGCTGCATTCTTAAGTTGCAACAGATGATGAAGCCTTACAGGCAGTTTTA